>PMTV01000015.1 GCA_003167215.1 Acidobacteriota bacterium | reverse complement strand
TTGGCCACTTTCAGAACGAATTTGTAAGGAAGGCCACGGAAGGATGGCAATTTAATGGAATCGCCACGTTTCAAGGCGGCCAGCCGTTTACTCTGTACTCGAACAACGACTCAAGCCAGCAAGGCAACGGTTTGGATCGCCCAGACCTCATCGGACCCATCAAATATCTGAATCCACGATCAATTTCAACCTTCAACGCCAACACTGCTAGTTGCCTCGGCGCACCGTCGTCAGGTACTTCGACGGAGGGGAACTTCTGGTTTAATCCCAATTCATTCAATTGCACTTCGCCGTACAACAGTAGCGGTACTCTTACCCCACCCAATCCCTTGGGCGTACCTGTCTTTACTTTCGGCACGACTCCTCGCAACGCACTTCGCGGGCCGGGCATAAATAATTTTGATCTTTCGTTGACCAAGAAAACCAAGATCACCGAAGGTAAATTGCTGGAGTTCCGCGCTGAATTCTTCAACGCCTTCAATCACGCGCAATTCCTGAATCCCGATAATTCCGGCGGCAGCTCCACGTTTGGCCAAATCTCCACCGATCGCGGAATGCGTATTATTCAGTTTGGCCTTAAGTTTTATTTCTAAAAGACTGAACAGCCGGCGGGAAAATCCCCGAGGGATATTAGCGCCTGCGCCCCATCGGCCGGTAGCTCGCCCGCGTCCGCATTCGAAAACGCGGCGGGAGCGGCGGCGACACTTTGTGTAGCGGAGCGCCGCATTGGCCGCAACATTCCTGCGGCGTATCTTCCACCCGCAGCCAGTGCCCGCGCGCGGAACATTCCGGATTCAAACATTGCACGGTCCACCCTGGAAGCTGGTGCATTTTCACCTCATGGCGTGCGAAGTTTGTGCCGCTTTTCGTGGCGCCGGCGTCTCGCCCGCTCTTTTTCTTTCCCGGCCGAACGGAAAAATCTATAGATTCGACTTCCGCTCGCCGAAGAGCGCGGTAGCAACTCGATTCCCCGTCGCTCCCGAAAAAAAATACGTCCCCGTAAAACTGGCGGAATTGTGTGCCCGCGTTTCTAGTGTGTCAAGAAAAATGTACGCAATTACTTGTGGATAACTTCCAGCGTGGATTTTTCCCCGTGCGAGGTGAAAGAGAAAACAGAAGGCTGCCTGGGCTGGCGCTTTCGCTCGGCCCTTCGGTTCAGTTGGGATTGGGGGTCGGCGCCGGCGTTAGCGCCGTCAGCTTGGCTTGCAGTTCGTCCACTTTCTTCTGCGCGTCAGCTACTTCTTGCTGCTTCGCCGCGATTTGATCTTCTTCGTCTTGCATCTGGGCGGCGCCTTCTTTGTCGTTTTCGTGTTCCGGCTTGCTCAAATACATCTGCTGGTCCAGCACGTACTTCCGTTGCAGGATGTCGAGATCCGTCTGAAGGCTTTTCAGGTGCTCTTTTGCGGAGTTTAGCTCGGCGGAAACGGTTGCTGCATTTTCCGCAGGGGCCCCCGGCCCCGCCACTACAGCAGCGGGCCCTGGCGTGGCACCCGGCGCAGTCGCGGGCCCAGTCGCCGGATTGGTGCCACCGGCGCCATTCGCGCCTCCGCCAACTCCGGCCGCGGTGTCTTCCCCCACGACGCTCACTCCGTTCGTCTTCGGGATGTTCTCGTCGTTCCAAACGTGCGTGGCTTTAGCCTGATCTTTTTTCTGCTCGCGCGCGCGCCGGGCCGCTTCCGCCACCGGGTCGGCCTGCGATTGCTGCGTTGATTGTTCCTGCCCCGCGACAGCGCCCAGCGGCATAACCAGCAGTATTCCCAGTCCCCACAGCGCGATTTTCATGACCATCTCCCCGCTACACCGGCAGCTTGCCACACATTCATCCTATCCGCTCTGCGACCCCTCTTGGCGATTCGCATCCCCCACCGCACCCAAAGAGACACCCTGCCTTTCTCCAGTCATCACCCTGCGCCCCCCTTCGCTGGGCCTGAATTGGGTAACGTCGTAGCCAACGCGTTCAAGTCTGTAATTGGCGCTTCCGACCAAGAACCGCAACTGTCGCCATTGCTACCGTCAGCGCGAAATAGATGATAGGAACGCGTGTGGCTGCCGTTCCGGGCGCCGAGCCCATGAAATCCAGCGTCAAGGTCGCGTGCATTGGCCCGACGTACCACAGCAGCAGATAGACTATTTCGAAAAGCTTGCTCGATCCGCTCCACACTCCCAGCGCTAGAGCTAACGTAGGAATAAAAAGCGCGCCCGTTAGCCATGCGAACAATTCGCGCCAATCTCCGCCGAGCAATACCCGGGCGCCGAATCCGCTGCCAGTTAGCAGAGCAAGCACCACCCCCGCAAGCCATACAGCCGGAAGCTGCCGCGCAATCGGGTGTGGCGCGGAAAAAAGAAGCTGGCTGGTTTGGTCGCGAACTTCGCGCACGCCCATGCTTGACCACATCAGTACCGGCCACAACCACGCGCATGCCAACAGCATCCCGCGCCCCGACGCGTCAGGTGTCGCCGCACAAGCGACAATCAGACCCCCAGCCACTACATACCACCACCATTTCCGCCCTTTTAACATCAATCGCAGCTCCGCGACGAGTATCGCTCCAAATCTGAGTCGGCCCGTTCTCGCTGCGAGTGGTGTCAGCGATGCTGCGTGAGTCGGCATCTGCGGCGCCGCCACGCTCTCAAACGTTTCGACACCTACAGGCGCAGCAGCGCGTCGCCAGCGTTCTTTCGATGGATCGAATCGATCGAATAACAGCGCCGCAAAAAAAGTTAGCCCTATAGCGACGGCCACCCAAAAGAGTCTCGCGAATACGAGACTCGGGGTCCACTCAACTCCATTCCACTGAAAAGTCGAGACAGCCTTCGCGGCGGAGCTGGATTCAATCGAAAGCGAAAAGCCATTGTGATTTCCCGGCCCCTTCGCTACTGCGCGCAGACTCCTCCAAATGATCGTGAACCCCGACCAATCCAGGGGATTCACACCCTGCTTTTCAACTGAACCTATCGGCGCCGCTAATGACGCCGTCCACACAAAAAAATAAACTATATTTCCGAAGCCGCCGCGCAGCCAGGGAATCGTCTCGAATAAAACAGCAATTGCGGCAACCACGGCCATGGCAGGCAACGCGATCAACAGAAAAGGCGCCAGCAGCTTCCAAAGTTCCACATGTGAATCCTCCCCATGCCAGAACTGCATGATAATTCCGGAAATTGGAAGAATCACGATCATCGCCGTGAGCACCACAAAGTTGCTGATCGCCTTGCCCATCACGTACATCATTTTCGACATTGGCGTGGAAGCCAGAATCTCGCCCACGCGCGTCGAACGGTCGCGCTCGATCGTGTTCTTCACCACGTAAAATCCGGCCAGCGTTAGAAACGTGGTGGAAACCAGCGCCATCAGCCCGCCAATCCATGCGGAATTGAAAACTCCGCGCGAGTCGTTCACGCGCATCACCAGCCGTCCCGTGGCGGCTGCGTATCCCAGGTAGAGAGAAATCCCCATGGTAAAAAGAAAACTGTAGCGCCGCACGCGTTCCAGGAAATCCGCGCGAGCGAGCTGGTAGAGAATCCTGCCGCTGCTTGCCCCGGTGCCGTTCATGCCGCCACGCTCGCTCGCTGGCTCGAAATGCAATACAGGTAAGCATCCTCAAGCGTAGGCGCGGCCAGCGCGGCGCCTGCGCCCGGCCTTTCCGCCGCGACGATTCGAACGTGCACCCCGTCCGTCCGCCGCACGCTCGTGGAAATCAAGAATTTTTGTTTTGCCGCGGCCACTTCCGCGCTCGGGATCACCCACTCCCACACTTTCCCTTCCACTGCGCGCAACAATTCTTCCGGCGCTGCATGCGCCAGCAGCCGTCCGCCGCCCAGTATGGCGATGTCCGTCGCAATCGCTTCGATGTCTGAAACGATGTGCGTGGAGAAAATCACGATTCGCTCGCCGGACAATTCCGAAAGCAAATTCCGAAATCGAGCGCGCTCTTCGGGATCCAGTCCCGCCGTTGGCTCGTCCACGATCAAAAGCTCCGGATCGTTCAACAGCGCCTGAGCGATTCCCACGCGCTGCTTCATTCCTCCGGAAAATCCTCCCAGCGAACGGTCGTGCGCCTCCGCCAAATTCACCACCGCCAGAAGCTCGTCAATCCGTTTCCGCGCCGACGCCGCATCCAGCCCCTTCACCGCCGCCATGTATTCCAGAAACTCCAGCGCCGTCAGATGCGGATACACCCCGAAATCCTGCGGCAAGTATCCCAGCACGGATCGCAATGTGTCGGGAGCCTGCGCGATGTCCGCATCGTTCCACATAACGCGTCCAGCCGACGCACGCGTCACCGTCGCAATAATCCGCATCAGCGTCGATTTCCCCGCGCCGTTAGGGCCCAGCAGCCCCACCACCCCCGGCCTCAGCTCCAGCCGCAAATCCCGCAACCCCCACACCTTCCCCGCATACTGCTTGCTCACCCCATCAATCACAAGTTTCATGAACCGCCCTCTCCTTCCACATCGCCATCCTCGCGCGATTGAGAATCTACCAGGACTAACGCAACTGCCATGGAAATAGTTTCAATCGCTATAGTTGCGCGGACGGGAGCGGTGTACGCGAAGGATGTTCGGGAAGGGAGGGGATTTATCCCCTCCAAAAAAGAAATTCCAATTCGTTCCTCTACCGCTTGCGCTGCTTCACCCGCGCAGGCATTCGCTCGGCGGTTTCGGTCAAGCTGCGCAAGCCACTCCCGGGCTTTATCAGAAGCTTTCGGTACCGAACCACCTCTTCAAGATCAACTCGTTCCCCAAAAATGGGAATAGAGCCGCTTCGTAGAGTTATGCTCACAACATGCACTCCCTTGAATTTCGCCGAACCACGTGCTAGCGTTTCTCGTGATTAAAATAGAATATCGTCGAGTGCTTCACCAAGTCGGAATTCCGGCACTTTGCCCGCCCGTAATCTCAAACTTTCCACTTATAGATCCCATGAATCCCGACGGCATTCCTCTATCCTCTGAGTTACAAAGAATTCACCCTGAGCGGCATCGAAGGGAGTGCATTCACGACGGAAGCTTCCCGCCACAACTAAGCCTTCAATTTCGCGCTTCCCGGCCGCATTTCTATCCGGCACAGCCCAATATATAGAAATGGGAAGATTATGCACTTCACAAAAGTGGAATAGGGGTGTAGTGTGTGGATTCGACCTCACGACACGTTCCCGAAGAGGGATGCCGCTATGACTTATATTGGAGGCTTCCGCGCCCAAAGCGGTCTTGTTATGGCCGCCGATGGTGAAGAAAGCCGCCTCGATAACAAAAATTGGGTAGAAAAGATTTATGAAGTGTACACGATGGAATGGCAGCTTGGGATAGGTGGTGCGGGACTCTCCGAACTAATCGAGGGATTCATAACGTCGGTAAAGGACGAGATCGAAGAAACCAAACCTCAAAACTTTTCAGACCTAAAGAAAAGAATCGAATGTGTGTTGCGAGATTTCTACAGGGAAGACGTTCGGATGTTCGCGGCTAAGTCGAGTCACAAACAGATTGCATTTCTTATTTTTGCTCAACATTGGTCTTCCGACGATGTAATTTTCTGGCAAACGAGAGCAACAAAATTATATGAGCCGAAATCAGGTAATGCAGTAATAGGTATCGAGGGTCCTCTTTGCAAATCCGCCCTAAAGAAGTTGTATCGGGAAAATATGCCACTGGCTGAGGCTGTTTTGCTCTCCGTGCACTTATTAGGAATTGCAAAAAACACCGTTGCTAATGTCAGTGGTAAAACCCAAGTATTGATTGCAGGTGGTGGACGCATGGAGATGGAGGACGCCGAGTATGTTGCGGCCATAGAAGAACGGCTTCGCGACTACGAGTGCGAGATTAACAGGATTTTTTTGGCTCTGTCCGATACTAGTGTCGATATGCGGAAGATGCGTTCTCTCTTGCGCGAGTTTTCCGAACACACGGCTTTTACGCACCGCCAACACATCGACCGCGCGATGAAAACTGGGAAAGCTTCTTGGGATTTGCATCAGATGGGGGCGCTCTATTTGAAGTGGCCTACGTGGCATGCAATCACCGTGACCAACGACGGAGTAGAGATTGAGCACGACCCGGACAAACTTAATCCGCTGAGCAAAGGATCGCACTTGAAAAGTTTAAGGGTTACGAAATGACGGGAGTTATGAAAGCAATGCTAGGTGTGGCGTTTGTTCTTGTGGTGGTTCTAATTATTATGGCCGTTGTAGTCTCGCCACGCCCTGATGATTTCGAGAATCGCAAACTAACATCGCCATCTTCGTTGCCTTCTGCGAATGTCGATAAATTACTAACTGACTGCTTTCGGGAAACGATCAATGGAAAGCACGCGTTTGAAATGCCGAGTCCGCTTCACCCGGAAATTATATATTTTAGGCAGTTGTCTTCCGAGAATGACGAGGAAAAAGCCGCGCACTTGGTGGTCGAAGCATGCACCAACGAAACATCCGCGTGGTCCGAAAAATGCCAAGATTCCGGCACTGATGCAATAACATGCATGATCAATGCCCAAAACCTCGCACAGGAAACCATTAAGGAATTCACGAAGTAGGGACAGTTTGGAAAGTTTGACACCGGGTAGCCGCTAAATCTTTACCTTAGGCCGTTAGTTTTTCGTATGTGAGAGTCGAAGCCGTGACCATGTGCCGCAAAGTATCAATAAACAAATCGGAATTCTTGCGGCGATTGAATCGAAAGGTCATTTCTTCGCAGTAGGCTTGGAGATGCTTCGCGCTGATTTTATGCCACGTGCCCATAATGCCGCGCTTCAAGAGAGAGAATGCGGATTCGACCGTGCTCGTGTAAGTGTCGCCCTTGGCATAGACGCGGAGTTTGTGGCGAATCGTCTTGTGCCTTCCATCTTTCCGCAGATGCTTCGCCGCGCTCCGGTATGCCTTCCAATCGTCCGTGAAAAGAATATCGACATCTTCGCTGATATTCTCACGGATGTACTTTTCGAGGGTTCCGCTCTTTGCATCGCTGGCATGAAAGAAGCGGAGATCGCCGCCACGCTGACGGATTCCAATGACGACTTCCTTGTTATCGTTCTTCGCTTCCTTTCCCTGCCACCAATTCTTACCGCCGACGTAGGTTTCATCCATTTCGACTTTGCCGCTGAGCATCGGCCTGTTGACTTCTACCATCGCCGCGCGGATTCTATGGCAGAGATACCATGCCGTTCGGTAGCTTCCGATTCCGAGCGTGCGTTGAACTTGGCAAGCGGACATACCTTTCTTCGCTTCACAGAGAAGCAGAACAGCGATGAACCATTTATTCAGCGGCAGATGGCTGTCATTGAAAATCGTTCCAGCCGTAACGGTGAATTGGTAGTCGCAATCCTTACAGTAGAAAATTTGCTTCTCGGTCTCAAGTTCTACAACTGGCATCTTGCAGCGCAAGCATTGCGGGCCTTCGGGCCAGCGCAATCGGACAAGCAACTCGCGGCACTTTGCATCGGTCGCAAACATGGTATTTATATCAACTAGGTTCATAGGGTGCCTCGCATGGAAAAGGGAAGAAAGAACATGCTAAAACGGGTGCCGACTAGGAAACTGGTCGCATCCATCAAAAGGGACTTGCGGGCGGCTATTCGTGCCTCTGCCGCATCAGCTAAGCCTAAGAAACATTGAGGGTTGAGACTCACAATGATTGATTATCGCAATAAGCCTAACTTTTGTCAAGTGCATAATCATGAGAAATGGCTGTAACTCACTCAAAACAAACAACCGCGACACTTTTATCCGGGGCCAGGACTGCATGTCAGCTTGCTTGCCAAGGTCGTGTTTCGCGAGCGGCCCGGAGCGCTTTTCGCGAAGGATCTGCCTGCTCAACCGCATTTCTAACCGGTTCTGCCTCACATTCAGAAACGTCTGTAACTCACTCAAAACAAACCACGGAGACATTTCTAACCGGTTCTAGAATTGCACGCGGCGAAAAGAGGACAATAAACTTGGCGAGCTACAAATTGAGAGCGGTTTTGGTTCTTCTCGCAATCTTGGGAGTATCGCTAGTCTTCAGCTCAACTCTCGCCGCCCACCCTCTCCAGCCGTCCGCATCCGTTGCGCCGCAATATGGCGTGCCAGCTTCCAACGCTCAGGCGCCGTCTTCTCCAGCCGCGACACCGCAGCCAACCGGAAAAAAGGTGACTGCGTACACGCTTCCTCCTGAAACCTACAAAAAGACGCGGGACCTGAGCCGCATCCATTTCCGGTTCGCCTTGATCAGCTTCGTTTACGGACTCTTCGTCTTGTGGCTCATCCTGCAACTCAGGCTCGCGCCGAAATATCGCAACTGGGCGGAGAAATTCTCGTCCAAGCATTTACCGCAAGCCATCGTTTTTGTGCCGCTGTTCCTTTTAACCGCCAGCATCCTGGGCTTGCCCGCCGACATTTATGAAAACTGGGTCGAGCGAAAGTTTGGAATCTCCGTGCAGGGATGGGGTTCGTGGGCCTGGGATTGGACCAAGGGCCAGTTCCTTTCCATTGCTCTTGGAATTTTTCTCATTTCGATACTTTACCGCGTGATTCGACGCAGCCCGCGCCGTTGGTGGTTTTATTTCTGGCTGATTTCTTTGCCTATTGCGGTCCTCCTTGTTTTTCTTCAGCCGCTGGTTGTGGACCCCATGTTCCACAAATTCGAGCCGCTTGCGGTGAAGGACCCGGGCCTGACGGCGAGCCTGGAGCAAATGGTGCAGCGCGCCGGGCAAACGATTCCGCCGGAGCGGATGTTCTGGATGGGCGCGGGCGAAAAGACCACAGGGCTGAACGCGTACGTCACGGGACTCGGCGCGTCCAAGCGAATCGTGGTTTGGGATACCACCATTGCCAAGATGACCACGCCGCAGATTGTCTTCGTCGCCGGACACGAGATGGGGCACTACGTTCTCGAGCACATCTGGAAAGGTCTGGCCTTCGCGTTCGTGATGCTTTTTATTGTTTTCTACCTCGGCTATCGCACGATTGGCTGGGTTCTCGCGCGCTGGGGCAGCCGTTGGGGAATTCGCGGCTTGAACGATTGGGCCTCGTTTCCTGCGCTTTTGCTCCTGCTCTCCATCTTTGGTTTTATCTCCGGGCCCATCAATAACGCTTTCAGCCGGTACGTCGAGCATCAGGCGGACCAGTACGGCTTGGAAGTCACCCACGGCCTTACGCCGGACTCAGGCCAGACCGCAGCGCAATCGTTTCAGGTTCTGGGCGAAGTGGATCTCTCCGATCCCGAGCCGGATCCCGTGGACGTGTTTCTGTTTTATTCGCATCCGCCCATTCCCGACCGCATCATTTTTTCGCTTACCTATAATCCTTGGGCCCATGGCGGAACCGGCGAGTTCGTAAAATGATTCCTCGTTGCGTGGTGGAGGGCGTTAGCGCCGCGCGTCGATCCTCATGCGAATTCCGTTTCGCGGGCGCAGCGTCACCAGCGGCTCCGGCACAATCTTCTGGCCTGCTACGAGTTGAAGCTGGAACTTCTGCGCGATCGTCGCGATCACCAGCACTGCTTCCATCAACGCAAAATTCTGGCCGATGCACCGCCGCGGCCCGTCGCCGAATGGAAAATACGCGCCCGCCGGCAGCCGGTCCTCGAGGCCGTCGAGCCAGCGCTCCGGGCGAAATGCTTCCGGATCGTCGAAGAAGCGCGCGTCCCGTTGCATTACCCATTGAGACATGATGATCGTCGAGCCGGCCGGAAAATCGTACCCGCCAATCGTGGACGGCGCGATGGAAGTCCGCGCCAAAATATACGCGGGCGGATACAGCCGCAGCACTTCGTTCACCACTGCCAGCAAATACGGCAGCCGCCCGAGGTCCCCGATGGCCGGCGCTCGCCCGCCGAGAACATCCCGAAGCTCTTCGTGCAGCTGGACTTCGGCGGCGGGATTTTTGCTCAGCAGGTACCAGGCCCACGAAAGCGTCAGCGCCGTCGTTTCATGCCCCGCGAGAAACAAAGTCATCGTTTCATCGCGAAGCTGCTTCGCGGTCATCTGGCTACCGTCTTCGTCCATCGCCGACATCAGCAGCGAGAGCAAATCCTTGTGCTCGCCGATATTTCCCAGGCGCTTTCGCTCATCGATAATCCTGTACACCAGCGAGTCTAGAAATTTTGTCTCGCGTTCGGCGCGGCGGTTCGCGGGCGTGGGCCAGCTTTCCGGCACTTTGATGGGCCAACGCGCCTTCCGCAGCGAGTAGCGCACCAGAAAGTCCAGCGAGCGTCCCACTTGCCGTGCTTCCCCGGGCAACGTAGTGCCGAAAAGAGTGCGCACAGCGGTCTCCAGGGTGAGCGCCGTCATTTCTTGCGCGATATCGCGTTCTTCGCCATCACCCCACTTGCGGATTTGCGTCTCCGCGCTTTCCACCATGGTCGAGGCGTACTCGTTGATGCGGCTACGATGAAATGCGGGCTGCGCCAGCCGTCGCTGGCGCCTCCAGAAATCTCCTTCGCTGATCAGCAAGCCTTCGCCCAGCAAACGCCCGGTCACATCTTTGGTGAGCTTGCTCTTATGGAACTTGCTCTGCTGAATCACGTTCACTTGCGCGATGTAGTCCGGATGATTCAGCAAGATGCGGCTATCAGGGCCGATCGGTATCCTGACGATGTCGCCGTACTCGCGGGCGATCCGTTGCAGCGTTCCCAGCGGATCGTGCAGCACCTGCAACGCCATGCCCACGAGCGGCAATCCTCTCGGCCCGGGGGGAACTCGCTTTCCGTTAGTAGATGGCTTGTCGTGCATGCCGACAGACTTGAAATTCTGCAAACGCACGTCCTCTTTGTGGTACGTCTTATTACCTTACTTTACTTCATAAATCTTTGCAGCTTAGGCACCGGGCGGGGAATCAGATGATTGAGACGAGTTACTCACGGCTTCCCGCGAAGAGCATGGACGCGTTGGTGGTTTTAGGATGTTTCGGTAAGATACTCGCAAAGGGGATTTCGTGGAATTTGAACCGCCCGAGTGGTTGGCGCAAATCGAAGGTATCCTTGAGACGCTGAATGAAGGCGTGATCATTGCGGACGATTGTCCGCAAATCATCTTCGCCAACGCAAATTTCGAGGAAATGACCGGAATTCCGCGTAGCGAGTTTATCGGCTCGAACTTCGATAGGTTTTTCACTCCGGAGGAAACCGAAACACTCAACAATCAGAGACAACGAGGTATGCAGGCAGGACATAACCGTTTTGAGTTCGTATTGCCGCGCCACGACGGCAGCCGGCTCCCCGTCATCGTCAGCGCGAGGTCTGTGGAAGATCCGGACGGCCGCCGCTTCGCAATCGTCACATTCACCGATATCTCAGACCAGAAGCGCGCCGAAGAAAGCCTTCGCACGGCCAACAAGCAGCTCGAAGAGCGCCAAAAAGAAATTGAAGAAGATCTCGTGCTGGCTGCGCGTGTGCAGCAAAGCCTTGCGCCCAAGTCGCTCGTTTGGGGAAGTGTGCATGTGGAGACGTATTACCATCCCGTACGTACGATCGGAGGCGACTTCGGTTTGGTGACGCCTTTGAACCATGATTCTCTGAACCTTTTAGTCTGCGACGTTTCTGGGCACGGCATCGGGTCCGCGCTGGTTGCCAACCGCATTTATGCTGAAACGATGACTCAGCTTCGCAACGGCGCGCCGCTTGCGACGATGCTTCGCCAGTTGAATCGTTTCGTCATGCACAATATTGGGAGTTCCGTTTTCTTTTTCACCATTGCCGCAGCGCAACTGGATCGGGCTGGCCGACGCTTGCTCTTTGCTGGAGCAGGCCATCCTCCCGGTATGATCGCGCACGCCGGAGCCGAGCCACGACTGCTGGAATCCCGCAGCATGGTTTTGGGCGCGCTTCCGGATGCTGTGGGCACGGAAGCGACTCTCTACGTAACCCTGGAAGCAGGAGACCGCATCGTGCTCTATACCGACGGGATTACGGACGTTTTCAATTCGAGCGGCGATATGCTCGGGGTGGAAGGCGTGCAAAAAATTGTGCGCGAAACTTCGCTGCTTCCGTTTAAGCAAATGAAGCAGGGAATTCTCGATCTCGTCGCCGAGTGGCGCGACGGCCCGGCGACCGACGATGTGTCGCTCGTCCTTGTGGAAGTTCTCTAAGATTTCCCCTTGTGAGATACCTTTAGATCCTTCGATGGCCAATCTTGAGTTTGTCCGCGAGTTCGCAGTTCCTCCGAAAGAGATTTTTGTTTTCTTCGTTCCACAACGCATGGTGCTCTGGTACGGCACCGAGATGAACAGTTGTTTTGAAGTGCAGGGCGGAGCATCGGATTTTGCGGCCGGCCAAAAAGTGCGCATCACCGGCCGGCTCGGCAATCGCGAAGTCGCATTGACTGTCGTGATCACTGAGTATCAATGGGAACACGTTTTCGAGTGGCAGTTTCAGGATTCCTACGGAGTGCGCGGAAAGCAGCGCTGGGAGTTTCAGCCTCGGGGGGATACAACGCGGTTAACGATGCTTGACCAATACGAAATGCCCGGCCGCATCGGTAATGTTATCGATCGACTTTTCACGCGCCACGGAGTCGCCGCGCGTGACCGTTCCTGGCTCGACAGGCTGCAGCACCTTGCCGAGCGCCGTTGAATTTCAAACTCCCACAACGCGAAGGAATCGCTTCTTGCCCACTCGCAGCGCCAGCAGGTCGCCGGGATTCAAAACAATCGTGCGTTTCACATCTTTCTCGACTTGACCGTTTACCTCCACGGCGCCCTGTTTGATCAGCCGCTCGGCCTCGCTTCTTGAGGTGGCCAATTGCGTTTCTGTCAGAACCGCGAACAGCGGCCGCGTGCCCCAGGCCAACTTCATTTCCGGCAAATCTGTAGGAGCTTTTCGGTCGCGATAGACCAGTCGGAATTCGTCAGCAGCTTCTTTGGCGGCTTCTTCGCCGTGAAAGCCGGCCACAATCGTGTGCGCAAGTTGCATCTTTGCGTCCATGGGATGCAGCACGCCCATATTAACTTCCTCTTGAAGCCGCACAATCACGGGGGAAGTGAAATCCGTGAGCAGCTCGTAGTAGGACCACATCAGTTTGTCCGAGATCGACATCAGCTTGCCGAACATCTGATCCGGAGCTTCGGTGATGCCGATGTAGTTGCCCAGGCTCTTCGACATCTTGCGCTCGCCATCGAGGCCCACGAGGATCGGCATGGTAAGCACAACTTCACCCGTCAGACCGTATTCGCGCTGAATGTCCCGGTGCACCAGTAGATTGAATTTCTGTTCGGTGGCGCCGAGTTCCACGTCGGATTTGAGCGCCACGGCATCGTAAGCAGTTAGCAGCGGATAGAGCAGCTCGTGGACGGAGATCGGCAGGTTTTTTTCGAGGCGCGAACGAAAATCCTCGCGCTCGAGCATGCGGGCAAGGCGGTATTTCCCGCAGAGCTGAACGATGTCAGAACTCGAAAGTTTCCCCAGCCACTCGCTGTTGTAGCGTACCTCCGTCTTCTTCTTGTCCAGGATCTTGAACACTTGTTCGAGATAAGTCTTCGCGTTCGCGTCCACTTGTTCGCGCGCCAGCGGCGGCCGCGTTTCGGATTGGCCTGTCGGGTCGCCAATCATCGCTGAAAAATCGCCGATCAGGAAAACTGCCGTGTGGCCCATATCCTGAAATTGTTTGAGCTTGCGGAGCACCACGGTGTGGCCCAGGTGGATGTCTGGTGCCGTTGGATCCACTCCGAGATACACTCGCAGGGGCTTCTGTTCTTTGACGGACTTCTCGAGCTTGGCCTTGAGCTCGTCCTCGCGGATGATTTCCGCCGCGCCCTTTTGCAGGTACGAGAACTGCTCTTGAACCGGTTTGAATTTCACGGAAGGCACTATTTTTTCTCCCATCCTTTTTCAGGAAGGATCAAGACGCGGCGGCCCTCGACTCGGAATCTCTCTTCGAGGACGATGCGCACCGCCTCTGTGTAAATACGGTGCTCCTCGCGCAGAATCCGCTCGGCCAGCGTTTCCGGCGTGTCGTTATCTTCAATCGGAACGCACGCCTGCAGTACGATGGGGCCCGCATCCAGATTCTCATCCACAAAATGCACGGTGCAGCCGGAAAACTTAGCGCCGTGTTCCAGCGCCTGCCGCTGCGCTTCCAGCCCGGGAAACGCGGGCAGCAGGGATGGGTGAATATTTAGAATGCGATTGCGAAACGCGGCAACGAATTGCGGCGAAAGCAACCGCATGTAACCCGCCAGGCAAACCAGATCCACGCGCTTTTCCTGCAGCGCCGCGACCACCAGTTTATCGTAGGCCTCTCGTTCCAGGCCTCTGGACGAAATAATTCGTGCTTCAATTCCAAATGCGCGAGCCTTCTCGATTCCCCGCGCATCTTCGCGGTTGCTCAACGCGATAGCGATTTCAGCGTTCGGGATGCGTCCGGCCGCAACGCTCCCTGCCAACGCTTCGAAATTCGAGCCGCGCCCTGAAAGTAACACCCCTATGCGTTTCTTCATGCAGGCCCGAAATTAGCACAGTTATGCGAGCAGGCGAAACGACCATGCTCAGAAGAACAGGTAAGTGAACGCTTGGAAGAAGCAAGCCGATGATTCGTGGAAGGTTGCCATCGACAACCGGACAATAGCTACGGCAGATTCCGCCTACAGATTTCGGTGCTACAACGCTAGCGTGCCGGAATAGTTCACTCTCGGTTTTCCACGCCGCGCATGTTCGATGCGGCCGATCAAATAGAACTTTTCACGGCGTCGCCGCAACTCTGTTTCCACGCGCGAGATATGCTTTGCCGGCACCACCAGAATCATTCCCACGCCCAAATTAAAAGTCTGCAGCAGCTCGTCCCGCTCGATTTTGCCCAAGCGCGCGAGATAACTAAATATAGGAAGCACCGGCCATTGATGGAGTTCGACGACGGCCTGAACATTTGTGGGAAGAGCGCGCGGCAGATTTCCGGTGATCCCGCCGCCGGTGATGTGGGCCATGGAAGAAACCCAGCCTCGCGCGAGAATGTTTTTCAGAAGGGGCCAGTACGCGCGGTGAGGCTTCAGAAGCTCCGCGCCTATTTTGTTTCCAACATCTGCCACGTATGCATTTGGACCGAGCTTGGCGACTCCGAACACAAGTTTGCGAGCCAGAGAATACCCGTTGGTATGCAGTCCGCTGGAGGGCAGTGCCAGCAGCAGGTCGCCCGGCTTCACGCGCCGCACGTCGAGCTGTTTTTTCCGCTCCACGGCCCCGACTATGAACCCGGCGAGATCGTATTCTCCCGGCGCATAGAAACCGGGCATCTCCGCGGTTTCGCCGCCAATCAGAGCGCAGCCCGCTTTCCTGGCTGCGCGGCTCATGCCCTCGATCACCTGTTCGACCACGCGCGCGTCCATTTTGCCCATCGCGAGATAATCGAGAAAAAACAGCGGCTCGGCGCCCTGCGTGAGAATGTCGTTCACACAATGATTCAGGATGTCGGCGCCCACGGTGGAGTGAATTCCCGTGGCGAATGCAATTTTCAACTTGGTGCCCACGCCGTCCGCGCTAGCCACGAGAATCGGATCGCGCCAGCGCTTGCGGTCAAGTTGAAAGAGCGCGCCAAAGCCGCCGACCGGCGCCAGCACGCCGCGGCGAAATGTTTTCCCGGCCATTGCGGCGATCCGCCGTTTGACGCCGTCGGCGATCGAGATATTTACTCCAGCATCGGAATAGCGCATGAAAAGAATCTGCTTCCTGAAGGAGGCAAAATAGATTTAGAAAATATGAAACAGGCGCTTCCAGCGCACTTCGCTCGGATGGATGACGGCGTTGAGGTACGTTTCAAAGCGTTCGCCGATGTGTCCGGGCTCCCAAACTTCTTCCGGAGCGTCGATGGACATGTAAATCATAAGCGGCGTGCCGATAATATTTTCGCGCGGAACGAAACCCCAGTAGCGGCTGTCGTAAGAATTTTCCCGGTTGTCGCCCATCATGAAGTAATCGCCGGCCGGAACCTTGTAAGGCCCTCGATTTTCGAGCGCGTTGGGCGGGTCCGGGCGGTATGGCTCGGCCAGGGCGGTCCCGTTGATGTAAACGACGCCTTGCTTGATTTCGATCGTGTCGCCCGGCAACCCGATTGTGCGCTTGATGAAATCGGGAAAGCCCTGCTCCGGTAGCGGCGCGCGAAAAACGATAATTTGCTGCCGCTTCGGATTGCGCCACAGCGGAACATGAATGTTCGTGAAAGGGATTCCGGCATCGTAACCGATACGGCTGACAATCAGATGGTCGCCAATCAGGACTGTTTTTTCCATGGAGCCGCTCGGAATCACACGCGCCTGCACCAGCGTGCCCTCGATAAAAAGAAACGCGAGAATTACCCAGAACCACGAAATCACTTCGTGCCAGATGCGGTCGCCCGCCGTGAGCTCCTTTGGCTTTTCTTCCCGGACGTCGTCCGGGAACACGGCTTCTGTATCTACGTCAGCTTTCACGATGAGCCTCCACTTCGAGTTGCACCAGTTCAGTCGGGTAGCTGCCGGTGTAGCACGACGTGCAGAATTTTCCTTCCGCATCTTCCACGGCGGCGCGCATAGATTTGAGCGAGAGATAACCGAGCGAATCCGCGCCAAGGAATTGGCGAATCTGTTCGACGGAATTGTTCGCGCCGATCAATTCCTCGCGCCGCGGCGTGTCCACGCCATAGTAACAAGGCGAAATTGTGGGCGGACAGCTGATGCGCACGTGCACCTCGGTGGCGCCTGCTTCGCGCATCAGGCGCACGATCTTTCGGCTGGTGGTGCCGCGCACAATGGAATCATCCACGAGAACCACGCGTTTACCCTCAAGCATTCGACGGACGGGATTGAGTTTCAGCTTCACGCCAAAATCGCGAATGGCCTGTTCCGGTTCGATGAAGGTGCGGCCGATGTAGTGATTGCGAATCAGCCCCATTTGAAACGGAATTCCCGATTCCGCCGCATATCCGATCGCGGCAGGCACGCCGGAATCCGGCACGGGCGTGACGAGTTCAGCTTGCGCCGGATGCTCTTGGGCTAGCAACCGCCCCAGGCGTTCGCGGCTTTCGTTCACCGGACGCCCGAAAACCACGCTGTCGGGCCGCGAGAAGTAAACGTGCTCGAAAATGCAATACTGATGCGGTTTTTCGGGCGCGAAGCGAATCGATTCGATACCGCTGCGGGAAATTCGCACCATTTCGCCCGGTTCCACCTCACGAACGTATTCAGCATCAATCAAATCGAACGCGCAAGTTTCCGATGCAGCCACCCACGCTCCATTTAGCCGGCCGAGACACAGAGGGCGAAAGCCGCGAGGGTCGCGAATCGCGTAGATTTCATCGCGCGTCAGCAACAGCAGCGAGTAAGCCCCTTCCACTTGATTGAGAGCGTCGGCAATCGCTCCGGAAAGATTTCGCGCGGAACTGCGAGCGATCAGATGAACGATCACTTCCGTATCGCTGGTGGATTGGAAAATGGAGCCGCGGTGCTCGAGCCTGCGCCGAACTTCCAGCGCATTCGTCAAGTTGCCGTTGTGGCCCAAGGCCAGCTTGCCTTTATTGCAATCGATTACCACAGGCTGCGCGTTCATCAGCGATGTGTCGCCGGCGGTGGAATATCGCGTGTGGCCGATAGCCGCCGGGCCGGGAAGCTGCGCAATCACGTCGGGCGTGAAAATCTCCTGCACGTGGCCAAGGCTTTTGTGCACGTGAACATTCGCGCCATCGGTGGAAGCGATGCCGGCGGATTCTTGTCCGCGATGTTGGAGCGCGTAGAGGCCGAGATAGGCCATCTTCGCAGCTTCGGGATGGCCGAATATCCCGAAGACACCGCAATGATCGTGGAAGTGATCGTCGTCGATTTGTATTAGGCGGCTCATGCCTGTCTCATCGGGCCTCAATGGCGCTCTCGATACGGCCTGCCCAAATTTTGCGAAATGAATCGATATCCCCGTGGATTACCGGCGTGCCTTTATATTGGATGCGAAACTCACCGCGCGAGACTGTACCAATTGGCTGAACATTGACGTTATATTGTGCCGCAACCGCACGGACGCTAGCAAGCGAAGAGGAGGCGACTGATACCACAACACGCGCGCCGCGCTCGCCGAAAAGCGCGAATTCGGCAGCTTCGTTCGCCGTATCGAAATCGAGTGCGATTTCAGCAGAAAGTCCTTCACTGCTGAAGCAGGATTCCGCGAGAGTAACAGCAAGGCCCCCGTCGCTGATATCGTGCGCGGAGAGAATTATTTTCGCGCTGGCGAGCTTAACCAGGCATTCAACGAGCCGCTTTTCAGCAGCGAGATCTATTGCCGGAGGCGTCCCGGCGACAACTCCATGAATCGTTTTCGCGTATTCACTCGACGATAACTCGTTCAATGCATCTTCAGCGGCTGCCTTCAGGTTGGCTTCCTGGCTCCTTCCTTCCAGCAGCAGGATCGCGTCGCCCTCCTTGCGGAAGCCGGAACCGAGAGCGCATTCAGCGTCTTCTAGCAAGCCGAGCACGCCCAGAACGGGGGTTGGGTAAATCGGCTTGCCGAGAGTTTCGTTGTAGAAACTGACGTTGCCGCCAGTGATGGGAATGTCGAGCGCGCGGCAGGCTTCGGAAATTCCGTCAATCGCCTCCGAGAACTGCCACATCACTTCGGGCTTCTCGGGATTGCCGAAATTCAGGCAATTCGTGGCGGCAATCGGTCGCGCGCCGGCGCACGCGACGTTGCGCGCGGCTTCTGCAACAGCGTGCATCGCGCCCAGGCGCGGAGCGAGAAAACACCAGCGGCCATTGCCGTCGGTCGCAAGTGCGAGCGCCCGCTTGGTTTCTTTCAGGCGAAGCACGGCGGCGTCGCCGGAGCCTGGACCGAAGCGCGTGTTTGTGCGCACCATTGAGTCGTACTGCTCGGTGATCCAATATTTCGAAGCGATTGTGGGCGAAGCGAGCAGCCGTCGAAAATCTTCGGTCAGATCCGACCCTTTTGGCGCGAATTCTAGAAGCCCCATTTTTGCCTGTGGAGCACTAGCCCGCGGCTTTGCAATGGGCCGCTCGTAACGCGGTCCCTCTTCCGCGATCGCGTGCGCGGGAATTTCGGCTGCCAAGCGGCCATGATCCAAAATGCGAAGCTTGCCGTCGGAGGTGACGCGGCCGACTTCGACTGCGTCGAGCCCCCATTTCTGAAAGACCTCGAACACTTCGCGCTCGCGCCCGCGCTCGGCGACTAGCAACATGCGCTCCTGCGATTCGCTGAGCATGATTTCATACGGAGTCATTCCCGTTTCGCGCTGGGGCACGCGCGCGAGGTCAATTTCAATTCCCAGGCCGCCGCGCGAAGCCATCTCGGAGCTTGAGCTGGTGAGGCCGGCTGCGCCCATATCTTGAATCGCGACGACGGCGCCGGTGCGCATGGCTTCCAAGCAGGCTTCGAGCAGAAGCTTTTCCATGAACGGATCGCCGACTTGGACGTTGGGGCGTTTCTGCTGCGATTCCTCGCTGAATTCCGCGGAAGCAAGCAGCGAAGCGCCGTGAATTCCATCCCGCCCCGTTTTCGCTCCGGCATAGATCACAGGATTTCCAACGCCCCGCGCTCGGGCAAAAAACAATTCCTCGCGTCGCGCGATGCCGAGTGCCAGCGCGTTCACTAGCGGATTGTTCGAGTAGCTCGGCTCGAAGACCACTTCGCCGCCGACGGTGGGAACGCCGAAACAATTTCCGTAAAATCCGATTCCGCGAATCACGCCGTCCAGGGTGCGGCGGTTACGCGCGATTTCCTCGGCAGTTGCATTTCCCGCGCCCGGTCCGGGTGCGATCGGCCCGAAACGCAGGGAATCCAGCACCGCGATCGGCCGCGCGCCCATGGTGAAAATATCACGCAAGATTCCACCGACGCCGGTAGCTGCACCCTGAAATGGTTCGACGAAGCTGGGATGATTGTGCGACTCGATCTTAAAGACGGCGCAGAGCCCGTCGCCAATGTCCACAACTCCGGCGTTCTCTCCCGGCCCTTGCACCACATACTTTCCTTCGGTGGGAAGGCGCTTCAGGTGCACGCGGCTGGATTTGTACGAGCAATGCTCACTCCACATCACGCTGAAGATACCGAGCTCGGTGAAGTTGGGATCGCGTCCGAGGATTTTCTGGATGCGGGCGTATTCTTCGGGCGTGAGGCCGTGTTCGGAAGCGATTTGCGGCGTTACTTTGATTTCAGTGTCGATCATTTTACTTTTGGCCAAAAGACGCCGCGCGTTTCGCGATTTTCGAACTAAAAATTGCCCGTTTCTGAACGGATTGTCCCAGCAAATTAACCCTCGAGCAAGAGCTTGAAATCCGAGCCGCATGGACGAACGGAGAATAGCGATCGGTGAAAAGATCGGCGTGCGTCACGCGGGAACGGACGCGCGGCGCGCGAGGCTTGCGACCATCGAGCGGAAAATGACGAGACCATCGGCGGAACCGAGCGGAGATTCTACAGCGCGTTCCGGATGGGGCATCAAGCCGACCACGTTCCGCTCGCGATTGCAGATTCCGGCGATGGCGGCCAGCGAGCCATTTGGATTCGCATCGCGATCATTTTCAGCAGCATCGTGCTCGTCGGGTGTGACGTAACGAAAAATAATCTGGTCGTTGCGTTCGAGTTCGGCGAGTGTGGCAGGCTCGCAAAAATAGTTTCCGTCATTGTGGGCAATCGGGGCCATCAAAACTTGCCCGCGGTGCGCCGCGCAGGTAAAGGGCGTGTCCGTGGATTCCACGCGGATGTGAACTTGGCGGCAAAGATACCGAAGGCCCTTATTGCGCATCATCGCGCCGGGCAGAAGTCCGGCCTCAAGGAGAATCTGAAAACCGTTGCAAATGCCAAGAACCAACCCGCCGGAACGCGCAAACCGATCAACCGCTTTCATGACCGGAGAAAAACGCGCGATCGCTCCGGTGCGGAGATAATCGCCGTAGGCAAAGCCGCCCGGAAGAATAATGGCGTCAAACCCGGAAACCTTTTCGGATTGATGCCAGATAAATTCAACCGGCTGGCCGATGATCGACCCGATTGCGTGGTAGGCGTCGTCGTCGCAATTAGAGCCGGGAAATTGGACCACGCCGAATTTCATGAAGTAATTCTAGCACATTTGAAACTGCGACTTTTAAATTGAGGCGAGACCTATCGGCGAGATTTTGATTTTGCCCGGCGGCGTGGTTTGCTAGGACGCGATGATTTCCGGCCGCGCTTTCGGGGTTCTGCCTTTGAGGCGCGCGCGATTTCCTTGCGGCGGGCGGCGGCCCAGCCGGGCTTGTTGACCTGGCGGCCGCGAGCGAGGGCCAGCGCATCAGCGGGGACGTTCTCCGTGATCGTTGATCCGGCGGCGACATACGCTCCGTGGCCTACACGGACGGGAGCTACGAGCGCAGTATCGCTGCCGATGAATACGCCGTTGCCGATTTTCGTCTGATGCTTCGCCACGCCGTCGTAATTGCAAGTGATAGTGCCGGCGCCGATATTCGCTTTGCTGCCGATGGAAGCATCGCCGAGGTAGCTCAAGTGCAAAGCTTTCGCGCCTTCATGCAGCACCGCATTCTTTACTTCCACAAAATTCCCAACGCGGGCCCCGGCACGAATATCTGCGCCGGGACGCAAACGCGAGAATGGCCCTACTTCGGCTTTAAGGCCCACGCGGCTGGAATCGAGAATGGAATGGGGGCCGATGACGGCATCGTCATCCACCCGGGTATCGCGGAGAACGCTGCCGGTTTGAATCTTGCAGCGCGCGCCGATGCGTGTTTTGCCGAGAAGCTGGACGCCAGGCTCGACTAGCGTGTCAGAGCCGGCAGTGACTTCCGGATCGATGACCACAGTTTCCGGAAGGTAAATTGTGACGCCGGAGTCCATCAATTCTGCGGCTTTACGCGCGCGGAAAATACGATCCACGTAGGCCAACGCAGCGCGTGTGTTGCAGCCGAGAATTTCCCGGGAGTCCGGGGCAACATAAGCGAGGACGCGTTCGTTACGCTGGCGTAGGAGCCCGATCACGTCGGTGAGATAGAGCTCGCGATGAGCATTTTCCGGGCGTAGCGCGTTCAGGCAGGGCCAAAGTTTTGAGAGCGTGAAGCAATAAATGCTGGAATTTACTTCGCGGATGGCGCGTTGCTCCGGCGTAGCGGCTTTTTCCTCGACGATGGCTTGCACGCGGCCTTCGGAATCGCGCAAGACGCGGCCGTACTCGGTGGGATCATCGAGCTCGGCAGTTAGGATCGTTGCGGCAGCTTCACCGCGACGATGCGTGTCGAGGAGCGCTGCAAGAGTTTCTGTCCGCAGAAGCGGAGCATCGCCCGGAACGACAAGCGCCAGCTTCGCGCTTCTGCGAATCGCGCGACGCGCGACCTGCATGGCGTGCCCTGTGCCGCGCTGCGGCTGCTGCAGAACTGTTTGCGCGCCAAGCTCGGTAACGACGGCGCTTACTTCCTTCGCTTGGTTTCCTACGACAACAAGCAACTGCGCTGGTTTGAGTGGCAGGCAAGCGCGCACGACGTGCTCGACGAGCGGGAGTCCCCCGGCGCGATGCAGGACTTTCGCCAGCTCGGAACGCATGCGCGTCCCTTTGCCGGCAGCCAGCAGTACGATTGCGGTGTCTTTTGCGATCATCTCGCCGATATTGTCGCTTCCTCTCGCAGCTTTAGCAATCGAAACAGCGGAACACTTTGAAATTATGCAGCGGAGACGACGATCGAAGAACAATATTGGGCCGGCCGCAGGATCAGCCTGAGCCCATTGGAATCGTATCAGGACAATGCGGAGATCGAATCAGAAACAGCAGCAGTTTCGGGCGCGGAGGCTGAGGCATGGCCTTCGGTAGTTTCGGTCCACAGAGAGTGATCGGCTAGAAGGCGGGTGACGAGTTGCGTGTGCAACGCGTGGCCGGCCTTATGCGCTACGATGCGCGCTTTCAGCGGGCGCCCCACCAGGGCGAGGTCGCCAATCAGATCGAGTGCCTTATGGCGGCCGAATTCATCAGGAAAACGCAGCGGGCCGTTGAGTATGCTGTCATCGTCGAGAACGATGGCGTTTTCAACCGAGCCCCCGCGAATCAAACCCATTGCTTGTAATCCCGGAAAATCCTTCATAAAGCCAAAAGTACGTGCCCGGGCAAGTTCGCGGCTGAAGGATTCGCGATCCACGATCATTTCCACTTCTTGAGGGCCGACGGCAGGGTGCGCGTAATCCACGAAGCAATGCACCCGAAATTCCTCAGATGGATAAATTCCTATGCGGCGATCGCCGTCAGAAAATTCCAACGGCTTGGTGACGCGGATATAGCGCCGGCGGCGGCGGAGAGTGCGCGTTCCAGCGCGGGCCAGAAGATCGATGTAGGGCTGCGACGAGCCGTCGAGGATAGGAAGCTCGAGCGCGTCCAGCTCAACGTAGACGTTATCAACGCCGCAAGAGTAGAGCGCTGCCAGGACGTGTTCGACGGTGGAGAGCAGCACGCCTTGTTTCATCAGGCTGGTGGCGTAACTGACGCGCGCTACGTTGCGAACGTGGGCTTCAATCTCAAATCCGTCTAGGTCCACGCGGCGGAAAACGATGCCGGTGTCCGCAGGAGCGGGTACAAATCGGAGGTGGCTACGAACGGCAGTGTGTAGTCCGACGCCGTCAATTTCGAACGGTCGTTGGATTGTCAGTTGATAAGGCATCCGAGTACGATCACAATTGTACTAACAATTCGGTATCCACTGTGAGTTCATTTTACATCCTTGTAATCAGTAGGTTACGAGGCTTTCTGGCGGAAATTATTTTCCCATGTTGTAAATATACAACAGATGAGCGCTTGGCCATGTGAACGATTTGATACAGGCAGGTGGCGCCTTTACAATCGCTTGTCCTAAGCAAAGAGCTCAACCTACGGCACGCATGAGTCTTTCTTCATAAGTCTACCTGCCGATCGTTCCACAAGAATCGTTGAGTCCGCGCCGAGGTTGTTTCGATGGTTTGGGCCGCGTAGAATAGCTTTCGAATTTAAGCCAATGGCGACTCCATTCACCATACTGCCAAACAATGCCACGCCGCCGCCGTCAGTGCATCCGCGGCCGTCCTGGTTGCGCGTGAAGTACTTTGGCGGAACGAATTATCAGGAACTCAAGCGGATCATGCGCACACTCGACCTGCACACGGTATGCGAGAGCGCTCGTTGCCCGAATATGGGTGAATGCTGGGAGCATCGCACGGCGACATTCATGATTCTTGGCAACATCTGCACGCGAGCGTGCGGATTCTGCGCGGTACCAAGTGGAAAGCCCCTAGGCCCACCTGAGGAGGACGAGCCGGAGCGAGTGGCCGAAGCTGTGGAGCGGATGGGGTTGCGTTACGCAGTGGTGACTTCCGTGAACCGCGATGACCAGGCAGACGGTGGAGCGGCAATTTTTGCACGCACCATCACCAGAATCCGCGAGCGCGTGCCGGGATGCAGGGTCGAAGTGCTGATTCCGGATTTTCGCGGCGATTGGCAGGCGCTGGAGACAGTGATGGCGGCGCATCCCGATGTTCTGAACCACAATATGGAGACGGTGCCTCGGCTTTATCGAACGGTGCGAAAGGGCGCGGTGTACGAACGGTCGCTTGAACTATTGCGCCGGGCCGGGCAAATGATGCCTGAAGTCGCGACCAAAACCGGGATGATGCTGGGCTTGGGCGAAACACGCGAAGAAGTGCTTCGGGCGATGCAAGAAATCGCCGCGCAAGGAACGCACATTCTGACGCTGGGACAGTATTTGCAACCGACGGCGGAGCATTTGCCGATCGAGCGGTACGTACATCCGGATGAATTTGCCGAGTACAAGCGGCTGGGCGAAGCAATGGGTTTCAAGCATGTGGAAGCTGGGCCGCTGGTGCGATCCTCATATCACGCCTTCGAACAGGAAGAAGCTGCGCGCGTCTGAAATGGATGAGGCCCACCGGGCTCCATCTGCGAAGAAATCCCGATGAATCCCTGGCGCGGCCTGCGAGAACTTCCCCGAGAAATCTGGATTCTGTTCGCAGCGACTCTGGTGAACCGCTGCGGCACGATGGTTCTGCCGTTTCTCGTGCTGTACCTGACTCGGGTCCTGACAATTACCATATCGCACGCCGCGCTTGCGCTCACGGTGTACGGAATAGCCGCGCTCCTGACTATGCCCATCGCGGGACGGCTCAGCGACCGTCTGGGTCCTCTGTTCGTGATGCGTTGCTCGCTTCTTCTCTCCGGCTTCGTGTTGTTTTTATTTCCGCTGGCACACAGTTTTGCCTCGATTCTGGCCATCACGTTTGTATTCGCCATTCTGAACGAATCGGTGAGGCCACCGAGCCTCGCGTTGGTTTCCGATCTGGTGAAGCCNNCAGCCGTCTGGCGGTGAATCTTGGCATGAGCGTGGGTCCGGCGATCGGCGGATTCCTGGCGCTGTACTCATTTCGATTCTTATTTTTTGCGGACGGCGTGACGTCGATTCTGGCTGGATTGGTTCTTATGTTCGCTTGGCCAGGAACGCGGCGCACAAAGGCTAGTGAGCTGGAATGGGACGATCCTGAAGACCTTGGACGCGAAATCGAGGCGGAAGGACCTGCGCTGCTGGCCGCGCCGCACCCTGCTGCGGACTTGCGCGCTTTCCGAAGCCGCCGAATGCTTTATTTTCTCGCAGCGCTGATTCCCGCACAGCTCGTATTCTTTCAGTTGACCTCGACCCTGCCGCTCTTTCTAGTGCGCTATCTGCGGCTCCCAGAATCGTTTTACGGCACCGTGTTCACCCTTAACACGCTGATGATCGTCGCGCTGGAAGTTCCGCTGAACAGCGCGATGGCCCACTGGTCACACCGGCGGACGCTGACGCTCGGCGCACTTCTCTACGCGATCGGCTTCGGGTCGTTCGCACTGGCCAAAGGGCCATCAGGAATCTTCGCGGCGGTGGCTGTGTGGACCTTTGGCGAGATAATTCTGATACCTAGCAGCGCGGCGTATGCTGCAGAAATCGCGCCCGCAGGAAGACGCGGCGAGTACATGGGGCTTTACACCATGTCGTTTAGCTTGGGATTTTCGCTGGGGCCGTGGCTCGGTGCGACGCTACTCGAAAGCCGCGGGCCGCAGGTGCTTTGGGGCGCGGCGTTTGTATCGGGATGTGTTTCGACTCTGCTGATGAGCCAGATTGGGGCGAAGCCGAACCGCGCCTCGGGCAATCCGCGCTAGGGAAGCGAAGCAAGAAATGAATTGGCGATGTCGCGAGCACGCACGAAACAAGGCATGCAGTTGGAAGCAGGAGCGCTGGGAGGAGCTTCGCAAGCGGATTGGATTGCCGGCAGTTTCAGGACAGCGTGAAAATATTCAGCAGCCTTATCGTTGCGCGATAATTCTGCATTGAGGTTGCCGAGCAGCAAAAGATAGACTGGATTGCTCGGATATCGTGCAACGAGCGGCTCGCCCACGGTGAGGGCTTGTTCGTACTGCTGATCGTACCTGCGGAGATTTTTGGCGAGATAAAAGCGCGTGTCCACCGACAACAGCACGCCGCGATCCATCCCGATTTGCATTTGCCGGATGCCTTCTTGCTTGTTTCCACCGGGAATACCCATAAAAACGCTGAGCATCTTCACGATCGACGAAAGCGAATCTACGTAATAGTTGTAAAGGCCGATACCTGCGGTTGCGTCTGCCATTTCGGGATCGAGTTCCAGTGCACGAAGAAATTCCGATCGCGCAGACACGCCCGCGTGAGCTACGGCACGATGTTCGCCTCGCAGTCCAAAAAGCCGGGCTTTGAGCGCGTAGCCGGCACCGGCGTAGAGATGCATTTCCGCGGTTTCAAAGCGGGCGATATGCGCCTGAGCCAATTCGATCGCTTTGTCGGCTAACGCGAAGTAAGCTTCGTCTTCCGATTTCTTTCCGCGTTTCCATGCATCCACCATCCCGTATTTAATTTCCGAGGAGGCGCAGAACGTTTTCCACCATTCGGCCTCAGCCTCGAGGATGAAACCCAGCGGGTGATCCGGCAACGAAACCTGGAGCTTTTGCGCGGTGGCAATTGCGCCGTCGGGATCGCCGTCATATATCTGAGCCATAGCTTGCGTCGCTTCGGGAGGCAGTGTGAGACCTCCTGCGCAAACGGGAATCGTTAAGGCCGAGACGGCGACAAATATGGCAATTATTGGGATGGCCGGCCGTGTCACGCGCGCGATCTTCATTTTATTTTCTTCAATCAACCGGTTAGTAGTGCTCAATAACGTATATCACGAAGGATGCGGACGCAAACGGCGGAAACTTGTTATGCTTTGCCGTCTTCGAGTGTTCGCAGAAGCCGTTCCAAACACTGACCGCCATGAATGATCCGGAAAAACTAGACCGTGGACTGGGTTTAATCGAGGCCACGTCGCTCAACATGACGTTTATGGTGGGCATCGGGCCGTTCATCGTGATCCCATTCATCATTCGCGCGATGGGCGGCCCGCAATGCATTTTGGCGTGGGTGGTGGGCGCAGGGCTTGCGGCGGTAGATGGATGCGTATGGGCGGAGCTGGGCGCAGCGATGCCGCAGGCCGGGGGAAGCTACGTTTTTCTGCGGGAAGCCTACGGAGCGAATCGCTGGGGACGACTGGTGTCGTTTCTATTTATTTGGCAGACGCTTTTTCAGGCGCCGCTCAGCATATCCTCCGGCGCGCTGGGTTTCGCGGACTATTCAAAATATCTCACGGCTAAGATTCCGGCTGTTATGTCATGGCTGAACGCGAATGCAGGGCGAGCTGGCGGGGTGCTCGCGAATTACAACCGAGTAGTCGCGCTGTTGCTGATTGTGATCGCCGTAGCGCTCCTTTACCGGCGTATCACGACGATTGGGAAGATTTCCACGGTGCTTTGGGTGATCGTACTAGGGACAATTTTGTGGCTGATTTACGGCGGAGCGACACATTTTAATGCGAGCCGGGTGTTTACCTACCCCGCCGGCGCCTGGAGTTTTTCTTGGATTTTTTTTGCGGGGCTGGGTCATGCGTCGGTGCAAACCGTGTACAGCTATCTGGGGTATTACAACGTCTGCAATCTAGGCGGAGAAATGAAGGACCCCGGGAGGAACATTCCGCGAGCGATTTTCTTTTCGATTTTCGGGATCGCAATTCTTTATTTTCTGATGCAGACGAGTATTTTGAGCGTGATTCCGTGGCAAGAGGCGCAGAACTCTGGTTTCGTGGTGAGCTTGTTTGTGGAAAGGACATTCGGGATGCACTGGGCCACGTTCGCGACGTCGCTGATACTGGTTTTGGCGTTCGGCTCGATTTTTTCAGCTATGCTGGGATATTCGCGCGTGCCATACGCGGCGGCGCTGGACGGAAATTTCTTTTCCATTTTCGCGCGCTTGCACCCAACGAAGCGCTTTCCTTACGTATCATTGCTGGCGCTGGGCGGGGCGTCAATCGTCATCTGCTTGTTTTTTAATCTTTTCTCCGTAATTCGCGCCATTCTGGCGATGCGGTGTCTCATCCAATTTGTTGGTCAAGCTGTTGGCCTGATGTTGCTGCATCGGCGATGGAAGGCCGAGCGTTGGCCTTTTCGAATGTGGCTGTATCCCGTGCCGGTAGTGATCGCAATCGCGGGCTGGATTGCGATTTTTATATCGACGGGGCGAACACCAATGCTTGCCTCGCTTGTAGCCATGGCAGCGGGTATCCTTGTATATCTCGGGCGAGCGCGACTTTTGCGCCAGTGGCCGTTTCAGGAGGCTGTTCGATGAAGCGGTGGCAAACAATTTGGCCCGCAATCATTTTGGCGGGTTTGGCAGTGATATCCGCAGTTCCGCGAGTGGCTGCGCAGTCGCTCGCCGATACCGTCGAGGCCATCAATAAATCGCGAGTGACTACGCGAATCCTTTTTGTGACAGCGCATCCGGACGATGAATGGTCGAGCCTGCTGACCTATCTTTCGCGCGGACTGAACGCGGACGTGGGATTGCTGACGCTCACGCGCGGCCAAGGAGGCCAGAACGCCATCGGCCCGGAGCAGGGCGACGAGCTAGGAGTGATTCGCACGGAAGAATTGCTCGCGGCCGGAGAGCACTATGGCGTGCATCAATTTTTCACGCGCGCGCCTGATTTCGGTTTTTCGAAAAGCGCTGACCAGACGATGAAAATTTGGGACAACATCGCGCTGGAAGACATGGTCCGGGCCATTCGCACGTACCGCCCGCAAGTAGTGATCAACGGCTGGGGCGGAGTGCATTCCGGACACGGACAGCATCAAGCGAGCGGAATACTGACGCCACAAGCGGTGGCCGCGGCAGCCGATCCGAAAATGTTCCCGAAGCAAATTTCCGAGGGGCTGGTTCCATGGAAAGTAACCCTGGAGGTCCGGCTGGCGCGAGACAATTCCCCTGAGGCAGTCGAGTTGCCGGTTAATTCTGTTTCTCCGCTGTGGGGAAAAAGCTATACAGAAATGGGGATGGAAGGGCATGCGCAACACCGTTCACAGGGGACGCCGGCGTTCTTCGGCAACGCGTTTTTCCGGCGGCCTATTTATCTGGTTGCGGAAAATGAGAAAGGCGCTTCCAGAAAATTCGACGCCAAACTTTTAGCGGAACCCCTCACGTCGCTCAGCGCACGATTCCCTTCGCTGCAAGCGGCTATGGCCACACGGCTGGCTGCTACGGACGCGGATTTAAAGGCTGCGCTTGTGGCCGCACGTTCTCTGGCACGGACCGATGCCGCCACTTCGCTGGCCCAGGCAGGGTTGGAAATTGGTAGCTTGAGAAACGAAATTTCAAAAAATGCGATGGCAAACCGCGCCAACGATGAAACTGCGTCCGCGCTGTGGGAATTGCAACGCGTGAGCGAGCGGATCGATCACGCGCTGGCGGAAGATGTCGCGATTCCGTTCGAAGTGCAGGCAGACCACCATGAGCTCGTGGCTGGGAAAAGTTTTTCCGTGGATGTGACATTCGGCGGCGAGCCGATCGTACCGGTGAAGTGGACGCTAGATGCAAGCGGGGGTCTGCAAGTGCCGCCAGGCTGGACTACCACAAAAGAGGAAACCAAGCATGGCAGCGACAGCGAGCGCTTCAACGTGACGATTCCAGGAGATGCGAAAGCGCCAAGTTCCCCCGAGGATGCTATTTTGCCGTTTCCGCCTCCTCTCGTGCGTGTGGCGCTAACGGTAGTGTGGAGTTCCTATCGCTTTACGATCGAAAAGCCGGTGGAATCTGTGCAGGCAACTACGACGGGCATCGCAACCTATCCGCTCGATCTTGTTCCGGCGGTGACGCTGACGGTCGAGCCGCAGCAGGTAATGGTTCCAGTACAACGCGCGTCTGAGCCGGTGAAGTTACTCGCGCGCATCCGCTACCACGGAACAAAACCCGAAAAGGTTGACGTCGGAGTGGATGCGCCGGGAGGATGGAACGCGCAATCGATTGCACCCCTGGATTTTGCAACCACCGGCGACCAATTGATCCGTTTTATTGTAGCGCCGCCGGCCCGGACGTCGCCGGGGGCCTATGCGCTGCATCCCTACGCGAAGATTGGCGCTGAGACGTTTCGAACATCGCTTGAGCCGATTCCAACGCTTTCGACCCACAATTGGAGTGAGCCTGCCGACGCGACTGTGCATGTGCTCGATCTGAACGTCCCGCCTAATCTGCGAGTGGGTTACATCGCCGCGGAAAATGATCCACTTCCAGAAATTCTGCGCGAGCTTGGAATTCAGGTGGATTTGCTCGATGAGGTCGCGTTGGCCTTCGGCGATTTGAGCCAGTACGACGCGATCACGGTGGGCATCCGCGCTTACGAGTTGCGTCCCGATTTGTTGCGCGCGAATCAGCGCCTGCTGGACTATGTGGACCGAGGCGGAACGCTTTTGGTTCAATATCAGCGCGATTTCGCGTGGGACAAAGAGCTGCCCGCACCGTTTCCCGCGAAGATGGGCGACAAAGTTGCACGTGTGACCGATCCAAATTCTCCAGTAAGGTTTCTTGTGCCGGACAGCCCGTTGCTGACCTCGCCGAACAAAATTTCGCTCGCCGATTTTCAGGGATGGGAACAGGAGCGCGGCTTATATTTCTGGGGCACCTTCGATCCGCGCTACCAAGCCCTACTTGGACTAAAAGATTTCAACGAGGCGGAGGTCACCGGAGCGCTGGTGTCCGCCCGGGTCGGAAAAGGTCTCTACATTTACACCGGCTTGTCGTTTTTTCGCGAGCTTCCGGCGGGAGTGACGGGTGCCTACCGCCTATTCGTCAATCTGCTGAGCCAAACGCCACATGCAGCCGCAAAAGACTGACCCGATCTCAGCGGACTTGTACGGGTGCGCAGAATTTGCCGCTCCTCGCGTGGTCCAGATTCCCGCAGGCTGGTTCTTGATGGGCAGCGGTGTGGGCCAGGATAACGAACGGCCAGTGCACCGTGTTTGGGTAGATGCGTTCGAGCTGGGCGCGTGCCAAGTGACAAACGCCGAGTATGCGCAATTCCTCTCCGCCACGCACCACCGCAAACCTTTACATTGGGACGATCCCAATTTCTTCAATCCTTTGCAGCCCGTGGTGGCGCCTTCCTGGTTTGACTCCGTCTCGTATTGCGAATGGCTCAGCGCGATAACGCAGCGGCGCTTTCGCTTGCCTACGGAAGCGGAGTGGGAATATGCAGCGCGCGGCGGTCTTGAAGAGAAACAATTTCCCTGGGGTGACGACCCACCGGAATCCCTTGAGAATTATGCGGCGCGTTGGAAAACAGGTCCAGAACCGGTAGGGCGCGCGGAGTTCAACGCCTACGGACTTTACGATATTGGCGGAAACGTTCACGAATGGTGCGCGGACTGGTTTGACGCGGATTATTATCGACTGTCGCCGGAACGGAATCCTCAAGGCCCAGCGGGGTGCGCGTCACCTGCCGCAGCAAAACATTCGGGGCCTGCACGACGAGCGTCACGAGGCGGTTCTTGGCGGCATTTTACCAAGGTGTCGCGCTGCGCAGCGCGGTCAAGTATTCCTCCCGAGTTTCAGTACGCAGATTACGGATTCCGGGTGGGCTGCGACACCATTGTTGAGTGACCGCGCATTCCTCGCTCGGGGCGATTTCCGCTGCAGCGGCCCTCGCTATTGAGCACATGCTCCAAGGTCTCACCCACGCTTGGTTTTCCCTTCGTGATATTCTCCGAGGCGCCGGTTGGAAAGAAAAATGAGGGAGACGCACTAAAATGTCGATGTGGAAAACGCAGATTAGTTCTCCAGGGAATTTACGGTATGGATTGCGAGTCCTCGCCGCCATCCTCGTAATATTGCCCGTGTCCACAGGAGCATGGGCACAAAAAACCAAGAACAAGAAGCCTGACAACACTTCGCCGATGCCCGCAATACCGCTTCCTGCTTCCGATCAAATCGATCACGACATTGGGGAGATGCTGGGGGCTTTTCAGGCCGGAGATGTCGAGGCCATGCATAAATATTATTCAGACAACGCGACATTTGTCAGCGGAACTTATGGGCCGCCGATTGTAGGCTGGCCGAATTACCTGGCCGGGTATCAGCAGCAGCGCAAGGCGTTCCCCGCAGTCCAGCTTATCCGGCGGAATACGTACATCTTCGTGCATGCGGATGTGGCCTGGGCGGAGTATCAGTGGGAATTCAGCTCGGTCTTGAACGGCAAGCCATACGCGTTACGTGGACAAACGACGCTGGTGCTCAACAAGGTGGGTGATGACTGGGTGATCGTCCACAATCATACAGCGCCGGTCTGCGATTACTCCGCGTCACCCCAGCCACAGCCTTCAACGCAACCGCCAGTGATGCCGACTCCTCAGCCGGGGCCAAAACCGTAGAAACATCAGTAAACGCAATTTCTTGGCTCACGGCTGGCAGATGCTGGTTTGACCGCTGATCCGCTCAGAAATTTTTGAATCCCTGCCAGAGCCAGAGCCCGGCGATGATCAGGAGCAGCAAAACCGAAGCTGTGATTAACAGCTTGATTGGCAGGCCCAGTCTCTCAATCCGTGCGACGATGAGACGCTGCTCTTGGGCCATGGAGTCCCCAGCTTTGTCGAGGAAGATTTGATCTTCCTCATGGGTCTCGAGGGTACCGCGATAGATCAGCATGCAGATGAGCGCGGCGGTAATCACTGCCCAAACGACCAGCAAAGTGAAAAGCGTGGTTCCAATCGGCTCCATGCTCCCCTCCCTGCCCGCCGGCATCGAAGACCATACGAAGAATGACCCGGCCAGGCGAGCCCCAGTTTGAGGTGATATTGGCGGGATTATAGCATTATCCGTGACGGTGAAGGTCAGGCGGTACAGCATTCGTCGGGAAAGTGCACGCCCCAAAAGTTTCGCGCGGGATATAGGATCTCGATACCCAGTTCGAAGATGCCGTCGCTAGCATCTCTCACCCGAACCACGCGAAATTCCTCGGTTTCCTGAGACATTCCGTTCAAAACCTCAATACGCGAGCCAAGCGTGGGAGAAAAAGGAGCCCGCAACAAAGCCCCAAAGCGGCTGACGGCGATCGCTTCGGCAGGCATGTCCAGACCCTGACCTTGGGTGCCATCGCTGAAAACCTTTACGGGTATGCGGATCAAGACGCGACTGGCGCGGCGGCGCTCAATCATCGCGCGGGCGGTTGCCATAATTTTACCCCCTACTGAATTCCCGGGCCGGTCCGACTACTCTAAGCGTCATACGTGCTGGGGGTCAAGATATCCAACCGATAAGTGTGCTTCGTTGACAAACTATGGGGCACGCGGCAATATGGTTGCGCCTCGTTGTTTTGCCGCAGGAATTGCCCAAGTGGCGGAATTGGCAGACGCGCTAGCTTCAGGAGCTAGTTCCCGCAAGGGAGTGGAGGTTCGAGTCCTCTCTTGGGCACCACATTTGTGGGTTTTTGCCGTGCGATGTGTTGCGGTTGGTTTAGTGCGCGAGCAATTTGTCAACGCGTTCAGTCAAGCTCTTCGCGTCGAAAGGCGCCCGCACCTTTACGTCATTGTCGAAATAGACGAAAACATCGCGGGTGGGAAGTTTCGGACCGCAACTCTGTATAACGCGTTCGGCCTCGGCGGGCTCCGCGCCGCGCGCCCAGTCGCTCACGCGAACGGCCCATTGGTCCAGCGCCTCATCCGAGTAGCCGCTGGCGTACAGAACTTCCGAGCCGTGTAGGCGGCAATACATGAAATCCGAAGTGAGGTCCATCATTCTTGGCCATTCGACGGTGTCGGCACAGACGAGCGCGACATCGTAAGCGCGCAGCATTTCGATGAATTCCGGTACAGCAAAACTGGAATGCCGGACCTCGATCGCATGACGAAGCGGGCGCTTGGCGTCCGATTTCACCGCGGCCCTGCCCTTCAAGAATTTGTCATGATGCCGGGCCAGCTCGCAGGCTGATTCCGTGTCGTGTGGAAGGATTTTAAGAAATGTTTTCAGCTTCTCCGCATCGAAACTAAAATTGGGCGGGAGCTGCCACAGAATGGGTCCGAGCTTAGGGCCGAGGCACAGAATGCCGGAAGCCATGAAGTTGGACATTGGCGTTTCGACATCCGCGAGGCGGCGAACGTGAGTGATGAACTTTGGCCCTTTTACGGAGAAAACGAAATCGGCAGGCGTTTCGCCAGCCCACGCCTCGAAATATTCGGGCCGCTGCAACGAATAAAACGTGCCGTTGATTTCAATCGATCGAAACATTCCGGAGGCGTAGGCGAGCTCTTTTTTCTGCGTCAATTTCTCAGGATAAAAAACTCGGCGCCAAGGAATATATCTCCAGCCCGAAATGCCGATGCGGACTCTACCTGCGGAAAGAACTTTTGTCGCTTTCTTTTTCATTTCGTCGCGAGTCCCGTCTAAACGCCGCGATTCCGGGATTTAGACGGCGATGGAATTTGTGAATTGGGCTGCCGCGTCGTCTGTCTCTAGCGCCACTCCGTCTCGGAACGTGACGGTTTTTCCGGAGATAGCGGAAACGCGATCGCCCGGCACTAGAATGCCCACGAGATTCAAGGGATCGGCCGCTGAAATCGTGACAGTTTCACCAACAGGTTCGCTCTTGCGCATTGCGCGGAGAGATTCTACGGCCATGGGCAGTGCGAATTGCTCTCCCATGAATCCACTAACAAAACGGCCACCTCGAACTTCACCTCGATCTTCCAGACGGCGGAAAGCAATGAGCAGTTCCCGCCAGCGCGGAACAATCGTTTCACGCGCAACGACTTCGCGAAAAACCACTCCGTAGCGCTTGAGGAGCATCCAGCATGTGGAGTCGGCGATGCGGGCGCGATCGGGAGTTTCCTGAGCGTATAGCAATGACCAGCGGCCAACGCTGTGGCGCGGGCGCGAGTTGTGGCCGCGTCCTTGTCCGGAGCGGCGCTTGGGATCGATCAACGCGCGAATATTGTCGAAGCCGTCTGCCGTGATCATTCCAGCCGTGACAAGTTCCCACAGGGCGGTTTCCATCTCCGATTTCAATTTCCCCGTGCCGCGTACGAGATCTGCAAAAAAGGAAGCTCCTCGCTGGCGAAGATAGCCCAGCGCATCGCGCGCATTCTGACTCAGGGCGCGAGGATCCTGGGTCTCTCCGTCCGGATGCTGCGGAATCATCCAGTCTGAATCCTCACGCACGAAAAACGCGATGGGAGCCACACTGGTGGGAATTACGCGACGGCCGATGCTGTTTTGATCTTCGTAGGTTGCAGGATGCGGCGAAAGGCGGCCCCAGCCCACCGCTCCGGTGAGGCAGAGCCGATCGAGAGCTTGCGGATCGTAGTCCGCGATTCGTCTGCTAAGGATTTGCCGCTCCCATGCGTTGGCAGGCGCTTCGTAACCCTGCAACTGCTGCAAAACTTCCAAAGTGCCCCGCTCTCCGAGGACTTGGCTGCTAGGCGCAACATGCTGCCATCGCAGCAGCCAACGCATGAATTGCGCCGCGGTCGCTGGTTGAATCTGGCTGCGAAGTGCTCCGAGCGTCATTTTGTGAATCCGCGCGAGCAGGCGGCGTTCGCACCACTCTGTTTCTTCGCTCGAACCGTCCGTGAAGTGCCCACGCAAGATGGACCCGGCGGATTCCAGCCGTAGGAAAGTTTTGTCGACGTCGGAAATGGCGAAGCCCAGGAAATCACTCAAAGCCGCGGCAGTGATCGGGCCAACGTGGGCTATCCATCCAGTGACAGACGCGAATAACGCATCTTCTCGCGAAACGTTACGAGCTTCGATTTCCGGAAGCGCAGAATCCATACGCGCCTCGGGAAACAGCGCCGCAAATGTAGAAGTCTTTTCTGCCGCGACCCAGTAAACCCGCTCGCCAACGAAAGCTCTAGCGGCGCGGTGGGCCTGATTTAATAAAGCGAAATATTCCATCCACTGCGCAGCGGATTTATCTGCAAGCTGTTGTAACGCCGGCGTCCCGCCCGGGCCGTTTGTCCCAAACGAATTCGAATTTGAAATCTGAGGCTGCGGAATTGCGATCAGAGTTTGCAGCACGTCATGGAGTTCGTCCGCATCGCGCAAGTCGGGCCACGCTTCTTCACGGATTTGCGCAATCGCTGCCGGATCCAGTCGGCCAATTTCGGAAAGCACAGCCTCCGGCAACATGCGGCGCATTTCCACCGCCCGGGCGCGGCGTTCTTCGAGCGGGGCGTCATCGAGATATGCATAGGGATTCGCATTAAGAATCTCATGAGAAAATTGCGAAGGAACCGGGGTCTCCACGGCGATGCAGCGGATTGCTCCAGAAGCTATTCGATCCAAGACATTCTTCAGGCCCTCGACGTCCATTGCTTCCGTAAGAGCTTCCTTCATCGTCTCGCGCGCCAACGGATGATCAGGAATGATAATCTCGCCTTCAATGTTTTCCTGGCAGGCCAGAGCTTCCGGAAACACGCCGGCCAGAAGGTCCTCGGACCGCATACGCTGAATTTGCGGCGGAACTTTTTTCCCGCCCATGAAACGAAGCAGCGCAAGGGCGCGGCCGGCAACCCAGCGCCAGCGGGTGGTGAAGATCGGCGACGCCAGCACAGCCTGTTCAAGCAAAGGTTCGACGGTGGCAGACTGCAGAAAGTGAAACACATCGGCGAGTGGAAAACTGTGCTGGTCGCTCAGAGAGATATTTAGTCCGTTGTCGGTGGCCGCGGCCTGCAACTCGAAATTGAACGAGCGGCAGAATCGTTTCCTGAGTGCCAGCCCCCAAGCTTTGTTGATGCGGCCGCCGAAGGGCGCGTGAATCACAAGCTGCATGCCGCCGCTTTCGTCGAAAAATCTTTCCGCGATCACCGTATCTTGCGTCGGGACTGTGCGCAACACCGCGCGGCCGGTGACAATATATTCAACAGCCTGTTCGGCGCCGGCCCGGTCGAGCCCGCATTCCTGTTTCAGCCAATCGACAGCGGCCGCGGCCTGTGGAAGAGTGCCCCGAACGTAACCCGAAGAGACGCCTTCAGTGAGCGAGTCGATTTTCTTTCTTACTTCGCCAATCTCCTCGGAAAGTTCCATCGTGCGCGAAGGAGCTTCACCCAGCCAGAAAGGAATGCTGGGAGCCGCACCCTTAGCGTCTTCCACGGAAACGGAGCCGGATTGCACGCGGCGAATGCGCCACGAAGTGTTTCCAAGAAGAATGATATCGCCGCGCAGGCTTTCGACTGCGAAGTCTTCATCCACGGTGCCTACTACGAGGTGTTCCGGCTCCGCGATGACGGTGTAAAGAGCATTATCGGGAATTGCACCGCCGCTGGTGATGGCCGCGAGCCTGGCGCCACGCCGTCCATGCAGACGGTTATTTACTTGATCGCGATGGAGATAAGCGCCGTAGCGGCCGCGACGAGCTGCGATCCCGTTCGAAAGCATTTCGATGATTTCGTCGAAGTCTTTTCGCGCCAGATTGCGATACGGATACGCGTGACGAACAAGCGAGAACAAATCGTCTTCCAGCCAATCGTCAGCAGCGCAGGCCGCAACTATTTGCTGCGCAAGAATGTCGAGAGGACATTCTGGAATAAGGATGCGATCCAGCTCTAGTCGATTGATCGCTCGAACCAGCGCCGCGCATTCGATCAGCTCGTCGCGGGTCGTAGCAAACAAGCGACCTTTCGGCACGGCGCCGCGCCAATGTCCCGCTCGCCCGATGCGCTGCAATGCAGTCGCAATCGACCGGGGAGAGCCGATCTGGCAGACGAGATCAACTGTTCCGATATCAATACCCAATTCAAGCGAAGCGGTCGCGACCAGCGCGCGTATTTCTCCGGATTTCAGTTTTCCTTCCACGGATAGCCGCCGGAGACGAGAGAGGCTGCCATGATGGGAAGCCACTGCGTCCTGACCGAGAATCGCGGCAAGATGATGGCCCACGCGCTCCGCGAGCCGCCTGGTGTTGACAAAAATCAGCGTGGAACGATTTGCGAGCACGAGGTCGGCGATGCGCTTGTAAATCTCTTCCCACATCTCGTTCGAAGCTACAGGGCCAAGCTCGCTGGCCGGGACTTCGACAACCAAATCCAAATGTCGCCGTTGCGAAATCTGGACGATTGCCGGACCCGGCCGCTCGTTTCCGGCCAGAAAATGTGCGATCAGTTCGATTGGCTTCTGTGTGGCGGAGAGACCGATGCGCGTTGAGCGATTTCCGGTGAGGGCATCGAGGCGTTCGAGCGAAAGAGAAAGGTGCGCACCGCGTTTGTCGTCGGCGATGGCGTGGATTTCATCCACGATAACAGTCTTAACGGTTCGAAGAATCTCTCGACTTTTCGCAGCCGTGAGCAAAATGTAAAGAGATTCCGGGGTGGTAACCAGAATATGTGGCGGGCGCTTCTGCATGGCGCGGCGTTGGTGCATCAGCGTGTCGCCGGTCCGCACGGCCGTTCGGATTTCCGGCATCAAAAACCCGCGCTCTCGGGCTAGCAGCAGAATTTCGCCCAGTGGTGTGTCCAGGTTTTTTTGAATGTCGTTGCTGAGCGCCTTTAGGGGCGAGATATACAAAACTTCAGTCTTATCTTCCAGCTCGCCCGCCAGCGCCTTGCGTACCAGCCTGTCGATGCAAGCCAGAAACGCCGCCAGCGTCTTTCCTGAACCAGTCGGAGCGCAAATCAGCGTCGTTTTATCGCCCAGAATATGTGGCCAACCCTGTTCCTGCGGTTCAGTCGGGGTGCCGAACTTGGAGACAAACCACTCCTGAACGAGGGGATGAGCCCATTCGAGGCCAGTTGGAGACGGAACGGCGAATGCGGTTTCACTCATGATATGCCTGCAAGAAAGGAAGAACTGCCAAACCGAGTACCAACACATTGTGCTTCAAATTCAATTCAGATGCAAAAAAACTCCAACGTGCTACTTTTCAACGCAGCCCCCTCCTTCGATTCGCGATAAACCTTTTCACAGAGCGAACTCCGCTGAACTCTGAGGGTTGACAACCACGGAAGATTCGTAGAAAATTCCTTTAGGCGAAGAAAAAGCGAAAACAGTAGATCGCCAATTTCTTCCCCCCGATCCGCTATGGCTGTAAATCTCGCTACTTTGCGCTCCAAAGTCGAACTTGCCCTCACTGGGCGTGTCGCCGCTCCGTTTACGTATCGCGACCGCCATGTGGTTGAAACTGTTTCCACCGGCATCGCAGAAATTGATTCGCTGGCCGGAGGTTTACCGCGCGGAGCGCTGACGGAAGTTTTTGGCCCGGCCTGTTCCGGGCGGACAAGCTTGCTGTTCTCCGCTTTAGCTGCCAGAACCGCTCACGCAGAAGCCTGCGCGCTGATAGATGGATGCGACGCTTTCGATCCATACTCCGCAGAAGCTGCCGGCGTGGAACTGAAGCAATTACTCTGGGTGCGATGCCGGAACATTGAACAAACGCTGCGCGCTACAGATCTGCTTTTGCAAGGCGGCGGCTTCGGTTTCATCGCCCTCGATCTAAGCGATATGCGCGCGGAGGTGCTGCGCCACGTTCCGCTGGACGCCTGGTTTCGTTTTCGGCGCGCGGTGGAGGATACGCCGACGATTCTGTTCGTTCTGGAGCCGGAGTCCAATGCCAAGACCTGCGCTTCACTGGTTCTGCGAATGGAAGCGGAGCCGACGCGATGGTCCACGACGCTGGAAACTTCCTCGGCGGATTTTTTCAGACATCCATTTTCATGGCTGTTCGATGGCCTCGGCATTCGCGCCGAAATGATCCGTTCTCGCATGCCGAGGAATGCTCCAAATGGTTTTCAAAATCACTTCGCTTCGGTGGGGCGCTCAGAAGTCTTCGAAACGAGCGCCGTGCCAGGTTATCTAACCGTTCCGCGAATTGAACCAGCGCCGAAATAAACGCCAGTCCCAGGAGGATTTTGCCGCTACCGAAACCGGATTTCTATGGCATTCGCTTCCATTCACGTTCCCAATTTCCTGGTGCAAGCTGCGGTGCGCGCGGAGCCCCGGCTGCGTGCTCGCGCGGTTGCGCTTGTGGATGGAACTCCTCCGATATGGAATGTTGTAGCGGCCAACGAAGCAGCGCTGCAGGCAGGAATCGAATTGGGCATGGCGAAATCGCAAGCAGCGCAATTTCGCAACGTGGAAATTCGCCATCGTTCTCGCTTGCAGGAAAAATCCGCTCACGCAGCTTTGCTCGATCTGGGAGCTTCTATTTCGCCGCGCATGGAAGACACGGCGCCGGACACCATTATTCTTGATATTGCCGGGCTGACTTCCTTGTTCGGAAGCGAGGCAAATATCGCTAGGCGGTTAATGCGCCATGCATCCAGTCTGGGCTTGATCGCGCATGTTGCAGTGTCTTCCAATCTGGAAGTTGCTCTCCACGCCGCACGCGGCTTTTCTGGGATTACTTTGATTCCCCCAGGAGAAGAAGCGAAGCGTTTGGGCCGGCTGCCGGTGCGAGCCCTTTTGCCTTCTGCAGAAATTCTCGAAACTTTAGAGCGCTGGGGTGTGCGTGACTGTGCCGCGCTGGCGGCGCTCCCTCTGCTGCAATTGTCAGAACGACTGGGACAGGAGGGAGTTCGCCTTCATGAATTGGGTCGCGGCGCTAGTTTGCGTTCGATCGCGCTGGCAGAGCCGGCAGTGCATTTTGAAGAAGAAATGGCGCTCGACTTCGCTGTCGCGGAGCTGGAACCGCTTGCATTTTTGCTAGGCCGGTTGCTCGATCAATTGTGCGCGCGGCTGCAAGCGCGTGCGCTGGCAGCATGTGCCATTCGCTTGCGGTTTGATTTGGAGGATTCTTTCGAAAAAGATTTCCAAGTATTGAGTGAGAATTCTCCTGCCAAGCTCGCTCCCAAAACTTACGAGAAAGTTCTAGGTTTGCCAGTGCCCATGCGGGATTCTAAAATGCTTTTGAAGCTCCTCCGTTTGCAGTTGCAATCCGATCCTCCGCACGCATCGATTGTAAAAATTATTCTCTCTGCTGAGCCGGCTCGTCCGCGCGCGGCCCAGGGTGGCCTGTTTCTTCCGAGCTGCCCGGATCCGGAAAAATTAGAGCTGACTATCGGCCGGCTGGCGAATCTGGTTGGCAATGCGAATATTGGTTCGCCCGAATTGGTTGACACCCATCGCCCCGGGGAATTTCGAATGAAGCGTTTCGTCCCTGCCAGCGATGAATCAAGAATCTTCCACAAGAATGGAAATGCCCCGGCAGCACACATCTGCCAAGAAGATCACACATCGAATCAATCCCGCGCTGCCACCGCATTCCGTATCTTCAGGCCGGAAGTGCAGGCGAAGGTTGAGCTGCAAGATGGTTGTCCCACACGCATTTATTTTCGCGGTATGCGCGGGAATATTGTTACGGCTTCGGGGCCGTGGCGAACTTCTGGCGATTGGTGGCGCGAAGACACCTGGCAGCAGGATGAATGGGAGGTTGATATCCGCTTTGATTCCTCTGCGAGCAGCCGCAACGAACGTATCCCAAATTCACGCGCGCAGGACGGGCTTTATCGCATCTATTATGACTCGATTCGCGCCGCCTGGTTCGCGCGGGGCCGGTACGATTGATGTACACGGAACTTCACGCCCGCTCCGCTTTCAGCTTTCTTGAAGGAGCTTCTCTGCCGGAAGAATTGGCAGCAGTGTGCAAGGAATATGGAATGGCCTCCATGGCCTTGCTCGATCGAGACGGCGTTTATGGCGCACCTCGTTTTTATCTAGCTGCGAAGAAAATCAACATTGCAGTTCACATTGGCGCCGAAGTCAGCTCCGCCGCTGGCTGGCGTTATCCGTTGCTCGTGGAATCGCGCGAAGGTTATCAGAACCTTTGCCGCTTGATCACGAAAATGAAATTGCGCGCGCCGAAGGGCAAAGGAAGTGTTTCGGGTGCGGAAGTGGCCGAATACGCTGCTGGAATGGTGTGCCTTACAGGAGGCGAAGAAGGCCCGCTGGCCCATGCTTTAGCAGATGGAGGAATCGAAAGCGGAACGAAATGTGTTCGAGAGTTATGCGAAATATTCGGGAAACAGAATGTTTACGTCGAGCTACAGCGGCATTTCCTGCGCGAAGAAGAAGCAAGAAATCATGCCGCTATCGAAATTGCGGAAAAGTTAGGCCTTCCGCTACTTGCCACGAATGGAGTGCGCCATGCGTTGCCTGAACGGCGCGAGGTGCTGGACGTTTTCACCTGCATCCGGCATCACCGCACGCTCGCAACTGCCGGCCGCCTGCTTGCGCGCAATTCCGAGCTTCATATGAAAACGCCTGATGAAATGGGGAAATTATTTTCAGATCTTCCCGAAGCCATAGCGAACACTCAAACCCTTGCTTCGCGCCTGCAATTTACCCTGAAAGATTTAGGTTATAAATTTCCGAAATATCCAGTGCCCGACGGCAAGCCGCAAATCCATTTTCTGCGGCAACGAGCTCATGACGGCATGATTTCACGCTATGGACCAAATGACGAACGAGCGAGGTTGCAGATCGAGCGTGAACTGAACCTGATTGAAAAGCTCCGTCTTGAAGGCTACTTCCTGATCGTATGGGACATTGTCCGCTTTTGCCGTGAGCGCGGCATTCTGGTGCAAGGCCGCGGATCTGCGGCAAATAGCGCGGTCTGCTATGCGCTGGGCATCACCGCCGTCGATTCCGTGAAAATGGGCCTTCTCTTTGAGCGGTTTCTTTCTGAAGAGCGTGGAGAGTGGCCGGACATCGATCTCGACCTTCCGAGTGGAGATCAGCGAGAACGAGCGATTCAATATGTGTACGAACGCTACGGAAAATTGGGCGCGGCGATGACGGCCAACGTCATCACTTATCGTGGGCGCTCCGCCGCGCGGGAGATAGGCAAGGCGCTGTCTTTTAATCCCGAAACATTGAACCGTTTGACCAGCCTGGTAGGCGCTTGGGAATACAAAGATGCGAACGACACCCTCGCGCGGCAATTTCGTGACGCCGGATTTGATATGCAGCATCCGCAGATTCGCAAGTTTTTTGAGCTGTGCCTGCAGTTTCAAGATTTGCCGCGCCATCTGGGCCAGCATTCCGGAGGGTTGGTGATATGCCAAGGCCAATTGGATTCGATCGTTCCGCTGGAACCAGCCACCATGCCGGGCCGCGTGGTAGTGCAATGGGACAAAGATGACTGCGCCGATATGGGTATCGTGAAAGTGGACCTTCTTGGACTGGGCATGATGGCCGTGCTGGAAGATTGCCTGCAGATAATCAAGACCGATTACGGCGAAGAAATAGATTTAGGACGTTTGCCCGCGGATGATCCCGTCGTTTACCCCACGCTTCAAAAAGCAGATACGATCGGAATGTTCCAGGTGGAAAGCCATGCGCAAATGGCCTGTTTGCCTCGCCTGCGGCCCGAATGTTTTTACGACCTAGTCGTGCAAGTGGCGATTATCCGGCCCGGGCCGATTGTGGGGAAGATGGTCAATCCTTATTTGAAGCGCCGCCAAGGACGCGAGGCCGTGGACTTTCTTCATCCTTCACTCAAACCTGTCCTCGAGCGCACTTTAGGAGTGCCGTTATTTCAAGAGCAATTACTGCGCATGGCCATGATTGCCGCTGGATTCACCGGAGGCGAAGCTGAAGAATTACGCCGCGCACTTGGCTTCAAGCGTTCAGAAAAGCGCATGAAAGAAATAGAGATTAAACTGCGTTGCGGGATGGATAAAAATGGAGTAGCACCCGTGGCGCAGGAAAAGATCGTTCAGTCCATCACTTCTTTCGCCTTGTATGGGTTCCCTGAATCCCACGCCGCAAGTTTTGCCCTGCTCGCCTACGCGAGCGCTTATTTGAAATGCCACTATCTGGCTGCTTTCACCGCCGCCATTTTGAATAATCAGCCTATGGGATTTTATCAGCCCGACACGCTGGTAAGAGATGCTCAACGGCACGGCCTGAAAGTGAAGCCTATTGATGTAACCTGCTCGGACTGGCTGTGCAAGCTCGAAAAAAACGCCCCGGATTTTTACGTGCGGTTGGGGATGCGCTATGTGAAAGGTTTGCGCGGCGACGTGGCTTTGGAAATTGTAAGTCAGCGCGCTATTCGGCCATTTCTTTCTATCGAAGATTTAAAGCTTCGCGTCCCCATGATTCAGAAGTCGGAACTTACGACGTTGGCGGAAGTCGGCGCTTTGAATTTTATCGCCGGCAAGCACGGAGTCCATCGGCGAGATGCTTTATGGCAAATCGAACGCGCAGCCAGACGGCCGGGGCCATTGCTCGAAGAGACGGAAGGAGCGGAAGAAGAACCAATAAACAGCAGCACGGAAGCGGCTTCGACTTCTTCGGCGATGCAGTCTCCTCTAGCAGCCATGACGGGAGATGAAAGATTAGTTGCAGATTTTCGTGGCACGGGAATGACCGTAGGCCTTCATCCCATGGGCCACCATCGCGTCGAAATGAAGAGGCGTGGTGTTCGCTCGGCCATTGAACTTACCCATCTGCCGGATGGTATGCGCGTCAAGATTGCAGGGGGAGTGATCACACGCCAGCGTCCTGGAACAGCAAAGGGTTTTGTTTTTCTGAGCCTGGAAGATGAAACGGGAATCTCGAATGCGATTATTACGCCGCAGCTATTCGAGAAATACCATGTCGTGATCGTTCACCAGCAATTTCTGCTCGTCGAGGGGAAACTGCAAAATCAGGACGGGGTAATTTCAGTGAAAGCCGAAAGCATTCAGCCATTGGGTATCACGCGGGCCGAAACCACTTCACACGATTTTCACTGACGAGGTTCGTTGAGGGTTGATCTCAGAACCTTTCTTAATTGAGCGGTCCATCCGGACCCAGCACACTCTTGATCGTCTCCAATAGCTGTTTCATCGGCGCCGATTTCACCGCATGAGCCTGAATCCCGATGCGCGCGATTTCATCCTTTATTTGCTGCGATTCGTGCATGGTGAAAACAACGATCTTGGCGTTCGGATTTGCCCGGCGGATCAAGCGCGCCGCGTCCAAACCGCCCATTACCGGCATGCTGATATCCAGGATGATTAAATCAGGTTTCAGCTCCGCCGTTTTTTCCACCGCATCTTTTCCGTTCACTACGTCGGCGCAGACTTCCCAACCAGCCGCCGCAAGGGCTGAGCGTAAACCTCGCCGGACGGCTTCGTGGTCGTCGGCAATCAGAATTCGAATGGTTTTTTTATGCCCCGAAAGACTAGTCTTGTCGCCCGAAGAATCGGACGAGGCACAGAACAGAGCCGAAGTGTTGGTCTTGGCGTCCGACACGGGTGCGTAGTATTTAGCATGTTTATATCCCCGTCTATCGGGCAAATGCTGTAGTCAGTCAATATCGATTCTGTAGGGAAACGCTCTCGAGGAAATCAGCTATTGAGTAACAGCCTCGGTAAGGGAAGGAACTTGGCTCCTCGCTTCGGAAAGAGTGCTGACGATCGTGTCCGCCTCCACGAGTCCCAAACGCGTCCTCATCACTTCAATGTTGCCCGCGAAACCCCACAAACCAATCCCAATTCTCGATTTCGGGAACCGTGTGCGGAGTGTTTTATAAAGTCTGCGCAGGTTGTAAACGCTATAAGGCGGCAACGCTGAGACGTAGATCAACTCGCAGTGTTGTCCGGCAGCTTCTTCCATCATATCTTCGGGCGATGCCGGCACCACAACATGAGCGTTGTATCCCGCCCGAGTCGCCAAGTGAGCGAGCATCATTCCGAGGATTTCATCTCCTTCGTCCCGCGCGGGCATGCAAGTGATCGCGCAATCTATGACCGTGGTATTCTTGGCTACCGGAACAGTGGAAAGGGCCTCGCTGTTCGTTTCCGTATCGATTTCCTGTGTTTTTCTTTCAACTTCGGGTCTTAGCGCGAGCTCCTCGATAGTTTCCTTCAAAGTCTGAAACACAAACTGCTCGCGCGCCTCACCTAATCCCACGTCCGCTCGATCCTTCTCTATGAAGATCAGTACCGGCGTAATAACAGATTCGTACAGCATTTCAATCGAACCTTCTTTAAGAAAGCCGTCAATAACCTGTCGTGCTCCCTCTGCGTCCATCCGACGGAGTCTTTGATAAAGCTGTACTTCCGTTCCAAGTAGGCGTTGATCACCCAAAAGGACTGTCAGGAATTCCCACTGCGGAATATAACGGCCAATCACGACGATGCACACCGTCAAGGGCGTAGAGAGCAGCAGGCCAACCGGCCCCCACAAAGCTGCCCAGAAAATTGCGGCAACTAAAATGGCCAGGGATGAAACGCCGGTCTGCGCCGCATACACGAGAGGTTCGACGACATAGGATGTGAGTATTTCAATGACGACGAAGGCCCCGAAGACTAAAAGCGGCTTTGTCCATCCATCGAAAACGGCGAGCGACAGCAAAAGCGGCATCGCCGCGCCCGCCATAGTCCCCAAGTACGGTACGAATCTTAGAAGCGCCGAAAGCACTCCCCAGAGGAAGGCATTAGGAACTCCAACGAAATAAAGCGCCGCTCCGAACAACGTGCCGTAGCCGAGATTCATCAGGAATTGAAAAAATAAATACCGGCCGACTCGCTGGGTTGCCTCGTCGAAAGCCTGCGTTGTGACATGAAATCTGTTTAAGCCGGCCAGCGTGAAGAGGCGGTCGCGGAGATCTTCGCTGCGTAGCAGAATAAACGCGGTGAAAACCATAACAATTCCCAATGTGGCAATGGGACCCAGAAACGGCCCTAGCAGGCCCCGAACCGAAGCAATGGGACTGTTCTGCTGAACCACTTCCACCGGAACAGGATGGGCGATGCTGCCGCCGGGTAACAGTGGATGTTTGCTCCGCTGATTTGCGTCAGTTTGATCGTCCGGCGAAGGTGTCTGAATCGTGGACGACAGTTCCTTTCCTAATTCATTTACGGTAGCCTCCGCTTTACCGATCCCGTTTTCTCTTACCCCGCGAAAAGACTCAATCTTCCTGGAGATTGTTGTTTTGTAATTTGGAATCTGGGTCGCCAGACTAATTGCTTGATTGAAGACGAGCCAACCGAGGCCGGTCAGAAGTCCGGCTATAAGCAGAACGACGACGATTACCGGCCCGGTCCTTCCTAGGCGCGCTTTCTCCAAAAGATTGACAAGCGGAGCCAGAAGGAACGCCAAAAGAACTGCTAGAGCAATGGGAACCAGGACGGACTTGGCAAAATAAAGAGCAGCGACGCATACGACAGCCGTTACGACCGGAGGAAAGCTGGCCGAATCTCTGGTTGTTCTATTCGCCATAAAATAAACTGATAATCCAAAAAGCTAAAACTACGTTTTCCGCGCCCGCCATTCCTTCCAGTCTTTGGACACGACTTGCGCCATGTCCTTCGCCGCCGCCCTGAGCCAATTTCCGCGACGCTTTCGCAGGTCATTTTGAATGAACCTGACAGCTCTCTTCGATCCTAGATGTACGTTCGCCGCTTCCCAGCCCATTGCATCTAACATACGATCCTCGTCTCTTTTCTTGGGCAGAGTCTCAATGTCGACTGGCGAAGAATCCGGAGCCAATCTGCTGATGCGCCAATTATCTCTTGCCCGTACATACGGATCGCGGCAGCGCACGGCGTCCCGCAAGATCCGTTGATAATGAACAGCGCCCGTATTGCCTCCATCGGCCCAGATGCAAGCGGATGGCGCCAGAAGCTTCGCCTCTAACGCGATTTTTCCGCCTTGCCAATCTGCGATCGCTACCATGCGCGGATGGCCCAGGCTTCCAGTGCCGGCAGTGCGCTTGATCACGCGATACGGAAGATTGTGCCCCGGGAAAAGTTCCTTCCACATTTTCTTGGGTGTAGCAGGTTCAGCGTGTCGCAGCGGGGCATTGCTCTCTAGTGTGCGCCAAAAGGAAGGCGGATCATCCAGCCGGCTCAACGCAATTGAAGTGAACCATGCGTTCTTATCTTCCAGAACCAGTGGCCTGCCGCCGGCTTTTAGTGAGCCGATGTAACCTTCCAGGATTGAGTCACAAGCGTCCTTGGTTTTAATTTTGAGATGGCCCAGCGAGTAGGCCAATCGTGCGCTGGTCGCAAGCCGAACCAGATCGTTCGTGTACGGTAGGGGGTACGCTTCATCGAAATCGTCAATTCCCCAAACCAAGCGGCCAATTTTATCTCGCCAGGTTCCGAAACTATTCACATGAAGGTCGCCCACCGCCAACACAGACGGTGCAGAAGCTAAATCTCGGCAGCGTTTGGTCCAAAGTTGTGTCCAGCGATAGAAAGTTCCGCGGAAAAACCGAAACTCATCTTCGGCCATCAATTCATGTTTTAGCTTAAGGTCTGCCTCAACCACGGGGATCCTGGTTCGAAGCCAGCCTTCAAAACTTGTGGTCGCTTTGAAAATATTCATTTGATTAAGAGAGCGTTTCTGTACGCAGCTGCAATTGGAACGGGACCTGCGCGGTTCTGGGAGGATAAGGAAAATCCGCCAGCTAACTCGCTTTGCGCCGGACTCTTTTTTCGTGCGTCGCGCCGTCTCTCATCGATTGCAGAGGGCTTCTACGGGATCCCGCCGTCCTTTCCAGACTTTTCTTCAGCGCGGTCATCATGTCAATCACAGGCGCCCGCTCTGGCCGAGGAGTAGCAGTTATGTCGCGCCCTTTCTGTTTAGCATCGATCAGAGCACGAAGCCGCGTCTCAAATTCATCGTGATATTTCTTCAGCTGGAACTCTTCGGAAAGATTATCGACCAATTGGTCGGCCAGCTTTATTTCTTGCGCCGTGATCTTCACGTTGTCAGTCTTGCCGTATCCGGGCGCTTCGCGAATTTCGTTGGCAAAGTACATGGTGTGAAGGGCGATGCCGTGGTCGTATGGCCGCAGGAAGACGGTGTACTCGCGCTGGTGCATCGTGAGCTTGGCAATGGCAACGCGATCCTTGTCTTCCATCGTTTTCAGCAGCAACTTGTAAGCTTTTTTGCCTTGGTCTTCGGGAACCAGAAAGTAAGACGAATCGAAAAACAGAGGATCGATCTCGGATTCTTTTACGAATGCAAGAATTTCCATGGCCCGCGCGGATTCGGGAGTTATCTTTTTGATTTCTTCCGGGTCGATCACCACATACTTTCCATCTTCGTATTCGTACCCTTTCACTACTTCCGAGCGTTCCACAATGCGGTTGCACGTTGGACAAAATAGCGGCTGGCGAAGCCGCGTCTTGCACACTGCGTGAAGTTGGTGAAGACCCACTCGGGAGCTACGTGCAGCCGGATACAGCTTGACTGGAATGGAAATCAATCCGAAGGTAATGAAGCCCTTCCAAGCAGACGATGCCATCGGTTTCGAGCCTCCAGTGTAATTTACCCGTATACAGATAATGGGACGTAAAGCCCATAGGGACAAGCCTGTAGCCGTTACGAAAAGATGATGTAGCCGCGATTTCAGTCCTTCCCCGTCGGCGCTACGCTCGTATAATCGGCCGATGGCGCTTACAGAATACAAGCGGAAGAGGCGGTTTGACGCCACTCCCGAACCGGCTGGAGGCCGACCATCCCAGCACGGGTCTACATTCGTTGTTCAAGAACACCACGCTCGCCGCCTTCATTACGATTTTCGCCTGGAGGTAAACGGTGTGATGAAATCCTGGGCCGTTCCGAAAGGCCCGTCGATGAATCCCGGGGATAAACGGCTTGCTATTCAGACCGAAGATCACCCTCTGGAGTACGCGAAGTTTCAAGGCGAGATACCGCAGGGAAATTATGGCGCTGGCGACGTGATCGTATGGGACAACGGCACTTTTGAAGTGGAAGGAAACCTACCGGCGCAACAGCAACTCGACCGTGGCGAGCTCAAGTTTATCCTTCACGGGAAAAAACTGACTGGAAGTTTTGTGCTGGTAAGAATTCGCAGCCGCGAGGCGGGAAAACTAGAATGGCTGATGATCAAACACCGCGATTCATCCTCCAGTGACGCTTGGAAGATTGACGACCACACGGGATCGGTCCTTCCGAGGAGCAAAGGCCCGAAGAAGAAATGGATCTCAAATCGCCCGGCAACCAATCTCAATAAAGTCACTCCAGAAAGAAAGACCGATGTGAACTTTCCGAAAGCTGCGCGGCGGGCTGCGATGCCAGACTGGATTCCACCTGCCCTTGCGACGCTGTCCGACCGCCCGTTTTCGGATCCGGCGTGGCTCTTCGAAATCAAATGGGACGGCGGGCGCGCGCTGGCCCGCGTGCAACAGAGTAAAGTTCAATTGTGGTCGCGATCCCATCGTGACATCACCGGCGAATATCCGGAGCTAGCCGGCTTGGCGGCACACACCCACGGACATGACGTCTGGCTGGATGGTGAGATCGTGGCCCTGGATCGCGAGGGCCGCAGCGACTTCGAGCGTTTGCAACAGCGATTTTCCGTCATCAATCCAAGCGTCGAACTCATGAACCAAGTCCCCGTGGTTTATTATGTCTTCGATATTCTTTATTGTGACGGTTACGACCTCCGGCCAGCGCCTCTGCTCGAACGCAAGGCATTCCTGAGACAAATTCTTCGTACCGACGAAATCATCCGATACTCCGATCATGAAATCGAAAAAGGAAAGGAATTGTACGAACTGGCTCTCGAAAAGCATTTGGAAGGAATTTTAGGAAAACAGATTCACAGTCCGTATCCCGAAGGACGCACCACGGCTTGGCTGAAATTCAAATTAGTCCGCGAATTGGATGCAGTCGTGGGCGGGTGGACCGATCCACGCGGTACCCGGCAACATTTCGGCGCTCTTCTTTTGGGTCTTTATGATGGGAAAAAGCTCGAATTCATCTGTGGAGCGGGAAGCGGGTTTTCCGGCAAATTTCAAAAACGGTTTGCCTCGCAGCTCAAGTCGCTACAAACAGAAAAGTGCCCGTTCGCCGCGAAGCCGGTCACGCGCGAGAAAGCTTACTGGGTGAAACCCGAGCTTGTTGCGCGCGTGAAATACGGAGGTTGGACTGACGGGCGGCACCTGCGCCAGCCCACATTTCTGGGATTGCAAGAAGACCACGATCCGAAGGATTGCACCTTCGAGAAGGAGACGAGGTCCGTGGAAGCGAGCACTGCAAAGAAGAAAACCAAGCCGGCAATATCCAGCCGTAAGAAGACTCTCGAACGCCCAGAACCTAAGAGCAAGAATCCCGCGGCTTCTCTAACCGTTCTCAAAACTGATGCAGCGATCGCGAACGAACTCGATCGCGGTTCGCAGGCGGAAGTCCATGTTGAAGTTGATGCTGTGTCCTTGCGACTCACTAATCTCAATAAGGTTTATTTCCCGGGCGACGGATACACCAAGAGAAATGTGCTGGCGTATTACAACTATATCTCGCCTTTTCTTCTGCCGTTTTTAAAGGACAGACCTCTGGTATTGCGGCGCTACCCAAATGGAATCGAAGGCCAGGCGTTCTTTCAAAAAGACTCGGGCAAAGATGCCCCGGAGTGGATTAAGACGGTGGCCATTGAGTCCGAGAGCAAATCGAAGCCCATTCGATATTTTGTGGCTAACAATCGAGCGAGTCTGCTCTACCTCACGAATCTCGGATGCATTGACCACAATCCATGGTCCGCGCGCAGCGACGACCTCGAACACCCGGATTATATATTTTTTGATTTGGATCCCACGGAAGGAACTCCCTTTGCCGCGGTGGCCAAACTCGGAAAGCTGTTAGCCTCGAAGTTACAAGAGATTGGAATGAAAGTTTTTCTAAAAACTTCCGGCGCGACCGGATTGCATATTTTTATTCCCGTTGAACGGCTTTACACCTACGAGCAAGCCAGGCAGTTCGTTCAGACCATCGCTTCGCTTACCGCGCAACATCACCCGGGACTGATCACTTCGGATAGAACGGTACGAAATCGCCCAAAGGGCTCCATCTATATCGATGCACATCAAAATTCTTCAGGGCAATCCCTGGCGTCCGTTTATTCGGTGCGGGCGTTTCCGCACGCTCCTGTTTCCACACCTATAACCTTTGACGAGTTATCCGCAAAAATTGCTCCGGAGACGTGGAACCTCTCCTCCATACGCAGCCGTATAGACAAGCTCGGAGACCTTTGGGCCGACTTTTGGAAGAATAGACAACGACTGGAACCCGCCGTTCGGCGTCTTGAAGGGACTCTGAAACGAGGCCAAACCTGAAGGATTAGAACAAATCTCGAATCATCTTCCGCAAAACGAAAACCGCGCCAAGAGCAATAACTCCAATTAAGGCCGCGAAAGGCAGGGAATCCGCCACTCGATTCGGGGCCAAGCCCATGGCGCCCGTAGTCGCGCCGCCCGCGCTCAATACAGCCCCGGTACATACGAAGATGCCTAGCGCGAGCTTAAGTACATGTGATTGCAAGGTCCCCTCCGCTTTCCTTCAGTGACCCATTCCATAGGAACATAAGTTAGCCTGGTCGCACATACCGTTAACGCTGGAGATAATGTGGGAACTTCTGGAAGGGTACTAAACGGCTTACTGTAGTCTTTCGCGTCAATCTTCGCCATGCCGTGCTCAGCACTCCGAACTTCGCAACTATCTTCAGACAGATACAGGAATAACCCGCTGACGGTACAGGATGCCGCCGATAGACCTAGCGCCGGGATTCGACTATTTTGGCCGCGTACAAATGACCTGTGTGAAGCAGGCTATTTTCCATTTATTTCATTCACTTCAGCGTCGGCCGTCAGGCAAAGAGGGGTCCAGTGGATTGCGATCGGAAAGTTTCCAAAGAAAAGCAGCCTTTCCCTAGAGGGACCGGGACAGATCCGTCTTATTGCGTCGAGGAACTGGAACTAGTGAAGCGCGCTCAAGCTGGAGACGACGATGCTTTTGCCGATTTAATCCAGCCCTATATTCGAAAGGCCTATCACGTCGCACTAAAGATTACTCGGAACCGGGAAGACGCCGAGGACGCCTCGCAACAGAGCTTATTGAATGCCTACGCTCATCTACATCAGTTCCGCGGCCAGTCTCGCTTTTCCAGTTGGCTGACGCGGATCGCCATGAATGAAGCCTTAATAAAAGTTCGTAAGCGCCGCTCAGAGGACCACTATCTCTCGTATGAGAACAATACGGGCGAAGAACTAAATCCGGTGGAAACCTTGAGCGCCGGGGACGCTTATCATCCCGAAATCTTGTATTCAAAGCGTGAGGATCACCGCGCTCTTCACCAAGCCATCGACAGGCTCGGAAATACGTCCCGGGTCGTGGTTCGGCTCCTGGGACTGCAGGAGTGGCAAGCAAAAGAGGCCGCCAGGACACTGAAACTTTCCCAGTCGGCGGTAAAAACGAGGTTCTCTCGCGCTCGCCAGCAATTGCGCGAGTGCCTGGCCGAACGCATGTAAAAGGCAAGTCTCGCGATCTTCTAAAGTTGCCCCTTTTTTCCCAATGATTTGAAGTGCCGCAGGTCAGCATTCCTGATCTTAGTTTTCTACCGCGTCCCCGCCGCAGTTTCACCCTTGACTGTATGCGCTTTCCAGAATTAAATGCCCAAGTGCACCCTTCATGTGACAACGCATGTTGGGTTTAAATGGGCTTCCTGGCCCCGTTCAAATCCCCTGTTGTTGGAGAGAGCATGAAAATGTTACGCATATTAGTCGCAGATGATCACGATCTCATGCGGCGTGGAATTAAGGCCTTGCTTCAATCGCATGCAGGTTGGGAAGTATGCGGCGAAGCCCATACGGGCCGTGAGGCCGTGGCGAAAGCAGAAGAGCTGAAGCCTGACGTCGTCATCCTCGACATCAGCATGCCCGACCTAAACGGCGTGGATGCCGCAAAAAGAATTCGAAAGAGCTCGCCTGATACCGAGGTCCTGATTCTCTCGGTACACTACTCCGACCAACTGATCCGGGACATTCTCGAAGCCGGGGTCCGCGGGTACATCGTAAAGTCAGACTCGGATCGCGATCTGATTATCGCGGTCGAGACTCTCGCAAATCACAAGCCATTTTTTACCCCTCGTGCCACCGAAGTTATGCTCACAAACTTTAACGAAGGAAAAACGCGAACCGAACCTCCCGAGACCATGCGTGACCGGCTCACCTCACGAGAACGCGAAATTGTTCAATTGCTCGCTGAAGGTAAAAGCAGCAAAGAGGTCGCATCGTCACTGAATATCAGCGTGAAAACCGCTGAGACGCATCGCGCCAATATAATGCGCAAGCTTCAGTTGCACACGGTGAGCGAATTAGTACGCTACGCGGTGCGTAATCAAATTATCGAGCCGTAGCGCTTCCGGGCAGCGCACGTCCTTTTCGCACGAACCGCCTCCAGCTACAGGATGTTCCGGAAGTGCCTAACGAATTGACTGTATGGATTGAAGTGCACTTATGGCCGAGTATTGCCGCGCTGTAGCTCCAGGAATCCTTTGATGATTGAGGATTACCGGCGAAAGGAATCGCGACTATGAAGGCACCGGCCATCAATGAAAGAACTGCAGCTGCGAGTCACACGAAAGCTATCGATCTTGACTCTCAGCCCACCGTCTTGGTTGCGACCAGTGACTTGGAGATTCAAAAGAATATCTCGGGTCTCCTTCAGTTGTTCCCCGTGAAAACTCTGTGGGCTAAAGGCTTGGAAGAGTTGAAGTCCGTGCTCTCCAGGGAGAATGTGGCGGCCTGCTTCTGCGGCTTTTGGCTTGTGGACGGCACCTACCGCGACGTGGTCAGACACCTACGATCGCAATCAGCTGAAATTCCGGCGATAATCGTTTGCGATCCTTCGTGTTCGCACGAATATAGAGATTACCTGGCGGCTTTGAACATGCGCGCATTCGATTTCATCTGCCATCCCTACCGAAAGCCCGATATAGAAAGAATTCTGCGCTCGGCAATAGATGTGCACCAGGGATCGGAAGCTTTGCGGCTCGCATCTCCTGCTCCTTCCGCGTCCGTACCGAGCATTTCCGGGCTGCGGCGCGCCAGCTAGTCGCCTCCGTCAATTCGCCAAATCCGTTTCCCGCAGTCGAGCCCGGTTGGCGATTCTCACTCACATCGCTCACTTGATTCATGCGTCCTCTATCGCTTTCGAGTGCCCGGACTTACTGTTTGCGTTGTATTGTATATAGGCCCCTAACGCGCAGCCGTTAATCGTCGCGACCACCATTTCCAAGGAACAAATGGCCACGGCCACTCAACCCCAGAATATATTCGTCGAAATTCACGAGCCGATTCGCGCGGAACTCTTCAGCGTTGAGCGTCTGGAGCAGCACGCGGAAAGTCTTGCCGCCGCTCAGACCGTCACGACCGATTCCGACGACGGTCGCCCGCTCATCCCGCGCGTAGCCGAAAACGGCCGAGTCCTGCTGGAATATTACCGCGCCACTGCGAAGGCCATTCAAGAAGAGCATGCGATCACGCCCGCCGCGGAATGGCTGGTCGATAACTTTTACATTGTCGAAGAGCAGCTTCGCGAAATTCGTGACGACTTGCCCGTTGGATTTTATAAAAAATTGCCAAAATTGGCTTCCGGGCATTTGCAAGGATACCCACGCGTGTTCGGTGTCGCTTGGGCATTCGTGGCCCATACGGATAGCCGTTTCGAACCGGACGTGCTCCGCGGCTTTGTTTCGGCATACCAGCGCGTGCAGCCGCTGACCATCGGCGAACTTTGGGCCGTAGCCATCACGCTCAGGGTCGTGCTGGTCGAGAATCTTCGCAGGATCGCCGAGCGTCTCCTGCTCAGCCGCCGCGCTCGCGAAGCCGCCGACTTGCTCGCCGATAGCCTTCTTGGCACCGGCGGCCAGGCCATGGTTTCTCCGGCCAGCGTCCTCCGCGAATTCGAGAAAAAACCTCTCGAAAGAGCTTTTGCTGTTCAACTCGTGCAACGTTTGCGCGATTTGGATCCGAAAGTGGGCCCCGTTCTCGTGTGGTTGGACGAGCGCCTGGCCGCCCAAGGCACCACAGCGGATGAAATTGTCCGCGCCGAGCACCAGCAACAAGCCGCCATGACCGTGACCGTGCGCAACATCATCACCAGCATGCGCCTGATGTCGGAGTTCGACTGGCAGGTGTTTTTCGAAAGCGTCAGTCTGGTAGACAAGGTTTTACGCGATGGAAGTAATTTTGCGGACATGGATTTTGCCACGCGCGATTACTACCGCCACGCGATCGAAGATATTTCGCGCGGCTCGAAACACACGGAGATCGAAGTTGCCGAACGCGCCTTGCATCGTGCGAAAAAGGCGCGCGCGGAGCGTACCGATGGCGAGCCGCCGGACGATAGACGCTCCGATCCGGGTTATTACCTGATATCGCACGGACGTTGGTCTTTCGAGCGAGAGTTGGATTTTCACGTCCCCTGGAGACGATGGATACTCCGTCTGTACGTCCGCGCCGCGGTGCCAGGTTTTTTGGGGACCATCGCGGTACTTACCGCCGTGATCTTGGCATTTCCGCTATTCCACGCCAGAGAGATGGGATTGCACACTGGTTATCTCGTGTTGCTCGGCCTGCTTGCCGCAATTCCTGCCTCGGATTTGGCCATCGCACTGATCAACCGTGCGGTGACCGATCTGCTTGGGCCGCGCACGCTGGCCCGCTTCGAGTTGAAAGAGGGTATACCTACCGAGCTGCGTACATTCGTCGCAGTTCCGACCTTGCTCACCTCCGAGGAAGGAATCAAGGAACAGGCCGAGCGGCTGGAAGTCCATTACCTGGCGAACCCCGACGGCGATTTGCGTTTCGCATTGCTCTCCGACTGGATCGATGCTCCAACGGAAAGTTTACCGAGCGACGAAGACCTGTTGGTTACCGCTGCCGAGAGCATCGCAAACTTAAACAGGCGCCACGGTCCGCCACCAGGCGGAGGCGACCGTTTCTTTCTGTTCCATCGTAAGCGCGTGTGGAATGAACGCGAACAAAAATGGATGGGATGGGAACGTAAGCGCGGAAAACTCCACGAGTTCAATCAACTCCTCCGCGGCTCGGCGAGCACCACCTTCATACCTATCGAAGGCCTTCCGCCGGAATCGGTTCCCGGAGTGCGTTACGTCATTACCCTGGACGCAGACACACGCCTGCCTCGCGGCACTGCCGCCCGTCTTGTAGGCACCATGGCCCATCCCTTGAATCGGCCTCGATTTTCTGCAGACTCAGGCCGCGTAGTGGACGGCTACTCAATCGTGCAGCCCAGGATTACTCCTTCGTTGCCCACCGAGCGCGAAGGCTCGCTCTTCCAGAAAATTTTCTCCGGCCCAAGCGGAATCGATCCCTATGCCTCCGCTGTCTCCGATGTTTACCAGGATCTATTTCGCGAAGGCTCCTATACCGGCAAGGGAATTTACGACATCGATGCATTCGAGACCGCTCTCGCCGGCAAAGTGAAGGAAAACACCCTGCTGAGCCACGATCTGCTCGAGGGTATCTTCGCTCGTGCTGCACTGGCGACGGACATCGAACTGTTCGACGACTTCCCATCGCACTATGAAGCTGCAGCCGCACGCCAGCACCGTTGGGCGCGCGGAGACTGGCAACTGCTGCCCTGGATTTTCGGCCGCGGCGGTTTATCCAAAGAAGAGCGCAGAAACATAAAAATCCCGGCAATCAGCCGCTGGAAAATGCTCGACAATCTGCGCCGCACCCTTTCCGCGCCCTGCTTGTTTCTCACGTTGGTCGTTGGATGGCTAGTGCCGGTAATCTCTCCGTGGATGTGGACAAGGTTTATCTTGGCGACAGTCTCCATTCCCTCACTGATTCCTTTTCTGATCGGCTTGAATCCGCGTCTCGGGGGAATCTCCAAGCGCAGCCACGTTCGCGGCGTCCTTTCGGATCTTGCCCTCGGTCTATATCAGATTGGCTTGACCATCACTCTGTTGGCTTACCAGGCATGGCTGATGTTGGATGCGATTTTGCGCACGCTTGCTAGGATATTCGTATCGGGAAGGAATTTACTGCAGTGGGTCACTGCCGCTCAGGCCAAGTCTGCCGTCGACTTGAATATTTTCGGCATGTACAAACGCATGATCGCCAGTGTCTTGTTTGCTCTTGCGGCATTGTTCGCCGTGTTGTTTGCAAGGCCCCATTCGTTGCTTGCCGCCACTCCCTTTGTTGCCCTGTGGATTGCTGCGCCTGCGGTTGCGCGTTGGATTAGCCTTCCTCCAAGCCTTCCGGATGTAGAAACCCTCTCCCCAGCCGATACCATGGCTCTCCGGCTGGCATCGCGCCGCACCTGGCGCTTCTTCGAAACTTTTGTTACCCCCGCGGATAACTTCCTTCCTCCGGATAATTTTCAGGAAGATCCCAAGCCCATCGTTGCTCACCGAACTTCACCGACGAATATGGGACTGTATTTGCTCTCTACGCTCGCGGCCCGCGACTTTGGTTGGATTGGAATTCTGGCGGCCACGGAACGGCTCGAAAACACTTTCCGCACCATGAACAGGTTGGAACAATTTCGAGGCCATTTCTATAACTGGTATGACACGCGGGATCTTCATCCTCTGGACCCAAAGTACGTCTCTTCCGTCGATAGCGGCAATATGGCCGGGCATCTATTGGCGCTCGGCAACGGCTGCAGGGAGATGATTGAAGAATCACCCGTGGAGCGGAGCGTATTGTCTGGAGTGGAAGATGCGCTGTGGCTGTTGCGCGAAGCTGTTGCTCGAATCGCAGATACCAAGCGCACACATAGCGTCACGCGCAAGCAGCTCAGTAACGCGATAGATGCCGTTGCTACAATCTGTGATTCCGTACCGTCGGACCCTTCGGATTGGACCGTGCGCTTCGTTGAATTGAGAGATCGCGTCCAAACCGTCGCAGACATCGCACAAACTCTCGAGCAAGAGCTGGCAGACACTTCTAACTCGGAGTTTCGATTCTGGGCCGAAGCCGCCAGAACATGCGTGGAAACTCACATTCAGGATGCAAAAATCCTGCTGCCGTGGCTTCGCCTTGAGCCTGCGGAAGTCTTGACCCTAGCTGAAAGTCCCTCGGGGCCGGCACCCGAATGGCTGGCAATTGAACCTTTCTTCCGAAGCCTTCCGACTCTAACGGATGCCCCGGAACGATTTGAGGCCGCTGTCCGCGAACTCACCGCTCTTGGCGCAAGTTTGGCCCATGATCCTGTCGGAAATAGGGACGTGCTCGCGCGCGTGGCTGCGCTCAAGCGAGCGATGCAAGACTCCATCTCAGACGCTGCATCCCTGGCTCGCCGTCTAACCGCTATCGCACAAACGGCGGGGAAATTATTCGAGACCATGGATTTCAGCTTCTTATTCGATCACTCACGCAAGCTTTTTTCTATCGGATACCGGGGCACCGACGGAAGTTTGGATCCGAATTGCTACGATTTGCTTGCTTCGGAAGCCCGGCTCACCAGTTTCATTGCCATCGCTAAAGGCGATGTTCCGTCCTCGCACTGGTTTCGCGTCGGACGCGCCCTTACGCCCGTAGGCCGCGGCTCCGCGTTAATTTCTTGGTCCGGATCCATGTTCGAATATCTCATGCCCGCGCTGGTGATGCGATCGCCGGCTGATAGCCTGCTGAGCCAAACCTACGAACAAATAGTTCTAAGGCAAATTGAATACGGGGGCGAGCGCGGCGTGCCTTGGGGGATTTCCGAGTCTGCTTACAATGCCAGGGATATCGACTTCACCTATCAGTATTCCAGTTTCGGTGTTCCGGGACTCGGCCTTAAACGCGGGCTGAGCGAGGATCTCGTGATCGCGCCATACGCTACCGCGCTGGCTTCGATGATTAGACCTTCCGCAGCGGTTAAGAATTTTGAGCGGCTTGGGCAGGCCGGCGGCAAAGGAATGTTCGGGTTTTATGAAGCCCTGGACTACACAGGCTCTCGGTTGCCGGAAGGAAAGAACGTTGCGGTGATACGTGCTTACATGGCGCATCACCAGGGCATGACTCTGTTGTCATCCGCAAACGTCCTCAATGATGGCGTGATGCAAACGCGCTTCCACGCCGAACCTATCGTGCGTGCCACCGAGCTTCTTTTGCAGGAGCGCACTCCTCGCGACGTCCTGGTCGCGCGTCCTCGCGCCGAGGAAGTCTCCGCCGCGGCCAAGGTGCGCGAGCTTACGCCTCCTGTGGTTCGCCGATTCACAACTCCCCACGACGCAACTCCGCGCACCCAGCTTCTTTCCAACGGACGCTACGGCGTCATGCTGACCGCGGCAGGCTCGGGCTATAGCCGTTGGCGCGATATTGCCATTACTCGCTGGCGTGAGGATCTCACCCGCGATTGCTGGGGCAGTTATATTTTTCTGCGCGATGAACAAACTGGAAATGTGTGGTCCGCCGGCTATCAGCCTAGCGGCGTCGAACCGGATAGTTACGAAGCCAATTTCTACGAAGACCACGCCGAACTTGTTCGGCGCGATCGCTCGCTAACCACCACTCTCGAAGTGGTTGTTTCCTCCGAAGACGATGCCGAAGTCCGTCGCGTCACGATCACGAATTTAGGAGTCCGCGCGCGTGATGTGCAAGTGAGTTCTTACGCGGAACTTTCGCTTACTTCGCAGGCAGCCGATATGGCGCAACCGGCCTTCTCGAATCTGTTCGTTGAAACTGAATTCGTGCCCGATCTAGGTGCGATACTGGCCACCAGACGCAAGCGTTCCCCCGAGGAAACTGCTGTGTGGGCGGCGCACGTTCTGGTTGTCAACGGAGCCGTCACAGGAGATTTGCAATTCGAAACCGACCGCGCGAAATTCGTGGGCCGCGCCCGTACCTTGCGCAACGCTGTGTCGATTATTGACGGCCGCCCCCTTTCGAATTCGGTCGGCTCTGTACTCGACCCCATAATGAGCCTGCGGCGCACCGTCCATATTCCGCCAGGTACCACCGTACACCTGATTTTTTCTACCATCGTCGCTTCCACGCGCGAAGAAGTGCTGGATCTGGCCGATAAGTATCGCGATAGCCGAACCTTTGAACGCACTCTAACTCTTGCTTGGACCCAAGCGCAGGTCCAGCTTCACCATTTGGGCATCGGCGCCGAAGAGGCACACCTGTTTCAGAGGCTGGCCAATGCTGTCCTCTATTCGGATTCCTCTCTCCGACCCTCGCCTGATGTGTTGAGTGCAAGCTCTCTGAATATAACCACGCTTTGGGCCCAAGGGATCTCAGGCGATCTGCCCATCGTGCTCGCGCGTATCGACGATCCGGATGACGTCGAGATCATTCGGCAGTTGTTGCGCGCCCATGAATACTGGCGCATGAAACAGTTATCCGCAGACGTGGTTATCATTAATGAAAAAGCCCCGTCCTACGTGCAGGAACTGCAATCGTCCTTGGAAGCGCTCGTTCGCGGTAGCCAGCTTAGGCTTTCTCCGGATACAACCGGAGTGAGTGGAAAGATCTTCCTCTTGCGTGGAGATCTAGTTTCGCCGCAAACGCGCGCCCAGCTTCAAGCAGTCGCCAGGGCCGTCCTTTTGAGCCGGCGCGGGACTTTGGCGGAACAAATTACGAGATCGCAGTACAGAGAGCCCGCGCCTCCGCCAGTGGCTCGCCAAACGCGCGCCAGCAAACGTCAGGATGTGCAGTTACCGCAACCGGCTCTCCAGTTTTTCAATGGCCTCGGTGGTTTTGCTGAGAACGGCCGCGAATATGTGACGGTCCTGAATGAGGGTTTGCGAACACCTGAGCCCTGGGTCAATGTCGTCGCAAACCCCTCTTTCGGCTTCTTGGTTTCGGAATCAGGTTCAGGTTTCACTTGGTCGATCAATAGCCATGAGAACCAGCTGACTCCCTGGTCCAACGATCACGTCTTTGACACGCCCGGCGAGGCCATCTATATCCGCGATGAAAGTACCGGAGAAGTGTGGACCCCCACCGCGCTTCCCATTCGCGATGAAGCAGCTAGTTATCTGTGCCGTCACGGCCAGGGTTACAGCCGTTTTCAACACGGCTCGCATGGCATCAACCTCGATCTGATCCAGTTCGTGCCGCTCGAGGACCCGATTAAAATATCGCGCCTCTCTCTGCAGAATGATTCCGGACGTACTCGCCGCCTCTCCGTCACTGCCTATGCCGAGTGGGTCCTGGGAAGTTCGCGAAGCGCCACAGCCCCCTACCTCATTACCGAAATCGATTCGGCGTCAGGTGCCCTTTTTGCCCGCAGTGCCTGGAACGGCGATTTCGGCGGCCGCATCGCTTTTGCCGATCTGGGTGGACGGCAAACGTCGTACACCGCAGACCGCACTGAATTTTTTGGCAGAAATGGGGCGCCTGACCAGCCAGCAGCACTGGAAACCGATGGGCCGCTCGGGCGCAAAGTAGGAGCTGCTATGGACCCCTGCGCCGCCCTGCAAACGGTGTTTGAATTGCGGCCGGGTGCTCGGGTGGACATCGTTTTTTTCCTGGGCGAAACGGAAAGTAAAGAGAGCGCGCGTAAATTGCTCAGTCGTTACAGAGCCGCGGACTTGAATCAGGTCCTGCGTGAAGTGCTTCGCCAGTGGGACGACATCTTGGGAGCTGTGCAAGTCAGCACTCCCGATCAAACCATGGACGTGATGTTGAACCGCTGGCTGCTTTATCAGACTCTGGCCTGTCGCGTCTGGGCGCGCGCCGCCTTCTATCAATTGAGCGGCGCTTATGGATTCCGTGATCAATTGCAGGACGTAATGGCCCTCGTCGTGTCGAAAAGATCCGAGGCACGCGACCAATTGCTGCGGGCAGCCGCTCACCAGTTCGTCGAAGGTGACGTCCAGCATTGGTGGCATCCGCCGTCCGGGCGCGGCATACGCACGCGCATGTCTGACGATCTTCTCTGGTTGCCCTACGCGGTGATTCACTTCATCGAGGCCACCGGCGACATGGCTGTTCTCGAAGAACAAGTTCCCTTTATAGAAGGCGATCTTTTGGCCGAAGGTCAGAACGAAGCTTACTTCCAGCCGCGCGTTTCGCAGATTCGCGCGACGATATTTGAACATTGTGCCCGCGCTCTGGATCGCAGCTTGACTGTGGGCCTTCACGGCCTTCCGCTAATGGGCACCGGAGATTGGAACGACGGCATGAACCGAGTCGGTTATCTGGGAAAGGGAGAGAGCGTCTGGCTAGGCTGGTTCTTGCATACTGTTCTCTGGGAGTTTGCAAAAGTGGCGGACGCGCGCGGAGAGCGCCAGCGCGCGGAGAAGTGGCGCATCCACGTGAGTGCGTTGAAGGCAGCGCTCGAGCACGATGGCTGGGACGGCGAATGGTATCGCCGCGCTTACTTTGACGACGGCACTCCGCTCGGCTCCGTGCAAAATGAGGAATGCCACATCGACTCGATCGCTCAAACTTGGGGAATCATCAGCGGCGCTGCTGAACCCGGCCGCGCCGCGCGAGCCATGTCGGCGGTCGATCAGCAACTCGTTCGTTCTGCGGACGGGCTGATCTTGCTCTTAACTCCGCCCTTCGATAAGACGACCCACGATCCTGGATACATAAAAGGTTACGTTCCGGGGATTCGCGAAAACGGCGGGCAATACACGCATGCCGCCACTTGGACGGCAATTGCCTTCGCCGAGCTAGGCAATGGAGACAAAGCCAATGAACTTTTCCGCTTCATGAACCCGATTAACCGCACCAGTTCGCGCGCCAACGTGCAGCGTTACAAAGTGGAGCCGTATGTCGTATCGGGAGACATCTACGCCGAGGCTCCCCATGTTGGACGAGGTGGATGGACGTGGTACACCGGTTCGGCGGGTTGGCTTTATCGCGCGGGGATGGAGTGGATACTCGGCTTTCGTGTGCGAGGCATGATCCTCAGCATTGATCCGTGCATACCTCGTAATTGGCCCGGCTACTCCATCGACTTCCGCTACCACTCGGCGATCTACAAGATCAAGGTGGAAAATCCGTCGAACGTGGCGCGCGGTGTGGCGCTTACTGAATTGGACGGCAAACTCTTGCCGGGCTCCGCAAGTATTCCACTCGCCGACGACGGAGCGGTCCACAACATCCGCATCGTGCTGGGCTAAGTCTTTCTCAAGAAGCCAGCCCGCTAACGAGAGATGCGAATCAATAAACTTCGATAAGGGCCAGGGCGTTAGATGGCAGCTGTAACTCGATCCGGCCATTCTGGATGGACGTTGATTCCGGCGCGAGCAATCGGGCCGCATGCCGAAGAGATTGAACTTGCGCTTGGGTGGGATCTGCGGGGCTGCCCATCTCCGCGTACGCTTTCAGCAGCGATCCATGGTCTGCATCCAGCCGGTACACGAAGGCTTGGTTTTTCCCGGCCAAAGAGCTCAATTGCAGCACGATGTCCTTCGACTCGCCATTGCCTCCCGGCGCAGATAAATTCCAGACCGCCATCACCAACCTGCCGTCCGCACGCCGCGTTGCAAGAATGTCATCGCCGTTCACTGGAATTCTTGTGTCGCCCAAACGGTGCAACAGCTTGAAAGCATTAAATGCCGGCTTCGGCAAGCTATCCTCCGCAATCAGTCCATAACCGCCATAGAATGGGCGCTTCACCACACCTTGTTCTTCGAACACGTCGGAAAATGTCCAGTAGCTCATCATGTCCACCAGCCCGTCGCACTGGCGGATGGTATCGGCCATCCACGGCCCCATGTAAATGGAATCGGTCACGTCCGTTTCGTTCTTATAGCTGGCATTATATTCGCTCCAGATCAAGGGCAGATGTGGACGAACAGAGCTGTTGATTTGATCGTGAACTTTTCGAACGGCACGGCAAACCATTTGCGATCTCGGAATTTGTTCCTGCGTGCCGAAAACATCCGAAGCCAAATCGTTGCCGTAGACGTGCGTGGACACGAAATCCGCAGGCACGTTGTCCTGCGCAACGTGCTGAATGAAGCGATCCACCCAGGCAGCCTGTGCCGTCGCCGGTCCTCCCACTTTCAGCCGCGGGCTGACGAGTTTTAGCTCTCGCGCGGCCGCGTCGTAAAGCTGGTAGTAAGTCTGTTCCTTCGGAACGCCGGCCCAAAAATCGAGGTTGGGCTCGTTCCACACTTCAAAATACCATTGCGAAACTTCATCGATGCCGTACCGCTCGACAAGATGCCTTGCGAACTGGCCCACAAGTTCGCCCCACTTCTTGTAATCCTTGGGCGGCGAAACATTGGGCTTGTACCAGAAGGACTGAATGTCGTTTTCCGCTGCGAGCTTCGTGGGCATGAAGCTCAGTTCGACGAAAGGTCGCACTCCGTCTTTCAGCAAACCGTCGTAAATCTGGTCAACGTAGGAAAAATTGTAAACTGGTTTTCCCGCGGCGTCTTCATCGTACACTCCGACCTCGTCGTGAAAAATCGCGTGAAAGCGGATGTATTTGAAATCCGTCGCCGCTTTCACTTCGCGCAAATCGTTTCGGTAACTTTCCCGCAGCGAAAGGATTGCGCGGCCGGAGCCGAACATTTGCTCCCAAAAATGTGGAAAGGGCTCTCCCTTCGCCCGCGCGTCCACCTGAATCGTTTCGGCCGCCTTGGACTCCTGCGAATTAGCGTTTTGCGCGGACACGCAAAACGAAACGGAAGCAACGATGCACAACACGAAGAATGTCCGCTTCATTCGGAGAAACCTCGCAGACAGTTGAGGAGTGGTAGCAGAGGAATCAGCATGTCACAGATTCCGCTGCCGGCCCAAGGTTTTCTGGTTCGCTCGCGGGCCGGCGCCTGCCGCGTGCAATTAAGAAAACGTTTTCGTGCTGAGGATACCAATGCGGCGCAATGCGGTAGCCGTCCGGCATCTTAAGACGATGGTGAAAGAACACAGACCCGCGCATACCCTCCCGTCGCCCGGCTACCGAAGGGTAAATGCGCTACAAAAAGGAAGTCAACACCGTGCTGCGGAGTGACGAAATCAGCGCCCAGATTTGCCGTGAACGATCCTCAGTGGGTTTGCCGACAGCGTTGCCGAAATGGGACGGGCCGCGTATTGCAGCGACATCAACACTTCGACAAGGATGTCAACCTCTTCCACCGTGTTTGCTTGGCAAATCAGGTCTTGCAGATACTGATGGAGAATCCTTTGGTCTGTAGCTATTAAAGTCGGTCGCATGATGCACGTGCTCCTTTTCTGTGAAGTATTGCCAAGGAGAAAAGCCTGCGAATCGGGAAGCATTCGCGGGATGATCCCGTTTGGTTTATGAATATCGGAAAGCGAGCAACTTCAGAAAAGAAACAGAGGTTTATGTCCTATGAACGCAGAGCAGATGCAGGTAGTCGATGGATGAGTGAGCCAGGGTGTCAGGAAACGAAAGTGCCAGCAGATTCGAAATCGGCGCGTGAAGGCTGACTTCCCGGATAGGAATCGCGACTGGCGTCTGCGCGGGTTTAATCGTGCTGTTTGGCGAAGAGACGGCCTGTCTGGAGACCAGCAGGGTGAAGTCGTTCGAAGTATCATCCTTGAGGCTGAGTAGCTCTGGAAATTCGACGAACGCGAGGGCGCAGAACAAGAGAGCCGATACGACCGCAAAGCGGAGCCTGCTGCGCGTTGGACGGCTTAAAATCATCGCTTCAGCCTTATACAACGAAGTCTCCGCCAACTCAACTGTTTTAGGGCACCGCTGCCAAAATATAGGAGTGTCTTCGACACGCCGTCTTCCTACGAAAAAAGACCACGCAAGGCACGAGCGAGAAACATTTTTGGCGTCCGAAGCGTAAACTTCCACGGGGATGTGGCGCCGGTGCCCCAACTGCTACCCGCGCTCGTCTTCGCGGTCGATGTTCTGGTGTGTCGTGAGTTTCTGCTAAGGAGGAAGAGATGAGCAGCGTACGAGTATTGGTGGGGACCCGGAAGGGCGCGTTCGTCCTCACTTCCGACGCGAAGCGCAAGCATTGGGACATCAGTGGCCCGCACTTTGCGGGCTGGGAGATTTACCACGTGAAGGGATCCCCGGTTGATCCGAATCGGCTGTATGCATCGCAGTCCACAGGGTGGTTCGGGCAGCTTATCCAACGATCCAACGACGGCGGCAAGTCGTGGGAACCTGTCGGCAACAAATTTGCTTACGACGGCATCCCCGGCACTCACCAGTGGTATGACGGCACGCCGCATCCGTGGGAGTTCAAGCGCGTGTGGCACCTGGAGCCATCGCTGGCCGATCCCGATACTGTGTATGCCGGAGCGGAAGACGCCGCGTTGTTCCGGTCAATTGATGGTGGCCAAACGTGGGTGGAGCTTTCCGGCCTCCGCGGTCATGGCTCGGGGCCGTCGTGGCAGCCAGGTGCGGGCGGGTTGTGCCTGCACACAATTATTTTGGATCCGAGCCACCCGGACCGAATGTTCGTTGCCATCTCAGCAGCGGGTGCGTTCCGGACCGACGACGCAGGCAAGACTTGGAAACCAATCAACCGCGGCTTGAGGTCAGAACATATCCCGGACCCGACTGCCGAGGTTGGCCACTGCGTTCACCATATCGCCATGCACCGGTCGCGTCCGGATGTGCTTTTCATGCAGAAGCACTGGGACGTCATGCGCAGCGACAATGCCGGGGACTCGTGGCAAGAGATAAGCGGAAACTTGCCCACCGATTTCGGCTTCGCAATTGACGTTCATGCGCACGAGCCGGAGACAATTTTCGTGGTGCCGATCAAGAGTGATTCGGAGCATTATCCGCCCGATGGGAAGCTGCGCGTGCACCGCAGCACGGCAGGCGGAAACGAATGGGAGGCGCTGACGAACGGTTTGCCGCAAAGCGACTGTTACGTAAATGTGTTGCGGGACGCGATGGCCACGGACGCGCTCGATTCTTGCGGCGTGTATTTTGGAACCACCGGCGGGCAGGTGTACGCATCCGCAGACGCAGGTGACAACTGGACCCCCATCGTACGGGATCTGCCCGCCGTCCTTTCCGTGGAGGTTCAGACACTCCCATGATTACCGTTGTACTGCCGTCACATCTGCGGACACTGGCGCATGTAAGCGGCGATGTGCAACTGGAGGTCGAGGGTCAGGCCACTCAACGCTCGATCCTCGACGCGCTCGAAGCCCGCTTTCCGATGCTGCGCGGCACCATACGCGACCAGGTCACGCAAGAGCGTCGGCCGTTTCTGCGGTTCTTCGCCTGCGAAGAGGATGTCACCCATGAACCGCCGGACGCGCCACTGCCCGATGCAGTGGCCTCGGGGGCCGAGCCATTTTTCATCTTGGGAGCCATTGCCGGAGGTCAGAGAGTTGCGGCTCAAATCTCATGTTGCCGCAAGCATCTTCAAAATTTAACTGACTGCATGGGTGGAAACTGCAACTTCGCGGGATCCAAAGCGTGTGGTTAACGAAGCGCCGACGGACATTATCAAGCCAACTGCAAAGACGAGCAAACCCAGCAGCGGCACAAGCTCGAGCAACGACAGCGCCAAAACTCCGCCGATGGTGGCCCAGATTCCCCTGGTTCCGGGAAATGCCACGCGAGCTACCCAATATCCCAAGCCGGTGGCGCCTGCGGCAGCGATAGCTAGGAGGACTACCAACAATACGATATCTGACGGGATTTCCATTGGCCCCAGATAGCCCGTCAGCCAGTCCAGACCATAAAATATGAGAAACAAAAAGATGCCGGCGAAGAACACCGAAGCCGGGCGGCCCTCGATTGCGCGCGCGAAAGTTTCAGCGCGTTTCTCACGAACAAGCAAATAACCCAAGGCCACAAAGAGCACGTTGATCAGCGCGAGTGTGATGCTGCCGAGAATTGTCGGGCGATATTGGCCGGGAATGAGCACGTAAGGCAGAGATTTTGAATCGCCGGCGATGACGGAATTTTCCTGACGCAGGATATATCCGCCCACGGAGATTGCGGCGCCTGCAATTGTGCTGTTCGAATTCGATTCGATGCGGCCGCCGATTGCAATCGCATCGTGATCAACTCTTCCCTCGACAAATATGGCTCCGCCGAAGGTAACCAGGTCGCCAGTAACGCGGCCGCGAACATGGACGCTACACATGAAACATTGGACATCTTTCGCGGTCTCGCCGCTTTCGATCACGATATCCGCCAAGATTTTTTTGCGATCCTGGTGTGGATTCGTTTGAGCAGGTGTGATGACGCAAAGCGTCGAAATGAGTAGAGGCAAAACTGCAAGTCCGCGAGTCATCGCTCAGGCTCCTTGGCCTGCTGGGTGCGACGTGCGCGTCGCGTTGGTGGTTTCCACTTTTAGGTTCTGCGGGGGCGATGCGAGAAGATTAGAAGCTCCCCGCGACGTCCGTGCGAGGTGCACTGGACGTCGCTGGGAGAACCGCTGAAATGAACGGAAGGTTGCAATTGCTACTTCTTAGCGTGGGCGTAATTCTCAGCAACTTGCGCCCAGTTGATCACGTTCCACCAAGCCTCGATATATTCCGGCCGGCGATTTTGATATTTCAGGTAGTAGGCGTGCTCCCAGACGTCCAGTCCAAAAAACGCCTTGCCGCCGTCCATGATCGGGTTGTCCTGATTCGCCGAGGACTCGATGGTTACTTTGCCGTCGCGGAACAGAAGCCAAGCCCAGCCTGAACCAAAACGCTTTGTGGCTGCGTCGTTAAACTTGGTTTTGAAATCGGCAAAGCTTCCGAAGGAGGACTTGATAGCGCCAGCAAGATCACCGCTGGGTTCGCCACCACCGCCCTTCTTCATAATCTTCCAAAACATGGAATGATTCATGTGGCCGCCGCCATTGTTGCGAACAGCGGTGCGGATGTTTTCGGGTACTTTGTTGATTTGCGCCAACAGGTCTTCGACGGAAAGCTTTTGAAGCTCGGCATTTCCCTCGAGAGCTTTGTTGAGGTTCGTAACGTATGCCGCGTGATGCTTGTCGTGATGAATCTCCATGGTCTTCGCGTCGATGTAGGGTTCCAGTGCGTCGAATGCGTAAGGCAACGGTGGCAATGTAAAAGTCATCTGGGGAGCAGCTCCTTGTCCAGTTTGGATCATTATGTACCTCCCGAATATTCGGTTCCTGCCCCATAATTATACGCGCCTTACAGGGGCCAACGGAACAGACGCTCGATATTTAGATGTTTTGGAGGAGCCGAAGATGCCATCTGTCGAACACGTGGAAAAGCACTTCACCGCGACAGCAGCAGTGCGCGATATCGTCATCGGGATGTCAGATGGTCTGACTGTCCCATTCGCGCTTGCAGCGGGTCTAACGGGAGCGATTGCGTCGACCGGCATCGTGGTGACAGCAGGACTGGCGGAAATTGCGGCAGGCTCAATCGCCATGGGCTTGGGCGGCTATCTCGCTGCGCAAACAGACACCGAACACTACGCATCCGAGCTCGACCGTGAGTATCGAGAGACGGTTGAGCTACCGGAAATTGAAACAGAAGAAGTCGCCAAGGTTTTTCGCGATTACGGCCTTTCGCAGGAGCAAATGGCGCCGATCGTGAGCGCCATCACATCGAATCAGAAAAAGTGGGTCGATTTTATGATGCGTTTCGAGCTTGGTTTGGAACCGCCGGATCCCACGCGCGCGGGCCGCAGTGCCGGAACGATCGCAGCGTCGTACATCGTGGGCGGGCTTATTCCGCTAGCGTCTTACATAATGATGAAGAACGTGATGGACGCGCTCTGGGTTTCGATTGGAGTGACGCTGCTGGCACTTTTCTTTTTCGGCGCGATCAAAGGGCATTACACCGGAGTCAAGCCGTTGCGTGGCGGCTTGCAGACCGTCCTGGTCGGAGGTCTTGCCGCAGCGGCAGCCTTCTGCATCGCGCGACTTATCAGCAAATAAGTGTTTTCTGCGCCGAACTGGTTTCTATTTCTCCTGCGGCGCGCTGTCCAGATCTCCAAACGGCCACAATCCGAAGAGTTTCAGAACGGCATCTTGCTGCTTATCTACCAGCATCTGCGCCGTCTTTTCCCGCGGCCACGGGCTCGCGAGCCGCTCCGGACGATCGGCGATCCAATACGCGGTCAGCGCCATCACCGTGGCGTCCCGATCCAGAATATCGGCCTGCACTTTATCGAACGTGTCCACCGGGGAATGGTGCGTGTATTTATACTCCGGCGAATCCTGGTCCAGATTGATTCCCGGCAGCCCCGCAAGGATGAATGGGCCTGTATCGGTCCCGAATTCAACGTCGTCATCTACTTTCATCTCCCCGAAAGCTTGGAGTGAAGTGGCGAATTTCTGAACGTCGGGGATCAGATCCGCGCGCCCTCCGAGCTGGAAGCCGACGATCGGCCCTTGTCCGTTATCAAGAATCACGGCAGCGATGTGATTGGCCATTTCACTCTGATGAGCTTTCACGTAGGCAATCGAACCCAGCAAGCCTTCTTCTTCTCCGGTAAACAACACGAAGCGAATCGTCCGTCGCGGCTTGTGTCCGGACCTCATTATGGCTTGTGCTGCGCCCAGCGCGGCGGTGGCGCCAAACCCGTTGTCGGTAGCACCGGACGCCAAATCCCAGGAATCAAGATGGCCCCCGACTACAACGATTTGCTCGGGGTGTTCCGTGCCGCGAATATCGCCGACGACATTGGCAGTTTCGACTGCGCCATCCGTTACTCTATTTTGTACGTTGATTTTCAAACGCACCGTTTTGCCGTGTTCCAAATAGCGTTCAAGCTGCTGCTGATCCTCCGCCGCCATGCTGACCACGGGAATGTCGTAGTACGTGTCAAAGCCGAGAGCGCCAGTATGAGTCAGATGCATGCCTTGTGCGGTGCTGCCGCCCTGGCCGCCGATAACCGCTATTGCTCCCGCATCGTGGGCTGCCTTCAGGAAGGCCCCAAACTTCGCGAAACTAGCCATCTGATCTTTTGGCGCTTCGCCTTTGTGAACGATGAGCAGGACTTTCCCTTTCCAACTTGCCGGGTTCTTCATTTCGTCTTCGAGCTGGTATGAATTGACTGGTAGGACGTCGGCTTCCGCGCCTCCGGCGGAAGTTGAGCCTACCCAACCCATGGCATCGATCATCAGGCGACGACGAATTGGAGAGATCATCTCGGCACTGGCGGAAATCCGCGTCCAGCCGCGCGAAATCTGCCATGTTTCCGCGTGGACGTTCTCAAGGCCGAAACTCTTCATTTTTTCAATGCCCCAGGTTATGGCCTTGGCCGCTTCGGGCGAGCCGGTCACGCGAGCGCCGATATCGTCGCTCAGCTCGCGGAGATTCTCATACGTGTCGGTCTTCATCATTCCGGCGCCGGCGACATCAGCCAGCGCCTTGAGAGTTCCGTCATCGGATTGCGCGGAACTCCCCGTTGCGGACTGGCCGGGCGCGGAAACCGCAGGCCGCGCTATGAGAAAAACAAGAACCGCTGCGCAAGCAAACGCAAATATTCTTCGTGTCATTTCTGCAGAACCCCTTTCAGATATGGACTGTCCCCGAACCGTGCGGAATTTCGGGCGAGACTTCGTTGGCCAAAATCGTCAGACGCTCCCTCAACGAGTTCGCTTGGAACATTTATATGCGCTATTGACCAGGAACATCTAACACAATGCTTTCGAGTCGGTATAGCGAATTCGAGTAGGTCACCTCAAGTATAATTCTTGCATCTACATAGGACAGGGGTACCCGGTGCGGATTGGCTCAGGAGCGCTGAACACCAATCGAGGCGAGATACGTCAAATATAATAACTCGCGGATCGCGACTTTACGCGCCAGACGAGGCAAGCAATACATAGGAGAGAGATAGTCATGGAAAGCAAAGTGTTGAAAATTCGCCACTGGGTGGCCACCGTCGTGGTCCTCGTGGCGCTTGCGGGAGGCGCCCTCCTTTCGCAAGGTTACAAAAATTGGACAGGTCATACGGTTTTTGGCGCCCCGGGCGCTCCGATCGCAATCACTCAGAATGCGCTACCTGTAAGTCTGGGGAATTTCGCTAATGGTTTTTCCGCAGTTCTTAAGCCGGCGCTTCCCGCGGTCGTCAATATCAGCTCTTCGAAGGTCGTAAAGCCCGGAAGGAACCAGCAATCCCCGATATTCAACGATCCGATGTTTCGCCAGTTTTTTGGCGATCAATTTGGACAGGGCCAAGTCCATCCGATGCGAGAGCAGAGTCTGGGCTCGGGTGTCATTGTTACTTCCGATGGAACTATTCTTACGAACAATCACGTGGTCGAGGGTGCGACTGATATCAAGGTCTTCCTCAGCGACAAGCGTGAGTTTCAAGCCAAGGTGATTGGAACTGATCCGAAGACGGACATCGCAGTATTGAAGATTGACGCCACAAGGTTGCCAACTCTGCCGTTGGGCGATTCGAACCAATTGCAGGTTGGGGATCTGATTTTCGCGATTGGCGATCCATTTGGAGTTGGCGAGACGGCCACGATGGGAATCGTGAGTGCAACCGGACGCGGCGGCTTTGGTATCGAAAACTATGAAAACTTCATCCAGACGGATGCAGCCATCAACCCCGGCAATTCCGGTGGCGCGATGATTGACATTCACGGCAACCTCGTCGGAATCAATACCGCGATTCTTTCTCACGGCGGAAACGGCGGCGAAGGTGGAAATGAGGGAGTCGGTTTTGCGATTCCGGTGAGCATGGCTAAGCCGGTAATGGATCAGATTCTGACGCACGGCAAAGTCGTTCGCGGTTATCTGGGAATTCACATCCAGGAAGTCACACCCGAACTCGCAAGAGCATTCGGCCTGAAGCAGGGAGGCGGTGTTCTGGTCGGAGACGTGGCCCCCAATACGCCTGCAGCTAACGCAGGGTTGAAGAAAGGAGATGTGATTCTTCAACTTAACGGTGAGACCGTAGATGCGCCGAACCAACTTCAGGTTCAAATCGCGCAGTTCGCGCCCGGTACGAACGTGAAACTACAAATCTGGCGCAACGGCGGGACACAAGATGTCTCTCTCAAGCTCGCCGAACTGGACGAGCACGACGATAAGCAGGTTTCCGCTGAAGCAACTGGGGCTACTCTGCTGGAAGGTATTCAGGTACAGGACCTCACTTCCGACATCGCTCAGCAGCTCAGTTTGCCGGCTGGAACACGCGGAGTGGTTGTGAGCTCTGTGGATCCGTCAAGCCCGGCGGCTGCTTCCGGTCTCAGCCAGGGTGACGTCATCCAAGAAGTCAACCACAAATCAATCAGCAGCACTTCCGACTATCAACAAGCGATGGCCGGAGCAAATAAGCAGCCCGTACTTTTGCTGGTGAACAATAGAGGCGTCACGAGATATGTTGTCGTGGAGCCCCAACAGTAAGGCAGAGTTGTCATAACGCTGAAACAAGACGCGTGTATAGAGGATGTGTCTTGAGATAGGGCACGGCCTCCCAGGGCCGTGCCCTCGTTTTTCGAAACCAAAATTAGAATTTCTGCAACCCAGCCTCCCCAGCCGGGTTAGATTTATAAAGCGGGGCGACCTGTGCGTGCACATTTCTTGGGTTCGCCACAAGCAGTAGCTTACCTTCTGGCAACCGAGATGCACTGGGTTATCGCTTTCAACACGACTCGGGATAGAATAGTACTTGAGTCCTATTCACGACAACTCCCCGGCCTAGTACTAAATACTGTCAGCTGTACTTCTGTGTCGACGCGGCACAAATAGGAAACAGGGATATTGGGTGAAAGCTATGGCGCGGATTAGACGGGCTGTCTTCAATGAATCGTTGCTCCCCGAGGCGCAGCCTCGCTGGGATTTGTTCAGTGCCGGGTTTGGATTGCAATGCCTTGCGGTAGCGGCATTGGTGATAATCCCAATGCTGATGCCCCAGAAGATGAGCATGGTTCAGCGCTACTGGACCATGCCGATCGAGGCGCCTCCGGTAGTTGCCTGGAAACCACAACCAGTCCAACCGGTAAAGCCAATTCCGATCAAGCGTGAGGTTGCGAAGGTTGTTGAGCCTCCAAAGCCGGTAGTGGTTGAGGTACCAAAGCCGAAGATTTACACGCCGGTGGCTACGGCGCCGGTGGCGAAGCCTGCCACGGCCCGGAAGAACACGCCGACTCCCGATGTGCCGATAGTCGCTAAGGCATTCCCAGATCAGAACCCTCCCGTCTCAATGGGGAGTTCGGCCATCCCGACTCTCCGGAAGCCACGGGAAGACGTTCAGACCGGCGGGTTCGGCGATCCGGACGGAGTGGCCGCTAACGGTAAAACGAATCGTGCGGCAAATATTGCGGTGAAAGGCAGTTTCGATCTTCCTCCCGGCCCCGGTACCGGCAATGGCACCGGCGGATCCAAAGGAGCGAAGGGAGTGATTGCCAGCACAGGCTTTGGCAATGGTGTTGCTACTGGCAGTCCTGGTGGCAGCGGACAGAGAAGCGTGCAACAAGGTGGGTTTGCGGATGAACATGCAGTGGCAGCGGGGCCGAAAGTAAAACAAGCCTCCGTTGTGTCGAAAACCACGCCCGTTGAAATTATTTCTAAGCCGAAACCGGCTTATACCGATGAAGCTCGCACCAAGAAAATCGAAGGAGAAGTGTCGCTGCAAGTTGTTTTCACAGCTTCGGGAGAAGTGAAAGTTCAGCGTGTGGTGCAAGGACTGGGGTACGGTTTGGATGATTCCGCGCAGGCCGCTGCACGCCAGATACGCTTTCGCCCGGCCCAACAGGACGGCCAACCAGTGGACTCAACCGCCATCGTCCACATCGTATTCGAATTGGCATATTGATAGGGGGAACGGCTATGGAGACGTGGAAAAGTTTCTGTCTTACCGTATTGCTGGCTGCCGGCCTGACCGGCGTGGCATCGGCACAGGCGCCGCAGACAGCCGATCAAACCCAGCCGCAGGCCGGGGCCACGGCCGGGCCCGCGACTACCGTCGATCAGGCGATCGATCGCGTAATCGCGCGGGAGCATGAAGAGATCGCAACCATCCGGCGTTTCAATCCCGTAATTGAAACCTATATTCAGGACATGAAACCTGACAAGGACATGGGCGCGGTTCCGGTGAAAGACCACTATTTCCTGGGACAGGCCGACCTTTCGAAGGGCGTCGTGGATAACTCGATGCTGAATGGCAAGAAGGGCAAACTCCAGGCCTTTAATCCGATTGCTCATCTCGGCGACATGTTCAGTTCTTCCTACATTCCCGACGGGTTTCTGCAGATGATTTACATCGATACGAACGGATTCGACCGCCAGCACTACCAGTTCGATTACGTTCACCGCGAGTTTCTGGGCGAAGTTCGTTGCGTAGTCTTCGACGTCACGCCGCTGCCCAAGTCCGGAAAGGGGCGTTTCAAGGGGCGTATCTGGGCGGAAGATCAGGGCTACGCAATCGTGCGATTTAACGGCGTATACACGCCGGTGGCGGGAATTAACGGATTTAATCTTCACTTCGATAGCTGGCGATTGAACGTGCAACCGGGGCTCTGGCTGCCCGCTTACATCTTCAGCCAGGAGTCGGACCTTAAAGATTTTATGGGCAATCACGTTCGCTTCAAGTCGCAGACCCGCCTGTGGGGCTACAACTTGAAAAACGTGGGCCGCCAGGAAGAATTCAGTGAGCTGACTATTGAATCGCCAAATGCGATTCAGGACCAGGCCGCCTCCACGGATCGTTCCCCCATTGAAGCGCAGCGCGAATGGCAGCATCAGGCTGAAATCAATGTGGTGGACCGGCTGCAACGAACCGGTTTGGTAGCGCCTCCAGGTGAAGTGGATAAAGTTCTCGAAACCGTGGTCAATAATATCGAAGTGACGAACAACCTGGACATTCAGCCTGACGTTCGTTGCCGCGTAATGCTCACCGGCACGCTGGAGATGTTTTCGATCGGCCACACCATCGTTCTGAGCCGCGGATTGATCGACGTTTTGCCTGATGAGGCCAGCCTGGCCACCATGCTGGCGCAGGAATTGGCCGACATCATCTTGACCAAACCATCCACCGACCAGTGGGGCTTCAACGACACAACTACCGTGACGGCTACCGAAGCGTTGGGACATTTCAGTTTCAAGGACAGTCCGGCGCAAATTCAACAGGACAGCCAGAAGGCTGTGGAGCTTCTAAAGAATTCGCCGTACAAAGATAAACTGGCAAGCGCTGGACTCTTTCTCAAGCAGCTCGATGCCGATTCCAAGACGCTTCCGGTTCTGATCAATCCGCACCTGGGGAACCGCATCTATCTCGCGGATCAATTGATCAGTTCGGCGCCGAACCTGGAACCCGCGAAACTCGACCAGATCGCTGCTCTGCCGATCGGCGCGCGCCTGAAGCTCGATCCGTGGAGCGATCACGTGGAGTTACTCAAAGCAAAAGCGTTGCCACTGCTTTCGGCCCGCGAAAAAATGCCTTTTGAAATCACGCCATTCATGCCTTACCTGACGCGCTATCAAAGACCGGGCAGCGGGATATCCGCGGAACCTACGAAGGCCGATTTAGCTAAAAAAGACATGCAACAACCACAACAACAGCCGCAACAACAATAATTTTATTGCTTTTGATCAAAACGGCGGCTGGTACACCCAGTCGCCGTTTTTTTTTGCGTCCGCCCCGAGACTCCGCCTGTTACCTTTAGCGGGATAAAAGTGTTCGAGGAGATGGCGCGCGGAAAAGCACCGAATTCAAAGCAGCTCATTATTGAGAGGCAGTTGCAGCCGCGCTTCGCAGCCCCGGCGCGCTTCGCGATTTTCAAGTGTGAGCGATCCGCCGTGCGCTTCCGCGATCTGCCGGCTTAGCACCAGACCAATTCCCGAACCGCCTTGCTTGGTGGTAAAAAACGGGACGAAAAGATTTGCGGGGTTTGGAATGCCTGGGCCATCGTCCTGAACCCAAACTTTTACCGATCCATTCTCACGTTCCCAGCCGACCTTTACGCCGCCACCGGTTTCCAGAGCTGCATCCACGGCATTGTGCAGAAGATTGATAAGTAATTGCTCCAATTGGTCCGGGTCCGCCTGAATGCTGGTCTGCGGGCCGGCCTCGATCTGCACGGAAAGCCGCGGTTCCAGCCCCACTACCCGCCGGATCCACACGCCTACATCCACGGGCTGTAAGACCGGGGGCGGCAACTTGGCGAGTCGCGCATAAGCACTCATGAACCGCGCAAGACCGTCGGTGCGCGCGGCAATTATATTCAGGCCGCTGCGCATGTCTTCCTGCCAGTCCGGCGCGCGCTCCTTGCGATGAAGCATGCTTCCCAAATTTTCAGCCACTGATTTGATGGGAGCCAGTGAATTATTCAGTTCGTGTCCTAACACACGAATCAATCGCTGCCATGCTTGACGTTCTTCTTCGCGCAAAGCGCGGCTCAAATCCGTGATCACGAGCAATTGATGAGCCAGCCCCGCTTCGCGAAAATTGCCGCGATGAATCTCCCAGCGCCCCGATTTTCCGGGAAACGCGATCTGCGATATTTTCGGTGTTTCTCCCTCCAGACATTCCAAAAGACCGAGTTCTGCTGCAGTCAGTCCAAGAAGGCGTGCCTGCGCTTGATTCAAGATTCGCTCGCCGGCGCGATTTACGAGACGGAGGCGGCCGGCTCCATCGAATGCAAAAACCGCGACATCAATTTCTTCCATTACCTTGCGAAGGAGCGTAGTAGCTTCCAAAGCGCCCAGTCTCTGCTGCCGCAGAGTCTCCCCCAAGGCATTTACCTCGCGCAAAACCTCGCCCAATGCATCTTCGCGGTTGGCGCCGCGCGCTCGTATGGAGAAATCACCTTCGCGAAGAGCGGCCAGGAGATTCGAAAGCGTGCGCAGCGGAAAGACCACGCGACTTTGGGCCGAGAATGCGAAGCTCAGCCACGCAATTACCATGATTACGGTGAGTGTCCACTGGAGCTTTGAAGAGTAGGGTCCGATCCAAAGCAGGATTAACGCAGCGATTGTGCTTCCGAGTCCGGCGGCCAAGGCCAGAAGCAAAATTCGGCGTTCATAGAGCAGCGGTTTCACAGGCTGTATTTTTGCAGGCGCCGGTAAAGCGCGCTGCGGCTTAGTCCGAGCGCTTTGCTCGCGTGGCTTACATTGCCGCCAAACCGCGCCAGAGCTTTTTGGATCAAAACGCGCTCGACATCCTCGATGCTCATTTCATCCAGCCGCAAAGATGCCTCGCGCGCGGGGCGAAGCCCCAAATCTCCCGCGCGAACCTGCGGACCTTCCGCTAGCAGGACAGCGCGCTCGATGGAGTGATCCAGTTCGCGAATATTTCCCGGCCACGGGTGGTCGAGCAGAACCTGCAGCGCCACGGGCTCGAAGCCTTCGAGTTGTTTGCGATAGCGTTGCGCCGACTGCCGCAGGAAATGGTGCGCAAGAATTGAAATGTCCTCTTTGCGCTCGTGCAACGGAGGCAGATGAATTTCAATCGTGTTCAGGCGAAAGAGCAAATCTTCGCGGAATCGGCCGCCGGAAACCTCGGTCTGCACGTCGGCATTCGTAGCTGAAATAATCCGCACGTCCACGCGCCGTGTGGTCGAAGATCCTACACGTTCGAGCTCGCCAGTTTCAAGAGCGCGCAAAAGCTTGGCCTGCAAGTTCATCGGCACGTTCGCAATTTCATCCAGGAAAAGCGTGCCCCCATCGGCCAGCTCGAACCGTCCCACGCGATCCGATTTCGCGTCCGTAAACGCGCCTTTCACATGGCCGAACAGCTCGCTCTCGAAAACCCCTTCCGGCAATCCCCCGGCGTTCACGGTTACGAGCGGCCGGCCCGACCGCGGAGAAAGAGCGTACAGAGTGCGCGCAACCACTTCCTTGCCGGTCCCGTGGTCGCCGGTGATCAGCACGTTTGCGTCTGACGGGCCGACGCGCGCGATTAAATCCATCACCGGACGCATGGCAGCTGATTCAGCGATCATCACAGGGCGCCCATCGGCACGCAACAACCGGTTCTCGGCTTCCAGCCGTTGGCTCTTGCGCAGCGCCTGCGAAAGCTCGATCTGGGTCTTCAGGATTGCAAGCAGCCGCGCGTTTTCCCACGGTTTCTGTATGAAGTCCTTCGCGCCGCGGCGCATGGCTTCCACCGCAAGTTCCAGGCTTCCCCACGCTGTCATTACGATGATGGGCAGCGTGCTGTCTTTTGCGCGAATATTCGATAGCAGATCGAGTCCTTCCTGGCCGGAGGTGGTATCGCGCGCGTAGTTCAGATCCATCAAGAGCGCGTTAAACTCGCGCGCTTCGAGCGCTGCTAACACCGCCGCGGGCGATGCCACCGTTTCCGTCTCGAATCCCTGGCCTTTCAATAATAAGCGCAGCGCTTCGCGAATGTCGGGCTGATCGTCGGCAACAAGTATTCGTGTGCGCGCTGTATGTGGGGGCATCATTTTGCGAACGCTATCTCCCTGAATTTTGACGTTCTCTTCGTTCCGTCCGGATCCAGCTGATAGTTCACTTTCGCTTTCTCGTAATTTCCCTCATTCGAATCACACCCCGCCGGCTTTTGATGCGCCATCCACGATCCAGCCGTCGGCCAATTGAATGATGCGGTTGCCGTACGCCGCCCAGGCATCGTTATGCGTCACCTGGATGATCGTGGTGCCGTCTTGATTTAGCTTCTTCAGCAAATCCATGATCATTTTTCCCTGGCTCGAATGCAGGCTGCCGGTGGGCTCGTCCGCCAGGATCAATTTCGGCTTGCCGATTACGGCGCGCGCTACAGCCACAAGCTGTTGCTGGCCACCAGACAATTGGTTCGGAAAGAGAGCTTTCTTGCCCACGATCTGGAACCGGTCGAGGATGTCCGCCACCATTCCTTCGCGCTCCGTTTTCTTGATATCGCGATAGGAGAGCGGCAAGTCGAGATTCTCGGCCACGGTAAGGTTATCGAGCAGGTGATATTGCTGAAATACAAACCCGATATATTTCTTGTGCAGCTCCACGCGGCGTCGGTTATCGAGCTTATGCACGGCATTTTCGAGCAGGTGATACTCGCCCTTCCATGCGCCGTCTAGCATCCCGATAATTCCCATCAGCGTGGACTTTCCCGCGCCCGAAGGGCCCATGATGGTAATGAAATCGCCGTCGGCGATGTCCAAATTGATCCGGCGCAGCACCCAGGTTTTTCCGGCGCCCGATTCGTAAACCTTTTCGACGTCTCTGAGTTTGATCACTATTGCTCACTCCTTGTGAGGTTATTCATAGCGCAACGCCACCATGGGATCCACGCGCATGGCCCGCCGCGCGGGGATGTAGCACGCAAGTAGCGCCACCACACATAGCAGGATCGCGACGCCTACAAACGTGAGGGCATCGGTCGCACCTACACCGAAAAGAATGTTGCGCAGAAAACGTGTCAGCGCGAATGACAGCGCGAGCCCAATCGCAAGTCCGGCGAGGATCATTCGCAGGCCTTGACCCAGCACAAGCCGGAAAACATCGCTTTGCTGCGCTCCCAGCGCCATGCGTATCCCAATTTCATGCGACCGCTGGCGCGTGGTATAGGCAATCACTCCGTAGATACCTACCGCCGCCAGAATCAGCGCGAGCAAACCAAAAGCTCCCACGAAAGTGCCGGCGATCCGCTGCCCCGTGCTCGCCACCTGCACGCGCAACTTTAAAGTGGACTCATCGTAGACCGGCAGATCCGCGTCCAGGGTATGAATCGTCTTTTCCACCGCCGCCGTATAGGCCAGCGGGTCGCCCAAAACCCGCGCGTGGATGATTGTCGTTGAGTAGTAATCCTGAAAAATCGGAAGATACAGAAACGGTTGCGGGATTTCGCTCAAGGAATAGTAGTTGGAATTGTGTGCGATACCGACCACCGTGAACCACACGCCATATGCGTATATCCGCTTGCCCAACGGCTCCTGGTGCGGCCAGTACCGATCCGCGAACTTCTGATTGACGATCGCGACCGGCTGCGATGTGCCCGTATCGTTCCCCGTAAACTCGCGTCCGGCAATCAACGGAATCTGCATCGTCCGAAGATAATTTGGCCCCACCGTGGCTTCGGCGATTTCCATGGATTCGTGCGGCTGCGGCACATATCCCTCGGGAGAAGCCGGCAACGAGTTGGATACGTACCCTAGCGGCACCCAACTGGCCAGGGCCACCGATTGCACGCCCGGCAATGTTTCGAGCTTGGCCAAGAGCTGGCGATGAAATTCCAAGCCGCGAGCCTCGGTGTATCCTGCGGGAAACAAGCTGTAGGACGCGAGCAGCACGTGGTCCGGGTTGAAGCCCGCGTTGAATCGCTGCGCTTGCCGGAAACTCCGAATGAAAAGTCCGGCGCTCACCAGCAGGAAAAGTGAAAGAGAAATCTGCGTCACGACCAGGGCGCTGGATAAGCGCGCCCTATGAAGTCCGCCCGAAGCGCTTCCCGCGTCTTCTTTCAGCACCGTTATCGGCGACATGTCCGACGCGCGCAAAGCCGGCAGGATGCCGAAAATCACACCGCTAAGAATCGAGATCGCAAACGTAACGAAAAAAACAGCGCGGTCCACCTGAAAGTCGAGCGCTATCGGAATATTGGTAGGCGGAATGAATTGTCCCAGCATTCCAGTGGTCCAGGCGGTGATAAACATCGCCAGGATGCCCCCAGCCGAAGACAGAACTACACTTTCGATGAGCAACTGCCGGACCAGCCGCCATCGGCTGGCGCCAATCGAAAGGCGTATGGCAATCTCGCGCCGTCGCGAAACCGACCGCACCAGCATTAGATTCGCCACATTTGCGCAGGCGAGCAGCAGCACGACGCCGGCGATAGCCATCAGTACCGGAAGGAGAACATACATATAAGTATTCGCGCTGAACGGAGCACGCCAAAGCGGGTACAACGTCACCGCATTGTTGCCCAAATGGGAATCGGGGAATTGCTCCACGATCTGATTCATCAGCAGATCCATTTCCGCTTGTGCCTGCCCGCGCGTCACACCAGGCGCCAGCTGGCCCAGCAGCATCAGCCAAGTCTCGCTGCGTAGTGCAAGGCGGTCAGTGCCGGAAACAATCTGCTGCTGCATCATCAACGGAACCCAAAGTTCCGTTCGCATGCCAGTCTGTGTTCCTTGAAAAACAGCCGGCGCGACGCCGATGATCGTGAATGGATGCTGATCAATCCGCAACGTGCGGCCGATGACGGAAGGATCCCCGCCGAAGCGAATTTGCCAGAGCCGATAACTGATCACCACTACCGGCGCGCCTCCTGGCTTCTGGTCCTCTACCGGAAGAAAGCCACGCCCTAAAATCGGATGGATGCCCAGCACATCAAAGTAATTCGCCGAAGCCAGCGTGCCCCAAACGCGCTCTGGTTTCCCGGTACCGGTGAGATTCATAGGGTTGATGTCGTAAGCGATCAATCCGGTAAAGCTGCGAGTTCGGTTGCGCAAATCCATGTAGTCGAGATAGGAGAAAGGAATAGGACTTCTGGCGGTCCCGCCCTCCGTCATGACAACGAAATCAGATGTGTGCCGCACTCCCGGTATGGGATTGAGCAGGGTAGAATTGATCCAGCTGAAAATTGTGCTGTTCGCGCCAATTCCAAGTGCGAGCGTGAGGACCGCAATCGCCGCGAAGCTAGGCGATTTCCTCAATACCCGGAAGCTGTATCGCAGGTCCTGGAGCAAAGTTTCCATCTGCGCTCTTCTCCCAGCAGTGTTATTCCACGGCAATTGCAATTAAAGTTGCATCATCCTGCCAATTGCCACCGCAGAATGACCCCACCGTATCTAGAATCTTCTTCTGCAATTGTTCCGCAGTTGCTTCACGGTTTTCTTCGAGCAGCCGAATCAGGCGTGCGTCGCCGAATTCCTCGCCATCGGGGCTGCTAGCTTCCGTCACTCCATCAGTGAACAGCAGTACCAGGTCCCCCGGCGAGAGCGTGTAGGTGCCCTTGGCGTAACTCTGAGACTGAAAAATACCCAGCACGCCGCCGCCTTCGTCCAAACGGTCGTGTGTACCGTCACGATGCGCGATGATGGGAGCATTGTGCCCGGCATTCGCGTAGCACAACTGCCTGGACCCGCCGTCGAGATGCGCGTAGAAAAAAGTGATGAAGCGGTCGCTGGCGATACTCCGGCAAATCAGCGAGTTCAATCGCTCGCACAGAACTTCCGGAGATAAAGAAGGTGAAGCAAGCCCGCGAACCGCCGCCTGCAAGTTCGACATCAGCAGCGCCGCCGGCATTCCCTTTCCGGCCACGTCCGCGATGCACAACCCGAGCGTATCTCCTTCAAACGAAAAAACATCGTAGTAATCCCCGCCTACAATGCGCGCCGGCTGCCAGGCTCCCGCGATTTCGTAACCCGCAATCTGCGGAATTTCCTTGGGTAGGAATCCGAGTTGGATCGCGCGCGCTTCTTCAATTTCACGCCCCTGCCGGTCGAGTCGGGAGGCAATTTCGCTCTGCGTTCGATCGCGCTCCATTGCGCTGCGGCGCGCTGTGCGCCGCTCGCGCCCAATGTCGACTTGTTTTTGCAGAATCTCCAGAAGACGCGCGTTCACCCACGGCTTTTCGACGAAGTCACCGACGCCTCGCTGCATGGCTTCCACAGCCAGGCCCACCGTGGCCCATCCGGTCATTACCACAATCGGAGGGGCGGTTTCAGAAGCTTTCAATTTTGAAAGGACGTCCAAACCTTCCCGCCCGGACGTCGTATCGCGCGCGTAATTCAAGTCCATCAAGACCAGATCGAACTCTCGCCGTGCAATGGCGTCGATCAGTGCTGCGGGCGAGGTCACCGCTTCGGTCACGTACCCATGTCCTTTTAGGAGTAGGCGCAGAGCTTCGAGGACATCTGGCTGGTCATCCGCGATAAGGATGCTCGCCTGGGTGGGACCTGTTTCGTTCATGAGTTCAACCGCCATCGGTGGCATTTGTAGTGCCCCTCTCCGGACTGCGAGCGATAAGTGGGGACTCCCAAATATGGGCAGTTGGGATTCCAGAGGGGCTTCATTCTAAGTCCATAGCTGATAGTACTTTAGATGCGCGTTGCGGCCTATAGATTAGCGCGCGTGACCAGTTGCGGGATTGTTTGTCGCGATTCCGGACAGCAAGCGGAGGGCCTTATTCGTAGCGCAACGCCACCATGGGATCCACGCGCATAGCCCTCCGCGCCGGAATGTAGCAGGCCGCAAGGGCCACAGTTGTGAGAATTGCCGAAACGGCGACATACGTCGCCGGGTCCATCGCGCTTACAGTCAGGAATTTTCCAACCACCTGCGCCGCGGCTAGGGCCAATGCAATTCCCACACCCAAACCCATTGCCACGATGAGTAGTCCCTCGCCGAAAACCATCTTCAGGATGTCCGTGGGCTGCGCTCCCAGCGCCATCCGAACCCCGATTTCGTGCGTCTTCTGGCTGGCGGCATAGGAGACCACGCCATAAACCCCGACGATTGCGAGAATCAATCCTAAGGCGCCAAGAACAGCCGCCAGCCCTGCGCCTATCCGATAAATCAGCAGCCCGTTGAGGGTGTACAGGGCTTGCCTCATCGTTTCTACGTCGAAGACCGGAAGCTGTGGCGCGAGCGATTGGATGGTGCGCTCGATTTCCGGGATCATTGTTTCGGGCGCCGCTGTCGTACGCACCTGAAGAAATTGCAAGGAGTTGCCCGACTGATGTTGCACAAACGGAGCATAAAAAACCGGCGGGATCACACCGGTGACACCCTGGTACCGCACGTCCTTCACCACGCCGACGACGACCATCGAATGTTTTGCGTCGGTACTCATCTGAAATTGCCGTCCGATGGGATCTGCGTCGGGCCAGAACTTCTTTGCCATAGATTCGCTGAGGATCGCGACGTACTGTGAGTTCTCACTGTCAGCGTCGGTGAAAGCTCTGCCGCGCAGGATGGGGATTTGCATGGTGCGGAAGTAGTCTATGGAAATGGTGTTGTACATGGCAGACGGAAGCGGCTGGCCGGCGGGCGGCTGATAGCCTTCGATCGTCAGCGTGTCGTTGTTGTTGTAATAGCCCATGGGCGTCGCGGTTGCAGTGCTCGCTGACACCACTCCGGGAAGGGAACTAACGCGGGTTAGAACGTTCTTGTAAAAATCGCGCGTCTGCTGCTGGTTGAATCCGATTTCCACCGGATCCATGGTGAGATTCAGAACATGGTCGGGATCGAAGCCAAGGTTCGTGTTCTGGGCTTTTCCGAGGCTCCGAGTAAAAAGCCCTGCAATGATTAGAAGCACGAGCGAGCCTGCCACCTGCGCCACCACCAGCCCGGTGCGCAAGCGGTTTTTGCCGCCCACAACCCCACGCCCGCCTTCGTGCAGGATGGCGGCCAGATTTCCCCGCGAGGCGCGAATTGCGGGCACCAGGCCGACGATGATTCCGGTCAACAGCGCGGCCGCCGTGGCATAGCCAAATACGCGCCAGTCAAAGCCGAAATCGAGATGCACGGGAAGATCGGTCTGAAAATTGAGGGAAGCCAGTGCGGAACTGCCCCAGTAGCCGAGAAAAATTCCCGCGATTCCACCTAGCAGTGCCAGCAGAATACTTTCGGTCAGCAATTGCCGGACGAGGCGAAATCGCGCGGCACCCAAGGCGGCGCGAATGGCCATCTCGCGTTCGCGCACGGTAGCACGCACGAGCAGAATGTTGGCCACGTTTACACAGGCGAGCAGCAACACAAGCGCCGTCAAGCTCAAGAAAAGCCCCGAGATCACAAGTAAAGTATTGTCCGGATCGGGTTGCGGCCGCGCGCGCAGTTCCGGGTAGACCTGAAGGCTCAAATCCTTGTCAGCCTCCGGATATTGCTGCGACAAACGCCGGCCTATCACCGACAGAGAAGCCTGCGCCTCCTGGAGTCCGGTGCCCGGACGCAAGCGGCCGAGCACGGGCAGATTGCGAAGTTGACGATTGGTCATGAAATCGTCCGGCTGGCCTCCAATTTCCAGCATGCCGAGCGGCAAATACCCCTGAATGCTCAGGAAGGGAAAGATTCCGACGAATCCTCGCGGCGCTACACCGACGATCGTGATGGGATGGCCATCCACCGAAACTTTGCGGCCTACGATGGCAGGATCTCCTCCGAACCGCGTCTTCCAGTAGGAGTAGCTGAGGACCATTACAGGATCGGCTCCCAGGGTCTCGCCTTCCGAGGGCAGGATAAATCGACCGAGTTCCGGCTTGATTCCCAGCGCAGGGAAAAAATTTCCGGAGACGTAGCTGGTCACGATGCGATCGGCTTTACCATCCACGCTCAGACCGTCCAAGCCAAGCTGGTAGGCGAACACATCGGAGAATACTTCGCTGGATTGGCTGCGAATGTCGCGAAAGTCGGCCACGGAAAACTGTGTCTGTATGTTTCCTTTCTGCTGTTGGAACGCGAGGACGGTGATCTGGGCGGGATCCTGCACCGGCAGAGGCCGCAGCAAAATTCCATCCACCATGCTGAAGATGGCAGTATTCGCGCCGATACCGAGCGCCAGGGTGATGATGGCAATGATCATGAATCCCGGATTCCTCATCAGCATTCGGACGCCGTAGCGAATATCCTGCATCAATGTTTCCATGTTCCGCTCCTCGTTATTCGTGTCTCAGAGCCCTGCAAAACTTTTTCTATGCGATGTCTCTTCGTCCTGTGATACGCGATTCCGCCCGCGTATGTTCCTCGATCGATCCTAGAATCAGTGTCGGGTTTCGATCATTCGTATCGAAGCGCGACCATGGGATCCACGCTCGCAGCTTTTCGCGCAGGCAGCCATCCGGCAAGTAACGCAACCGCTGAGAGCAGCACCGCTGACGTCAAAAACACCAGCGGATTGCTGGCTTTCACGCCGAACAACTGCGATTCAATCAGTTTTCCGATCGCAAATGCTGCCACCAGCCCGATTCCAAGGCCGGCAATCGAAATGCGCACGATTTCGCGCAACACCAGCCACGCCACGTTCTTTTGCGAAGCGCCCAGCGCCATGCGAATTCCGATCTCGCGCGTTCGCTGCGCCACCATATACGCCATCACACCGTACAGCCCAATCGCCGCGAGCAGTGCCGCCAGCAGTCCCAGACACAATGAGAAAAACGTCAGGAGCCGTTCAGCAAACGCAATTTCGTCCACTTGCCGGTCCAGCGTCTTCATTTCGAATACTGGCAGGTTTGCATCGGCGCTTTGCACTGTTTTCCGCAGTGTCGAGCCCAACGCCGTCGGCTCCAGGTTGGTGCGCACGTAGAACGTCGCGTTTCCGAAATTCTTGTCCTGACTGTAAGGAATATAGACAAGCGGCCGAATTTCTTGCCGTAGGTCCGTATTCTTGCTGTCTTTCACCACGCCGACGATTTCAATGTCGGGGTGCACGTCATTGCCGGAGCCGAACGCGAAGTGGCGCCCAATCGGGTTCTGGCCGCGAAAGTACGTCTGCGCCATTTTTTCGCTGACAATTGCGACTTTAGGCGCAGTGGAGGTGTCGCGATTGTCGAACTCGCGCCCGGACAACAGCGGAATTCCCAGAGTCGCAAAGAAATTTGGTCCAATCCAGTTTTGTTGAACGTCCGTATTGGTGTCTTCCGACACGGTGTAGCCCTCCGCCGTGATGTTGGCGTACGAGTCGCTCTCCGAGAGTAGCGTCATTTCCGCCACGCTCACCGATCGCACACCCGGCAAGCCTGCGATGTTTTCTCTCAAGCGGTCGGCCAGCGCGACTGTTTGTTCCGGAGTATAACGATTCAGTTCCGGTGCCACCGCAAATTGGATTACGTGATCTGTCTTCACGCCAAGGTCCTGCCGCTTCAAGTTCATCAGGCTTTGCGCAAAAAATCCCGCAGCCGCCAGCAACACCACCGTCAGCGCCACTTGCGACACCAGCAGCGCCTTCCGCAATCGCACATTCGATTTCCCGCCGAAGACATTCGCTCCCTGCTCTCTCAGCGTGCTTTGCAAGTCCGCGTGAGTTGAGCGCAGCGCCGGTATCAACCCGAATAGCAGTCCGGTCAGAATGGAAATCCCCAGTGCGAACACAAGCACTCGATAGTCGAACTTCTCTTGCAACCCCGAAGCGCCAAGGCTCTCCGGTATGGAACCAACCAGCGCTCCCAGTGTCCACGATCCCACCAGCAACCCTGCGGCTCCTCCTGCCAGCGAAATCAGCAAACTCTCTGTCAGAAGCTGCCGTATCAACCGCCACCGCCCAGCTCCCATCGCCATGCGTACCGCGATCTCTCTCTGCCTTGCTTCACCGCGCGCCACCAGAAGGCTGGCCAGGTTCGCGCAGGCAATCAGCAGCACCAATCCCACCATCGACATCAGAATCCATATCGGTTTGCCCGCATCGTGCTGCAGGATTGGGCGCCCGTGCGATCCCGTATCCAGCAGGATTTTCTTGTCCAAGAATTGCTTGTTTCTTTCCCGCGATAGTTTCAACTCCGAGGCTTCCGACTGCAGGATGGCGCTATATTCCCGCGCGATTCCAGCTTCCGCTTTCGCGAGGCTCATGCCGGGTTTCAATCTTCCCAACATTGCCAGCCAATGATCTTTTCGGTCTGCAAGTCCGTCCCAGTTCGGCGTCATCTGCGCCTTCATTGTCACCGGAATGAAAATGTCCGGCGTCTGTCCCACCTGCACTCCAAAAAATCCGGGAGCCACCACACCCACAACGGTCATGGAAACGCCGTTCACAACCAGTTGTTTGTTTAATATCCCGGGATCACGGCCGAAATGCCGCTCCCAATAGCCATAACTCAACACCGTCTCCGGGTTCGCGCCGGCGGCCGTTTCATCCCGTGAAGTGAGAACGCGTCCGAGCGCCGGCCGCACGCCAAGAACCTCAAAATAATTTCCGCTGACGAGTTCGCCATTGGCCAGTTCGGTTTGGCCCTGGCCGGAGACGCTTGCCTGAATTGCAAATCGCGCTAGCAGGCCGGAGAAAACTGGGTTGTGATCGCGCAAGTCCTTGTACATGGGATATGAAAATGCTACCCCCACATCGCCGTCGCTCCAGTTTCTCCCCGGATTGGGTCCAGGCGAGCGCAGCACGACGAGTTCTTCCGGCTTCTGCACCGGCAATAGCCGCAGAAGAACCTGATCCGTGACGGAAAATATCGCCGCATTTGCGCCGATGCCCAACGCCAGTGTCAGAATCGCGACCAGCGTGAACCCCGGGCTCTTCGCCAGCATCCGGAATGCGTATCGAGCGTCTTGCAGCAAAACTCCCATCGATCTCTCCTCGTCTCAGCCTTACTCGTACCTCAGCGCCACCATCGGATCCACGCGCATCGCTCGCCGCGCCGGGAGGTAACAAGCCAGCAATACCACAACGAAAAGCATCACCACCACCGCAGCGAATGAAACCGGGTCCGTTGAACTCACGCCGAAAAGAAGACTCGAAAGGAACCGAGTTAATCCGAATGCCGCAACCAAACCAAGCCCTACCCCAAATGCCGCGAGCCGCATTCCTTGGCGCACCACCAATCGCAGCATGTCGCCCGGGTGTGCTCCCAGCGCCATCCGTATGCCAATCTCATGCGTGCGCTGCGCCACCGTATAGGAAATCACGCCGTAGAGGCCCACCGCGGTCAGGATCATCGCCAGCGCCGCAAATACAGCCAGTAGAAACGTATTGAAGCGCGGGATCGCGATGGTCCCATTCAAATATTGTTCGAGCGTCTTCGGAGCATACGTGGGCAAATCTTTGTCGAGTGACTGCACCACCGACGCAATCGGTTTCGCCAGTCCCAGTGGATCTTTCGCCGACCGCGCCACAATCGTTACCGACCCGAACTGAAGTTGCCCGAAGGGAATGTAGGATTCCGGACTAAACTCCGTGGTTAGATCTTCAAACTTTACGTTTCCCACCACGCCCACAATTTCGCGCATCGGCGCCGTCCCGGGCCCGCCATTGGAGATCCCCGGCTGAATGTGCTTGCCGACCGGGTTTTCGCCCGGAAAGAATTGCTGCGCGAAAGCCTGATTCACAATCAGTACAGGTGTCGCCTTGGCCTCGTCGCGCTCGGTGAAATCTCTTCCTTGCAACAAAGGAATTCGCATGGTGCCAAAGTAATTGGGTGTAACCCCGCGAATGGAAGTAAGCGGCTCGTCGCTCTTCGCTACCGGCCGCCCTTCTATCTGGAAACTCGTGCGAATCTCATCTCCACTCATAGGCAAAGGGAAAACTGCGGCGGCCGACTGCACGCCAGGCAGGGCATTCAAAAGCGGAGTGAGTTCGCGGAAAAATTCCGCCTTCTTCGGATCTGAATACTTTGCGTCCGGAAGATCGAGGCTGGCGGTCATAACGTTGTGTGCATCGAATCCCGGATTCACGTTTTGCAGCCGGATGAGGCTGCGAATCAAAAGCCCTGCGCTAACCAGCAGAATTAGCGCCAGCGCCATTTCCACAATTACAAGCGAACTGCGCAAGCCGTGCCGGCTGCGTCCCGCGGTCGTGCTCAACGAGCCTTCCTTCAGCGCCTCCACGATATTGGAGTGCGTTGACTGTAGCGCCGGCGCCAGGCCGAAAAGAATTCCCGTCAGCAGCGACAGACTGGCCGTGAACGCCAGCGCCCAACCATCTATATGAATCTCTCCGACTCGTGGAAGGTTCTCGGGACTCAAGCGGACCAGAACATCGCTTCCCCAAACCGCAAGCGCCGTTCCCAGCACGCCTGCAAAGATCGCCAGCAATAAACTTTCGGTCAGAAGCTGCCGCACCACGCGAACCCGCCCGGCGCCCATCGCTGTGCGAATCGCAATCTCACGCCCGCGTGTTGTGGCTCGCGCCAGCAAAAGATTCGCCACATTCACGCAGGCGATCAGCAATACCAGTCCCACTGCAATCATCATCACCAGCAAAGCCGGGCGGATCGCCCCTGTCAGGCGTTCCTCCTCCGAACTCAAATGCACGCTCATATATTTGTTGGTGTCGGGGTACTGCTTGCTCAGCGAACTCGCGATCACGTCCATGGCTGCTTGCGCTTGCGCCAGAGTGACTCCCGGTTTTAGCCGCGCTATGCAGGTCAGAAAATGGGCCCCACGATGCTGCACCATCGGCGGTGAGTTGTCGGAAGTCTCATTCAGCGGCGAAAGCGTTGACCAAATTGCTTCCGGTTCTCTCTGCAGCGGGTACTGGAAATTCGCCGGCATCACGCCGACTACCGTATATCCCTCGTTCTCGAGCGTAATCGTGCGGCCGATAATTCCAGGATCGCCTTTGAATTGTTGCTTCCAAAGCTGGTCGCTGATGATGACCACGTGATGATTCGGCCCGTCATCTCCCGACTGAAAGTTTCGTCCAAGCTCCGGCGAAACTCCCAGTAAATCGAACGTTTCCGCGGAGACGCTCGCGCCTTCCAAATGCGCCGGATGTTCTTGGCCGGTTAGCGTGAAAGTCGCGCCTGTATAAGCCGCCATTTTCTCGAAGACCTGATTCTGAGACCGCCAATCCACGAAATCGGGATACGACGTCGAACCATTCGAGGTGTGCATGCGCGAATTGCCGGTCGCAACGCTGACAATCCTTCCCGAATCGCGGAAAGGCAGCGGCCGCAGCAATTCCGCATTCACCACCGAGAAGATCGCCGTGTTCGCTCCGATCCCCAACGCCAGCGTGAGCACCGCAATAATCGTGAATCCCGGATTCTTCATCAGCACCCGGATTCCGTATCGCATGTCCTGCAGTAGTGTTCCCATTTTCTCTCCTCGTTACTCGTAACGCAGCGCTATGATCGGGTCCACGCGCATCGCCCGCCGCGCCGGCAGGAATCCCGCTAACGCGGCAACCGCGGCAAGCGTCATCGCCGGGACTATCATTGCGAGAGGGTCCACCATCCCCAGCCCGAACAACATGCTCTTAATCAAATGAGTTCCGACGAACGCTAAAGGCAAACCCACCACGACTCCGATAAGAACCAGAAGCAATGTTTCGCGCAGGATCAGCCAGAGAACGCTGCCAGGCCGCGCGCCCAGCGCCATGCGAATTCCGATGTCTCGGGTGCGGCGCGCCACGGTATACGCCATGATGCCGTACAGTCCGATGCTGGCAAGCAGCATAGCGAGCAAGCCGAACACTCCCGCAAGCTTCGCGATAAACCGGTCGGTATGGAGCGAATCGTCCACCAGTACTTGCATCGTATTAATTCTAATTGGTGGGATAGACGAGTTCGTCTCCTTCACTACGTTCCGCAGCGCCGCGCTCACGTCCGCAGGATTCGCCGACGTGCGGACTTCATAAACGGCGTAGGAGTGCTCCCGCATGGGATTGAAATATGGCGCGTATATCCGCGTGGGAGTTTTCTCGCGCAAGTTGTTGTACTTCGCGTCAGCAACGACACCCACGATTTCCATTTCTGATGGGTTTCCTGGATAGGTGTCGCGCACTTTTTTGCCCAGCGGATTCGTTTTGCCGAAGAAGCGTTCCGCGAATGTCTTGTTTATGACCGCGACGCGCGGCCCGTTGCCGCTGTCCTGGCGAGCGATTTCCCGTCCGATCAGCACCGGAATCCCCACGGTTGAGAAATATCCGGGTCCGACATGATCCATTCGAGAATGGATTTCCTCACCCGGCTTCGCCGTGTAGCCTTCCACGGAGATGGGATCGGCCGACTCTGAATGGCTAAACAACCCATCGCTCGAAAGCGTTGCAGCACGTACACCGGGAATAGCCGAGAATTTTTCCAGAAGTTCCTGCTGAAAGCGGAGATTTGCAGCCTCTTTATAACCGCCCGCAGCGCCATCCACCCGAAACAAAAGCAGGTTTTCAGGCTTGTAACCTAAGTTCACCTCGCTAAGTTTTGAAAGACTGTGAACGAACAGTCCGGCAGCAACAAGCAGGATCAGCGAGATCGCCGCCTGAGCAATTACCAGTACTTTCGTTGCGGGAAGACGGCGACCTGCGTTTTCGCCCGTCGTCCCGCCTGCCGTTGATTTCAGAATTGGCGACAGATCGAGACGCGTCGCACGCAGAGCCGGAATAAGCCCGAAAAGTATCGCGCTTAGCATGGCAATCCCCAGAGTGAATGCCAGCATGCGAGCGTCGGGCCGCAAGTTAACCTGCACTGCGTCACCCCCGGTGGAGGCTCGCGAAACCATTTGTAGAAGAAGCGTGTCCGCCCATTGCGCCAACAGAAGTCCCGCGGCTGCGCCCGCGAGCGCCAGCAAAAGGCTTTCCGACAGAAGTTGGCGAACCAGACGGCCCCGTCCCGCGCCGATGGCGAGCCTCACCGCAAATTCTTTTTGTCGAGCCGTGCCCCTTGCGAGAAGCAGGTTCGCCACGTTGGCGCAGGCAATGAGTAATACAAATCCTACCAAGCCCATCAGAACCTTGAGTGGTTCCCCATAAGCTTCGTGCAGCGTGGAAGAGCCGCGCGCACCTGTTTGCAGGTTGATACGCTGATCCAAAAATTCTTTGCGCTCTTCCGTACTAACCGTTGAACCTAGGTTGGATTCAATCATCTGCTGGAGGACCACATTGATGCTCGCCTTGGCTTGCTCCGGCGTAATGCCCGGTTTGAGTCGCGCGATTACTTGCAGCCATATGTGTTTGTTTACCTCACCCTGCGACGGGCTCAAAAGATCGCTTCCCGGATAGATTGCATCCTGCATCATGGCCGGAACCCACGCGTCGGGAGCGTCTCCCACGGTTTCACCGAAAAACCCCGGCGGCGCGACGCCGATGATCTCGAATGATGTCTGATGAACTTGGATCCTTTTCCCGAGGACGGAAGGACTCAGGCCAAAACGCTGTTTCCACCACGCGTAACTGACAACAGCGAACGGCGAAGCGCCCCGCGCTCGATCCACTTCAGAGGTGAACATCCGCCCAGCCGCAGGAGTTACTCCCAGCGTGGAAAAATAATCTCCACTGACCAGGCGGACGCGAAGGGATTCTTCCTGGCTAGCTATACCAGCGGAGGAATCGCTGAACGATGCTGGCACCTCCGGCAGGCTGCTGTCGGCAGCGAAGATTCCGGAAAACACTTCGTTGTGGTCACGCAGGTATTCAAATTCCGAGTAAGCCAGAAGGGAACGATCTCCTCCCTCGCTGCCTAACGATTGTCCGTGCGAGTCAGGGTCCGTCAGTATTACCAACTGCTCGGAATGAATCACCGGCAACTTGCGCAGCAAGACTGAATCCAGCACGCTGAAGATTGCAGTGTTCGCGCCAATACCGAGCGCCAAAGTAAGCACCGCAATCGCGGTGAATCCTGGATTCTTGATCAGCATCCGGATTCCGTAGCGAATGTCTTGCAGCAGTGTCCCCATTTTTCTCTCCGCGCAAACAACAAGCGATGCGAATTACTCGCTAGCACTCATTCGTACACACCCGTGCCAATGCTTCCGAAATGCTTTTCGGCCGCTTCACTTTCCAAATTTTTATAATGCGAGATTGAACTGGCTTACACGGACACGCTGTGCGTGCCCACTGTTTCCTCGACGATGCGGCCGTCAAAAAGATGAATCGTGCGGTCGGCGACGCTAGCGTAGCGCGGGTCGTGCGTGACCATGCAGATGGTCGCGCCCTCGCGGTGCAGTTGCCGGAGCAAATCCACGACCGCTTCGCTGTTTTTGGAGTCCAAATTTCCGGTCGGCTCGTCCGCCAGCAGTATCGAAGGCGAACCTACCAGCGCTCGCGCTACGGCTACGCGCTGCTGCTGGCCGCCTGAAAGTTGGGAAGGGTAATGTTTCATGCGGTGCGCCATTCCCACGCGCTCGAGCACTTCCTGCACGCGCTTCTTGCGCTCAGCCGAAGCCATGCTGCGATAGGTGAGCGGCAACTCCACGTTCTCGAAAACCGTCAGGTCGCCTATCAAATTGAACGCCTGGAAGATGAAGCCGATCTCCCGATTGCGTATGCGCGTGCGATCGGAAAGAGAAAGGTTCGCCACCGGCTGCGTATTGATCCAGTAGTTTCCATCCGTCGGCGAGTCGAGCAACCCGAGAATCGAGAGCAGCGTCGATTTGCCGCATCCGGAAGGCCCCGCGATGGAAAGAAATTCGCCGTTCTTGATATCCAGATGCACACCGCCGAGCGCGTGCGTTTCGACCTCATCGGTGTAAAAAACTTTCGTCACGCCTTCCAGTCGAATCATTGATTTTGCCGTCGTGTCCATGCTTGCTCCTCCGCCTATGCTATCGCGTTTCTCGCCAAGAGAGGTACGTTCCCAGGGCCTGCAAAAGTTCCGTTAACTACTTCAATTGCACGCGATCGTAATTGTCCCAGGCCGACATGTCGGACAAGATTACTTTGTCCCCGATTTGCAGCCCTTTCACGATTTCCACCGTGTTCACCGACGTGCGCCCCAGCTGCACCTGCACGCGCGTAGCCGCGGCTCCGTCGTCCACCACTTTGAATAAGCCCACCGTGCTATTCGCCTCGCCATGCACCGGCCGGCCGACATACAGCACGTCCGCCAGCCGCTCGATTTCAACCGTGCCTTCGACGCTCAGGTCCGGCCGGGCGCCTTGCGGCAGTTCGCCATCCAGCGCAACATCCACTGTCACCGTTCCGTTTACCACCGCCGGATCGATCCGCATCACGTGGCCGGCGATCACGCCATTGTGCGTATCCACGGAAGCCTTTTGCCCGATGGTGATGTCTTTCGCCTGCGTCTCGGCAATCTTAAGTTGCGCCTTCAAATGCGTCGGCTGCGCCACGCGCGCCAGCACGGTTCCCTGCGTCACTTTTTGCCCCACTTCCACGTCCAGCTCTTGCAACACCCCATCAATACCGGGACGAACTTTTAGCTGATCCAATTGCGATTTTTTCAGCGCGTACATTGCGCGCTTTTCATCCAAGCTCGCCTGCTGTACGGCCACTTGCGAAGCGATGGAATTCGAAAATGTCTCCACTTCTTTTTGAGCCAAGTCATCCTGCTTGGCGAGCTCCTCCGCCACTACTTGCGATTTCTTGTAAATCAAGTCCGACACCAGGCCGTTGTCGGCGAGCTGCTTGTTTGTGTCTCGATCCAGCACCGCCGTGTGATACGCGGAACTCAGCGCTGCAGCTTGCGTGCGTTTGTCCATCAGCTGATTCTGAAGCAGCGCTTTGGTCTGTTCCAGATTTGCTTCGGCGCCTTTCATCTGATACTCCGCATCCAGCGCCGCCTGCTGCAATTCAGGATTGCTCAACTCCAAAATGATCGTGTCAGCTTTCAGCGGAGTCCCAGCAAGCAGATTGCGCTGCACAATTTGTCCGTCGGTCGCTGCTGGAATCAAACGAATGGTTTCCGGCACCAGGGTACCCAGTCCGCGGACATCGCGCAGCATCGGCCCGCGTTTCACCGTGTCCGTCCACACCGTAGCGCTGTCCACACTGGGCGCCGCCGGCTTCAATCGCGAAAGCGCGTAGGTCACCAGCGGAATCAGAACCACCGCGATCGCTATATAAATCGTCCGGCGGATCTTTTTTTGCCTTTTGACTTCTGGGCGCGCGATGTCCAAAGCGACCAACCTCGGCTATATACATCGCAAATTGAATTCCGGTCTCACCGCGATGATAAGTGCCTTATAATGTTTCAATTAGAGGTAATTTGCAAGCTTGGAAAGGGACCGTTTGCCCGCTCGTGGGAATCCCCCATCCCGCTAACGAACACTTCCACAGTAGCGAAATAGCGAAAAACGGGCCGCTTGGCCCATCATCAACGCCGCTTCAGGAGGCAGATTCGGCGCTGGCTTTGATCTCCTGCCAGCGTTTCGGGCGTTTCTTTGCGTCCAGAACTTTCTTCCGCAGGCGGATGGATTTCGGCGTCACTTCCACAAACTCGTCGTCCGAAATAAATTCGATGGCTTTTTCCAGCGTTAACTCGCGCGGCGGGATCAGCCGTATGGCTTCGTCCGCGCTCGACGACCGCATATTCGTCTGCTTCTTTTCTTTCGTGATGTTGACGTTCATGTCGTCTTCGCGCGCATTCTCTCCGACGATCATTCCTTCATACACTTCCAGGCTCGGCCCCACAAACATTTCGCCGCGCTCCTGAATCCCCCAAACCGCGTACGCCGTCGAAACGCCCGTGCGGTCGCTCACCAGCGCGCCCGTCAATCGCGAAGCCATGTCCCCCGCGTAATCCGTCCAGCCGTCCAGCATCGAGTGAATCAGCGACGTCCCGCGCGTATCCGTCAGCAATTGCCCGCGCAACCCGATCAGCCCGCGCGAAGGAATGCGAAACTCCATGCGCACGCGCCCCGAATGATGGTTCACCATCTTCACCATTTCGCCGCGCCGCGTTCCCAGCGTTTCCATCACGATGCCGATAAAAGTTTCCGGACAATCCACGATCAACACTTCCAGCGGCTCCACGCGCTTTCCGTTTTCTGTGCGCACCACGATTTCCGGCTTGCCGACCATCAGCTCGTAGCCTTCGCGCCGCATGGTCTCAATCAAAATGGCGAGCTGAAGTTCTCCGCGAGCCAGCACGCGAAACGAATCCGTCGCGCCCATATCTTCGATGCGCAGCGAAACGTTGGTCAGCAATTCGCGGTCGAGCCGTGCGCGCAGGTCGCGCGAAGTCACGTATTGCCCTTCGCGTCCCGCAAACGGCGAAGTATTCACCGTAAACACCATGGTCAACGTCGGCTCGTCGATCAAAAGCGGCTCAAGCGGCGCCGGATTCGCCAGGTCCGTAATGCTTTCGCCGATTTGAATTCCTTCCACGCCCGCGATGGCGCAGATGTCTCCCGCCGCCACTTCTTCCGCTTCGTCGCGTTCGAGTCCGCGGAACGTAAACAATTTCGTGATCTTCGTCGGCTGAATCACGCCTGAAAGTTTCGCGATGCCCACTTCCGTGCCGCGCTTCAGCGTTCCTGAAAACACGCGCGCAATCGCCAGCCGCCCAAGATAGTCGCTGTAGTCTAGATTCGTCACCTGAATTTGCAGCACCGCCGCGGCATCCCCCGAAGGCGGAGGAGTCGAAGCCACAATAGTCTCAAACAGCGCCTGCAGGTTTGTGGACGAGTCGCCCACCACGCGATGCGCCACGCCCGTCTTCGCGTTGGTGTACAGCACCGGAAAATCGAGTTGGTCTTCCGTCGCGTCCAGGTCGATGAAGAGGTCGTAAATCTCATCCAACACGGCCGCCGGCCGCGCGTCCGCCCGATCGATTTTATTCAGCACGATAATCGGAGGCAGCTTCGCCGCCAGCGCCTTCTGCAGCACGTAACGCGTCTGCGGCAGCGGCCCTTCGCTCGCGTCCACCAGCAGCAGCACTCCGTCCACCATGCGCAACGCGCGTTCCACTTCTCCGCCGAAATCGCTGTGCCCCGGCGTGTCCACGATATTAATTTTCGTGTCGTGATACGTCACCGCGGTGTTTTTCGCCAGAATCGTGATCCCGCGCTCGCGCTCCAGGTCGTTGGAGTCCATCACACGTTCCACCAGATGAGCGTGCGTGCTGAAAATTCCGCTTTGCCGCAGCATGGCATCGACGAGCGTCGTCTTGCCGTGGTCCACGTGCGCGATAATCGCTATATTGCGTAGTTTTGAGTTCATTTTATGTCGATTCGTTATGTCGATGCGGCCAGACGAACAGGGCTGCAAACGCGATCTTGCAACCCCGATAGAATTGCGAGAGGTTTCAGGAGCAACGAACGCTTGTTTATTTTAGCATGGAGCAACAAATTCCGCCCCGTTTTCCGGGTCTGGACGTGTCCTAATTTCGCTCTAGCCCCTTTGCATCGAAGTCTGTCCTTGACATTTATTTCATGCTAGAGTTGTCGGCGGAAAAAAATTGTATGAAACCGCGCCTAGCAGGGGATACGGACGAAGATCGGAAAGCAATACGCAAGGAACTTATAGAAGCGAAAGCGATGCTCTGCAAGCTGATTGACGCACGCGCGGACAAAATCCTCAAGAAGTCGAGAAAGGAACTGCCCACTTCTGTTCCCGCATTGCAAGGTGGCCGCCCGGAATCAAAGCGCAGAAAGTTCTAGGCACGCTTCGGTTGAAGTTGCTAGCCGTGGAAATTAGGACAGTACCCCGGGTGTAGACCCGCCGCGCGGCTAGCTGAAATACGCGATTTGGCGCTACCATCGGCGATAACCGCGGTAACGCCTCCTTCGGCGACCTTGCTGGCAGTTTCGAAACTGAGATGGAGGATCATGGGTCAAGAATGTAGCGGTCCGCGCGTCTTCGGCTAAGAACAGTTCGTTATCCTCATTGAGCACCAGCTTGCGGATCTCTAGCTTTGACACTGCCTCATCTAAAAGCCTACGGAGCTGGGGGCCTAATCTGGCGCGGCCCATATGTTCTGAGGCGGACTTGAGGATGGCCTGTCGTTCCTTCAGGCCGTCCTTTAGAGCCTTAATGATAGCCGCTTCGTAGGATGTTACCGTGTGCGAGAGCCCAACTATAAGAACCTCAGATTCTGGCTCCGATATGGGCTCTTCATTGAGCGGAATCAGGGCCCGAAATACGCGGTCGAGTTGCAGACCCTGGCTTGCCATCCATCCCCGATACGGTATCCGAAGTACCGTCCAGCCAGCTCGCTCCAGAATCTCTTGTCGCTGAAGGTCCTCGATCTTCAGGTTGCCGTGCTCATCTAGGTGCCAAACCTCTCCATCGCATTCAATGGCAATTCGCTCACCGTTTAATTCTGCAACGATGTCGATAAAGTATCCGCAGCTTGGGTATTGTGATGTGGTCTTGACACCACACCTCGAGAGCTGTCGAATGACTTGCGCTTCGAACTCCGATTGGGCTTGCTCGACTGGGTTTTTAGTCGGTGTGGAGTTCTTGGTGGTGTGATCGCAGTGTTCTAGCCAATCTCGAATTGCGCCGCTACCCGAGGCCATGCCGAACTTATCAATCGCTGCAGTGTGGAAAATATGAACTTCGTCGCGAGCGCGGGTGAACGCGACGTTTAGCATCCCCTGGATGTGTGCGCGATCAGCCTGACGAGCAGACAATGCCGACTGATCCATTCCGTCGGCATCGAATGACAGAGAGTAATAAATCACATCTCTCTCGTCGCCTTGGAACCCATCAGGATTTACGACTACTAGGTCGTGGAAGGTTCGGAGTTCTTCGGGAATCCTCTCGGCAACTAGGTCGTTTACCAAGCGCATTTGCTGTTCGAATAAACAAATCACTCCAAAACTCGCGTCGAAATATCCCGGATGTTGCAATTGAGCTCTGAGAGCATCCACTAAAGCGATGGCCTCGTTCTCATTTTCCTGTGTTCCGGGCGAAACCTGTCCTGCTGAGATTCTATGTAGAGAAACCGTCGCCGCCCCCGGATCGCCGAACCTTCTATCATTGTGATCACGCATGATGCGCAATCTTCCTGAGTACCACCGAGAATTAGAAAATTCGATAATGGGTGGTAGAGATCGGTAATGTTCGTCGAGAAACGCTTCCTCGTCCATTCGAATCGAGGCGAGCTGCAAAAGGTCAATCTTGGTAGGGTCTAACCAACCATCCGGATCTAGGTGATCCAATCCTTGTTCCCGCCAAGCCTGCGCTGCGACTTGACTTGAGGTAAATGCAAAGCGTTGCGCCTGCATTTGTTTCGCGTCCCCAACAATTATGGCCTGTTTCGCTCGGTAAAGAACTGGCGTCATTGAAGGCAGATCACATTGTGACGCTTCGTCAACTATGACCGTGTCAAATAATGCAGCTTGACAGGGGAACAGCCGGGCCACGTCATCTGGTGACATTATCCAACACGGCAGAATCCCGAGCAGCATTTGGCAACGGTCGGGTTCGCTCTTCATTCGATCGAACACTCTGAAGTTTTTGTAATTTGCCCGGTCACGTCCCAATAGCTTTGAGAATTCGCGCAATTGGTTTCTCGCATTCTTCGTTGCTTCTCCGGTTCGATGCTTTGCTGCAATACCAATTAGAGCAAGCGCAGCACTGAGTTGGTCAAGACGCTTCTTGGTTGTTTCCGCGCCAATGTCATCGGACAGACGTAACGAACGCTTCCGGGCCAAGCGCTTAGAGCGAGCGCAATTCCACTTAGCTTTAAGACGCTTAAGGAACGTTTTCGCGGACGTCAATTCTTGATCCGCATGTGCGACGAGATGTTCCGCAACTAGAGCGTTGGCAAGAGATAGCTCCGAGGTTTCGACGTCGTCATCAAGGTTCTTGCACACCGTTGCCTGGTCTTCCACTTGGCGTCGAGTTTCTGCGGCGGCTTCAGTTTTCTTAATCTCTTCGAGACGCTCCTTCAATTCTCTTTTGGAATCACGGTCTTGCTTGAGCAGCGTCAGTGGAAGCTGAGGTAAATTCAGATTTCGAAGAATACTATCCACTACGTCCAGAGCTTTGTCCTTCTGGGAAGTGATAAGAACCCGCTTTCCGGAAGCGATTAAGTGACAGGCGACGTTTGCAATGGTGAGGGATTTCCCCGTGCCAGGAGGTCCTTGCACCACTATTATTCTGTTTTTCCGGTCGTTGGCCAGAAGCGCTACACGCCGTTGGCTCGGATTGGAAGAGAAGGGGAAAAAGACCCTTTTACTGTCCGCAAAAGTCTCGGCAGTCGGCTCCTCGGGCCGAGTTCCGATGAGCCATCCAAGCGCAGTTTCTTGCACTCCACTGGCGCCGTTGGAACCTATGTGTTGAAGGTCGCTTGAAAGAAAATAGCTCGTTTTGGGCGCTACGAAGCACGCCGCGTTATCAACAATTCCAAGAGGCGCATTAGCCCGGGGAAAAGTTGGAGGAGACGCAATGGTACCGTCGAGCTTTCCGTTTACACCCACTTTCATCTCACGGGCAACACTTTCACAAAACGTGCGAAGCGCCGAAGCTGTTAATGGACAATTCGGCGTGCCCTCGATCAAGCGGGCAAGGGCTAGCTCCTGTGCGGCCGTGTCAAACTCTGAGCGGAAGGGCAACGAGTTGAATCGAACTATGTCTTCGTTGGGGTGGACCAAAAGCGTTCCACCGTCAGCGGCGATTGTGATCGGAATGGTAAGCAACGGAGCCCTAATTGGAATTCCATCAACCTGCCCGACAATGTACGGATAGCCATAAAGCAGTTCGCGTTCATATGGGTTAAGTTCAATCGTCGCCATCATTTTGTTTATGGATTCGTGGCAGGGGCTAGTGGGAGCAAAGCGAATATCACGGCCCGCAAACATTAGAGTTTCCGAGGATTCTTCAATCCACGTGAACTCGTGCGCGCGCCCATGCTGCGATGACCAGCGAACGAATGCGCTAGAGGCACTGCGTTGCCTTTTGATTAACGTCGCATACGCGCTTGTCAGTGCCTCGACGAGACCCTCTTTGATTCTTGGTTGTGGTGAAGCCTCAGGGGCTTGAGGTTCAGGACTGCCGTTGGGTCTTAAGCTAGTCATTAGTAACGCGTTATCAAGTAAGATTCGCATTATCCTTTTAGCTTGCAAAACCGTCAATATAGTTACTGCCGCGAAAATGTCCTCAGCAATTCGGGTGGGAAACCATGAGCTTATCGGGAGGTTACACAAACGCGTAACCTTCGATGAACGATGATTGGATAGCACGGGATGCGCGGGTAAGATTCTGCGAGCTGCTAAGGACGCGAAGGACAAAGGGGGAATGATGGACGTAAGCGTGAACGAAAACATGGTTACCACGGCGTTTGAGCTGCCGGGATACCGCGTGGTGCGGAACATAGGTCTGGTGCGCGGAATCACCGTGCGCTCGCGCAGCATACTCGGGACCATCGGCGCTTCGCTGGAAACGCTCGTGGGCGGCAACATTACTCTCTTCGAGGAAATGTGCGAGACCACGCGAGAGCAAGCGCTGGAATTGATGATGCAACACGCCAGCTCTCACGGCGCGAATGCCGTCATCGGCGTGCGCTACGATTCAAACGAGTTGATGCAAGGCGTCACCGAAGTCCTGGTCTACGGCACCGCGGTCCAAGTCGAACGCGCCGCCTAGCGCCGTCAGGATGCGCCAGAGCAGCCTGGGACCTTTGTTTGTTGTTTCGCATGCAGCCGGTTGTAGGCTGCTACCATCACCGCGCTTTATGCGGTGCCCATCGGCGAGAGCACCAAAAAATTCCCCGCGTTCGCCGTGGTTGCGGAAGGAGTCGAGGTTTTCTGGGGGTCGGAGCCTTTAGTTTATCCTGAGCGCAACGAAGGGCTCCGACAAGAGCTTCTTCCACTTGCAGCCGATGCTTCGTCGTCAGCTACCTTCGCCGCGCATCCCGCGCTGGCGCCTGATTCTGAGGGAACGAAGAATCATCGTCTCACGCTTCGCGTGCAGCCGGTTCTCAGGCTGCCACCATCACCGCGCTTTGTGCGGTGCCCATTGGCGTCAGCCCCAAAAACTTCCGCGCTGTAAGTTTGACCTCAAGTGCAGTCGGCGAATCGCCGACTGCCACCTTCGCGGCGCAATCCGCCGCGCCCTTGTCAGCCTCGCGCGTGGCAACTGAACTTGCCGTATCCGATTTACACGCGACGCAGCGTCAGTGCTTATCTGTGGAATCAGCCGTACCGTCCGACCACTTGGCGACGGGGACCATGAATATCATCAGTCGGTCCTCAGGGTCGTCGCCTGAAAGAATCGGGGACCCCGGCACATCAGCTCCCCAGGTTGCGGCTTCCGTTCGCGGCACGAAGAACATCAGGTGGGGGTGCCAGTGGGTGGCGCTATCGCCTAAATATTGTTGCTTTGACAGCATGTAGCACATCGCGCCCGGCTCCTGCATCGGCAATTCTTTCTTGTCGAGAGCGGCTTTGACACTGTCGAACATTTGAGCTTTGGATTGGCCGGCCAATATCCACTCGGTCTTCTTGATTGTGAACGGAAGGTAGGTTCGTGCGGCCGCCGCATTGAAGCAGATGGGACCACGCAGCTTGGGATTCCAAAAATTCGGATCGTCAATTGGAGCGGTCCATGACCTTTCAACCATGCACACAAAACCGTTCGTGCCTTTCACCACGGTTTCGTACCCATGCCGCCCGAGGACCATAACCTCTGCATCGTGTGAGATGGATTCCGGAGCCGCGCTCCGCGCCAGGGCTATCTCGGCATCCCGATCCGCCATCAAGTATTGGTCAACCGGCGCCATAGCGGGATACGGTGTTTTGGCGTCCTGTGCGTGCGCTTGCAATGCCACGCCCAGCACCACAACTAGCGCGAAACTTCCCAACGCAATCGTCCTGATCATTTTTCGCTTCATCTAATTCTCCTGAGGAGTGGAAGCCCGCTCCCATCAAGATGGGGTATGACCGTCGCGCCGGCCATTTGTTTACGCCGTCAAGCGTGGCGGAAAGTGTGGCAAAGGTCACTTGTGATATGCAAGTGATTATTTTAGGATGGAAACATGAGGCGCGGGAAGGCAGGGCCAAAGCGACGGTCGGGGTGTCCCTTAAATGCTTCCGTGGAAATGTTGGGCGATCGCTGGTCGCTCCTCATCATCCGCGACATGATGTTGGCTGGCGCGCGGAGCTACAAGCAATTCCTGGATTGTTACGAAGGCATCGCCACGAACATTCTCGCGGACCGTCTGCGAAAGCTGGTCGCCTACGGAATTATCACTACGGAAAAAGACCCGTCCGACGGACGCAAACTGATCTACTTACTGACCGCGAAAGGAATAGCCCTGGCGCCGGTCCTCACGGAAATGGTGCTCTGGGCCGCCGCTCACGAAGACACCGAAAATCAAGCGCTCGTGCGCCAAATGCGTGCCGACAAGCAGAAGTTCCTGACCGGAGTCCGGCAACGATGGGCAAACCGCCGCTCAGCGCGAGCTTAAATATATTTACCCCTTGTCTTCACTCGACTTACAGCCGTGTAATTATTACTCTTGACTTATGTTTACTACTATGTTATCATCAAATGTGGCGTCATAGACGCCTTAGGGAGGAGGTTTATGGCTGAGGCCACTAGTAGTCGAGGTCGTAGTCGAAGAGCTCGCCGTAAACCCGAAACCGTTCAATCCCCCCGCCATTCGCCCCTTGTTACCCCCATTTCTAATCGAGAACTCTTGGAATTAGAACACACCTCAACTCGTTGAAAACAAACACCAGCGAACCTTTCTAATCGAGAACTTTGAACCAACACATTGCGCGGATAAAACAACGCAAGCGGGGTTACAATGCCCGCACGCCGCGAAGTCGCGCAACATATATAATGCACACGTACGTTGGGGAGGCACCATTGAGGAAGCATATGTACCGGGTCCTTTCGGCCATTCTCCTAGTTGGGCTATTCGCGACGATTGTGAGCGTGCACGCGGACGGGCCCAAGACGGAGATGGTCAAATTTCCCAGCGGAAAGGAAACGATCGAAGGGTATCTGGCAGTTCCGGAGAAGCCCGGACGTTACCCCGCAGTGATTGTGATCCACGAATGGTGGGGGCTGAACGACTGGGTAAAGGAACAGACCCAGAAAATCGCCGAGCAAGGCTACGTGGCGTTGGCTGTGGACCTTTACCGGGGCAAATCCGCGACGACTCCGGATGAAGCCCACGAGTTGATGCGAGCATTAGCGCAGGACCGCGCCGTGCGCGACTTACAGGCCGGATACGATTATCTGGCCACGCGGCAAGACGTGAACGGACGCATTGCAGCACTGGGCTGGTGCATGGGGGGCGGCTATGCGTTGCAACTGGCGATACACCAACCGCACCTGTCAGCTTGTGTGGTGAACTACGGAGCGCTGCCGACCGATCCCAACGACATTCAACAGATAGCAGCGCCGCTGCTTGGAAATTTCGGCGCGGAAGATCACGGAATTACCCCCGCGGACGTGAAAGCCTTCCAAAAGACCCTGACGGGCCTGGGCCGCTATGTGGACATTAAGATTTATGATGGCGCCGGCCATGCGTTTGAAAATCCGAACAATGAGAAGGGATACCGTCCCGAAGACGCCGCGGATGCCTGGGCGCGCACAGTTGCCTTCCTCAAGAAGACTCTGAAGTACGAAGCCAAGTAATCATCGATACGAGCCACTCACTTTGTTGGCACTCTTGGTGGCAACGTCTCCTGCCGATACAGCTCCCTGGTGTGCCACACCGCGGCGACGACAACCATGACGCCCATGGCAGTCACCGCTACCAAACCGCCGAAGTCAAACAGACGATCGGGCAGTCCGTGGACTTTGACCGGATGAAACCACAAGACAACATTTCCCACCGACAAAAGAATTCGGATTTCCGTGGGTCCGAACTTCGCGAAAGATAGCCTGAAAATTCCCAACGTGTAAGACGCCAGGTAACTTTCAATGGAGATCAGTAGGAAAGCGATGAGCATGCCCATCGCGATCCGCCAATCCACGTAGGTGGAAGCCCCGAGGCCGCCCATGAGAAAGAGCGCTCCGAACGAGTCAACCATGTGGTCAACGTAAAATCCGTAGCGAGGACGCTGCATGTTTCTCACACGTGCCAGCGTCCCATCGAGGCTATCTCCAAACCAGTTCAGCGCTAGACACGCTGTTGCAAGCAGCAGCCCCACGGGATGCCAGCGCGCCAATAAATAACTGGCGCCGGCCAGAAGCATGGCCACGAATCCAAGAAGCGTCAGCTGATCAGAGGTAACCCAACAGGGCATACGCGCGGCCAACCAAAGTAGCAATCTGCGCTCCCGTGCGGATGTGAGGCTTTCTTGAATACGAGTTGCGTTCCGAAAAGCCTGCGCACTTCCTTGCGCTGGAGAAATTTCCAATTGCTTGCCGCGATTTTCGCGGGCAGGTGTGGATTCCACCGCTGATGGTTTTAGGCTCATCTTGTGGTTCCTCCCTGAATTGAATGCCACATTCCCCTTGTGCGGCATGCGCCGACTATGCGTTCGTGACGCCCACGATTTCAATGATTTGCAGGTCATTTCAGACAAGAACCCCCTCATTTCATAAGGGGCTTAAAACCAGGCGGTTAATCAACGTTCTCCGTTAGAATTAGGCCAGTTCGGAGACATGTCTTGACGGAGCCAAAGCGCGAGAGACGAAATTTTCGCTTCGGTGTATTCGAATTCGATACTGCGAGCGGCGAACTGAGCAGGGAAGGCAAGGTGCAGCCTCGACTTCGCGACCAAGCGCTTCAAATACTCCGGATGCTTTTGGAGCGGCCGCGAGAAGTGGTCACTCGAGAGGAACTCCGCAATGGCCTATGGCCGGCGGACACGTTCGTGGATTTTGATCACGGACTGAATACCGCGATTAATCAACTACGAAGCGCACTGGGTGATTCAGCAGCGAATCCCCGGTTTATCCAGACGCTGCCTCGCCGCGGATATCGCTTCATTGCACCGGTAGAGGCCGGCTCGCAGAACGGCGTCCTTGGACCAGAAGAACTTGACGAACCCGCATCGCGACCAACTCGCTCATTGGTTTTGAGCGACCCGCAGGAATTACCCTTCGTTTCGCGACGGATAGTGCGGATTCTCTTTTCGTTGATTCAGCTGATGTACCTGGTCTTTTACACGATTTCGTTGATGCGGTTGTCCCGGGTGGAGGCGATCCTGACAGAATCGAGAAACCCTAGTCTTTTGATATTAGTCGTCCTAATCGTTACGGCGGCCATCGGGATACCGATTCGGCTTTATCTGCTTTCGGCAGCGAGCTTCAACTATCGCGGGCTGGGCACGAAATTCAAGAAGCTTTTCCCATTTCTACTTCCGCTCGACGGACTGTGGGCCCTTGCTCCATTCTTGCTTGTTCATCAAATCGGATTCGGCTTGGCCCTGGCGGCGACCGCCGCACTCCTCTATCTGCCATTCTCCCAGCGATCCCTACTGCTCATGGGGTTTTCAGTTCGGCCTACATCAAATTGAACGAGCTATCGCGCCCTCGATGCCGTCGAACGCTGTGCTAGAATGCAAATAAGTCATTAGGCCCGTAGCTCAGTTGGCTAGAGCGCCACCTTGACACGGTGGAGGTCTGCGGTTCGAGCCCGCACGGGCCTACCATTCCTGTCGCGTTCCGTGTAGAGCTAATTGAACCAAACGGTGCATTCAGCTCCTACGCCTGGAACATGAAAGCCTTCTACTGATTCTTGATCACTTCACCGCCCTTCATCACGAAGCGGACATTTTCCAACACATGCACGTCTGCGAGAGGATCGCCGTCGATAGCGATAATATCCGCAAACTTACCCGGCTCTAGCGTGCCAACGCGGTCCGTCCAGCCGAGCAAATCGGCTGCATTCACGGTAGCAGCCTGAATCGACTGCAACGGCGAAAGACCCAGCTTCACCATGACCGCAAATTCACGTGCATTCAGGCCATGAGGATAGACGGCGGCGTCCGTGCCAAACGCCACTTTCACGCCTTCTTTGAAGGCGACCGCGATATTCTGGCGCGCGATGGGGAGCACGATCTTGGCCTTTTCGATCATGTTGGGTGTGAGGCCGAGTGTTGACATGTTCTCCATCAACCAGTCACCCAGATAAAGCGTAGGAACCAAATATGTGCCGTGCTGTTTCATCAACTGAATGTCTTCCTCGTTCATATAGCTGCCATGCTCGATTGAATCCACGCCTGCGAGCACCGCGTTCTTGATTCCCAGCGCGCCGTGAGCGTGCGCCGCAACTTTGCGGCCCAGCCCGTGCGCCGTGTCGATGATCGCCTTCATTTCTTCGGGACTATATTGTTCCAGCGCCGGGTTATCGCCTTCGGAGAGCACGCCGCCGGTGGCCATGAATTTAATCACGTCAGCACCGTATTTAATGTTTTCTCTCACTTTCGCGGTCACGCCAGTAACGCCGTCAGCCACTCCATCGCTTGAAAAATTGTATTGAGGCGCGAGGAAATTCTCGTCGGCGTGCCCTCCGGTGATGCTGAGCGCCGGGCCGGAAGCGAGTATTCGCGGACCCGGAACATCCCCGGCCTTAATGGCGTCGCGCAGTGCAATGTCTGAGTATCCATTCGCCCCCACATTGCGAACCGTTGTGAAACCTGCTTCGAGAGTGACACGAGCGTTGCGTGCGCCGATCAGCGCCTGCCGCGGATAGGAAACGTGCAACCCCGCCGGACCCGACATGTAGGGCGTGTAGGTGAGATGGGTGTGGCAATCAATCAAACCAGGAAGCACCGTCGCGTTCGAGAGATCGATCACCTTGGCGCCTGCCGGAAGCTGGCTTGAAATCTCCGCCGCTTTCCCGATGGCTTTGATCCGGTCGCCCTCAATCCAGATGATCTGATCCGTAAGATAATTTCCCGTGCGAACATCCAGTACTTTTCCTGCATGGACAGCAATTTCAGCAGGCGCGGAGGCCTTCGGCGTCTGAGCGCCGCACACACTGATTAAAACGGAGCACAAGAAGGACAACAATCCCAGACGCTTCATCTGAAGCCTCCCTAAGATTTTCACAGGCATGCCAATTGTTTCCGTGAAGTATCTTTTCGACGGGGATTGTATCCCCGCCGTCGGAATTATCTCTGTGTTTTTTCCCCGTGCACCCCGGTGCCAACTCGTGAATTCCGGAGACACCTGCTTCCGCAATTTCTTGGTCTGCACTGTTGACACAACGGATCCATAATGTATTATTATGCAGAGAGATGAATATTCACGCATAAGGTTACATGGGCGCGCACAAAAGATTCAGGCAAGGGCAAATTTTGAAGGTGCTGGCGGGGCCTCCGGTCGGCAGCCAGGACGAGTTGCGCCGGCAGCTCGTGCATCTGGGCGTACGCGTTACGCAAGCCACGCTCTCGCGCGATCTTCGCGAACTGCGCCTGGTGAAAACCGCCGAGGGCTATCGGCCGCTTTCCGCTGCGGCAGCAGAAGAAGCGTCGTCAGTTCCCGCGCTCGCTCGCGCCTTGAAAGAGTTTTTGCTCGATGTGCGGCCGGCGCAGAACATGCTCGTGTTGAAGACTCCGCCCGGCGGAGCTCAGCCGATTGCAGCGGCTCTCGACGCTGAGCGCTGGAAAGAAGTGGCCGGAACGCTGGCTGGCGACGACACAGTTCTGATCATCGCGTCTTCACGTACGGCACGCGCGGCGGTCCAGAAACGAATCGAGGAAATGCTCGGATGAGCGATCAGACAACAGTCGCTGTGGTGGGGGCCACAGGCTATGCGGGATTCGAACTCGCCCGGCTGCTTCTGCGGCATCCGCACATCGAGAAACCAGTCTTCTTCGTGCGCGGCGAGCACGCGAACGTTCGCTGCCTGACGGAGATTTTTCCGCAGCTTCGCGGATGGGGCGAAGCGCGCTGCGTCCCGCTCTCGGTCGAAGCGATTGCGAAGAGTGGCGCGAACGTGGTTTTTCTGTCCACGCCTCACGAGGCTTCTCTCGAAATCGTGCCGGAGCTTCTCGCCGAGAATCCCAGGCTGCGCATTGTCGATTTGAGCGGGGCGCTCCGCTTCCGCGAACCACAAACGTTCGCCGATTGGTACAAGCTTGCACCCGCTAGCCGAGAAACGCTCTCAGAGGCGGTCTATGGCTTGCCCGAACTCTACGCGAATGCCTTGCCGCAAGCGCGGTTGGTCGCGAATCCAGGTTGCTATGCAACCTCCGTCATTCTTGGGTTGCGGCCACTGGTGGAAGCGGGCTGGATTAACTTATCGCGCGGCGTGGTGTGTGACTGCAAGTCCGGCGTAAGCGGCGCGGGCAAAGAACCGAAGCGCGAAACACATTTCGTTGAGGTGAACGAGAATTGTCGCGCCTATGGCCTGTTCACGCATCGGCACACGCCGGAAATCGCGGAGCATGCGGGGATCGCCTTTGACGATTTTATTTTCACCACTCACTTGCTGCCCGTGGAGCGCGGAATTCTTTCAACGCTGAACGTGTGGCTGGCGCAACCGCGCCGGGCGGACGAGATCGAGAGTCTCTATCGCCGTTTTTACGCTGAGCGGCGCATGGTCCGCATTTTGCCCGGCGGCCGTTTGCCGGGATTGCAGCACGTAACGCACACGAATTTCTGCGACATCGGATTCGCGTTGGATCCTTCGGGCGAGCGGCTGGTAATCGTTTCGTGCCTCGACAATCTGGGCAAAGGCGCGGCGGGACAGGCGGTTCAAAACATGAACGAGATGTTCGGTTATCAGGAAACTTCGGGGTTGCTATGAGACTGGTAATAAAAGTTGCGGGCGCGCTCCTGGAGCGCAAGGAAACGGTGCAGACGATCGCGCGGCAGGTGAGCGAGCTCGCGCGCGGCGGGCACGAGCTGCTTGTAATTCACGGCGGCGGGAAAATCTTCACCAGCACGCTCGAGCGCATGGGAATCTCCAGCCGCTTTGTAAACGGGCTACGCGTCACCGATCGCGAAACGCGGGATGCGGCCGTGATGGTTTTTGCCGGCTTGCTGAACAAACGTCTCGCGGGCGCGATTTCGCTGGCAGGCCAACCGGCTGTGGGCATCAGCGCCTCCGACGCGGCATGTTTTCTGGCCGAGCCGATGCAAGTTGGTGAAAGCGAAGGCAGCCTTGGATACGTCGGCTACCTTACAGAAGTGAACGTTGAATTTCTGCGCTCGCTTTGGAACTCGGGGATCGTTCCGGTCGCTTCTTGCCTGGGGCTGGGCTCTGACGGCGAGCTTTACAACATTAACGCCGATCACATGGCGGCTGCGGCTGCGGAATTCGTCCAAGCCGATCGTTTGATTTTTCTCACCGATGTAGCGGGCGTGCTCGACGGCCAAAAAGTGTTGCGCGCGGTGCGCGGCGCGGAAATCGAAGATCTTATCCGACGGAATAAAGTATCTGGCGGCATGGTTTTGAAACTTGAAGCTGCGAAGCGCGCGCTGGCCGGAGGCGTCAGCGAAGTTCACATCGTGGGTGGAACGCTCCCTCGTTCTTTGTTTACCGCGGCAAACGGCTCGCGCCGCTTCGGAACACGCGTGCTTCCTACCGTTCATGCCACTACCCGCATAGCTCAGGGAGCAGCGCGCTAGAAATGACAAAAAGAAAAATCGCGGGAAGGAAAGCTGTCTCTGCCGCCCGGATTCGGGTGAACGAAGCGCGGCATTTGATGAATACGTACAAGCGTCCGCCGATTGTATTCACGCGCGGGCGCGGATGCCGAATGTACGATGCGGATGGGCGCGAGTATCTCGATTTTCTTGGCGGCATCGCGGTCAATGCGCTGGGACATGCGCATCCGCGACTGGTGCGCGTGATCCGGCGGGAAGCGGGCCGTGCCATTCATCTCTCAAATCTTTTCCACAATGCATATCAAGGACCTCTCGCGCGAAAACTCGCGGAATGGTCCGGCCTCGATCGTGTTTTTTTCACCAACAGCGGCACGGAAGCCATCGATGGAGCGCTGAAGCTCGCGCGCGCCTACGCGCATGCGAAACAGAAGGGCGGTGACTCCGAATCCGCCGGGAAGAAAACTCGAATCCTTGCGCTGGACAATTCGTTTCACGGCAGGACATTTGGCGCCGTGTCCATTACCCACACGGCGAAGTATCGCGACCCGTTCGAGCCGCTGGTTCCCGGCGTCGAATTCGTACGCTTCAACGATGTGGCGGACCTCGAAGCCAAATTTGACGACTCCGTTTGCGCATTGGTGTTGGAAACAATCCAAGGCGAGGGCGGCATTTTCGCCGTGGATCAGCGCTTCTGGAATCGTGCGCGCGAGCTTGCTACTCAACGTGACGCTGCACTGGTTGCCGACGAGATACAGTGCGGTCTGGGCCGCACGGGCCGCTATTTCGCGTATCAGCAATTTGATTCTCTGCCGGACATTACTGTCGTCGCGAAACCGCTTGCGGCAGGTCTTCCGCTTGGCGCGATTATCGCAAGCGAGAAATTTGCTTCCGCGTTCACACCCGGTGCGCACGGAACCACGTTCGGCGGCGGGCCGCTCGTCTGCGCCACCGCACTCGAATTTCTCGCCATCGTCGAAGAGGAAAACCTACTTGCGCAGGTGCGAGAGCGCGGTGCTGAATTGAGCGCCGGTCTGAAAAAACTCGCCGCGCGGTTTGATTTTATCCGCGAGGTGCGCGGCCAAGGTCTGATGCTAGGCGTCGATCTGACATGCGACGGAGCGCCCATCGTCCAAGAAGCGCTGCGCCGTGGTTTAATTATCAACTGCACGCATGACCACATTTTGCGTCTGCTTCCGCCGTTCATCATCCGCAAGCGCGACATCGCTGAATTTCTCGCCAAGTGTGAAGCTGTGCTGGTCGCAACTTCAAAAATGGCCGTCGCTGAATCCGCTAAAGCAATCAAGTTAAAAGCAACAATTCAAACGCAGCCGAAGGTCATGGCTGCTTCGAGGCAACTATGAACGCTGCCGTGGCTCCTTTGACACTAACGAAAGATCTTCTAACCGGAATGGAATGGAATCCCGCGCAGGTACGCGAACTTCTCCATCTCGCTGCGGACGTGAAAGCGCATCCCGACCGTTATCGCGGGGCGCTGGCCGGGCGATTCCTCGCGCTGATTTTCGAAAAGCCGTCGCTGCGCACGCGCGTCACCTTCGAAGTCGGAATCTCCAGTCTCGGTGGCGCTTCGGTTTTTCTCGACCACACGGAATCAAAACTGGGCCAGCGCGAATCCATTCCCGACGTGGCGAAAAATCTCGAGCGCTGGGTTCAAGGAATCGTCGCGCGTACCTTCACGCAGGAATCTATTGATGCTCTCGCTGAAAACGCATGCGTCCCGGTGATTAACGCGCTCTCTGACCGCTACCATCCCTGCCAGGCGCTATCCGATTTCTTCACTCTCGAGGAGCGGTTTGGCGGCCTGCGTGGGCTGAAGGTCGCCTACGTTGGCGACGGGAATAATGTCTGCCATTCACTCCTGAGCATTGGGGCACGCGCCGGCGCGCACCTTCGCATCGCCACGCCCCCAGGTTACGATTCTGATCCTGCTGTGGTATCGGAAGCGAAGCGCACTGCGCGCGAAACACGGGGCAAGGTTGAAATTTGTAATTCGCCTCAGGAAGCGGTGGCGGGCGCGCAGGCGATTTATACGGACGTGTGGACCAGCATGGGTCAGGAAGAAGAATTGGCCGCACGCGAAGCAGCATTCGCAGGTTACCAGGTGAATGCGGCGCTCTTTGCGCAGGCTGCTCCTGACGCCGTTTTCATGCATTGCCTTCCAGCCCATCGCGGATCGGAAGTCAGCGCAGACGTGATCGATTCACCGTCTTCGATCGTGTTCGATCAGGCGGAAAATCGCCTGCATATGCAGAAAGCGATTCTGCTCACGCTGCTGAATTAATTAAAACAAGGAGAACGAATTGCCGAAGAAAGTTGTACTTGCGTACTCCGGAGGTTTGGACACCTCCATCATCATTCCCTGGCTCAAGGAAAATTACGGCTGCGAAGTGATTGCCATGATTGGCGATCTCGGCCAGCAAGATGATCTGGAAGCAGCACGAAAGAAAGCGCTTTCCACCGGCGCGAGCGCTGCTTATGTCGAAGATCTGCGGGAGGAATTCATCACCGGCTACATTTGGCCGACATTGCGCGCCGGCGCGGTTTACGAGCATAAATATCTCCTGGGCACTTCTTTCGCGCGGCCACTGCTTGCCAAGCGCCAGGTGGAAATTGCCAAGAAACTGGGTGCCGATGCCGTGGCGCATGGCTGCACCGGCAAGGGTAACGATCAGGTGCGCTTTGAACTGGCCGCTAAAGCGCTCGCACCCGAACTGCAAATCATCGCGCCATGGCGAGAATGGAATATAGTTTCGCGGGAAGAAGCCATTGCATACGCCCGAGCGCATAACGTCCCCGTCGAGCAGACGACCAAAAATATCTATAGCCGGGACCGCAACATCTGGCACTTGAGCCATGAAGGCGGAGTTTTGGAAGATCCCGCGAATGCACCGGATGAGAGCATGTGGCAATGGGTAATATCGCCCGCGGTTGCGCCCGAGAAACCCACCACGGTTGAAATCGGATTTGACGGTGGGACTCCGGTTTCGGTGAATGGCAAGAAGCTCGACTCCATCCCGTTGCTCACGCTCTTGAACGAAATCGCGGCGGCAAATGGCGTGGGGCGCATGGACATCGTCGAAAACCGGCTGGTTGGGATTAAATCGCGCGGCGCGTACGAAACGCCGGGCGGAACGCTGCTCGTTGCGGCGCACCGCGAACTCGAATCACTCGCTCTCGACCGTGAAACCGCACACTATCAGCAGATTCTCTCTCTGCGCTACGCGGAGATGGTCTACTACGGCATGTGGTTCACGCCGTTGCGCGAAGCGCTCGACGCATTTTTCACTAGCTCGCAGCGGCGCGTCACCGGCTCGGTATCGCTGGCTCTTTGCAGGGGCAACGTGTCCGTAACATCCCGCCACTCGCCGTACTCGCTTTATCGGACGAATCTCGCCAGCTTCACCATGACCGGCTACAACCCGAAAGATGCGGAAGGCTTCATCAATCTTTTCGCGCTGCCCATCACCGTGCCGCAGGAAGAGACTCAACCCAAGGCGCAAGCCGCGCATCACGAGGCCAAAGCTCGATGAGTGATGCCGCCAGCCAGCGGAAAATGTGGGGAGGCCGCTTCGAACGCGGTCCCGATGCGTCGTTCTACGAATTCGAGCGCTCCTGGAAATTTGATCGGCGTCTGCTGCCGCAGGAATTCGCGCTCGATCGGGCGTGGGCGCGTGCCATCACCCGCGCGGGAATTGTCACGAAGGAAGAGGGCGAGCAGTTGATTTCCGCGCTCGATACTCTCGAGACGCGTGCGAAATCCGATGCCGCGTGGCTAGACGATTCAAAAGCTGAGGATGTCCATCACTTCGTTGAAACCGCGCTGCTTGAAAAACTTGGCCCACTGGGAGCCAAGCTGCACACCGGCCGCAGCCGCAACGACATGGTTGCCACCGAATTCCGGATGTATGTGAAAGACGCGGCACGCGAAATCCGGTGCGCCATTGCATCACTGGAAACAGCAATAGCAGCGCAGGCTGAGCGCAATCTGAAAGTGCCCATGCCGGGTAACACGCACATGCAGCACGCACAGCCCCTGCTACTTTCGCACTGGCTTCTCGCGCACGGCGAGGCGTTTCATCGCGACGCGGAACGAGTCGCGGCTTCCGCCGCGCGCGCGGATGTCTGCCCGCTCGGCTCGGGCGCTCTGGCTGGTTGCGCGTTTCCACTCGATCGGAAGGCGCTCGCTCAGGATCTTGGTTTTTCAAGTATTTCCGCCAACAGCCTGGACGCGGTTAGCGACCGCGATTTCGCGCTTGAATATCTCTTTGCTCTGGCCACTCTCGCGATGCATCTTTCGCGGCTCGCGGAAGATTTTGTTTTGTTCGCTTCTCCCGAATTTGGATTTGTCGAGTTGCCGGATGAATTTTCCACCGGCAGCAGCCTGATGCCGCAAAAGAAAAATCCCGATGCCTGGGAACTAATTCGCGGCAAGACCGGCCGGATTTATGGCGGCCTGTTCGCCCTTTTAACCACCATGAAGGGTTTGCCGTCCAGCTATCAGCGCGACTTGCAGGAAGACAAAGAAAATCTCTTCCAAGCGCACGACCAAGCTCTCGCCGTGGTGCGAATTGCGGCGGCTACACTGGCAGCCACGCAGTTTCGTGAAGATCGTTTGCGCGCGGCGGCACAGGATCCGGCGCTCGTTGCAACCGAAGTCGCCGACTATCTTGTGACCTTCGGCGTTCCCTTCCGCGAAGCGCACGAAATAGCAGGCAAAGTATTTCAAGCGGCGGAAAAAGAGGGAAAATCAATCCGCGAAATGCCGGTCGCGCGGCTGAAAGAGTTCTCGCCGGTCTTCGACGGTAATTTGGTCACGGCGCTGACTCTGGAGTCGGCTCTCGCACGCCGCTCGTTGCCCGGCGGAACAGCTCCCGGAGCGGTTCGAGCCGCGCTGCAAGAATTCAAGGCCCGCCTCGCAAAGCTGGAGACGGAGTTATGAGAGCGCGGCGCGCGAGAATGTCCGATGCTGCTTCCATTCACGGGCTGATAGCGCACTACTCCGACCAGGGATTGCTGCTGGCTCGCACTGAGGAAGAAATCCGCAGGAACATCGGCCATTTTCTCGTTCAGGCAGACTCCCGCCGGGTTGTCGGCTGCCTGTCGCTTGAAAAATATGGTGCGGAGCTCGCGGAGATTCGGTCTGTGGCTGTGGAACCGGAAGCTCGCGGGTCTGGGATTGGCGCAAACCTGATTGCGTTTGCCTTAGAGGAAGCACGCCAGATCGGAATCGCACGCGTCTTTGCCGTCACACACGCGCCGCAATTCTTCGAGCGACAAGGATTCGTCGCTTCGTCGAGAAAAGCGCTCAGTGAGAAAATCGAGCGCGACTGTTGTACGTGTTCAAAACGTCGGTCGTGCAAACTGGTCGCTGTGATTGCGACCGTGTTGCCCGAGCGCATCATGTTGCCGATCCTCGGCGAGTCCGCAACTCCCATGTCCGCATGAAGTCACATCCTTCTCGTGCTGATATTCCTCGCGGCTTTGCTTTTGCGGCTACTGCTTGCGGCCTCAAGAAGGCCGGCCTCGATCTGGCCTTGCTTACAAGCGATACCGCTGCGGCTGCCGCGGCCGTCTTCACCACGAATCGCGTGCAGGCCGCGCCAGTCCGTCTTTCTCGCGAATCCTTGAAGAAGTCAGGTCATAAAATCCGCGGCGTGATTGTCAACTCCGGAAACGCAAACTGCTGCACGGGCGTGCAAGGAATCGCAGCTTCACGCAAAACAGCCGCGAAGGTCTCGCGCACCCTCGGCTGCCGACCGGAGGAAATACTCGTATGCTCCACGGGAGTAATCGGTGTCCCTTTGCGCGTGGAGAAAATTCTCAATGCGATTCCGCAGCTTGCGCGAAACCTCAACCCACACGTGCTAGCTTTCGAGCGATTCACACGGGCGATCATGACCACGGACACGCGACCGAAGTGGGCTGCGGCAAAATGTAGCATTCGTGGAAAGCAGGTTCGCATTCTAGGCTGCGCAAAAGGCTCGGGAATGATCGAGCCGAAGATGGCCACCATGCTGGGGTTTCTTGCAACGGACGCAGCCATTTCGCCGGTACTGCTTTCGAAAGCGCTCAGGACTGTCGTGGCACGCACCTTCAACGCGATCACAGTGGATGGAGACACTTCAACGAACGATACCGTGACGCTGCTCGCGAATGGTGCGAGCGGCGCGAGAAGAATTACCAGTGAAACAGGCGATTACCGCAAGTTCTGCGCGGCGCTTGAAAAAGTGTGCAGATGCCTGGCGCTCTCTATCGTTGCGGACGGGGAAGGCGCTCAACGCGTGATCGAAGTCGAAGTGCGCGGAGCTGCCTCGGATTACGCCGCAGATAAAATCGCTCGCACAATCGCGAATTCACCGCTAGTAAAGACTGCCTTCGCGGGCGCCGATCCCAATTGGGGCCGCATCCTTGCTGCAGCAGGCCGCTCGGGTATTTCATTTGAGCCCGGCAGAGTCGATATACATCTCGCGGGCATTCGAGTGTGCCGCCGAGGCCTCGAACACGCCTTCGATGAGCGCGTGGCCCACCGCAAAATGCTCGCGAAATATGTACCGGTTATCATGAATTTGCGCGCCGGCAACCGCGCGGCCCGCGTGTGGACCTGCGATTTCACCGCGGAATACGTTCGCATCAACGCCAGCTACCGCACGTAAAACCCTCCCGAGATCTATTCTTGGAGGGGACTTCGCGTACTGTGTTGTTTTTTGCCCGCTATCGACCCCAGTTCCAATTCGCGTACTGTTCGCGCAATTTCGTCTTGAGGAATTTGCCTACGGACGTCCGTGGAATTTCCGTAGCGAAAACAAATGCATCGGGCAATTGCCACTTCGCGAACTTTGTGGCCAGAAATTCACGCAACTCTTCCGGCTGCACGGAGACCCCTTCTTTCGCGACGATCACAGCCAAAGGGCGCTCTTGCCATTTCGGGTGCGCCACTCCTATCACAGCAGCTTCACGCACGCCGGGATGGCACATCAGCGCGTTTTCAAGATCAACAGAGCTAATCCATTCGCCGCCGGATTTGATGAGGTCTTTGCTGCGGTCAAGAATTTTAACGTAACCCTCATTATCGATGGTGGCTACATCGCCGGTGCGAAACCATCCGTCGGCAGTCCAGCGATCGGCGGTTTCCGGCGCTTCAAAATAAGTTGCGGCGATCCAGGGGCCGCGAACTTCCAGCTCCCCGGACGTGGCGCCGTCCCACGGCGCTTCGCCTTGCGCGCCCATCACTCGCAGTTCGACGAACGGCGCAGGAACCCCCTGCTTCGCGCGGATTTTATATTTGTCGTCCTCCGTGCAATGGGCCAGTGTGGACTTGATAAGCCCGGTGGTGGCCAGCGGGGCAGTTTCGGTCATGCCCCAAAGATGGGTGATGTGAAAACCGAAGCGGTCGAGGCCCCTCAAAAGCGATTCGGGAACGGCGGAGCCGCCGCAGATAATTCGCACAGGGTTTGCTATTTTCCACCGTCCAGGATACTTCTCAAGAGCGGCGAGCACACCAAACCAAACTGTCGGCACGGCGCAAGCCAGCGTGACCTTTTCCCCTTCTATCAGATCAAGCAAACTTTCCGCGTCCACGTGCGGCCCGGGTAAAACCAACTTTGCGCCAACCATGGTTGCCGTGAAAGGCAAGCCCCAGCCATTCGCGTGAAACATGGACGATGCCGGCAGCAAAACGTCGTTGTGGCTGATGCCAAAGCAGTCCGTGAGACTTTGAGTCAAGCTGTGCAGCACCAGCGCTCGATGAGAATAGACCACGCCTTTGGCCTTTCCCGTAGTGCCAGAGGTAAAACACATAGCCGCCGCTTCGTTTTCTTCCAACAGCGGATAAACGAATTCATCGTCCGCAGCGGAAAGAAAATCCTCGTAGTTTTCGTGTGCACGCGGAATCTTCCCGCCGCTGAACGGCACCACGAAAACGCGTTCGAAATTCGCGTTCGCGCGGAAGGATTCGTAAACGGGCAGCAAGACGTCGTCAACGATCAGATACCGGTCACGCGCGTGATTTGCGATGTAAGCAAGCTCGTCGGGATGAAGCCGCAGATTCAAGCTGTGCAAAACGCCGCCGGACACCGGCACGCCGAGATAAGCCTCGAGATGTGCCGAGTGGTTCCACATTAGCGTGGCGACCCGGTCGCCACGCGCCATTCCCGCGAGTTCAAGCGCACGGGCCAGTCGCCGTGAACGCAGGTAGATCTCTCCATATGTAGTGGATTTAAGCGAACGGTCCGGCTGGCGCGATACAATTTCCACGGCGGGGAATAATTTTCCGGCGCGCTCCAGGATCGGCTGAATCGTCAGCGGAAAATCCATCATCGTGCCGCGCACATTGGCTCCCGTCGCACATTTCGGCCGAAGGAATTCTGGCCGCATCCTACCACTTTTCCGGGTTCCACCGGACCCCGAGGCGGGCCGCCACTTTCCGGACGCGGTGGTTGACTGCCGCGAGCACTTGCCGCAAGATGCTCGTGAGTTGCTGGAGCGCTCGCTTCAGCCGGGTGTGGCTGGACCTGGCCGCCCGCGCCGAGATCCTGTCTCTTCAGCTTCGCATTACGCGCCCTGGCGATGGTCAGGGGCGCAAGGAGAACGACCGTGAAGAAATTGTACGTGGGCAATCTGTCGTTCAAGGCTACGGAAGAGCAGGTGGCGGCGCTGTTTGCCGAAATTAGTGTCACGCCAGATTCACTCACGCTGTTGCGCGACCGCTTTACAGGGCAACCTCGGGGATTCGGCTTCGCGGAAATTGGCAATGATGCGGAAGCTGAAAAGGCAATCGCCGCTCTCAATGGCAAGGATTTTCTGGGACGCGCACTGGTGGTGAATGAAGCTCGTCCCCAACGCGAAGGTGGCGGCTCCGGTGGTGGTGGAGGTCCACGCGGTGGACACGGCGGCGGTCACGGGGGCGGTGGAGGTGGCGGACGAGGCGGCCACGGCGGTGGTGGTGGCGGACGAGGCGGTGGAGGTCGTGGCGGCGACCGCGGGGGATATGGCGGTGGAGGAAGAGATCGCTAACAAAAGCTTTTGTTTGAATGATTGAGCAATTGCAAGCAGGGCGCTGAGAGATTCAGCGCCCTTTTATTTTCTGATTGCTCTGCTCACGCCGTCGCGATGCTCTTCTTCCCGGAAAATTTTCCGGGATGCGAAATTTCGCTCTTAATCTCTCTGCCAGTGCAATGAAATTGTTCCAGCGTCGCGCTTCGCAAGCCCAGAGTAATGAGTCCGGGTACATCCAGTCCCGATTCCGCCTCGTCGAGGTCTTCCGCGGAGGCGTACAATGCCGGCGTGCGCGGAAGAAAAACGGGACAGCAATCGTGAAACGGCTCGGACGAAATATCGTACGTCCCGATTTTCTGCGCCGTGGCCATGATTTCTATTTTGTCCGTGCCGATAAGCGGCCTGAACACAACCATGCGCGACGCGGCATCCACGGCCACAAGATTCCGCAAAGTTTGTGACGCTACCTGGCCCAGGCTGTCGCCGGTAACCAGTGCCAGAGCGCGATCGCGTTTTGCGAGCACTTCAGCGATCCGCAGCATCATTCGGCGATAGAGCAGCACGCGATAATTTTCAGGAGCGTACCGCACGATCTCGCGTTGTATCGGTTCGAACGGTATGCGGTAAAGTTTCGCGTGAAATTGATACGGCACCAGCTGCCGCGCAAGCCCGCTAGCCACGTGCAGCGAAGATTCTCCGGGCATCGCGCCCGACCCGTAAAAATGCGCAAAGCTTAAATGCGCGCCGCGCTTCATCATGTGGTACGCGGCCACCGCTGAATCGTAACCCCCCGATAGCAGGCACATCATCCGCCCCGCGGTGTTCGCAGGAAGCCCACCAGCCCCGGGAATTTTCCTGGCATATACCAGCGCGGGTCCGGAAGTAATTTCGACGTAACAGGTCAGTTCCGGATCTTTCAAACGCACGCTCACGTTGCGTCCTTGCGCGCGAAGCTTTTCCAGAAGATGACGTCCCACGGCCGCTTCCACCTCCAGGCTCGTTTCAGGAAACGATTTGTCGCTGCGTTTTGCGCGAACGGCAAAATTCGTGAAACTCAGAGGCTCGATTTCTTCCCAGGCCGCCCGACAAATAGCTTCCCTGTTGCGTTCCACGGTGCGCGCGAGCGCGTAAAACGCAATTCCTAAAACCTGTTCCACGCGAGCAATCGCTTCGTGTTGCGACGCGCCATCACCGAGCGAGACCACGAATCGGTCGCCCGGCTTCTCGATGCGATCTATGGAGATGCCCTGCAACGACTGCCGCAGCGCGGTGGAAAGTTTGCGCAGAAAAAAACGCCGGTTGCGGCCCTTGAGCCACGCTTCGTGGTAATGCACGACGATGACTGGGTTGCTCATACGAATTTCACTTGGCTTGCATGGTCCCTTAACGTCTTAAAAGTATAACAGCCACCCGGGCCGGCTGTGTAGGCGTCGCCATCGGCGGCGTTCGTCGGCTCCTAATGTTCGCGGTTCGAGATCTGAGGGCGCGCCAAAGCAATAATTTACAAGCCGCAGTCCCTGTGATACACACGGGGCGCAACGCCGGGGGGGGGCCAATCGTGCGATAACTCAAAGGAAACAGCCCGAATTCAGACGCGACTTTCCACTACATCGGGGGTTATTATCTGCAACACTCAGTCCAAGCGGGCTTGTTGTGGGTGCGAATTTGAAAGCGACCTGAAGCTGTTGCGGTGCATCAAAGCTTTACCCGGACAACGGGAGGAGTTATGTGGAATAGGCGAGACTGGGACGATTTCTTCAATATCGTAAGAAAACCAGGCAGCACGCACCGGCCGCCGCGCCCTGTGGACTTGTCTCGTCGCAATCGCTTGGTGCCCACGGAAGGCTATAGCCTGGCTGAACTCGACGATGCGGGCCTCAGTATCGAGAAGGCTGAGTTCTTGGGCTTGCCAGTGGATGCCGGCCGTGTCGGATCTTACGGGCCAAACGTCGCCGCGCTTCGCGAATTCATTCGCTCTACCCGCTCACGGTTCTAAGATACCCTAGGCGTAGCAGCGATATTTGTTTTCCGCGACGCCTGCTCCGAGTTTAAGCTCCCTTCCCGCTCTTCGTCCCAGGCCGGAAATGCCCAGCGAGTAGGGCAAAAATTCCTCCCGCTATTGCCCCACCAATCGAGATTGCGTCCCAGGCAAGTCCCGAAGCAACTGCCAGCACCGCTGTCGCGCCGAATGGAACGAGCAAGGCCGCTAGCGCAGCTTCGCGCACTCCGATGCCGGCTTGCGTGATCGGAATAGCCGCTGAAAGTTTTGCCAGGGGCCACGCAAACAGCCATATGCGGAAGCGAAGATGCAAACCGCACGCGTTTGCTAGCACAACGTTGAGAACGATAAAAATCAGTTGCACAGTGACGCTCATGCTCAGCGCTCTCACCATTGCTCCGGGCTGCTTTACGGTTGAATGAACCGCGCCTCGCAACCGGACGAACCTTCGCCTCATGCGATAGGAAAATCGCCTCACAGGAAGCATTGCAATCGCGCTCGCGGCAGCAGCGATTCCGACAATTGCGATCCCGCCCGCAAGCTCGAATATTTTTCGGCTCCGCGAATCAAGCGTTCCGGGCACCAAGGCCGCTCCGACAGCGGCCAGCAGCACGAGCGCCGTAAAATCTGAAATCCTGTCCACCAAACTTCCCAGCAGAACGCCGGCCCTGCTTCTCGCCACGCGCAGTGCCATCGCCACGCGCAGAATATCTCCGCCGATCAGCGAAGGCAGAAACAACGATCCGAACAGCCCGGCGAAGTAACATCGCGCAGCTTGGCGAGCGCCGATGCCCGCGCCGCCCAAGTTCAAGACCAGCCGGTATTTCGCGGCTCCAATGCAGTGTGCGGCGAGATACCCAATCAGGACCAGAATCCACAGCCGCGCTGGTAAAAGTCCGAGGGCTTGCCAAACCTGGCGGCCTGGCAGAAGGCGGAAAAGCAGGTACAGAACGAGAGCGCTGCCCCCATACTGCAAAATTACTTGCAGCGTCTTGCGCGGCCAATTTCGTTTAGGGGATCGCGTTTCGGGCTGGAGTGTCACGGGAGGCGTCGGCACATTATGCGGCTCTCGGCTCCACGCTACAAGTGCCGTGCTAGAGACCGGTTACCGATTGACGCGATTATTCCGCCGCCGTGACTCGCTTCAACGATTTCATACGGCCCGAATTTCGCACCGCGGGCCAAACTCAGCGCACGTTCTCCACCAGGAAAAGGTCCGACAGTTCCCGATCAAAGGAATACGCGTAGGACTTGCCGTCCGGGGTTATGCGAACGTTTACAATCGCAGTTACTCCAGAAGAGTCGGTGGGGGCGAGGGTCATCACAAGCTCCCGCTTCCCGGTTGCCACGTCGAGCCGGTACACGGGCGCCGAGGTTTTTTCATCGTGGTAGACATAAGCCGAGCGACCGTCTGCCGACCAGGTGATCCAAATATCTTTCGGCAACCAGCCCGGAAGGCTTTGTGGTTCTCCGCCTGCCAGCGGATAAAGCTGACCCTTGCCGCTTAAATCTCGGGCGAAAGCGAATTTGCCGTCGGGTGAAACCACATGGGACTCGAAGTGCGCGGGCTCGACGGAAATCAAAGGCGTTACATTACGCGGCGCGCCGCCCACAAGATCTTGAACATACATTCGCCATCCGTGACCGTCATCGCTCGCGAAATAGATGGTCTTGCCGTCGGGCATCCAACCCTTCTGAGCAATTTGTCGGATTCCGCTGGAGTTCAGCACCTGCGTTTCCCCCACTCCAGTCGGCAGCAGAGCGAGATGCAGCATCTGGCCCACTGTTGCGGCTTCGGATGCCAACACCCGCGTCCCGTCTGGGGAGAGAACAGGTGCAGACCATGTGCCCAGTTTTACGGCCGGCGACCCATCGGCTCGTCGCAAGTAGGCCAGACCGGAAGCGCCAGCCGCTGATCCCCAATCGTCAAACGCGATCTGCGCGCCGTCCGGTGAAAGATCCCTCAGTTGAGCATAATCGAGCCAGGAGAGGTCACGTTCCTTCGTGTCTCCGGGTCCCCGAAATTGCAACCCACTGCGCCACGATTCTCTCGAGATGAGCATACGACCGTCATGCGACACATCATGTAGCCGAAGCATCCCGGGGAGCCGAAGAACAATCCGCTCTTTGCCCTTAAATGAGAGAGCATGAATTGCATCGGCCCAGCCCTCGGTTACGGTCGCCGCGTACCACACTTCGTCGCCTGATGGCGGCCAGGCCACCCCTTCCACGCTGACGAAAGGCGCTGTACGAATGAGCTCCTTTCCGCTTCTGTCCAGGGCAACCACCAATCCCGCATCGCCATCAACGCTCACAAATTCTGCAAATGCCACCGCGTTACCACGCGGCGAGATACGCAAATACCCCAACGAGCGAACGCTCTCGTAAATCACCTTCCCGCGCGGAAATTCCACGCGATACTTTCCCTCAACCTGGCGGATGACGGCCATCTCGCTGCCGTCGGTAGTCCAGTCAGCAGAAAGGGTATCCGCCGCAATCTCACGAGGCGACCCGCCCGACACCGGCACCGTGGCCAAGGTGCCCTGGCAGTTTCCGATATACCGATCTGTGCAACCGAGTGAAATCGCCAATTCGGAGGGGGATGCCGCAAACAGCGTGGAATTGATCAGATTCAGCGGGCGCGATTCCGGGCTATCGGGGACCGTCGAATACAGCTGGACGGGCTGGCTGTTCCAGCTCGCGCTGTAGTAAATCGAGCGTCCGTCGGAAGCGAAACGCGCAGCGTAGATCAAGCCGCTTTCAAATGTAAGTTGATGGTACGAGGGCGGTGAAGCGGAGCCAGCGCCGCGATGGAATAACCAGCCTCCCGCTCCCCCAACGACGAGCAGTAGTAGACCTGCAGCCAGTGGCACGAGCCACTTGCGCGGCTGTGTTTCGTTCACTGTCTCTTGCGCCGACACAGTCGATCCGGTCGTCGCCGAATTTCCGGATAGACCCTCGAGATTGAACGCAAGATCTCGTGCCGATTGAAATCGTTGCTGCGGTTTTTTCTCCAGACAACGCCGCACAATTCGCTCGACTGCCGGCGCGATGGGCTTGCTCGCCGTGCTTATTTCCGGCGGATCCTCTTTCAATATCGCCGTCATGGTCTCGGCCGAAGTGTCCCTGCGGAAAGCGCGCTGGCCCGAAAGCATTTCGTATAAAATAGTTCCTAGAGCAAAAATATCCGAGCGCGCGTCGGCGGCTTCACCCTTCACCTGCTCGGGTGACATGTATCCAACCGTGCCGAGAACCACGCCAGGGGACGTATCCTGTGGCGTTGCATCGAGCGTTGCGTTTTCGTCCGCAGCAGCTTGCAGTTTTGCCAGCTTCGCAAGCCCGAAATCGAGGATCTTCAGGCGGCCGTCCTGCGTGACAAAAACATTTTCCGGTTTCAGGTCGCGATGAACGATGCCTTTGTCGTGCGCGGCGGCGAGTCCTTGCGCGATCTGCGAAGCGTCTTCCACAGCGCGGCGCGTTGGAAGAGCGCCACTGTTCAACTCCTCGCGCAGTGAGTGCCCTTCCAGAAGCTCCGAAACGAGAAAGGGAGCGCCGTTAAATTCACCGATGTCGTGAATCGCCAGGATGTTAGGGTGATTGAGCGCAGCGACGGCGCGCGCCTCTTGCTCGAATCGCCGCAATCGATCTGCGTCCCTCGCGAACCCTTCGGGGAGGACCTTGATCGCGACGTCGCGACCCAACCGCATGTCCTTCGCGCGGTACACCTCGCCCATTCCACCCGCGCCGATAGGTGCGACGATCTCGTAGGGACCTAGCTTGGTTCCGCTGGGAAGCGCCATTGTGTGACGGCATTATACAGACTCAGAAACCAAAAGCAGTGACAACCGTCGCCATGGACTCAGAGCCTGATCAACGCGCCTCGGAAACCGGCTCAATACTGGGCCGCGAATCCGGTTGCAGTCGCTGACACAAAACTTTAAGGTATTGGCTCTTCAACAGTCCAGGGGGAGCGAGTGAAGAAGATTCGAGTGGTGCAATTTGGTGTTGGGCCCATCGGCGCGTCCATCGCTCGCTTGATGCGGCAGAAGGCAACCCTGGAGATCGTCGGAGCGATTGATAAAGACCCGGTCAAGGTTGGCCGCGACCTCGGTGAAGTGACTGGCGCGCCGGATGCGCCCTGGGGAATCGCCATTTCTGCCGATGCGCGGCCCTCGCTGGGAAAGTCCGTGGATATCGTCGTTCACTCCACTTCGTCCTATCTTCCGAGCGTAATGGATCAATTGCTGGAATGTCTCGCGGCAGGCTGCTGCATCGTGTCCACCTGCGAAGAATTAGCCTACCCGTGGAGAAAACACCCGGACCTATCAAAGCAACTCGACTCCGCCGCGAAGGAGGAAGGCGTCGCACTGCTTGGCACCGGAGTGAATCCCGGATTTGTGATGGACAAACTGGTTTTGACGCTCTCCGCGGTTTCGCAACGAGTGGACTGGGCCAGCGCCGTGCGCATCGTGGACGCCTCGAAGCGCCGCCTGCCATTGCAAAGGAAAATCGGCGCGGGCATGACGCCCGAAGAATTTCGAACGCAAGTTGCCGCCGGCGTGATCAAACATCACGGATTGCCGGAATCGATTGCCATGGTCGCCGATGGGCTGGGCTTCGCCTTGGATGATATTTCAGAGACCATTAATCCAGTGATTGCAGAAGAAGAGGTGAAGACAGAATTTCTGGAGGTTGCGAGCGGGCAGGTGGCTGGAGTGCATCAGATCGCTCGCGGAACTGCCGCAGGTAAAGAGAGAATTTTTATGGAACTGAAAATGTACGTCGGCGCAAAGCAGCCCTCCGACACAATCGAATTGAAGGGCGAGCCGAATCTTTCGCTCCTCATTCCCGGAGGCACACATGGCGACATCGCCACCGCTGCCGTCGTCGTCAACGCAATTCCCGCAGTCCTCGCCGCTCCGGCCGGCCTACGAACCGGGCGCGATCTCCCTTTTAGCTTTTCTCCGTCCATGACAGCCAAGTAGGGGTTCTTCGCTAAGATTTTTTCCAGAAGCGCGCGACAGCGGCGAAGTCCGGGTCATCGGTCGAGGATTTTTTCACCGCGTCATAGGTGGAATAAGCGGCGGCCGCGGCCGGAAGCGTTATCGCGTGCTGCTTGGCCAGATCGAGCGCGAGCCCAATATCTTTGTGCATCAGGCGAAGAGGAAAACTTGGCGGATATTCGTTTTTCAGCATAAGGGGTGCTTTGACGTCCAGAACTCCCGCGCGTGCCATGCTGGATTGCAGCACTTCAATCAGACGCTCGCCGGGAACACCGGCAGTCGTAACGAGCGCGAGCGCCTCAGCCAGCGCGTCGACCTGCAACGCCAGAATCAAATTCATGGCAAGTTTCACCGTTTGACCGGCTCCGTTTGGTCCCAGAAGAAAAATGTGTTTCGCCATCGTTTGAAGCGCAGGCTTGGCGCGCTCAAGAACTTCTTTTTCCCCGCCGACCATGAAAACGAGCTCGCCCTTTTCGGCACCCCAGGTCCCGCCTGTGACCGGCGCGTCGAGAAAGCCGACTCCTCGTTCCGTGCAGGCAGCTGCTATTTTGCGGGCGAGCGCAGGAGAAACTGTGCTGGAGTCGATGTACGTGCTGCCGCGCCGCAAACCTTCCATCGCGCCGTCGCGGCCCCACAAAACTTCTTCCAGCGCGGGCGGATCGCTGACGATTGTAATTAGCACGTCAGCTTTTGCAGCCGTCTCGCGTGGATTTGTTCCGACTTTCACATCGAACTGCGCGTTTTCGCGAGCTAACTCGTCTGCCTTTTCACGCGTGCGATTCCATAGCACTAGCGGAAATCCGGCCTTTAGCAGATTTCTGCACATCGGCATGCCCATCAACCCGAGCCCCATGAATCCGACGGTTGGTTTCATCCACGCCTCCGGGAATAAGAATCGAATATACGCGCCCGACTGCAAGAATGCTTTTGGAAAAGTGCGATGGAATCGGTTCGAAGAGTGCGATTTTTTGGGCTGTGCTCGAAGCTAAGATTTTTTCTTAGAGGCGAGCGCCGGAATGGGCGTGGGCCGGGAAGGCTCGGCGTGCGTTTCGCTGACGTGGATCACGAACTGATAGGGAATTTCGACGCGCATGGTTTTTTCTCTGCCGCCCAGGGAAAAGCGGTCCTCCAGAAAGATGGACTTCCCCGAGTCGGATACGAGTGTGCCCACCGCCGAGAGGTGAATATCGGCCGTGCGATAGTGCGCTTCCACGCGCTTGCCTACCAGCGATGAGTAGCGTCCCATAATTTACCAGTTTGAAATGCGTGAAGAAAACGGTCAATGATACCACCAGGTATACTATTTGGTTAAATAGATTACTAAAGAACTAGTGCTAAGGATGGTGAGATGGGGGAGCTTCATACTGAAAGACGATCGAATCCAAAGGTTTCAACGTCAGATCGGCGGTGAACATCAAAACGAGCGGCGCTACGATACTGAAAGCGAGGTAGCTCAAGAGCAACGGCAGCACCCATCCGAGCGCGCCGGGCTGCCCGGAATAGTGGGCGCTGGCGAGCCACCAGACTATTGCGCCAGCGACGAGGCCGGCATAGGCCGGGAGGTTTCGGCTGAGTGCGGAGATTTCCAGCGGATGCTGGCATGAGGGACAGACCAAGTCATAGGAGTACGCGACGACTTGTCCTGGCGGAAGAAACGCGAAGCAATTCGGGCACTGGCGCGCCGACATACTCACCTCCCAAAAACTCAGTTAAATTCCATTCCAATCCAACAATATAACGCCCGATCTCGCGACGGCTCAAACCGGTGAAAACTCGACGCGATGGCGGAACGGGTCAATGCGCTCCGCGCGCACACGAATGCGGTCACCGAGGTGGAAAATCACCTGCGCGCTTTTGCCGCGCGATCCTCGATGCGATTCGCAAACAATCGCATGATCGCGGTCGCGATAAGCGCATCGTTGGGCCGTAAATTCCTCCAGGCGGTCCACGCTGACGAGACCTTCCACGAAAATTTCCACTAGCTCGACGAAGAATCCGAATTTCTGCACTGAAATAATCAGCGCATCGTACTCTTCGCCGAGGTGGCTTTCCATAAACTGCGCGGTCTTCCATTCCATCAGCTCGCGCTCCGCTGAATCGGCGCGACGCTCGGCTTCGGAGCTTTCCACGGCGATTTCCTGGAGTTCCACGCGCCGATAAGGACCGAGCATAGCGACGGATTCAGGCCTGCCCGGGCGAGGGTCTTCGACCGCGGCTCGAATCGGCTTTACATCAGGATTTTCCAGCGCCCATTTTAGGGCGCGATGAACGATGAGGTCGGGATAACGGCGAATAGGCGAAGTGAAATGAGTGTACTCGTTCGTCGCGAGCGCGAAGTGGCCCAGGACGTCGGCGGCGTAGCGCGCTTGCTTGAGCGAGCGCAACATCAGGTAGGAAAGAATGCGCTCTTCCGGTTTTCCGGCAATTTTCTGCGTGAGGCGCTGATAGTGCTGCGGACGAATATCGACTTCATCGGCGGCGGGCAATGTGACCGTCATCGGGCGCATGCGGCCGCGCTTTCCCCGGCCGGTTCGCGCCTCCTGGCGGACCGCGCCGTGGCGAACGGCTACGCGGCGCTGCGCGAGATCTTCGACTCCCAGGGAATAGCCGAAAGCCTGGGCGAGTTCCTCGAATTCGAGAACTTTTTTCGGGTCAGGTTTTTCGTGAACGCGATGGAGCGAAGCAACTCCTCGCTTTTCCAGGTATGGCGCGACGGCTTCATTGGCCGCGAGCATGAATTCTTCGATCAGGCGGTGCGCGATGTTGCGCTCGCTGCGGACGATGCTGAGCATGCGTCCATCGTTGTCGAATTCGATGACCGGCTCGGGAAGATCGAAATCAATCGAGCCGCGAGCGTTGCGGCGGCGGTTTAGTAAGAGCGCGAGTTCTTTCATTCGGCGGAAATCCTGCACCAGCGGGGCGTAGCGCGCGGTTATTTCCGGATCGCCTTCGATGACTTTGTTGACGTTGGTGTAGGTCATGCGCTCGGCGGAACGAATCACGCCCGAAAAGAACTCCGACTGAATCATTTTTCCGGTCGCGTCCATTTCCATCACGACGCTCATTACCAGGCGGTCCACTTTTGGATTCAGCGAGCAAATGCCGTTGGATAGCTCTTCGGGGAGCATGGGCACCGCGCGATTGGGGAAATAAACGGAGGTGCCGCGGAGATGGGCTTCGCGGTCGAGCGCCGAGTTGCGCGGAACATAATGTGCGACGTCGGCGATATGGACTTGAAGTTCGAAGTTTCCGTTCGGGAGCAGTTCCACGCGGACGGCGTCGTCGAAGTCGCGAGCTGTTTCGCCATCAATAGTGACGATTGCGAGATCACGGAAATCGCGGCGTCCCGCGAGCTCGGACTTTGCGACTTCCTGTTTTTCGTTTCGCGCTTCGGCCAAAACTTCGTCGGGGAAAACGTGAGGCAAGTGATGCTTGCGAATTATGATTTCGACGTCCACTCCGATTTCGCCTGGGCGACCGAGAATTTCCAAGACGCGTCCGACGGGCGCGAGGCCACCTTTGGGATAGCGCCTGATTTCGACGTCTACGACCGCGCCGTCAAGCTCGGGAAGACGTAAGCGGCGATTCGCGAGAGGCTGATTTTCCGCGGTAGGGCCCAGTTTTTCGCGCAGGGCACGGGTCAGCTCGTCGCCGGGAGGAATCAGTACCTCGTGCAGGATGCGCGTGTCGTAGGGGAGAACGACGTTGCCTTGCGCGCCATAGCGGAAAAGACCCACGAGCGTGGGGTGCTGGCGTTCGATGATTTGGACCACGCGGCCTTCGGCGCGGCCGTCCGGGCGGCGGCGTTCGACGCGGCCCAGAACGCGGTCGCCGTTCATCGCGTCGCCCAAATTGTCGCGCCCAATGAAAAGATCGCCGTCGATTCCGCGAATGGGAGAATCGGGAACCAGGAAGGCGTAGCCTTCGCGATGGGCGACGATTCTGCCGGGGATGAGATTCGGATCCTGGCGAGGTTTTGACGCCGCGGCGGAAGTCAGCGGCTGATTTTGCGAGCGACCCTGCGCGGCAGTCTTCGCGGGAGCCGACTCACGCTCTTTCCTCTTTGTGGCGGCTTTCTGCGTCTCTTTTGCGCCGGGCAATTTGTAGCGATTGCCGCGCGTTTCTTCCACATCGCCGCTTTTCTTAAGGCGATGGAGGACGCGGGGGAGGAAGCGCCGCCCGTGATGCTTCAGCTCCATGCCGTGAGCGATCTGGCGGATGCTGGCCGGCTCGGAAAGCGTGGCGAGGTGGGCGAGAACGAGCTCAGGGCTCACTTCGGGCGGGCGCGATTCTTCCTGGGGATCGTTGGGGTGGCGCTGATTAGGAACGCCCATGAGGTCTCGATCGGGTGCCGGATTTGGCGGCAGGCGCAGAGGACTGAGCGCTGAAATTCAGCGACAATTTGAACGGCCGACGTGCAATTCTAGAACCGGGTAGAAACGTCGCGATCGTTTGTTTTGAATAAGTTACAGCCATTTCTACATATTGGGCAGAACCGGGTAGAAATGCAGCCGGGACGCTTGAAACTAAGGCGTCTTTTGCAGCTGGGAAGCTAGGGATTGAGGGCTGACAGAGTGTCCCAACTGAGTCTTGATGAAGCGTTCGACGATATTCTATTTTAATCACGACCGACGCTAGCACGTGATTCGGCGAAATTCAAGGATGTGAACGTTGTGAGCATAACTCTGCGAAACGGCTCTTTCCCATTTTCGGGAAACGCGATGGAGGTCGAAACGAAGGGATTCAAGAGAGCAACGTCTAGTTCTGTTTGGGTCTCTTGTAATACCCGCCAGACATTTTGCCAAAATCAAAAAACCGAACTTTGTCGCCTTCAAAGGAAATAACAGCACTCTTGCTAAGATCAAATCCATTGGGGAGAGCTTGTGGAGGCCAGATTTTGTTGTCGAAAAAAATCGCGACTTCCTGCGTCGTCGCGCCCTGACCGACCCACCTATTTCCCGCACTCAAAAGGAGCTCGTTGTTGTCCGATTTTAAGTCGATGTAGAGATTCGTACTAACGATACCGAGGCCGCCTTTAGCGAAGCACTCATTCGTGGACAAAGTGTTCTTGTCCGTCTGGAGCGGAGGCAGCAGAGTCGCTTCGCCGTTTTCGATTTTGAAGGTCATCGAGTCGGCACGCTGCGTCGTGCCATCGGCATTTTCCACGACAACATCGCCCATTGCCTCAAGCGTTGAACGCTGCACATCGTAGACGATATGGTCCGCTTGCAGTGTGAAGAGGTTGTAGGCCACGAAAACAAGGCTCTGGGAACCGGGTAAATGCTCGCCCGTGTTGTAAGTGTATCCCCGGTCTGTTGGCCTTCGAGTCTCATATTGAATGAAGAGATCAAACGGAACCTTGTCTTGGTCTTGCGAGGGAGCCGGGAAGGAGTCCCCACCGCCGCAGATCCTCACGCCATCGTCGGCGGCCTGCAGTGGTTGGTCGAGCATCGGTTTCTTGGAATCGCAGAACGGACCTGCTGGGCCAAGGGTGATATTGAAAGTGAGGCTTGTTGGCGACGCCACGCGGAATAATGGGCGTCGATACCTTTCCACGTATCGCTCCACAGGCTTTGCCGTCATGGTGTAAAGACCAACCGGAAGGTTCGCTTCATAGGAGCCACTCTTATCGCTAGACACGGTTACGCTGATCTTCTGGCTTTCGAAAGTTACTCCGGCCCCACGAACGGCAGAATCGTTGAAAGCGCGGATCGTGCCGCGGACCTGGAAAGTCGGAAGCTCAGTCACAGGGGCCGCAGATTGCCCGAACGAAGTAGCGCAGGCCAGCAAAGCCACGAGGATAATTGTGGACGTAAACTCGGCGACGACCGACCCTTTCACCTCGATGATTTTGCCAATTGACATGACCGCAGGGCGGATAATACCACACAGATAATTGACTACTGTGCGCAGCGTTTTCCGAACTATGTAACGGTGCGGAAGTTGCCGGCAACATCTAAGATTCTCTGCGAAGAAAAACAATGGTCTAAACGGAGGAAAGAGATGTCGATAAGCCAAGCCGAGAAAGGGAAGCGGTTTCGGGCGCTGCATGACGGGCCGGGGACGTTTGTGATTCCGAATCCATCGAATGCGGGGACGGCGAGAATACTGACCTCCCTCGGATTCAAGGCGTTGGCTACGACGAGCGCGGGTGTGGCGTTCTCTTTGGGACGGCGGGATGGCGCGGGGTTGGTGAGCCGAGAAGAGACGCTGGAGCATGCGCGAGAGATTGTGGAGGCAAGCGATTTGCCGGTGTCTGCCGATCTGGAGAAATGTTTTGGCGACGAGCCGGAGATCGTGGCGGAAACGATACGCAAAGCGGCGGCGGTTGGACTGGTGGGCGGGTCTGTGGAGGACGCGAGCGGAGATCCGAATCGTCCGATCTACGATCACGTTCTGGCGGTTGAGCGCGTTGCGGCGGCGGTGGCGGCGGCGCGAGCGTTGCCGTTTCCGTTTGTGGTGGTGGGGCGGGCGGAGAATTTTCTGCACGGGCGCGCGGACTTGAAAGACACGATACGGCGATTGGAAGCTTATGCGGAAGCAGGAGCGGACGTGCTTTTCGCGCCCGGGTTGCCCGATCTGGACGCGATCCGCGCGGTTTGTTCGGCGGTGGCGCCGCGCGCAGTTAACGTGCTGGCGGGCGGGAAGGGGAGCGGGTTGACTGTCGCGAACCTTGCGGCGGCGGGAGTGCGGCGGATCAGCGTTGGATCGGCTTTGACGCGCGCAGCGTTCGGAGCCTTTTTGCGAGCGGCTCGCGAGATCATGGAGAAAGGCACGTTCACGTTTGGGGATGACGCGGCATCGTTTGCGGAGCTTACGGAATTCATGAGTGAAGGGTAGAGATTGAAGGTGACCCATCGGGGACTGGGCGTGTATGTTAAGGAAATCAAAGGAGCCGGCGAGACGCCGGCGCTACGAAAGACAACAGCGCAGGTCGAAGTCCTCGGGTCTGAAGACCCGAGCTACATTGATCCCTACCGCACTTCAAGAAAGTTCGAGCGCAACACCTAGCTAGGGTTCGGGGGGTTCGGTGATGGGGAGATCCAGGATGACGATTTTTCCGTCGCTAGTACGTTCGAGGGCGGGGGCGTATTCGCCGAGGAGTTCGCGGCGCCACCAGTCGCCGTTTACGCGCTTGGTGCGCAGGTCGGTGAACCAGTACTGGTAAATTACGGAGCGGACCTGGCGCGGCGGCGCGCCGGCGAAAGGATTTTTGGCGAAAAGTTCGAGCACGGGACCATCATTTTTAATCAGGCGTTCTTCAGTCCAAACGACGAAACGGGAATCCCGCCAGGGGCCGAGCGAAGCAAACCACAAATTCCAATCGAAGCGCGGCTGATAGGGGGCGTAAATTCCCGGAGCTTCGTGAATGTCCTGCGGCTTATAGCGGAAGGGATACGGGGTCCAGGTTTTTCCATCAAGCGAACCTTGAAATTCAATTTCGTAGCGGCCGTGAGTCATGACGGCGAAAAGGCCGTAGCGATTGGCGATGCGAAAAGGTTCGATCGCGCGCAAGGGCGATTGCGGGAGCGGCACGCTGGGAAACAGCATCCAGACAAGCTGGGCGGTGGCGCAATAAAAAATGAAGGTGAGGCAGGCAGCGGCAATTGTTCTGCGCAGAGGGGTGAGGCGTTCGCGCCAAGTGACGCGCGGGATTTCGTTTTCGGTCGCTTCGATCGTCGCAGGCGCTTTGTGAAATTTCAGCGAGGTTATCGCTTCGATGCGGTCGCGGATTGCGCTCGGGACGATCCATTCGATCACGCGGTCGTCAAGCAAGAGGAAGCCCAGCAGGAGAACCACATAATTCAGGAAAGCGTAATTTGCGGTGAGGATAATGGAAATTTCGAAAGGCGTGACGATACAAAAGCAGAGAATGCGGAAACGCCTGGGGAGAAAAAGCAACCAAACGAAAACGAGTTCGGTCGAAAGAGTGTAGAAGACGGCGGAGGCGTGAAACCAGTGCGGCAATTGCTGGACGTACCAGCCAATCCAGGTGGGGAGCGGGCCGTTCTGGTAGTAGTCGTCCATGGCGGTGAACTTGCGCCAGGCAACGTCGCCGCTGGCGATTTTGGCCACGCCGGATTCGAAATAGATGCGAAACCATTCCCATTGAAGAAGAAAGAGGCTGGCGCGGGACGGCGGATTTGCGCGTCCAAGGCCGGGCAAAAATCCCGGAGGAGAGAAAAATAAGGCGAGGAAGCCGGCTTCGAGCAACATGCCGTCGGATTGGTAGTTGGAAAAATCCTGGGCGGCGCAGACAAATGACAGGAAGCAAGCGAAACAGACTAAGAGCGAGGCGCGAGGCCAGAGATTTGCCACCAGTAAGATAGACGCGACGACTCCCAGCCAGCAGACGGCCATCAAGGAGCGATCAGTGGCGCTGAACCAGAACAGGGTGGGTGCAAACCAGAATTTTTGTGCCGGCAATGCTGCGGCAACAGCTTTCAGATAATCAGTGGCGGGAAGGATTCCATTGGGGCCGATCAAACCCTTGATTTGAAACAGCAGGGAATAGAACGCGGAGAAGTAAATCAAACCCAGGACGCGGAGGAAAATCCAGCGCGGCCAGAGATGGCCGGGACGCGTGGCGTCTATGGGCTCAGGGCCCAGGAGCCATTCCAAGGCTGACGGGAAGTCCAATTCCATTGGCGAATTATAACGGCTTCGATGGCGCTTAAAACACAGTTCGATACAAATCAGCCGTGGGGCGAAACTGGAGCAAAGAGGCGTTTCTCTTTCCACACATTCGACTTTGGGGTCTTTCATTTGAAACTGAGGGATTGCTATAATTGCGGAGTTGGCCGTCCCTCCCTGTACCAACCCGTAGTGTCGGTTTTGCCTGAGATAGACCTGTGCGAGCGCGCAGATGCGGCACAGAGCGCCAGAAAGTTCAAATCGTTCGGGGGTTTTCAATCATGGTGGGTCTGCCGCATCCTAGTGTTCGATGGATTTCCGTCTTATTTTCCGTTTGCGCTTTGGTTGCGTTGTCAAGCTGCGCAGGTATGCCGCCGTTCGCTGCACCGACGCTTAGCTCTATCTCTGTGACATCAACAAATCTAACCATCGCGGCCGGAACGACGGAACAGTTCACGGCGACCGGGAACTATGCCGATGGCTCGACGAAGAATCTCACCGCCTCGGTAATATGGAGTTCTCAGAATCCGAACGTGGCAACGATTACAGCGGGCGGGTTGGCCAAAGCAGTAGCGGCAGGAACGAGCAAAATTGAGGCAACAATCGCAGGATCCGCCGGCGTCAGCGCAGCCGCTACCAACGCTGTTTCAGGAGGCGTCATTGGCTCGACGATTTTGACGGTGACGTCCGCAACGCTGGTATCGATAGCGGTGACGCCAGCAAGTCCTTCGATTGCCAAGGGCACGACGCAGCAATTCACGGCGACGGGGACTTTTTCGGATAATTCCACGCAGAACTTGACAGGCTCGGTGACTTGGACTTCGCAGACTACCAGCGTTGTTACCATCACTGCGGGCGGCTTGGCCACAGGAGTGGCGACAGGAGCGAGCCAGATACAGGCTGCTTCGGGAGCCGTCGACGGGTCGACGAATCTCACGGTGACTGCGCCTACACTGGTGTCGATTGCGGTGACGCCCGCGAACCCTTCGATTGCGAAAGGCAAGACGGAACAGTTCACGGCGACGGGAACGTTCTCGGATAGTTCCACGCAGAATTTGACCAGCACGGCTACCTGGAGTTCGGTGACTACCACGGTGGCGACGATCGCCGCAGGCGGCTTGGCCACAGCAGTGGCGGCAGGAACGAGCAAGATTGAGGCTACGTCCGCAGGCATCAGTGGCTCAACGATTCTCACGGTGACATCTGCGACGTTAGTGTCGATTGCGGTGACGCCGGCGAANNCCTTCGATTGCGAATGGCAAGACGGAACAGTTCACGGCTACGGGCAAGTTTTCGGATAATTCGACGCAAAACTTGACCAGCACGGCTACCTGGAGTTCGGTGACGACGACTGTGGCGACGATTGCCGCGAGTGGGCTGGCCACAGCGGTGGCGGCAGGAACGAGCAAGATTGAGGCTACGTCCGCAGGCATTACCGGCTCAACGACTCTCACGGTAACGGCAGCGACGCTGGTATCGATAGCGGTGACGCCGGCGAATCCTTCAATTGCAAAGGGCGCAACAGAACAGTTCACGGCGACCGGAACTTTCTCGGACAGTTCGACGCAAA
>PMTV01000047.1 GCA_003167215.1 Acidobacteriota bacterium | reverse complement strand
GATTGTGATGGTAACTCATGATGTAGGCGAAGCTCTGCTGCTTGCCACGCGGATCGCATTGCTCGACGGGGGAAACTTGGCCGGAATCTTTTCGGCCAGGGAGTTTTTGTCGGCTCAGGAGCCCGCGGCCGCTGCGTACGTTGCGAATTTTCGGATGTACGAAGAAGCCGAGAGGGCGAATGAACCTCATTGATTTCTTTATCCGGCATCAGCACGAAATCGGGCAGGCCACGCTCGAACACATTTGGCTCGTTAGCATATCCATGCTGCTGGCGGTCGCCATCGGCGTTCCGCTCGGAATTATCGTCACGCGCCATCCCTGGCTTTCGAAGCCGATCCTGGGCGGAGCGAATATTGCCGAGACAATTCCCAGCCTCGCGCTATTCGGGTTCTTGTTACCGGTGCCGTGGCTCGGGGATCGCGCAGACCGTTTGGTGATCACCGCTCTGATGTTGTACGCACTGCTTCCGATTATTCGCAACACTTCTACAGGCATTAGCAGTGTGAATGCAGCGGTCAGGGAAGCGGCCCGCGGGATGGGGATGACGGAAAACCAGATTTTGTTCCAAGTCGAACTTCCTCTTTCCGTGCCGACAATCCTCGCGGGCGTGCGCGTTGCGACGGTACTCACCATCGGCATCGCGACGATTGCGGCTGCGGTGGGCGCCGGCGGCCTGGGCGAATTCATTTTTCGCGGACTTGCAATGGTGAATGACCAGTTGATTCTCGCTGGAGCGATTCCGGCCGCTGCGCTTGCACTCCTGGCTGATTTTATATTGAGCTTGCTGGAGCGTAGGCTGCGGCCTGCGCAATCATGATTGCACGGCGAAGTGTTGCCATCGTTTGCCTGACACTTCTGCTTGCCTCCTGCTACAACGGGACGCGCAACACCATCGTTATCGGTTCCAAGAACTTTTCCGAGCAGGCGCTCCTTGCCGAAATCGTTGCGCAGCATCTTGAGGCTCGCCTTCATCGGTCGGTCATCAGGCGCTTTTATCTGGCTGGTTCCTACATTTGCCAGCAGGCGCTGCTCTCCGGCCGAATTGACACGTACGTGGAATACACCGGCACGGCGTTGACCGCGATTCTGCATGACCCGATTCAGAGTGACCCTTCGACCGTATTCGCTCGCGTGAAAAGCGAATATAAGCAGCGCTTTGGAATGGAGGTGATGCCTTCGCTTGGCTTCAATAATACGTTTGCAATTGTGGTGCGCGGCGAAGATGCCCGTCGATTGAATCTGAAGACCATTGACGACGCTGGACCGTACACTCCGCAATGGCGAGCGGGATTTGGATACGAGTTCATGGAGCGCCCGGACGGATATACCGGTCTTGCAAGAGTGTATGGGCTGGCATTCAGCTCGACCCCGCGCATCCTCGATCTGGGGTTGCTCTATCGCGCGCTGCTGGATAAGCAGGTGGATTTAGTCGCCGGGAATTCAACCGACGGATTGCTCGCGGCGCGCGATCTGGTGATTCTCGATGATGACAAACATTATTTTCCGCCATACGAAGCAGTGCCCATCGTTCGCCAGGATACGCTCGCGCGTTTTCCGGAAATGCGTTCCGCTATTGAAGAATTGGGTGGAAAGATTTCCGACGCGGAAATGCGAAAGATGAATTATGCCGTGGATGGGGAACACCGGGACATTGCCGAGGTTGCGCGCGAATTCCTGCATTCCAAGGCTCTTGATTAAATAGCCGGGTTCAACGCGAGTCTTCGGATTCCTGCAGTGCTTTGAAATGGGCTTCCAGCGCCGCGCAATATTGGTGCTCAGCTTCGAGTTCGGCCTGCACTTTTTTAACAAAAAGCTCGAGGCGGCGAAGCTCGTTGCGTAATTTCTGAATTTCCGTAGTTGATTGCACTGCGGTGCGTGAGACCGTCGCCTCCGGAAGTGAACGGTTCCTGGTTGGGGCAGCCTGAGCAGGAGCCGAAGGAGCAAACGGCGGAGCAACCGTAACGGTTGCGGAAGCGTTCGCGGGACTCGGGGAAAACAAGCCGGTCAACGCGCGTGACGCCATTCGTGACGATATCTCAGCCGCATCCTCGCTCTCGATCCCGCGAGGCGCGCCGGACATTGTGGGATGCAGCAGGTTCTTGACGCGAACGATCAGATCCTGCGGTTGAAATGGCTTCCGTATCAACTCGTCGGCCTTCACCGCCGTGGCGCGTTCCGCAACCGACCGGTTGACGACACCTGACATCAAAATTACCGGCGTCTTGCCGAATCGATAGTGCTGCTTGATGAATTCGCAAACTTCGTAACCGTCTTTGTCCGGCATGATCACGTCGGTAATTACCGCATCCGGAGCGATCTGGTTGAACTGCTCGAGCGCCGAAGCGGCGTCCGCGCAGGTGATAACGTGGATATTCTCCTTCCGAAAAGCGATCTTTATCACTTCGCGCATGGTCGCGCTATCGTCGATGAAATAGACCGTTGGGGTCCGGGCAGCAGTTGGGTTTTGTATTTCGCTCATGACACTTCCTTCTCGATCTCGTCGCGTTCGCCTTCGTCGAATTCCCGCATGGCATCAAGCAAAAGATCGGTCGCGGATCGCAGTACAGTCCGCTGCGCTGCGCTTGCTCCGTACACGAATTTGTAAACGCCCTTCACCGCTCCCTGGCACGTTTTGACGATTTCTGTTACGGCTTCGTCGCCAAACGCCGTCCCGCATTCGGCGTGAAAAATTTGTCCCGCTTCAAAAAAAATGATGCCGTCGGTCTCGCCGGCATTGACGTGCAGCCCGCCTGTTTGGCGCGCCTGTTCGAGCATCTGGATCACACCCGGGAGATCCAGATGCGAAAGACTGCCGCTCAAGTCCGTGTCGGCGGTCGACAGCATCTGCGTGGGCTGAAAGCCCTCCTGCCGGCTCAAAAGGAAACTCCGCACATGCGCCGCAATGTCCGCAGGGGACCTTCGCCGGTCCACGAAATCATCGCAACCCGCGCGATATGCTTCTAGCAACGCCTGATCTCCTCCGCCTCCCCCGATCGCGATCAGCGGAATGTTTGCAGTCTTAGGATCCGCGCGTAGAATGGGGGCCATTTCGAGCGCGCCCATGTCGCGCAAATTCGTAGAGCAAAGGATCGCGGTAGGAGCATTCCATTCGAGCATGGTAAGCGCGTACGCTGCCTGCGTGCTCGGGACGATTTCGAAGCCCTGCTGCTGCAAAGCATCAGTTAGACGTTTTGAAAAATAGACATTGCTGTCGATCAGCAGAATCTTCGGGAGATTTGGCAGCATGCTCATCCCCGGGGGTCCGCGTAACCGAACTCATTCGGCTCGGCAGGCGCCGATGTCACCAGTGCGTTCAAGTCCAGAACCTCGATATTCTCTTCGCCGATCGTCAGCCTGCCCGAAATATAGTTTGGGCTGTTCGCGTCTGAGGGTTGTATCGGAGCGGTCACAAGCTCGCATTCGCCATCTATTGGAATCGCGCTAGGCTCACTGAATGAGTCGAACTCACGAGATGCCACCAGATAAAATCGGTGCGCTGGAGAATTTTTGCCGGCCAATATCCGGCTGACGTCATATACCGGCACGATTCGGCCACGTCGGACGATTACTCCCGCTACCAAAGGCGACGTCTGCGGAAATTGGTGCAGCCGGACTGGCGGCGCCAGCTCTGAAACGGTCACAGCAGACATCGCAAATCGACGGTCTCCAATTTGGACCAGGACGTATGATTTGGCATTCGTGTTGTCGCTGCCGCTCATATCTGTATGGCCCCTTCCAACGATTGATGTGACGCTGCTTCCGCCATTGCACCGTCGAGCCGCTGAAAGTCATTCGCCGTCAAAAATCCCGTCGGACTGACCACCGGTATCACCTGGTCCTCGACGTATGCCAGTCCGCGATACCATTGGCATTCCGCGCCGATAAAAGCTCGCGGCAGGGCGTGAATCGCCGAAATTTCCGTCATGCGTTCGATTTTGTCCACGAGCACGGCCACGCGAATTTGCCTCAAGATCAGAACTAACGTGGGCCGCACCACTCTTAATCCGAAGTGCGCGCATGCGTTTACCACAAAGTATGTTCTGTGGTTACGCTCGATTGTGTGGCGCACCTTCAGAATTTCCTGCTGTTCTATCTCTAATGCTGCGCCCAAGCTGTCTGTACTTCGAATTTCCTGCACCGAATCTGCAGCGATGGCAAAGAGCTGGTTTGCCACGGTAAACAGAATTACCGCTTCCGACCGGCGAATCCGGCGCGATTTTATCGGCTCCTGGGCCGCAATCTTCATGACGCTCCGACCGGAACCAGTTTGCCGAATTTCGTTGCACGTCTTTCGATCGCCGCGCTGATTTCGTTTATATCCACCACTTCGTCTACAGCGCCCGTCTTAATGGCCTCTGCGGGCATGCCGAAGATCACCGAAGACGCCTCATCCTGAGCGATCACGTAACCGCTGTTGGCTTTCACGGACTTCACACCCTTTGCGGCATCGTTACCCATGCCGGTTAACACCACGGCGATAGCCATAAGCCGCGAATATGCCGCGACTGTTTCAAGCGCAGCGTTCGCACAGGGAAGGTAACCTTCGATTCTCATCCCCGGGTCCAGCATAATTTTCCCGGTGGGGGAAACTCTCAGGTGATGCGAACCCGGACACAGATAAATTATGCCTGGCTGCACGGACTCGTTCGCCTCCGCCTCTTTTACCGTTAATTGCGAAACCTCGGCCAGCTGCAGCGCAAAAGGCTTTGTAAACGCTGCCGGCATATGCAGCACCAAAAGCACGGCTCCCGGAAAATCTTTCGGCAACCCCGCGACCACGCGCATCACCGCGGCCGGTCCGCCCGTAGACGCCGCGATAACGACAATCGGAAATTTTCCGCCGTTCTGAGACGCAACCGACGCATCGGCCCCAGATTTCCTATTGGCTGGAACGTCCACCGGTGGAGTCGGGGCTTTTCCGCGAGTGGCGGTGCGCACTACGCGAACCTTCGCGGCCATTTTGAGCTTACGAGTCAGTTCGTCGCGCACGCTGCGCATATCCAAATCGATGCCGCTGGAAGGTTTGGGAACGAAATCAATTGCGCCCAGCTCAAGCGCTCGCAAAGTGCTCGAAGCGCCTTCTCGAGATTCAGAACTCACGATGACGATCGGTCTGGGATGCTGCGACATGATCATTTCGGTGGCTTGCAAGCCATCCACGTGCGGCATATTGATGTCCATGGTGATTACGTCGGGCCGCAACGATTCCGCGAGCGCCACCGCGTCGCGCCCGTCCCGAGCTTGCCCCGCCACTTCGAGCTGAGGATCGGCATTGATGATCTCCTGAAGCACCTTGCACATAAACGCGGAGTCATCCACCACCAACACTCGAATTTTCTTTTCAGGGCTCTTAATCATTTCAATCCTGCCGCACCGGCACCCTCAGCGCTGGCCGGCCCTTCGGTTTCACCGGGTCAATCAAACTTTCGATGGTTGAAATCAACTGATCTTCCTGCACCGGCTTGGTTAAGAATCCGGAAGCGCCTTCTTTCATGGCGCGATCGCGATGCTTTGCACCTGCTCGAGAGGTAACCACAAGCACGGGAATCCGCCGCGTCACCGGATCCTGACGGAGATGCGCCAGCAGTTCGTAGCCGTTCATGCGCGGCATTTCTAGATCGGTGATCAGCAGATGACACCCAAATTCCGCGATGATTTCGGAGGCCTCCAGGCCATCAGAAGCGAGCTTCACGCGATAGCCTGCCTTTTCGAGCATGCGTCCGACAAACTTTCTGACGCTGATGGAATCATCCGCAACCACCACAACGCGATCATTTTCCACCGGATCGACCGCCGCCGCTGGGATATTGCCGGCGGCTACGGCTTCTGCGCCCGGCGCAAACACGCGCGCGGCCGGAGAAGACGAGGGCAGGGCGTGGCGTTCCGCTGTATCGTTCGAAACCAATCGATTCAAATCAATGAGCAGAATCAAACTTCCATCCGGCGCAATCGTAGTACCGGGGAAGAGTTTCACCCGCCGCAAATAATTTCCCAGGTTCTTGATAACGATTTCGTCTTTGCCCAAAACTTCTTCGACCACCACACCCACCTGCTTGCCGGCTACCTTTACGATGACCATGTGAAAATAGCCGTTTACCGGTTCGAGCGGAGGAAGCGCAAGCTGCAGATCGAGCCGGACGACTTCCGTGACAACATCGCGCACACGCGTGAGAAGCCTGCCGCCCACGTCTTCAATTTCCGCCGGCTTTAGACGCCGAATTTCCTCAATCACTGCCAGCGGCAAGGCAAACACGGCGCTGCCGCAACGCACGAACAAGGCTTGCGAAATAATCAGCGTCAGAGGAACTTTGACCGTGAAGCACGCGCCGCGGCCCGGCTCCGAACGAACTTCGATTTCACCGTTGAGCGCATGGACATTTGCGCGCACCACATCCAGGCCAACGCCCCGGCCGGCGAGTTCAGTCATCGAAGAAGCGGTTGTAAATCCCGGCCGGAAGATGAATTCGCGCAGTTCTCGTTCGCTCAGCTCCGCTGCGGCAAGCGGCGACATGGCGCCGGACTCGATCACGCGTCGGCGGACGCCGTCGTAATCAATTCCGCGACCGTCGTCTTCGACTTCGATGAAAATGTGATTGCCGCGGTGATAAGCGCGCACTTCCACGCGCCCCTTATCGGATTTTCCACTCTGCCGGCGAGCCTGCGGATTTTCGAGCCCGTGCGCAACCGCGTTGCGTACCAGGTGAATCAGCGGATCCGAAATGTGCTGGATGATATTGTTGTCGAGTTCCGTCTCCGCGCCTTCCAGCGAAAGTTCCACTGGTTTTCCGGCCGCCTTGGACGCGTCTCTGACCGTCCTCGAAAGCCGCGTATAGAGGTTGCCAATCGGCACCATCCGCGCAGCGGTGATCTCGTCCTGCAAGTGATGAGCTAGTTTTGTGAACTCGTCGATGTCCGAGTCCACTCTTCCCATGAATCCTTCGAGCTGGGTAAGCACTTCAGTTACGTCCGCGGATATTTCGGTTAAGGAGCGGGACAATATGTTGAAGTCGTCGTAGCGATCCATCTCCAAGTCGCTAAACTCCAGCAAATCGCTGGACATGATGGCCGGCATGTTTCCCAAGGTGCCGCGGAACGTGTCCATCTGCGGCGCATGGACGCCAAAGTTCCGAATTCCTCCAATGCGGCTGAATTCATGCTTTTCCTGAAAATCGCCGACTTTTCCCGAAAGGCGTCTCTTCGAAAAATTTAGGATCTCCACCAGTTTCGCGAGTTCGGACAGGCGTCCCAGCATGCGCGTTCGGTTTATGACCAGCTCTCCGACCGCGTTCATCATACGGTCAAGGCGCTCGAGCGAAATGCGCACGGACTTCGCATGGGGCAATACCTGCGCAGCGGCGGAACTCGGAGCAGCCGCCTGCCCTTCAACTGTCGGCTCCTCCCTTGATTCCGGTGCTGCCGCAGCGCCGTGAGTGGTCTCGGCCTTCGCGTCGGGCGCGCCTTCAGGTGCCAGGTCCTCAATTCTCGCGAGAAGCATATCGACCGCAGCGCGCATCTCTGTATCGCTCGACCATTGCCGGTGCAGAAACTTTTTCAGCACATCGACGGACTCGAGACAAATATCGATGATGCTGGCGTTGGGTTGCAGCGCTCCATCTCGCAACTCGCCGATTAAATCCTCCACTCGATGCGCCACGGCGGAAAGGCGGTGAAGTCCGACTTGAGCGGCCGAGCCCTTTACCGTGTGCATCGAACGGAATAACCGGTGAATGTCTTCGGCCTTCGGGTTCGCTTCGAGCGCGAGCAGGCATTCCGTCACCGCCTGCAAGTGCTCTTCAGCCTCGGGAATGAAAAATTCGAGAACCTCGTCAGGCACTTCCCCGTCGGCCGGCAGCTTGTCGGCATAGGAAGGCGATGGAAAGACTGCGGGCACGGACTGCCCGTCACCGGGATCACCGCCAGCTGTTGCGCCACCGTATTCGTCATCGGAGTATTGCTTGGACTCGGACGGTTCGGCGGGAAATGCGAACGAATAGCGCTGCTTGAAGGCGGCGAGATCCTCCATTGTTTCGGCGCCACTCGAACTGATTTGCAGCAAATCGAATTCGAGCACCGAAATTGCGTCTGAAATGAATTCAGTGAGAGGCCCGTGCATGTCCGCGGTTAACGTGGCGTTCATGGCGTAATGGAAAATGTGCGCCATCTTTGCGGATACTTCCGAAAATTGAGGAAATCCGTAGCTCGCGGAAGTTCCCGCGAGTGTGTGCGAAGCGATGTAAAGTTTCTCGAGATCTTCAGGTTTAGTTTGCGGCTCCTGCAGCATGCCGGAGTACTCCCGCAGAAACTGGAGGTTCTCGGAAGCCTCCTGGAGGAACAATTCCACCGATTCTTGGTTTGGCACGTTCACGGCCGTTCCTCCGCGAAGGCCAGCGTCCGTGGCGCCTCGGCAGATACGGGCTTGCGATAAATCAAGCAATCACCAAGCCTGATGGATTCCAAATTCAGCGAAACATTCGAAAGCGTTTCCGAGTGGCCCAGCAGAAAATATCCGCCGGGCTCCAGCGCGTCATAAAAGCGGCGCAGGATCGCGAGCCGCCTTTTTTCCGAAAAGTACATCAGCACGTTCATGCAAAAAATGCAGTCGAACTTGCCGAAGTACAGCGGCTCGACGAGATTCATCTGCACGAACGAGATCATCTTTCGAATTCGCGGTCTCACTTGATATCCATGTTTCGTTGCCAAAAAATGCGCTTCCAGCTGTGCCGGCGAAACATCCTGCAAGCTGCGCTTGCCGTAAATTCCGCGTTCGGCGTGGGACAACGCACGGCGGCTGATATCGGTGGCTAGGATTTCAATCTGCCACGCCTCCGCAAATTGCAGCGTGTCGCTCAGCGTCATCGCTATCGAACAGGGTTCTTCACCCGTCGAACATCCCGCGCTCCATATGCGAAGCGCCCGCGGGTCCTGCCAGAATTTCCGCTCCTGCACCTCGGGCAGAATCTTTTTCCTCAGCGCTTCAAACACCGCCGGATAGCGAAAGAAAGAAGTCTCCTGCGTCAGCAGCTGTTCCAGCAGCGCTTCGTATTCAACGACGGAACCGCGTACGATCTGCAGCAGCTCTGTTCCGCTCTCAATATGTTTATCGCCGAGATATTCGCGCAGCCGGGATGAAAAGAAGCGCTCGCGAGAAGAATCCAGCAAAATCGCGGAACGCTGCTCAACCAATGTGCGAATCTCGCCGAGTTCCGTCTCGGTAAGCTGCGCGGTAGTGAGATGTTGTTTCATGTTCGGCACGCGTCAGCGGCCGGCTTTTTCGCCGACCACTCCGGCACACCGTTAACGATGCGCCCCCACTGGTGCTGCCGGCCGCGTTTCCTCGGATGCAGCCGTTTCCGGCCGGCCGGACTGCGAACGAAATTGCGCGAGCGCTTCGTTGAGCTGTTCGGAGAGCTTCACCATGTTGCCCACGGTCGAGGCCGTCTGCCGCGCACCCTGCGTGGTCTGGCGCGTGATGCCGGAAATGATCTGCATGGCGTTTGCGACGCCTTCTGTTCCGCGTACCTGCTGCTTCGATGCGAGCGAAATTTCCTGCACCAGCTCAGCGGATTGGCGTACAACGCTTGAAATGGCTTCCAGCGCTTTTCCGGCTTGGTCCGCCAGTCCCGCTCCCACCTCCACCTCGCGCGTACCTTCTTCCATTACTACGACGGCTTCGTTTGTCTCGGCCTGAATGGCTTTAATGAGCGCGGCGATGTCCTTGGTGGCGCTGCGGGAGTGTTCGGCGAGTTTGCGCACTTCGTCCGCGACTACCGCGAAACCTCGACCTGCTTCTCCGGCGCGCGCCGCCTCGATGGCAGCATTGAGCGCCAGCAAATTCGTTTGTTCGGTGATGTCGTTAATCACGTTGATGATTTCCGAAATTTCGAGTGAGCGATCACCCAGGGATTTGATTTTCTTAGCGGTCGCTTGCACCGAAGCGCGAATCCGCTGCATACCATCCAGCGTATCGCGCACCGCGCGGTTGCCTTGTTCCGCGGCATCCAGCGCGCGACGAGCGGCCTCTGCGCTGGCTTCCGCGTTGTTCGAAACTTGCTTCATCGAAACCGTTAATTCCTCCACGGCTGATGACGTGTTCGTGATTTCCTGGTCTTGTTGCGTAGCGCCTGCGGTCATGTCGTCTGCGGCTTCCAGAATCTGATTCGCGCTGGTGCTGACGTCGACCGCAGCCTTGCGCACGCGTTCTAGAACCTTGGTGAAGTTGTCGAGCATGAAGTTCACGGAGTCCACGACGTTGCCCAGAGCGTCGTTGCTCACCTTGCCGCGAATATTCAAGTCGCCTCGCGCCACTTGGCTGATGGTGTTGAGCAAATCGGTGATGCTGCGCTGAAGTGAATCCTGCGCTTGTTGATTCGTTACCGCATGTGCCACTTTCGCGGCGCTGCGATTGAAATTCTCCGCGATGAATCCGAACTCGTCACTGGTTCCGATTTCCACACGCGCGCGTACGTCGCCGGCCACCAGCCGTTCTGAAAACGTGGCAATCTCCTGTACCGGGGTCAGCACGCGCTTGCCCAGCACATAGATGAGCGAGACGGCGGCGAGAATTACCAGCGCGGCCGCCGCGACCAGCGCGCCATTCGCGCCACCGGGGAACGATGTGGCATCGGCGCCTACCGCTGCGTGTGAGCCGGCGTAATACGCTAGCCCCAGCACGCCAAAAAGTGCGGCGCCGATCCAAAGGACCAGCAACCAAATTGTCGAACTCAAACGAGCTTTCATGACTTCCTCCAAAGAACTTGTTTACCGCGCGACCCGCACTGCGAATCCTGAACCTTCAGGGGCCGGAGAACTGGCCTCATTGTGCTCAGCTAAAACTCCGCGACACCATTCTTCAAATTACCGGAACCGGAAAAACATCAGTCAGCCGCCGGAGATCCACCACCAGCGCAAGCCGGTCGTCATGCCGCAGCATTCCGCGGCAATGCGGCACTTCCGCGGGCGCTTGATCGAGCATCGATTCTTCCGTTGCGGAATACGTGCCGATCACTTCATCTGCTGCAATGCCCAGCCGCAAATCCCCGCGCTGCGTGTCGCTCTTCAATGCTGCAACCACCACGTGTTTCGGCAGTAGACCGGGACGTCGGCCTTCTGTGAACGCAATGTCCACCAGCGGAACGATTGTTCCGCGCAAGTTGAAGACACCCATCAGAAACGCGGGCGCCAGCGGCACTCGGGTCACGATCGGCCAATCCACCACTTCCTCCACTTCCAGAACAGAAAAACAAAAGCGCTCGCGACCGGCGCGAAAAACGCAGTATTGCCGTTCTGGCAGCCGCTCTTCAGCGAGCGACTCGCTCTCGAGAAACTCGCCCCCGGCGAGTTCCGCGTGCGACAGCACCAAGTTTTCGCGCTCGTTCGGCATCAAGCAAACCTCTTTACCGCGCTCAGCAATTCATCGGGTGTGAATGGTTTGGCAACGTAGCCATTCGCGCCTTGCTGTTCGCCCCAGTAGCGATCGCTGGGCGCTGTCTTGGAAGTCACTAAGATCACCGGAATCTGCGAATACGATTCGTGGTTCTTCAAGTCGCGACAAGCCTGGAATCCGTTCCGCTGCGGCATCACCACGTCCAGCAGAATCACGTTCGGCCGCTCTTCCTCTATCGCTTCCTCAATCTTTGTAGGATCAGAGATGCCTACGGAATAAAAGCCCCCCTCCTGCAACATGTTTTGCATTAGCCGAATTTCGGCCAGCGAATCATCCACAACTAGAATTTTCTTCAACATACCTCCGCCTCCCGATTGGAGTCCCGAGAAGGAATTGCAACTCGGTAGCCACCCCGTGCGACAAATTCTCGTCCTGCGAACATCTCGACATCCCCATGTATCGACTACCTTTACGAACCGCTTTTTCGTTCTTACGACCCGGATACCAAATGATGAGAACCCTCCGGCGTATCACCTTGAGACTCTTTCTCACCGGCTCGCATCTCGGCCGCAAGCGATGAGAATCGCTGCATGATTTCGTGCAGCCGCAGAGCCATAGTGTGAACCGTTCGAATTTGATCGCGACATTCAGCAGTCACTTGTTCCGGTTCCAGCAGCAACAAATCCGCGTTCCCCAGTATGGAGGTCAGCGCGTTGTTCACGCTGGGACGCATTTCGAGCATGTAGCGGCCAAGGGCCGCCTGCCCTTGGCTTTCAATCGCGAGGCGTTCGGCACGCTGAGCCCTGGCAACGGCTTGCACTCGCCGCAGCGCTTCACTGGCCACAAGAATTAATGTTGAAGTCCAGCCATCCTGGCGCGGCACAACCTGCAAGTGCGGATGTTCGGATTGTAGGAACGAAATTTCTTTCTCATCGTCCGAAACACAAACGGTTGTAATGTTTGGATAAGCGCGCAAGGCAGAGAGGATTGCGGAAGTCTTGCGCTCACGTACGGGTCCCAGAATTACCAGGTCGTAACTCGCGGCGCTCGAACCATGCCAGACGTCGCTGGTGACCAGCGCGATTTCCGGAACGTGCCGCTCCGCGTGCCAGCGCGCCGCAACCGATCGAGCAAATTCCGTGTCGTCCGAGACAATCAGGACGCTGGCCTGACTCAAGTGGTCCCCCGTTCGCTTCAATCTCAGGGCTGAAGCTTCTCGGCTTCCTCAATGGTGGAAAGCAGACGCTTCGTGCTGATCCCTAAATTCACCGCGGCTTCCGTATTCTTTGCGCGCTTCGCCTGTTCCACCCGGCCCTGAAAGTAGGAAACTTCCGTTCGCGCCAGTACAAGCGCGGATGCGAGTTGACTCAAATCGCCGGAACGTTTTCGCTGGTCCATTGCGAGGCCTAGCAACGCTCGCGCCACGACGGCTCGCCGAAGGTCTTCCGCTTCCTGCCCGCCATCCGCGACGAAAGCGCCTACCTCCCATGACGACAACAAAACCTTGGTGTCCTGCAGCACGACCGTGGACATGGAGCGCCCACGCGAAGGAGGAGCAGCAATCAGTTGCTCCCAGATTCCCTCGAGGCACTTTTCCATTTCCGCGGTACTCGTCGCCGCAGCCGGGCCATCATTAGCAGAGTTCGCAGGCTGGCTCACCGCTGGAGGAATGCTCGGCGGCCTTGGGGCCGGCACATTCGCATCTTTCCCAGCTTCCGTGTTTTTGGGCGCTGGGGCATTGGACGGCGAAACTTGCACTGCTGCCGGAGCAGGCGTGGCCAACACTGCCGGCCGTTTTTCTCCGTCATCCGGGGAAGCGACCGCACTCCGAACAACCTCTTCGGAAATCGTCGCGGAAGACTTGCTGGCATGCGGCGACCCAAGCGCCTCTTCGAGATCGGCGCGTAGCGCGAGCAATTGCTCGAAAGCCCGCCTTACCGAACTCGCCGTATAGTCTTTGTGGAATGGCTGGCGCCAGTTTTCGCAGTAATAGCGAAGCTGAAAGGTCGTTTCAGCCGCAGAAAATCCCGCGCGCCTGCAGTCCACTGTTTTCACGCCGCTGGAATCGAGAGCTTCCACGGCTTGTTGCACGGCGCTCAAGTCTGCGTGGAGCAAACGAATGAATGCCCGCCGAAGAAGAAAATTGAAGCGGCAAAACGCAATCAGGGCCGCCGGATCGTAGAACAAGGGACCGGCGGATTCCTTCAGCAATCGTCCTTGTTCCAGCAGGCCATGCTCCATCATGTCGCGCAAGCTCTGGCACTGCGCGATTGTTCCAAGGATCTGGTCCAGCGGCGCGCACCATTCCAGGGACGCGACATCCGCCTCGCCCAGCACGGGTCGCAGAACCTGCGCGACGTCATCGAGTCCAATATCTTTGCGATAAAGGTCCTCGGGAGCGCATAACGCGAAGTACTGCACCAGCAGCAAATCGATTTTGTCGCGGTCGGCTGGTGTTTTTTCCTGTTTCTTCAACTGCCGCTGCAGAAAGGCTCGCAACCCATCTTCGCTGGCGTTGAGTGTTTCCGGAGGAAGCTGGCGAATTTGAAATGCGCCAAGGTTTTCGTCAATTGTGTCGAACCACTTCAGGTCTGCGTCAAATACATCGCGCGTGGGCCGCTGTGGGGGCAACTCACCCGCGGGATGCGGAAGCGGAGCGAGATTGAACTGCGTCGCCAGCGCTGCGTACAAGGGATAGGCGAGCCGCGATTCGCTCCATTGTGTGGCAAATTCGGAAGGACTTACGGCGTTTCCTGAATTTGAAACATTCGTGTTTGTCGTCATGGTTTGATAATCCAGTTGTCGATATGTCCCACAAAACGCGCCGCGACGGCTTTCCGGCCGTCGTGATACCTCACCGCAACGACTGTGGCCCACGCATCCAGCGAGCCGTCTGAGTTCAGCATGCGGACACGATCTTCGAACTCCAACGGCAAAACCGACGAGAATAAAACCTCATGCGCTGTGCCGAATTCAATTACGGTCTGTTCCTGCAGTCGTTTGCGGCCAGTGCCCGTCGTCAGAACTCGCACGGGTATGCGCACTGGCGAAATTCCGGTAAAAAGTTGCGCTAATTTCTCAATGCAAGTTTGACCTTGGCAAGCCACCGCTACTTCGGTTTCACTCAGCACAGGATCCCAATCCTTTCGCTCTCCGCAGTCTGCTAAAGGCTCATGCCCCAGGGTGCGAACACAGCGAGCGCAGCAACACCACGAATGAAAGCGGAAAACTGCCCCAGTAGGGAATGCACATGGACAGCCAAAGATTTTCAGGAGATTAGAATATTAAGTGATTTTATTTCATGCTATTGCAAGATGTAGAGCGGAGGTTTCGTCTCGCGACGTCTCAGTGTGCGACACAGTGTCTCATCGCCCGGCGTAATTCGCGGGCGTGAATCTAGAATCGGACTTTACCGTTTGTCGTAAATCGCTCAGGACGCCATGCGCACATGCTCTCTGTGGGCCGAGCGCAACGGAATATTGTAAAGTTTCAGTTTTCGATACAGCGTAGCCCGGCTTATACCTAGCATTCTTCCCGCGAGCGCCTTATCGCCTCCCGCTTGTTCGAAGACGCGCAATATGGTCATGCGCTCCAGATCAGACAACGCGGTTGTAGAGAGCTCGGAATCGGAAGCTTGCGATTTACCCTCCGGCGCCACGCGAACGGCCGGCGGCAGATCGCCTACATCAATCGTGTGATGGTCCCCCAGCGCAACGGCACGCGCGATGCAATTCTCAAGCTCTCGCACATTTCCGGGCCAGTCATATTGCAGGAAACTCTTCATGGCGTCCGGAGTCACTTGAATATTTTCTCCCGGCGCGTAGCGGTCCAGGAAACAATGTGCCAGCTGCGGTATATCGGAGCGACGTTCTCGCAAGCTGGGCAAGTGCACGGTGACAACATTCAAACGAAAATAGAGGTCCTTGCGAAACGTGGCAGCGCGATAGGCGGATTCCAAATCGCGGTTGGTCGCAGCAATCACTCGGACGTCCACCGGAACTTTCACATTGCTGCCAACGGGCCGCACCTCTTTTTCCTGCAACACGCGCAGCAGCTTGGCCTGCAACTCCAGAGGCAATTCACCGATCTCGTCCAGGAAAATGGTTCCGCCGTTCGCTGCTTGAAAAAGGCCCGCTTTCGTTTTCAGCGCGCCGGTGAAAGAGCCCTTTTCGTGGCCAAAAAGCTCGCTTTCCATAAGTGTCGGGACCAGGGAGCCGCAGTCCACGGCGACGAACGGCATTTGCGCCAGAGGTCCGCGGAAATGAATTGCTCGCGCCACCAGCTCTTTTCCCGTGCCGCTCTCCCCCGTGATCAGCACGGGTGTACGCGTTTCCTTAAGCCTGGAAATCATTCGCATCACATCTTCGATCTTTACCGAGGTCCCGACGATTCCGTCGAGCTGTGTTTCCGTGCTCACGCGCTCCCGCAGGAATTGATTCTCCGTCACCAGGCGAACTTTTTCGGCCATGCGCTGCAGAAGCTGCCGTAGCCGCTCCACTCGAAACGGTTTTTCAATGTAATCGTATGCGCCTTGGCGCATGGCTTCCACGGCGGACTCGATGGATCCGTGCCCGGTCATGATAGCGGTCTCAGCGCGCGGCAATTGCTCGCGGATTTTCTTGAGCAACTCCGTCCCAGAGAGGCTGGGAAGCTTCAAATCGGTGACCACGATGTCGGGCGGTGTTGTGTCCAATGATTCGAGAGCGGACTCGGCCGTCTCAGCCTCGGTGCAGACGAAACCCAGTCCTTGTCCCACGGTCATGCACAGCCGGCGAATGCTTTGTTCATCGTCCACAATCAAAAAGCGGAGCTTTGATTCGTCTCTCATGGTTTTCCAATCGTCTTTTCCACCGCGGCCATCAGCTGATGAACGCGGAAGGGTTTTTCCACGCAAGGTGTCCCGTTTTGCGCAAGTAACGCCACCGTCTCGGCGCTCGCCGTATCACCCGTAATGAAGATGATTCGCGAGGCCAATTCCGGCCGGTGGCGCAACAGCCAGTCATGAACATCCGCGCCGGTGATTCCGCCGGGTGTCCGAAAGTCCGAAATCACCCCGCGAAAATCCCCTGTGGCGAGTAATTGCAATCCGTCGATGGCGGACGCAGAGGACGTGATTTGATAACCGCGCCGTTCCAGCGCCGTGCGCAGAAACGCAGCGACGGATGGCTCGTCCTCGATCAACAAGATGCAGCCATGCGTCCGTGCGCCGGCCGCGTCGGCACTCGTCATTGGGCGCCACTTTCTTCGTCGGGGGGCGCAGTGCTGTTCGCAATTGGCAGCCGCACGACAAACGTAGATCCAATTCCGTCTGAATTGTTGCGTGCCGAAATTTCTCCGCCATGCGCTCGAACGATGCCATAGCAGATGCTGAGTCCTAGACCTGTGCCTTTGCCTACTTCCTTGGTGGTGAAAAAAGGGTCGAAAATGCGGTCGGGGTGGGAAATACCTGTCCCATTATCGCGAAATATAATCTCGATTAATCCGTCCCGATGCGACGATCGAATTCCAATTTTTCCCTGGCGGCGCGTTTCATGAACGGCATCATAGGCGTTATTCAATATGTTCAAGAAGGCCTGTTGCAATTGGTGCGGATCTCCGACGATCATCGGCAATTCCGCGTCGTAATTTTCGATTAACTCCACTCCGTGGTTCGAAAGATCGTATGCGCGAAGCCTAAGTGTCTGCTGCAAAATAGAATTTACCTGCAGTGGCTCGCGCTGTGCCGGCATCTGCCGCGCAAAACTGAGCAAATTCTGCACGATCACTCGCGTTCGCTGCGCTTCCTGCAAAATCACGCGCAGATCTTCTTTGGCGTTTTCCGGGACGTCTGTGTTTTCCAGCAGAAGATCCGTAAATCCGACAATTGCCGCGAGCGGGTTGTTCACTTCGTGGGCCACGCCGGAGACCAGTTGCCCGAGCGCGGCCATCTTTTCCGTGTGCATCAATTTCGCCTGCAGGTCGGCCGCATCAGTGATGTCAGTCATCACCACTACAACGCTGTTAATGTCCCCTTGTTCGTCGCGCATCGGGCTGAGGCTTACCGAAAACTGCCCCGTAGTGCCGTTTCCGCGGGAGAGTGGAATCTCGAGATTATCGAGCGCCGCGCCTTGCAATGTGCGCTCCAGAGCTTCCGCAAGCAGCGGCCGACGCGCCGGCGCCACCATCTGAACGAGCGAATGTCCCAGCAAATCCTGTTCGCTGTAACCGGCCTCAAAGCAGCGGCGATTGGCATAACTTACCAGCCCCGCGGTATCGAGCACCAGAATCATGCTCTGGGTATTGTTTAGAATGTTTTTGTTGAAATCGCGCTCCCGCCGGTAGCGCCGCTCCGCCGTGCGGCGGTCGGTAATGTCTTTCAGGACATGAATGGTGCGCAATTCATCCTTGGGGCCGCCGTGTATGCGCGAAGCAGAAACGAGAAATGTCCGGTCGGCGGACTCATGAATGAATTCTTCATGCACCGCTTGCGAATTCCTGCAAAACGGACAATAGCCCGGTTGTGCTGGTGATGAGAGCAGTTCCAGCGCGCCCATATCGCGGCCGATAACTTCTGTGGGTCGAAGCTCCAGCAAGTCTGCAAGTGCGCGATTGAGACGCAGAACACGATTCACCGCATCGTGCACGATGATGTAATCTGAAATGGCGTCAAAATCCTGGACCCATTGCTTACGGGATTGCTCGATCCGGGAAAATAGCCGAACATTCTCCAGCGCCACCGATGTGTGGCTGGCAAGCGCTTCCAGTAGTTGCCGCTCGGCAGGATAAAGGTCACGCGTCAAATCGACGAGACACAGCACGCCGAGCAGTTCTGCTTCGCTGCCGTAGAGCGGCGCGAGCACCAATCCCTTCCACCCTAGCGACTCGGCTAATCCAGCTCCCAGCAGACGTTCCGCTAATCCCGTGCGCAAATCAGAACCGAGACCGGCGGCCTGCTCGGCAAGCGTCCCGGCCAGACGATGCTGAGTCATCGCGTCCCAGCGATGGGCCGGCCCGCTGAGCGCCGCAATTTCCCAATCAGACTCGCGCGCCACTACCAAGACCGCGGATCGAGCTCCTAACATTTCCGCCGCGCGCGCAGTCAACCGCCGCGCAAACTCCGGCTTGTCCAGCGACGGATTAAGTTCCAGGGTGGCGGCGGAGAACTGCGCCAGAAGGCTCTCGAAAGAGCCATCGAGACGAGTTGAGACTTCGCGAGTTCGTTTCAATGCACGCATGGAGGATTGGGGGCTGCGCGCGATTCTTACTTACCGCTAAAGACGTTACGGCCCAATCTCATTTTGAGTCAAGCGAACTGGCGCCGGCTGTTTCGTAACTCGCAATCGGCTCTGTCGCAGGCTGAGACGATAGAAGGGTCGCAGAGAGCGGGTTGAGACGACGCTAAGCTACCAGCACCTCATCCTGGGAAGTCTGACAAAGACCCTAAGACGCTGTAGCTCAGCGACATCCCGGCACAATTGGCGACTTGTTGCCAAGCAAAAATATCGGTCTGCGCATGGCACCCTTCGTGCAATTTCCGAGGTTGGAGTCATCCCCCGCGTGGAGGCAGTGGAATGAAGTCGAAGATGGGAATGATTGGCTTGGGGCTAGCGCTTCTTTTCGGTGAATCGCTCGCTCTTCCGCCAAAAGGATCCGCACAGGAAAACTCAACGGACGCGAACAAGCGAAGAGTACGCACTCGAATAGCTCCTGATTATCCTTTGCTTGCCAAAGAATATAACGTTTCAGGAAAAGTCAAGATTGAGGCCAGCGTTGCGGCCGACGGCCACGTGAGCGCTACAAAAGTAATTGGCGGGAGCCCGTTGCTTGTGAATTCTGCGCTCGACGCAGTGAAAAGATGGCGTTTTGAAGCAGCACCGAAAGAAACACTGGAAACTGTGGAATTCGAATTTAACGGCCAGGGCGCCAGATAACTAGCCCGCTCGGATGCGAGCGGCGGCCCTTGCAAGTGGGGGAGTGGAGGCGGCACACATGACAATAGGAAAGAAGCTCTATCTCGGATTCGGCGCTGTTCTCGCGATCATGCTGGTTTTGTTCATTATCAATATTTTCACCGTGCGGCGCGAATACATCGCTCGTTCTACCGTTGCTTCGACCCTGTCCGACGTGAAGGCGATTGAGACGGTACGCTTTCAAATGATGGAAACCCGTTTGTATCTTGGAAATTATCTCCTTAGTGGCGATGTCCGCGACGAAGATAAAACCAACAAGGGCGCCAATGAGCTTTCCGAGATTCTAAAGGACGCCGAGTCCAAGGTAAACGATGCAAACCTGAAGACCGCTTTTGTTCAAGTAGATGAAGGAGAACGCAGCTGGCTTGAGGATTTTGCGAAGCCGATGATCGCTAAACGCCACCAGGTAGACGCAGGCGACGCCACGGTTTCTGATCTGCAGATTTATTACCTTCAGCACGATCCCAATTCCTGGTTTAACAAATCTACAGCGGTACTGGATGAGGCCAACCTGTCCGTGCGGAAGTCGTTGGACGATTCCAACTCATCGGCCGCCTCCGCCACCGCATTGAGCACCATCATTACGACTGTCGGCACATTCCTCGCGATTCTGCTGGGCGGATTCATTGCCTTCGCCACCGCGAAGTCAATCAAGGAACCTCTGTATCACCTGATTGAAGTGGCCCATCGCATAGGAGAATCCGGCGACCTCGACCAGTCCATTGATATTCATCGCGATGATGAGGTGGGTCTGCTCGCTTCAAATTTCAACAAGATGATTGTCCACTTGAAGGAAATGGCGGCCGTCTCTGCGGCGATTGCGGAAGGCCAGTTGTCGGTGTCCGTCCTGCCCCGCTCCCCGCAAGACACCATGGCCTTGGCCTTCACCCGCATGACGCATGGATTGCGCGAACTTGTCCGGCAGGTCCGCGACAGCGCATCGCAAGTAGCCAGCGGTTCCGGGCAGATGGCCAGCGCTTCCGATGAATCCGCGAAAGTAAGCGTGCAGGCGGCATCGGCGATTGATGAAGTCACCAGCACGATGCACGAAATGAGCATCAACGTGCAAAACGTGGTCAAGAATACGCAGGTGCAAGCTTCCAGCGTCGCCGAAACTTCCGCTTCCATCGATCAGATGGTGACTTCGATTCAGCGCGTTGCGGATACGGCGAAGCTGCTGGTGGATATTTCGCATCGGTCGCGCGAAGAGGTCCAAACCGGAATGGTCACCATGGATAAGGCCACCGAGGGACTAAACCGCACGAGTCACGCGATCCAATCCTCGGCCGAAATTATCGACGTGCTTGGCCGTCGCGCAGACGATATCGGCAAAATTATCGAAGTGATTGATGATCTTGCCGAACAAACAAACCTCCTGGCCTTGAACGCCGCGATCGAAGCGGCGCGGGCTGGTGAACACGGATTAGGCTTCGCCGTCGTCGCCGAAGAAGTGCGCAAGCTCGCGGAAAAATCCACACAATCCACGAAGGAAATTTCCGAACTGATTCAGGGCATACAGAAGGAAGCGCGGGAAGCCGTGGATAACATGGAAAAGAGTACCAGCATGGTGCAGGAAGGCCTGCTGTTGAATAAAGACCTCAGCTTCGCGCTCGAAAAAATCTCCGACGTGGTTTCCGAGGTTTATAAGTTCTCGCAGGAAATCGGAGCCGCGACTACCGAACAATCCAGCGGCTCCACGCAAATCGCCAAGGCCACCAATCGGCTGACTGAAATTACGCAAGAGATTAATTCTTCAGTCGAAGAACAGGCCTCCGGAGCGCAAGGCGTCGTGCGCGCGATGGAAAAAATGCGCGAGCTTGTGCAGCAATCCACTTCGAGCTCGACCGAATTGGCGGCGGCAGCGGAACAAATGTCCAAGCTTTCCCGCGCGCTTCTGGAATCGATGGACCGTTTCGTGCTCGACGAGGGCTTCGTCGAAGGCCGGCGTCAGTCCTCCCGGCGCGCGTCGCCTGGTTCGGAGCGGCCGGCCCGGCAGGAGTATGCAGAACTAGCACGCTCGTAAAGGCGCATACGTCCCAACATGGATAAAGAACTTCAGGTTGTAGGCTTCCGCATCGGGCGCGAGACTTTTGGCGTGCCGATCTCGTTAGTCCGCGAGATCGTGCGCGTGCCGGAAATAACCTCCGTCCCGAACGCGCCGGAATACATCGAAGGCGTCATCAATCTTCGCGGCCGGATCATTCCGGTGGTGGATTTGCGCAAGCGATTTCGCGAAAACGTGGCGGCGCCCACCAAAAAAAACCGCATCGTGGTAGTCGAAGTGGAAGGCCGGCTTATCGGTTTGCTCGTGAATTCAGCATCCGAAGTCTTAAGGATACTGCCTTCGGAAATTGAAGCCCCGCAGGATGTTTTCCAGGAAGGCGAGTTGAACTACATCACCGGCGTTGGGAAATTGCGCGGGCGCCTGGTAATCCTGCTGGACCTTAACAAGATTTTGCAGCGCGGCGAACTTCGCCGTCTGGACGAAACCGCCGAATTGGTCGGCGCCGGTCCGGCGATCAGTACGAAGAGGGAACTCTAGGCTTAGCCAGAAAGCGACGACATCGAGGAACGAATGTCCACCACACTCGCGACGCAGGTACCACTCACGGAAGCCGAGCTGAAGCTCTTGCAGACATTGGTGTACCAGGAGTGCGGCATGTACTTTGACGAGCGCCGCACTCATTTCCTGCGCGACCGCTTGCAGCGCCGCCTCAAGGCCTGCCAGATGGATTCTTTCTACAGTTACTATCGTCTGCTCACCAGCCGTGAGGGCAAGCAGGAACTCATCTCGCTGCTCGAAAACCTTACAGTGAACGAGACAAGTTTTTTCCGCTTGCGCCCGCAGCTGGAGCTTTTTCAAAAAGTCATTCTCGAAGAAATTTTGAAACGCAAACAGGAACGGCGCGATTGGTCGCTGCGCATCTGGAGCGCTGGATGTTCCACAGGACAGGAGCCCTATACGCTCGCACTGCTCGTGTGCGATGCCCTTGCCTACTATTACCTAAGGAACCCGCTTCCGTTCGAGATGCCCACGCCGAAGCCGCTGATTCCTCCGCCTTGGAAAGTCGAGATCCTCGCGTCGGATATCAACTACTCGGCGCTGCTCACAGCGCAGCAGGGAATCTATACCGAAGCGCAGATGGAGACCGTGGATTACACCTGCCGGCTGCGCTATTTCGAAAAAATCGGCGACAAATATCTAGTCAAGCCCGCGCTAAAAAATTTGGTTCAGTTCGATTTTCACAACCTGAAGACCGAATATCTTCCTCAGCGCAACGACGCGATTTTCTGCCGCAACGTCATGATTTATTTCGACGAACCTGAGCAAAAGCGGCTGATTGACAAGTTCCATCGCTGCTTGAATCCGGAAGGCTATCTTTTCGTGGGACACGCCGAGAGCCTCTTCGGCCTGACGGCGAAGTTCCACATGATCCACCAGAACAACGCGACCGTGTATCAGAAGGTCGAGGGGGCGAAGTGAATTTCCTGCCCGACGATCGCGCGTCCGAACTTCGCGACCTCTTTTTCGAGAGCGCCGCGGAGATTCTGCAGGCCATGAATGAAGCCGGCCTCGCGCTCGAAGAGCATCCGGCCGATAAGGAACACCTTCGCAGTGTCCGCCGCGCCGTACACACGCTCAAAGGCGATTCCGCCGCCTGCGGTTTTCGCGAGCTCAGTGAGCTCGCCCACGAGCTCGAAGACGTCCTGACCCCGGAGCTGGTCAAACAAAACGCGGGGCTGATTCCCGAGGTTGTTCTCACCGCTGCCGATACATTTCACGAAATGCTCGCCGCCTATCGCAACCGCCTCCAGCCCCCTGTGGGAGGCGCCCTGCGGGATCATATCAACCGGTTATTGCACAAAACGGCTGCGGCCCCCGAAAAATCGTCGAGCGAAGCGAAATTTGATTGGACCGAATACCAGCGCCTCATGATCGCCGAAGCTTTCCGGCGCGGCGAATCGGTTTACAACGTCGCGTTCCATCTCGATTCGGAATCGTTGCTTCCGGCGGCGGCCTTCGAACTCGTGCGCAAAGCCCTGGAAAGCGCAGGGAAAATATTAGTACTCCATCCGGAAAGCGTGGCTCAAGCTGCCAGCACAAACCTGATCGAAGCGGCCATCTCGAGCGCCAAGTCCGCGGACTGGATACGTGAGCATTGTTTCGTGCCTTCCGTCGTTGCCCGGATTTCCGTTCTGAAAATTCCCGTGCCGCAAGCTGCGCCGCGCGACCTGCTTGAGATTCTGATCGAGTCGGAAGCCGCCGCTGTCTCTGCCGGCGTTGCCGCGGGTACGCCGGATTCGGCGTTGGATCATCACGACGAATCGCGCGACGGCGCGGCGCCTTCTGGCTTGGCGCACGCCGCAGCCGAAAATACGCTGCGTGTCGATGCCGACCGGATCGATACCGTGATGAATTTAGTTGGCGAACTCATCATCGGAAAATCCATGCTGCAGCGCACGATCATGGAGTTCGAACGCATACATGCCAAAGATCCCCTGCGCGGCAAATTCGCTGATGCTCTCTCTTTTCAAGCGCGCGTTCTCGGCGAACTTCAAAAGTCGGTTATGAAGATCCGCATGGTTCCGGTGGAACAGCTCTTTCGCCGGTTTCCCCGCGTGGTGCGCGACGTTGCAAAGATGCGCAACAAAGATATTGGCTTGGAAATTGCCGGCCAGAATACAGACTTGGATAAAAGCATCCTCGATGCTCTCGCCGAACCGCTTGCCCATATTGTTCGTAACGCAGCCGACCATGGCATTGAGACCGCCGCGGAACGCGAGGCCGCCCGCAAGCCGGCTCGGGGCACGGTTCGTTTGGATGCCTACCACGAGGCCGACCATGTGGTCATCGAAATTTCCGACGACGGCCGCGGGCTCGACCGAAACAAGATTCTTCGACGCGCCATCGAGAACGGAATTCTGCGGACGGAAGACACCGGGCTTCTGAACGATTCCGACATTATGAACCTGATCTTTGCACCCGGCCTCAGCACTGCGGATGAGATAACCGAGATTTCCGGTCGGGGTGTGGGCTTGGACGTCGTCAAGGCCGCAGTCGACAATCTAAAAGGATCGATTGAGCTTGAAAGCGAACTCGGCTGTGGCACAACGTTTCGTCTGATGGTGCCGCTCACTCTCGCGAGTATTCAGTCGCTTCTGTTTCGCGTGTCAGGAAAGCTGTACGCCGTCCCTCTTGCGTCGGTAGTCGAAATCACCCGTGTAACGGAAGGCGACATCCACCGCGTGGACGATCACGAAGTCTTTCAATTGCGCGACCAGGTTTTGACCCTCGTTCGCCTGGAGCGTCTTGAATCCCAGCCGCAGCGCGCGCTGGGAAAGCGGGTTTTTGTCATAGTGATCGCTTCGGGAACTCGCAAATTTGGTCTTGCTGTGGACAGCTTAATGGGTGAAGAGGAATTGGTGATCAAGGCGCTCGAAGATCGCTTGGTGACATCGCCGCTCGTCAGCGGCGCCTCGATTCTGGGAGATGGAACAGTTGTCCTGATTTTGAACGTGTTAGCCGTGATCTCTTATCTGTCCAGAATTCAGCCCGTGGGAGCGATAGCGTGAACGGGAAAATTCGCGTTCTTGTCGTCGACGATTCGGCATTGATGCGGAAGCTGATTCCGCAGGTGCTGCATCGCGACCCCTCTATTGAAGTAGTAGGCACGGCAATGGACGGCGAGATGGGCCTGAAAAAAATCGCTGAACTGCGTCCTCACGTGGTTACGCTCGATCTGGACATGCCGCGCATGGATGGAATCGAGATGCTCCGCCAGATTACACATAAGCATCGTGTTCCGGTGATTGTTTTCAGCGCACAGACGGATCGCAGCGCATCACTCACCCTGAAGGCGCTCGCGCTGGGTGCCTTCGACTTCGTCACCAAGCCGCAAGACGCTGCCTCAGGCCGTATCGAACAAATTGCCGCCGAATTCGCATTGAAGATCAAATTCGCGGCCGCTTCCGGCGCGCCAAAAATGATTATCACGGTGCCTTCGATGAAGCGCAAGGAGCACCGGCGAACCTCTCTGCCTAACTGGCCCTCGCGAATCGTCGCAATTGGCATCTCGACCGGCGGGCCCAATGCCTTGCAATATCTTTTTTCGCAACTCCCGGAGGATTTTCCCGGCTGCCTCTTGGTCGTACAGCATATGCCCGAAGGTTTCACAGACATGTTTGCTCGACGCCTTAATGAATCCTGCGCCATCGAAGTAAAAGAAGCACAATCGGGCGATTTGTTGTTGGCCGGCCGCGCATTGATTTGCCCCGGCAATCGCCACATGAAAGTGCGCCGAATGGAGCACGGAAACATTGCCATTCTTGTTGACCAGCCGCGCGTGAACGGACACCGCCCGTCTGCGGATGTTTTGTTCCAATCGGTGGCGCAGGAGTTCGGCAGCAACTCTATCGCCGTGCTCATGACCGGCATGGGAGACGATGGCGCAACGGGAATGGGCGCGGTGCGCGCCGCGGGTGGTCTTACCATCGTGCAAAGTCCCGATTCCTGTGTGGTGGACAGCATGCCACGCTCGGCAATCGAGCGCGGTTTTGCTTCGCGTATCGTTTCGCTTTCCAATCTTTCCGGTGTGTTGCAATCAAAATGCTTGCCGGAACGCGCATCTGCGGAGCCGGTGGTGTCAAGAATCCCAAGTGAACGGTGATTTGCAGTGAGTCATTCTTACGAAGGAGAGAGTTATGAAACAGTTTGAGGCATTGACCAGAAAAAAAAATAGCGAGCCCGTCCGCTATTTGATCGTGGACGATTCGGTCTTCGCGCGAAAAAGTCTCGCCAAAATGATCGAATCCTTTGGCGGCCAGGTTATCGGCGAAGCGGGCGATGGCTGCACCGCTATCACCGAGTACTCGCGCACCAAACCAGATATCGTTCTGATGGATATCACTATGCCGCAGATGGAGGGCATTGAGGCCGTCGAACGTATTGTCCAGGAGCACCCTGACGCTCGTATCGTCATGGTGTCTTCAGTCGGCTATCAGGACAATATTCTTGCCGCGCTACAAAAGGGCGCCCGCCATTTCGTTCAGAAACCGGTAAAGCCGGACGCGCTTTACGAAATCATCCGTTACGTCCTCAACGACGACGGCGTCACCGCCGCGGTCGGCGCCGGCGAGGAGAAATCCCGATGAGGATGGAACTGATTCAGCCGTTTATCGGCTCTCTCGACGCCGTGCTGGCGGAGATGATGGAGACCCCCGCGAAAATTGCGGACCTCACCATGGAAGTCGATGGCTACCGTCGCAAGGGCACCGCGGCTGTTGTTACTTTTCGCGGACAGATTGAAGGGCGCGTAATTCTCGACATGGACCCCAGCGCTGCGGCGCATGTCGCTGGCTGTCTATTCGGTACGGAAGTGGGTCCCACTGAGCCGCTCGTGCGGGAAACTGTCTGCGAGCTGGCCAATATGGTTATCGGCAATGCGGTGACGCAGCTCAACGACCGCGGATTTCAATTCAAAGTTCTTCCGCCGGAATTGCTCACCCAAGAAGAATGTGCCAAGGCCGGGAATGACTCGGAAGCGACGGTACTCTGTTTTGAGACTTCGAACGGAAGGGTTTACCTGAATATCGCCATGAAGTATCTCCAACGCCGCACTCGCGAACGCTCCGCTGCACCGGTGGCTTGAAGCTTTAACGATCGATCCCGCGCCCGGGTCTACCGTGCCCGAGGTCCCACCCTGCGATATTCGACCCCGTGCCTGAATAATCCCGCCCTAGGCATTTCTTCTGAATAGACTACATGCGCCGGAAGAAAAATATTCGCTGCATCCGGTGAATAGGGCACCGCAACTTGAATGATGGCATTTGTGTCGTAGCGGCGCTTGCTCCGAAAACACATTCCAATCGGCGAAATATCTTCGCAAACCGCTAGCTCGTCATCCATATCCGGCTGCCGGATACAGGCTGTCAGCCTGGTCTTCATGCGCATTCGCTGGCGCTCTCGCTGCTCTTCGCCTTCGGGGATCGGATCGGGTTCACGTGTGCGGTGCCCGCGCGCAGCGCGTATGGCCCGTTGCTTTTCATCTTCGTGGGGAGCCTGTGTCCAAATGCTCGGCACGCTGCAAGTCTTGCAGTGTCGCGCGATTCCTCGATTGATTTCGAAACCGCGCAACTCGAGTTCGTTCAGATAGGCTACCTCGCGGCTCTTGCAGTAGCTGCATTGCAACAGCATGCGAGCCACTGCTTCTGTCGATTCCGCCATCGGTGGGAATTCAATCTTCCAGAAATCATCTTCAGGGTTCAGTATTTCGACGCCGTAAAGATACCCGTCCTTTTGACGGCCAAATTCACCCACCACGCGCGCTCGCACGATCTTCTCGGAATCGGGCCCCGCCTCGCGGCGAATCTGAATTTCCTGCTCGGGCTTCAATTCGCGATCAAGGACGATGACAGCGCCTCCTCGATTGATTAGCATCGTGCGGGCCCGGTCTTTGAACTCCTGACCCTGGCTATCTATGCCGGACGCTTCCAGCAGCACGGTCAATGAGACACGATCGCTGCGTCGCATCGACGCCGTTGCCATTAAATCCTCCTAGCGGAGTGGCCTTCCCCCAGGGTCAAGATAGCACACGGCCGCCAGCTGTTAGTCTCTCCGAACGCCTCAGATTCCTCAATCGCTAAGTTGACTGCCTGTTTGTGATGGTAATAAAAGAGTTACCTCCCCTGGCGTGTTGTTGATACCCCCATTGACGGAGCCTTTTCCTCATGCTACGCTGGTTGGGTTGGAATCTTAATCTTGTCAATCGGGAGTTCAGACCATGGAATGGGTTACCCCTCAGCACGAAGAAGTCAACCTGAACTGCGAAATTAGCTCCTACGCTAACGCCGAGCTCTAGCGCGTATGCGCGTTAAAGTCCTCGGCTCCGGAGCCGGGGGCGGGTTTCCCCAATGGAATTGCGGTTGTTCCAACTGCAATGGGCTGCGTGCAGCCAAACTGCACGGAAGTTCGCGTACCCAAACGCAAATCGCCTTCTCCGTAAACTCTAAAGCATGGTTTCTTCTGAACGCTTCGCCAGATTTGCGCGCGCAGATCCTGGCTACCCCCGAACTTGCTCCTCCGGAGGGTTCGCGCCAGTCACCCATCACTGGTGTGTTTCTCCCTAGCGCTGACGTAGATTCCATCATGGGTCTGCTTCACTTGCGCGAATTCACGCCATTTCGTATTTTCGCCACTCCTGCTGTGCAGCAAATACTCAGGGAAGAAAACACCATATTTCGCGTTCTCGATCGGGCTACGCCCCCTGTACAGTGGCTTGGCATCTCCATGCGGCCGCAATTTGCTCGCGTGGACAGCGATCCCCGCGAGGATTCGTCTTTCCGTTGCTCGGCGGTTCCCCTGGGGGGATCTTACCCGGATTACGTGAGCGATACTCTGCGCGGCAGTCTGCCGGCGGACCAAGCCGTTGTCGGATTACTTGTCGAACAGGGCGAGAAGCGCTTGTTCTTTGCGCCTTCTCTTCCGGGACAAAATCAGGAATGGAAAAAGCTAGCCGAGTCCAGCGACTTGGTGTTTTTGGATGGCACATTTTGGAGCGATGACGAACTCAGCCGCGCAGCAGGATCCGGCAAGACCGCGCGCGCGATCGGTCATCTCCCGCTTTCGGGCGCGGACGGCTTGCTTCAGCAGTTTTCCGGCACCGGTCGCGGCCGCCGCGTCCTCATTCACATCAACAACACAAACCCCATCCTGGACGAAGAGAGCACTGAGTACCACCAGGTGCGTGAAATGGGTTGGGAAATCGCGCATGATGGTATGGAGTTTGCCCTGTGAATGTGTCGCTCTCAGAATCGTTTCTCCCAGAAGCCCAATTCGTGGCGCGCTTTCACGCCATCGGAGAGGAGCGCTATCATCATAAGCATCCTTTCCACCTCTTGATGCACGAAGGAAAACTCACGCGCGGCCAACTGCAAGCCTGGGCCCTCAACCGTTATTACTATCAGAGCCGTATTCCCATAAAAGACGCCACGATTCTCGCGCGCAGCGAAGACGCCGAATTTCGCCGTGCGTGGCGCAAGCGCATCTTCGACCACGATGGAGACGGCACGCACCCTGGCGGCATCGAGAAGTGGCTGCGGCTGGTGGAGGCGACGGGGCTCACTCGTGACCAGGCGCTGCGCGGAGACGCCATTCTGCCGGCAGTCCGGTATGCCGTGGACGCTTATCTTGAGCTGGTTCGGTCGGGGACATTTCTTGAAGCTGTGGCCTCTTCTTTGACCGAACTTTTTTCCGGCAAGCTTATTGCTCTGCGCATGGACGCGCTCAGGCGCTACTATCCCTGGCTCTCCGGCGGCCTCGATTATTTTCAAGGCCGCCTCACGCAAGCGCCCGAAGACGCCGACTTTGCTCTGGCCTGGGTGGTGAAGCATGCCCGAACGCGCGAGGAGCAGGACCTCGCGCTCGCTGCGCTACGCGCGAAGTGTAATATCCTTTGGGCCCAGCTCGATGCCGTGTATTTTGCCTATGTGTCTCCTGGCTGGCCGCCGCCGGGGGCTTTTCAACCTCAGGCGGGCTAAAGTATGAATCCTGAAAAGCACGCGCGGCCCAGGCTCGCGCCCGGTTGCCGGCTGAGCGAACCCAATCGCGCGCCGCGCATGTTGCAGATGCCGGAACGCGCGCTCCGTCTGAACGGACCAAGCCTTGAGATCGTCGAGCGCTGTGACGGCAGGCACACGGTCCAGCAGATCATCTCCGAGCTGCAAAAGATTTATTCGAAAGCCGAACCGGAGCGCGTGGAGAAAGACATCCTCGGGTATCTAGCGCTACTCCAGGAGCAGCAAGCCCTCGAATTCACGGTAGAAGATGCCGCCGAGCAGAAATGACTACTACGATTCCCACACCGCTCGCACTGATTGCTGAGTTGACTCACCGCTGCCCTCTGCACTGCGTCTACTGTTCCAATCCTTTGGAGTTGCAGTCTCGTGGACTCGAACTTTCGACCGAGGTCTGGTCGCGAGTGCTGCGAGAGGCTGCCGAAGCAGGCGCAATGCAAGTTGACTTCACCGGCGGCGAACCGCTCGCGCGTCCCGATCTCGTCGAACTTGTTCGCGCCGCCCGATCCGCAGGCCTCTATGTGAATATGATCACCTCGGGCCTGCCGCTGGACGAACGGCGCCTTGCCGATCTCGTGAATGCCGGACTCGATCACCTGCAATTGAGTTTTCAAGGCCTACAGGAGGATGCCGCAAGTGAGATTGCAGGCACCCGGGCGCTTGAGCAAAAGCTCCAAGTTGTCAGGTGGGCGCGGGCGCACCGCGTCGCTTTGACTCTGAATTTCGTGATTCATCGCCAGAACCTCGACCGCTTGGAGGAAATGATCGCTTTCGGAGAAGAATCCGGCGCCGGCCGTTTGGAATTCGCGCATGTCCAGTATTACGGCTGGGCCTTCGCCAATCGCGAACGTCTCCTCCCCACGCGCGATCAGGTGGAGCGTTCGATCCTCCTGCTGCAGCAAGCGGAAGCTCGGCTGCGCGGGAAAGTTCGTGTGGAATATGTAGCGCCGGATTACTACGCGAAGTATCCGAAGGCGTGTATGGGCGGTTGGGGACACAAACTGATGCTGATTACGCCAACCGGCGACGTACTCCCGTGTCACGCCGCGCAGGTCATTCCCGGCCTGCGCTTTGATAACGTAAAAAACAAGCCACTCCGCGAGATTTGGGATTCCTCCGAGGCCTTTCAAAAATTCCGAGGCGAAGACTGGATGCAGGAGCCTTGCCGCAGTTGCGACCGCCGCACTCAGGATTTCGGTGGCTGCCGCTGCCAAGCGTTTCTTCTCGCTGGTGATCCCGCAGTCACCGACCCTGTTTGCACGCTAACGCCTCGGCATCTGATTGTGGAAGAAATCATCGCCGCCGCGAATGCGGCGTCTCCTGAGGTACCCGCCGCGAAACCCGACTGGCTCTACCGCCCCAATCCTGCGTGAAACGGGGCTGAAACTCCTCGCCGCAAGAATCAATGTGCCGAGGTGAGTGCGGGAGGCGGATATTCCGGCAGCTTGGCGTTCTTTTGGTCCGTGCGCTTTACTTCCAGTTCATCGAATAGAATTGAAGGGCAGATAACAGTCGTGGGAATCGCTCCTTCGCGATTGCTCACCAGCGGGTCGTCTCCGGCGGCTACCAGGTCGTTTCGCAACGTGCGCACATCGAGCTCGTTGAAGACTGCGCCGCGAACAAGTTCTTCGTGCCCATCGTTAACATACACGCGATACAGCAGCCGCGGATTGTACCCGGACAGCGTTTCAACGTAATATCCGTACGGTTTGTTTTCCTGTCTGCACATCTCGATTAGCTTTTTCTTGAGTTCCTCAGTCGGCAGCGGCTGTTTGGGTTGCACGATCAGGTTGCCGATACTCGCTATAGGCGGCTGGCCCGGTGCCGCACGCCCGTGCCCGTTCGAAACAGGAAAATCGCGGATGGGCATTCTACTTAGCAGGTAGTCCACCAGCATGCCATCCTTAATAAGCGGCACCACTTGTGCGCGAACTCCCTCTTCATCGATCTCATAATTGCCGATCAGGCTCTTACCCCGAAATGATTTCATCGTAGGGTCGTCCACCACCGAAAGAAATTCAGGAAGCACGCGGCTCTTATAGCTTGAAGAAAACTCCCCGATCGTCCGCGCTGACTCACCTGGCTTGGGCCGAATACCCAGCACATTGTTGCCTACCAAGCCGGTGAATACATCCGTTGCAGCGTCATTTGAAAATAGCACGGGCCCGCGATAATCTTCCTCCACGAGCGGCGCTTCGCGAAGGTCTTTCAGAGATTCCAGCATTTTCGCCATGTCCGCCTGTAATTTCTCCGGCTGGGGCAATTCCGCTGCCGTGGCTGCCATATAAAAAGGTGAACGGCCAAGCCGCATTCCGTCCGCCGCTTGCGTCTCCCCGGAAAGCTGGACCGAATAGGCTGCATAGCCCTGCCGTGTAACGCTTCCTTCCGTGTTTACGAAATAGACGTTCACCGCGCGAAATCTGACGGCGGCGGATAACGATTGGATTTTCGGGTCCGAGCGGAAAAGCTCTGTCGATTTTTCAAGCGACAGTTTCCACGCCTCGGGAGAAAATTCGAGTTTGGCCAGTGGGCCGATCGACTGCAAAGATGGGACCTTTGCGAAGTCATCAAACGGCTGTTCCGCGCTGTACTGGCTCAGCAGAGCCTTCTTACTTGCAAATGCCTCGCTGGCTGCTTTGTAGGCGCGATCCGTTGCATTCCACAATTGGCGGCGGAGAGCTATCGAATCGTTGTCCAGCGGCGCAAGGTCAACCACGCCTATGCCGGGCCCGTAATAGCTGTCCTGCTTGTAATCACCGACGCGCACCACCACTCGAATGCTGCGCACGTGCACGCGCTGGTTCTCGCGCAACGCGCCAAACGTCGCTTCAGCCGTGTACTCCTGCACATCCGAGAGCCGGTATTCGATGTAATAAGGCGCTGAGACGTCGTCCATCTTCACATGCGATTTGGAGCGCTCCAGTTCCTCGCGCATGGCGCTAAGTACCGGGTCGGAGGGAGCAGCGCTCTGTTTCGTATCAACAGCAGCTCCAGACGCAGGCGAAGTATTACTCTCCACTTTCTTCTGCCCCGCAGCGGGCTTGGCACAGGACAGTGCGATCAACGCCGCCATCAAGAGACACGGAACCGAGCGAAACGCCATCCGCTTGTCGTTCATTTTCATGGTTAGCGCTGTGCCGCCGTACCCGGCTGCGAGTTTGAAGCAGTTGGCGGAGCGTCGAGGGATGGAGGAGGCAGAATCGGAGGCCGTTCCGTACCTCGCCGTCGCTTCTGCACTTCAATTTCCGAAAACAGCATGGCCGGCGCTGCCGCGGCCACGGGAATCTGCCCGGATTCAGCGCCACAGATCCCGTTGAAAACCTGCATGGTGTCCCCAGTCACCATAATATTGTTCAGGGAAAGCAACGGCGTTCCGACGATGTCCACTCCGCGCACGAGCTCATCCGGCCGCCCGTCGGCATACACTCGATACACCATCACCGGAAGCACCTGGAAAGCTTGGGGTGTCGCACGCCCGGTCAACGTGAAGCCTCCCTGAATATCATCGAAGTAAAGCCCGTACGGCTTCCCTTGCTTTTTGATCTCGTCAATAAATTTCTTGCGAAGTTCGGAGTCCGGCACGGTATTCGTAGAAGTTACGATCAAGTTTCCCTGGCGGCCCGTGGGCATCAATCCCGGTTGCCTGCGGCCATGTCCGTTCGAGTGGTCGAAATCCTTGATTGGCATGCGCGACATCAGAAAATTTTTCAAAATACCGTTTTCGACCGCTTCCACGCGAACCGCGGGAACGCCTTCATCGTCGAAATCGTACGACCCCGCAAGTTTTACGCCGTTGAGTTCCTTCTGTGTTGGATCGTCGATTACGCTCAGGAAAGGCGGCAGAACCAACTGATTTATCTTTTTCGTAAACGTCTGGCCTTCCGTTTCATCTTTTTGACGATGCCCTTCGAGCCTGTGCCCCAAAACTTCGTGGAAGAAAACGGCCGCAGCCCTGCCGGAAAGCATGGCCGGGCCGGCGTACGGCTCAGCCACTGGAGCTGCGCGCAACGCCTTCAAGTCTTCCGCAATTTTGTCCACTTTCGCGGCGAGTTCGGAATCAGAAGGGAGCTGATCGGGAGCTGGTGCCTGAAACGATTCCACGCGCATCAATTCCATTCCGTCGTCCGCGCGCGTCTCGCCCTGCACCAGCAGCCGGCTGCTCGCTCCGGGCCGCACCACCGCTCCGCCGTCACTCGTGGCGAGATACGAACGATCGTTGCTCACCTGAAGTGAAACGCTCGAGCCATACACTCCAGGATATTTCAGAAAACCTGCCGAAATTCGCCGGGCGCGCTCTTCCCACTGCTTCTGATCCCAGGGCGCAACCTTGAGCGCAGCGCCTAGATGCGCTTGCGGAGATTCTTGCGAGAAGTCAGGCGACTTGTCTTCTTCTTCCGATTGCACGGCTTTGCTGGTCTTCACCGTGAGAAACGAAGAAGACGCTTGGTCGTATTCGCGGTCGGTAAGTTGCCAGAGCACCCGCGCAATTGCGTCCGAATCGCTGTTCAACGGAAGTAGCCCCGATGTGATACCCGAGCCGCGGCTCCTGTTGCCGTGAGTATTGTCCAGGGCTGCGGAACCCACCCGCATCATCACATCGGCTTGGCGGCGCTGAACGCCGGTCGAAAGAACGATACTTCCGTTCGAGGCGATGATCAGGGATTCATCGATGTCCGTAACGGCATAGCTCAGGTAGTACGGAGCGGGATCTGTTTTGGCCAAAGATGCCGTGGCGCGTTTTAATTCTTGCTGCATGGTCTGTAGCACCACATCGGGCGCCAAGCCGGAAGGAAAAGAAGGAATAGCGCAGAAAACAAACAAGAAACTAGCCACGAGACGAGAGAAGGGTCGAGTCATTTTTTAGTTAACACTCTCCAGGATCCGTATCTAGCATACACGGTTTTGTCTTCTCGGGCTGATTAGAGCGGCTGCTGAAGTTGTCTTTGAAAGCTCGGAAACGCCTCAAGTCTCTGTAGCGCGCGGACGACCCCAACCATTGGGACAATTAAATGCAAATACAGAGTCGGCGTAAATGCAGCGGAGGCTAAAACCAAATCATCAATAAAGGCAGTTACTTACTTCGGCGAAGACGAGCTCTCGGACAGAACGTCCCAGATGACGTAAGCCACTCCTCCAGCCGCGCCAACTGCCACTAAGGCCCAAACAAGCGTAGGAGTATTCAGGGCTTTTTTGGTCGATGGAACGCTACCGCCCACTCCTGCTGGGGCCTGCGGGTCGGCAGAAGGTTCGAGATCCATTGTGACTCGATAGGATTTGCCCGCGGGGATCGATCGAAACTCTCCGTCGTATTCAAGGACCAATGTGCCTCGATAGGCCGAAATCACAACTTCCTGAGGACCGATGATCGTGACCTGGCCGTATGCCGGTTCGCCTTTCGCAGCGCGGAGAACACCCTCAGGGATTTCAAGCTCGATCTGGTCGTTGCCGGTCGAAGAAAAACCCACCGTGCCACGGCTAACCATCGCGTGAACCATGTTGCTGGTAGCGGTTTGCGCTAGGCTGGCTGAACTCGCCGAAAGCAGGTACAACTGGCTGGCCCCAAACTTAAGACGCAGCGTTCCGCCGACATCTGTCGCGAGTATGTCGCCGGGAAAAATTGTGGTTCCGATTTCGACCTTAGTATTCCCGATCTGCGCGCTTTGCGCCTGAGTTACCAGTCCTAGAGGCGCTTCATTAGCAGCGAAAGCGGGAAAATTTAGCAGACCGGCTATTAGGAAAGCTATGAGGCACGAACGGGAAAGTACCCGCATGAATTCCTCCGACTCTACAAGTTCAATCTAGGCGCAGACGTCGTAAGTGTCAATACCCTAAGGACAAAATATCGGCCCTCGAGTGGAGTGAAGAAAGCGCGCCGAGAACGCCATAAACATGGAGACGGCGCGACGGCCCTATGAGTGGCGGAATTCTGCGATAGAATGGCTCTGTTCCTTCGGAGGAGCGCTTGATCCACCGTTTCGTTTTTCACAACGATAGGCTGTCGCCTGTAGAGGAGGTGCGCCTTTCTCCCGGGCAAGCGGGCTTGTTGAACGGCTGGGGACTGTTCACCACCATACGCATCGTGACGGGCATTCCGTTCGCATTCGAACGCCACTGGAAGCGCCTGCTGCGTGATGCCGAGCGAATCCATTGCCCGTTTCCGTTCAACGCAGAAGCCGTGCGAGGCAAGCTGGACGAGCTTCTGCACGCCAATCGAGTCCGCGAAGGGTGCGCGCGAATCTACGCGATCTACAATCAAGTTGGTTTTTGGCGGAGCGACGAGAATTTTCCGCGCGTGGACTTGATACTCTATTCCTCGGATCTGCCGTCATACAAGGAGCCTGTGAGGCTCGGACTGCGTGAAAACGGGCGCTTTGCGGCCTCGCCGCTGGCGGGAGTGAAAGTCACCTCGTGGCTGAATAACGTGTGGAGTCTGTATGAGGCGCAGCAGGCCGGATGCGATGAAGTAGTAATGCTGAACGAGCGCGGTGAAGTGGCCGAATGCACGGCCGCCAACATTTTCAGCGTGCGTAGCGGACGCGTGTGCACACCTCCGCTGGCTTCCGGCTGCCTCGAAGGCGTTACGCGAAGCGTGCTGCTGGAGATTGGCAAGCGCGCCGGTGCGCCGGTGGAGGAATGTACGCTGCTCCCTGACGATCTTTACGCCGCCGACGAAGTTTTTATTTCTTCCACCAACCGCAGCATGCTCGGAGTAAGCGAAATTAACGGCCGCCGAATCGCGAGCGCGCCTGGGCCGGTGACTCTAAAGTTGGAGCAAGCTTTCGCCGAATACGTCCGCGAATATATCGAAGCGAGATCTGCGGCCTCAGGAAAGCGTTAGGGTCTTCTAACTGCCTCAGCGGACTCCGTTGATCTAGTGGATCAAAAGCCCGCCCGCAGCAATTACCACTCCCGCCAAACCCAGAACTACTCCGGATACCCAGAAGATTTTTTTGCGCGTGAGAAGAGTGATCGAACAGATGACGAGAGCCGCTTCCAGCATTACCTCGCCTAGATCGAATCTGTCGGCGCGGCGCTGCTCGGTGCGGACTTCGTTCTCCGCCCCCTTGGCCTCGGATTGAATGTCCTTCTGCTCATCTTTGTAGCGGTCTACTTCCTTGGAGTATTTTTCCTTGATCTTCGCCACCTGTTCGGCGTTCTGCAGTGAAAAAACGGACAACTCATCTAGGAACAACTCATAACTTCTGCGGCGAATATCCTTCGCCTGATAATAACTCCACTGATCCGTGGCCTTCGTCTGGTTAAGAATTTCTTCGGTGTGCGCTCGATGGCCCATCAGCGAAACCGAGGCCACCAGCACAGCCAGGATGGCCATCGTTATCGTGACAGGAGCGAGACTCTTTTCGTGCGCCCCGTGCTCGGCGTTTTCTTGTAGTTCCTGAAGTTCGTCGGCCATAAGTCCTCCATGGCGAGTACCCGGTTTCTGCGGAGGAGGATAACAGAACTCATTTGCAATCGGCCAGTCGTAAGACACCGCTTCCTGTACAATCACAATTCGTAGCAGAACGGGCACTAAGGCTTGCAGCCGGGAGTTTCGATGAGCGAATTGGCGAATAAAACGTGTGTACCCTGCCGCGGGGGAGTTCCTCCGCTGGCTGGAAAGGAACTCCAAGATTTGACTAAGCAGACGCCGCAATGGAAGGTTGTCGAAGGTCATCACATCGTGCGCGAGTTTAAGTTTCCGGATTTTCGCCAGGCGCTCGCATTCGTAAATAAAGTGGGCGAGATTGCGGAGGAGCAGGGGCACCACCCGGATATATTCCTGACCTGGGGAAAAGCGGAAGTGAAAACGTGGACGCACAAAATTGACGGGCTCACCGAAAGCGATTTCATCCTCGCCGCGAAAATAGACCGATTGTAATCATCGAAAAGTCATGGCGCCGGCCATGCTCTCCTGCATCACTCCAAAACCGGCATACCTGCGTCGCCGCATAATCTACAGTATTTCTTCCTGATAGCACCGAGAAACCCGGTTACCGGCCCGATTGGTGTCACGACCCCATAGTGTCTCTTACACCACGCACCGCAGCTTGTCAGATTGACCCCAACAACCAGAGCACCTAGCTTGGGTATGTACGATTTTGGAGGAGTTATGCTATCCATTGCTCGATCCTGCCTGGCGACTCTGCTTGCGGGTTTGCTGAGTTTCCCCGGGTTTGCGGCCAACGAGAAGTCGCTCGGACTCGTCGTCCAGGCCCAGGACGCGCAGATTGCGGATAGCAAAGTTGCGATCGGCACCACGGTCTATTCGGGTGACAAAGTGGAAACCGATGTCGGAGGAGCGTTGCGCCTGAGGATGGGCGCGACCCAACTTTACTTGCTGAGCGCAAGTTCGGTCACCCTCGCACAACGATCCGAAGCTGTCGTCGCGGTGGTAGCTCGCGGAACGGTTGGATTCTCCTCCAATGGTACAGACCAATTCGAGCTGGAAGTGCCCGAGGGAACTATTCGAGCGGCGAATGGCCAGCCTGCGTACGGGCAAGTGATGATTGTCGGACCGCAGGAGATTGTCGTCTCCGCATATCACGGTTCGTTGGTTCTCGATAATGACGGGGAACTTCATACTATTCCGGAAGGGAAGTCTTTTCGTGTAGTGATGGATCCGGAGCCGGCGACCGCCGCACCGGAAATGGCGCCGTCGCAGGATAACGGCAATACCACTCCAACCAAGCGCCGCCGCCGGAGGTTGGCATTCTTCCTGCTCCTCGGAGCCGGGGCGGGATTGGCATCCTGGGCAATCTGGGACGTGCTTTCCGAAAGCTCTTCCAGTCCCAAGTAAAGCCCCCGAACCGGCACTTCACTTGACATCCTGCGCGCTGAAAGATACGTTCGGCAATAGCGCCCATGGCTAACCAGGTCTTCGATCTCGAAGCTTTTCACGCAGCCCCTCTCGAACGCGCGCCCTACAAGCACCTTGTCCTCCGCAATTTCGTGAAGCTTGAGGCGCTCCGCCGCATCAATTCCGATTATCCGCGCATCGCGCAATCGGGCAGTTTCCCGCTGGATTCCGTCAAATTCGGCCCCGGTTTTCAGGCCATGATTGACGCGCTCGAGTCCCCGGAATTTCGCAAAGCCTTCGAGGAAAAATTCGGAGTGGACCTCGCCAGCCGCCCCACCACCATCACCGTGCGCGGCCGCTGCGGCCCGCACGACGGCAAAATCCACAACGATTCCACCAGCAAAATTATCACCGTCCTGCTCTACCTGAATCCCGCGTGGGACGATTCCGGCGGCCGCCTCCGTCTCCTTCGCTCGCGTGACGATATCAACGACGTGGCCGTCGAAGTTCCGCCTTCCGACGGCACGCTCGTGGCCTTCTTGCGTTCCGACCGCTCCTGGCACGGCCATTTGCCCTTCGAAGGCGAGCGCCGCGTGATCCAGTTCAATTGGGTGTACGACAGCAGCAACCAGCGCCTCGCCCTGTTGCGCCATCGCCTGTCCGCGTCCGTGAAGCACCTCCTGAGCGCCATTCGTCCCGCCAAGGAGCCGCAGCCCGAAGATCCCGCGAGCATGTGACGCGCCCGCATGACGGATACTTCGCAACGATTTCTCGTCGTCCGCCTCAGCTCGCTGGGTGACTTGGTCCACACCATTCCCGCCGTCGCCGCCCTGCGCGCGAGTTTTCCCTCCGCCACAATTGACTGGGTCGTGGACCAGCGCTGGTCTCCGCTGGTCGAAATGGTCACGGTCATCAACGAAACGATTCCGCTCGGCCGCTCGCTTCCCGATGTTCTCTCCTGCATTCGCCGCCTGCGCCGCGCTCGCTACACCTGCGCGCTCGACCTTCAGGGACGCTACCGCTCGGCCGTGCTCGCCCGGCTTTCCGGCGCTCCTCGCCGCATCGGCCGCGACCGCCAAGCCACGCGCGAACCCGGCGCCACTATCTTTTATACCGACCGCGTGATTCCCACCGGCCGCCACATCGTGGACATGACCGTGGACCTCGCCGTTCGCGCCGGCGCGCAACCGCAGCCCGAGCCGCGCTTCCCGCTGCGAGTCCCGGAAGATGAATTGCGCTTCGTCCGCGAGATGCTTTCGCGCGAAGGCATTTCCGGCGGTTACGTCGTCATCAGTCCCGGCGGCGGCTGGAAATCCAAGTGTTGGCCGCCCGACCGCTTTGGCGCGCTCTGCCGCTTGCTTCTTCAGCGCGACGGTCTCCGCTCGGTCGTCAATATCGCTCCCGGCGAAGAAGATCTCGGCGGCGCAGTCGTTTCCGCCGCAGGTTCGGCGAATCCCCCGATCGTCCAGCTCCCCATTCCCGCGCTCGCCGCGCTTCTGGCTCAGGCGCGTCTGGTTGTCGCCGGCGACACCGGCCCGTTGCATCTGGCCGCCGCGCTGGGCACGCGCGTCGTCGGGCTCTATGGCGCCACCGACCCGCAGCGCAACGGCCCCCTGCCGCGCGGCGCTGTGGTCCAAAACATTTCTTCCCAGCCTCCCGATTATCTTCGCGGCGATTACGTCCGCCTGGACTCTTACTCCGCCGCCATGCTCTCTCTCTCCGTCGAGCAAGTCCTCGCCGCCGCCGAGCAGGAAATCAGCATCACCGCGTAGCGCGACGCCACCTGCAGCCATCCCGAGTCCGCCGTGCGCGGGGCTAGCCGCCGCCGACACGCCGAATCCCAAAACCGCACATACCGGCTAGCGCCTCTCCCCAGTAAATTGGAGAAACCATCGTGAAATCAGCTAAATACGATCTCGGTCGTCTGGCGCCGAATTTGCAAGCTCACTATGCCGTCACACGATGTGTTGCATTTTTTCGACGCCCTCAAAAAAGGAAAACTGACATGAACAAAAGGAATCTTACTCGCAGAGAATTGCTCCAGGCTTCGGGCGCGGTAGGTTTGGCGGCAGCTGTGCCGTTCTCGCTTTCTGCGACGCGGGTCGAGGGCGCGCAGCAAGGTTCGGGTATCCGGAACGTCGCGAAAGTAACGGTCGCTCTGAGCCCGCTCAAGCCGCCAGCCAGCGGCCCGATACCCGTGGCCTTTGTCATTTCCAAAGGAGCGGTGCTCATCGATTTTGCCGGGCCGTGGGAAGTTTTTCAGGACGCCGATATTCCGGGCCACGACATGATGGACAGCGCCTTCGAGCTTTACACCGTCGCGGAATCGCTGGACCCCATCACCGTAAGCGGCGGAATGAAGATTGTGCCCAATTACACTTTTCAAAGCGCGCCGCCGCCGAAGGTCATCGTGATTCCCGCGCAAAACGGCGACTCGGACGCGCTGCTGGATTGGATCCGCAAAGCATCGAAGACCGCCGACGTCACCTTTTCCGTTTGCACCGGCGCCCTTGTCCTGGCGGCTACCGGACTGCTCAACGGCAAAGCGGCCACTACTCATCACACTGCTTATTCCGAGTTGGAAATAAAATTTCCGGACGTTCAGGTGAAGCGCGGTGCGCGTTTCGTCGAAGAAGGCAACCTGGCCACCGCCGGCGGCCTTACTTCCGGCATGGATCTGGCGCTGCGCGTCGTCGGACGCTATTTCGGTACCGAAGCTATCCAACGCACCGCCTTTCAGCTCGAATACCAGGGCCAGGGCTGGATGGACGCGAAGTCCAACTCCGTCTTCGCCGTGAAGCCTGCCGGCGACATTTGCGCGGTCTGCTGGATGCAAGTCGATCGCAAAATCGCGCCGTCCGAGGTGTACAAGGGGCAGACCTATTATTTCTGCATGAAGGATCACAAGGACGTCTTCGATTCCAAGCCGGATAAGTTCGTCGCGCTGCTCTCCAACCCATAACCGTGAGCTGCGTCCCGCTGAATCGTCCGGGATCCAATCTACGGAGTTGTGGCCCCGGGTAGAAATTTGCCGAGCGTTTGTTTTGAGTGATTTACGTCGCATTCTACTTATTCGGCAGAACCGGGTAGAAATGCGCGGAGATGCAACCTGACGTGCAAATCTAGAACCGGTTAGAAATGTCCCGGGCATTTGTTTTGAGCGAGTTACGGCGAATTCTGTTTGTGGCGCAGAACCGGTTAGAAATGCGCTGAGATTCTGGAGCCGTGTTACGGCGGCTCTCAAGTTTTCTGTTTTCGAGAATCTGATTTTTTGGCGATTTGAGCAGAGCGCAATCCTTTGCTTTCTGTAGGTTACGAGTCGTTCTATATCCGGAGTTTGGCGATTTAATTTGTCGCGATTCGCGGAGAATCGGAAGCGATCCACAAGGATCGGCGAGCGCCCTCCACTGAGATCGGCGGGCACAGAAATCGTGCAAACACGCGCGACCACCGCGCCCCCGCCACGGCGGGCACGCCTGCCACAAACTGTCGGCACATAGCCTCCTAAAAAAAATAGCTGCTACCCTTCGTCGCCTCAACGACCTAAAGAGAAGCAGCTCTCCACTCCCCCCTTCTTTCGGGGCGCAACCATTCAAATGCTATTGGTTATTTATGAGGTAAGTGACTTTATATCATACTTATAAGGGCGATGTCAAGGGATTGTCTGTGTGAGCATAGGGTTACCGAGGGGCTCGTCAGCTCGCGTCAGAGTTGAATTCCTATCTGGTTCGCAACGGGTGTGTAAATGTCTATTTCAGTCGGAGGCGTGTGGATATTAACTACTAGCGAGAATCGCGTAGTCCTGTGATACCGCTCCAGTTGCTCGCGTTCTTTCCACCAACCCGATACTGGAAAGACGGCTACGGCTCCCCGTCGCGCGAGATTGGAGGCGTGCCCGCGCCATAAGTCGGAATGAAGAGACCCGCGATCACGAAGGTCGCTCCCCAGCGTCCATTCCGTATCCTGTGTATAGCGCCGATTGCCTTCTTCCCGGGAGGCTTTATTCACACGTCTTCGGAAGTCATTGAGGTCTTCATCTGGCAACATGACCGCGAATCGAAGCCCATGAGAACAATACCGCGACTTTTGATTACGCGCGCTCTCAGCGGGGTTTGGCTCGATAAAATAGGAAAGGGTTACGCGCATCTGCACTTGTGTGTTCTCGAGTTCGAGCAATTGCTGGCGAGGCCAGGGTAAAGTGAAGAGTTTCAACTCATTCAAGACGGGTTTTTTCTTGGCTACTTTCAGATATGGCTGAATTGTGTCCTGCACGATGAGAGTCAGCGTGTTGCGACCGCTGAAGAGTGCACGTCCAACATCGGGCACTCCGAAACCATATCGCTTCAGCAATAGTCCGTGGTCGGCTTTCACTGGGTTTGCCGGCAGGTGGCCTAGCATGGATTGGTTCCAGGCCGCCGAATCCACGACAAGAGCTCGTATGGTCTCGGGCCACAGAGCGGGGTATTCGCTCTGTACCAGGGCGCATAATCGAGCCGCGTTAGCGGCCGCGGCACTCGTATCGCCGAACTGGTCGAACGGAGACTGTGGATATTCTCGAGAGGTCGTCAGCAATCTGACCTCAGGAAAGCCGTATCCTAAGCCGTCTGTAGGATCAACGCCAAGATTACCTCCCTCCATAACGATGTCAGGCTTAATCGGCCATGAATCATTCCAAGTGGCAGTCCGGGATACAGGGCACAGATCACCGCGACTTGCGAACGATACCCAACCGGCATGGGTGGGGTCATTGATTTCCGTTAGTTCGGTAATGCCTCCAATTGTTAGCACATTCCAAGCATGCCCTGGAGACTCGATTTCGTTGAGGTCATTCAATTCAGGATAATCCGCGTGCCGCAGTCGAAGAGGCTCGCGTATGTTGCCCGCAGCAACACAGAAAAGCCGGCCGGCTCGAGGTGCTACATCCGACCCAAAACACAGCTGGTCCAGCTCCGCAGACCAGGAAGTTGGTTTCCCCCGGTGAGGGGAGTCTTGATCCGTAGAGGTAGCCAAGCAGAAAAGACGGTTACGATCAGGCTGCGCTAACTCGGCTCGTGCAACCCCGCCTGCCGTGATCGCACCGAGCAGTTCGTGGGGATTACTGCCGACGGGCGGAAAGATTTTAACTGATTCTATACGGAAGGGAACCGATATGCGTTCCTCGCTCCTCATTGCGTTGGTTAAATCACCATAGCCGCATATCCCTGCCATTTGCGTGCCGTGTCCGTCGTGATCCTCGGAACGCCATTCATCGCGGTAAGCATGACAGTCCCCTGCTCCGACAATCGGTGCCAATAGGCGATGCTCTCTGTTGACGCCTGTATCTAAAATGCAGAGTGAGGTCTGGCCACCTTCGGGAGCGTGAAGCCGCGCGAGCAAATTATCCATTTGCCAGGCCTGCTCCTCTAGCGTAGCTGGGTAGAAGCTCGTCATCCGCTTTGCGCGAGCCAAACGTGAAATGCTGAGTGTCAATTCATTCAGGGACGCCAGTGCCTCGGCCGACGCCACGACGAATAACGCAACATCCTCGGGAAAGACCAGCGGGTGGGATCCAAATACAATTCCTGCTTCCATCGCCGCAACCCGGAATCTGTCTGTCGCGGTCGGACGAAGCCAGACCTCCCAATCAACCGCCGCTCTGGGCTCAGGGAACATATCGGGATCATCGATCCATAGGTCGCGCAGCGCTGCCAACCGAATGTCACCGATGCCGTCTATGAGTCTACGGTTCTTGGCTTCGGGCTGTAACGCCCGCGGCTCATTTCTTATCCGGTAATCCTCAATCGTCTTTGTGAAGAAGCCTCTCGCCGTCTCTGGAACAAATACTGTCGCCGTCGTTCGATCTGCTTCTTGTTTCACGGCCAGCAGTTCGATATTCCCCTTTTTTCTCTCTAATTTCTTAGTTAGAAGTGGTTCCTGCGGGCGACCTTCGATAGTGAGGTAGATACCGTTTTGGCTTTCCGGCAAGATGTCCGCACGTCGTGCCACATTATGACTGGCTTCATCCTGAGAGGCGCGTAGTTGCCGCAAGAGCATCTGCGCATGCGCTTCTCTGTCCGGCACGACAGATGGAAAATGCTTGGAGCCTCCCGTGCCGGGGCGCGCGAAACGCTCACTACGCGCGATGTTTTGAAGAATGAGATGCGGGAACTGTCCGTCAGCCATTTGAATCTACATGCGACTGATTTCGCCGGGCGGCGATGGCACCATGCAGATCTGAATCAAGAATCTTCGGGCCCCGGTCTAGGATCGCATTGCGCGCCGCATCTTCGGCTGCAGCCATGATGTCTGCATGACTCAATCCTCGCGCCTCAATCGCCGTCGTTTGCCAGTCCACGTCGGAAACATCAAAGCTTTGTAGACGCATCTGCAAGGCTTCGATCGTCAAGGCTGCTGATGGTAGCTGGTACTTCAAAATGGCTTGAAATCTTCGAAAAAGGGCTCGGTCGAGCAGCGATTCGTGATTAGTCGTTGCCACGATTATCGCGTCGCTGTGATCCTGCTCCAAGAACTGGAGGAAGGAATTGAGAATCCGCCGCGCTTCGCCGACGTCGTTATCTGAGTCTCGCTTTGCGCCTAGTGCATCGATTTCATCGAAAAGGTAGACACCGCGCATTTCTATCATAGCGTCAAAGATCAAACGCAGCTTGGCCGCAGCCTCACCCATGAATTTCGTGAGAATTCCATGCAATAACACCGAGAAAAGAGGGAGGTCCAATTCACCAGCAAGGGCGCTTGCGGTCATCGTTTTTCCAGTGCCTGGCGGCCCGGTGAGCAGAAGTTTGCGGCGGGCATTCAGACCATGACTCTTCAAGCGCCCCCTCTGCCGTTGTTCATGAACAATGCGGCTGAGGCGAGTCTTTAGATCGTCATCCAGCACCATATTGGACAGTAGAGTTTTTGGGTAATGAACGGAGAGAATGGTTGCTAGGTCGCTCCTCACGGATGGCACAGGCACCGGGCCATGCGAATAAACAACTCGCGGCCTCGGTGATTTTGCCTGTTCTAGCAACTCGCGCAGCTGCTCGGCGACGACGGCGTGCCCCCTTTTAGCTTCTTCTGCCGCAAGCTGCAGCACAAGGGAGTAAAATCGTTCTTCATCGCCTCTAACGTGGCTCTTTATCAATGCGACTATTTGTTGGGCTGAAGGCATATGTTTTCTGCTTGCGTCGCGATTTTAGCAGGTTACCGAATTGCCTCAATCATTGCCTTCCGGAACGTAACCATTGTGACACCGCAACTAACGCGGTGAGCATACACATACGTACCTGACTGTGCAACAGGTTCTGGTTGTGAACATATTTGAGCGAGCACGCTCAGAAAAGCTCCTCGCCGCACTACCACTTTCCATTTTCGGACCCTCGGAGCTAAAACGTGCGCCGACTAACGGAAAACAAACAAAACCGGGCAGTCCTAATCGCGAACTTTGAACCAAACCATTGCGCTAGAAAATCAGCGCAAAAGGTAGAAACGCGAATGCGCGTTCCTTCAGTGCACGCGCAGAAGCGAAGACATTGCGCCCTTCGCAAGGCACTCAGGCTGAATCCCTGCGGGATTCACGGGCGCAAAAGGTAGAAGGATTTATCCGTGGCCAAGGTCGGAGGATGCTGGACGGCTGGCTAGGTGGATTTGCCGCCGAGAGAGACGAGCAGGGTTGTTCCGTCCGGGCTGCCGAGGCCGGTGCAGGCGTCCCAACCCGGGCTGGCGGAATAGGTGCCGTTGGTGCCGCTGGTGATGTCGTGAAAAGTGGCAGCGCTTTTGGCGGCATACAACAGAGGATTCACGTAGCCGACATTTTTTCCCAGCGACTGATTGATCCGCGCGAGCAAGCCGGCCCAGAGTGGCGCTACGGCGCTGGTTCCGCCGATGACGGTGGCGCTTCCGTCCACGATGACGTTGTAGCCGGTCTCGGGGTCCGCGTCGCCGGAGACGTCCGGCACGCCGCGGCCGACAAAACCGCTGGGCGATTTCGGCACGCTGGCCTGCTGCTGATACGTTGGAAGGGCAAAAAATCCGCTAACTCCGCCGCCGGTTGCGCCCTCGCCGCTGGCAAGCTCGTTCCAGGCAACTTCCGATGTGATTGTCGTTCCCGACAAACTCAAGCGCGTGCCGCCGCAACCGACGACGTAAGGACTGGACGACGGAAAATCCACGGTGGCTGTGTTGTCGGTGGAGCCGTCGGTCGAGCCGCTATCGCCGGAAGCAGCGAGGACGGTAACGCCCATGGTAGCGGCGTCCTGGCAGGCCGAGCTGAAAGAATTCATCGCTTGCTGCGTCCAGGAGCTTTCCGGGCCGCCCCAACTGATGGAAATGATCGCGGGGCGATTCGTCGTGTCATGGACGGCGGTCGTCAGCGCGTCGAGAAAGCCCTGGTCGGTGTTGGTCGTGAAATAAAGGGCGATCTGCGCGGCGGGAGCTATGGCGCCGACAACTTCGATATCGAGTTCCACTTCGCCGTCCGGGCCGTCAGGACCGCCGGTGGGGGAATTCGAGCCGCCATCAACGGGGACAACAGTGATTTTGGGCTGAGAAATTTTGAGGCCGGCGAAATATTTTGTGAGGTCGGCGGAATTGTATCCTCCGCCCAATTCCAGGATTCCCACACACTGGCCCGTGCCGTCCGTGCCGGCAGGAAAATCGTAAGCTTGCGCGACAACCAGCGGAGTGTAAGAAATGTCTGCGGCTTTCGCGCGCACTGTGCCGGTTGCATCGTTATCTTTGCGGCGGCGGAAATGAGTCTGCGCCTGCGGGCGGTTATCGAGGCCGAAGACGCCTTCGATGATGCCTTCGAGCGCGGCGGGGATTTGAAGTGTGCCGGTGCGGCAGCGGTAGTTGCCTTGTGCGTGCTGGTAACGGCTCAGTTGCACGCTGAAAGCTTTGCTGAAAGCTCCCACGGTGCCGCCCAAAAAAACGGAGCGGCGCGCGGAGCTTTCGGAAACGACTTCCAGACCGTAGTCCGCAGCGAACGCGCGAATTTTGGCGATGTCTTCCGCACGCGCGCCGTGCTTGGCCTCAAACGCCTCGCAGGAAAGATACTCGCGATCCTTGGGCGCGGTTGCGCCGAGGCGGTCGAGAGAAGGGAACGCGGATGGCGGCGAGCCTCGGCGAAGAAAGACCGTGACTTCGATGCGCTCGTTGGGGTCCGCAGGACCGATTTTGCGCGCGCCCGGGAATTCGGCGCGGGCGCTGTTTTTCAATTCGACGCGATTCTCTTGTTTGGCCATGATGTCTCCTTGGGCCGAGACCAATTATACCCGCGCCTGGAACTGCGTTGCGCTGCGTTACGTGAAAATTTTCCTGCGTCCTAAGTTCTCCAGCGCATCGAAGGGAACCGAGCCGCGGCGTGCTTTTGCGTTTTGTTCCTCACGGTAATACCGATAAACTTCCCAATATTGATTTCGTTCGACGTGTTTTTGGTGGGCCCGATCCGGCAGAGTGATCGCAGGACACGAAATTATGCTGAAGCGCCTGTTCGTCCACTATATTGCGGAAGAAGCGCGGCCGATGTTGCGCTTGGCCATGCCATTGGTCTGCGCCGAACTGGGTTGGATGACCATGGGTATCGTGGACACGATGATGGTGGGGCGCCAGGCGAACAGCGCAGTGGCGATCGGCGCGGTCAGCCTGGGAGGCATCCTCTACATCGCCGTCGCGATTTTCGGTACGGGCTTGATGCTGGGTCTGGACACGCTGGTTTCGCACGCTTATGGCGCGGGTGATTTGGAAGAGTGCCATCGCGTGCTGGTAAACGGTGTGTATCTGAGCCTGGGAATATCTCCGGTTCTGATGGGACTGGTCATGTTGTTTGGGCCGATTATGCGTTCGCTCAATATTCAAAGTAGTGTCCTGAACCAGGCGGTTCCGTATCTGCACGCCCTGAACTGGTCCACGCTTCCACTGCTGCTTTATTTTGTCTTCCGGCGCTACCTGCAGGGAATGGATCAGGCCAAGCCTGTGATGTTCGCGCTGGTCTCTGCGAACCTGGTAAATCTGGCGGGAAACTGGGCGTTGATTTACGGCCATCTGGGACTGCGGGCGATGGGCACGGTGGGTTCCGGATGGTCCACCTGCATCGCGCGGATTTATATGATGAGTGTGCTGCTCGCGTATTGCGTGTACTACGATCGCCGCTACAAAACCGGTTTGCGCGACACTCGCCGCCTGCCGGATTTCTTCCGTATCTGGCGCCTGGTACAGTTAGGCCTGCCCGCCGCTACGCAATTCGGCATGGAAGTGGGAGTTTTTGCCGTGGCTACAGCGATGATCGCGAAGCTGGGCGCCGTGCCGCTCGCGAGCCATCAGGTCGCGCTGAACACAGTGAGCTTCACGTATATGGTTCCGCTGGGACTCAGCGCGGCCGCCGCAGTCCGAGTGGGACAAGCGCTAGGCCGCGGCGAATCCGATGCCGCCAGCCGCGCGGGATGGACGGCGATGTTTCTGGGCACCGGCTTCATGGGATTGATGACGATACTTTTCCTGGTGGCGCCGCAGTATATCGTCCGGATTTATACGCCCGATCCAGCGGTGCTGCGCGCGGCAAGCACACTGCTTTTCGTGGGCGGATTTTTCCAACTCTTTGACGGGATGCAGACCGTAGCCACCGGCGCGTTACGCGGAGCGGGCGACACGCGAACTCCAATGATCTGCCATTTGATTTTGTATTGGCTGGTGGGATTGCCTCTGGGCGCCTATCTTTGTTTCCATTTGGGATGGGGCGCGGCCGGGTTGTGGACGGGCCTGTGCATCGCATTAATTTTGATCGGCTGCGCTCTTCTGTATTTCTGGCGGCGCAAAGAGCGTTCCTTCGCCACGCAGAAAATTCCGTTGACGGCTACAATGCTGGATACTGGTTGACCAAAATGGATCAAAACACTTTTATGCAGCGCGCCATCGCGCTCGCGCTGGAAAATGTACATTCGGGCGGCGGACCCTTCGGCGCCCTCATTGTGAAAGACGGCCAAATTCTCGCCGAGGCCGGGAACTGCGTGACGGTGATGAACGATCCGACCGCACACGCCGAAATGACGGCGATTCGCGAAGCCTGCAAAAAGCTGGGAAATTTCCATCTCGCGGATTGCGAGCTTTACTCAAGCTGCGAGCCTTGTCCCATGTGTCTGGGAGCAATTTACTGGGCGCGCCCGGCTCGCGTCTATTTCGCGAGCACGGCCGCGGATGCCGCAAAGGCGGGCTTTGACGATTCGTTCATATACCGGGAAATTCAGCGTCCGCACTTGCACCGGAAAATCCCGATGATCCAGATGATGCGCGAAGAATCGCTGGCGGCGTTTCGCGCATGGGAACGAAAGCTGGACAAAATCAGTTACTGAAGCGAAGCGGCAACGAATGGAGGCCACCATGCGAATCCTGAACATCGTGTGCGGAATTTCGGTGCTATTCACAACGTTGGCTTACGCGCATCTGCTTCACCACCATTTGCTTCACACAGCTCCTGACTTCCATCCGGGCGCTGCGTTTTGGGCCGCCTATATTCCGGCCGTGGCTGCGGGAATCCTGGCCTTCATTGGCGGATGTCTGCTTCTGAAGCGCGCGCGCTAATTCGAAAAAAAGTACTCCGCGTCGCTTTGCGGTTGCCATCATTCACGACGCTGTCATTTACTTTCTCTGAAGCTGGGGCCGTGGCTAGGGATTGCATTCTGGTTTGCGCTCAGCCCATCGAATTCCTCTGCGTGTAATTTCAAGTGCGTCGATGGGGCCCCCCACATCAGCCTTCTTGGGGTCGTACTCCATTGTGAGTTGGACCAAGCGGATGGCCCAGCGCACATCCCGGTCCCGGAAGGGAATATTTCGTTCCGCCGCGGCCCACTTCCGCTGCTCAACTCGTGCAAAATGAGTTTTGTCCGCGACGACTTCGGTAACGATTTCGCTTCGGCCCAATGCGGCAAATTGAACGGTATGCCCATGGCGCTCGATATAGAAGTTCTGTCTGGCCTGTCGAGTGCCAGGGTCGAATACGATTTCCGCCTGATACATCGCCGTGGAACCGTTTTCGAAACCTATGAACACGCCGGTTAGGAAAACATTGTTCTCCAGCATCAGCTGGGAACCCGAAGGATCGACCGCGAGAGCCTGGTTGATGGCCGCAACCATGTGATCGCCCCAATCTTTCGCCGCACTTTTCAGAAGCCGCGGGGCCGCGGTCCTTTGTGCTTCTTTGAAAGCGGTAGAAGCTTCTGCCTGTGCATTCCAGAGCGCTCGGCCAGCACGAGCGTGAATAATATTCCCGGCAGCAGTGAAGACCGAATGGTCATCGAGTCTCACGATCTTGCAAATATCGTCGCGATATTTATCCTTGTCGTCGAACCCTCGACTGTCAACAGCGATGACAATTGCGGTTTGCGACCAGCCGATAACCACGACAGTGCCAGTGGTACTTTTTGTGTGCAATTCCGCACCTGAGCCGGACGCTAAAAGCAAGAATAGGAGCGCGGGCGCTGTGGTCTTGTAGTTCATGGTTCAAGCATGCGAGCATAACTTACATTTAATAAGTGGAATAGCCGGCGGTGGATTTACGCCGCAGACGTGCGTTATATGACGAGTGGGAGCTGAAGCATGGCGGTGAAGCTGGGCGAAAACAATTATGGCAAGTCGCGGGTGCGGCTTCTCCGCGTTTTGCGGCAGGAGGGCCGCCACGACATCAAGGAACTGACGGTCGGGATTCGCTTCGAAGGCGATTTTGAGGCGGCGCACACAAGAGGCGAGAACAAGAAAATTCTGCCGCCGGACACCATCAAGAACACGGTGTACGCGCTGGCGCGCCAGTACCCGGTCGAAGCGGTGGAAGATTTTGCGCTGCACCTGATCGAGCACTTTCTTACTTATAACGAACAAGTTTCCCGAGTCCGGATTGAGACGCTGGAAAATCCGTGGTCCCGTATTGCGCACGGGGCGAAGCCGCATGCTTTCGCATTCACGCGCGCGTCAGGTCCGGAAAAGCGCACGGCAATGCTGGACGGAACTCGTGAAGGAATTGCGATTCGCGCGGGTATCCAGGACCTGGATGTGCTGAAGACAACGAAATCGTCGTTCGGCGGATTTCTGCGCGATCCGTACACCACGTTGAAAGAGGACCGCGATCGGATTTTATCCACGACCATTCGCGCGGAATGGCTTTACGAATCCGACGAAATAGAATTCAGTCCGGTCTGGCACGGCGTGCGGCAGACGTTGCTGGAAACCTTTGCCGAACACGACAGCAACTCACTTCAGCACACGCTGTACGCCATGGGCGAAGCGGTGCTGGCCAGTTTTGACCGCATTCGCGAGATTCATCTTTTATTGCCTGACAAGCATTTCAATCTTGTTGATCTTTCGCCTTTCGGGATGGACAATTCCGCGGAAGTTTTTCTGCCTACGGACGAGCCGCAGGGTTTGGTCGAAGCGACACTACGCAAGGAATGAGCGTCATACTTAGAGAGTTATGCCTGAAAAAATTCTAATCGTTGACGACGAATCCGCGACGCGAGCGGCGTTGGAAATGCTGCTGCATCGAGAAGGTTTCGAAGTACGCGACGCGAGCAGCGGAGAGGCTGCGCTGGCGGAATGCGCTGCGTTTCGTCCGGACCTGATACTTCTCGACATACTGATGCCGGGGATCGACGGATTTGAAGTTTGCAGGCGAATCAAAGCCACGCCGGAAACGCGGCTTACGCCGGTGGTGCTGATCACGGGGCTTTCTGAAACCGAGGACCGGATTAAAGGAATCAATGCCGGAGCAGACGATTTTCTGAGCAAGCCGATCGATTTGAATGAACTGCTCGCGCGGACGCGTTCGTTGCTGCGTTTGAAGCTATACACTGACGAATTGGAGAACGCCGAAGGTGTGCTGTTCAGCCTCGCCCGCAGTATTGAAGCGCGCGATCCTTACACGCGCGGACATTGCGAGCGGCTGGCCGAAATGTCCGCACAGTTGGGAGGGCGGCTGGGCGTTTCCGGGGAAGACATCAAGGCGCTACGCAGGGCGGGGATCGTGCACGATATCGGCAAGGTGGCGGTGCCTGATTCGATTCTGCTGAAACCTGGGCCGCTGACATACGAAGAAATCATCCAAATGCGAAAGCATGCGGCGGTGGGTGAAAGTATCTGCGCGCCGCTGAAAACGTTCGGTATCGTGCTTCCGATCATTCGCCACCATCACGAGAAGTATGACGGATCAGGTTATCCCGACAATTTGCGGGGGAAGGACATTCCGCTCACCGCGCGGATCTTGCAGCTTGCCGACGTTTTTGACGCGCTTACCACCGACCGCCCGTACAAGATCGCGATTCCCTGGGAGACCGCGCTCTTAATGATGGATGCGGAAGCGGAACGCGGGTGGTGGGATCGCGAGCTGTACACTACTTTTCGCGAAATGATTCGAGAGGTGCGGAATTCCCCTCAGGAAGAACCCTCAAGCAAGAGCGCAAATAACGCGGCAGTTTGATCTCTTCAGCCGCCGTCGCGGTGACTTCTTTATTTGCTGATGCGCTGGTCGCCCGAATAGATCACAAACCGCCTGCCACGCAGGAATCCGATCAGCGTGAGCCGCAACTCGCGCGCTAATTGCACCGCGAGGCTGGAAGGCGCAGACACGGAGGCAAGGATGGGGATGCCGGCCACGATCGCCTTTTGTACTATTTCAAATCCCCCCCGCCCGCTCACCAGTAAAACAGAATCCGCCAGCGGAACACGGCCGCTCATCATCGCCCAGCCAATCACTTTGTCCACAGCATTGTGGCGGCCGATGTCTTCGCGCAACACAAGCAACGTGCCGGCTGCATCGAAAAGCGCGGCGGCGTGCAATCCGCCGGTGCGGCGAAAGACATCCTGCGATGAGCGCAGCACGTCCGGGAGGCCGACAAGGAGTTCCGGATCGAAGTGAAAATCAGCGTTCGGCGCCTTCAGCAGGCGCGAGCGGACCGCGTCGATCGAGGCTTTGCCGCAAATGCCGCAACTTGACGCGGCGAAAAAATGCCGGCGCATTTTTTCAAAATCCGGAGCAGCTTCGCCGGCTAGCATTGCCTGTACCACATTTCCGGAATTAGTGCCGTCACTCGCGGCAATAGGCTGAAGCGAAATGATCTGTTCGCCGGACTGCACCAAACCCTCTGTGAACAGAAAGCCGGCGGCGAGTTCGAGGTCATGACCCGGGGTGCGCATGGTGACGCTGAGAGGTTCGTCACCGACGCGAATTTCGAGCGGCTCTTCCGCGGCGAGATAGTCGTCCTTGCGACGAAGCCGGCCGTCATCCCACTCGGAAACTTGCGTGAGATCCAGCTTATGAATTTTAGGCGCCACGCAGGCTTCTCCAGGAAGAGCGCTCCTAATTAAAGAGCGGATTCCAAGCATACATCGGGGAGGCGGCGGGTTCGATGCGCAAAAAAGAAACTGGCTCGGACCGACGGGGGGCGGCCGAGCCAGGGAGGTGTGTGATGAAGGACCGCGGAAGCTTTGTAGTATTTCGTTCCCGCAGTGGCAGGGCAATCCTGCACGCACCTTGTTACGGCTGGATGAAAGCCCGGTAAAAACCTGGGGCGCTGGAAAAAGTAAAGCGACCGGTGTAGGATTGGGCCTCGATCCTGCCATGCGATAAATTGGACTCCTGTGACACTTACAATTACCTTGCCTACGACAATTCCAGTGAAGCGCGTCGGCCTTGAGCTTTGGATGAACCGCGTTTCGGAGATGGCGGACAAAGTTCAGGATGACTGGGACGCGGATAACGTCCACGATCTGCGCGTAGCGCTGCGACGCTGCCGAGCTATGGCTGACGCTGTAAGCGAAGTGAACCCAGGCCCGGGCTGGAAGAAGCTCAAGAAGGTGACGCGCGATTTATTCCAGGCTCTGGGCGAGCTTAGAGACACACAGGTAGCGAAGCAATGGGTGAGAAAGTTCGGTACGGCGAAAGACCCCGTTCGCGGCCGCATGTTGAAAGTGCTGAGCCAGCAGGAGCTAGGGCAGAAAAAAAAGGCGGAGAAAGCTCTGCGCCAGTTTGACCGCAAGAGTTGGAAGAAATGGTCGCGCAAATTTCCGGCAAAAGCTGAATTTTTTCCCGTGGAAAGTGTTGTCTTTCAACGGCTGGCCCTGGCGCAATTGAATGAAGCGGTAAACCTGTATCACCAGGCGCGAAAGCTTCGCAGCGGAGCGGCCTGGCACCGGCTGCGAATCGGGCTCAAAGGGTTCCGATACATCCTGGAGAATTTTCTGCCGCAGCGCTACCCTCAATGGAGCAAGGAACTGAAAGGCATGCAGGATATGCTTGGAGAAGTTCACGACCTGGATGTGCTGCGGCTTCAAATCAGAAAACAGGCGATCGGACTCAGTCCCGAAATCGTAGCGAAGTGGATACAAGAAATTGAAAAGGAACGCAAGATTCGTCTGGAAGAATTCCGCGAGAAGACGGCAAACAAGGACTCGTCCTGGGCAGTCTGGCACAAAGGGCTGGAATGGGGCCGCAACCTCAAAACGGTGTCGCCGCTAGAATTGCAACGCGTTTACTCCGCCAGTTGACGCAAGACCTTTGGAGTTAAAATCCAGCAAAGCAGCCATTTGCCATGCGTGGCAGTGTGGTCGAAACACGCAACGCCGGCCTTTTTCAGCTCAGTGACCGCGCCGCGCGCGCCGAGAAGATAGGAAATCGTGAGGTCGAGCTGCGGGGCGTGGCCGAAGCACATTACTTCCTTTGCGCGCAGGCTGATGACTTCCTTGGCAATCTCCGCGGGATTGCCGGCGGGTTTCAAGGCATCGTGCACGCGGATTTTTGCCGGCGAAAATCCAAGCGTCTCCGCAAATATCTCAGCTGTTTGCGTGGCGCGGACATAGGGGCTGGTTATCATCACGTCCGGCTTGATGCCCAAGACACTGAGCCCGAGGGCGGCGGCGCGCGTCTTCTGCACACCCTTGGCCGTCAGCGGACGCTCAGGCTCGGGAGGCGATTTTGGATCGTTGGGGTCCACGGCAATGCCGTGGCGCACAAGGTAGAGAATCATAGTTTAGGCCACCTCTTTTTCTTTTTTCTGAGCGCGACGAAACTCCGCGTTGAGATGAAATTCTTTCTCAAATAGCTCCGCTTTTCGTTGGAGTCCGGCCAAGTCCAAACGGGTGCCGTCAACAGCGCGGATTACAAAAATCGCTTTGCGCCCGGCAATCTGCACGTCCACGCCCGTTACACGCTGCTGGTGTTCGGACTCGAGTTTTTCGGCAATGCGCAGCAACGAGGTCAGCAGCCGAGCCTGCCGGCGGTGCTGGCCGTCCAGAGCGGCATAAGACGAGTGCTCGAGCTGAGGCTCTGATTTCGAATTATGGTAGCGCACGAGCGCAGCCACCATTTCGCATCGCCAGCCGCGCAAACCGGGGATATCTCCATTGCGGATCAGATATTCTCCGTGTCGATGGTGGGCTTTGCGATTAATGAAATGGCCCACATCATGCAACAGCGCGCCAATTTCCAGAAGGAGCCGCAGATCGGCTCCCATTTCATGAATCGGACGGAGCTGGTCGAAGAGCGAAAGAGCGAGCCGAGCGACTTGCTCCGCATGATTTTGATTGTAATTCAGGCGGCTGGCGAACCATAAGGTGCCCTCACGCATTTCGGCAGCCCGCCCTTTTTCTTCCTCGGACGCAGAACCGGCGGAGTATTGCTCCGCGACCAGGTCAATCAGAATCCCTTCGCGCACGCCGACGCCGGGGACGAGCATGGTGCGCAGATCCAGCCATTTCGCGAGCGTGGTGATGATTATGGCGGCGATGCCCATGACTTCGGCACGGTCTTCGCGCACGCGGAAAACTCGCATGCGGTGGGGCACGTCGAGGGCTATCATTCGCCAAGTCTGATCCTTCAGCAGGCGGACATTCATGGACGGAACGCGTTCAATCATGGGCCCCGGGGCGATTCGAACGAGAGCTTCGGCGTTTCCTCCGCAGGCAACAGCAATGGACCGGGTGAGCCTGGGAGGCGAAGGGAGCGCGCTGCGAAGAATCGCCAGCACATGATGACGAAGGCGATTTGCATCGTCTTCGTCGATGGCGCCCTTGATGGAATACGTCTCCATGAGACGTATGGTGCCGAGGGGAAGCCCGATGCGATGTTCCAGCACGCCGCGCTGAAAAAAATTTAATTCCAGACTGCCTCCGCCAAGGTCAAAAATCAAACGCGGCTGGAGCCGGTCGCCCAAGGCCCACTTCACGGCGGAGCAGACCAGCTGTGCCTCTTCTTCGCTGCTGATTACTTCCAGCTCAATTCCTGCTTTTCGCCGGACGCGGTCCATGAGTTTGCGATAGTTGCGCGACTCGCGAGCGGCGGCGGTTGCCACGGCGCGATAGGCGGTGACTTGATGAGCATCCATGCGGTCGCGGAATTGGCGGAAGACGCGCGCGGCGCGCGCGATGGTGTCGTCGTCGAGCAACCGGCGAGTAAAGGCGTTGTGGCCCAGGCGGACTGCGGCCCGTTCATTGTCGAGGATTTGGATATGCTGCGGAGAAGTAGCGCGGGCAATAACGAGCCGAATAGCATTGGAGCCGGCATCGATCGCGGCTAGTTGAACGGGGGCGGCCACTTCTAGCGCCAGAGGTGAGACAGAGCGTGCGAAGGCTTGTATTGCGTGCTCCGTATGCCCAGGTGCGAGGCAATGCGTTTGCGTAGCACCCGGTTTACGCTGGAGACGCTGCTTTCGCCGTCTAATTCGAGAAAGCCATGCCGTTTCGAAAGATACTCGAATTCGCGTTTGATCATGGATTGATAGCGAATAAAGGATTGAAACAAATCATTGGACAGCGACATGTCGCGTCCCGATTCCCAATAGCTGATCGTTTGCGATTTCTTGAATTCACGGTCGAACGCAACTTCCGGGCGCACATTCAGCCAAAAAGTGAGGTCGGGCCTGAGGGCGATTTCATAAATCCCGTGAAGATAGTCGCGGGCAATGCCACGGACAGCGGCGCGGGCAATTAGCGTGAAAATGTAGCGGTCCGCGAGAACGATCAAGCCGGAGCGCAAGGCGGGAAGAATACGGCGCTCGAGTTGGTCGAAAAAATCGGTGCTGTACATCAGTGCCAAGGTCATGCGGGTGACTGCGTTTTCGGCGAGGAGTGCGTCGATGTCTTCACCCACGAGATAGGACCTGCGCAGCCCCATCGTCTGCACGGCGAATCCCTGGGATTCCAACCATTCGGTGAGGAGGGAAATCTGGGTCGAGCGGCCGGAGCCGTCCGTGCCCTCGATTACGACCAGCGTTCCGCTCAATTCCTCAGGCTTCACGCCGGGAAGGGGAGCCCCGTAGAAACGCGAAGGAGGCGCTACAGTTGCACGGCCATTGGCCGACCTCTTCTTCGCGGGGCGGCCGTTCGCGGGGATCGACGCCAGCGGCTTTTTGTCGGAGCGTTTCATTTTTTCTTGGGAGCGAATTGCTGGAGAGAAATTTTCTCCCCGACAATCTGCCGCATCATTTTTTGGAGTTTGTTCACGCGCACGGTGCCGTCCATCAGGACGAAATGATCGGTTTCGACCATCTGATCGTAGTTATTCAGTATGCGTTCCTGAAAAATGCGGAAGCTTTCCGAGCGATCCAGCGAGATTCCAAGGTCCATTCCGGCCTCGTAATATTTCAGCTTGGGGCGCCCGGCGAGGATGCGATTTACGGCCACGTCGAGCGGAGCGCGGAAATAAAAGGTGATGTCAGGAGTAGGGGCGAAACTGTAAAGATTCCGAAGCCAGTGGGGCGAGCATCCGCGAGCGCCGTCTCGGGCAAATGCCGTATAAATGTAACGGTCGGCAAGCACCAGGTAGCCGCCGTGCAATAACGGCATGATTTGGCGTTCGCAGCGATCGGCGAAATCGGCTGCATGCAGGAGGGAAAATGTTGTCGGTGTGAGCAGACGGCGCTGTTTGCCGCGACGCGTGGCAGATCGCACGAGCGGAGACGAGTTCCATTCGGTGAAGTGAGTACGATAGCCGCTGATTTCGAGCCAACGTTTCAGAAGGTAGAGCTGGGTGCTCTTCCCGGAACCGTCAATGCCCTCCACAACCACAAGAGCGCCGGGATATGAGCGCTTCGAGGTTGCTTGCTTTACTGGAGCAAGTTCGGTAGTGGACGGGATGTCAGGCGTACTCGTAACCATATGAAAAATCCGTACGGAATCGCATATCATATCCCGGAACGATGAATACAGAGTGAACAAAGTGTTACCGCAGAGAAACAGGATGGGGCGAGAGAGAGGTTAGAAGTTCGGCAGGCTGTTCGAGGAGATTCGAAGGATGGCAACGAAATTCAGTAAAGAGCTCGCGATCAAGCCCGGGCATAAAGTGAAACTGTCAAAATGGGATGCGGACGACACGCTTGGTTGGGACAAGAATCACGAGATGAAGGAGAGTCTGGCGAGCGCTATTAAACGACTCGACAGCTTTCAATACCGGCTGTACGCGGAAAAGAAGCGAGCGGTGCTGCTAATTTTTCAGGGGCTGGACGCGGCGGGCAAGGACGGAACGATTCGCCACGTCATGTCAGGCGTAGATCCGCAGGGTTGCGTCGTCCGGTCGTTCAAAGTGCCTACCGCGGAAGAAGCGGCGCACGATTTTCTTTGGCGCGTGCACAAGGCTGTTCCAGGCGAAGGCGAAATCGGGATTTTCAATCGCTCGCACTACGAGGACGTATTGGCAGCGCGCGTGCACAACCTTGTGCCCAAAGATGTGTGGTCACGGCGGTATGCCCAGATCAATCACTTCGAACACATGCTGGCTGAAAACCAAGTGAAGATTCTGAAGTTCTTTCTGCATATCAGTAAAGACGAGCAAAAGAAACGCTTCCTGGAGCGCATCGACGACCCGGATAAGCGCTGGAAAATTTCCGAAGCCGATTTCACGGAACGGAAATATTGGGACGACTATACCGCAGCGTACGAGGACGCGCTGGAGCGCTGTAACACGGCGGATGCGCCATGGTTCATTATTCCCTCCAACAAGAAGTGGTTTCGCAACCTTGCGGTGTCGCACATTATTGACGAGACGCTGAACGAGATGGATTTTAAATTTCCAAAGCCCACGGTCAATCTGAAAAAGCTGAAGTGGCGCTAAGCGCCCGATGGTAGGCGCAAGATTTCCTGCTAGAATCGCTCGTCTCCGAGCGATGACGAAGCGGCGTACCCTTCGAATTGCCCTGGGCGAATTCTGGCGATCTGGCCGCAAATGATGGATGAAGCCGTTTTCCCGCGAAGTTTCCTGAAGGCGTACCCACAAGCGGTGCGTGCCGAGGGATGTTTTGTCTATACGGCGGAAGGCCGGCGGTACCTGGATGCGTCGGGAGGCGCCGCGGTGGTCACGATCGGGCACGGCGTTGGGGAGGTTGCCCGTGCGATGGCGGATCAGGCGGCGCAACTTGCTTACGTTCATTCTTCGCAATTTCACACTGCCATCGCCGAAAAGCTTGCAGAGCGAATTCTCGCCCTCGCACCGGAGGCAATGCGGCGGGGCGGCCGCGTTTATTTTACTTCGGGCGGCTCGGAGGCCACGGAAACGGCGCTGAAGCTGGCGCGGCAATACTGGATAGAACGCGGGCAAAAAGAGAGATTCCGCGTGATTTCCCGCCTGCAGAGTTATCACGGCAGCACGCTGGGGGCTTTGTCGGTTTCCGGAAACGTCCGGCGGCGCGAGCCGTTCGCGCCCATGCTGGCGGAGTGGGGACACATTCCGCCTTGTTATTGCTATCGATGTCCGTACGGGCTTCGTTATCCGGAATGCAACGTGGAGTGCGCGGACGAACTCGGGCGCATGCTGGAACGCGACGGTTCGGAAAACGTGGCGGCATTTATTTTTGAGCCAGTCGTGGGAGCCACCTTGGGGGCGGTCGCGCCTCCGGAAGGTTACGTTCAGCGAATCTCGGAAATTTGCCGCGAGCATGGAATTCTTCTGATCGCCGACGAAGTGATGTCGGGAATGGGGCGAACAGGCAGGCCTTTCGCCGTGGAACACTGGGGCGCGACTCCGGATATGATTCTGGTCGGCAAGGGAATTGCGAGTGGTTATGCGCCGCTGGGCGCGGTGATTGTTGCAGGGCATGTTGCGGAAGCAATTTCCAGCGGGTCCGGCACTTTTCTTCATGGCTTTACGTACAACGCGCATCCGGTAGCTACAGCGGCGGGAAATGCCGTGCTGGATTACATCGAGCGCGAGAATTTGTTTGCGCGAGTGCGGAGCGCGGGGATCGAGATGCGCGCGGCGCTGGAGCCGCTGAAGAAATTCTCGGTTGTGGGCGATGTGCGCGGAATGGGGCTGCTGTGGGGAGTGGAATTTGTGCGAGACGCAAAGACGCGGGAGCCGTTTCCCGCCGATGCTCGAATCGCGTCACGAATTCAAGACGATGCGCTCGAAGCCGGGATCATGACGTATCCGATTCAAGGATGCGTGGATGGCACGCGCGGCGATCACATTCTGCTAGCTCCGCCTTTCACGATCACAGCAGCCATGATACAAATGCTGGCCGCTGGGCTGGAAAAGGCAATTGCAGCGCTCGAGAAGACACATCTGGCCGGAATGGGAGGTTCGTCTGCACTGGGCTGATTGCCGCGGCTATCGCGGAGTGTTCGCCGCACTTGTATTGATCTCGCCGCTGGGATTTTCGGCGCTTGCCGGGTCCGGCGATGCGAATTCAATCGTCGGATTTTCATCGCGCGGAGCGGCTGAGGAAGTTTCTGTCGAGCAGCGGTTTCGTTCCCTTACATCAACGGATCAGATTTCGAAGTTTCATCGCTATCTCACCTCCGAACCTCACCCAGCCGGATCAGCGCGCAATAACGAGCTGGCGCAATGGGTGGCCGAGCAATGGCGTCAACAAGGACTGGAAGACGTCACTATCCACGAATACGATGTGTTGAATTCTTCGCCGCGGGAAATTTCTCTGGAGATGGTGCATCCAGGTCATTTTCACGCGAGCCTTCGCGAGGATCCTTACGATGTAGACCCGGACACCAAGAACCCGAAAGCGGATGGCGCATACCTTGGATATTCGGCTTCGGGCGAAGTAACGGCGCCCGTGGTGTACGCGCACAGCGGGAATCCGGAGGACTACGACTATCTGCGCGCGCACGGAATTGACGTCCGCGGAAAAATTGTGCTGGTGCGCTATTCGAATCCGTACAGCTATCGCGGATTCAAGGCGCTGACCGCGGAGCGGCTGGGGGCCGCCGCAATACTTATTTATTCCGATCCGCAGGAAGATGGTTACACGCGAGGGAAAGTTTATCCGGATGGGCCGTGGGGTCCGGAAAGCCACATCCAACGCGGCGCAATTACTTACGACTTCCTTGAACCCGGGGATCCGTTAACGCCGGGATGGGCTTCGGTTCCGGGCGCGAAGCGGATCCCCATAGAGCAGGCAATATCGCTGCCAAAAATTATGGGCGTGCCGCTTTCGTGGCGCGATGCGAAGCCGCTGCTCGAAAAAATGGACGGTCCAGTGGCGCCGGATTCCTGGCAGGGAGGGTTGCCGCTGAAATATCGTCTGGGCGGGAAGAGGGTGCAAGTTCATTTAAAGGTGGACATGGACACGCGCGTCCAGCCGTATTACGTGACGGAAGCGCGGATTCGCGGCAGTGAGGCGCCGGACCAGTGGGTGATTCTGGGAAATCACCGCGATGCATGGGTCTATGGCGCGGTGGACCCGTCCAGCGGGACGGCTTCCATGCTGGAGCTGACGCGCAATCTGGGGGAATTGTTGAGGCAGGGAATTCGGCCCAAGCGGACGCTGGTGATTTGCAGTTGGGATGGCGAGGAATACGCGCTAACGGGCTCAACCGAGTGGGGCGAAGAATTTGCGGACGAGTTGAAACAAAAAGCAGTCGCGTATTTAAATGTGGATGAAGCGACTTCGGGTAAAAGCTTTCAAGGTGATGCAGTGGGCTCGCTTGCGCCACTGCTCGTGGACGTGAGCCGCACACTGGCTGCGCCGTCCGGTAAAAGCCTGTACGACGAGTGGAAAGTTTCGCGTCAAGCGGAGCTGAGTGACAAGCAGACCTTGACGGATTTTGAGCTGGCGAATACTCGCATTGGAAGCGGCTCAGACCATACTGTATTCCTGAATTTTCTCGGAGTTCCCACAGTCGGACTTACTTTTGCCGGCCCTTACGGCGTCTATCACTCGTTGTACGACGATTTCTACTGGATGAACCATTTTGGGGACCCGGGATACCAGTACCATTCCTTGATGACGCAAGTTTGGGGCACGGTAGCGCTGCGATTGGCTAACGCGGAAATTCTTCCGTTCGACTTTGAGTCCTACGGCGGGCATATCCGCCAGTTTGTCAACGAGCTTGACGATTCGAGCCACATCGCGACTCATATCGATCTTGCTTCGCTGCAAAACCACGTCGCCGAATTTCTGCGAGCTGGGCGCGAACTGAATCAAAGCGCAGCGCGAGCAATTGCGAGCGGACATTTAACCGCCGCGAATGCGTTTGGCGTGAATCAGGAGCTTATGCAGGTAGAGCGCAATTGGTGCAATCCGCAAGGAATTCCCGGACGGCCATGGTTCAAGCACTCCCTGTATGCGGCGCGCTACACCTACGCGCACCTCGAATTACCCGGGCTGACGGAAGCCGCGGAGGCAGGTGATTGGAAGCAAGCTGTGACGCAAGCCAAAATTCTCGAAGACGAACTCGCAAAAAATACTGAATTGTTGCGTCAGGCTAAAAAGGGCCTGGATTCTATCGCTGGGATGGAATTGCCATGAGCAGAAGGGGGACTATCTTTCTTTGGATCTTTTTTGCGGCATCCATGCCCGCAATAGCGCAGACCTCGGCGACGCCGTCCCGGAATGCGCGGGCGCGCGAACTTGGAGTGCCATTTGAAGGTACGCCGGGACCGCTGGATGCAATTACGGACGTGAAAGGCGTGGAAGTTGGTTACCGTACATTGATTTCAGGGGAAGGCAAACTGCAAGTTGGTGTTGGGCCAGTGCGAACGGGCGTAACGGCGATTTTCCCGCGCGGAAAAGAGGCGGTGGACCCTGTGTTTGCGGGGTGGTTCACGGAAAATGGCAATGGGGAAATGACGGGAACGACCTGGGTCGAGGAATCGGGATTTTTATATGGGCCGGTGATGATCACCAACACACACAGCGTCGGAGTGGTGCGCGACGCTGTGATTTCGTGGCAGCTCAAACACGGGACGCCGACGTCGGCGGACGATTGGTGGTCGCTTCCGGTGGTGGCGGAGACATGGGATGGATATTTGAACGACATCAACGGGTTCCATGTGAAGGCTGAAGACGCGTTCGCTGCGATGGACGATGCACACTCGGGCGCGATTGCCGAAGGCAACGTCGGTGGCGGAACGGGAATGATCTGCTTCGAGTTCAAAGGCGGTACGGGAACTGCATCGCGCCAGCTTCCGGAGAAAGCCGGCGGATATACAGTTGGCGTCTTGGTGCAATGCAATTTCGGAACGCGGCATCTTTTGCGGGTCGCGGGGACGCCGGTAGGGTATGAGATTGCGGGCAAGCCGATCTGGGATGATGACACTGGCTCCATTATTGTTGTGGTGGCCACGGACGCGCCGCTTTTGCCAAACCAAATGAAACGCATTGCGAAACGAGTTACGCTTGGTCTGGGACGGCTAGGCAGCATCTCAGGCGACGAGTCTGGTGACATTTTCATTGCTTTCTCGACGGCGAATGCCGGCGCCGGGTTGGAGGAAAAGAAGTCGGTTGCGCTTCAAATGCTGCCAAACGATCGAATGGATGCGCTCTTTGAAGCCACGGTGCAAGCCACGGAGGAAGCTGTGGTAAATGCCTTAGTCGCAGCACAAACGATGACCGGAGCGGACGGGCATACTGTGGAAGCCTTGCCGCACGAGAGGTTGCATGAAATTTTGAAGAGATATAACCGGCTAGCGGAAGTAAAATAGCGCGGAGCGCATTTGGAATCCTGCGAATGGGAGAAATCGAATGAGGAATTTGTTTACCGGAATTTTTCTGACGCTGCTGGTCATCGGCATCGCGGTTTTTCTGGCGGTCAAGAAAGGCTATGTGGACTTCAAGGCGGACCAGGAACCGTCGTTCCTGGAGAATAAATTAGCCATGGAAGCGGTGGACTCTTCGACAGACCGTCACGCTCCGGATTTGAAGAATCCTGTCGCGGCGAACGAAGAAAACTTGGCCGCGGGAGCGAAGCTTTACATCAACCACTGCGCGGGCTGTCACGGCATTCCTTCAAACCCGGACAGCCAGTTCGGGCGTTCGTTTTACCCCACCGTTCCTCCTTTCTTTAAGGATTCTCCGGACATGGCAGAGAACCAGAATTTTTACATCATTCAGCACGGCATCCGCTGGACCGGCATGCCGGCATGGAATAAGACGCTCAATGAAACGCAGATTTGGCAGATCGTCACGTTTTTGAGCAACATCGAGAAACTCCCGCCGGCGGCAAAGAGAGAATTCGATCAGCCCGGGGTGACTGCGCCCGTGGGAACGCCCCCCGGAGCGGCTCCGATGCCGATGAGTCATTAGCGGCGCGGTAGGTTGTTCAATCCTCGCGCCGGGAACTAACTCAAGGCGCCTGAAAAACAGCGAGCGAGGGACGCGCACTCCTGCTAAAATTTGAGCGTTAACGCGGGCCTGGAAGCGACTAGAGTGCGCAGGCGCCTTTTTCTCTTGGGTTGGGTTTCGCGGCGGACTAAGACGAGACACAAAACATTTACCGTATTTCGGGGGTCAGCTTGATGTCCGACGCAGTTGCAGAAAAAGTGATCAGTACGCTCGCATCCGTGAAGCGGATTCCCGCCGACAACATCAAGCTGGAAACAAATCTGCAGGATTTGGGCATCGATTCCCTGGATGTCTTCACCCTGCTGTTCGAACTCGAGAACGCTTTCAAGATTTCGATTCCGGATGACGATGTTCGATCGATACGCACCGTCAACGATGTTGTGACGGGAATCAAGAAGATTATCGCCGCCAAACCGCCTGACTCGCCTGTGGGCTCGCCTACGCCTGCGGACTAAGAATGGCCCCCCGCCGAGTTGCTATCACAGGATTGGGAATCATCTGTCCCCTAGGACTGAATCTTGCGGATTCGTGGAATGCACTGAGCCAAGGCCGATGCGCGATTGGACCTTTGAAGAACGTTGACCGATCGCGGGTAGCCCTGAAGATGGAGAACGGCGCCGAGGTGCAGGGCTTCGATCCGACGCAGCACTTCGAAGGCGGGAAAGAAGCCTACCTTGACCGCTTTGCCCAGTTCTCCGTGGTGGCGGCGCGGCAGGCGATCCGCGATTCCGGACTCGACCTGACGCCCGCTCTTCGCTACGGTGGCGCCGTAATTTGCGGATCGGCGGTGGGAGGCCAATCCGCTATCGAAACCGGCTTTGCGGATCTTTACGTGTCAGACCGCGGCCGCGTTCACCCGCTGACAATTCCCAAAACGATGGCCAACGCAGGTGCGAGCCATATTTCCATGGAACTGGGAATTACAGGGCCGACGTACACGGTATCGACTGCCTGCTCCTCTGCGAATCATGCCATTGGCCAGGCGTTTCGTCTGGTGCGCGATGGCGAAGTGGAGCTAGCGGTGACTGGTGGCAGCGAGGCGCCGTTCGCGATCGGACACCTGAAGGCCTGGGAAGCGATGCGTGTGATCGCGCCGGATACCTGCCGCCCATTCAGCAAGGACCGGCGCGGAATGATCCTGGGCGAGGGTGGCGCGATGATGATACTCGAACCGTGGGAATCGGCCCGAGCGCGCGGTGCGAGAATCTATGCGGAGATTTGCGGCTTCGGCATGTCGTCCGATGCTCACCACTTGACGCAGCCGACGGTCGAAGGGCCGGCACGCGCGATGCGAGACGCGCTGCGGCTCGCCAACATGGCGCCGGAAGAGGTTGGCTATATCAACGCACACGGCACTGGGACGCCGGGAAACGACCCGGTCGAGAGCCGCGCGATCCGCCAGGTTTTCGGCGCGCATGCGGACAAGCTCGCGGTTAGTTCGACGAAGTCGATGCACGGCCATGCGCTCGGAGCAGCGGGCGCCCTGGAAGCGATCGCTACTGCCCTGGCGTTGCATCACGGGATCCTGCCTCCGACGGCGAATTACAATGAACCCGACCCGGAATGCGATCTGGACTACATTCCGAATAAGCCCCGAACCCAGCGGGTGGGGGCTGCGCTTTCGAATTCCTTCGCATTCGGAGGATTGAATGCGGTCATCGCCTTCCGCGCCGTCCCGCAGTAGATTGTTGCGAAGAAAACCTTGCGCCACATGAAACTCGCTGACGCGCGGGTGTGCGAAGTGGCGAGTCTCCTGCTAAAAGAGCCGCGAGAGAAAGGGTACAAACATCCCCCAGCCGGTGGGCGTAGGGGACCAGTGCCGCGTCAATTCATCCGCCAGGGTCAAGGTTATGAGGATTGCCAGGAATAAAGCTCCCGCCAGGATGAAAACCTGGATAAGCCTGCCGCTGTACTTCACGTGCATGAAAAACAGAACTACCAGAAGCATCTTAACGACTGCGATAGCCAGCGCGGCGACGGTGTTAAAGGCACCGAGGTCTATGTAGGCAACGCCGGTGGTGAGCGCCGTGAGGCAGAGAAGCGCGACGAAAATTCCAATGTAAAGACTTACCGGTACGATGTGCTCAGACATTAGTGCCCGGCTCCCATATAACGCCCTCCAATGAGATAGAGAAGGGGAAAGAGAAAGATCCACACGATGTCCACGAAGTGCCAGTAGAGGCCGCTCACTTCGAGCGGCGCGTAATATTCGGGCGTGAACCGGCCGCGGTGCGCCATGATTGTAAGCACGGTAAGGACGCCGATTCCGATGATCATATGCAGCGCGTGCAATCCGGTCATAAAGAAATAAAAACAGAAGAACATGGGCACATGCTGGCCGGCAGCGCCCCACTCGGGCCGAATCACAAAGCCGAGGCCGGGAACCAGATGCTCGACGTAATCGTGGTGCCATTCAAACGTAAACTTGATGGCCAAGAACGCCGCGCCCAGAATCATCGTGGTGATTAAAAAACCGACTTGTGCTCTGCGCTTGCCGACCTGCGCCGAATGGATGGCCAGCGCCATAGTCAAGCTGCTTCCGATCAGCACAGCAGTATTTAACGCGCCGAATCTAACTTCGAGCTGATGGCTGCCGATCTCGAAAGCGGGCAAGTAAAGCGCGCGGTAGATGATGTAAGTGGCGAAAAGCCCGCCGAAGAACATGATTTCTGTGAGAAGAAAAACCCACATGCCAAGGCTGTCGGCCTCGCGCTGTTGCTCCATGTCTTCGAATTGATGCGCAAAGCCCGGCGGATGCGCGCTGTGGACCGTCATATCAGCCACGGTTCACCGTACTTTCGGCGTAGTCATAGGCGTCTTCGGTCACCACTGGAATCTCCTCAAAATTTTCAGTAGGCGGAGGCGAAGGCGTAGTCCATTCCAGTCCTTTCGCGCCCCACGGATTCGGGCCGGCCGCAGGCCCATAGCGCATGGACCAGGTCAAGTAGATCAGCGGAATCAGATAGCCGATACCCAGGATGGAGGCTCCCGCGGACGACATCACATTGAACACCTGAAACTCCGCAGGGTACACGGCATAGCGGCGGGGCATCCCGAGATATCCGAGCATGAATTGCGGGAAGAAAGTGAGGTTGAAGCCCACAAAAATTACCAGCGCAGCGAAACGCGCCCAGCCGTCGGGATAAAGGCGCCCGGTGATTTTTGGCCACCAGAAGTGAATCCCTCCGAGGTAAGCCATCACCGCGCCGCCGACCATAATGTAATGGAAATGGGCCACGATGAAGTAGGTGCCGTTCAAATGTACGTCGGTGGCAAGGGAAGCGAGGAACAAGCCCGTCAGGCCGCCCATGGTGAAGAGGCCGATAAATCCCAGCGCGTAGAGCATGGGAGCATCGTAGGAAATGGAGCCTTTATAAAGCGTCGCGGTCCAATTGAAAACTTTCACCGCCGAGGGGATGGCGACCAAGAAGCTAAGCACGGAGAAAATGAGCCCAGCGTAAATCGATTGGCCGGTGACGAACATGTGATGTCCCCAAACCAGGAAGCTGATAATCGCAATGGAAAGGCTGGAAAAAGCGACGAAACTGTAGCCGAAGATGCGCTTTCGCGAAAAGCAAGTTACCAATTCGCTCATCACGCCCATCCCGGGCAAAATCATGATGTAAACCGCGGGGTGAGAATAAAACCAAAAAAGATGCTGGAACAGGATGGGGTCGCCGCCGATAGCGGGATCGAAAATGCCGATATGCAGGAGACGCTCGAGCGCGAGCAAGAAAAGCGTGATAGCGATCACCGGCGTGCCCAGGATAAAGATGATGCTGGTGGCGTAGATGGCCCAAATAAATAGAGGCAAGCGAAACCAGGTCATCCCCGGCGCGCGCATTTTGTGAATGGTGACGACGAAATTGAGACCGGTGAGAATGGAAGAAAATCCGGTGATGAAGACGCCTACGGCTGTGGGAATCACTGATGTGTGAGAAAAGCTACTGCTGTAGGGCGTGTAGAACGTCCAGCCGGTATCTACTCCCCCCGAAATGACGGCATACAACGTGAAGCACGCACCCACAACATAGATGTACCAGCTAATAAGATTGAGCCTTGGGAACGCCAAGTCGCGGGCGCCAATCATCAGCGGCACCAGAAAATTCCCGAGCGTGGCCGGAATGGACGGTACCAGGAAGAAGAAGACCATGATGACGCCGTGCATGGTGAAAAGCTTGTTGTAAGTCTCCGGCTGAACCAACGCGCCCTGCGGCTCGATCAAATGAAGCCGCATAAGAACGGCAAAAAAGCCGCCAATAAAAAACATCAGGGTAATTGAAACAAGATAGAGGAGCGCGATACGTTTATGATCGGTGGTGAAAAGCCACGACTTCACACCATATTGCGCGTTTAAGTAATTAACGCGCGAACCGGTCGGAACTTCTGGAACGTCTATTGTGGCCGTGCTCATTTGCCGTCCGTCTTCCTTTCTTCCGAGGCCAGAGACTTTACGTAAGCGACGAGTTGCAGCACTTGTTCCTCGTTGATCTGGCCCTGGAAGGTGGGCATGATCGCCGGGTATTTGGGCAAAACGACAGAATTGGGGTTAACAATGGCCTGGCGAATAAAAGCTTCGTCCACAAGCCGCTTGTCGCCATTCTTGAGTTCCTCTTCCTTGCTGTAAATTCCCAGGAGTGAAGGGCCGCGCCCGGTGCCATCCGAAAGATGACAAGAGGCGCAGCCGAGTTTGTTAAATATCAGTTCGCCGGATTGCTGCATAGTTTGACTAGGAACGCCTCCCGCGAGCCACGCGGCGTAATCCGCGGGCGACATCACGTATACCCAGCCGAGCATCTCGGCATGGTCCGCTCCGCAGTATTGCGCGCAGAAAAGGTGATAGGTACCGATCTTTGTAGCTTGAAACCACAGCGAAGAATAGCGGCCGGGAATCACGTCCTTCTTCACGCGAAATGCGGGGATGTAGAAATCGTGAATGACGTCTTCCGAGGTCATGGTGAGTTTCACCGGCACGCCGACGGGAACGTGCAGCTCGTTGATTTCCCGCACGCCTTCGGGATGCTGGATGTGCCACATCCACTGCTTGCCGATTACGAAAATTTCAGTGGAGGCCGAAGGAGGACGAGAGTTTTCAAAATACAAGCTGGAAGCCCAGAGGAATAGCCCCACGCAGATCAGCGTGGGAATTATGGTCCAGGTTAGCTCAAGCCCTAGGTGTTCCCCCGTGTCGGGCGGGCGCTCGTTTTCGGCGCGCCGGCGGTACTTCACCATGAAGACTAAAATCGTGGAAAAAATGATGAAGGTAAAAAACAAGGTGATGAAAGTGAGGGCAAAGTAAAGATGATCAACTCCCTCCGCAATGGAAGAAGCTGCCTCGGGACGAAGCTGAGGCGCTTGAATCGCCGCTGCGAACAGAAAATCGGAACCGGTTTGGATGGCGCCCATCATGGTCTATTTATAAGTATCCCTTTTCTTGTACCGCCCGGCTTATCAGGCCGCAGGCTTCACGTTCTTCGTTCGGGCAGCGCGTAATGTTCTTTCTTGTAGAGCACCAATATAAGACCGGCGATCGCCAGCACCGTGACTGCACCGGCAAGTTGAATCAGGCGCGAGATCAAAAGCCCATATTTTCCGGTGGACGGGTCGTAGTGGTAGCAGAAGAGCAGCACTTGATCGACCGGTGTGCCGATTTTTCCTTCCGAAGCTTCTACCAAACCAAGACGAAGATCTCGCGACGGGAATTGAATGCCATAAAGGTAGCGCGAAATTTTTCCTTCCGGAGTCGCGATCATAATTGCGCTGGCATGGGCGAACTGTTTTGAATCCGGATCGTACGCATACCGAAAGCCCAAGGCGTTCGCGAGCTGCCGGATTTGTTGTTCGTCCCCGGTAAGAAAATGCCAACCGTCCGTTACTCCCGGCCGTCCGTACAGCCCGGTATAGAGCGCCTGCTTGGCTTCGGCGAGAACAGGCCGCTCGGTCGGGTCGATGCTGACGGTCACCACATTGAATTGCTTGCCGATGTCCATCGGGATCAGCTTCAAGCTGGATTCGAGCCCGTTGAGGACCTGGGTGCAGAGCATCGGGCAGTTGTAATAGACCATCGACAGGATGACTGGTTTCTGGCCGAAATATTCGCCGAGCTGAACGGACTTTCCATGCTCGTCGCGAAAGACGAGATCCAGCGGGATCGATTGATTTAATTTCTGGTCGATCCCAACTTCCTTGAGGAGAGACGGGCGCACGCCGATATCCTGTACCGGACCCTGAAGCTGCGCGTGGGTTGAAAGCGGCAAAAGCGCAAGCGCTATCGCTGCAGCTATCAGGCACGCCCGCAGCGATCCTGTCCCTACCGGCGTGAAAAAATTAAAAAGTTTTTGCACTTCGCTACCTGCCTTACGCACTCTGAAACCCTCCAGCAAGCTACTTCTCCAAATTCTGCGATTTTGCTTTTGCGTCTTCCGGCGTCCAATAGGCGCACGGGCCATTGGGAGATGACGCTGCTTCGCGCAATATACTCAGGGGGCGCGCGGATGATTGTGCCGCGCTCGCGGGACGCGCGGGTAAACCACGCTCGATCGTGACGTCGATTGCACGGTCAATCGGGATTCGAACCACGCCATTCTCCGGGTCCACCCACGCATAGGTGTCGAGTTTCTGCATTTGATCGCCACAATAACTGCGCAAATCCGCCCCGGGTTTCACTTGCAATCGCGGCTGCGGCGGCAACACACGGACGTTCTCGAATGGGGAGGCCGGCGGCCCAAGCGGTTGCGATTTCGCAAAGTAAGAAAACATCCATTTCATCGAAAACAATACGACGATGAGGACAATCACAAGTCCAAGCCCGAATTTCAGCAGGCTGCCGGTGTCGGCATCCCTGTGCTCGTAATCTTCCGACGGATCGGGCACAGATTGACGGCCGCCCGGCGGAATAAGACCAACCGGACGCTTAGTCTCCATGCTCATGCTGGAGCGCTCCTTCAAACCGCGGGTCGTGCAAGGGCAGCAGCGGCATTTTCTTGAGCTGCCAGATGTACGTGCCGACCCAGATACCGCCAATTCCGATTACGGCAAAAAAGTCCGAGGGATGCAGGCGGGGCGCGCTGCGTTTGCTTTGAAAGGCTGGAACGACGAGCCAGTAAACATCCACAAGCGTCAGCACAACCAGCATCCCCGACACGATAGAAAGCAGGTGCAGGCGCCGCTTTACTCCGCGCTGGAGCAACAGAAGAAAGGGCACCGCGAAGTGCATCACGATCAGAAATACTGCCAAAGTTCCCCATCCGCCAAATGCGCGCGCCATGTACCAAGGGATTTCATCTTTCAGGTTGCCGGCCCAGATGATAAGGAATTGCGAAAATGACATATAAGCCCACAGCATCACGAATGCCAGCATCAGGTTGCCAAGATCGTTGAACTGCGAGGCCGTGACAACATTCTTCATGGGCTCGGTAGCCGAAAGCAGGCGCAGGACGAAAATCACAAAGGCCATGGCTACCAGCGCTTCGACGATCATGAAAAGAAAACCATAGATAGTCGAAAACCAAAGCGGTTCGATGGACATTACCCAATCGATGGCGGAATAGGTGACCGCGATTCCCCACAGGATCAAGCCAGGCGCGCTGAATGCTTCCAGAATGGAGGCGAGGCGTGTATTGCCCGTAGCATCCTGCTCGGCCGACCATTTGTTCAGGAAATAGACGATGGTGAGCCAGATGGCGAAGTAGATTACCGACCTAAGGACGAAGAAATTCTTGGTGAGGTACATCACTTTGAAATGCAGGTTCGGATCCGCGGGCTTGTCAGTCGCCCATTGCGCCCACGGATATAGTTTGTTTATCCCGAGCAACACGGGGATGAATAAAGCTGCCATCACCAGGCACGTTCTGGTGCCCGCCTCCAGCAGACGCCTAATGGGATAACCCCACCAGCCGCCGGTCAGGTGATGCATCATCAACAGCGCCATGCACCCAAGCGGAATTGAGAACCAGTAGATGTAGGAAAACAGGTAGGACTGGAAAGCTTGTTTAGCAACGTCCGGACCTAGCAACCATCCCCAAAGCGCACATCCCAGCAGGGAGAATCCACCCACAAAGAGCGCGACTCGTTGCATGCGGTCAACCCGCGGCTCAAATTTTTCCAGCGCGTTCGTCATGGTTGCCCTGCCGCGTGTCCCGGGACGTTCCCGGCATTTTGTTCCGTCAACTTCGAACGTTCATTTTCCGGTACATCCTGCATGGTGGCGTGCTGGCTTAGCTGAAGAGCGCGAATGTACGCTGCTATCCGCCAGCGATCTTCTGGCTCTACTCGTGAAGCGTAGCTGTACATGGAGCCAAAGCCGTTGGTGATAACTTCAAAATAATGTCCGGCGGGAGCTTTCCGCAAGCTTTCAAGGTGAAGCGAGGGCGGAGGCGGGAAGCCGCGCTGAACGATCATGCCTTGGCCGCCGCCAGTGTAATCGTGGCAAGGAGTGCAGTAAATGTTGTAGCGCTCGCGGCCGCGCTCCAAATCCTCGCGCGTCATGGGGAAGGGAAATTTGTCTGCCACGACGCCGTTCTCTTTGCCGGTGTAAAGCAATTCGTCAGTGTGGAGCTGACCGCGCGCCACCGTGCCGGGGACTACGGGCCGATCGGAACGGCCGTCATCGAAGAAGGTGCTGGGCTCGTCGGGAAGATATTTCGGCTGAATGTGCATGTCGAGCCGACAACCAGCCAGCAGCATGGCAATGCCGCCGAGGCAAGCGAGTCTTCTTGCGCACGACAACACCGGGCTGATGCCTGTATAGGCTGCTCGGTTCCCGACGCGATGGAAATTAGACTTCAATTTCGAACACTCCGTGAGGATGCAAACTTTCCAAAAAATCCTTCGTCTTTGCCAAATCGAATTTCTTGTCGCGCGCCTTCACGCAAAGGAAGAAACGGTCTTTCGATGCGAGCGCGAACCTTGCGACGTTGAAAACGGGGTGATACGGCGTTGGCAGGCCGTTCATCGCCAGCATGCCGAAAACGGCTGAAAGAGCCGCGCCGAGAATGGTCAGCTCGAATGTGATCGGAATAAACGCGGGCCAACTGTTATACGGCTTGCCTCCGATGTTCAGCGGAAAACTGATTACGTTCGCGTAGTAGCACATGCAGAAGCCGAATAGGCCGCCCAGTAGTCCACCGGTAAAAACTACGGCCGGCAAGGTCGTGTGTTCGAAGCCGACAGCTTCAGCCATCCCTTCAACCGGCATGGGCGTGAACGCATCGATGCTCTTGTAGCCGGCATCGTGCGTGCGATGCGCCGCTTCGAGAAGCTGTTCAGGCGTCTCGAATTCCGCCAGCAATCCGTAAATAGGTTTGCGCTTCATGTGCTATTCGTGAATCTCCGGGTTAGGATTTCGCACGCGCGCCAGATAGGTAGTGCGCGGCTTGGTATTCAATTCTCCCAGCAAACTATAATTCCGCGATTGCGCTTTGAGTTTTGCAACGCGGCTGTTGGGGTCGTTGATATTACCGAAAACGATGGCATCGGCCGGGCAAGCTCCCTGGCAGGCGGTTACGATCTCGCCGTCCTGCACGGCCCGGTTTTCTTCCTCGGAACGGATTTTCGCAGCATTTATTCGCTGTACGCAGTAAGTGCATTTTTCCATCACGCCGCGGCTGCGCACGGTCACGTTAGGATTGCGCACGCCGTAAAGGCTGGGCGTCTGCCAGTCGGAGAACAGAAAAAAGTTAAATCTGCGCACTTTGTACGGACAATTGTTGGAGCAATAACGAGTGCCGACGCAGCGGTTGTAGGTCATTTCATTCAGGCCTTCAGGGCTGTGCGTGGTGGCTCCGACCGGGCATACGACTTCGCAAGGCGCATTTTCGCACTGCATGCACGGCATCGGCTCGTAATACATTTCGGGGTTTTCAAGGCCGCCGCGGAAATAGGTGTCAACCCGGATCCAATGCATTGCGCGACCGGCCATCACCTGTTCCTTGCCTACCACGGCGATATTATTTTCAGACTGGCAAGCAACCACACAGGCGTTGCACCCGACGCACTTGTTCAGGTCAATGGACATGCCCCAGGCATAGCCTTCGTATTTGAAGCCGGGATAAAGCGTGAGCCCGCGAGAGGCTTCTTCGTTCGGATCTCTGGCGAAATTAGGATTGGCGCGAAACTCTTCCAGCGTGGCTACCTGCACCAGATCGCGATGGAACGCGGCGTCGCTCGCTTCTTCCGAGCCGTGACCTTGATGGTCGATGATGTATTGATGCTGGGTAACGGCAAAATAGTATTGCTTGCCGGTTTTTTCCAGGCGCAAGCCGGTAGCTGCCCAAGGCGACGGCGATGTGCGGATGAAATTTGCGTTGAACCCCGGACCAGTTCCCACTTTTCCAGCCCTACGTCTTCCATAACCAAGATGCAGCGTGACGGAATTCTCCGCGTGACCCGGCACAATCATGATCCCGGCTTTGGTCTCCCGGCCATTTAGCTGAAGCTTCACATAGTCGCCGGTCGTGACACTTAAACGCTGCGCTGTTGCCGCGCTGATCATGGCGGCGTTGTCCCAGGTCAGCCGTGTATTGGGCTTGGGGAGCTCTTGCAGCCATCCATTATTCGCGAAACGTCCGTCGAAAATTGCGGGATCGGCACGGAAGGAAATTTCCAAATCTGGAGAAGATGTAGCGGTCGCAGGAGCTTGCGCGCGTACTGGCTTTGCAAAATCAGATCGTGCGCTGACGCTGATCGCCGGCAGCGCCGTACCGGGTATGATTCCATCGTGTAACGAACGTTCCCAGAAATCCTCGAACGCCTTTTCTTTCTCGGGACGCTGGCCTGCCCAATAATCGCGAACGATCTCGTGGTTTGATTTGCCGGGATCGCTTCCCAGCAAAGCGGTGATCTCGTAAGCGGAGTGGCAGCCTTCATAAAGCGGAGCAATCAGTGGCTGAATGATTCCGATAGTGCCGTCGTAGGCTCGCGCGTCGCCCCAGGATTCGAGGTAGTGCGTGGCGGGAACGTGCCACTGGCAAAGCTCGCCGGTTTCGTCGTAATACAGCCCGGAATGTATGCGCAGCTTGACGTTGAGCAGCGCCGGTCCGAAATCGAAATCGGCAGGTGCGTCGTAAACGGGATTGCCTCCGAGAATCAACAAAACGTCAACTTTTCCGGCCTTCATATCGTTGACTAGGTCGCCGAGCGATTCGATTCCATCAACCGGGTTCGCGTCGAGTGGATCCGTGTAGTACACGGTTTTCCCCACGTTGCCTAGCGCGGCATTCATCGCGTGCGCCAGTGCGTGCACGCGGGCAGGCTGCTCCTCTCCGGCAACTACCAGGGACGAGCCGCGATGCTGCTGTAGGTCTTTGGCGATGGCGCGCGTCCATTCCGAAGAGATTCCTTGCAAAGCGGGACTTGCGCCATTTGAAGGTGCGACACCCAGTTCGGAAGCAAGGCGAGCCGCAAAGTCTGGAACTTCGCTCGCTCGCACCGGTTTGCGATGATCCGCCATCGCGCCTGTGCTGGTGGGCATGCACTCGACGACATAAAGGCGATTTGGATTCGACGACGGCGATTCCATTGAACGCCGTGAAGAAAAATCGCGCGCGTAGCGCACGTGTCCTGCACCGGCGGTAAGGAAATCCGCGTCCAGAGAGACAATTACGTCTGCTTCATCGAATTTGTAGACTGGATTGACGGGCTTGCCGAAGGCCAGTTTTGCTCCGGCGCGCACATTGTCGCGCCCGAATTGCTCGTACTGATGCCACTTTGCTTCCGGAAATTGCGTAAAGATGGCGCGAATCTGCGCGGTGAGCGAAGGTGAAGTAACCGTCTCGGTCAGAATTCGCAGTCCGGATCCTTTCGGGGATTGTTGCCCACGGACGTCGGCCATGGCTACCCCGAATGTGCTCCAATCGCTGATGCGGCCTTCGTGTATGACTGTTTGAGACCGGTCCGGATCGTAAAGCGTCAAAACCGAAGCTTGCGTGAAAACGTCCGTGCCACCCAGACTGCCGGGATGCTCGGGATTGCCTTCGATTTTCGTGGGCCGCCCCATATTGCTTTCGACCAACAACCCCGTCGCCACTCCCGCTAGTTGCATGGAGGTGGCATAGAAAAGCGGCCTACCGGGAATAATTTCTTCCGGCGGCCTTACATACGGGACGATTTTTTCCGTGGGCAATTTCGTGCAGGCGCTAAGACCGGCCAGCGCTGCGGAAGCGGCGGCGAGCTTCAGGACATCTCGACGGTCGATTCCTTCAGGATTTTTGGCGGTGTCGTGCGGAAATTCATGTTCGAGGAATTCACGATATTCTTTGGTTTCCGACAATTCCTCGAGACTCTGCCAAAAGTGATTCTGCCCGGCTTGCGCAAGCTTCGCGCGGACGGCAGCGAGATCCACGATTTTCGGGTCCGGTGTGTTTGGGTTTGAGCTCATAATATTTTTCGTTCAGCTTTCATCGGTGACACACGGAACAGTTTTGCAGACTCTGGATTTTGTAATCTTTCACCAGCTGCCGGCCCAGTTCGATTTGATTGGACGGCACTACGTAATTCGGATTGAAAACTTGAGATTTCGGCCGAACGTATTTCTCCGGCTGCCGGTGGCAATCGAGGCACCAGGACATGTATAGCGTGCCCTCGCGGTAGGTCAGCGGCATCTCGGCAACCTGGCCGTGGCAAGTGGTGCAGCCGATCCCTTTGCTTAAGTGGATACTGTGATCGAAATATACGAAGTCGGGCAACGCGTTTACTCGCGTCCAGGAAATGGATTTATCGGTGCGGTAGCTGGCACGGACAGGTTCGAGCATGGCGGAATTCGTCCAAATCTGCGAATGGCAGGTCATGCAAGTTTGTGTCGGCGGAAGTCCCGCGAATGAAGACTTTTCCACCGAGGTGTGGCAGTAGCGGCAGTCAATCCCCAGCTCGCCTGCGTGGTGCTTGTGGCTGAAGGGGACGGGCTGCTCGCGAGACACATGGACATCGGTGTACCAGGGCGACAGTTCGATGCCGTAGAGCACGGCGCCGAGCAGAGCAACGATGAACACGCCGCCGTAGATGCTCAGGCGCGAGAGAACATTCGTACTGGTGTGAAAAATTTGTGACATTACATCGAGCCTTTAAACCCCGCTATTTAGCTTGCCCTTCCTCGTTTGTTTCTTCGACCAAAGAGCGCATCTCGACGATGGAAATCATCGGCAGGAAGCGGATGAAAAGATAGAACAACGTTAGGAACAGCCCAATGGTCCCGACGTAGGTGGCCCAGTCCCAGCGCGTCGGCATGTACGTGCCCCAAGCCGAAGGAATGTAATCGCGATGCAGGCTGACAACAACGATTACAAACCGTTCCAGCCACATGCCTACGTTTACGACCAGCGCTACGACGAACAGAATCGGGATGCTGTTGCGCACCCTGCGTGACCACAGAACTTGCGGAATCACGATGTTGCAGGTGATCAGGAGCCAATAAACCCAGGCATAAGGCCCGGTCATGCGATTCATAATCATGAAGCGGTCGTATTGATTTCCACTGTAGAAGGCAATGAAGGTCTCCATCATGTAGCCGTAGGCGACGATCACTCCAGTGGCGAGCATGACCTTGGCCATGTTGTCCAGATGGCGCATGGTGACAAGATCTTCCAGGTGATAAAACTTTCGAATCGGAATCGCCAGGGTTATGACCATCGCAAATCCGGAATAAATTGCACCGGCAACGAAATAGGGCGGAAAGATCGTGCTATGCCAGCCCGGAACGATGGCGACCGAAAAGTCAAAACTTACGACCGTGTGCACGGATACGACCAGGGGCGTCGCGAGGCCGGCCAAAAGTATTGACGCCGTTTCATAGCGCGACCAATGAACGGCGGAGCCGCGCCAGCCCATCGCCAGCACGCCATAGATGATTCGCGCCGGGCGATTCTTCGCGCGATCGCGGAGAGTGGCCAGATCCGGAACCATTCCTACGAACCAGAAAAGGAGAGATACCGTAGCGTAGGTGGACACGGCAAAAACGTCCCAAACCAGAGGGCTGCGGAACTGCGGCCACATCCACATGGCATTCGGGTAGGGCATCAGGTAGTAAAACAGCCATGGGCGCCCCATATGCAGCAGGGGGAACATGCCGGCGCAAGCTACGGCGAAAATGGTCATCGCTTCGGCGAAGCGGTTAATAGACGTTCGCCACTTCTGATGCAAGAGGAGAAGGATGGCGGAGATCAGCGTTCCAGCGTGCCCGATACCAATCCACCAAACGAAATTTACGATGGCGAATCCCCAGGCAATCGGGATTCGAATTCCCCAAATTCCCACGCCTTTTACCAGTAAATAGGTAACGGCTACGTTGAACAACATCAGGAGGGCAAAGGAGATCGCGAAACCGAACATCCAGCCCTTGGTAGTGCCGCGGCCCAGCACAATCGAGCTGATCTTTTCGGTAACGGACGAAAGCGTATGGCCCGGCTCCAGGACAGGAGCTTGGCTCGCTTCGTTTATGTTCTGAGAACCCTCAGGATCCACGAAGTAACCTCGGAATCAGAAAACGATGTCAGTGAACTGCCGGAAGGGCATCAAAGTTTAGAGCCGTCACATCGATGTCCCCCCAGACCCAGTGCCGGTCGGAAGCGCATTTGATATACAAAGAGTGCTATCGAATTCTTACGTCTTTATGAATGATCTTGCTTTTTCACGTTATGGACCACTCAGGACTGCATAGCATAAGACCGGAAAACGCCGTGCGCAAGTTGAAAGCAAAAAATATCGGCTCGCCAAGACGACGGAAGATATCTCTTTGGAGGATGAACAGAAACTTAGTTCGTTCGACAAAGCAGCGTGAGATGCGGATCAATTAGAAGATGCGTGGGCCGAATGCGGGAAATGAAATGGAAGCGAGTGGTGGGGCCCGTAGTGATTACAATTCCGAGACGATCCGGCCGTATTCCCGGTCGCGCTACATACAGCGGCACGGGGGCGGTAAATAGGTCGTCGACTTCGTCCTGCTCCAGCCGTCCGGTAACAAGAAACTCATTTCCGTGGGGCTTCACTTCGAATTTCACGGAGTAGTGAGGAATTCCTGTTTCGCGAACCCATTCGTCGAAGAACCAATCCATTCGGCGCGTACCCTCCAAGTCCATTGCCGGAGTCATCTGGCGTTCCACCTCTCGCTGGAAATCTTCGGCCGTGAGCGCTCGAAACCGATATTTCGTGAGAATGCCCTGAAGAAGCTCGCGGAACCGCGCATCACTGTCCTTTGCCGCCGGATCGTGCAGCATCTCGTGGAGCATGTGAATCACCCAGGTTCCTTTCCCGTAGATGATTGTGCGGTACGCATCCGGCATCTTCGACGATCGCAGTCGAGGACCCAGGCTTAACGGTCCGGCTTCCTCCGTGGACTCATTCGATCCTGGAACCTTGGCAACAAGGCTTTCGCGATAATGTTCGAGCCAAGCCGACAGGTAATGGCTGGAAGGCTTCCGAGCATCCAAATAGAGGAGCGCAAGATAGTTGGCCATTCCTTCCTGGATCCATGCGTCCCGATAAGTCGCCGAACCTACAACGTTTCCCCACCACTGATGCGCGACTTCGTGAAAAGGCATTAAGTCGCTGGCTTCGCGTTGTTCCCATTCTCTTAATCCCGCACTCTCCTGTACCTGCGCCGGTAAAAACGCGAGAGTCGAGAGATATACCAGGCCCGGCCAACCCTGGCCGAACGAGCCCGGGATTTGCGCAACGTCGAGGTGATCGAAGGGAAATTCGCCGTTCAACTTTTCATAGAAGTGAATCGAGTCAAGAACTCCTCTTCCGAGCTGCTTCAGCACCGCCGCGGGACTGGGCAAAGGAGGTTCAGGCCCCGTGGGATCGGGAACGGCCTGAGAACTCGGTTGGCCGATGGAAGGGAGTTGACGAAGCTGCGCGTGCGCGCGTAGACGAGAAGCGATGGCATCTTCGAGCTCCTTGTTGGCATACAGTTGAATTTTCGGTTGTTCGGCGGCCCTCTCCATCTTGTATTCGCCCAAGTTGAACCCTACTACGCAAAAAGGGACTTCCGATTGCCAATGCCCGGTGATCGAGTCTCCGTCGTCATGTGACTCGATCTTCGTTCCAGTGGCAACCAGCGTAAAGCGCTTAGGCCAGCGAAACGTCAAATCGAAGGGCACGAATCGCCCGTTGCTTGCCACATGGGCGTACCAATTTTCGCGCTCGCCGACGAATTCCACTCCGTTTCCCGATTCATTAATCACGTTTCCGCGGTAGGAAATCTGGAATCGAAATTCTTGGCCGTCTTGCGCAGGCGCGGCGAGGGCGACGAAAATTACATCATCTCCCCGCCGAAGAATGTCACGGCGTTCCAAGTCCTTGTTCTGAAAGAAAACGAGAGGGGTTTTATCTTCAGAATGGATTTCTTCCACCACCAAATTGCGAGAAAGTTCCAGTAGAACGAATCGATCCCCGGCGCGCGCAGTTTTCAGCTGCACGGTTGTCTTGCCTTCGAGCGAAAGATCGTTTGCGATCGTTGAATCAATGCGATATTCGACGGGGAGGAAGGGCTCCATCGGCACGGCCGGAGCATCTTGGGCCCGAAAGGAGGCCCAAACATCGTAAAACGAAACACCCTCGGCCTTCCGCGGTTGCCCAATAAAAACTTGTTCGCCCCGCCGCCGGTCAACCAGCACATCGAATGCGCCGGTGGAATTGCCGTCGAGCATTGCGTAGAAGAAGGGCAGCGGGTTGTTCGATAACAGATCCTGCATGATTCGAAGCGCTTGCGTCGGCGCGAGAGCTCCAACGACCGCGTTCCAACTTTCTGCAAACCGCGTGTCAACAGCTTCCGGAGTGCCCGCTGATTCCAACTGTTGTTGGAGCTCAATGGCGGTCTCGTCCGTGAATCGGATATAGGCGCGAGAAAAGGTCTGATCGAGAATGGGCACGCCGAGAAATTGAGAGAGAGAGCGCCGCTCGCCGGGGTCCCTGGGCGTCGCAAGTACGCGGCCGCGGCCGGCAAATACTGCACCAGTCACGTGGCCTCCCATGGCGGGAAGAAACGCCAGCTTGCCTTCGGAGAATGTGATGCTAATGACATCGCGTTTCACGTTCAGGTCGTGAACGTCATACACGTGCGCTCCATCCGGCCGCAGCTCGTTCAGTGCCCGGTATAGCGCGCTGGGATCATCAGGCAGCGAACTTGTCGCGACACGAGCATGTGTGTCACCGCACAAGGGAAACGGGACGATAACAAGACAAGCAAGCAGCAGGAGAAAGCCGGGCGAAACTCGCATTCTCGGTCGCATTAAATCGACTGTACAACTTAGGGCATGAAGCAGCAAGCAATGGCGAACTAAAGTGAAATCGCTTGGTAAAATCGGAGTGTGCGTCGAACAGCGCTTATCGGACTGTTATTCGTGCTGGCCGCTGCGTCCGCGTCGGCCGACACGATTGTCCTGAAGAACGGCCGCCGGATTGTGGCTTCGAATGTCACCGAAGATGGCGACCACATCACCTATGAAACCCCGGCCGGCCAGATGTCCATCCCGAAATCCATCGTTGAGCGCATTGACCGAGACAATCTTGGATACTCTTCCGCCGCCGGCGCGTCATCCGTTCCGCCGATCTCGGTGGCCGCGGTTGACCCAGCGCGCGGGTATGAGGATGTTGCGCACCTCACCGTGCACGACAATGCCATCGATTTTGGCTACATCGCGCAGCTGGAAGGCTCTGCGCGGAGCGGGGGCGCGACCGCAGTCGAAAAACTCGCAGCCTCGCACTACGCCGCCGCTCAATTTCTAGTCAGCAAGGGCGACACGGACGCGGCGATCGATCACTATCGCCAGGCTCTTTCGTTCGCTCCGGACAATCTTGGTTTGCTGCTGAACCTGTCTGCTCTTTATCTGCGGGAAAGCCAATTCACTACCGCTCTCGAGCCGCTAGAACATGCGCGCCGCCTCACACCCGATTCCTCTCCGGGTGCGGCGGATATCGCGAAACTTACCGGCTGGGCTTATTACGGCGCAAATAAAATGGATCGGGCTGTGGAGGAATGGACGCGAGCCGAACGTTTGCACCCGGATCCCGAGGTCGAACATGCTTTGGAAAAGGCCGAGCGGGATAAATCTGAAGAGGAAAGTTATCGGGAAGGTGAAACTGCGCATTTCGCTCTGAAGTACAACGGCAGCGCAACACCGGATCTGGCTCAGGGAATCTTGCACGCTCTAGAAGATGATTTTCGCGATCTGGAATCGCAACTTGATTACACGCCCCCCGAACAAATTGGCGTAATCCTTTACACCGAGCAGTCCTTTGCGGACATCACTCGCGCGCCGAGCTGGGCAGGGGCTATCAACGATGGGCGCATACGAATTCCTGTTCAAGGACTCACGAGCGTAACCCCGGAACTCGCCCATGTGTTAAAGCACGAACTGACCCACAGTTTTATCGGGCAGAAATCGCATGGTCGGGCGCCGACTTGGCTTCAGGAAGGAGTGGCGCAATACATGGAAGGGCGCCGTAGCAGCTCTTCGGCCGGAGCATTGCTGGATGCCGCGAATCAGGGAGCGGTGCCCACTCTCGGAATGCTGGAAGGTTCATGGCTGGCGCTGCCCGGGAATTCAGCGTCCATGGCGTACGCTTGGTCACTTGCTGCTGTTGAATCCATTATTCAGGCAGGGGGAGTGAGCGATATCAGCCATTTGCTGGACCACATTGCCGCTGCTCCCTCGACAGAAGATGCTCTGCGCGATACGTTGCACGAGAATTACGCTGACCTTCAACAGCAGACCATCACGTATCTGCGGCACGAAGACGTCCGCTGAATGCGATCGACTAACTCGCCAGAGTGGTTCGAACATCGTGCAGCTACAGCGAGGCTAGCAGTCCGGCGATCAACGCCGCGCGCTGCGGCAGCGTGCGAATCACCACGTGCTCGCGCGGGTTATGGGGGCTGTCGCCAACAACTCCAAGGCCGTCCAGCGTTGGCACGCCGAGAGCCGCGGTAAGGTTTCCGTCAGATCCGCCTCCCGTTGCAGCTTCACCGAGCGGCAATCCCAGTTCGCGCATTAGTGATTGCGCCTGACGAAATAAGGCGCGCGTTGCGGCAGTACGCTCCATCGGTGGGCGACTTCTTTCTCCGCGAATTTCCACACGCGCTCCCTTCAGTATTGGACGCAGGCGGCGAAGCTGCCCCTGGAGGCTCGCTGCATCAGCCGTTCGCGAGTAGCGAATATCCAGTTCCGCGCGCGCATGGGCTGGAATCACATTTGAAACCGTCCCGCCGGCGACAACGGTCGCCTGTACCGTGATTCCGCGCTGTGGATCGTTCAACTTCATCATCCGTTGAATCTGCAGAGCAAGCTCGTGCACCGCATTGACACCTTTTTCCGGATCGACACCCGCGTGCGCCGAGCGTCCTGTTACCACAATCTCCGCGCCGCCTACTCCTTTGCGCGCCGTTTTCAACCTTCCATCGGGGCCAAATGACGGCTCTAGAACAAGGACGGCATCGCTACGCCGCGCTTCGCGTTCAATGGCTCGCCGCGAACTTTCGCTCCCGATTTCCTCATCTGAGTTCCAGAGAAACACGAGGCGCTTGCTGGATTTGATTCCCGCTGCCTTCAGCGCGTCCACGGCGAAAAGGGCTAAAACGAGTCCACCCTTCATATCGAATGTTCCCGGTCCCCAAGCCCGGCCGCCTGAAACGCGAAACGGCATTTTCGCCAGAGTGCCGAGCGGATACACGGTGTCCATGTGGCCGAGAACCATGAGCTGCTGCCGAGGCGGGCGCCCTCGTCCGAGCCACACCTCAGCTCGCAGATGATTGCCGCGCGATGGATTGTGGAGGATGCGAACCTTGGCGCCGCGTCGCCGCCATTCTCGCGCGACTATTGCCCCAAAGCGATCCACCGCAGTTTTATTGTGGCTAGGAGACTCGCATCGCACAAAATCGCCGAGCAGCCGCACCATGTCCTTCTCGCGATTCTTCAATTCGCGGAGAATTTTTCGCATTGCGCCGGTCGGCAGGGTCATTTCGCGATGGTCCATTACGCGGGTATGCTAGCAGCAGCGCCGAAACGCAGCAACGAGCATTCCAGAGCGATTCAAAAGCGCTCCTGTTTCGTATAGAATCGTCGGATTGCGCGATGGGGAAACATGCGGCTGTAACCTGCGCGTGGAAATAAAACAGAAATTTGAGGGCAACGATGATCCTCGACAGTAACGGGATCCAGAAGATTCTCCCACATCGCTATCCATTTTTGCTCGTCGATACGATTGAAGAAATGGAACGATGGAAGCGGATTGTGGGAATAAAGAACGTCACGATCAATGAAAGCTTCTTTCAGGGCCATTTCCCCGGCCAGCCCATCATGCCCGGCGTTCTGATCATAGAATCCATGGCGCAGACGGGGGGCGTATTGCTGCTGCAAGAAGTGAAAGACCGGGAAAAGAAGCTGCTTTATTTCGTGGCAATTGATAACGCCCGCTTTCGCCGGCCGGTCGTCCCCGGCGACCAACTGCGCGTGGAAGTGGATGTTCTCGCCTGGCGCGGCACATTCTGCAAGCTGGCAGGCAAAGCTTCCGTGAATGGGGAACTCGCTGCCGAGGCGACGCTGATGTGCAAGATGGTGGACATCGAAACAGAACTAAATCCGGCTGCGAATCCCGGTGATAAGCCTCAATGAGCGAAATTGATGCGCGGGCCGACGTTTCCCCCTCCTCGCGGATCGGAAGTGGCGTAAAAATCGGAGCCTTCGCCGTGGTCGGCGTGGAAGTCGAACTGGGCGACGGCTGCGTTCTCGACCACCACGCGGTGGTGCAAGGCCCGGCGCGGCTTGGCCGCGGAAACCACGTTTACCCTTTTTCCGTTATCGGCGGCGATCCTCAGGACCTAACCTACAAAGGCGAGCGTGTGTCATTGGAAATTGGGGACGCCAACGAATTTCACGAGTTCTCCACGGTAAATCGCGGCACGGTGAAGGGCGGCGGCGTCACGCGAATCGGCAGCCATAACCTGATCATGTCGTACGCACATATCGGACACGATTGCTCGGTAGGCGATCACACCATATTTGTAAACGGCGGAACACTCGCGGGCCATGTGACCGTGGAGGACTATGCCACGGTGGGCGCGTTCTGTCCGGTGCAGCAATTTTGCCGCATCGGAAGGCATTCTTACATCGGGGCGCATACCGTGATTACTCAGGACGTTCCGCCATTTTCAAAGGTGGTCTCGCCGCGCGATAGCCGGTGCTACGGTGTGAATGCCATCGGCCTGGAACGCCAGGGATTTTCTCCCGAGCGAATTGAATCCATCGAGAAGGCGTATCGCCTGCTGCTGCGCTCGAAGTTGAACACTTCGCAGGCGCTGGAGAAAATGCGTGAAACCCTTGGCGGTTCCGAGGACGTCTTAACATTAATCCGGTTTATCGAATCGGCCGAGCACGGCCTGATCAAATAGGACGCCGTGGCAGCACCTGAAAAAAAAGTTACATCTGGCTGGGGACTGATTGCGGGTAACGGAGACTTTCCTTTCCTGGTGCTGGAGGGCGCCCGCAGCCGCGGTATTGAAATGGCCGTGGTCGCTATTCGCGAGGAAGCTTCACCGGAGCTGGAGCGCGTGGCGAAGCGCCTGCACTGGGTGAGCCTGGGCGAGCTTAGCCGTACAATTGAGTTATTGCATCAAGAAGGTGTGAAGCGCGCGGTGATGGCCGGACAGGTGAAACACAATAAAATCTTCAGCGCCATCCGGCCTGACTGGCGCCTTGCGAAATTGCTATTTTCTCTGCCGGCAAAGAATACGGACTCGCTGATAGGCGCCATTGCCGGCGTACTGGGCGAAGAAGGCATCGAACTCGTAAATTCGACGAAATTTCTTGGGCCGCTTTTGCCGGAGGCGGGGGTTTTGACGAAGCGCGCTCCGAATGAGTCGGAAGCCGCTGATATCGCCTACGGACACAAAGTCGCCCGGCAGATTGCCGGACTCGACCTGGGGCAAATGGTCGTCGTTCGCGATCGCGCCTGCGTCGCGATAGAGGCTATGGAAGGCACGGATGAGACAATCGAACGTGCAGCGCGCATTACAGGCGGGCAAAAGCTAGTGGTGGTGAAGGTAAGCAAGCCGCTGCAAGATATGCGATTTGACGTTCCGGTGGTCGGGCTCAAGACGATTGAGGTAATGCGGAAGGCGAATGCCACGGCGTTGGCAATTGATGCCGGCCGCACGCTTTTGTTCGATCGCGACGACTTAATTCGAGCCGCGGACGATGCGGGAATTGCAATCGAGGCGTTCGCGACAGAAGTAGATTCGGCGAACTCGCCGGAAAAACGGCCGCCGAAGAGGAAATTGTGACTGACAAGCCCATTCGCGTTGCTGTCGTCGGGTCCGGCGAGTTTGGCCGGAACCACGTCCGCGTATGGCGCGAGATTCCAGGCGCGGAGCTTGTTGGTGTCGTTGACGCAAACTCCAAACGCGCGGAAAGCGTTGCCGCTGAATTCGGGACGCACGTCATTCGGGATATTTCATCGCTGGAGCAGGAAGGCGTGCAGGCCGTCAGCCTGGCGGTGCCGACGAAAGAGCACGCTCGTGTCGGTTGCCAACTCCTGGACGGCGGCCTGGACGTATTGGTCGAAAAGCCCATGGCGGCGTCTCTTGGCGAAGCGGACAAATTGATTGCATCCGCCATGCGAGGGCGGCGCATCCTGCAAGTGGGTCATGTAGAACGCTTCAATCCAGCCGTCACTGCCGTGCAAAAAATTGTCTCGCGCCCGATGTTCTTTGAAGTGCATCGATTGGGAATTTTCACTCCGCGCAGCCTGGATATTGATGTAGTTTACGACGTCATGATTCACGATCTCGACATTCTTCTCTCGCTGGTGAACTCGGCGATCGTGGATTTGAAGGCGGTTGGAATTCCGGTGATGACCGACAAAGTGGACATTGCACAAGCCCGCATCGAATTTGAAAGCGGAACGGTCGCGAATCTTACCGCCAGCCGCGTTTCCACCGAGCGCGTCCGCAAGATGAGATTTTTTCAGGAGCACGAATACGTGTCCCTGGATTTCACGCGACAGGATGTCTTGCGTGTGCGCGTGGAATCCGGCGGCGCGCAGCCTGAAATCAAATTCGAGCAAGTGCCTACTTCGCTGGAAGAGCCGCTGCATGCCGAACTCCGCGAGTTTCTCGAATGCGTTCGCACGCGCCGCGTGCCGCTGGTGGATGGCCGTGCAGGACGGCGCGCTCTGGAGCTAGCCCATCGCGTGATGGCGGCAACCCTGGAACACGCGCAACGCGTCCAACTGGGGACTTTTGCGCCACAGGATTCCCGATGATTCCGCGGACGCTGGTGCCGACAGATGTGCGTCCTCTCACAAAAGCAGAGGCTCAGAAACCGTCCCGCCGGCGGACGACTTACATGGACGACCGCACGGTGGTGCCTTCCGAGTTGTCGGACGGTGCGGTTCCACTCGACGGAAAAACTACCATCCCTTCACATCTTCCGCTTGGAGTTCTGGTTGACCGGACTCTCGTTTCTCGTTCGATGCCAGCCAAGCCGTTTGAAGCCTTCGGCCCCATCAGCGATTACCCTGCGCTCGATATTCTCGACTCTCGCGTCGTGGTGCCCGCCTATGTTGAACCGCCCGAGCAGCGCGAAATAGATAAATTCGACAAACCGCCTCAAATGACGGCCCAGCTTCGCGAACTCGTCGAGCCGGACATGTTCAACACCGGCGAAGCGAACCTCCTGGTCGAGCCGGAAGAAAAGCGGGATGCCAAGGAAGATCTGATCACCAGAGCGCTTTCGATCGCGGTTCACGTCGGCCTCATTATCTTCGTGATTTTCCTGCCAAAGATCTTTCCGCCCCGCGTTCCCACCCTCGATGAAACTATAGCGGCGGGCAAATCGCTGGGCGTTGTGTACCTTCCTTCGGACGCTGAGTCATTGTCCAAGGCTCCTGCCGGTTCTCCGGCTCCGAAAGTTCGCATTAATTCGAAAACTTTGAACAAGGTTGCGCCACCGCGCGCGGAATCGCATGCGATCGAAGCACCGCCCGCTGCAAGTCCGGAGCGCCCACCGTCTGATTTGCCTTCGGCTCCAACTCCCCGGGTTTCGGCCAACACCACGCCAAGCCAGCCGGTGCCTTCGACTGACAATCCCGCGCCCTCAAAGCTGCTGTTGCCGAGCGAGGTTACGGCACAGCCCAAACCAGGGTTGAATCTGGGTTTGCCAAGCTCTTCGCCGGGAAAACTTATGCAGGATCAGATACAGGGCGCGATTAAGGGAGCGCCGGGCGGAGTAACCTACGGCGGAGACTCGACGAGCCAGGGAGGCACAGGTCGAGGTGGCAATGGCCGCGGTTCAGGAGTAGGGATGGGCGGCATGAGCATCCTGTCCGATACCGAGGGCGTGGACTTTACCAGCTACATGAACCGGCTTCACGACATCGTGATGAGGAACTGGACGGCTGTTCTTCCCGAATCGTATTACATGGGAGACAAGGGAATCGTCGTAATTACATTTACTATTGATCGCAACGGCACGATCCACATAAATGAGCCGATTTTGGAGCGAACTTCCGGGAAAGAGGCGCTCGATCGCGCCGTGCTTGCCGCAATTCGTACGTCGGTTCCATTCGAAGCTTTGCCATCGCAATACAAAAAGCCAGGTCTCGAACTAAGGGCCGTTTTTTTCTATAACATTCCGCCAGGTTCCCAGCAGTAACAGTTCCGTGAAACTCAATCGTGCGCAAGTCTCCGGGACGCTTCTTCTGGCAGCGGTCGTGTTGCTCTGGCTGTTGTGGCGTTATTGGAAGTTTTCCCGATGAGCGTGCTCGCTCCGCTCGTCGTCATTCTGGGACCAACCGCTTCGGGTAAATCCTCTCTTGCCATTCGCCTCGCCCAGCAGCTAAACGGCGAAGTTCTTGTTTGCGATTCTACGCAGGTATACCGCCATTTCGATATCGGTACGGCTAAGGTTCCCCTTGCCGAACGGCACGGGATCGCACACCGCCTGATCGATCTGGTCGAGTCTGAGGAAATTTTCACTGCCGGGGAATATCGCCGGCAAGCGCTGCTGGCTCTCACCGAAGTTAGTCAGCGCGGGAAATTGCCTATTTTAACGGCAGGCACCGGCCTTTACTTGCGCGCGCTGCTCGAAGGGTTGGCGGATGCCCCGGAACGCTCCGAGGAATTGCGCGCGCGTCTGCGCGCGAAAGCGCAACTTCGCGGATCAGAACATCTTCATCGGACGCTCGCGCGCTTGGATCCCGAAATTGCGCGGCGAATTGGCCCTCGCGATACCCAGAAAGTGATTCGCGCCATCGAGATGAGGATACTGGCCGGAAAGCCGGTAGGAGAAATTCATCGCGCCGGACGCAACAGTCTGGAAGGTTATCAAGTGCAAAAAATCGGACTCTCGCCTCCACGCGCTGCCCTTTACGCAAGAATCGACGCGCGCACCGTCACCATGCTCAGTGACGGCTGGCTCGACGAAGTCCGCAAGCTTTCATCCAGCGTCCCACCCGATGCAAAACCGTTCCAATTCATCGGCTATCCTGAACTGCTTGCTCATCTGGCGGGCCGATTGACGATGGAAGCGGCGATGAAAAAGATTCAGCTGGCCACCCGCCAATTCGCGAAGCGCCAACTCACCTGGTTCCGCAAAGAGCCATCGGTACATTGGCTCCCGGGTTTTGGCGACGACCCGGAGGTTGGCGCGGCTGCCCTCGGTTTGCTTCAAGCCCCTCGCGCATAACGCCGTCAGCAACTGTTATCACGCCGGAGCGGTCGGTGATGTACTCACAAGCGCTTGACCCTAGCAACCAGTTTCGCTATCGTGCAGACGATATACGCATGGCGTCCGCATCTCCAGTTCGCGAGTCCCCGCTTCAGCCTGACAATTGGATTCAAGCTGCTTTCTCGCGCCTTTCGGCGCAAGGCGTCGAGGCTGTGCGCATCGAAATTTTGGCTCGCGACCTTGGTGCGACGAAAGGCAGCTTTTACTGGCATTTCAAAGACCGTGACGAGTTGCTCTCGCGCGTGCTATTGCAGTGGGAAAGCGAAGAAATGCAATGGTTGGAAGCGGCGCAGGAATCGGCTTCGGGCGCGGCCGCCCGATGGGCTCGTTTCATTGAACGCAGTGCAAACCCCGAACGCGCTCGTTTGGAAGTGTGCTTGCGTGCCTGGGCGCGCCAAGACGAGGTGGTCGCCAGCCGCGTCGCAGCCATCGAGGCGAAACGACGAGCGCACATCGTCAGCGTGCTCCGTGACGTCGGCTTCACTCCTTCGACCGCCGAAAAATGGTCGGAAATCGCGTTGCTCGTCTATCTCGGGTGGATGGATAGGGCCACGCGCGATCATGGATTTCAGCTTACCGGTCGCGGGCTCGGTGAATTTCTCTCCGATCTGATCCTGGCCGCTTCCGCTCCCGTGGATCACTAGCGGGCCCTTCTGCACTTTTCTCCGCGCTGCTCAAACGGCGTATAATGACTGCCAGATGAGAGCCAATCCTGCTGTTTCCCGCGCGATCCGATACCGCGCCATCGAATGAAAACAGCCCAGCCCGTAGATAACCGAGAACGTGTCTTGCTCGTCGGAGTGGGCCTGAAAAAAGCTCCGCGCGGACGCGCCGGCGATCCAACCGCGGCTGGGCGGGATTCGCTGGAGGAGCTTCAAGAATTGGCGGAAAGCGCGGGCGCCAAGATCGAAGGCTCGTTGCTGCAAGTTCGCGATGCGCTGGACCCCGCCACCCTAGTGGGCCGCGGCAAGCTGGAAGAGATACGCATCGAGGCGGACATGCGCCATGCGCCGCTCGTAATCGTGGATCACGACCTCACGCCGGGGCAACTCCGCAATTTTGAAAAGGGAGTTGGCCGCCGGGTGATCGATCGCACGCAGCTGATTCTGGACATTTTCGCTACACATGCGCGCACGCGGGAAGGCCAGTTACAAGTGGAGCTGGCCCAACTGAATTATTTGCTGCCCCGCCTTACCGGCCGCGGTGAAGAGCTTTCCAGACTCGGCGGCGGAATTGGAACGCGCGGCCCTGGAGAGCAAAAGCTGGAGACGGACCGCCGCCGCATCCGCGATCGGGTGCGCAAAATCCAGGAATCCATTGAAACGGTTCGCCGCCAGCGCACCACACGCCGCCGGGCGCGCCAGGCGCTTCCGCTGGGCATGATCGCTCTGGTGGGCTACACTAACGCCGGGAAATCCACGCTGTTCAATGCACTGACTCACGCCGACGTCCTGACGTCTTCTAAAATGTTTGCCACCCTCGATCCCACCGTGCGCGCTGTTCGCTTGCCGTCACGCCGCAGAGTTTTGCTTTCTGACACGGTGGGATTTCTTCGCGATCTTCCGCCGGACCTGATTGCGGCTTTCCGGGCCACGCTGGAGGAAGTTCAGGAGGCTGCGGTCATCATTCATGTATCGGATATTTCCAATCCGCATCACGCCGAACACGATGCGGATGTCCTGAAAGTTCTCGGGGATCTCGGCGTTCAAGATCGTCCGCGCCTAAACGTCTTCAACAAGACCGACCGGCTCCCGGAAGAAGATTTGGCCATTCTGGTGAAATCAAACGAGCGCCGCGATAACACGATTTTTGTTTCAGCGCTCACAGGCGCCGGCTTGGACGAACTTCTCGCGCGAGTTGACGCGGTGATGCCTGTCGATCCTCTTGTCCGCCTGAACCTGCGAATCCCCATTTCCGACGGCCGGCATCTCTCCCTGGTCCACGCGTGCGGCCGCGTCCTTCACTCCGAAGTCTCGGATGGGCATATGAATCTGGAGGCGGAACTGCCCGAATCACTCGCTCGGCGATTGGAAAATTTCGTATTTCCGCCAGCCGAAGCCTCGCATTAGAAAAATCGACGGTTGCTCCCGACGAACCATTTGCGCGATGTCAGAAGCCCATTAATCGTAATATTTCCTAGTATTTATAGTGCACGGGATCAAAACAGGATGGAATTGAATCGAGATGCTCGATAACAGCAAATCCAATTACTAGTGACCCTTAGCTCACAAAATGCTGCAAACCTGTGCAAATTCTAAAGGGAGTTAGTGAGGGTCGAATCATCTCAATGTTCGATCTAGCTCAGGCTTGGTTCGAATCTAAACCTCCTGCTATCAGTTGATTACGAGACGAAAGCTGCGACCGTCAATCTTTCTCATTCGTTTTTTCGCTAAATTCCCGGGAATTCAAGCTCTCCTTTTCCACAAGGATTTCCACAGCAGTAGGACCTAGGACCTATATTCTCGAAGAAAGGCCGAGACGTTCCACACCCAAATTCGGGGCGTTGACTCGTTGGAATTGCAGGACTATAGTGAATCGAACACACGGTAGCTGCCCGACGGTCGCCGAGGTTCTTGCAGAGATCAATATGAACCTGCCAAACAGTCTCACGACCCTCCGAATCTTTTTTGTTCCGCTGCTGGTAGTCGTTCTGTTGACCCGCCAACCGAATTGGGATGTGAAAGGCTTTCCGATACATTTTGAAGTTTGGGGCGTGTTGATCCTGCTGGTGGCCGCCGCTACCGACGTAATGGATGGGTATATAGCGCGCAAGCGCCGCGAAATCACCACGCTCGGAATTCTGCTCGATCCCATCGCCGATAAACTGCTGATATCCGCGGCTTTTATTTCCCTGGTAGAGATGGGTTTGGTGCCGGCCTGGATGGTGGTGATAATCATCGGACGCGAGTTCGTGGTCATGGGTTTGCGCGACATCGCCTCATCCGAGGGGTTGATTATTCCTGCTTCAGCGCTAGGCAAAACAAAAATGATCCTGCAAGTGCTGGCAGGGTGTGCCGTGATATTAACGGCGAAGCATCCGGCGTTGAAGCCTCTCGGTATAACGCTGCTGTGGCTCGTGGTGGTAAGCGCGATAGCTTCCGCGGTGCATTATTTCCAGATGTTTTGGAGCCAGATTAATTTCCGCGTGCAGCAGCGGCGCCGTGGTGTGGCAATCGTAGAGCAGCAAGAAAAGCCTCAGGATGTCCTTACTCGGTAATCACGAAAAGCAGTTGCTTCTGGCACTCGCGCGGCGGGCCCTCACAACGGCTGTTCGAAACCGAGAATCCCTCAAGAACCTCCCGAACGATGAAGCCTTGCAGCGGCCTGGCGGCGCATTTGTCACCCTGCATCATCGCGGAAGACTACGCGGTTGCGTTGGGCAACTTCCTTCGAAAGACACTTTGGCCGAGGTCGTCGCGCATTGTTCGAAATCTGCCGCACTGGAGGATCCGCGCTTCGAGGAAGTGCGCGCCGCCGAATTGCCCGGGATCAAGATTGAACTTTCGGTGCTATCCGTGCCCGTGGACGTAAACCTGGAACAGATCGAGCCTGGTAAACATGGACTGATTGTCAGTTGCGGATGGAAGCGCGGGGTTCTATTGCCGCAGGTGGCGGGACAATTTCACTGGAACGCCCAGCAATTTCTGGAGGAGACGTGCGCCAAAGCGGATCTTGCCCGGGATGCCTGGAAAGACCCGGCTACGCGGGTCCAGGCGTTTACGGCGGAAGTTTTCAGCGAGGCCGATTTTCCAGCAACACCGTGAAACAACCTGGCGAACGGCGGAGAAACAGCCTACTCAATTTCGACGTAATCTCCGGCGTATGCTTCGCGAAGTCCAAAAGTCAAAAGCACGGAAGAGGAATTTGGCGCGGTGCGCACGACGATTCCTTCTCCGACGACCTCTCTAGGCGTGTTATCCCACTTGTATTTCGCCGGCACACTTCCGAAACCGTACACTCCGGCCCAGCTATCTGAGTCAAAGGCGAACCGCTTTGTCTGGAAGACAGCTTCATGCTCCGTGCCGGTATAACGGAAGATGCGGAAGTAATCCCCGACTTTCACGCCCTGCGCACTGCCCAGATTGACGTAGAAAGTGTCGTTGGAACCCAATTCCGACACGTAGCCCTTGCCAGTGATGATCATGGCCGTAGCCTTGCCGGAAGGAGGAGCGAAGCGGTCAAACTTATCTTCGGACTTGAGTGGCGGTGCGGGCCGTTCGGCGAAGGGCAGAAGAATATCACCGCGCTGGAGGTAATTGCAGGAATTCTCCACTTGCGCCACCGAGGTATCGCCATGGACCACCACCACTCTTACGCGTCCCTCGTCTTCCCACAGTATGCCCATTTTCCGGAGGATGATGAATTGCCACTTGGTCCACTCGGTCTTGATGGCGTCTTCCGTATGGCGGATTGCTGAGAATTCGTCGCCGACTTTTACGCCTTGCTTCGCACCTTTGTTGACGTAAACGTAGTCGCCTTCCTGAAACGTGATCTTGTAGTTCGAGCCTTCGCCCGTAATTACATAGGTATCGCGCGGGATTGCTTCGGTAGAGACGATGCCCGAGCAATATAAATCTTTCCGGATGGGCACAGGGCTTGCATCTTGCGCCGAAATAGCGATTCCGGACAGGCTTAGAATTAGACCAGCAAGGACAATTTTCCCACGCATAATGCTTGCTCCTTTAAACCAACCGGCCACTCAAACGGGCTTGCCGTAGCTATGCCGATGACTCGACTGTAATAGACGTACTGGAACCCGTCAATACATTGGTGGCCTGTGCTTTACACATTGTGTACCGCATGCTAGAAGCCTGAACTCACCTGTCCTTTGGGCCAGGTTTTGTTTTGTAGCGTTGAATCGTCAGACCGGCCGTTTGCTAGTCTCGTGAATCAAGCGAATGGACGGCTGGAACAAGCGCCAGCGAGTGCCCGGTAATGATCGGCAAAGACAAGATCTGTGCAGTTGTCGCTGCGGAGCGGTCGCGCTCCATGTGGAAGCAGCTCGAGCGGGCGCTTCGCCAGACTCGCACCGTGGAATTGCGTCTGGACTGGCTCCTGACGGAGAAGGAGATGCAAGCTTTCCTCCGGCGGCTCGCGACTGAGAGACCTCGCGCGACTTTAATCGCCACTTGTCGACGTCGCGAGGCAGGGGGCCGCTTTCGTGGAACCATTGCAAGCCAGTTGCTCGTACTTGCCGAGGCGCTTCGGGCTGGTTGCGGCTGGTGCGACCTTGAGATTGAAAGCGCGTCCCAGTGTCCGCCTGAATTGCTCGAGGTTCTTATAGGCGAGGGTCGCCGACTGGCATCAGCGCACTTTTTCCGCGCCCATTCCGCAGATTGGCACAGTGTTGCCGCCAGGCTCTGGCGAACACTGCCGGATGCGGTGAAAATAGCGGCAAACTCCAGCTCACTCGTTGATGGTCTCAAGCTGCTGCGTCTCGCAAACGGCAAACGGAACGTTGTCGCCGTACCCATGGGAGAGGTGGCACTACCGTTGCGATGCCTCGCGTTACGTGACGGCAGCGCCCTCTCCTATGCCCCGGTTGAAATGGCAACGGCGCCCGGCCAGGTCCCGCTCGATGCTCTGAAAAATCTGTATAGAGCAGACCGGATCAGCCGCAAAACTCGCGTGTACGGCGTAATCGGCGATCCGATCGCTCATTCGCTGTCGCCGCAATTACAAAACGCCGGTTTTCAAGCCCGGGAAATGGATGCGGTGTACTTGCCTTTCTTAGTACACGATCTGCGAGATTTCATCTCGGCCGTCGAACCGCTGGGTGTTCGTGGATTCAGTGTTACTCTGCCGTACAAACAGAAAATCCTGCGCCATTTGCACTATTGCGATTCGCTGGCAACGGCTATCGGCGCCGTAAATACCGTGGTCGTTCGCGGTGCGGGGAAACTTTACGGTTATAACACCGACTATATTGGCGTGCTTCGCGCGCTTCAACTGCGCATCTCACTGCCTGCGAGCCGCGTACTTATTGTGGGAGCAGGCGGCGCAGCGCGCGCCGTCGCGTTTGCGCTTGCTCAGTCCGGAGCTGCCGTTTGCATATGCGCGCGGCGGGCGCAGGAAGCAAAAATGTTGGCGCGAGCGGTCGGAGGAGAAGCTGTGACGCGCGGCCGGTTGCGAGAAGAATTTTTCGATGCAATCGTGAACGCAACACCGGTCGGGATGTTTCCCGCAGTAGAACGTTCGCCACTGACGGAGCATGAGTTGAATTGCAGGCTGGTCTTTGACCTAGTTTATCGTCCAATTGAAACCAAGCTTCTGCAACTTGCCGCGCGTCGCGGCATCGAAACCATATCGGGACTCGAGATGTTCCTTGCGCAGGGCGTCGCGCAGTGGGAAATATGGACCGGCGAGCGCGCGCCGGTTGCGGCTATGCGCCGCGCCGTTCTCGATGCTCTTGGCGTCGAGGGCAAACAAAATGCGCGAGCGCAGGCATGATTCAACCCGACTTCAAATCGTTCTGTAAGCTGGCGCAACAGGGCAATCTCGTGCCCGTTTACGAAACGTTCACGGCGGACCTGCTGACGCCGGTGGGCGCCCATCTCCGGCTCGCCCACAAAGCGAAATATTCCTTTCTGCTGGAGAGCGTCGAAGGGGGTGAGAACTTAGCGCGTTACACGTTCACCGGCGCGAATCCCGAAGAGGTTTTTCGATCGCGCGGCCGCGCATGTTCGCTCGAAAGCGCTCGGAAGCAGACGCAGCTCGAAGGCGATCCCATCGAGCACTTGCGGCGGCTAGTGGCGCGCTATAAGCCGGTGCGCGTAGCGGGACTACCCCCGCTCATCGGCGGCGCGATCGGCTATTTCGCTTACGACATGGTTCGCCTAATCGAACGTATTCCCGCGAGCGGCCGAGACGACCTCGGTTTGGACGATTGCGTAATGATGTTTTACCTGGGGCTCGTCGCGTTCGATCACGTCCGCCATCGCGTCTGGATCGTGCGTAACGTGTTCACCGAAGGCGAGGGGACCCTGCGGGCGAAATATAACGCCGCGACGCGGGAAATACACAAGGTTCGCAGCAAATTGGACGGCCCTTTATCGCGCCAGCGTAACGCGCAGCCGCGCCGTCCACTTCGCTTCCGTTCCAATTTCTCGAAAGCCGAATATCTTTCCGCCGTTCGCAAAGCAAAATCTTATATCCGCGCCGGCGATATTTTTCAGGTCGTTCCCAGCCAGAGGTTTTCCGCTCGAACGAATGCCGATCCGTTCGAAATCTATCGCGCGCTGCGCGTGGTGAATCCGTCACCCTATCTTTATTTTTTAAGGCTGAACGATGTTTCAGTTGTCGGCAGCTCGCCTGAAATGATGGTGAAGGTGCAGGGACGCGAAGTGTCTTATCGCCCGATTGCCGGGACGCTGCCGCGTGGGCACAATGAAGTTGAGGACCGCCAGCAGGAATCAAAACTGCTAGCCGACCCGAAAGAGCGCGCTGAACACATTATGCTAGTAGATCTCGGGCGCAATGATCTCGGCCGCGTTTGCGAATATGGCTCGGTGAGTGTAGAACGCCTGATGTTCGTCGAGCGTTATTCGCACGTGATGCATCTCGTTTCGAGCCTGCGCGGCCGATTACGGGAAGGCGTAGATTGTTTCGAAGCGTTGATGGCCTGTTTCCCGGCAGGAACACTTTCGGGCGCGCCCAAAATTCGCGCGATGGAAATTATCGACGAACTCGAGCCCACCCGCCGCGGACTCTATGGCGGCGCGATCCTGTATCTCGACTTTTCCGGTAATCTGGATTCGTGCATTGCCCTTCGGACGCTGGTGGCAAAAGGCGGCCACTCCTATATTCAAGCCGGCGGCGGCGTGGTTGCTGATTCAGTCCCCGAGCGTGAGTATCAGGAGACGATAAATAAAGCGCGGGCGGTAATGGCCGCGCTCGAGATTGCGCATAACGGGCAAGCGGGACAAAAATGATTTTCCTGCTCGACAACTACGATTCGTTTACCTACAACTTGGCCCAGTATCTCGGCCAGATGGGCCAGGAGCTGGAAATCCGCCGCAATGACCAAGTAACTTTGGACGAGATTCAAGACTTGCGGCCGGAACGCATCGTGATTTCTCCCGGGCCGTGTACTCCTAAAGAAGCCGGAGTCAGCGTGCCGCTCATCCAGCGCTTCGCAGGAGAAATTCCAATCCTGGGAGTGTGCTTGGGACATCAAGCCATCGGAGCGGCGTTCGGCGGCCGGGTGATTCGCGCGCAAAAGATCATGCATGGCAAGACGAGCGAAATTCAGCACGACGGCAAAACGATATTCCGGGATCTGCCGCAGCAATTCGTTGCCACGCGGTACCACTCGCTCATCGTGGAACGCAAATCACTGCCGGGGATGCTGGAAATTTCCGCTGAAACCGCGGACGGAACTATCATGGGCCTACGCCACCGCAAGCTGCGCGTGGAAGGCGTGCAGTTTCATCCGGAATCCATTCTTACCAGCGCAGGGTTTCGCCTCCTCGAAAACTTTCTGAAAATTTGAAATCGAGGCCAAACATGCCGGGTCTAGGAAAGAACGCAGCGTGGATCCTCACAATCATTTTGTGCAGTTTTGTTCTTGCCGCCGGGCGCTCGCCGGCACGCACGAAATTTTCTTTCAAGCCAGCCGCGCAGAATCCTGAGCCCGCGTACCTAGGCTTCGACCGAAACGAGTATCCGGGCGATTCTTACTTGCCCGCGCTTAAACAATCTTTCTCTTTTGTCGGCTATTGGCTAAACGCGCCGCCGGGTACGAAATCGAATGGCTGGGCCGGCAGGCGCGCAATGCTTCGCCACAACGGATTCGGATTTCTTGTGCTTTTCAACGGCCGCATCTCCGCCGAGCTTAAGCGGGCCGCGGACCCTGCTGCTTTGGCGGCAGCTGACGCACGTAACGCGATCGAGATTGCACGGCGCGAAGGCTTCTCGCCCGGCACGGTAATTTTTCTAGACCAGGAAGAGGGTGGACGACTATTGCTCGAGCAGCAGAAATATTTGCTGGCCTGGGTTGATGAAATAATTTCCGCGGGCTTCCGCGCAGGCGTTTATTGTTCAGGAATTCCGGTGGAAGAGAGCCACGGCCAATCCATTACTACAGCGAACGATATCCACGATCATGCCGGTGGACGGAAAATCGTCTACTTCGTCTATAACGATGTGTGTCCGCCATCTCCGGGATGCGCGAGTTCAAACCTCCCGCCGCCTGCATCCGCGAGCGGCATCGAATTCGCCGACGTCTGGCAATTTGCACAGTCGCCCCGCCGCAAGGATTTCGCGCGGGCCTGTCCCGCTAATTACAATCGCGACGGCAATTGCTATGGGCCTCCAGGAAATGGCGAGGGCCCGATTTATCTCGATCTCGATTCCGCAACTTCCCCAGATCCGTCGAATGGCAGGGTGCAAAATTGAATTGGACGTTTAACTTTTTCAGACCGCGCCGTGAGCATTTCCTTTTTCAGCCTGCGTAAACGCAATCAATCGCTCCAACCGCTCGCGCGCCGCGCCTGAATCAATCGATTCCGTCGCTATCCGCACGCCGTCAAGCCAATCCGTGGCTCGCCCCGCGGCCACGAGCGCAGCAGCGGCGTTCGCGCGGACGATATCGCGGTGCGGTCCGAGCTCGTGGCGCATCAGTGGTCGGCCCAGCACCTTGTGAATGATCAGGGCATTATGTTTTGCATCCCCGCCGAGAATCGATTCCAGCGGCGCACGACGCAATCCGAAATCTTCAGGAACGATCGTGTAACTTCGGACGATTCCGTCGCGCAACTCGGCGACGTTCGTTTCGCCACCGATTGAAATTTCGTCCAGACCGTCCGCGCCGTGCACTACAAATGCCCGCGTCACGCCCAGTTCGCCTAGCGCCCGCGCCATCAGGTCCGTAAAACTGGCGTCGTACACACCGGCCACTTGTGCCGAAGCTCCCGCGGGATTGGTCAGCGGGCCCAAAAGATTGAAGACTGTGCGGCCGCGAAGCTGGCGCCGTGCGGACATGGCATGCCGCGTCGCCGCATGCATAGCCGGCGCAAACAGAAAGCCAATCCCGATCTCGTCAATGGACTGCGCCACACGTTCGGGCTCGAGATCGATCCGCACGCCCAGGGCTTCCAGAACATCCGCGGAACCACACTTCGAACTGATCGAGCGATTTCCATGTTTCGCCACGCGGACGCCCGCACCTGCGACCACAAACGCAGCGGCTGTTGAAACATTGAACGTGCCCTTGGCATCGCCTCCGGTGCCGCAGGTGTCAACGAGCGGTTCATTTACACGCGCATGATCCCGTAGAAATATTTTAGTTGCGTGACGCCGCATCGCGGTAGCGAAGCCAACCAGCTCCTCCGCAGTTTCACCTTTAATTTGGAGCGCGGAGAGCAACTCCAAAATCTGCGGGTCTGTCGCGCGACCGGAAAGAATCTGCTCCATCGCGCCATCAGCTTCGGCGCGCGACAGATCTACTCCGGCGGAAATTTTCTGCAAGGCTTCGTGAATCATGGTAATTGCCGTGGCGAATTCTTCGACCGAGTTTTCCTCTACACCGACGAAGGAGAATCTTTGCGCCGTGGCCGCGCCACGAGTTCTCCGGCGCAATTCGGACAGGTTTGCTTCATCTTTGCGGTGCAATCCGGGCAAAAGGTGCATTCATACGAGCAGATGTACGCTCCGGCGTCCTCTCGCAGCGCGCGATCGCATTTCTCACAGCCCATCTTCATTTCCAATGCCACGGGGAACGCCTTGCTCGCACTCGCGGTTGTAGGTAAACTTCTTTGTTTCGATTGCAGCCAAATTCTAGCACTAATGGATGGGCAATGAAGATTCATGAATACCAGGCCAAGGCCATCCTCGCGAAGTTTGGCGTGCCGGTTCCGCGCGGCGAGATGGTTACCAAGAAAGACGAAGCCCGTGCCGCCGCGCAGCGGCTTGGCGTGCCCGTGGTCGTTGTCAAAGCGCAAATTCACGCTGGTGGGCGCGGAAAGGCCGGCGGCGTGAAGCTCGCAAAGTCAGCCGACGAAGCTTACTCGAACGCCGAGCGCATACTCGGAATGAAACTGGTCACGCCGCAGACGGGCGAAGAAGGACGCATCGTCCACCGGCTGTTGATTGAAGAAGGGTTGGACATCAAGCGCGAACTTTACGTCAGCGTGCTTGTGGATCGCGTAACCGGCATGCCGATTTTCATGGCCAGCGCCTCGGGCGGAATGGAGATTGAGGAAGTAGCAAAAGACCATCCGGAAGCGATTTTGCGCGAGACGATTGACCCCGCAAGCGGTTTTCAAGCGTTCCAAGCTCGGAAAATTGCATTCGGACTGGGGCTCGCTCCTGAAGTTGTAAGCGCGGCCGTCCCGTTTTTTCAATCGCTTTACCGCGCGTTTATCGAAACGGATGCATCCATGATTGAGATCAATCCCTGCGTCGTCACCGGCGACGGCCGCCTGGTTGCGCTCGACGCAAAAGTGATTTTTGACGACAACGCGCTTTATCGCCATCCCGAGTACAAAGACTTGCGCGACCTCGACGAAGAAACACCGCTGGAAGTGGAAGCCTCGAAATTCAAACTCAACTACATCAAGCTCGATGGCACCGTCGGTTGCATGGTCAACGGCGCCGGCTTGGCCATGGCTACGATGGACATTATCAAGCTGAGCGGCGGTAGCCCGGCGAATTTCCTCGATGTCGGCGGCGGCGCTTCGGAAGATCAGGTGAAGAATGCCTTTCGCATTCTGCTGAGCGATCCCAACGTAAAGGCCGTGTTCGTGAATATTTTTGGAGGCATTCTTCGCTGCGATGTTCTGGCCAGTGGCGTAGTGAACGCGGCGAAAGAGTTGAGGTTTAAGATTCCGGTTGTCGTACGAATGGAAGGAACCAACGTGAAGCAAGGTCAGGAAATCCTGCGCAGTTCCGGATTGAATTTCACCATCGCCGCTGGCATGAAAGACGGCGCCGAAAAAGTCGTGAAGCTCGCCGGAGGTGCGCGGTGAGCGTTCTCGTCGGCAAGAACACGCGCGTGCTGGTGCAGGGATTCACCGGCCGTGAAGGCAGTTTTCACGCGCAACAAATGATCGAGTATGGAACGAAGGTGGTTGGCGGCGTCACACCCGGCAAAGGCGGGACCAAACATCTTGGCCGCCCGGTATTTAACACCGTAGCCGAAGCGGTGAAGGCCACACACGCAGATGCTTCTGTGATCTTTGTTCCTCCGCCGTTTGCGGCAGACGCTATTCTCGAAGCCGCCGATGCTGGAGTGCCTCTCGTCATTTGCATAACGGAAGGAATCCCTACGCTCGATATGGTCCGTGTCGCGGCCGTGTTGAAAGATTCAACGACGCGCCTCATCGGCCCGAACTGTCCCGGGATTATTTCTCCGGGAAAATGCAAAATCGGAATCATGCCGGGGTCGATCCACAAGCAAGGTCACGTCGGTCTTGTCAGCCGCAGCGGCACGCTGACTTACGAAGCCGTAGATCAGCTTACGAAGCTTGGCATTGGCCAATCCACATGTATCGGAATCGGCGGCGATCCCATCATCGGCACCAGCTTCCTGGACGCTGTGCGCATGTTCAACGAAGATCCTGACACACACGCAATTGTGTTGATTGGCGAAATCGGCGGTAATGCGGAAGAAGTCGCCGCGGAATACATCAAGAAGCACGTACGAAAGCCGGTGGTAGGATTCATCGCCGGCCAGACCGCGCCGCCCGGACGCCGCATGGGCCACGCTGGAGCAATTATTAGCGGCGGGCAGGGAACTGCCGCGGACAAATACAAGGCGATGCGGGTCGCCGGCATTCACACCGTCCAGAGCCCCGCGGAAATCGGCCACACGCTGGCCGACGCGCTGGGCAAAGCGGGAAAATCAAAGTCGAAGCCGAAGGCACGGCCAAACAAAAAATCCAGGGTAAAGACAAAATCAAAGAAAAGAAAACGCTAGCAGTCTTTGATACAGATCTCTTAATGACGGGAGAACAGAATGGCGATAGAGCGAACGCTTGCAATTATCAAGCCAGACGCAGTTGGCAGGGGCTTGACCGGTGAAATATTGAGCCGAATTCATGCGGCGAAGTTCCGTATCATCGTAATCAAGACGCGGCGACTCACCAAAAGAGAAGCCGAAGGATTTTACGCCGTTCACCGCGAGCGCCCGTTTTTCGCGGAGCTGACGGAATTCATGAGCACGAGCAAAGCGGTTGTAATGGTGCTTGAAGCGGAAAACGCAATCGCGAAATGGCGCGATACCATGGGGGCAACCGATCCGTCCAAAGCGGCCTCCGGGACCATCCGAAAAGATCTCGGAGCCAGCATCCAGTGCAATTGCACGCACGGTTCCGACGCACCGGAAACGGCCGCTTTTGAAATCGGATACTTTTTTTCCGGCTCGGAATTAGTTTAGGAATTCCGGGCGGCCAATATCTTCAAGTAAGAAAAGCGCCTGCGATTTGCGCCGCCCGTTTTGGATGTGTCAGTTCTTCGGAAAGTCCGGCGATGCCTTCACTTCCAGCATTTGCTTGGTGTGCCGTTCGCTGTGCGCCCCGATGAAAATGAGCCATTCGTAGGCGTCCATGGACCCGAAAGGACCGTTGCTAACGTGCTCGCGAAGATCCGGTGTGGTCTTCAAGAATTCGATCGTTCGCGCTCGGCTTTTCAGGAAATGGTCCAGGGTCTCAGCGGGCGTCCATCGTCCTGTCGGAACTAACGGCGGCGGGGCCTGCCTCTTCTCGCTGCGGTCGGGAGTCATCTGGAGAATCATGGCGTCGATCTTCGCAAAATCGCGATCGGGTGCGCCCGCAGGTCCGCTCTTCTCGGTGTTCTCCGCGGCTCCAAAAATGTAGTCCTCGGCAAGTGTGATGTGTTCGAGCGTTTCGGCCACGGACCATTTGTCCGGGGCAGCTTTGAATTTCCACTGCGCTTCGGAAAGATCTTTGGTAGCGGCAATAACTCCGTCGCGCGTTTGCTCGAGATACTTCACGCCCCGATCGCGGTCGGCTTGCGTAAGAGTCTGGCCAAATGCGGCGGGACCGAGGCAAACGGCCGCACACATAATTAATAGCGTCTTCCTCATTTTGATTTCTCCTGGAATGGATTCTTGGGTTCGTTCGCTACGATACGCCCTCCTTTGCCGATGTCAACGGCTATCGGGATGTCCGGGTGGCTGGCGGAAAAATGCTCGTTCTATTTCCGCTTTTTGCTTCCGAAAGATTTCGTCCGGCTAGTCGGGGTAGAATAGCTGCCGATGGATTCTCTTCGCGAACTTGGAAAACTCCTGCTCGTCGTCGGTATCGTTATTGCCGGCGCGGGCGCTCTGCTAATGTTTGGCGTCAAAATGCCGTTTCGGCTGGGGCGCCTTCCGGGAGATATCGTTGTGCAAGGGCGCAACAGCAGTTTTTACTTTCCGATCGTGACATGCATTGTCTTGAGCCTGGTGTTGACCCTCATAGTTTGGGTCGTCGATTCCTTCCGGCGCTAACTCCATGAGCCAAGCAAACCTGTTCAACCTGATGCCCGAGCGGCGCGTATGGAAAGTCAGCGAGCTGAACGCTCGCATATGCGAGCTGCTGGAAACCACGCTGCCGGACATTTGGCTCGAAGGTGAAGTGTCCAACTATCGCCCGGCGCAGTCGGGCCACTTGTATTTCACGCTCAAAGACGCGAAGTCGCAAATTCGCTGCGTGTGCTTTCGCGATCAAGTGCGCGGACTGAAATTTCGTCCCGAAGACGGATTGCACGTCACCGTGCGTGGCGCGCTCAGCGTGTACGAGCCGCGCGGCGAATATCAGATTTACGTCAGCCACATCGAGCCCGTGGGCGCCGGCGCGCTGCAAATCGCCTTCGAGCAATTGAAGAAGCGCCTCGCCGACGAAGGCTTGTTCAACGAAGACAGAAAAAAGCCGCTACCGGTGCTGCCGCGATGCATCGGAGTCATCACCTCCCCGGCGGGCGCAGCTATATTCGATATCCTGCGGGTCCTAAAGCGGCGATTCTCGAACGCACACGTGATGCTCTATCCGGTGCAAGTGCAGGGCGACTTGGCGGCGCGCGAAATTGTGGAGGCTCTGCGCCATTTCAATCGTGTGAAGTCCGTAGAAGTAATTATTCTCGCGCGAGGCGGCGGGTCGCTCGAAGATTTGTGGGCCTTCAACGAAGAAATCGTGGCGCGCGCCATAGTCGCATCTGAAATTGCGGTGATCGTCGGAGTAGGCCATGAGAGCGATTTCACCATTGCGGATTTTGTCTCTGACGTCCGCGCTCCCACGCCCTCCGCCGCCGCGGAAATTGTGGTTCGCTCGCGCCAGGAATTCGAGGATCATCTCGCCGAGCGTTACCGGCATCTCGTGCAACAAATGCGCTACCGGCTTTCGGAATTGCGCCATCGCTCCCGCGATTTGCAAACACATCGATCCTTCCGTCAGCTCGAATTCATGGTGCGGCGCCGTCGGCAACTGCTGGACGAACTGTCGTCATCTCTCGCCGTTGGCCTGAGGGAAAAGCTTGTAGCCTCGCGGCAACGTCTTGGTGAAGCGAGCACCCGCATCGCTTCCTTCGACCTTCGAAGCCGCGGCCACGTGATTCGACGCCGCATCGAACGGGTGCAAAGCGCGCTGCAGGTTGCGCTGAACCGGGTCGTGTTGCGCAAACGCCGTCGGTTTACCGCCGCTCACGTGCAGTTCGCCGCGCTCGACTTGCGGGCTCGCGTGGGTCGCTTGCGCCGCAAGCTCGACCAACGCTCCACGGAACTGCAGGCGCGTTTAGTTCGGGCGCTGGTGACGAAACGCCGGAGGCTCGAAGCTGCAGCGTTGCAGCTTGAAGAGCGCAGCCCGTTTCAACTCCTGGAACGAGGCTATGCCATCGCTTACGACGCTGCCGGAAAGGTGTTGCGCTCGCCCGACCAAGTCTCTTTGGGCGATGATATTTCAGTTCGCCTGGCCCGCGGCGAACTTGGGGCCACCGTGCGCACCAAGAAAGCGACGGAATCGCAATAGTTGAGCCCTCAAGTCAGTAAACAAGGTCCTGGTGCGACCCTCAGCGGGCATTTGTCATTTCTTGTTTCCGTTTTAGCTATTCGTCGTCGTCGGAGGAACTGCTGACTTTTAGCACGGCGAGGAACGCTTCCTGGGGGATGTCCACCCGGCCCACGCGTTTCATGCGTTTCTTGCCCTCTTTCTGTTTCTCCAGAAGCTTTCTTTTGCGCGAGATGTCGCCGCCGTAGCATTTGGCAATCACGTTCTTGCGAATCGCGCTGATGGATTCGCGGGCGATGATGCGGCTGCCAATGGCGGCCTGGATAGCGATCTCGAACATCTGGCGAGGAATAAGTTTGCGGAGGCGCGAGACGAGGTCGCGTCCGCGATCGTAGGACAGATCGCGATGGCAGATGATCGTCAAGGCATCCACCGGTTCGCCGCCGACAAGAACGTCTAGCTTGACGAGATCGGATTCGCGATAGCCGGACAGGTGATAGTCGAGCGAAGCGTACCCACGCGAAACGCTCTTCAGCCGGTCGTAAAAATCCAGCACGATTTCGTTCAAGGGCATTTCGTAGGTCAGCATAATGCGCGTCGGTGAGAGATACTCGAATTTCTTCTGCACTCCCCGCTTTTCTTCACAGAGCGAAAGAACCCCTCCGACGGATTCCTCGGAAGTGATGATCATAGCGGTCAAAATCGGTTCTTCGATCTTCTGAATCGAAGTGGGGGGAGGAAATTTCGTGGGGTTGTCCACTTCCAACACGTCGCCGGCCGTCGTGGTGATGCGGAATTCCACGCTCGGCGCCGTGGTGATCAAGTCGATGCCGAACTCGCGCTCCAGGCGCTCCTGCACGATTTCCATGTGGAGCAAGCCCAGGAAGCCGCAGCGAAATCCAAATCCCAGGGCGGTGGAAGTTTCCGGCTCGTAGAAAAAGGCGGCGTCGTTGAGCTGCAATTTTCCCAGCGCATCGCGCAGCAATTCGTAATCGCTCGCGTTCACGGGAAACAGACCCGCGAAGACCATGGGCTTAATGGCTTCAAAGCCCGGGAGTGGAGGAGCAGGACGGTCTGCCTCGATGACGGTATCGCCCATGCGGGCGTCGGCCACGCGCTTGATATTGGCGACGATGAAACCGACGTCGCCCGCGGCAAGCTCGTCCAGGGCGACGGGTTTGGGAGTAAGGGCGCCAAGCGTCTCGACTTCATAGACTTCGTTATTGGCGCAGAGGCGAATCTTCATGCGCGGCGCGATGCGCCCCTCCATCACGCGCACCAGAATGACGGCGCCGCGGTAAATGTCGAACCACGAGTCGAAAATAAGAGCCCGCAGCGGCGCATCGGACGAGCCCACCGGCGGAGGCACCAGTTTTACGATGGCTTCGAGAACGTCTTCGACACCCTGGCCGCTCTTGGCGCTGATGAGAAGCGCATTTTCGGCGGGAATCGCGAGAACATTTTCGATTTGTTCCTTGGCGAATTCGGGCTGCGCGGCAGGCAAATCAATCTTGTTGATGACCGGAATGATAGCGAGGTTGTGGCGCGAAGCGAGAAACGCGTTGGCAACCGTCTGCGCTTCCACTCCCTGGCTTGCGTCCACGACCAGCAGAGCTCCTTCGCAGGCGGACAGCGCGCGCGAAACTTCGTAAGAAAAATCCACGTGGCCGGGCGTGTCGATCAAATTCAGCCGGTACTCGTGGCCGTCTCGCGCGGTGTAATGGAGGCGGATGCTTTTCGCTTTGATGGTGATTCCGCGCTCGCGCTCAAGATCCATGGAATCGAGCACCTGCGCGGTCATTTCGCGCTGGGTGAGCGCCCCTGTCAACTCAAGCAGACGGTCGGCCAGCGTGGATTTGCCGTGGTCGATGTGCGCTATGATGCAGAAATTCCGGATGAACTGAGGATCCATGGCTCTTTTTGCGCTGCGCCCGAGCGTCTAAAGCGCAATTGTCTGCGCGCGCCCGTCGCGTCTTTCAAACTGTCGAGTTTGCCATAGATTCGCACGCCCGGCCACCGCCAAGAGTCGGGCAGGGAAGTGACTGCCGAAAATCGTGAGCTAGAATCGCGTAAACGAAAGCCGCGTCCGTTGGATCTATCGTCATAATGCGTAGCGTTGTTACCGCGTTCGGACCGCAGCTCCGTCCTGATCCAAGCTAACCAAAATCAAGTCGCTTTCTATCTGGTACCATGGTACATATGTACCATGAAGAAAATAAGCCATCAGCCAGAAATTGAAGTGGAACGAGTGCAAACAGGGGTTCGTTTGGAGAAGCGGCTGTTAAAGGTATTAAAAGCCCTTGCGGAATTGAAAGACATGTCGCTGGGAGATTTGCTGGAAGGGGTTGTGCTTCATGCGTTTGAAGGTTTGGTTCCTTTTTCCGCGCAAACGCTGAAAGAGATCGAGCAGTTCAAGAAGATCTACGGATTGACTCTCAAGGCATCGGATAGCCACCAATTAAAGGAGCGACGCAAGTGAAAGCCATCTTAATCGCAATCTCAATGTTGTTGTTGGGAGTGGTCGCGACCGTTGCCTACTACCATCTGCGTTCGCTACACGCACCGAAAGGACCCGTAGCGCACGTTGAAAATGGGTTTGAATTTACCGCCCATGGCCCATACAAGACCGTGGCTCCGCTGTTCGGTGCGTTTGTAGAGCGTGTCTGGGCCGGAGATGGTTGGAATCCGGAATTTCTGCATCCTTCGCCTGCGCGCGACACTTTTGGAGAAGTCTTCACGATCGCTCATAGCCATGTGCGGAGTACCTGGGTAAACACCGCCTTTGATTTAGAGTCAGGCCACGTTCAATACGTGTACGTGATCCCAGACACCCAAGCGGTGCTGATCGACATCCATCTCGAACAAAAAGATCCATCAATCACGGGAGTGAAGGTTGTGTACCAGCGCACGGCGTTAGATCCCAAGCTCAACGACCACATAAGTAAGCTGGGTGAAAAAGATCGAGGCATGGGCAAAGAGTGGGAGACAGCAATCGACACTTACCTGCAGGCGAATGCCAAGCAATGATAAAACCGCAAAGTTTCCTACAATAGCACTCACCACCCTTCAATCCGCGATATTCCAGTTGCCAGCAAGCCCGTCGCGATGCGCTTTGCCAGCGACAATGATGCCGGCATCGCCGGCTTCCAGCGCGGACGCGATAAAAGCACCCAGCGTTGCCCCCCCGTGATATTGGATCCAAAGCTATCGGGAATAACTCACGGATTGCCACGGCGACCCCGTTGTCGTAGGCTGTAGAGAGTTTCGGGTTCCCTTCGCCCGTCGGGATCTAACCAGTGATTATCGCTGGAGTTCACCGGCGCCAACTTGTGCCGAACAGGGTTCAATAAGAAAGTCTGGATTCCAATTTAAGTTTGCAATACATTTCCATACCCGTGAACTGGGAGCGGGATTGGCCGGAATGCACCCTAAATTCTCATGATAAAGAAAATCGCCCTGACCTCACCGGAACCTTCCAATTGATTACCCTGTTCCAGACCGCCGAGCCCGAGAGGTCCAAAATCCCGTTAATCCTGGGATATAGCCTGTCGATTGGGTGCCTGATATGGGTCCTGCACGACTTCCATATCGTCCAGGCAATGAAGGAGCTTTCAAACGTAAACTGGAGATGGGTGCTGATCGGTATGGGCTTCGATGTATTGAGCTATGGCATGCAAGCCCTACGCTGGAAATGTTTGCTGACGCCCTTCAAGAAAGTGCCCCTCACGCGTGCAATTCGAGCGGTCTATGCTGGCCTTTTCGCAAATCTCGTTTTTCCTTTGCGGCCGGGCGAGCTGCTTCGTTGTTATCTCGTCTCCGATTCCGAAGACATCAGCATCGGACGCGTGATCGGGTCGGTGGGAGTAGAGCGCCTCATTGATCTCGTAATCGCCACGGCCTCACTGGCGATAGTATCGCTGCTTGTGCCGTTGCCGCGGCGGTTCGAGCGTGTGGCTGACACGCTTGGAGTTGTGACCCTCGTTTTACTCGCGATCATCGTGCTGATGATTTTTTATCTTGAGGTAAGGCTGGGCAAGGATCCTACGCTGGGAACGGGACGGCACCCTCTACCGGGGAAAATGATGCGCGCCCTCCTCGGATTGCATGCCATGGGAACCGCGCCAAGTTTTTATGCGGCGGTGCTGGCATCCGTGTTCATGCCGTTATGCCAGGTGATGGGGTTGTGGGCCATGATGAAGGGATATCACCTTACGCTGCCCTTCCTTGCCGCAATCGTCGTCCTGCTCATCATCAATCTGGGCGTCTCGTTGCCGAATGCTCCTGCCAACATCGGCGCCTACCAATTTTTTTGCGTGCTGGGCCTCAGCGTTTTTAATGTCGAGAAAACAACGGCAACGGGCTTCTCGATTTTCGCCTTTCTAGCGCTCACGATTCCGTTTATCTTCCTGGGATTTGCGGCGCTTTTGCGCAGCGGATTGTCGCTTAAGTCCATGCGGGAAACCGTGACTCATTTGCCCAGTGGGGCTCGTAGTTCCGCGCAATGCCCCAGCTAGTGTTCCGCGCTTTCCGAAAAACTCCGTCTGAAACCGTTCTTCTTTGTACGCCATCGGGATTTGATTTTGAGAGCGGGCAGCCGTCCGTTATATAGTGGTAGTTCGGCCACGCGCAGACTCGGTGGCGAATTTTTTAACGAAAGCAATTAGCGGACTTTCCCAGCGAGCCCGTGAAATATCGAAACACACACGCGCACTCCCATGGCTCAGGACCTAAATAAACATCTCGACCGCGCTCGACGCAACCTCGAAAAAAATAAGCTGCGCGAGGCCGTGACTGAGTATCAGGCGGTTCTCGAAGAAGCTCCCGCTCATCAGGAAGCCCTGCAAGCTCTTGCGGATATTTATACCCGGCTGAACGAACCGTCTCTCGCCGCGCAATATTATGGCATTCAGTTTGACCGCTTACTGGAAGCGGGTGACGGCGCCAAAGCTTCGGCTGTGTTTGTGCGCTTTCTTCGCACCTTTCCCCAGCCTCCCGATCGCTTGATGCGTTACGGAACTTTGCTTCAAAGGCAAAACCGCCCGGTGGAAGCGATCGAACAGTTTGGACTGGCCGCGGAACTTTTTCAGCAACACGGACAAGGGATCGAAGCGTTGGCTTGCTACGAAAGCATGGCCCAACTCGACCCCGAGAATCCGGCGCGCCATGCGGTTCTTGGAGAACAGGCCGAGCGCCTAAGGCACTCGGATATGGCCTCGCGCAGTTATCTTCGCGCCGGGCAGCTCATACAAGCGGCCGGCGCGTTGGATGCAGCGCTGGAATATTTCGGCCGAGCTCACCAGCTTTCGCCGGAAGATCGCGGAGGCGCCTTGCTCTTCGCGGAAGCGAAGCTGCGGAAAGGGGACGCCGAAGGAGCTGTTCTGCTTCTTGATCCTTTGTCATCGACCACTAACGACACAACTTACCTGGCAATTTACGGCGAAGCGCTTCTTCGCACCGGACGGTTGGATCGTGCGAAGGATGCCTTTGAGTCTTATTACAAACAGAAACCTGATAGCTTCGCGAAACTTTTTGAAGTTGCCGGGGCCTACATCCGCACGGGGCAAGAGGGGAAAGCGGCAGTGCTGCTGATGCAGACCAAGGATTGGATGCGCGCCAGCCGCAAAGAAATGGAGCTTGCGGAACAGATGGATCATCTCGCCGTGCTGTACCCCTCCTCCGTTGCACTTGCGGAAGTTGTCGCGCGGCTTTACGAGGAACTGAATCGCGAAACGAAATATTTTGACGCCTTGGTGCGCCTCTTCGATTTATATCTGGCGGCGGGCCAGATGAAAGAAGCGTGCGAAGCGCTAGACCGTTTGGTGGACATCGATCCCTACGATTATCGCAACCAGGAACGCATCGCGAAACTCGAGGGCAAGGTCGATCCTGCGTTTATGCAAAATATTCTCGCGCGCGCGGCCAAGGCGGCCACCATTTCGACGCGGAACGAAGGCTTTACCGGAGCCGGAAGAGATTCGAGCGAGAACTCGGGGCACTTGCCCGAGGAAGTGCGCGCGCAGCAGGCGCTCGAGGATCTTGTCGTGCAGGTGGAGATTTTCCTGCAATATTCCCTGCAAATGAAGGCCGTCGAGCGGCTCGAGCGCATTGCCGAACTATTTCCGGGGGAAGAAGAAAAAAACGAGCGCTTGCGCACGCTTTACGAGCGCGCGAATTGGTGGCCCAAAGGTGCTCCGCGGAAAGCGGGAGCCAAGCCGGCGCCGGCCGCTGCGCCGGCAGAGCCGGTGAGCGCCGCTTCCATTGCCGCGCCTACAGCGGCGGAAACTCATCGCGATCTCGCCGCCATTGCGGAAATAAATCGGCTGATGTACCGGCAACAGACGCCCCAGGAAGTTCTATCAACTACTTCTTCGGAAATCGGAAAACATCTCCGTGTTTCACGCTGTCTGGTCGCTGTGGGGACTCCAGGCCAAGGGCCGCAAGCCACCGCGGAATATTCGGCTGTGGGCCTCTCGCTTACGGGTGCGGCTCGTATTTTCAGTATCGTCGGATTATTGTCGAAAGTATCGCCGGATTCTCTCGGTGGGGTCGAACTCCAGGCGTCTACAACTCCCGCCCTGCGCGAATTGGGCTTGGAGTCGGCGCTCGGCGTTTTGCTTACGGATAAGGAAACACAAGCGCCGTCCGGGGCCCTGCTGGTCGGGGACGCGAATGCAAGAAAATGGAGGCCGAATGAGAGTTTTTTTCTCCAAGCAGTGGGCGATCAACTCGTCCTTTCGGTGAATCACACGCGCTTGAGGTCGCTGGTCCGTTCACTTGCCGTTGCCGATGAAAGGACCGGACTGTTGAACCGTGGCTCCTATATCGATTGCCTCCTGGCGGAATGCAATCGCTCTCGGGCGCAAAATAGGCCGCTTTCTCTCGTGATTATTCACGTCGATCGCGGCGGCGAATTGCTCCGCCAGCATGGTGACGCTTCCGTCGAACATTACATCGAACAACTCGCGCGCACTCTTTCTTCCGCGGTTCGGCAGACCGACATCGCGGTAAAATATACGGCATGGTCCCTGGTTTTTATTTTGCCCGACACTTCGCTCGAAAGTGCTCAGACCCTCGCCGAAAAGCTCCGCCAGGTCGCGGCCACAACGCGGCCTTCTTGGGGCGAGGCGGACCTAACTATCAGCGCGATCGTCGCCGAATCCTCCTCGCGTCCCGGAGACGAGTCGGAAGATCGCGTGACCGAGTGGATTAATCGCGCCGAAGCGGGTCTGGATGAGGCGCGTCTGCGCGGCGGCAACACGCTCGTATCCCTCGCTACTCCATGAAAATGAGGTGACATGTTTATAACCGATGCCGTGATCTTGCAGGGGGCGCGTACGCCCATGGCGCGCTACATGGGCTCGTTCGAGAATACCAGTGCGATTGAATTGGGCGCAGCGGCGGGCCGGGAAGCCGTCCAGCGCGCGGGCTCCGATCCCGAGGAATTCGATCACGTGATTTTCGGTAACGTGATGCAAACCAGCGCGGACGCTCTCTATGGCGCGCGGCATGTGGGACTGAAAGCCGGGTTGCCGATTGAAGCTCCTGCCGTCACCGTGAATCGTTTGTGCGGCTCAGGCATGGAATCGATCACCCAAGCCGCGCAGCGTGTTTTGCTGGGCGAAGCGAAGCTCGTCCTGGCTGGTGGCATGGAAAATATGTCCCAGTGCCCGCACGTGATTCGCGGCGCGCGCGCAGGATTTCGTTTGGGCGAAGGAAAGCTCGAGGATTCGCTGGTGTCGGGACTCTACGATACGTATTGCGGTTTCAGCATGTCCGAGACGGCGGAAAATCTTGCTGCGGAGCAGGGAATCACCCGAAGCGCATGCGATGAATATGCCTTGCGCAGCCAGCAAGCTGCCGAAGCCGCCGTACAGGATGGCCGTATGAAAGACGAAATCGTTCCGGTGGAAGTGAAGAAAGGCAAGAAGACCGTCGTTGTCACCGAAGATGATCACCGGCGGCCCGACACGACGATGGCGATTCTGCAAGCCCTTCCACCCGCTTTTCGCAAGGAAGGTATCGTGACCGCAGGCAACGCCAGTGGCATTGTTGACGGCGCGGCCGCTGTTGTCGTCACACATGCAAAAATCGCGAAAGAACGCGGATGGAAGCCGCTCGGACGCATCGTCGGCTGGGCCACCGCTGGAGTTCCTCCGCAGATCATGGGCATCGGCCCGGTGCCCGCTATCCAAAAGGCGCTTGCGCTCGCGGGACTCAAGCTGGAACAAATGGACTTAATCGAGGTGAACGAAGCTTTCGCGGCGCAGTACCTCGCGGTGGAAAAAATCCTGAAACTTCCGCGCGATAAAACGAACGTAAACGGCGGCGCAATCGCGCTCGGCCATCCATTGGCCGCCAGCGGAACCCGGCTGGTGCTGACTCTTCTTCTCGAACTTCGCCGTCGCAGCGCGCGTTACGGCATAGCGAGCGCGTGCATCGGCGGAGGCCAGGGAATCGCTGTCATCGTTGAATCGCTCGCCTGAAGCGCTCGATCCTGCACAATCACACCCCGATTCAGTTATTATGGCGGGGCCGCAATCCGTCATTATTTGCCGGGGAAATTATGGCTTACGAAAACTTGCTGTCTGAGGTGAAAGAACAGGCTGCGCGAATCGCTTTCAATCGTACGCGCGCGTTCATCCGGAAACGGCCGCAGTTTCAGGGGCGCTGATAATGGCCGGTGAGTCCAAGGTGTCCACGATCCGCGGTGAACTCAACGCAGCAGGCTTGCGCTTCGGAATTGTGGTTAGCCAGTTTAATAACTTCATTACTGACAGGCTGCTTGCTGCTGCACTGGACGCGCTGAAACGTTCTGGCGCTGGAGAAAAACAGATTGAAATCGTGCGCGTGCCGGGCTCTTTCGAAATTCCGATCGCCGCCAAGAAACTGGCGGCCACAAACCGATTCGATTCGATCGTCTGTATCGGATGCATTCTGCGCGGAGAAACTTCACACTATGATGTCGTCGTGTCCGAGACGGCTCGCGGCATTCAGCTCGCTCAACTTGATTCCGGAGTGCCCCTGATCTTGTGCGTGTTGACCTGCGACACTCTCGAACAAGCCATTAACCGCGCTGGACTGAAAGGCGGAAATAAGGGCTACGAATCCGGGCTTGCCGCCATCGAGATGGCTCACCTGTCGCGCAAACTCTCGAAACGTTCTGTTCGCGGTGCAACTCGCTCGCGTCCCCATAGATGACACTTCGCCGCAAATCCCGCGAGTTCGCGCTTCAGATGTTATTTGAATGGGACGTGACGCGACAGAAGGCCTCGCGCGTGGAGCAGCTTTTCTGGAAATCGGCGCGCGCTGCGGATTCCACGCGCAAGTTTGCCAACCAACTCTTCGAAGGCGCAATTGCCGAGGCCGAAGCAACTGACAAGCTGGTTCAAAAACTTTCCGAAAACTGGAAGCTCGAGCGTTTGGCGGCCGTGGATCGAAGTATTTTACGTCTGGCGGTGTATGAACTACGCTTCGGCACCGCGCCGCCGAAAGTTGTGATCGACGAAGCGCTCGAGCTCGCTAAGAAATTTTCTTCGGCCGACGCCCCGTCGTTTCTGAATGGCATCCTCAACGCTGCGTATAAGTCTCTCGAAGCTTAGGCCCTCCCTCGGCGCTTTGAAATTTCCGCGCGCTTTCGCCTCGAATCGAAAAGCGTAAAGCATACCCAAAACATCAGGCTTCGATTTCGCCTTCGAAAACGCGCACCGCTGAACCGCTCACTTTGGGAGTCAGCCGCCCGCGTTCTGCCATAATTTCCACTTGGATCTCGCTAGGGCGGCCCATTTCGACTCCCTGCATGATCGTCAATCCTTCCGATGCGCGCAATTGCCCGTGCTGCACGAGGTAGGCGCCGAGCGACCCGCCTGCCGAGCCGGTTGCCGGATCTTCAATGATTCCCCACGGAACCATGCCGCGGGCAAATACGCGGCCGCGACCGCCCAAGGCAAAACAATATGCCATTGTGCCGCTGCTGGAAATCAGGTGAGCCAGTGCGCGCATATTCATATGGATGCGAGGAAGCACGCTGCGCCGGCTCACCGGCACCATCAGGTTTGAAATTCCCGTGGACACAAATTCAAGAGGCAGTGAAGCTGCGAGATCGCTCGGTTTCAATCCCAGCGTTTCCGCCAGCGCCGCGCGTGTGAATCGAGCGCGTTTGAAACTCGCCGGCTTCTGAGTCATCGTGACGCGCACTACCCGGCCATTGTGAAATGTGAACTCAACGGGCAAAATTCCCGCGCCGGTCTGCTGCAGTATGTGGACACTTCCCTCGGAAGCGGGCACCACGCCCAACTCCGCGAGAAGAAACCACGTCCCAATCACCGGATGGCCGGCCAGCGGGAGTTCGCGCGTAGTTGTGAAAATGCGCAGGCGGGCCAGCGCGCGATTGTTCGTGGGCTTCTGAATGAACACCGTTTCGGAAAGATTCATTTCGCGTGCAATGGCTTGCATCTTCGCGGTGGAAAGACCGTCGCCGTCAGTAACCACGGCGAGCGGATTTCCGGCAAAACGTTTCGTGGTGAAAACATCCAGTGTGTAAAGTCGCCGCTTCATGATTCTGCTTTCTGCCCCATCGGGCGCACAGCTTTTCGATTTACAAGCGTTCTAGTTCGACGCGCGTCCGTTCGTTCCGCACATTGCCGGTGTTCAGCGTCGTCTTCGGCTCCAAGAGAACAACTTCGACTTCCTCGTCCGCGACCGGAAGATGTTCCACACCCTTCGGCACGATGATGAATTCACCCGGCGCCACCACGGCTTCGCGATCGCGAAATTTCATGCGCAGGCGTCCTTTAATCACCAGGAATAGCTCGTCTTCATTCTCGTGATGGTGCCACACGAATTCGCCCGTGAACTTGACGACCTTCACGTAGGAATCGTTCAACTCGCCGACGATTTTCGGGCTCCAGCGTTCTTTCACTTTCGATAGCTTTTCATTCAGATTCACGACTTCCATGTTCGCTCTCCCTTTTCCGTGCCAGCAGCGCACGAATGCATTTCAGGCCTGGTGAAGACGCTTGACCACGGCGCTGGCTTCGTCGAGAACCCGGCGTGTCGTTTCCGGCCGCGTGGTCTCGGAATAAATCCGTAACATATGTTCTGTCCCTGATGCCCGCACCATGACCCAGCCGATATCCCCAAGATACATCTTCAAGCCATCGAGATCCTCACGGCGAGTGATCGGCCAATCCAGTAGCCTGGTGAATTTGGCGCCCGTGAAATGGCTCAGTGCTTTTTTCTTCTGTGCATCTGTGACGACCAAGTCCACACGCCCGTAGTGATGTTCGCCGAATTCCCGGTGAAGCATGGCGACGAGTTCGCCGAGTCGCTTGCCGTGCCAGGCCATCACCTCGGCAAGCAGCAGGGCATTCACGGTTGCGTCGCGTTCCGGCAAATACAGCTTGGTGCCGATCCCGCCGCTTTCCTCGCCTCCCAACAGGATGTCGCTCTCGAGCATGCGGTCGCAGATATATTTAAAGCCGATCGGCGTTTCCCAGACTTTGCGCCCGAAATGACCGGCAATTTTGTCGATCATTTTCGTCGTCGAAAATGTTTTCGCCACGTCGCCTGTTAGCTTGCGCGTCCCTGCCAGATGCCACAGCAAAATAGAGAATATTTGGTGTGGCGTGATGAACGTGCCGTCGCTGTCCATGGCGCCGATGCGGTCGGCGTCCCCGTCAAAAGCAAACCCCGCGTCAAAGTGGCCTTTGCGCAAAGCCAGACGCAGCGCTTCGACGTGCGGCTCGATGGGCTCGGGATTCACGCCCCCGAACAGCGGATCGCGCGTACCGCGAATTTCCTCGCATTCGATTGCGTTGCGGCGAAAAAGTTCGCTCAACAAACCTCTTCCCGCTCCATGCATGGGATCAATGAGGAACCGGAATTTCGCTGCGCGTATTCGGTCCCAGTCAACCAGTCCGGCCAGCGTTTCCAGATACGGCGTGCGAACGTCGAGCGAGCGGATTAGATCTTTTCTCGGCGGAAGCGGAGGCACGCCGTCACGCAAAACTTTCGCCAGTTCCGTTTCAATCTGCGCAACGATTGCGGGCGACGCGGAACTGCCGTAGCTGGCCTTGAATTTCATGCCGTTCCAGCGAAATGGATTGTGACTCGCCGTGATTTGGATTCCGCCGGCAGCGCCGCGCAAGCGCACCAGTAAGGAAAGTGCCGGCGTAGGACATGCGTCGGAAGCAAGCGAAACCGGGCTGCCCGCTGCGGAGACGGTCTCGGCCACGACTTGTGCGAATTTTTCTGACCCGAAGCGTGTGTCAAATCCCACCAATATTTCCGCTCCCGGCTTTTCTGCGCGAACCACGTAACGCGCGATCGCGTGTGCCACCTTCCGCACATTCTCGTAGGTGACCTCATCGGCGATAACGCCGCGCCAGCCGTCGGTGCCAAATTTAATTTGTGTCACGGTTCAGAGTATAAGCGATGGATTTTGCGGCGGAAAGGAGGTGTTGTAGAGCCACGGCAAACGTGCCCAGCCAATATGGAGAAACTATCCGCGCTCAGGCTACAGCAGATGCTTCAGCCTCCGCTCTTCGAGCCACCTGACGATTCTCCCCACGTCCTGCGATCGCTCGCGGGGACATAGAAGAATGGCGTCATCGGTCTCGACCAGCACCATGTCGCGTACCCCAATCGCCGCTATGAACTTCTTCGGACTCCAGAAATAATTTCCGCTCGCGTCAATTGAAAAGAACGGCCCGGCCGAGACGTTCGCGCCGGGTTTGGAAGCGAGCAGCTCATACACCGCGGTCCAAGATCCAATGTCGCTCCAGCCGACTTTCGCGGGAATCACGAAAACGCGCGGCGGGCCGGCTGGGCCGTTTCTCCGAGCGCTCACGCCGGAAGTGGACCGGGTAGCCGGCTCCATTACGGCATAGTCAACCGATATATTTTCAAAGCGCGGATAAATTCTCCGCAGCGCGGATGCATATCGAGCCGTACCGATAGTCTTCGCGAGTTCGGTAAGCGCGGCGTGTGTGCCGGGGAGAAATCGCCGGAGGTTTTCCAGGAAGGTCGAGGCTCGCCAGAAAAACATCCCCGCATTCCAGAAATACTTTCGTGACGCTACATACTTACGCGCCACAGGTAGCGCCGGCTTTTCAGTAAACCGGCGGACGGAATAAGCTGCTACACCGCCCGGCCGAGCGTACATGCCACCGCGTTCGATGTATCCGTAACCGGTCTCTGGCCGACCAGGCGGAACGCCGAGTACCACCAAGTTTCCGGGTGAGCGCGCCAAATCCAGCGCCGCGCGCACGAGTTTGCGATATCTCGGGGCATCGGCAATGTAACTATCGGCGGGAAGCACAGCCATTAGCGCGTCCCCGTGTACGCGTGCGAGATGGATTGCGGCGAGGCCGATGGCCGCAGCCGTGTTGCGCCCAAGAGGCTCAGCCAATATTTGCGAAGAAGGCACGCCGCGAAGTTCGCCACGGGCTGCAGCGGACTGTTCCGCGTTCGTCACAACCCAGAAATTCCGCAGCGGAACGATCGGCTCCAGCCGCGCAACAGTCTCGCGCAGCATGGTTTCGTTCCCCGCGATATTCAGAAGTTGTTTGGGAGTGCGCATGCGGCTGCGCGGCCAGAAACGAGTGCCGCGTCCGCCCGCAAGTAGGACAGCGCATGTGGGAATCGAGACCCTTGCTGCCGCTGTTTTCTGAGCGCGACTCAAAAATGCACCAGCCTCGACCATTGCGCTTCGCTGATCCCCTGAGCGATCAGCTGTCTCCCCAATTCGCTTAGGTCACCGGGAACGTGAGTCCGCAATAGCTCCGAGCGCGAATGGGGCTTCAATTCATACGCGCTGAGAGCTGCAGGAATCAGCCAGACTTGTGCGGGCTCGTACTTCATGTGCTCGCCGGCCCACTGAATCTCGCCCGCGCCTTCAAGAATGATCAATAGTTCGAAGCGGCCGGCTACTGCATCCGGAGTGATACGTTTCTCAAATTCCCATTTCTCAGCCACAAAATACCGGCACGCCGCAAAGTATGTTGTCGTTACTGAATTGCGCTGGACCCGCACTGGCTGAATTTTTCCTGCGTTTTGCGCCCCAAACCGCATCACTTCGAGCGCCTTCTCGATGTGCAAAGCTCGCGCCTGCCCCTTCGCGTCGCGGCGATTGTAATCGTAAACACGATAGGTGATGTCGGAATGTTCCTGGATCTCGCAGAGGATCAGTCCCGGTCCAATCGTGTGCGCTGTACCGGCGGGAACAAAAATTGCCTCTCCTGCATGCACAGGAATGTGCTCCAGACAATCCTCCGCCGTACCGTCGGCTATCGAACGGCGGAATTGCTGCAGATCCACGCCGTCCTTCAGTCCCACCATCACTTCCGCGCCTTTGCCGGCTCGCATCGCGTACCACATCTCTGTCTTGCCACGGCCCCCGGCAGACTGTTCGTGCCGCGCAGCATAATCATCATCCGGATGAACTTGTACGGAAAGCTTATCTTCCACAAACAGAAATTTCACGAGGAGCGGGAACGAACCGTGGTCGCGCTCAGACGTTCCCTTCCATTCGGCCGGCATTTCGCGCCAGGCGTCAGCGAGTTTTTTGCCCGCATAGGGACCCGACGCGAAAACGCAGTCGTTGCCCGTCAGCCAAGCTTCGCCAAGCGGTTCGGTTAAATTTGATTTTTCAGGGAAAAATGGCGCCAGAGAACGGGCGCCCCAGGGACGCGGGCTGAAAATCGGCTCCAGCCGCGCCGGACAAAGATTCACGCCGCACTGCCGAAGAAGCGCCGCATCCTGCTCAGGCCTTCTTGGATTCGCTCCATCGACGTCGCATAAGAAATACGAATGTGTCCCGGCGCGCCAAATGGTTCGCCCGGTACCACGGCCACATGCTCGCGTTCCAGAAGTTGCTTGGCCACCCCCACGTCATCCGGCATTTGTTTGTTGAAATGCGCGCTGACATTGGGGAACACGTAGAACGCGCCGCGCGGCGTAGCGCACGTAATTCCCGGAATGGCGCGCAAGCCCGCCAGAATGCTTTCCCGGCGCCGCGCATATTCGGCCAGCATGGTAGCGACGGTATCCATGCTCCCCCGCATGGCTGCCAGGGCGGCGTATTGCGTGATCGAATTCGGATTCGAAGTGGACTGGCTCTGCAATTTCGCGACTGCGTCCACCAGCGGCTTCGGCGCCAGGACGTAGCCCATGCGCCAGCCGGTCATGGCAAAAGTTTTTGAAAATGATCCGGCGATAATCGTGTGTTCTTTCGCACCCGGCACGCTCGCTATCGAAAATGGTTTCGCGTCGCCGTAGGTGAAGTGCGAATAGCACTCATCGGAAAGCAGCCAGACGTGGCGGCGCTTGCAAACCTCCAAAATCTTCGCGAACTCATCAGGCGGAATTACCGCTCCGGTAGGATTGTTTGGAGAATTCACCATCACCATGCGCGTCCGCGGAGTGATCGCTTTTTCCACTTCCGCAGCGCGCAGAATAAATTCATCCTCGGCGTGCGTGGGTACCACCACCGGTTTTCCACCCGCATACTTAATAATATCGGGATAGCTCACCCAGTAAGGCGCGCCAATGATTACTTCATCGCCGGAATTAACCAGCGCGCAAACCGTGTTGAAAATCGCGTGCTTTCCCCCGGTGTTCACCACGCACTCAGCCGGCTGATAGGAGGAACCTAATTGCGCGGCATGCCAGTCGCAGATGGCCTGGCGGAGCGGCGCAATGCCGAATACCGAAGTGTATTTCGTTCGATTTTCTTCCAGCGCCTTGATCGCGGCGCGCTTGATGTGTTCCGGCGTCGGAAAATCCGGCTCGCCGGGGCCGAAGTCGGCCACGTCAACTCCCTGCGCCTTCAGCCGCTCCGCTTCCTGAAGGACGACCATCGTCTGCGAAACGCTGATGCGATTCACGCGGTCTGCAAGGTGGAATATCTCTTCCATTTTTCTCCCGGTGGCAAGTTCCATTAGGCGTCCTCTTTACCGACTTTCGCGCGCAGCCGCTCCGCCACAATCGGCGGCACCAAATCCTTGACCGAGCCGCCCAGCCGCGCGAGTTCTTTCACCAGCCGCGAACTCAAGTAGCTGTACTGTTGCGCCGGCAGCATGAATACCGTTTCCACTTGCGGCTCGATATGGCGGTTCATCATCGCCATCTGCAACTCATACTCGTAGTCGGAAACGGCGCGTATCCCTCGAACCACTACGCGCGCGTTCTTGGTGTTGGCGTATTCCATCAGCAACCCGTCGAACACGTCCACTTCCACATTTTTCCAATCGAAGGTAACAGCTTCCAGCAGCTCAATGCGTTCCTTCACTTCGAATAATGGATCTTTTTCCAGGTTGTGCGCAACGGCGACGATCAGTTTGTCGAAAATCATCGCGCCGCGCGCAATTAAATCGAGGTGGCCGTTGGTAACGGGGTCGAAAGACCCGGGATAGATAGCGATCACTGGTTGTTGCCTTCAGAAGGCATTTCGTGCGCCATTCTAACCTACATTTTCCCGCACTGCCGCGACAAAAAATCCGCAGCGCAAGGCTGTTTATTAGCGCCGGATATCAGAGGGTTGATCTGAACTCACGCTCCAGCCTTCCAAAGCAGGGTCACGGTCTCGACATGCTTGGCGTTCGGTTCGCGTTGCTGGTCGATTGTCGTGCGCAGTCAGCGACTCGCTTGAGCCGTCACCCTACGATTACCTTAGGGGATCCTAGAGCCGCCCGTCAGACCGGTTGGACGCAAGCGCCTCCGGGCACTCCAAAACCGTTCGGCCAGGCTTTCTGCCGTTCAGCTATGCTTTTTAGCCATTGGCTGCATCATATTTGACTAAGGCGACTAGAATGGTCGTTGTTTAAACTGTTGTGTCTTCAAGGCTTGTGAGGGCATCTAAGCTTGACAAGCCGTAGGAGTCAGACTTACAATTCAAGTGCGACTAATTCAGTCGTATTTGACTCTAATGATGAAGCTATCGAAAAAGGCGGATTACGGACTTATCGCTCTGAAGCATTTGGCGATGCACAACGGACACGGTTCCTGTAGCGCATCCGATATCGCCGAGGTTTACAAAATGTCCACGCCGCTGATGGCTAAAGTCCTTCAGAAGCTGGCCAAGGGCGGATTGGTCGCGGCGCGGCATGGTTCGAGTGGGGGATACACACTGGCGCGCGATGCTTCCTTGATCACCGCGCTGGATGTGATTCGCGCGATTGACGGACCTTTGTTCATCACGTCCTGCATCACCTCGCGCGGCGCGTGCGGCGTCACTACCACTTGTTCGATTCGCGAACCGCTGCGGCGAGTGAATGACAGTATTTTGGAAGTTCTTGGGAAAGTGACAATTTCACAGATGACCGACGAAGCGCCAATGTCCGAGGTCGTTGAGTTAAGAGTTTAGGAGAATAGAATGGCAATCAAGCTCCCGATTTATATGGACAATCACGCGACCACGCCCGTCGATCCTCGCGTACTCGATGCAATGCTGCCCTATTTCACCGAGAAGTTCGGCAACTCCGCCAGCCGCAACCACGAATTCGGCTGGGTGGCGGAAGAAGCCGTCGAAAATGCGCGCGGTCAGATAGCCAAGCTCATTAACGCCACGCCGAAGGAGATCATTTTCACCAGCGGCGCGACGGAATCCACCAACCTCGCCATCAAGGGCGCTGCGGAAATGTATCGCGAAAAGGGCAATCATATTATTACGCAGGTCACCGAGCACAAGGCCACGCTCGACACCTGCAAGCGCCTGGAAAAATACGGTTACGAAGTCACCTATCTTCCGGTACAGAAAGACGGCCGCATAAACCTGGATGAATTGCGCAAAGCCATCACGCCCAAGACCATCCTGATTTCCATCATGTACGCCAATAACGAAATCGGCGTAGTCCAGCCCATCGCGGAGATTGGCAAGATCGCAAAAGAAAAAGGCATCTTTTTCCACGTGGACGGCGTGCAAGCGGTGGGGAAAATTCCTGTGGACGTCCAAAAAGACGGCATCGACCTGATGTCGATTTCCGGCCACAAGATTTACGGCCCCAAAGGAATCGGCGCTCTGTACGTGCGCAGAAAGAATCCCCGCGTGCAACTTGCAGCGATCATTGACGGCGGTGGCCACGAGCGCGGGATGCGTTCCGGCACGCTGAACGTCACTGGCATCGTCGGACTCGGCAAAGCCTGCGAAATCTGCCAGAACGAAATGGCGGCGGAAAGCGAAAAGCTCCGCAAGCTTCGTGAACGTCTGACCGAACGCATCATGTCGCGCCTGGACGAAACGTTTATCAACGGCTCGATGGAGCATCGCTTGCCGCACAACATCAACATCAGTTTCGCGTTCGTCGAAGGCGAATCGCTCTTGATGGGCATCAATGACATCGCAGTTTCCAGCGGCTCCGCCTGCACTTCCGCCACGCTCGAACCAAGTTACGTGCTCAAGGCGCTCGGCGTGGGCGAAGACCTGGCGCACACTTCCATCCGTTTCGGTATCGGCCGGTTTAACACCGCCGAGGAAGTGGACTACGTCGCCGATCGCGTGGTGGAAACCGTGCAACGCCTGCGCGAACTTTCTCCTCTATATGAAATGGCGAAAGAAGGCGTGGACGTCAGCAAAATGACTTGGCAGACGGCGGCCGAACACTAAAAAGATGAAATATCAGGGCACACTCGGAGTTCATGCCACGGTGAGCGAAGACACGCCGGTGTTCGACGTGTTCTTTGCGCCCAATGTGGACAAAAGCGCCTGCAACTCTCGGAGGTTTCGCGAGTTACAGGAGCTGGGTGAATTCCTGGAAGCTCTGGACGTGCAGCATGAAGTGGTCGCGCGAACTCTCGATGAACTTCGCAAGGGCCGTTCGGCGTCCATCGAAAATATTGTTTTGTCGGACGAAGTGATTTTTGATCAAGGGTTGGACAGCACTGTTACTTTGAACAGGAGAATCAACTAATGGCTTACAGCGATAAGGTGATCGAGCATTACAACAATCCGCGTAACGTCGGCTCGCTCGACAAGAAAGACCCCAACGTCGGCACCGGCTTGGTTGGCGCGCCGGAATGCGGCGACGTGATGAAGCTGCAGATGAAAGTGAACCCCGACACTCGCATTATCGAAGAGGCGAAGTTCAAAACCTTCGGCTGCGGCTCGGCCATCGCTAGCTCCTCGCTCGCTACCGAATGGGTGAAGGGCAAGACGGTCGAAGAAGCTCTTGCCATCAAGAACACGGACATCGTGCGCGAGCTGTCGCTTCCGCCGGTGAAAATCCATTGCTCGGTGTTGGCGGAAGACGCGATCAAGGCCGCGCTATCGGATTGGAAGAAAAAACAGGGCGACGCCGAAGCAAAGCCGGCTGAACCAGCGACGGCAGCAAGCCACTAAGTTTCTTGCGGCGCAGTTCTAGCCACCAGAGTGCAGGAGAAGTTTGAAGGCTTTGTGGGTCGTGGCTTCAGCCACGACATAAAGTTGCGAATCGGAGCGGCTTTAGCCGCTGAAGTTCCGCAGTGAAGCTTTGCAGCAAGGGCTAAAGGGACACGATCGTATGATTCACGTAAGTGAAAAAGCAGCAGCAAAAATCCGCGAGTTGTTGGCGAAAGAGGGCGTGCCTGCAGATTCCGGTGGGTTGCGTGTAGGTGTGCAGGGAGGCGGCTGTTCCGGGCTGACGTACGCGATGCGGCTCGATACCGAAGCGCGAAATCGCGACAAAGTCTTTGAAGAGAATGGCGCTCGTATTTTCGTGGATGCGAAAAGCTATCTCTACCTTCACAACACCACGCTCGATTATCTCGAAGACCTGATGAAGCAGGGCTTCGTGTTCCAGAATCCGCAGGCCACGCGGAGTTGCGGTTGCGGCAGTTCCTTCACCGCTTGAGATTTCTGATGAGCGGCACTCGCGAAGTTTCCTCCTGCGCGCTGCAGCCCGACTCCGGCCCGCATCCGGGCAAAGCCAAACGAACATGAGTGTGACGCAAACACGACGCGACGAAACCGGCCGGTCTGCCGGCACGAAGTGCTGGAATTGCCAGGCTCCCGTTGCCGAGACACATTTTTGTGCCGCGTGCGGCAAGATTCAGCCCCTGCCCGAGGGCACCGATTATTTTGCATTCTTCGGTTTGCAGGAAAAATTGTCGCTCGATTCGGCGCAGCTCGAAGCGCAGTTTCACAAGCTCAGCTGGAAACTTCATCCGGACAATTTCGTGCGCGCCACGGATTTCGAACGCGAACTTTCGCTAAACCGCTCCTCGGAATTGAACGACGCCTACCGCACGCTGCGCGAACCCATCTCGCGCGTGGAATATCTGCTGTTGCGCCGCGGCCTCAGAAAAGAAGGCACCACCAAACAGCAGGTGCCGCCCGAATTGCTCGAGGAGGTTTTTGAATTGAATGAATCGCTCGACGAGTTGCGGGAGGCGCGCGCCGAAGGCGGCGACTTGGCCGCATTGCGCGAACCGCTCGACGCCGCGCAAGGAAATTTTCAGGGAAAGCTCGAAGAAGTGGACGCCGAGCTCGTGCGAATCGGCCAGGAATGGGATGCGGCCCTCGACACCGCCGCGGATGAAGCGAAGAAGCAAGCTTTGCTGGCTCGTATGAACGAAGTGCTGAATCGCCGAAGCTACATCCGCAATCTCGTTGCCGGCGTGCAAAAAGAACTGGCCGAAGCTTAAGCAACTAAGAGCCTTAAGCCGTCATCCCGAGCGCAGCGAGGGATCTGTTCTTTGTCGATGAATCGCGGTTGAAACGTTTAGCAGAAAAGTTTTACTCAGAGGACCAATGGGACGCGTTGTAGGCATCGATCTCGGCACAACTTTCAGCCTGATTGCGTATCTCGATCCGCAAACGGGCGCGCCGAAGTGTATCCCCGGCCCTTACGGCTCAACACTGTGCCCGTCTGTGGTAAGTGTCGATGAAGACGGCAAAGTAATCGTCGGTGAGCCGGCACGCGCGCTCCTCCTCACGAAACCCGATCGCACGATTTACTCAGTCAAACGACTGATGGGCCGCGGACTCGCTGACGTTCAAGAAGAACTCAAAATCTTTCCTTTCCGCATCGACCAAGCCGGCCGCAGCGTGATCCGCGTCGGCTTGGGCGACAAATGGTTCACGCCGCCGGAGATTTCCGCGTTCATCCTGCGCGAATTGAAATCCTGGGCCGACGATTATTTCAAGGAGCCGGTTGACCGCGCGGTCATCACCGTTCCAGCTTACTTTAACGACGCGCAGCGCCAGGCTACAAAGGATGCCGGCAAAATCGCCGGCCTCGAAGTCTTGCGTCTCGTAAACGAGCCCACCGCTGCCGCGCTCGCCTACGGATTGCACAAACAAAAACGCGGTTACGTAGCGGTTTACGACTTTGGCGGCGGCACGTTCGACATCTCGATCCTCAAGCTCGTCTCCACCATCGAAGGCGACATTTACCAGGTCCTTTCCACCAACGGCGACACGCACCTCGGCGGAGACGACATCGACAACGAAATGCAGCGCAGAACGCGCGAAACAATTCTCAAGCTATTTCAGACCGATCTCGCGAATCGCCCGAAAGACGTCCAGGAGCTGCGCCAGATCCTGATCGCGGCGAAGCACGCGCTTTCCTCAGAAGATAGTGTGATGCTCCGTTTCAACCTTTCCAGCGGCAAGATGTTCGAAGAGCTTCTCACGCGCACCGAATTCGAAAAATGGATTCAGCCCATCGTCGCGAGAACCATGGCCCCTGTAAAAATAGCTCTTGCTGACGCAAAACTCGCTCCCAGCCAAATCGAAGAAGTTGTTTTGGTCGGCGGTTCCACGCGCATTCCTCTCGTGCGCAAGACGGTCGGTGATTATTTCGGCCGCGCGCCGCATTGCGAGTTGAATCCGGACGAAGTAGTAGCTCTCGGCGCCGCAGTGCAAGCGGACATCCTCGAGTCCGGCGTAAAAACCATGCTGCTGCTCGACGTAACGCCGCTCTCGCTCGGCATCGAAACCATGGGCGGCGTAGTCGCAAAAATTATTCCCCGCAACTCGACGATCCCCGCGAGCGCCCAGGAGCTTTTCACCACCGGCGTGGAAAATCAGACCGGTATTGACGTGCACGTCCTTCAAGGCGAACGCGAACTCGCAAAAGATTGCCGCTCGCTCGCAAAGTTTCAGCTGAAAGTTCCGCCGGGGCCCGCGGGCCTGGCGCGGATCGAAGTAAAATTCCTAATCGACGCCAACGGCATTCTCCAGGTGGCCGCTCGCGATCTGCGAACGAACGCGGAGCACACCATCGAAGTGCAGCCTAGTTACGGCCTGTCGGATGAAGAAGTTGAACGCATGCTGGAAGAGTCCATCGAATTTGCCGAGCAGGATTTCTCCGAGCGCCAGGTGATCGAATCGCGCACCGAAGCCGAAACCATCCTCGCAGCCACAGAGAAGACCCTGCTGAATCCTCGCGCCGGCGAGCTTGCCCCTGAAGAGCGCCGCGCCATCGATGATTCCGCAGCACAACTGCGCGCCGCGATGGCCGGATCGGATTACAAACTAATGCGTGAGCGTATCGATGCTCTAAATGAAGCGACAATGCATCTAGCCGAAATACTGATGAACGGCGCGCTGCAAACCGCGCTGGAAGGCAAGCGCCTTGAAGACGTGTGATGCTGCGGCGTCTCGGCAACGCGTCACCCCGAGCCGGCGATGGACGCATTTTGTTTTTTGGAAGGGCGGGGTTTTAACCCCGCCGTCCCGGAACTGGCTGTAAAGGGGCTTTAGCCCCTGAAGCCAATCGCGAGATTGTTACCGGAAGGAGCGTTTAAGTATGGGCGGCAAGAACCCCTACATCGAAGAAACCAAGTACACGCCGGCGACGAAGAAATATAAGATCACCTTCGTCAAGGATGGCCAACCGGTCGAAGTCGATCCCGAAAAAATCCCGTACGGGCACGACGGTTTGCCCGGAAGTATCCTCGATATTTCTCAGGGCTTTCACAAGGGACTGGACCACGCCTGCGGTGGCGTCTGCGCTTGTTCCACCTGCCACGTGATCGTTCACGAGGGTCTCGATACCTGCAATGAAGCCACGGATGCCGAACTCGATCAGCTCGACGAAGCCCCCGGCGTCACACCGAAATCGCGCCTGGGCTGCCAATGCGTCCCCGACGGAACGAAAGACATCGTCATCGAAATTCCCGAGTGGAACAAGAATTACGCGAAGGAAGCCGAGCACTAGATTCTAGTTTAGCTCTCATCTCACGGAACGAAGTCGAGAGGTAATCGTGCCCCACACATTTGATTGGGACGACCCGGAAGAAATCGGCCTCCAGCTTGCCGAGAAGCACCCAGGCGTCGACCCCCTCACCATCCGCTTTACCGACTTGCATAAATGGATCATCGAGCTGCCGGGCTTTATCGGCGATCCCAAGCTATCGAACGAGGGGAAGCTCGAAGCCATCCAAATGGCATGGCACGAGGAATTTCAAGACAGCCAGCAATAGCCGAGAAGCCGGATCTCAAATTGGGAGGGAACTCGAATGGAAGCCGATCTGCGTTACCCCATCGGGAAATACCGTCGTCCCGGCGAGCTGACGAGCGACCAGCGCCTCGAATTCATTAGCGCTATCGACCAGACGCCTCAGCACCTGGCCTCCGCTCTGAAAAATCTCTCGGCCGGGCAGCTCGACACGCCGTATCGTCCCGGTGGATGGACCGTGCGCCAAGTTGTGCATCATCTTCCCGACAGCCACATGAACGCCTACGTGCGCATGAAGCTCGCGCTCACCGAAGACGAGCCCACCATCAAGCCGTATGACGAGGCGCGCTGGGCCGAGTTACCTGACGGCAAGAGCTCGCCCATCGAGCCGTCCCTGGCAATCCTGGAAAGTCTGCACAAGCGCTGGGTTCTTTTGCTCAAGTCGCTCACCCCGTCCGACTGGGCGCGCAAATTCCGCCACCCGGATCACGAGAAGCCCATGTCCCTCGACGACTCGCTCGCCCTCTACGCCTGGCACGGAAAACATCACGTCGCGCACATCACCGCCCTGCGCGAACGCAACGGATGGCAGTAGGCCGGCAATCCCTTTGCGAGATGCCGTTACCATAAGTGGTAGAATCTGATCATGCCGCACAGCTTTTCAAAGTATGATGCCGAGCCTGAGCCGCAATCCTCGGGCAAATTCGGCGGCTCGCCTCCGAGAAAGACAGCGGTTGGCGTCTTAGACCCTCCAGTTCCGCCGAGAAAACCACCCAGAAATCCGCTCAGCATATTTCTCGCTAGCCTCCGGAAGATCTTGAGCCGTCGCTAATGCTCCGCCGCGAAATCTATCCTGTTATACGGATTTCTTATGGCAATGCAGGCAGGCCGACTTGCGCCAGGATTTCGCGAAAGCGGGGTTCATCGTGGAGAGTGGACATGGTCGGGTCGATTCTCAATTGAGTAAGGTACGTGTCGCGTTTCAGGTAGGAATTCTGCAAATCGTCCAGCGCTTGTTCCTTATTCCCGAGCAGCGCGGATGTCTGCGCCAGGTTATACGCTCGTTCCTGCCCGTTGGCGTACAGATTTTGCTGCTCTTTCAGGATTGCAAGCAACATAGCGCGAGATCCGCCGCGGGCAAAGCCCTTCTCTCCTGCGGCGACGATGGCTAGGCGATGGTCGTCGTGCAGCAGTACCGCCGATTTTCTGGACTCCGCCAGATATTGCGGCCAATTTCCTTGCGAAGCGTATATGATCGCCAAATAAGTATGAGGGGAAAGAAAATCGGGCTCGCTGGCCTCCAGTTGCTTCAACAAGGCGACGGCCTGATCGGTGTTGCCGGCATAAAACAGAATCAAGCCTTTATCCGCGAGTATGGACTTGGACTCCGGGTCCAGCTTCTGCGCTCTTTCAATTTCATCGAGCGATTCCGGGAAGCGGCCCAAATGCAGCAAAAACGTGGCGTACCAGTGATGGGCGCGCACGGAATTCGGGTCTAGTTCGAGCGCGCGTTTGAACTCACTTTGTGCGCTGAGAACGTCCCAGGACCAATAAAAATCTACGAACGCGAGGGAGCTGTGCGCCCCTGAGAGCGAATCATTGAGGGCAATCGCGCGTTTGGCTGCCGCAGCCGCCCGCGGATACGCTTCGCTCGGCGGCATCACGGAATATTCACGCAGCAGGTTATAACTGTCGGCCATTCCCACGTAGGGTTCCGCGTACTGTGGATCGCGCACCACCGCCTGCGTGAAATAGTCCACCGCTTGATTCAGAGACTCCGGTGTCCTCTTATTAAAGTAATAGATTCCCTTCAAATAGAGTTGTTCGGCTTCCGGGTCAATCGCGCGCGGCTGTGAAACCGCGGCCTCTTTGCGCGCCGCTCGCGCAGACCAACTGCGGCGCGTAATTGCAACAAACGCGAGCGCCGCCAAGATCATCAGCGCAATCGCGAAATACCGGAATTCGCGCCGCCGGCGGTCGAATAGCGGCGATGTGCGGCGGACGCCCCCCACGCTGCGGCGCTCGCCAATGCGCCGATCGTTAACCACAGGATCGGCTAATAAAGAATCGGGCCAGATAGGTTCCGTGAAGTACTCGGCATCTGTCTCCCCTGCCTCATTGCCAGGGTTGCCCTCACCTTCGAGTTCGACGGTATCGTTTTTACCCTTCAGCCATTCGGCGAGCTCATCCGTGTAGGCATAGACATTCGCGCGTCCTGCGCCTGGGACCCGACGGACTGGAAGTCCGCGCGAAGTCTCCCACCGCTTTACCGTGCGCTCGTCGCGGCCAAAGAATGCGCCAATCTCTTTCCAAGTGTCGAGGCGTCTATTGGGGCCTGGAGTGCTGTCCGAAGGGCTCATATCCCGATTTGTCCCGATTTGTCCTTAATTGCCGTTTGCCCCGCGAGTCAGCTTTCTCGATTATACCCTGTTCGTAGCGCAGGACTCACACTCTTCATTCCTCTTAGGCTTGCCGCGCGCCGGCGGAAACGGCACGGCGAAGCACCATCGGGCGACCCCCAGGTTAGTGTCCAGGGGCGCCGCCCTAACCTATTCAAAACAAACAACGCCATGCCAGTCGGACCAGAATCGGTCTTGCTCTTGCACATCTCCGACGATGCCACGCGTTTTTGAGTACAGTTATCGCCGGAACAAAAACAGCGATTGCAGCAAGCAATCTTTCCGATCGAACTACAGTTTGGAGATGGCGCTTATCGAACCGCTGAAACGAGGATGGTCTTCTTTAAGTTGGAAGGGAAGCAGGTCAAGAAAAAAGGCTTGGTAGCGCTAACGGGAATCGAACCCGTATTTCAGCCTTGAAAGGGC
>PMTV01000044.1 GCA_003167215.1 Acidobacteriota bacterium | reverse complement strand
TTGAACTCAATTCCATTTAGCGCAAGAGCGGGAGTCAAATCGTTCTTATGGACTAACTCAGGAAATATCGCGCGCCACGTCGGAGCCTCGATGGCGTCTCCGAGCGATAGAGCCAGCGTAAGCAGGAGCAAGAGCCAAGGCGTCATCGTTCCTGTAAACGTAACAACTGTCAGTACTGCGGCTATGGCGAACATCCAGATTTCTGTCGATAAGATCAGTTTGCGTCGGTCGACAATGTCGCCGATTGATCCAGCGGGTAGTGCGAGTAAGAAAAATGGCAGGGCAGAAGCTGTCTGAATCAACGCAACGTACATCGAACTGCTGGTAAGCGTCGTCATTAGCCACGCAGCACCCACGGTTTGCATAAAGGTGCCTATGTCCGAAACGAAGTCTGCAATCAGCAAATTCCGAAAAATCGCGGTCCGAAGAGGGTGCCACGGGCTTATCTCGGCAGGTGCATCGTGACGGGTAGAGTCTGACATCGCCAGTGAATTTACATCAACAGCGCGAAGAATTATGAACCTGTATACAAAATATTGAGAACAGTCCTAATTACCAGAGCCGGTGACTAGCCGCACTTTTCTAGCGAAAGCTCGTACCGCCCATCGATGGCTGCTCCGATCGAACTGCAAAGGTCTCGTATGTGTCCAAGCCGATATCGGTGCTCGATTTTTCGAATGTCCGTCGCCAGGATGGGGTCATGAAATACATCTAAGATCCATTGAGAGAAGTCCCCCCGATGGACATGCCCTTCAAGCACGGATGTGGGATAAGTCTTTAACGCCAACACAAACTCCTGCAGTGTGCATGCTGGCTGCCCGACAGGTTTGCCGTTGTCTGTGAACACGAATCCAAGTTCGTCGATCAATTCTAAATCGAAATACTTCGTCTTGTGCCGCACATGTGAAGTCAGCCGAGGTAAGAGTTCGAAGCTCCGAAATTTTCCTTCTGCTTCTTCGGGGCCTGGCAAAAGAGCAGCTTGGTTCGGCTCCAATGATTCGAGAGCAGTCTTCCAATCGGTGTCGAAGCCTTGCTCACAGGCCATGTTAAGCAGTGTTGCCACCTGTGAGGGATCAGTCATACGTTTCACCACGATAGCTTCGATGCCAGCTCGAAGGTCTAGGCTCAAATCAGACGGACGGTAGGTAACGAGTGTGTATGCGTTCAAGCTCAGGTCCAAGAGCTGGCGGCCGCTTGGGTCATGTAGAAAATAGTGAGCTTCGTCAATCACGATACGATGAGGCAAGCCCGTTGCTCTCCGGACAGCGGCCACCATTGGCAAAACGGAGTGAAGATAGTCAATCTTATCTTTGTAGGCCAAATGGGAAAGATCAACGACGACACTCATGTCCGGGTGGCGAAGCACACGCGCAATGTCTGGAAGTCGGGGCTGCGGTTCGTTACCGCCGAATACGACGACACCGGGAAGCGATTCGAGCGTGCGGTAATCCCCTTCGGGATCAATCACGCAGACTGAATACCCCTGCAGGATCAGCTTTTCGCAGGTTAGCCCAGTTATCCAGGACTTTCCAGAGCGTGGATCTCCGGATACGAGAAGATTCCGGCCTGAGACAGAGAGTGCGACGGTATGGCCATCTCGCGCGGTCCCCAGCGCTATTTGATGACGTTGCATTCGGCTGGGTGGTATTTTCCACTCCTCGGCTGCTTGCCGAACGAATGGGGCGACCGCTTCCGGCCCAGCGCCGCTTAGAACTTGGTCGGCTATTTTGCAAAGTGCCGGGCTGCCCCAAGCGACAGCCACTCCGAATTCGCAAGCGGCCAGCAAATCGTGATCGTTTTCGGCATCTCCGACCGCGATAGCATTGTGAGGGGAGAGATGTAGCACCGTAAGAGCGCGCCGTAATCCGACGCTTTTGCTCACTCCTTGCGGGAGCACCATTAAGCGGCTGCGATTGAACATTAAGACCAGCGGTAGCTGCATGTCTCTGATTACGTCCAGAATCTTCGGCGCGAATGCGGCGTCCGCTTCTAAGACACACTGGCCAGTAGTGAAATCAATCCCGCGGCGCCTAAATTCCTCTAGGAGGGCTTGCGGTGCGCTCTGACCGATCAGCCTCGAATAACCATTTGGGAACGCCAATACCGCTCCGTTTTCTGCGATTACCGCATCCAGAAAACTCAAGTCTTCCCCAGCTACACATTTGAGGTCCGACAGCACACGTCCGGTTACGAGGACCACGATCAGCCCGTGTGCGCGCGCTTCCGCGATGGCGGTCTTGACGTCCACATTCAAGACTCCATCCTGCGCAATGGTGCCGTCGTAATCGAGCGCAAGCGCACGAAGTTTCACCTAGTCACTCTCCGCTGGAGCATCCCGACTTCTCCATCCACGAGAACCAGAGTACGAGTGTTCTGCTCCGTCCTCGCATGACATATATCACGTCGATATGTGATCACGGTCACTGATCTCTGATGTCCGCCGAAATAATGTCCGTTCGACGAAAAGACATATCCGTCGGAGGAAGCGCCATGATCACGAAGGTTAAGGACGGTGCGGCGAAATTGATGTTGCGAGGAAAGGCTCAGATGGACGAACAATTTCCAGATCGCGAAGAAGCAGGCCGCTTGCTAGCGGAAAGATTGGTGGCGTACAAAGACCTGCCTGATGTGATCGTCCTCGCGCTCCCGCGAGGCGGCGTAGTCGTTGCACGCGAAATTGCCGAGTTTTTGCAAGCTCCGCTGGACGTCTTCCTTGTGCGCAAGCTTGGCGTTCCCGGGTTCGAAGAGCTCGCTATGGGCGCTATCGCAACGGGCGGCGAACCAATGATTGATCCCCAGATCGTGGAGGAATTCAGACTTTCCGACATTGAGATTCGACGTGTCGCCGAAGTTGAGAAAAAGGAACTGGAGCGGCGCGAAGGCGTCTACCGCCATGGCAAGCCTCCGCTGGACGTGCGGAACCGCATCGTCATCCTGGTGGACGACGGCATTGCGACTGGTGCAACGATTCGAGTGGCAATCGCAGCCCTCAGGAAACTAACTCCCCAACGCATTATCGTGGCGGCAGGGGTCGCGCCTCTCTCTACTTACCTTATATTGGGCGCAGAGGCTGACGAAGTCGTGTGCTTGCTAACTCCTCGAGAATTTCGCGCAGTCGGCCAGTTTTATAGTGACTTCCCACAAGTAACCGACGAAAAAGTGTGCAAGCTGCTCGATCGCGCGGGACCGCGACGTGCAAAGCAGGCCGATGCCAGCTTTGGCGTTGTGACCGATATCACATAGACCTGTGACGTGTGGTGCTTACGATCGCTCGGTCTCGGAGCTATTTTGATTATGGAGCAGCAAACAATCGAAAGGAGACAAAATGAAAATCGACAAAGAGCTACAGAAACAAGTAATGGATGAACTGACATGGGAACCAAGCATTGATGCCGCTGGGATTGGCGTTTGTGTAGATTCCGGTGTCGTAATGCTGAGCGGGACGGTGCAGAGCTATCCCGAAAAGTGGGCCGCCGAACGCGCAACGGAGCGGGTGAAGGGGGTCAAAGCGGTAATCGATGAAATCATCGTAAGACTGCCGGGCGATTTTCAGCGTGGCGATTCCGAAATTGCCAGAACAGCGGTGAACACGCTGGATTGGAACGCATCGTTGCCTCATGGACGAATCAAGGCGATCGTACAAAATGGCTGGATCACTCTCGACGGGACTGTGGAATATTATTTTCAAAAAGTGGAAGCCGAAAGAGCGGTACGTGGATTGCTAGGCGTGAAAGGGGTCACCAATCGGGTCAATGTGACACCGGTGATTTCTCCAGTCGATGTAAAAGGTCAAATCATAAAAGCGATGGAACGAGCGGCCGAAGTGGATGCCAAGAAAATCTCCGTCGAAACGCGTGACACTAAAGTGATTCTGCGCGGAGCCGTGAAATCGTGGGTCGAACGGGATGAAGCAGAACGAGCTGCATGGGCAGCTCCAGGGGTGTCCGAAGTGGAAAACAAGATTGAGATTGCAGCCTAAGGGAGTGGCACTCCCTTGGATCATCGGTCGATCCGAGGGAGTGCGTTTCCATAACATCCGAGGAATCAATAACCCGTTTTGGCGGATCCGGACCGCGTGGGCCGGAACAATCTGACCTAATCCTCTTCGGCTGCGATGTGTGCGGTCCCGAACGGCCAGGGACGAAAATCAGAACCCTGTCGTGGTACGCTACAACGTTTGATGCGAGGTTTCGGTCGCGATTAAGTACGAACGCCGCGGCTGCTCGGCCATTGGGGCACGACGCCCGGCTTGAATTTCATTTATCTTCATTTCGATCGCTTGATCAAAAAGCAGGATCTAAACGTCGTTTATGTCGCGGGTCCCGGTACCTGCTACGGTCGGATAGCAACTTTTATCACACCATCTCTTCGCTCTCCAAAAAGTTTGTACGCCTCGGTGATCTGATCCAGCGAAAACGTGTGTGTTATCAGCGGCCTTAGATCTAGTTTTCCATGCCGCACTAATTCCATTAGGCGGCGCATGCGCTCTTTGCCCCCGGGACAAAGTGTGGTGACGATCTTATGATCGCCCAGGCCGGCAGCGAACGGTTCTACTGGTACGGAGAGTTTGCCCGAATATACGCCCAAGCTCGAAAGCGTGCCGCCTGCACGAAGAACGCGGAGCGCATTCTCAAAGGTCGCTTGTGTTCCGAGCGCCTCGATAGCGACATCTACGCCTTCACCACGTGTTAACCGCCGGATTTCTGCGACTACATCTATCTTGGTTTGGTCAAGAACAATATCGGCGCCCATGCGTTTGGACATCTGAATGCGCACTGGATCGGACTCGACAGCGATAGTTAAGCTTGCACCTTTCAGTCTTGCGCCCGCTGTGGCGCACAGCCCGATCGGTCCTTGAGCAAACACGGCAACCGTATCCCCGATTTTCACTTCGCCGCTTTCCGCAGCCGAGATCCCCGTAGACGCAATGTCCGCTAACAGAACTACCTGTTCATCTGTCAAGCCGTCAGGAATTGTGGCCAAGTTTGCCTGAGCACTGGGTACAAGCAGGTATTCGGCTTGCGCACCGTTGATGGTGTTCCCAAATTTCCATCCGCCAATAGGACCACCGCATTGTGACCATTTTCCGCTCAGGCAATACGCACACTGGCCGCAAGGTGTTATGGCTCCAACGAGCACGCGGTCACCGATTTGGTAGCCAGTCACGCCAATTCCTAGTTCGTGAATGACCCCCACCGGTTCGTGCCCAATTGTCAGGCCCGGCTTCACTGGATACTCGCCTTTGACGATGTGGAGATCGGTCCCGCAAATCGTGGTGAGCGTCACACGGATAACGGCCTCACCCGGACCCGGTCTTGGAATACGCCAACCAAGAAGCCCGCGAAAAGACCTTCGTCGAAATCACGCAAAGCGAGAGGTAACTAGCCATTCAAAAGGGCAAAATCTACGAACACCACGGACAGTGGACGTTTCGCTACAAGACCGCAGCCTTCGTGAACGGCAAGAAGGTCTGGAAAGATGCCTACAAGGCTCTGGCTCCTCTCGACAAATATGAAACTGCAGCACAGGTCGAGAAAGACTTTGACCGCACGTTGAAGGAATTACGCGGTACGCACAGCTCCAAGTTTACGGAAGGTGTGACTCAATCCGTGGCCAATTTTATCGAAACAACTTACTTCCCAAAGCAGAAAGAAAAATTGAAGCCCTCCACGCTATTCGGGTACCGCCATCTCTATGATCGGCACGTTAAGCCTCGATTGAACGGTGAATCCATGCGGGATTTCACACTGCCCGTCGCGCAGAGACTCTTGGAAAAGATTGCCGCCGCGACTCCGCTTGCCAGCACGAGTCTTCGGCACATCAAATGGTTTCTCAAAGCCGTGTTCGATGTAGCCCGCATGAATGGTGGTTATGATCCGACGTTACTTAATCCGTTCGAGGAAGTTCACATTCCCAAGGCGTCCAAGCAAAAGCAACCCACTCGATACGCCGGACTCGACAACGTGCTCGACATGCTTGATGTGTTGCCCGATACTGCCGCTACCGTCGTCGCGGTTGCTGCCTTTGCCGGGCTACGCAAGAGTGAGATTCAGGGACTGCGCTGGGATGATTTGAAAAATGGCGAACTGCATGTGCAGCGGTCGGCTTGGCGAACCACTGCGGTTCACGAGGTTAAGACCGAGGCGTCAAAGGGTGCTGTACCCGTGATTCCGATATTGGCCAAACATTTGGAAGATCACCGAAATGGATTTCCGAGTGACGGATTTATTTTCACGGGTGCGAAGATGGGGAGGCCGCTCGACTTGCATAATTTGGCAAGTAGAATCATTCGCCCAACTCTCGCCGCGAAGAAAATCCCATGGTGCGGATGGCACGGCTTTCGACGCGGGCTTGCGACAAACCTGCATACGCTCGGTGTCGCAGATACGGATGTACAGCGAATCCTGCGTCATGCTAATGTTAAAGTGACCCAAGAGAGCTACATCAAGGTCGAGCCCAACGTTAAGAAACGGGCGATGGACAAGCTGCAGAAAGCTCTCTCGGCGAAGCGCAAAAGGCGGAAACGTGGCAGTCGGAAGCGCAAATAGTAGGTACGCAAAAGTTGTGACGATCAGAGTGTACCTGCCAGTCTTTGCGTACCAGCTTGTGTACCGACAAAGCGACCCGCAAGACAATAACCTCGAAAAATCCCATAAACGTTGACGTTTTAAGCGGCGGTGAGCGTAGCTCAGCTGGTAGAGCATCGGTCTGTGGCACCGAGGGTCGCGGGTTCAATCCCCGTCGCTCACCCCAATTCCCTCCGATGTCCGTGCTTGTTCCGAAGCTAGGCGCGCCTACGATGCGTTTCCCGCTCGAAATCCTGCTCCGACACCGCCGTACCCCGCTGCGCCCAATCTGAGTCCGAGAAATTCGAGGAATCCTTCCACAGCTTCTGGTTGCAAGGGAGACGCGCCGACTAACGGCTCGCGCACCCGCTCCTGATTCATCACGATCGGCCCATCACGCGACCGGCTACTGAAGGGATTTGTTCGGGACTAGGAAGCGTATTCCGCCGGGCGCAGCTCGCACAACAACTTCGTTGCTGTCGAAGAGCAGGAGCGCGCACCCGCAAAACCGCTCCCGACTCAATCTATTTGCTGACTGGCGAATGGATCTCGGCGATATAGCCCCCGGGAAACTGCACGACGGCCGCATCACGCTGATCGGCGGAATACGTAGCGACCAAAATCGTGACTCCGGCAGCCTTGGCTTTGGCTAGAGTATCCGCGAGGTTCGCGACTTCATAGCCGGCCGTCTCCCGCCCGTAAGGATACGGAAGATGGCCATCTGTGACGAAAACGGTCAGCTTGCCGAAGCTCGATTGCATCCGAATTCGCCGATAGGTGTCAGTCGGCCGCCCGATCTCGACACCAGGTGCGTGCGCGTCATCGGAGACGACTTTGCCGTGAGAGAAGGCAAGGAAGCTGCGAATGAACGCATCCACCCTGTCGGCGGAAACATAGACGCGGTTTTCCGGAATGGTCTGGAGCGGCGGATAAAACGGCGGGGTCGTATGCCAGTAGAGCTGCATAATCAGGCCGCCGGGCCATTGGATGACGGCATCTCGCCCGATCGGGTCGTTAAACGGAGTGACAAGGACGTCCGCGCCCGTCGCACGAGCAGCCCGGACTGCCGCGTCCATGTCCGTCACCAGATAGCCTGCCCGTTCCGCGCCGAACGGATATGGGACCGGCGTCTGGAAACCGAAAACTGAAAAAATCCCCACGGGCGTTGACACCGCTTGCCATAGAGTGCTGCTCGGAGTTGGCGTCACCGTGATAACAGCCGCCTTGGAGTTGGTGCCGCCGAAAGTGGCTAGAAGGCTGGCGACAAAGCTGTCGAAATCATCTCGCGGGACATAGACGTGGGTCGTACCGTATTGCGGCGCCACGGCGATATTCGGCGTTTCCGCCGTAGCGGCGTGGGCGACAGAAGGTGCGATTCGCGGCAACAGGGATAGATGTGCGCTCCCCACACCCAGAAGGACCGCAATCGCGGTAACGGCGACGGCTCTGTGTACACGCAACGGAATCTCCTTTCTAGACGAGGGATTGTATCAGCAACGGCAATCCGAGTAGTTCTTCTGCGAACCAGAACTTTAACCGCGAGCTGCCCTCTTTGCTGTCAATTCTGCTCTCGTAAGAAAATGGCGGTTTCCGCTTCGTGGATTCGCGTGCAAAGTTTCGTGGGATTGAGTTAAGGAAGACCGGCGGTATAAAGACTCTACCAATCGAAGTGATTCATATAGGAGCCCCTGTGACCACTTCTGGAATCTGATCGATGCTCACTTGCGTACCAACCGAATTATTTTTCAGCCTCATTGCGCCAGTTCTCCGACTGGCGGTTTATCGCCGCGTAACACTCGCACGAGGCATCCTCCAACTCCTTCCGGTTTTCAATTTTTACTTCCCCGCGCGAGTACATGATCAGCCCGGCCTTTTGCAGCATGCCCGCAGCCAGAGTCACGCTTGCGCGCCGGGTTCCCAGCATGTGCGCCAGGAATTCCTGCGTCAGCGGAACGATGTCTCCGCCCAGGCGGTCTTGGCTCATCAGCAGCCAGCGCGCCAGTCGTTCATCCACCTCGTGAAGCCGGTTGCAGGCCGCCACCTGCGTGGCCTGCACACCCAGTTCCTGCGAGAAACGCTGCAATGATCTTTCCAGCTGCGGACATTGAGGCAAAATAGCCGCAAAGTCAGTCGCGCTAACCTTGAATCCGCTGCCCGCAATCTGCATAACCACACGGCTGGGACTGCTACTGAACCCGACCACCAGAGGTATTCCGACGAAGCCTTCTTTGCCCGTCAATCCTACTTCCACGTTTCTTCCGTCTTCCATTACGTTCAAGATGGAAGCTAGCCCACTCTCAATGAAATAGGCAAACTCGATCGGCTCGGAGATTTCATTCAGTGTGGCATGTGTCGGCAGTTCCACAAACTCCAAAGCCGGGAACACGGAATTGAACTCTTTGTTTGGAAGGCTGCGCAAAATCCTGTTTTGCGTGGCCCGAGCATTACCGTCAATCCCGGCATGCTTTGAGACATTTTTGACAACCATTCGGGTTGTAGTTTCGGACATCAGAGGGCTCCCTGCGCCATTGGAAAGTTGTCTGATTTCGCAGGAAACCGGGCACCGGGAAGGCGTGGCGGAAAAATGCTCATGAGACTTCATTAAGATACTCTTTCGTAACGTCAGATACTAGCTATAAATGTTAGTAACCGGCAATTTGGATTCACGCTCTCCTCTAGGCCATAAAATCTGGGCCAGCACGAATATTCCCGTAGTTACCATTGAACGGCTGGCCGAGTAGTGCTAATAAGGGGACAGCGGTTTCTATGGCCAGACTCCCCGCTAAATCGAAATCCCCCGCCACGCCGGAATGCGCCCGGGCAATTTTGCGGCTACGCCAAAATATGCATCTGGATCAAGCCGCTTTCGGTGAAGTGCTTCACTGCTCGGCAATGACCGTATCGCGTTGGGAGCGCGGCGTGCAAGAGCCGCCCTCGCACGCCTACGTGGAACTTGGGAATATGGCTGGAGATCCCGCTTGCTGGTTTTTTTGGGGCCGGGCGGGACTGCGCAATGAAGACTTGATGCGCGTCGTTCCGCAGATGCGGCGGCGTCTTGAAAGAACCGCCATGCCGGATTTCGAGATCGTAACTGCGGGCAGCGGTGGCAAGAAGCGTTTGCGCAGCAAGGTCCAACTCGTCGCCATCCCCTTGCTGAAGGTCGTGGCCGCGTCGCACGGCGAAAAAGGCGACGGTACCTCAGTGCTGCATCAGGCGCCGTTTGAGAGCATGATTGCGGCACCCAAGGATTGGTGCCCCAATCCCACGTCTACGAGTTGCTTGCGCGTGAAGGGCAATTCTATGATGCCTCTAATTCAAGACGGCTACGTGGTCGCCGTGGACTCTTCGCAGAGCGAGCGAAGTAAACTGAACGGAAAAATTGTCATCGCCTGGCACAGAGACATGGGCTTGACTGTATCTCGCTTGCAGCGCTATGGCCGCACCGACACTCTGCAGCCCGAAAACCGGGAATATGAATCGATCACGCTCGATAGCAAACACAAATGGACAATACTAGCCAAGGTTCTTTGGTGGATTGGAAAGGCGCCCTAGATGAATGAATGGCAGGCAGAATGAAACAAACTAGGGCGTCCGCGGCGAAATCTTCCCATAAAATTCTGGTACTCGATGTGGGCGGCACGAATATTAAGGCGCAGGCCACCGGACAAAAACAGCCGCGCAAGATCCCTTCTGGCCCGCACATGACGGCCAAAGACATGGTTCGCGATGTGAAAGCGGCTACTCGTGACTGGAAATACGATCGCGTTTCCATCGGCTATCCGGGTCCGGTCACCGCCGGCCATCCCGTTCGAGAGCCCGTCAATCTCGGCGGTGGGTGGGTCGGGTTCAACTACAAGAAAGCCCTGGGCTGCCCCGTCAGGATTGTTAATGACGCAGCCATGCAGGCTCTTGGTAGCTATCACGGCGGGCGAATGTTGTTTCTTGGATTAGGCACCGGACTTGGATCCGCGATGATCGTGGACGGAATTTTGGAACCCATGGAGCTCGCTCACCTGCCCTATAAGCACGGAAAAACATACGAGGAATATCTGGGACTGCGCGGGCTAAAGCGGCTGGGCAAGAAAAAATGGCGGAAGGAAGTTTTCAAGACTACGGAGAAATTGATAGGCGCGCTTCAAGCCGACTACGTAGTGCTGGGCGGCGGAAATGCGAAGAAACTCAAAAAGTTGCCACCGGGCGCGCGCATGGGACGCAACGAAAATGCGATCCTCGGCGGATTTCGGTTATGGGCGAAAGAGTAAAATGCATGCAGTCCGCAAACCATCTTGAAAGACCGCCATGTTCCAAACTGGAATGCTTTTAGCCTGGACACTCTTCTGAAAAATCATACCCCTCGCACTCGATTCCACGCGCAGCTCCATGTACGATATCGACGATGATTCGGCGCGCAGTTCTTGCACTGCTTCCAATATTATTTTTGGTCCCTGGAGGAATATCGGCCTGCACGTGTTCCAAGGCTCCTCCGGGAACTTGCCAGGGTTTGCAGCAAGATGACGTTGTATTCGTCGGCACCGTCATGGACGTCGAAGGTGTTCCGTCTCCAGCCCCGGACGCTGCCGATTCGCAAAACGCAGGAAGCACAGCTTCCGCAACGGACGTCACCCCGTTGATCCGTTATCGTTTCAAAATTGATGAAAAATTTGCCGGGCCGGACGCCGCGGAAATCGATATCTTCTCAGGAGGCGACGACGGTGATTGTGGCTACCGTTTCCGGAAGGGTGATCAATACATCGTGTTCACGCAACAGGAAATCGAAGGGCGCCTTTTCGCCACGATCTGCAACGGCACCCGCCCGGCGCCCGATGGCCGTGCCCTGCTGCCTCAATTGCGCGCCATGCGCAAACATCAGCGAGTCGCCTCCGTATTCGGTGTTCTTCGCCGCTCCGATCCGCCGCTGCTGGCTCCTGCCGACGATCCGGACGATCCTCTCCCCCACATAAAACTGAAGCTTCGTTCAAAGGATGATCGCTTCGCGACCAGCACGGGGCCGGATGGTGTCTATTCCTTTTACGATGTCCATGCCGGGGAATATCATTTTTCGGCCAGCCTTCCCGCTCGGATGGAATTGACCGAGAAGACTCTTCCGGGCGCTTTGCCCCCGATCAAGATTCCGAACGGCGCCTGTTTTGAATACAACGTGGACGCTCTGCCGCTCGGCAAGATTCGCGGCAGCGTTTTGGGTCCGGATGAGAAGCCTCTGAATCTTGCGTCCGTGGAACTATATCGCGCGGACCGCTTCAAGGACACCGAGCCGGGTCTTTGGGGTTTTCAAGGGTCGAAAGGTGAATTCGAGTTCGACCACGTCGGTCCGGGTGAATATATTCTAGTATTCAACCGCACAAATCGTAAGGATCCCAACTCGCCATTTCCACGCACATTTTATCCCGGTGTCTCGGAGCAAAACGAAACCGCTGTGATCACTCTAAAAGACGGTGAACAGTTGCTTAAAGCAAACATCCAAGTTAACAACGGGTACCCAACCCATAAAATCCGCGCACAGTTGAGATGGAAGGACGGGCGGCCGCCCGGCGAAGTCACCATCATGGCCAAAGCCAGTGAAGGAGAAAATCCGGCAGCTCAAAGAATCGGCGAAGGTGTTTACGACTTCACGCTCCTGCAATCCGCGCATTACACAATTTCCGCCTGGGAAGATCTTGATCCTCAGCGTTTGAGCCTGCGCCGTGCCAAGGAAACCTGCACCATCCCCGCGCGCATCGAAGCCGAGCCCGCCGCCGTCGACGGCGCCGACACCGAAACTGCGGAAATCACATTAACGTTCCCTTCCGCTGCATGCGACAAGGAGTAGGTTTCCCCTCGATCTCCTCAGACCGCCGTCAGTGATGCCCTTGTGGGCGCGCTGGAGCTTCGGGCGGTTGAGCGGCTCCCGAAGTACTCGAAACGAAAATAAAGAAGCCAGAAAGCCCCGTATCGAGGCTTTCTGGCTTTAGAGGTTTGAGAATCTGCCCAGTGCCCTAGCAGCAGATCCTAAGTTAGAAGTTAACCTTCGCGCCGAAGAGGATTTGCCGCTTCCCCACCGAGCTACCGGTACCGTTGCTTGGAAACACGCTTGGAGTCCCGAAGCCCGTTTCAAAGGAGGACAATCCCGCATCGTCAAGAAAAGGATCAACGCTGGAGTAATTCGAGTGGTTGAAAGCGTTGAGCATCGTCGTGCGGAACTGAACGGTGGAACGCTCGTTGATTTTGAACGATTTGACTATCCCGATGTTCGAAATATTCGTTTTGGCGTCCTTAAAAATATTCCGTCCCGCGTTGCCAAAGGGCGTGCCGAATATTTCCTGCGCTTCCCCGCCATTTACGATAGTCCGCACGCCTTTCGTCGTCGTCACCGGTGCGGTGGTTCCACCCGTTGAATTCACGCCGTTGAAGCTCAACAACGTCGTGGGCGCCAGTCCGCAACTGGGGTTCGGAATCGCCGGGCTACCGACCGTGGGGCCAAACAGCGAGCAAGCGTCACCGGCATAAATTCCAACTTGGTTCACTGGCGCGCTTGAACTCCCCAGGAATGGCCGTGCGGTGTCGAAAGTGCCGACAAAAGCGTTGTTGAACGGAACATCGAACCCTGTTCCGTTAGTCTCAGCATTCAGGGCAAACTGGATCGGAGTGTACGGCTCACCGGAGGAGAGGATGTAGTTGGCCGAGACACCCCATCCGCCGAGCAGGTGGCCTATCAATCCCTGCTGCGAGCGGTAGAACGGGAGCTGTTCAAAAACGTTCAGAGTGAAAGCTTGCGGAATGTTCAATCCCGACAATCCGTTCTCCGCGGACGTGAAGTTGAGAGGATTTTGCGAGAATGCCAGCGAATTCCCACCACCAAAGGTGCTGAATATTTCGCTCGCGTTGTCGGTTGTCTTGCTCCAGGTATAGTTGGCCGTCATGGTCAGCTGTTTGTAGAGATTCGTTGCACGGAACTGAACTTGCAGTCCGTTGTAGCTGGAATACCCGGTGTTGGTCCGTTTGCGGAGGATGCCTTCGTCGCAATTTTCGCGTCCTATCGCGTTCGGCACAACCGCATCCGCCGCAGAGCACGGCGTCACGCCAGCAGGCAGAAAAGTCGGAAAGCTTGCTGCAAGGCCAGCTACATAAGGATTCGCGTTGATGGACTGGAACAGATTATCCCCGTGGTTCCCAACGTAACGAGCTTCCACGGCTGTCGCGTTCGAAATCTGCCTCTGAACCCCGAGAGACCAGCTATGAACATGATCCGGTCCAAAATTTGGAGTAATGGTCGTTTCGTTAAAGGACCGCGGGTCGGCAACCCCGGTTACCAGAGACGGAGCGAGCTGCGTGCGCACAGCCGCGCCGGTCGGGTCCGCGGGCAGCGGATTGACAACCGCATTGGTTATTGGGTCTGTCGCTAGTCCTACCGATTGCGCGAGCAGGACGGGCGCTGAAGTTGAGATGTTTAGGTAGATGTTGTAGACCGGCGGATCGTACGAGAGTCTGTACCCGCCCCGAATGACCGTCTTCCCGTTCCCACCCGTCAGGAAGTTATCCATGCTCGGGCTCCAGGCGAACCCAACGCTGGGACCCCAGCTATTCTTGGGAGCTGGAATCGAAGGAAATGTGGTAACCGAAGTCGGCAAGGCTGGATTCCACAGCGGTATCTTCAGGTCGTTAACCGTTTCATCGTGGAAAAGATTTGCCGGCTGACCGTAGTAAGACCACGTGAGGCCGAGATTCAGGGTCAAATTCGGCCGGAGCTTGTAATCGTTCTGGACGTAAAGGAACGTGTCCTTTTCGCTGAAGTCGATTTTTGGATTTCCTTGCGAAATATTAACGAAGTCCGGAATGTTGCAAGCAAACGCTGAAAACGCACTTAAGGTTTCACCCGGCGTGATCGTGCAATCCGGGGTAGTGATGGTCGTGGCGCTAACGGGATTGGCAGCGAAGTTGAACGTGCCGTTGAAGTTCGGGAGGAACACATTGGGAGACTTCTGGTAAGTGAAATTCACACCTGCTTTCCATTGGCTCTTCCCGTGAACGTAGCTCCAGTTGTCCTGGACCTGATATGTGTTCACAATGCGGCCTTGGGGTGAGTCAGCGTTCGGCCCAAATGCGAGAATAGGATTACCGTCAGTGGCATTTACACCGATGTTTGCCAGGGCGTTGCCGAGGTTCCCCTGAACTGGAACCGTATTCCCGATTCCATTGCCCCCAAATTCGGTGTTCTGCCGGCCATAAGACAGCCGAAGCTCGTTCGTCATGGACGGCGATAGCGTGTGGGTCCAGCCAATCAGGCCAGTCTGGCTCCGGCTCGGGACTGATACCGGATATCCTGCCGCGGCTGTGACGAATGGGTCGGCATTAATAGAATTCGAATAGTTGTAGAGATAACGCAAGTACACTCTGTCGTTTGTGTACTGGAAATCGGAGCGACCGATAAAATCGTATTCGTGAAAGGGTGTGCCTAAAGTCCTCGTGACGCCTGCGAAGTCAACGGCGCACGACGGGTTCGTGTCGGAACCGGTAAGCGTGATCGGAGTTACTGTTCCACTGGGAGTCGGGTTCCCTGCCCCGATTCCATAAGGTCCAAAGGTCCGCAACGCCGCTACGCTGGCGCTATTTGGATAGCATGCCGCCAACTGCGCCAGTCCAGTAGGTGTGGGAGTCAAGGAGCCGGTTTGATCCACCGAATTCGACTCGATAATCTGTGTGTCAAACCCGCCAAAAACGAAGATGTGGTCTTTCTGCACCGGCCCGCCCACCGTCGTGCTGGCAAACACATTGTTGAACCAAGGAACTTTTGTGAGGCTCGGATCTTGGAATGGCTCCTTGTCGACGTTGGTCAAACTGTCCAAGGCTGAGTTACCTTCGGCTCCGTTGATGGTGCCGTGCCAGTTGTTAGTGCCCGATGGAGTCACCAGGTTGACCACGGAACCGGAGTTGCGACCATACTCGGCTCCGAAGTTGTTGGTTGTAACCTGGTATTCCTGAACGAAGTCAGGATTCGAAAGGAATAGCGAGGGTCCGGCAACCGAGTTGTCGTTGTTATTCTGACCGTCAATTTGCTGGTCATTATTCCGGCCGCGAATGCCGTCCACTGAAAAGCCTACGCCGTTAGAATTCGAAAAAGTGTTGTCGCGCGTCATATTGACGCCCGGGATTTGCAGGGCCAGGAAATCCATTCCCTCGTTCTCCTGCAAACCAGCAAAGCTCGTGATCTGTTGCGTGGTGAATGTGGTGGAGACCTGGGCCTCTGTCGTTTCGATTAGAGGCGGAGCTTCAGTGACTTCCACCGTTACGGTGGATGCGCCAAGGGCCAATTTGACCAATCCTACGCCCTGGTCTGTCCCAGAGGACACCACGACGTTGTTCACCACATACTTGCTAAAGCTTTGCTTCGTAAACTCCAGGGTGTAAGTTCCAACCAGCAACTCCGAGAGGCGGAACAATCCAGCATCATCCGTCATTGTGGTTGCAACGGACCCCGTCCCGGTATTAATAGCTCTGACTTCCACGCCAGGCACAACCGCGCCTGAGGGATCCACCGCGGTGCCCGATATGGACCCGCTGGTCACCTGTGCCCTAACCTTCGATGGCGATGCCAAGATTACGAACAACAACCCCAACATCAAAGACACTGCTCGCGTAACTGTGAACAGACTTCGACCCTTCTTCATTTTAGTCCCCCAATCCGATAGTCACTTCCGGCTGGCGTCGATGCGCCAGACAATCTCTGGGGCTCTCCATGCAGTTTCACAGCCAACAATCAGAAGGGCGGTGCGAGGCGCATAACTAATTGATTCGACGGCATCAGAGCAGTAATTCCAACGCGGGATGATCTACAATTCTCCGAGAAATAAAATGGTTCTTGGAGCAGTGGAGGAATTGTTCGTAGAGCGTCTCTACGTGATTTAGAAGATTTAGATATGCTGCGGCATTAGTCTGCGGTCTTCGCCGCAGGCGCGGGAATCGCCGGGCCTTCGCCTTTCACGTAATGATCGTACCAATGCAGGTCGCGCTCGTAGCGGTCTTGAATGAATGATGGGCGAGAAAATTCGTGGTATTCGCCCGGGTAAACTACCAGTAAAGTCGGCACGCCGAGCCGTTTCAGGCTTTGGTACATCTGCTCGCCGTTAATCACTGGAACATTCCAATCAATCTCGCCTCCCATAATCAGCGTCGGCGTCTTAATTTTGGTCACTCGATTGAAGGGCGAGAGCTTCTCCCACAGTTCGCGGTTCTCCCAAGGCAGCCCGAGTTCGATTTCCCAGTCTCTGGAATACAAATCGTGTCCCCAATTTGTGATGTAAAGAAAATTTCCCGCGCCCGAAATCGCGGCTTTGAACCGGGTAGTCTGCGTAATAATAAAATTGGTCGAGATGCCGCCGTATGACCATCCCCCAACGCCAAGCTTGTCAGGATCCGCAATTCCCTGCGCCACCGCATAGTCCACCATTGCCATATCGTCTTCGAAATCCTTGTGGCCCCAGTCGGCGTAAATTGCTTTGCAAAAATCCTGGCCGTAGCCGGACGACCCGCGCGGATTTGGCGTCAGCACCACGTAACCGTTCGCCGCATAGAGCTGCGGAGTAAAATTAAACTCGGCGTAGTACGCCCACACTGGCCCACCGTGCGGCCGGAGTATCGCCGGATAGCGCGTCCCTGGCTTGTATTCCGGCGGCTCGTAGAGATATCCCGCCACCGTCGTCCCGTCTTTGCTTTTGAAATGCACGTACTCAACGTTGGGAAGGCGAATTTGCGCCATCAATGCATCGTTTGTCGTTGTCAACCGCCTCAGATCACCACCGTCTGCAGGCAGCAAATACACTTCAGCCGGATGCGTCAACTCTCCGATCACGGCAGCCGCGGCTCCATTCTTGTCCAGCGTAAATGACTCCACCATCTTTCGTCCGCCGATCGGCCGAGTAATCTCGCCACCCATCGCCGGAACCCGCATTAAATTCTGCGTGCCATCATCATCCGCGATGAAATAAATCCATTTCCCGTCCGCTGAAAAACGCGGCTCGCTCGAGTTCCGGTCGAGCTTGAGTGTTAATACTTTCGCTTCGCCGCCGGCCGCCGGGGCGATTGCAATGTGGAATGTCGCGTATTGAAAAAGTTTTGGTTCCAGCTGGCTCGTAAACGCGATCCATTTGCCGTCCGGCGACCAAGCGGGGGCGCCGTCCGTTCCCGGATTCGTCGTTACCCGCACGAGCGATTTGCCCTGATCCGTATTGTCCGCCGCCACCACCCAAATATCCGTGTTGTAATTGCGATCGGGGTCCTCGGAATCCGAACGGTTGCTCTCAAACGCAATCGACCTCCCGTCCGGAGACCACGCCGGAGCGCTGTCGTCATAATCGCCGGAAGTGATCTGCGTCATCTTTCGGCCTGCGAGCTCAAAAACATAAAGATGGGTGCGCCGCCGGTCCAGGTAGCCGATTTCATCCTCTTTGAAATGCAGCCGGTCGATCACCCACGGGTGCGCCTTCGGCTTCGCGTCACTCTTGTCCTTATTTTTCGCGGCCTCAATTTCGCTAATCGACGGGTCTTGCAGAATTAAAACAATTCGGTCTCCAGCCGGAGACCATGAAAAGCTGTTGACGCTCTGGATCGTATCGGTTATTTTTTGCGCTTCTCCGCCTTCGCGATTCAGTATCCAGAGCTCTTCCTTCTTGCTGTCCTCATCTTCCTTTTCGCCCTTGGGCCCGGCGCGCCCGGAAAGGAACCCCAGGTATTTTCCGTCCGGACTCCAGCGCGGATGATCGCAGGAGACTCCTTCGGCCGTCAGTGGAATTGCGGAGCCGCCCGAAGTCGGAACCATCCAAATCCGCGATTCATTCTTGTCTTCCTTTGGATCGTGGGTCTTCACTACATAAGCGACCCACTTTCCCTCCGGACTCAGCTGCGCATCTTCGATTTCGAGGATTCGGAAGTAGTCATCTATTGCCAGGTTTCGCGTCGCTGCGGAATTTTCTACTACTCCGGCGCCTGCGCCGGGCACAGCGCCGGAATTTTGTGTCGCAGGAGGACTCTGTGCCCAAACCGCGCATGCGAGGAAAACAACGGTAAACAACGACGCGAATCGAAAGCTCATGCCTAGGCCCGCCTCTCAACGAATTTGTCGTGCATTCTGCCCGTAGCATACACAAGGCGCTTCGCAATGTTTCACAAAAAAAAAGGCACGGCCATTGGCCCTGCCTTTTTTAAGCCCATATTTGCGGAGATGGGTTTTTTTCGACGCTTCCTCAGGACTCGGCTAAGCTTCGATCGCCATCAAACAGCTAGCTACCCTTTGACGGGTTCATCGTGATTGAAATCACATGAATCGTGTCGCCGTCGAGCGTTCCCTTCACTGTCACATCGTGCCCCTCGTGTCCGGTAGCCTTGTCTTGCGGTTCCAGCACATACACTTTCTTATCATCCGTGTTGTAAAGAGCCAGCTTAGCGCCCCTGGCCACGCAACCCTTGGTGCAACCGGCGCCCTGCTCACTTGCGTCCTTGGCGCCACACTTGTCATTCGTAATGATTCCAGACCACGTTCCGGCCGTCCCCGCACTTTGCCCGGCCATCGAAAGGCCGCCAATAAAAAGTATTGCCGCCGCGCACAGCATTAGACGTTTCACCATGATCGCACTCCTTTTCACAAAAAATCATTTCGCTCGACTTGCCCAAATATCGAGGCGGAACGACCCTACTTTGTCACCTATACTTATTTTTGTCCAGCATTCCAAACCTTAACAGCCTGAGTGCATTTTGCGCGGAATCTGAACCGCCTCCGGCGATTGACAGATGGCCGCATGCAATTTAGGCTCACTCCCGTGCCTACTACAAAAGTTTCGCCGCCATTCTCCATGCGTCCGAATCCGCATATCTACGAGATCAACACCTGGGCCTGGCTCGAACGCATTTCCGCGCGTCTTGGCCGCACCATCAATCTCTCAAGCATGCCGGATGCCGGATGGGATGCGTTCGCGCGGCTTGGCTTCGACGCGATCTGGCTCATGGGCGTTTGGCAGCGGAGCCCGGTTTCCCGCCAGATCACCCTTGAAGATCCCACGAATTTCCCCGATTATGACCGCGCTCTTCCAGGCTGGAAGCCCGCGGACATCGTCGGTTCTCCTTATGCCGTCATGCAATACGTTCCAGACCCGCGCATCGGGACCTGGGACGCCCTCGATCGCGTCCGCGAGAAATTGCACGCGCGCAACATGGCGCTGTTCCTCGATTTCGTCGGAAACCACACAGCTCTCGACAACCCCTGGGTGCGCGAACATCCGGAATTTTACGTGCAGGGCTCGAAGGAGGATTTCGAAAACAACGCCTCGCTCTTCTATCAGGCGAAAACGGTACAAGGAACGCGCTACATCGCGCTGGCAAAAGATCCCTACTTCCCCCCCTGGAAAGACGTGGCGCAGCTAAATCATTTCCAGCCCGCCATGCGCGCCGCACAGCTCGCGCAACTGGCCAACATCGCAAAGCATTGCGACGGAGTTCGCTGCGATATGGCCATGCTCCAGCTGAACGATATCTTCGAAAAAGGCTGGGCTCATCTTTTGGGAAATATTCCGCAGCCGGCAAAAGAGTTTTGGACCGAAGCGCGCGAAGCGGCTCCCAATCTGATTTTGCTCGCCGAGGCATACTGGGGCACCGAGCCGCGGCTCATCGATCTGGGATTCTCGCTGGCCTACGATAAAATTCTTTACGATGCCGTGCGCAACGCAGATGTAGGCGCGGTCCAATCCCGATTATCCGGCATTGGCGATCAACAAACTCACTACGCGCGCTTCCTTGAGAATCACGACGAACCTCGGCGGGCCGAAGTAATTCCTAACGACCACCTGCCCGCCGTCGGAACATTGATGGGAACTCTACCCGGAATGCGCTTCTATCAGCAGGGCGAACTCGAAGGATGCAAAATTCGCCTGCCGATCACGTTGCGCCTGGCTGCGGACGAGCCTTCCGATCCTTACAGTCTCGCGTTCTTCCAGAAAATTCTCAGCCTCACGGGTGAAGATGTTTATCACCAAGGGAATTGGAGCGCACTCGAAGTCGCCGCGGAGGGTTACACCTCACCCGCGGGACTTCTCGTGTACGAATGGAGATCGAAGAAAGCCTGGAAAATAATCGCGGTCAATCTGGCGGCAGGCGCTTCGCAAGGGCGCGTCCATTTGGGAGAACGCGTCTCTCCTGCGCAGCAGTATGTCTTTAATGACGAACTAAACAACGTCCGCTACGACCGCACCGGAGTCGAACTCCACAACGTCGGCCTGTTCGTACGCCTGGAAGGCTTTCAGGCCCACATCTTCAGCATCACTCCGCCGTAACAATCGCTCCCGAAGAATCAGATAAAGCCTGCGGCTATGGCCCCACCACCAGCGTCAGAGGCACGCTCGAGGTCGCTCCATTGGGAGCCGTGGCGGTCACAACCAAATTATACGATCCCGGCGGTGTTGCCTGTCCTCCCGGGGATTTTGGCAAACTGCTGCATGCCGACATTCCCACTGCAATCAGAACCAGAACCCCAAACGAAAGCGCCCACCGCGGACGCCGCTTGAGTGTCCACATCGCCCCGCACAGCGACATGCCCGCCAACAACATCCCCAAGCCGCCTACTAAGCCTCCCGGCAGCGATGGTCCAAACGGCGGAACAGCCCCTTTGCAGAACGTATTCACCACAATTGCAACGTTGATCGCTTTTCCGGTCAAAACGATCGCCTTCGGCACAAGATTGCACGAGATGTCCGCGGCGTTAGGAGAAATAACCGTGCATCCGAGCGTCACCGTCCCGGTGACTCCCGGTAACGAAGTGAGCGTCAAACCAAACACCGCGCTACTCCCGGGCGTTGTATTCACGGTCGAAGGACTTCCCGGAGCAAGCCCAATCGTAACCGGAGAAGTCCCGCTGTTGAATGCGGCGGTCACTGTTACAGCTGCGCTCACTGTCACAGTGCATGTACCCGTTCCCGGGCATCCTGCCACTCCGCTCCAGCCGGCAAACGTCGATCCATTCGTCGGCGTCGCCGTCAGTGTGACTACCTGGCCGCTCGTAAAACTCGCCGAGCATGTCGCCGCTGGCGGGCAGACGATTCCCGCGGGACTGCTCGTCACCGTGCCCGTTCCTGTCCCCGCCTCATTCACTGCCAAGGTGAAGTTGTTCGTACTCTGAGCGAAATTGGCTACCACTGAAACCGTGGTGGGCGGCGACGTAAGCGTAATCGTGCACGTCCCCGTCCCTTCGCACGGCCCTGCGCCCCATCCGGTGAAGGTTGACCCGTCAGAAGGCGTAGCTGTCAACACGACTGTAGTGCCGCTGGGGAAATTGACTGAACACGTCGCCCCACAATTAATACCGGCGGGGGTGCTCCTCACCGTTCCTGTTCCGTTTCCTCCAGGGATTATCGTGAGTAGGACGTTGGTACTCGCCCCAATCGTCGCGCTCGCGCTGGCTGTGTTGTTGCCCGGATTCGGATCCGGCAGGTCCGACGTAACGCTTGCATTGTTCACCACTGTTCCCGTCGCACCCGCATTCACGGTGACCACAATCGTCACCGTCGCCGTGCCCGCATTCGCCACCGTGCCCAAATTGCACGTCAGAGTCACCGTGCCGGCACAAGCCGCACCCTGCGAGGGTGTAGCCGACACTAGCGTGGCATTCGTCGGCAACGTATCCGACACTGTCGTATTCGTCGCGTCGCTGGGTCCGGCGTTTGTCACCGTAAGCGTGTAAGTCTGGTTCGAGCCCGCCGGAACCGGGTTCGCCGATTGAGTCATTGTCAGACCGAGATCCGCCGACTGCACCGCTCCATTTCTCACCTGGAATTCATATCGGCCCAGCATCGTGGAGCTCAGGTCCGAGTGGATCAGTCCGGGGAATCCGGCCGCGGTGGGTACATCGAGGAATGCCCCATTTACCAGCGAACCCGGGAGCTGAAAGTTTGTTCCCGCGTCTCCCGTACCGTTTGAATAGCCCACAGCCGCCGAAGAACCACCCAAGCCGCATACACCGCCGCTGGCGGTTCCGGTTTCCCACTGTATCTTGTCGTAGTTGAATTCCATGTCGAAGTTCCCAGCCCCGGTGTCCGGACGGGCAATCACGATGAGCTGGAAGCTGTTCAGCAGTATTGCCGGAGGACAATCTTCACCGTCTGGCTCGGCATAGTAAGCCACGTTTTCCCAGTTGACTCCAAATGCTTGCTGGCCGTTCACCGTGTCCACTCCGTAGTGCACTACGTCGGAACCCGGCGTAAGCGTGTACACGTCAGCGAAGAACGGTGCGATGATCGGAACTCCGATATTTCCGGTCAAACCAAAGGGCGTATACGTCCCAAACGGCTCACCAAAAGTCACGTTCCCGTTGTTGTTTACATACAACTGATTGTAAGTAGTGCCAAAGAAATTCATCGAGAACGGCAGGTTGACCGCGCTCGTTGAGTCGTCATCGTTCGGCGGGAACGAATTAGCGGTGAATCCCGGTAGATGCTGAATGGCGCCATTTCCCGTTAAGTGACTAACTACCGAGGGAGTGGTCTCCGAGTTCGTTGCAATTGTCAGGTCCGCGGTGCGCGGTCCTAGCACAGTCGTCGAAGGAGTGAACGCAACACCGATCGGGCAGCTCGGATCGGCACCGTCGCCGCACCCGTTGCTGGTCACCGAGAAATCCGAAGCGGCATTTCCTACGAACGTTACTCCGGTAACGGATAGTACTGTATCTGTCGTGTTGAACAGCGTCGCCGTTTGTGCCGGGCTAGTCGTTCCCGGTGTTATTCCATCGTAGAACATCTCGAACGGCAGCACGTAGATTGGTCCAACTCCCACGCCCGACAGCAACTCGGTTGTTGGCCCGGCTGAGCTGTCATCGGTAATCACGACCGCCCCTGTATCCGGAGCCTGGAAACTGGGCGTAAAGGTCACCGTAATCGTGCAAGCCGCGGAACCGGCAGCAAGAGTTGTAGCGCATGTGTTGGTCGTAATCGTGTAATCCGGGTTAGTCACCGAAAAAGCGATACTTCCCAATGGGCCCGTGCCCGTGTTCTGAAGCGTGAACGATAACGCACTCGAAACGCTGACCTGCACTCCTCCGAACGCCAAGGGGTTCGGATTAACAGTCGCGATTCCGCTGCCGCCTCCGCCTGAAGTCGTGATCGTCGTCGGATTTGTGGCGTTAGCTGCCGCAGATCCTCCTCCCGACACGCTCACCGCATTCGTCACAGATGCTGCTGCGTTGCTCGCCACATTCACCGTTACCGTAATCGTCGAACTCGCGCCCGCCCCTAATACAGTGCTGTTCGTACAAGTGTTCGCTGCACACGCCCAGCCGGTTCCCACCATGGACACTAGCGTCAACCCGGCCGGAATCGTGTCCGTCACCGTAATCGTCCCGCTGGTTGGCCCGGCATTCGCTCCATTCGACACTGTAACCGTGTACGTTGCATTCTGCTGTCCCTGTGTGAAGTTTCCGGTGTGGCTCTTCGTAATCGCCAATGCCGGCGGGATACCGCTTCCCGCAGTAAACGTCACTGCCACCGTCGGAGATCCGCTCATCGCTATCGTACAGCTCGGCGGATTCGTCTGCGGATTGGCTGGGATGCAGTTCGTGGTGAAACTGCCGAACGTCGAGCCGCCAGTCGGCGTCGCCGTAAGCACAACTTGAGTACCACTCTCGAAGCTGGCTGAGCACGTCGTCGCCGGACAAGTGATTCCCACGGGACTGCTCGAAACCGTCCCAGTGCCCGTCCCGGCTTCTGTCACCGTGAGCGTAGATTGCAACACCTGGCACTCGGCCGTCGTGAGTCCGGGAATCGTAGTGACATTCGAAACCAGCTCGATCTTGCAACCAGAAGCCACATAACCAGCTGCGCGGCCGCCGAACGACAATTGTCCATTCGTCGCAACATCGTAAGACTGTGAGACCACTATGTCGCCAAGTAAAGCACCGCCCGGACCACTGTCATCAGCCACGGATTGAACCGTGGTCGCGCCAAATGAAGCCACTCCGGACTCGTTAGTGTTCTTATTACTCGCCGGAGCAACCGTGCCGAAGAAGAAGTTGTCGGATGTGGAAAGAGTCGCATTATTGTAGCTTGAGACCCCCGGATCCAAGGGACCCGAAGAAGCATTTGCATCCGTAGCGGCCGCAAATCCCTGATTCAGTCCGTCCAAATACATGATGGTTGGAGCGAAACCGCCGCTCGTGTAGGTCAGCTTCGCCCGGCTATTTGTATCCACGGCGTACGTGCCGCCGGCCGTAGCCGAAACCGATGTGTCGCCATTGTTTTGGACGTAAGAAAGCGCGAAAATACCGTTGCCATCCGTCGCAAGAGATCCGATAAGGACGATAGGCGATCCGTCGGCCTGCCTCCCCTGCACTGCGACAACGCTATTGTTTATAAGCGAGCTCAAGCCGAAGCCGCCGGTGGGCGGCACCTGCAACTGAGCCATCCCGCTGAATATCGAGTTTGTAGTTGCGTTTATGCTGATGAACACCACCTGGCTTGCAGAAACGATGTACAAAACTTGCGAGGTGGTGCCGTTTACTCCCGCAATCGTGATGCTGGCCGAGAGACGCCCACTCGAGACTGTTTCATTGGTCAGCGCATAGGTTCCCGATATCGCCGCACTGGGCACGATTGCCCCACCGTCGTCCAAGTCAACAAGACCGCCCGTTGTGAAATTCCCGTTCCCGTCGGCGTTCACGAAGCCCACGCCCGACTCAGGATCTCCATTGGTCAAGTCAGTGCCGCTCTCGCCAAATGCGTACGATCCGTGGAGGGCGTTAAGCGCAAATATGGAAGGATCCTGCTTCAGCAGCACACCTGATCCAGTCGTTCCGTTGGTGCCGCTCACGTCATCAAACCGGATAATCCGCGCCTTGGTGGCGACTCCGGACTGTATGTCTCCCACCGAAAAAGCAAAAGTGATCCCACCGCCGCCTGCAACAGCCAGGGACATGGTTCCCCGGTTGTCGGCGCCAATCGTATACGTACCTGAAGTAATCTCCTGCGTGGGCTGCACGCCGGTTGAGCCGTCGGCATCTACGAAGCCGCCGGGACTGATGTTGCCGTGTCCGTCGGCGAGCAAGCTGCCCGCTGCCACAACCATCGTCCCGTCGCTGTCGATGAATCCTTGGAACAAAAGGGCATAGCTCCCGTTCAGTTCAGCATTGTTGCTGGCATCGGCTGCAGTGATTGTGATGGTAAGGCTGGCGCTCCCGGTCAGCGGAGTCGCCGAAGAGTCGGTTACGTGAACTGCGAATGATGGCGCTCCGGCTGGACCCGTGGGCACTCCCGCGATCGTCCCGCTTGTGGCGCCCAACGTTAATCCCGCGGGCAGCGCCCCCGCGGAGATCGTGAAATTATATGGCGCAGTTCCGCCGCTTACTGCCAGAGTCTGGCCATAGGGGGCTCCGATAGCCCCGTTGGGCAAGGTGTTCGGGCTGATCGTCAACCCTCCGCCTCCACCGCCGGAACTCGTAAAAGCGGCCGTGACGGTTTCGGCTGCGCTCATTGTCACCGAACAAGTCAGAGCACCCGTCGACGCACAGTTCGTGAAACCAGAAAACGTAAAGTTCGTGCCCGGCGCTGCTGTCAGTATGACTGAGCTATTGCCCGTGAAGTTGGCTGTGCAAGTTGTCGCGCAGGCAGTGATTCCGGCAGGCGAACTGCTGACGCTTCCGGTCCCTGCTGTCACCTGAACGGTCAGAGCCGCTGCGCCCGTTCCCGACACGTTGATTGTCTGGGTGGTTGTAGGGGCGTTGTCCGTGATTGTAATCGTCCCGGTAGACGCAACGAACTGCGTGGGCGTAAATGCCACCTCGATCACGCAATTCGCCCCAACCGCCAGCGTCGCAGGAGCCACCGGGCAGGGAGTCGCTGAGGTAGCGAGCGAAAACACACTAGCCCCCGTGAGCGCAATACTCGAAATCGTAAGAGGCGCGTCCCCAGAGTTGGTCACTGTCACCGGCAGAGGAGTTGCACCAACGCTGATTGGTTGGTTTCCGAATGGCGCGCTGCTACTGGAAATAGTTACGTTGGGATTAAGCAGCACCAGCCTGATCCGGTTGTTAAGCAGATCGCCCACGTACATGTTTCCTTGACTTGTTACGACGACTCCGGTCGGCGTAGAGAAGCTGGCTGACACTGCCGGGCCGCCATCGCCGGCGAATCCGAAGTTCCCGTTTCCCGCAAACGTCGTGATAATCCCGGTTGTTCCGTCCACTCGCCGGATCCGTTGATTATTCGTGTCGGAGATAAAGAAATTCCCCGCTGCGTTTATGGATATCCTGTCGGGGTTATTCAGCATTGCGGACGTAGCCGCTCCGCCATCACCTGAGAATCCCGCAGTTCCGTTCCCAGCGACAGTTGTAATGATCTGCGTTACGGCATCGATTCTTCGGATTCGACTATTTTGAGTGTCCGAGACGAAAAGGTTCCCTTTTGAATCGATGTCGAGACCGAGCGGGCAATTTAGAGTAGCGCTGATCGCAGGCCCTCCGTCTCCCGAGAAACTGCCCTGTCCCTGGCACCCCGAAGGCGCGTTCCCATTAACTCCGTTTCCCGCAATCGTGGAAATATCGCCAGTGGTCGCGTCGATTCTCCGGACACGATTGTTCACCGCATCGACAAAATAGATATTCTGGGTGGAATCGAGAACCACTCCCCGAGGATTGTTGAGTTCCGCACTAGTTGCCGGACCGCCGTCTCCACTAAAGCCAGCCGGTCCGGTTCCCGCAATCGTCGTGATATTCCCGTCTGTTACCTCGCGAATCCGATTGTCACCTGAATCCGCGATGATTAGATTCCCGGAGGGGTCTATCGTGACTGTGCGCGGAATATTCAGCGAAGCACTCAGGGGTGCTCCGCCATCGCCGCACGACTCTTGCGGTTGTGGACACACGATCCCGTTCCCCACAACTGTCGATATGTTTTGACTCGTGTCGACTTTACGTATTCGATTGTTTTGCGCATCAACGATGTAAAGATTGCCTTGCGAATCCAGTATGGGACTTCGCGGATCGTAGAAGCTGGCTTCGGTCGCCGGTCCCCCGTCGCCCACTAAGCCGTTCCCGACCACAGTCGTAATCTCGTTGTTATTGCCGGGGCTATAAAGCCGAATGCGATTATTCCAATAGTCAGGGATCCAGACATTCCCAGTGGCAGAATCAACAGCCAGTAAAAAAGGATTCGTCAGGGTGGCCGACAACGCCGGCCCTCCATCGCCGCCAAATCCGAATCCGTGATTGCCGATGATCGTCGTGATTATGTTCGTTGCCGCCGTCACTTTTCGAACGACTGCATTACCGCTATCGGCGATATAGAGATTCTCTGAAGCATCCACCACTATGCCGCCGGGATCTTGCATCGTCGCTGCCGTCGCCAACCCGCCGTCGCCGCTGTAGCCGAAGGTTCCTGTTCCAACCACAGTCGTGATGACTTTGGTCCCCACATCCACACGACGAATTACATTGTTCTGGGTATCCGCGATGAAAAGATTTCCATTCGCATCAGTGGCCACCGCTTGCGGGAACCTGAACGTGGCCGAGGTTGCCGGGCCGTTGTCTCCGTTGAATCCCTGAGCGCCGGTGCCGGCATAGGTTGTGATGACCTTGGTTGATCCGTCAACGCGGCGAATCACATTGTTGTTGATGTCCGCTATGAACAGATCTCCGGAACCATCGAAAGCAATGCCTTGGGGGAAATTGAGCTCGGCGCTCGTTGCCGGGCCATTGTCCCCCGAAAAACCGCAGGTCCCGTTTCCAACCACCGTATTGATGATCCCGGTCGCGGCAACAACCTCCCGGATTACGCAGTTGCCTCCGTCGGCAAAATAGAAATTACCGTTCGCGTCCAACGCCCCGCCGTCCGGTTCGTCCGTTCTTGCCGCGGTCGCCTGGATACCGCTCGTCGCGTGTCCTGCGTCACTATTCCCGGCAAAAATCACCAACGTGCTGGGCGCGCCAGTCGGTGGAATTGTTACTTTGTAGACCACGCCACTGTCGGTGAGGACGTATAGATTGCCCGAGCCATCCCGAACAACTCCTACCGGACCCTCGATTGACGCTGCGGTCGGAGACACATTGTTAGGCGCAGCGCTCCCCGCGACCGTGGAGATCGTGTTTTGCGCGTGCGCGATGCTTGCAAACAGGAGCAACACCAACACCGACAAGACGCGAGCCAGATATCGCCGGCGTCGCGTTGCGGCGCCAAATACGTTGGGTGATTTCGGACCTACTGGAAGGCAATTCCGTCGCATCTTGATACCTCTCACGCGTCTGCGCCCCGCCGGGTTATCTCGAAAGCTGGATTTATGCCTCTTGTCCGTGCAGGCAAATGGGAAAAAATTTGACCAAAATTAGTACCGACGTACCTCGTCTAGGAATATTGAAAATATGCACTTACCGCCTATGGTGGTGTTCGTAAGCCACTTAACTAGGACTTGCCGATTCAGGCGCCTTTGCACCCTGCCCTGAAGGGTGCAACTCCGAAACCAAACACCCTTTCCCGCTCTACGCCCAAGCTTAGATTCGGGAGCAAGTCTGGGGTTGCCCTCGGACAAAACTTCAATTGGGGGGGAAACAGGGCGAATTCTCTAACCCAACGGCCTTTCCCGTCAAGCGATAGTTTTAATTGCCATTGAAAACACCCTGCCAGTTCAATATCATTCCGCACCTTGCACTCCGGCTCGATGCGGACTGAATCCGGCGAAAACGCTCCGGCCATTCCCTCTGACGGTTCGCACCTCCGCCAGATCGGCTTCCTCCCTCTCCTCGCGCTTTTTTACGGCTACACCGCCGGCGGCCCTTTCGGTTACGAAGGCATCTTCCACGATTCCGGTCCCGGCATGGCCATCGTGTTTCTCGCCTTTGTTCCCTTCTTCTGGAGCATTCCGATTTCCCTCGCTTCCGCCGAACTGAACAGCATTCTTCCCGTACAAGGCGGTTTCTACCGCTGGTCTCGCGCTGCATTCGGCGATTTCTGGGGCTTTCAGTGTGGCTGGTGGAATTGGACCGGCACATTTCTGCTCAACAGCCTCTACGGCGTGTTGGTGATGGATTACCTCAGCGAATATCTTCCGTGGATCACTGGAAATATAAAGTGGGCCGGAGCGTGCCTCGTGCTGTGCCTTCTTGCTTATCTCAACGCGCGCGGCATTCAGCTTGCCGGTTGGTTTTCCGTAGCATTGCTGGTCGCAGTCTTTATTCCTGTCGCATGGCTATGCCTCGTCTCCCTATTCCATCTGCATTACAACCCACTGCTTCCGTTCGTCCCGCCCGGCCAGCCCTTGGGTGCAGTCTTCGGCAGAGGTTTAGCACTCGCCATGTGGAATTACGCCGGATACGAGCAGCTTTCCAGCATGACCGGCGAAATGAAAAATCCGCAGAAAACTTTCGTCCGCATCCTCGCCTGGAACACGCCGATGAACATCCTCACCTACATTTTGCCGACCACGCTCGCTCTCGCCGTCCTCGGCAACTGGCAGGAGTGGAGAACAGACTATATCGTCACCGCATCGCGTCTGATAGGCGGTCCGCTCCTCGGCGCAGCCATGTTGATAGCCGCGATGATCGGCACGCTGTCGCTTTCCAACAGCACCATTCTCTACACCACGCGCATCCCCGCCACCATGGCGCAGGACGGCTACTTGCCCGCATGGCTGGGCAAAATCCATCCGCGTTTCGGCACACCCGTGCGCGCGATCGCTCTGTCCGCTTTAGTGTATTGCGTTCTTGCGAAGTATCCCGTGGAAGACCTGGTGAACATCTACATCTGGACGCGCATCGCCACCACGTTGCTCACTCTTCTCGCCGCGTGGCGCATGCGCCAGAAATTGCCTAACGCGCCGCGCAGTTTCCTGATCCCCGGCGGTGCCGCTGGTATCGCCTACATCCTCATTTTTCCCGCGATTTTGTGCGCTGTGAAGGTTTACTACAGCGAGCCGCTCGTCCTGCATTGGGCCCCGCTCCTGCTCGCTTCCGGCCCCATCGTTTACGCCATCCTCCGCTGGGGCTTCCACATGAAGCCTGCCGCCGAGCCCGCCGCCTTGCAGTAGCCTGTCATTCCGAGCGCAGCGAGGAATCCGTTCTCTTTTCCTCAGGCGAAGGAATACAGGCTTATTTCGTGGCACCCACTTTTTCCGACACTGTCTTCGCCTGAAGGAAAAGCAGCAGATAATCTTGCCCGCCAGACTTTGAATCGGTCCCGGACATGTTGAACCCGCCGAACGGATGCGCACCTACCAGTGCGCCGGTACATTTCCGGTTCATATACAAGTTGCCGACGTGGAATTCTTCTTCGGCGCGCTCTATTTTCTTCGGGTTCTGCGAATAGACCGCGCCAGTCAGCCCAAATTCGCTGTCGTTGGCCATCGATAGCGCCTCGTCAAAATCCTTGGCCTTGGTAACCGCTAGCACCGGCCCGAAAATTTCTTCCTGGAAAATTCGCGCCTTTCGGTCAACGTCAGCGATCACCGTTGGCTCGATAAAATATCCGTCGCCGCCCGTGTGTTTTCCACCCGTCATCAAACGCCCTTCTTTCTGCCCTTGGTGGATGTATCCCAGAATCGACGTCATCGCCGCCTTGTTGATCACGGGCCCCATGTAATTGGTCGGGTCCTCCACCGGACCTACCTTCATTTTCTTCACGCGTTCCACGAGCTTCTCCAGAAATTCATCGTAAATTTTCTCCGACACAATCGCGCGCGAACAAGCCGAGCACTTCTGCCCCTGAAATCCAAACGCAGAGAGGGCTACGCCTTCCACCGCCGCATCCACGTCCGCTTCTTCGTCCACCACAATCGCGTCTTTGCCGCCCATTTCGAGCACCGTGCGCTTAATCCACTTCTGCCCCGGCTGCGCCTTTGACGCTTGTTCGCTGATCCGCAATCCCGCTTCCTTCGATCCCGTGAACGCGATGAACCGCGTCTTCGGATGCGTCACCAGCGCTTCGCCTGCCGTTCCGCCCGGCCCGGTGAAAAAGCTCACCACTTCGCGAGGCACTCCCGCTTCGTACAGAATATCGATGAAGATCGCCGCAATCGTCGGCGAATCGCTCGACGGCTTCACGATCGCCGTGTTTCCCGTAACGATCGCCGCTATCGTCATCCCGCCCATGATCGCCGCCGCAAAATTCCACGGCGGGATAATCACCCCGACGCCCAGCGGGATGTACTTCATGAAATTTTTCTCGCCGCGCATCGGGGTCAGCTTTTGCGGCTCGCCCAGACGCATCATTTCGCGCCCGTAGTATTCGCAGAAATCAATCAGCTCAGCAATATCGGCATCTGCTTCCGGCCAACTCTTCCCCACTTCGTAGCACAGCCAGGCGTCCAGCTCGTATCTGCGCTTGTGCAGAATGTCCGCCGCGCGATACAAACATGCCACGCGCTCGGCCACCGGCACTTTCCGCCATTTCTCAAACGCGTGTTCAGCCGCTTCCACCGCTTGCTTGGCCATCTCCACGCTGGCCTTCTGAAAGATTCCAATCACTTCTTCCGGATGCGACGGGTTGATGGACTTGATCTTGTCCGTCGTGGTGATCTTTTTCCCGCCGATCACCAGCGGATACTCGCGCCCAAACATTCCTTTCACCTGGCGCAGCGCGTCTTCCATCGCTTTGCGGTTTTCCGGCTTGGTGAAATCGATGAACGCTTCGTTCCGAAACTCCCCGCGCTCCAGTGTCGTTTGCGGCGTGGCTGTCGATGTCATTGCTCGCTCCTCCCCAAATAATCTTGTGTTGATTTATCCGCTCATTGTATCGTGCCGCCGACTGTGCCCACAATACCGAGTAGGCTGCAACGTCGTTGACTCACCTGCTGGGGCAACCTAAGATGAACTGCACAAAAATTCCGGCAGTGGGAGGATTTATCAATGCCTTGTCGTCGCCAAGAAAGACAAAGAACCAAGTTGGTTCTCTGGTGTTGTCTTGCTCTAGCCTTAATTGTATCGAGCTGCGGCCAGCAGACGCCGCCGGACACCCGGGCTGCGGATGAAAGCGCTATTCGCGCTCTGGACGCTCAGTGGGAGAAGGCCGCTGCTGCCAAAGACGTGGACGGGACTGTTTCGTACTACAGTGATGACGCCTCTCTGCTGGCTCCCAACACTCCGATTGCCGGCAGCAAGCAGGCCATTCGCGCCGCTTGGGCCTCGCTTCTCGGCCCTGACGTTTCCTTGTCCTGGCAGGCAAACAAAGTCGAGGTCTCGCGTTCCAGCGATCTGGCTTACATCGTGGGCGTCTATCAGTTGGCGATGAAAGACCCCCAAGGCAAGCCCGCGACGGACCATGGCAAATTCGTAGAAGTTTGGAAAAAACAGGCGGACGGCAAGTGGAAGGTGGTGGCCGACATTTTTAATTCCGACCTGGCGCTGCCGGCGCCTCCGGCACCTGCGGAAAAAAAGACGAGCCGCCATCGTCACTCGAAAAAAAGGTCCCGCCGAAATTCGGGGTCGAGCGCGAATTAGTTAGTAAGGATTGTGCTGTGTTCGGATCTTGCCCCGCTCTCTGCGGCGGACGTTTCTGCGCCGGTCGAGGACCCTTCTCAATGAGGGTCTTGAGTTGGCGCAAGAAGCGCGCGGAATTCGGGAGTGTCGCGGAAACTGGCGAAGGCGGCCTCGTCCTTGAGCCGCGCGGAGAGCGCTGCGGGGTCTTTGCTTTTTTCTTTTGCTCGGCGAAGAGCTTCGAAGGCGCCTTTGCGGTCGTTATCCAAGGCGCGCACGGCCGCTACTTGGCACAGCCCCCACACAGAGTCAGGTTCCGCACCGGACGCGAGCTCAAAATAAGCGCGCGCGTGCGAAATGTCCTTGGCATCAAGACGCTCTTGCCCAGTCTCCATAGCTTGGACGAAAATGCCGCCCAACGCACGCCGGACGACTCGGAGCTCTTGCGGGTTCTTCTCATGTTCCGCGCGATTGCGCAGGTCGGAGATTTGCCGCTCGACTTCGCTGCGCAAGTCGGAGCGCGGGCCTTCCTGACGCAGAGCGGCCAGCCCTGAAGAAATATCCGCGCTCAGCCTCGATTGCTCCGCGAACTCCTGCTGCTCGCGTTTCGCGCCATCGCGAACACCCTTCTCTTTTTCCAAGTTGGCGGCGCGCTCGCGAAAGGCCGCAGCGTCTTCCAGGCCGTCGAACGCATCAGCAGCCTGTCGATATTCCTTCCAGCTACTGTACGAATCGCCGGCGGCTTCAAGAGCTTTCGCGCGCTTCTCCGCTTCGGCGGCTTGCTCTTTCACGAAAGCCGTGTCGCGCGGGTCGCGGCCTTGCTTCATCGCGATCAGACGAAACCAGGCTAACGCTTCATCCATGACTCTTGCGGGCGCCCATTCGTGAAGACCGTCAAATTGGCGAAATGCATGAGAGTAGTGGAGCGTCCCGAGCTTCGCATCGAGTTCCACGACTTCCCCATAGTTGAAATCGAAGGTGCCTGCCGTGCCGAACACGGAGAAATTCGCTCCCGTCACCGGAGGGGACGAAGGCGAGAAGCCCGCGCTGTTCAAGAGCACACCTGCGGAACACTTGCATGCTTGTGCCAGCAAGGACGCAAACCGAGCGCCGCCGGAAAGTCCCGCAAAATAGATGCGGTTGCCGTCAATCGAAAGTCGCGCGCGCGTGTCTTGCACCATCGCTTGGGCCGCTTCGGCCGACGCTTTCCAGGGGCCATTTTGCGAATTGTTTGAGCCGGCCACGATGTAGCCGTAGCGTTCCGCCGCGTCCTTCATCAATTCCACTGGCATGATTCCGCGGGCGCCGGGATCGAATGCATAGACAACCGGCCAGCGCTTTTCGCTAGTGTAATGGTAAGGAATGTAAAGCGCATAGCTTTGGCCCGGCTGCGTGGCGCAAGAAACTTTGGGAATGACGACGCCCGTCTGTAAATCCTGCGGCGCCGGGCTTGGCGTCGCGCTCTGCCACGCCATAGATTGAGAAGAAAAGACGGCCAACGCGGCGCAGAGCAGGGCGAACTTAGACATCGAAATAGTATAGATGCGGCAAACCCGTGGAAGGAAAACAATCAGGGCGCTTTCGAGCGTATCTCAGAACTGACGCGCCTCCCAAGCCTGCGTCTTACTTGCGGATGTATTTCAGGATTTCGCGGGCGGCGTTGTGGCCGGATGCGCCGGTCAGGCCGTTGCCCGGATGCGTACCGTTGCTGCAGAGGTAAAGCCCGGCGACCGGAGTAGCGTAGCGCGCCCATCCGAGCAGCGGACGCATGGTGAAAATCTGATCGAGCGACAACTCTCCGTGGAACGGATGTCCGCCCGTTAGCCCGTAGGTGGCTTCCAAATCTTTCGGGGTGATGGACTGCACCGCAAGAATTTTGTGGGCGAGATCCGGTGCGTAGGCCGCGAGCGTCTTCAATACCGTGTCGCGCAACGCGTCGCGCTGCTGCGCCCAATCCCCCTGTTTTAATTTGTAAGGCGCGAATTGCATGTGGATGGACATCACGTGCTTTCCCGCGGGCGCCAGCGACGGATCCGAAATCGAAGGGATCGCAATGTCCAGATACGGCGCGCGCGAAAAGTCGCCGTATTTCGAATCGTCGAACGCGTGCTCGAGATAATCAATCCCCGGGCCGATGTGAATCCTCCCCGCCAGTGCAGAATTCCCATCCGGAAAATTCTTCAGCGCCGTAAAGGTGGGCACGGCATCGAGCGCAACATTCAGTTTCGCTGCCGTTCCGTTGCTGCGGTAATTCTGCATCTTGACTACAAAACTCGGCGGCAAATGCACGGGATCGAGCAAGCCCAGAAACGTACGCCGCGGATCAGCTCCTGAAACAACCGACTTCGCCGCGATCTCTTCGCCGTTCGCCAGAGCAACTCCCGTGACGCGCCCGTTCTTCACCAGAATTTGTTTCACTTCCGCGCCTGTGCGGATTTCAGCGCCCGCATGCTTCGCCGCCGCGGCCATCGCAGCCGTCAGCGCGCCCATTCCGCCGCGTGGAAAGGCCGAGCTTCCCGCCGGATGCGGATCGGCACCCGCGCGCAGAAGCAGAAGCGTCGTCGACCCCGCGGACCACGGCCCCATCGCCGCGCCGAAAATTCCTCGCGCAGCAATCGCGGCCCGCAGCAAATCCGTCTCGAAAAATTCAGCCACGAAATCCGCCACGGCCATGGGGCCCCAGCGAATCAGCCGCATCATTTCTTTTTTTCCGAGTCCGCGCACTTTGCGCCCAATCTTCAGCAGCTTCCAGATATCTTCCTTGGAAGGTTTATCAATCTCCGGCGGAGTCAGCGCGAGCACTTGCGCAATGATTTCGCCGGCGCGCGCCAGACCTTTTTCCAATTCCAAATAATTCGCCGCATCGCGCTTCGAGAATTTCTCAATCTCTCGCGCCGTGGCATCAGCATCTGAACGCAAAATCAGCGCCCGCCCATCCTCCGACGGCGCGAACATTCGCACGCTCGGCTCGATCATTTGCAAGCCGTGCTTCGCGAGGTGCATGTCGCTCGCTATTCCCGGTAGCAGCGGTCCCGCCGCATGCGCCACGGTCGAGCAGCGAAACCCAGGATGAAATTCTTCAGTCACCGCCGCACCGCCCACAATATCGCGGCGTTCCAGCACCAGCGGCTTCAGGCCTTTTTTTGCCAGGTAAAACGCCGTCACCAGCGCGTTGTGCCCGCCGCCCAGAATCACGATTTCGCGCTGTGCCGCCACGGTCAGTTCTTCCCCTTGCCTGTGTCTTTCAGGATTTCCAGCGCCGCGAGCCGTCCCGGAGCGCCCATGATTCCGCCGCCAGGATGCGTCGCGGAGCCGCACATGTACAATTTTTTGATGGGAGTACGATACCGCGCCCAGCCCGCCGCAGGACGCAAAAAGAAAAGCTGTTCCAGCGAAAGTTCGCCCTGGAAAATGTTTCCTTCGGTCAGGCCGGTCTGGCGCTCGATGTCCAGCGGCGTGATGAATTGTTTCCCGATGATGATGTTTTTTATGTTCGGCGCGTACTCCGCGATCGTGTCGATCACCGTGTTGCCGAAGGCTTCGCGCTGTTCGTCCCAATTTCCGCTGCTCAATTTGTAGGGCGCGTATTGAACGAAGCAGGAAAGAATGTGTTTTCCCGGCGGCGCGACGGAAGGATCGGTTAGTGTCGGAATCACCATGTCGATGTACGGCCGCCGCGAAAATTCGCCGTACTTCGCTTGGTCGTACGCGCGCTCCATGTACTCCATCGAAGGCGAAATGGACATCGCTCCCCGCAGATGGTGTCCCGGTCCGGGCAGGCAGGTGAAATCCGGCAACGCGTCGAGCGCGAGATTCACTTTTCC
>PMTV01000050.1 GCA_003167215.1 Acidobacteriota bacterium | reverse complement strand
GCGGAGGCGCCGCATTCGATCTACACCTGCTCCGAAAAAACTTAGCAGGATGCGGCGGCCTTGGCGCGCCGCAATGGCGCGCCAATTTTGATTCACATCGCCGAAGCGCAATTTGAACTGGAGCAAAGCCGCGAGAAACATGGCGCAACACCGGTAGCTTACCTGGAACTCGCCGGCGTTCTCGGCCCGGATGTGATTGGAGCGCACTGCATCTGGGTGGATCAGGCGGACATCGCCACGCTGGCGCATTTCAACGTCGGCTGCATCAACAACCCATCCAGCAATATGAAAACAGCCGCGGGAGTGATGCCCGTACCGGAAATGCTGGCCGCGGGCGAGCCCATCGGACTAGCTACGGATGGCGCTGCGAGCAACAACACTCTCGACTTGTTCGAAGAAATGGATCTGGCGGCAAAACTGCAGAAAGTGGCGCGGATGGACCCGCGCGCATTGCCCGAGAAACAAGTGGTTGAAATGGCCACCATCAACGGCGCACGTGCCCTGCATCTGGAAAAGACTATCGGCTCGCTCGAAACGGGCAAGAAAGCGGACCTGATTCTGGTGGACATCGGCGCGCCGCACGCCACTCCGATGTACGACGTATATTCGGAGCTGGTTTACGCGTTGAAGGCAACCGACGTGCGGACGGTGGTGATCGCAGGCCATATCGTGATGAGAGACAGGCAGATGCTCACGTTAGATGAAAAAGAAATCCTCGCGAAGGCGGAAGAATACAAGAAAAAGGTGACATCCTCTCTTGCCGTTGCGCCCGTCAGCGGCGCCCCGAACTCAACTTCGCATTAGGTGCTAGGCCGCGCAAAGGACCGTTGGCGATGAAGCTTCGCGGCCGTAGAGCGCAATGTTTCCGGAATATTCTTATTCGATAACAGAAGCTTGAGGTCAAAAGGGTTTAGACGCTGGAGCAGGTGCAACGAAACATCCAGAGGCGTCTTGGGGTTCCTCACCAAATTTTTCACCACGGTGTAACTTTTCATATAGACGCGGCTCGCCGCGATGATGCGCAAGACTTCAGTGGAGACGTTGGTCATGGCGGCGAAGTTTTCGACTTCGAGATCCGTGAGTCGCGGAGATTGCATCACTCCCCGCTGCACGATTTTATTCGGATCACGGATCAAAAGCATACGTTCCTCGCGACCGCCTTTGAGCGCGAGCTGGATTCGCTCCACGACGTTCATGTGCGCAAGTCTCTGAAGCAGGGTTACACGCTTCTTTACGTCCGGCTCGATTTCAGCGGCAGCTTCTTCGATCTCCGGTACCGCCAGTCCTTCAGTTTTTTGTAATTCGACCAGCAGTTCCTGCTGTTCGGGCGTCGCGGCTTTGCAATGAGTGAGCGCGACAACCAATCGCGCGTCGGAGCTAAGCCGGTCCAGATCGTCCAGCAGCGCTTGTACTCCAGCGGCGCTCAAACGCGAGGCAACGTGCGCGACCACCCCCGAGGGACAAGCGGGATTCTTTGCGAGTGCGTCGGCAATCCCCGGTTTCTGAGACAAATTGTCGGCGCAATAAGAGAACAGGCGAGGGTCCGCATCCGGATTCGCGAGCGCGAGAAGGAAAGGCTCGAGAGGCTGCGTTAAAATGACGCTCTGAGCGCGTTCCGCGATGGCAGGATCGGAATCGGCTGTAAGAAGTGTAAGTAACTCCGCGCGATGTTCGGGCGCCAGCGAACCCCCGCCGGAAAAAACCGCGAGCTTTTGTTCCGGCGTCGCGTGGCCGGTACGGATACTGTCGCGGAGATCAGCGCTAATGGGATTCTCCAGGGACCGGCGCAGGCATGTTAGCCGACTGTGCCGAATGCTTATGCCACCGGGCGGCAAGCCTCGGGCCGAAATGGACCGCGGCGAAGACCGCGCCCGCAATGAGTAAGACCGCTAAAACAATCACCAGCGTAATCTCCTGGTAGCGCCTGCCCGATTCGATCGGAGGGTCAGCTACGACGCCCGGTTCGGTCCGGCCTTTCGTAACCAGCGCATATTCTGACACCAGACTATCTTCATCGAGGCCGAGGAAGCGTGCAATAGCGCGGATAAATCCACGATTGAAAACGCCACCGGGTAATTGGTCCCATTGCTCATTCTCCAACGCCACCAGAAAGCGCGGGGCGATGCGCGTGGCCGAGGAAATTTCTTCCAGAGAGACGCCTCGCATTTCCCGCTCGCGTTTTAGATGTTCACCGAAAGGTGTAGAAGACATCCGCCGGGACCGACTGACACACAAAATATAGGCGCGGGTCGCGGGAGTGTCAATGTTCGCCAAATATCATCGCAATCTCACCCTATTGGCCATTCGTCAATCGCCGCCGTTAAGGCCGTTGCGAATAGCGGAAAGCGTTCTCTATAATGAGAAGGTTGCCCAAAGATTCTCCAGACCCCAAGGAACGTGTGGCTGCTGAACGCATAAAGCGATCCACGGACATCCGGCCGTTCGCCGGCGTTGAAAGGCGCCAAACTCCGGGCATTGGTCCGGATATTCCCGAAAGCACCAACGAGGTGACTGTTTTTCATGAGCTGGGAAAAGCCCTCACGTCTTCCCTCCAGCTCGACCAAGTGCTCCGCACGATCATGGAAAAGATCAACGAGGTATTGCGGCCCGACACCTGGTCATTACTCCTGATGGACTTGGAAAAAGAAGAACTTTTCTTTCAAATTGCTACGGGCAAAGGCGCTGAAGCGCTTAAGGACGTGCGCATCAAGGTTGGGCAGGGTCTCGCAGGCTGGGTGGCCCAAGCCGGCGAAGCGGTGGTGGTGCCGGATACCAGTACGGACTCCCGGTTTTTCAAACAGGTGGACTCCAAGACCAAGATGGAAACGCGCTCGATCGTGGCCGTTCCCGTGCGTTTCCGGGATCAGTGCCTGGGAGTAATCGAGCTGATTAATTGCATCGGTCCTGAAGGATTCAGCAAGCGCGATCTGGCGCTTTTGGAAGCGCTGGCGGACTATGCCGCAATCGCGATCGAAAATGCGCGCCATGTTCAGAGGATCCACGAACTCACGATTACGGATGACTGCACAAGTCTCTATAACGCCCGGCATTTGAATTTCATGCTGGATACTGAGATTTATCGCTCGCACCGCTACGCGTTTGAGTTTTCGCTGATCTTTATCGACCTGGACCACTTCAAGAACGTCAACGACACCTACGGTCACTTGGTTGGCTCCAGGTTGCTTGCGGAGATCGGCGCAGCCGTGAAGGACAAGTGCCGTCTGATCGACCTCGCCTTCCGCTATGGCGGAGACGAATTTGTGGTGCTGCTGCCCCAGACATCCAAGGAAAACGCATTTGGCGTGGCACGCCGCCTGCACAAATTGATTCGAGAGGCGGTCTGGCTGAAGGAAACCGGCATTAACGTCCACATTACGGCCAGCGTGGGCGTAGCCTCTTATCCTACTGATTCCCTCACCAAAGCGGAGCTGCTCCACCTGGCCGATGAGGCGATGTACCTGGTTAAGAACACGACGCGCGACAGCGTCGCCGCTGCCGGGCTGGGCATACTTGCCCACGGTGAATAACGCCGCCCTCACGAGTTGTTGCCTGGAAACCTCTCACCTATAATCAGCTTCTAACATTTCAATGATTGCGGATGCGTGGTGATCCACACAGCTTGCCAAACTCGCATGCAGTTGGAAGCGCGAGAGCGACGGAGAATCGGCATTGCAGAATAAAGAAGCAGCGAGATATGCACGTTGGGCGGCAATCGCTGCCGGCATAATCTCTCTGGTTGTCGTTGGCGTGTATTCGCAGCGCGCCATACGCGAATCTCGGTCGCATCAAGCACAGCCTCGCGCCGTGCCGGCAACGGTGCAGCAGCAATCGGACCAAACGACATTCTCAAAGGTAGAAGGTGACCGCACGATATTTACAGTCCGCGCTTCCCACGCCACCCAGTACAAGGATCAGAACACTTATCTGTTGGAAGACGTGTGGATGACCATTTATGGGCGCGAGGGAAACCGGAACGACAATATCCATGCGCGGCAATGCAGTTACGAGCCGAAGACAGGCGCGGTGCGATGCGAGGGTGACGTGCAAATCGACCTGGCCGGCGCAAATCCACCTCCGGGTAGCGGCGACCGAGTGATTCACGTCACCACTCGCGATCTGACGTTCAACCGCGAAACCGGCGACGCTTCCACTCCTGATCCGGTCGCTTTCCGTTTTCCACAGGGCCACGGACATGCCCTGGGTGTTACATACAGCACTCAAAAATCGGTTGTCCTGTTGGAACACGATGTGCAAATGGACCTTTCGCCGTCCGATCGGACGAACGGAGTACCGGTGAATGTGACCGGGAGCAGTCTTGAGATTCGACGCGATGAACGCAAGGTGATCCTTTCCGCCCCTGCTCATGTTACTCAAGGAAACCGCGACCTCTCCGCAGACAGAATTACGATCGATCTCGACGCGGATTTCCGAGCGCAACACGCCACCGCCGAAGGGCATCCCGTGATTCATTCGGCAGGGTCCGGAGGGAAGACGACGGTCTCTGGCAACCAGTTCGAAGCATTCCTCAATTCAGCGGGTTGGATAGAGAAGTTGATCGCCGATGGCCACGTGGAAGGAACACGCGAGGCCCCTGCCGGAACGGACCATTTTTCAAGCGGGCATGTGGAACTTGCGATGGCGCCGCAGAATATCATTCGTATGATGACCACAAGCGGCGGCACGGTTCTTGATTCTCGGCAGGACGGCCAGTCGCGCGCTTTGAAAACGGAATCGTTGCGCGTGATATTTGGCGATGGAAAGCAAGGAAGCCAGCCGCGCGCTCGAAGCGCCGAGACACTGACGCCGGCCACGATTGAAATGAAAAGTGCCAGTGAAACAACGGAATTGCATGCCAGGAAATTCGTCACGGAATTTGACAGTGATGGCCGGCTAGCCAAATTATTCGGACATTCCGGCACGGAAATAGATCGCACGATTGGCTCCGGGGCGCCGCAAGTCAGCACGGCCAAGGAACTCGTCGCCGTTTTTGGCGCGAACGGAGAGTGGGAAACCCTGGATGAGAGCGGGAGTGTGCATTTTCAACAGGCCGATCGTCAAGCCACAGCGGAGCGCACCAGAATTGTCAGCGCGACCGATCTCGTCACTCTCGACGGCTCGCCTGTGCTTTTCGATTCGACCAGCCGCACAACTGCGCGAAGCGTATCCATCGATCAGAAGTCTGGAGAAATTCGCGCGACGGGTGGCGTGGCGTCCACCTACCTGTCATCTGCCCAGAATAATGAAGTAAATCTAGGTGCGGGCCCCACTCACATTTCTTCCAGCACTCTCAGCGCCTCGAACACCAGCGGTCGAGCGCTTTATTCCGGACACGCTCGTATGTGGCAGGGGGAATCTGTATTGGACGCGGAGCAGATCGAAATCTGGCGCGACGAAAAAAAATTGATCGCCTCTGGCGGCGTAGTCGCAATATTCCCGCAGGCTTCCGGGCAAATCCCAAACGCCCCAGGAACGGGGCCAAAGCTTCCCCCTGGAAAGTCGGCCAGCTCCCAATCGGCCAAATCTCCGGTAAAACTCACCGGAACACAGACGGGGCCCACGCTATGGCAAATTCGGGCTCCCGAGTTGACCTATTGGAGTGACTCAGGAAAGGCGCATTTGGAGGGGGGCGTTACCGCCAATTCGCAGCAGGGCTCGTTGCAATCGCCGACCCTGGACGTCTTTCTAACGCCTGGGCAGGAACCTCAAGCTCGGCCTGGTACGGCATCAGGCGGGGCGCCTGCTGGGGCCTTGGGAGCCCGCCAGCTCGACCGGGCGCTGGCCCTGGGAGGCGTTGTCGTCAGGCAGGGCGACCGCCGGGGGACATCCGAGCAGGCGGAATATACCGCTTCGGACGGGAAATTCGTCCTTTCCGGTGGAAAACCGACACTTACGGATGCCTCAAGCGACACAACAACGGGCCATTCGTTGACCTTCTTTGTGGCCAATGATACGATTTTGATTGATTCAAAAGAGAGTTCGCGCACGCTTACCAGGCACCGAGTTGAGTAATGAGCCGGCATGTTGAAACTCCAGGCCGCCGATCTAAGCAAATCGTATAGAGGTCGGAAAGTTGTTAACGACGTCAGTTTGGAGATTCAGCAAGGCGAAGTGGTGGGGTTGCTCGGGCCGAACGGCGCCGGAAAGACCACGACGTTTTACATCCTGGTCGGTCTAGCGCGTCCGGACTATGGGCGCGTCCTACTGGACGGCGAGGATATTACCGACCTCCCGATGTACCTCCGGGCCCGAAGCGGCATCAGCTACCTACCTCAAGAGCCTTCGGTTTTTCGAAAGTTAACGGTGGAAGAAAATTTGCTCGCGGTACTGGAGACGCTGCCTCTTACTCCGGAACAGCGGCGCGACCGGGTAGAGGAGTTGCTGGCCCAAATGGGACTCGAGGGAGTGCGATACAGCCAAGCTTACGTACTGTCGGGCGGCGAGCGGCGGCGCCTGGAAATCGCGCGATCGCTGGTCTTGTCGCCGTCGTTTGTATTGTTGGACGAGCCTTTTTCTGGAATTGATCCGCTGACGGTTGTTGACATACAAAAAATCATCGCGGATTTGAGTGCGGCGGGAATTGGCATCCTGGTGACGGACCATAACGTGCGCGAGACGCTCGCGGTCACAAATCGCGCCTACATCATCAGTGACGGCAAAATATTGTTCGCCGGAACGCCCAAAGAGCTTTCTACGAACGCCGAGGTGAGACGCATTTATCTGGGAGAAGGGTTTCGGCTGAATTGAACTGAATTTATGAATTGGCTCCAACCCAAACTTAATCTACGCGTCGCTCAGAAACAGATACTGACGCCCGGCCTGGTCCAGATGGTCAGCGTCTTGGCGCTGAACCGCTTGGAGCTTCGCGAGATGATCAATCAAGAGATCATGGCGAATCCCGTTCTCGATGAAGCTACCGAAGACGATGGAGTCACCGCGGAGAGCTATACCGACGAGGCCTTCCTCAAGAAGGAAACTGAAAAAGTTCCGGAAGTAACGCCGGCAAACCCTTTTGACGAATTCGATTTCGGCTCTTTCTTCACCCAGTACCTCGATTCCGGAGCGGAGAGGATTTCCAACAGCGAGCGCGAGGAAATCGAAAAGCCTTCGTTCGATAAATTCCTCTCTTCGCCGCAGAGCCTGGCCGACCACCTCAACTGGCAACTTAGCGTCAGCATCTGCACGGAAACCGTACGTAAAATCGCCGAATCGATTGTCGGCAACCTGGATGAGAACGGCTATCTAACCGCCTCGCTCGATGAACTCGCGCAAGCGGGCAACTATTCCATGGACGACGTGGAAGAAGCGCTTGCCATGGTGCAGGAGTTTGACCCACCGGGAATCGGCGCGCGCGATTTGCAGGAATGCCTGCTGATGCAGCTCAAGCTCATCGACCCGCAGAACACTCTCGCGCAGCAGATCATCGCCGATCACTTAAAGTTACTCCAAAACAACCAACTCAAAGAAGTGGCGCGCGCATTGAACCGGCCGGTCGAATTGGTGAAGCGCGCCGTGGATGTGATCAAGCGGCTCGATCCTCGGCCGGGTTTACGTTATAACCGCACGGAGCCCAGGCTCGTCGAGCCGGACGTTCAATTCCGAAAAGTGGACGGTGAGTGGCAGGCTTTTATGAACGATGACGACTTGCCGCAACTTCGTCTGAATCCCACCTACCGGCGTCTTTTGTCGCGCGACGCCGCCGATCGCGACGTGCGCAACTACGTGAAAGAGCGTTTTACTGCCGCGATTCAGTTGATGAAAAATATCGAGCAGCGCAAGCATACGATTCAGCGTGTTTGCCAGTCGATTCTCCGCCGTCAAGGCGATTTTCTCGACTACGGCGCCGATCAGTTGAAGCCCATGATGATCAAAGAGGTTGCCGAGGAAGTTGGCGTCCACCCGTCCACCGTGAGCCGCGCAGTCGCGAACAAATATGTGCACACGCCTCAGGGAGTGCTGGAGCTGCGCTATTTCTTCAGCGAATCGGTGAACGGCCCGCAGGGAAGCGAAATGTCGCTGCTCTCGCTCAAGCGGCGCGTCAAAAAAATGATTGAGGATGAGGACGCTTCACATCCGCTGACTGACGAGCAGATTACGAAAAAGCTGAGCGACGAAGGAATTCACGTAACCCGCCGCACAGTCGCGAAATATCGCGAAGACCTCCGCATTCCCAGCACGCACCGCCGACGGGTAAAGGCTTAGCGCTCCCGCCGTGAAGCGCACGCGCAGAAATCGAACCCGCGACGCACACCACTTAGTCCTTCTCACCGGCCTTTCCGGCTCCGGCAAAGGATCCGTCTTAAATACATTTGAAGACCTTGGATTCTATTGCGTGGATAATCTGCCGGTCGCGCTGATTCCAAAATTTAGCGAATTATATGTGGAAGGCGGCGAGATTGAGCGCGCTGCGCTGCTGGTGGACGCGCGCGAAGGCGAACAGATCGACAAGCTGCCGGGCATTTATCGCCAGCTTGTTAACGAGCACCCTGCGACGCTCGTATTTATCGAGGCTGGCGATGAAGCGTTGATGCGGCGCTTCAGCGAAACGCGGCGTCCCCATCCGCTCGGACGCGGCGGCTCCATCGCTGAAGGAATACGCGAAGAGCGGAGGCGCATGGCTCCGATACGCCGGCTGGCAGACGTCGTCATCGACACCACGAAATTCAACGTGCACGAACTGCGCCAGTCCATCATCGACCGCTTTCAAAACCCGGGGCGGCGGCCGCTGCTTGTCTCGGTAGTAAGCTTCGGATTCCGCTACGGCATTCCAGCGGATGCGGACCTCGTGTTCGACGTGCGCTTCCTTCCTAACCCGCACTTTGTGCCGCGCTTGCGCCCCTTCAGCGGAAAGGATCCGCGCGTGGCACGTTACATCCGTTCCTTTCCGCAAACGGGCGAGTTCCTGCGTCGAATCGAAAGCTTGCTGCTGTACTTGATTCCGCACTACATTCAGGAAGGAAAAAGCTATCTGACGGTCGCGCTAGGGTGCACCGGCGGGCGACATCGGTCTGTCGCGCTGGCGGAAATAATCAAGCGGGCGATCAAGAAAAAAGGATATTCGGCAAAGGTCGTGCATCGCGACCTCGACAAAAATGCTTGATATTTCGTGGCGGCGTTCGAGCTGAGGGTCTTCCATTTGGCTTCTGAAATAAAAGACAACGCTTCCAACATGACGCAGGGCGAAGAATTCCGGCGGTTACTCGGCTATCTCTCGCCCTATACCTGGCTGCTTGCTATTGGTGTTGTTCTGATGGCCGCCATGGGAATTGCCGAAGGCCTCGTGCCGCTTGCCATCGCGCCCGCCGTAGATGTAGTGCTGAACCCGCAATCCGCACTTCAGAAACTGGTCCTCTTTCGAGTTCCCGGCACGGACCGCATCCTGTACATGAACGATTTGGTTCCGTCCCGGGTACATCACGTCTGGTCTGTCTTTGCGCTGGCTTTGCTTTTTATCTTCCTGTTCAAGGCGGTTGCGGAATATTTTGGCGGCACGTTGATTCAATATGTGGGACTTTCTGCCGTCACGGATCTCAGAGACCGCGTTTACCGTAAAGTCGTGCAACAACCGGTCGGTTTTTTCCATCACAATCCCGTCGGGCGCGTAATGTCCGCTGTTATCAGCGACATCGAACAGTTGCGCAGCGCTTTCTCAGATTACATGGCCGATTTTTTCCGCCAAGTTTTCAATCTGATCGCATTTGTAAGCGTGCTTCTGCTCATCGATTGGCGAATGGCCGTGGGCTCCGCTGTTCTCGTCCCCTTGGTAGTCTTGCCTGTCGGTAAATTAACTCGCAAAATTCGCCGCTCTACTGAAAAAAGCCGCTCCCGCCTTGCCGATCTCAGTCAAATCCTTCAGGAGACAATCAGCGGTAACCGCGTGGTCAAAGCGTTCGGGATGGAAGGCTTCGAAATTCGGAAATTCCATGGCGCCGCCAGAAGCTTGCGTCGAGAAAACATGCGCTGGATTCGAGCCATGGCAGCCACAGGACCCATCATGGACGTCCTTGGCGCGGTGGTAGTGGCGATGATCCTTTTTTTTGCGCGCGGTGAAATCAAGGCCGGTCGCATGACGGTAGGTTTATTTGGCGCGTTTACGTTCGCGCTGTTCAAAGCCTACGAACCCATCAAGCGCATTGGCAACATTTATCAGCTTTTCGTTCAAGCGCTGGGAACTTCCGCGCAGGTATTCAGACTTCTCGATTTGCCCGAAGAAAAGCTCGATATGCAAGACGCGAGGGTGTTGCCGCGCCTCTCGCAATCTGTTGAATTCGATGACGCCAGTTTCATGTACGACGACGGCGAAACTCCCACTCTCCGAAATCTCAAGTTGAAGATTCCAGCCGGGGCGGTGGTTGCGATTGTTGGATCGAGCGGCGCCGGCAAGACCACGCTGGTCAATCTTCTCCCGCGTTTCTATGCCGCGACTTCAGGTTCCGTGCGCATAGACGGTCATGATGTCCGCGAGGTCACTTTGCGCTCTCTGCGCGAGCAGATGGCGATCGTGACGCAAGAGACCATCCTTTTTAACGACACGATCTGGAACAACCTGTGTTACGGCCGGCCCAATATGCCGGAAGAAAAAGTAATTGCTGCGGCCAAGGCGGCCCTCGCGCACGATTTCATTTTGGAGATGCCGGCGGGATATCAGACCCTGATCGGCGACCGCGGCCAAAGACTTTCCGGCGGCCAACGCCAGCGGCTTGCAATCGCACGCGCGTTGCTGAAAGATGCTCCAATTTTGATTCTGGATGAAGCTACCTCCGAGCTCGACTCGGAATCCGAAATGCTGGTCCAGGGCGCTCTGAACAATCTGATGACTGGCCGCACCGTATTCGTAATCGCCCACCGGCTTTCAACTATTCGTCGCGCGGACTTGATTGCTGTGCTGGAAGGCGGCACAATCCGTGAGCTCGGCACGCACGAAGAACTTCTTGCTCGTGGCGGCGTGTATGCGCGCCTTTACGAGATTCAGTTTCGAGACGTCGAGCCGGTAACCCGGGCGGCGGGCCCTGCATGACCATGTCTGGCACAGGTTCACAACCCATTTCCGCGCAACCTTTGAAACCCGCCACGGCGGGCTTGAAGTCTATGACCGGCTACGCCCAGGCGCGTGCGGTGGAAAATGGCTGGAGCCTGCGCGTCACGATTCGGAGTGTGAATCACCGCTTTCTTGATTTGCATTTGCGCACGCCTGACGGTTTCGAACCGCTTGAGCCGCGCATTCGCCAATTGATACGTGAGCGCATCCGGCGCGGCCATTTGGATGTCACCGTGTATTACGATCTGGCCGGGCCTTCCGCAGTGGGTGTGAATCACGATGTTGCAGCGGCGTATCTTCAGGAAGCGAACGCGCTGAGAAAGCAATTCGGACTCCAGTCGGAGCCGGATGTGGTCTCCATCATGCGATTGCCAGGGGTGGTAGGATCGGCCGCACCATCACTGGAAAGCGGGATCGAACGGCTTGAAACGGTAGTGTCGCGTTGCATGATCGAATCACTCGACAAGCTTGACCGCATGCGCGCGGACGAAGCGAACCATTTGCGCCAGGAAATGTCTGCAAGGCTTAAAAGCATTTCAGCCATGACCTCGAGTGTCGCCACGCTGGCCGAACGCGCGCGGCCGGCATTCGCAAAACGCCTTGAGGCACGCTTGAAGGAGATTCTCGGGGGAACACAGCTTGATCCTGCTCGCTTGGCGCAGGAAGCTGCATTGGCTGCCGAGCGCAGCGATGTTTCCGAGGAGCTGGCGCGTTTGCATAGTCACGTGCAACAATTCGAAAGCTTGCTGGTAACTTCCTCGGACGTAGGCAAGAAATTGGATTTCCTGCTGCAGGAAATGCAGCGGGAAGCCAACACTTTGCTTTCGAAGACTCCCGGAAATGAAGCCGAGGGCCTTGAAATCACGCGGTTCGCGCTGGAGATCAAGTCCGAAATCGAAAAGATACGCGAACAAGTGCAGAACATAGAATGAGCAAATCGGAGCCGTTGGTGCTCATCGTCTCGGGGCCGTCGGGTTCGGGGAAGTCCACCCTGGTGGAAAAGATTTTGCAGTTGCCGGGCACCATGCTGTCTGTTTCGTGCACTACGCGCATGCCGCGCAAGACGGAGAGCGAAGGCAAGTGGTACAATTTCGTCTCCGAGCCTGAATTCCAGCAGATGGTCGAGCGGGGCGATTTTCTGGAATACGCGCAGGTATTTGGAAAGAACTGGTACGGTACGCCGCGGAACTCGCTGAACGAAGCGCAGGCGCAAAAAAAAGACCTTGTTCTCGAAATTGACGTCCAAGGAGCCTTGCAGGTAAAGCAGAAGCTGCCCGGTGCTGTCGCGGTGTTCGTCCTGCCGCCTTCTCGATCGGAGCTCGAACATCGCATCCGGGCGCGCGGGCAGGATTCGGAAGATGAAATTCGCCGGCGGCTCGAGCGCGCGCGCCAGGAAATGCTGAGCTACAGCAGCTACGATTTCGCCATTATCAATGACGATCTGGAACGTGCCGGAACTGAAGTGCAGGCGATAGCGCTCGGGTCGCGATGCCGGGTGCCGCGCAACGAAGAACGAATTCGCGAAATTCTGAATTCCTTTGGAGGCTGATCTGATTATGGCCGTGTTAAGAGATCCACCGGAGAGCCAGTTTGCCTATGTGGTCGTCGTCGCGCGCCGTGCCCGTCAATTGATGATCGGCGGGCGGCCGATGGTTGACAACCCGCGATCCCGCAAGACAACCCGTATTGCCGAAGAAGAACTGCTGAAAGGCCTGCTCGAATATGAAGCCAAGGAACTGAGTGGCGAGCCTGAAGACAAGGATGGAAAGCGTCGGAAGTAGCCGCCGCGTCTAGATGAAGATCGCGCTTGGCGTTACCGGAGGCGTAGCCGCTTACAAAGCGGCGGAGCTGGTTCGCCGCCTGCAGCAGGAAAAGCTGGACGTGCAGGTGGTAATGACGCGCTCGGCACAGGAATTCATCACCCCTCTTACCTTTGCTGCCTTGACCGGCCAGAAAGTAATCACCGATATGTTTACCGAGCCCGGCTCTGCACCGGCCAACGTGGAGAGCGCAATCGAGCATATCGCGGTAGCGCAGCGAATTGACTTGCTGCTGGTTGCGCCCGCCACTGCGGACATCCTCGGGAAATTCGCCCACGGCATAGCCCAAGATTTTCTTTCGACCCTTTACCTCGCCACGAAAGCTCCCGTTGTCGTTGCGCCGGCGATGAACGTCAATATGTGGGAACACGAGGCCACCCAGCGGAATATCGCAACCCTGCGGGAGCGCGGAGTTCATGTAGTGGACCCCGATGAGGGATACCTGGCTTGCGGCATGACGGGTTCCGGCCGTCTCGCCTCAACCGAAACGATCGCCAAGAGAGTTTGCGACGTGCTGGGCCTTCGCCACGATCTCACTGGTCAAACAATTCTCATCACCGCCGGCCCCACTTGCGAGGATATCGATCCGGTGCGGTTTCTCACCAATCGCTCGTCCGGCAAAATGGGTTACGCGCTGGCGGAAGCTGCGAATCGCCGGGGCGCTCATGTCGTACTGGTAAGCGGACCGACCGATCTAAAAATTCCCGACGGCGTGGATTGGATTCCGGTACGCGCGACTGAGGAGATGGACCGTGCTGTTCGCGAACGTGCAGCAAGCGCCCAAGTCGTGATTATGGCGGCAGCCGTATCAGATTATCGCCCGGCCGCGCAGCACGATAAGAAACTCAAGCGCAACGAAGGATCGTTCACCCTCGAACTGGAACCCACGCCGGATATCCTTGCCGAGTTGGGACGCGAGAAGCATGGACAGATTCTAGTGGGCTTTGCCGCTGAAACGCACGCGGTCGCGGAAAGTGCCCGCGGAAAGCTCGCGCGCAAGGGCGCGGACATGATCGTAGCCAACGACGTGACCCAGGAAGGCGCGGGATTCGATACGGATACCAACATCGTCACATTCTATCTCCGCGATGGCCGCGAAATTTCCCTCCCTAAGCTCAGTAAGTTTGAAGTTGCGAATCAAATCCTCGATCGCGTCCTCGAAATTCAAAAGCACTCGAAGTAACACTGGCGTATTTTCCTTCCGAGTACATCAATCGATCATTTTTCCTTGCGCTGCGCAACGCGAATGGCTGTGATAAAGTCTCTCCGTTCAATCGCAAAGTTTGGAGGACTCGTTGGAACCTGGCAATCGTGCGCGTGTAGAAGCGTGGCTTCGCTACGGCAGTGATTTAGGTCTCGGGCCGTATTATCGCGATCGCATTGTTCCTGAAACGGCTGTAATGGCGGCACCCGGCGCTGCTGTTGAATCGTTGGATCAACCGTCTCAGGCAATGGCCGCTGCTGCTGGCCAAACCGATGCTGGTTCTACCCTCGCTTTTTCGCAGCCTCCAGCTTCGCCCGCGGCATCGGTTTCTTCGCGCTCTGCTCCTGCGGGTTCTCTAGCGCAGGAGCCGTCCCTCTTTGAAGCCAGCGATAGAATCGAAGGCGACACGCTCGATCTCATAAGAGAAACCATTGGCGATTGCACTCGCTGCAAGTTGCACAAAGGCCGCACGAATATCGTTTTCGGAGTGGGCAGCATGAAAGCGCAGTTGGTTTTCGTGGGCGAGGGTCCCGGCCGCGACGAGGACATCAAAGGCGAGCCCTTCGTCGGCCGCGCAGGAAAATTGCTCACGCAGATGATCGAAGCGATGGGGCTGCGCCGTGAGGACGTGTACATTTGCAACGTGGTGAAATGCCGCCCGCCTGAAAACCGCCTGCCGGAGAAAGATGAAATCACGACTTGCTCTCCATTTCTTTTTCGGCAGATTGATGTGATTCGCCCGAAAGTGATTTGCTGCCTCGGAAGCTGCGCCTCCCAAACGCTGTTGCAAACGACCCAGGGCATTTCCCGCTTCCGCGGCGAGTGGTTCGATTTCCGGGGCTCGAAACTTATCGCCACATACCATCCTGCTTATTTGCTTCGAAATCCGAACGCGAAGGGCGAAGTCTGGAAGGATTTGCAAAAAGTAATGGCCGTCCTCGGTCTGCAGCCGAAACGCAAATAGCCTGCCGTAGCGGAGAATTCGTTGGGCATCATCCTCGGATTGACCGGAGCCGTGTGCTGGGGCATGGCGGATTTTGCTGCCCGCTTCGCGTCCCGCCGAGTGGGCGCGTACCGCACGCTGTTCTTCATGCAGTTCTTCGGCTTTCTCGCGCTGAGTGTATATCTGAAGTTTAACGGCGGGTTTTCGCACGTCGCGCCCGGCTGGCAGCCTTGGGCACTCACGGTGGTTGCAGGATTGCTTAATGTAACCGCTTCACTTTCGCTTTATCATTCCTTCGAGATTGGCGTGATGAGTATCGTCGGACCGGTTTCGTCCAGCTATCCTGCGCTTACCGTTATATTGGCGCTCGCGAGCGGCGAGCGCATTCACGCGCTCCGCGCAGCCGGAATGGCAATAACGTTCGCAGGTGTAATCTTGGCGGCGATGTCGTTTGCGCCCAAAGCGAGCGATCCGTCGGCTCCAAACGCCACACCTTCCGGCGCGCATTTGTCACGGGGCGTGGGTTGGGCCATCTTGGCGGCAGTAGGTTTCGGATTCATGTTTTGGTTTCTCGGATTCCATGTCGTGCCGCTCGTAGGCGACGCCGTTTCAGTTTGGGTGATGCGGCTGACCGCGCTTGTATCGCTCTCGGTATTTGCGCTGCCTGCCCGCCAAAGTATTCGGCTTCCGCACGGGGGTGTTTGGTGGATGCTTGCAGCCGTAGGGTTGATGGACACCGCCGCGTTCGTAGCCAACAACGCTGGCTTGCACATCGGCCCGGTCTCTGTGGTCAGCGTTCTCGCTTCACTGTACGGCGCCGTCACAGTTTTGCTTTCGTGGATTTTTCTGCGCGAGCGGCTGGAGCGCAGCCAGTGGCTGGGAATCGTCCTCATCTTCGCCGGCATCGTCTGCGTCAGCATCTGAACCCAATGAAGTCTCAGCCTAACTTGGAATAAAGGAAAGGCTCTCAATTAGGCTAGATGAGCAGTCGTAGCGTGGACTGCTACACTAAATCCTTCACATGACTCCACGCTATTGCGAAGTCGCGCTCCCCGTTCCGCTGCGCTCGACGTTCACCTACGCCGTCCCGGATTCTTTTCAGAATGAAGATCTCGTCGGGCGGCGCGTGTTGGTGCCGTTTCGCAACCGCGCCATGGTTGGCGTCGGACTCTCTGTCTCCGACCGCGCTCCGGCAATTGCGCGCGTCAAGGAAATCTCTGAACTGCTCGATCCCATCGCCGCGTTGCCACCCAAGCTCATAGAGCTAGGCCACTGGATCAGCCGCTACTATCTCGCGCCTGTCGGCGAAACGTTTCGCGCGATGCTTCCTCCGGAAATTGAGCTGCGGCATGATCGCGAATACTGGCTGACGGATTCCGGGCGCGCATATTTTGAAGAACTCGCCGCCGGCGCGGAGAACGCGGACGTTGAAAGCAGCGAACTGGAGTTTTTGCGCCGATTCGTCGGCACCGGCGAAAAAATCAGCGCGATCCAATCCGCCGCCGTGCGCCGATTGCCAGGCGGCGAAGCTGCCGCGGAAAGATTCGTTCGCCGCGGTTACCTGGCGGCCCGGGACATGGTGCACCGGCGCAAGACGCGCTCGCAGAAAATCGTCGCCTGGAATCCCGCCAAGGAAGAGCCAGCCGCAAACGCCGCCGAGGAAAAGATTCGCGAGGTCCTTACCGCGACGCGCGGGCCGCTGCCTCTGGCACTCTTGACGAAAAAGGCGCAAGTGTCGCGCGCAGTCATCCATCGCTTGGAGAAGCAAGGCCGGGTACTTACTTGGGAAGAGCCCCTCAGCGTGGAAGAAGATTCCTGGGATACGGATTTCGCCCCGCCCACCAATATACTGAATGCGGAGCAGAAGCTGGTTCTTGCGGAGATTTGGCGCTGGCTGGTACCCGGGAAATTCGCGGCGGGACTGCTTCACGGCGTCACCGGCAGCGGCAAAACAGAAGTCTATCTCGGCGCAATCGAAGCAACGATTTCTCGCGGGAAGACTGCCATCGTGCTGGTCCCTGAAATTGCGCTGACTTTGTGGGTTGGCCGCTTGGTTCGCGCGCGTTTTGGCGAAACTGTCGCGGTGCTGCACAGCGGCTTGCCCGATGTGGAGCGCGCTCGTGACTGGTGGCGCGTGCGGCACGGGCAAGCCAGCATCGTGGTTGGAACGCGCTCCGCTGTTTTTGCGCCGCTTGAAAATCTTGGCTTGATCATCGTCGACGAAGAGCAGGAAACCAGTTACAAGCAGGAAGAAACTCCGCGTTACAACGGCCGCGACGTTGCCGTGTATCGTGCAAGGCTTGAGGGAGCAATCGCGCTGCTCGGTTCGGCCACTCCTTCGCTCGAAACCTACCACAACGCGCGCTCAGGGAAATATCACCTGCTCGAGTTGACCTCGCGCGTCGAGAATCGCCCACTTGCAGATGTCCGCATTGTGGACTTGCGCGAAGAATTTCGCCAACAGCATAAAGCGGCGCCCGTTTCTGAATCCTTGCGCGCGGCGATTGCGCTGCGGCTGGAAGAAAAAACACAAGCAATGGTGTTGATCAACCGCCGCGGCTATTCCTGGTCGCTTCTTTGCCGCAGTTGCGGCGCATTCGTGCAATGCGAAAATTGCAGCATCGCTCTGACCTATCATAAGAGCCGCCAGCGCCTGGAATGCCACTATTGCGGTTATGCAATTCGTCCTCCGAAGAAATGCCCGAAGTGCGCTGGCGAGTACATGTATTTCGTAGGCGACGGAGCGGAACGAGTAGAAGAATACTTGCGGGAAAAGTTTCCTTCTGCGCGCATCGCTCGGCTGGATCGTGACACGGTTCGCACCAAGCGCGAATACCAGCAGGTGCTCGGCGCGTTCGCGGGCGGCGAGTTGGATGTGCTGGTCGGAACGCAGATGGTCGCAAAGGGTCACGATTTCCAGCGCGTGACTCTGGTTGGCGTGGTTGCGGCGGATCTCGCGCTGGGTCGGCCGGATTTCCGAGCAGCCGAAAGAACCTTCCAGTTGCTCACACAAGTAGCCGGACGCGCGGGTCGCGGCGAACTTGCCGGCGAAGTCCTGGTGGAAACGTATTACCCGGAGCATTACGCGATTCAGCTGGCTGTGCAGCAGGATTACGTTTCATTCTATGAAAAGGAAGCGCACTTCCGTCGGATGCTTCACTACCCGCCATTCACGGCGCTGGCCAGCGTGCTGGTGCGAGATCGCAAAATTGAAAACGCGATTCGATGGTCGCGGGCTCTGGCAGGTTATTTCGCTCCGTTCGAGAATCGCGGCGTCAAAATTCTGGGCCCAGCCGCAGCGCCGCTCGCGCGCCTGCGCAAGGACTACCGCTTTCAGTTTGTGCTGAAGTCGCCCAAACGTTCGGCTCTGTCTCTGGCTCTGAGCGGCGCGTTGGATTTCTGCGACGCCAAGAAAATTCCGGACACTGCCGTGATTGTTGACGTCGATCCCACCAGTCTTTTCTAAGTCCTGTTCTTCGCTCCGCGCGTGCGCCAGATTAAGTAAGCAGGCACCCCGGCGAGAACGACTCCGAGTCCCTCCATTGCCCCGGCGGGTCCTGAGAAAATCGCATTCACCACGAGCGCTGCCGTTGCCAGCACGAAAATCGCCGGAGTCCAAGGATATCCCGGCACGCGGTAGGGAAGATCGGCGCCGGGCATTCTCCGGCGGTAGACGAAAATGCTGGCGCCCGCCAGCCCGTAGAAAATCCAGCCGGTGAAAATCACGTATGTAAACAGTTGCTGAAAGCTGCCCAGGCACGCAAGAATTGCGGCCCAGATTCCCGCGGTCAGAATTGCAAAAGCGGGAGTGCGGAATCGCGGGTGCACTTCGGCCATCTTGCGAAAAAATAAACGATCGCCCGCCATAGCGTAGTAAACACGAGGTGCTGTGAGCTGAATGCTGTTCGCCGCGCTAAAAGTGGAAATCATCACAAGGAAGGCGACGAACTTTGCCGCCGTCGGCCCAAGAATTGCCGCCATAGCCGTCGCGGCGATGGTGTCGGAGCGGGCCGCTGCTGCCGGGCCGAGCGCTGCCACATAGGACAAGGCTGCAATCACATAAATCACCGTCAGCGAAAGTGTGCCGTAAAAAAATGCCCGGGGAAAATCGCGCTGCGGATGCGCCGCCTCGCCCGCGCTGAAAGAAGCGAACTGCCAACCCTCATAGGACCACAGCGCCGCAATCATCGCCAGTCCGAAGTTAGAAATTAGCGAACCGCTGATTCGTTCCGACCACAGAATATTTCCGGAGCCGCGAAATCCATGTCCGAGCCAGAGCAGCACAGCGCTCATGCCGAGAATTAACGCAACTTTGATGTAGGTCGTCCAGTTTTGCAGGTCCGAACTTTCGCGAGTACCGTAGATATTGACGACGGTGATGACTCCGATCATAGCGATCGCGGCGAGTTTTGTAGTGAAAGGCGTGAGTGGCACAATGTTGCCCAGGTAAGCGCTGAAGGCTACCGCCAGCGTCGCTATTCCTCCTGTTGCCACAACCAGAAATAGCGTCCATCCGTAAAGAAACGCCGGCAGCCTGCCGAAACAATCGCGAATGTAAACATACAGGCCCCCGGCCTCAGGCTTCATCGCCGCGAGTTCGCCGTACGTTAGCGCCCCAACGAGTGACAAGAGTCCGCCGGCGGCCCAAACCAGCATCGCCAAACCAACGGAGCCGCCGACTTGGCGTTGAATTGCGCCGGGAACCAAAAAGATACCCGAGCCGATCACACCGCCTATGACCAGCATTGTTAAATCGCGCAGTCCGAGCGTGCGAGCAAGTGTTGCCGTGGACGAAGGAACCGAGGAAGCAGGAGGAAGGCGCATTATTATTCGCGCATCATATCCTTCCCACAGTGCTGGTCAAGGAAGCGCAGATTGCGAGCGGAATCTAGGGGTTGTTCACGGGCCAGGGTGTGAAGCATAGAACGAAAATCGCGACCGCTACGATCGTCAATAATTTTCGTGACGCGTTGAGTTGTTCCCAGCGGTCGTATACCGGCGGATGGCGAAACCGCAGGGACAGCACCAGCAAAACGATTCCCCAAAGCGCCCATCCGTGCCAGCAATAAATTCCCAACGCGACAAGCGCTAGCGAAACAACCAGTGAAAACTCTTTGTGCTTCTTGCTCGCGAGGCTGTAGAGAATGTGTCCGCCGTCGAGCTGCCATACCGGCAGCAAGTTAAGCGCTGTGGCGAATAATCCAAACCACGCAGCCCGCGCTACGGGATGGAGCAAAAGCGATGAGGGATCCGCACCGGGATGAAACAATCCGATGAAAATTCGCATGAGCGGAGGATTGCCGAAGAAGATGTCGGCATTCTGTTGTGCGCCCGGCACCATCTTCGATATCGCAATCCCATACGCCAATAGCGGTACCGCTACAAGAAAGCCGGCGATGGGCCCCGCAATACCGATATCAAACAGTGCGCGCCGAGTCGTAATGGGCGAGCGTATTCGCAAAAATGCGCCGAAGGTGCCAAAGAGAAATGGGGATGGCAGGAAGTAGGGATAGCTCACATCAATGTCATAAATCTTGCAGGCCACGAAATGGCCCATCTCGTGCGCCATCAGAAAACCGAGAAGCGTGAACGAGAAGGGAATCCCCAGCAAAAGCAGTTGCGGATGCTCGAGAGGCGCCACGATCACTGCGAACGGATTTTCGTCGCCGGAATACGGCTCAACATTGTGCGAGTATGACAGCGCAAATTCCGATCCCACGGCCAAGGTGGAAACAAGCGTCACTAAAAAAAGTATCAGCGCGGGCCACACACGCCGCCGTCGCCGAACGGCAGGCGGCGGAGGCAGCTCGATTACCTGCGGATACCCTAGATCGAGAATTTCGACGGGAATGCGCGCGTGACCGTTGCCGGGAGCTTGATCCATGAGGATTAGATGTCTAGCATCGAAAAAGCGGTTCGTCGCCTGCCGCTAAAGCGTCAGCATGTCGCAGTAACGTCGCGATCAGGACTTGGGAGCAGGAGCCGGAGACGGGGCCGGAAGCGTCTGGAGTTCCTTGCCCGGCTTAAATCGCACGGCTTTCCCCGGCGGAATGCTAACCTGTTGCCCGGTGCGCGGGTTGCGGCCGATGCCGGTCTTGCGCGGCTTCACGTTGAATACGCCGAAACGGCGAAGCTCGATGCGTTCTCCACGCCCAAGCGCATTCTTCATGGCTTCGAAGACGGTTTCCACCGCCTGCTCGGCTTTCGTTCGAGTGACATTTGTTTTCTGTACGATAGCGTTCACGATGTCGAGCTTGATCACACGATCCTCCGGCTTCAACGGAAGCCTATGCTAGACATGGGTTTGCAGGTTGTCAAGCGCCGTGGCGTGTAATAAACTGCGCAACTCGCTTTTGAGCCGGGCGAAGTTCGCCGAAACATTTCAGCTTTTCCTGTAAGTTTTTGGCCGAAGAAATTGCCACACTGGTCTGGAGGATTCGATGTCGGTGAAGTCTGACAAATGGATTCGCAAGATGGCGCGCGAGCACAAAATGATCGAGCCGTACGAGGACCGGCAGGTGCGCGACGGTGTGATCAGCTATGGCGTTTCGTCCTATGGCTACGATATGCGCGTCGCCGACGAATTCCGCATTTTTACCAACGTGAATTCCAGCATCGTCGATCCCAAAAATTTCGATTCAAAATCTTTCGTCGAATTCAAAGGCGACGTTTGTATCGTCCCGCCGAATTCCTTTGCGCTCGGACGCTCCGTGGAATATTTTCGCATTCCGCGAAATGTGCTGACTCTCTGTGTGGGCAAATCCACGTATGCGCGCTGCGGAATTATCGTGAACGTCACGCCCTTCGAGCCTGAGTGGGAGGGTTTCGTAACACTGGAAATCAGCAATACCACTCCGCTTCCCGCGCGCATCTACGGGAACGAAGGCCTCTGCCAGGTAATCTTCTTCGAATCCGACGAGCAATGCGAAGTCTCGTACAAGGACAAGAAGGGGAAATATCAAGCGCAGCAGGGAATTGTCCTTCCGAAGATTTAGCTGGCCGCTGCAGTTTGATGCCGTGGCTTTAGCTGGCCCGAAATACTCCGGGATCGGCCGCTGCGTTTGTGCGGCCCGAAAACCTGCAGAGCAAGTTACAATGTATCAATCGCTCTAAGTTCCCGGCTTTATGCTCGGACGCGCTCGGTAATTTTTCGCGCAGTCGGTACGTAGGACACAGTATGGCTCTCGCACGTTAGGAGAACGGGTCCCGATGGCAACTCTGGAAAATTCGCCAAAACACGACCTGGGTTCCTTGCGGATTAATGAGGGCCAGCGCAAAGGCCGCAAGACCGGTAGAATTTTCGGGATTGGCGCTGCGCTGATCGGCGTAGTTGTAATCGTGACCGGCGCGGTCTTCGCTTTCCGTAATCAGAAGCCTGTGGTCGAAGTGGCCGTTGCGCAAAAAGCCGCAGCCGGCCGTCCCGCTCTGCTAAATGCCAGCGGTTACGTGACGCCCAGGCGGCGAGCCACTATCGCGGCGAAGATCACGGGCCGCGTCACTAGGGTCAATTTCGACGAGGGCTTGCACGTTCCGGAAGGTTTTGTTCTCGCAACCCTTGACGACTCCGACGCACGCCGCGCGCTTGACTCCGCCAAGGCCGATCGTGACTCCGCTCAAGCCGCGATTGCCGATTTTCAAGTGCAGCTTAAGAATGCAGAGATTGAGCTGCAGCGCGCGCAGCAGCTTCTGGCCGCAGGAGTACAGAGCCAGCAGACTCTTGATAACGCGACCATGGCCGCAGACAGTCTCCGCGCGAAAATTGCCCTCGCCAAGCAGCAAGTGGCCGGAGCACAAGCGCGCGTCAGCGAAGCGCAGCAGGCTGTGGACAATACCGTGATCCGCGCGCCATTCGACGGCATCGTCGTGTCAAAGGACGCGCAAGTTGGCGAAATGGTCTCGCCTAACTCCGCGGGTGGTGGCTTTACGCGAACCGGCATTGCCACCATCGTGGATATGAATTCGAACGAAATCGAAGTGGATGTGAACGAAGCCTATATCGCGCGCGTCGTACCGGGGCAAAACGTGACTGCCGTGCTCGACGCCTACCCAGATTGGCAGATTCCCTCGCGCGTTCGCACCGTAATTCCCACTGCCGACCGCCAGAAAGCCACGGTGAAAGTGCGCATCTCCTTTCTAAAATTGGACCCGCGCATACTTCCGGACATGGGCATTAAAGTGACTTTCTTCGGCGCCGAGCCGGAACAGAAAAGCGGCGCCGCCGAGCCGGCAGTTTTGATTCCGCAGGACGCCGTGCGGGACGACCAGGGCAAGAAAATTGTTTTCCTTGTGAAGAACGATCACCTGGAACGCCGAGCCGTGGGATTGGGCGCCACGCGCGGTTCCGACGCGGAAATTCTGGCGGGCCTCGATGCCGGCGATATAGTAGTCGTGAAAGGACCCGCAACGCTTCACGATGGAGAAGCAGTCGAAATCAAGAAATAGGAGCTCCCGAAATGGTTCGAGTGGACGGCACAGGAAACGCAGGCAGTCTGATTCAAATCCGCGGCCTCGATAAGACCTACAGCCGCGGCGGCGAAGTAATTCATGTTTTGCAGGGTCTGAATCTCGACGTGGACAAGGGCGAGTTCGTCGCCTTCATGGGCCCGAGCGGCTCCGGCAAGACCACGTTGCTCAATCTCCTCGGCGGCTTGGACGTGCCCTCTAAAGGCAGCATTACCGTCGCCGGCGACGAGATCACGCACATGTCCGGCAGCAAGCTCACTGATTGGCGCGCGCGCCATGTGGGATTCATTTTCCAGATGTACAACCTGATCCCCGTGCTCACCGCGTTTCAAAACGTCGAGCTGCCTTTGCTTCTGACCAAGCTCTCGAAATCCGAGCGCCGTCAGCACGTCGAGGCTGCCCTCGGAATCGTCGGTCTCTCGGATAGGATGAATCACTACCAGCGCCAGCTTTCCGGCGGGCAAGAGCAGCGCGTCGCCATCGCTCGCGCCGTCATCGCCGATCCCACCTTCCTGCTGTGCGACGAGCCTACCGGCGACCTGGACCGCAAGAGCGCCGATGAAATCCTCGACCTCCTGACTCGGCTTTCCAAGGAATACAGCAAGACCATTTTGATGGTCACTCACGATCCGGCGGCAGCGGAGCGCGCCCAAGCCACACTGCATTTGAATAAGGGCGTGCTGGTCGAAGGCGTTCTCGCCGCGGCAGGGAACCGCGCATGAAATTCTTTCCATTGATTCTCGCAAACCTCTTCCGCAAAAAACTGCGCACCGCGCTGACGATTGGCTCGTTCGCCGTTGCGCTTTTTCTTTTCGGACTCCTCGTAGTCGTCCACGGCGCATTCAATCAAGGAGTGGATCTGGCCGGCGTTGACCGTCTCGACGTGATCAACAAAGTCGCCATTATCCAGCCTCTCCCCATGTCCTATCGCGATCAAATCCTTCGCATCCCCGCCGTGAAAGCCGTCACTCATGACAATTGGTTCGGCGGCATCTACCAGGATGAACGAAACTTCTTTCCGCAATTCGCCATTGATGTTGAAAACCAGCGCCAGGTCTTCCCGGAATTCGTCATCCCTGACGATCAATGGAAAGCGTTCGTGGCTGATCGCGAAGGTGCCGTTGTCGGAGCCACAACTGCGAAGCGCTTCAACTGGAAAGTTGGCGACCGCGTTCCAATTAAGGGCACGATTTTTCAAGGCACCTGGGAATTCAACATCCGCGGTATTTATACCGGATCGCGCGACCAGGACGACCTCACTCAGTTCTGGTTTCACTACGATTATTTCGACGAGCGCCGCACCATCGAGAAAGGCTTGATCGGCTGGTATATCGTGAAACTCGATGATCCCGACCACGCTGGCAGCGTTGCAAAGACAATCGACGATACCTTCGCGAACTCTCCTTACGAAACGAAGACCGAAACGGAAAAAGCCCTAGCCACGGGATTTGCTAAGCAATTCGGCAACATTTCATTCCTGATCCTCAGCATTGGCGGCGTCGTGTTTTTCACTCTGCTTCTCGTCACCGGCAATACCATGGCCATCGCCGTGCGCGAGCGGATTGGAGAGCTGGCGGTCCTTAAAGCCGTCGGATACACCGACCGTTTCGTTTTGTTCTTCGTTCTGGGTGAGTCAATTCTGATTGCCGTCATCGGCGGCGGCGTCGGAATAGGCTTGTCAAAACTCTTCACCATGGGCGGTGATCCTACTCACGGTTTCCTGCCGTACTTCCGCCTGCCGGGTCCAGCGATGATCATGGGAGTTGCGATTTCACTGGCCGTGGGGATTCTCGCCGGGATACTTCCTGCCACAACGGCAATGCGCTTGCGCGTGGTTGACGCACTCAGGAGGGTTTGAGCCATGGCTATCCCCATCGTTTACAACCTACGCAGCGTTCGAGCCCGCTGGGTTTCCGCGATCGTGGCCGTTCTCGGGATCGCCGGCACCGTCGGAGTGTTCATCGCCATGCTTTCCCTCGCGCGCGGCTTTCATGCCACCCTGGTCTCGTCGGGATCCGCGGACAATGCTCTAATAATGCGCGCCGGCTCAAGCGCCGAATTAGACGGTGCCGTTGGGCTCGACCAGGTGAAAGTAATCCAGGACGCCCCCGGCGTCGCCCGCGAAGGTGGCGCGCCCTTGGTTAGCCCTGAAGTTGTCGTGATCGCCAATTTTCCCCTGAAATCCACGGGCACCGACGCGAATGTTCAAGTACGCGGCGTCTCCGCCGATGCTCTAAAAGTTCGAAAGAATGTGCACATTTCGCAAGGCCGGTTCTTTGAACCAGGGCTTTCAGAGTTGATTGTTGGCAGGAACGTCGCGAGCACCTACTCCGGCTTGAATCTAGGCGACACTGTTAGCTTCGGCAGCGGCACTTGGAAGGTAGTTGGAATTTTCGACGCGGGAGGCAGCGCTTTCGATTCCGAAATCTGGTGCGACGCCCGCGTGCTCGCTCAGGTGTACAAGCGCCCGGTGAATATTTTTCAATCGGTCACCGTGCATTTGACCTCGCCCGCGGCGTTCGACGCTTTCAGAGATTCCCTCACCGCCGACCCGCGCTTGACCGTGGAGGTGACGCGCGAACTCGACTATTACGAAAAACAATCTCGCGGCCTCACCACCTTGATAACCAAGCTGGGTGCGTTGGTAGCGGTTATCATGGGCGTCGGCGCGGTTTTCGGCGCGCTCAACACGATGTACTCCGCGGTATCTGAGCGCTCGCGTGAAATCGCCACCATGCGCGCTATCGGCTTCGGCGCTTTCAGCATCGTAATGTCCTTCCTCTTCGAGGCTCTGCTCATCGCGTTCATCGGGGGACTACTGGGCTCGGTCGCGGTCCTTCCGCTCAACGGTCTCACCACCAGCACGCTGAACATGCAAACCTTCTCTTCCGTCGCCTTCGCGTTCCTCATAACACCAACGCTTCTAGTCATTGGTATCGTTTTCGCGTTGTTCATGGGCTTGATCGGTGGGGTTCCTCCTGCCATACGGGCCGCGCGGCGCCCCGTGGCCCTGGCTCTTCGCGAGCTCTGACCCGCGCAACCGTCCGGTGGGCCTCTGCATCATAGCTTTAAAAATAAACAGGAACTTTTTCTCTTTGAGCAGGAATAACGGTATGCTCAAAGCGCGCTTAAAAATGAGATTATAAAGGTGAGCATGAGACTGGAAACCATCAAGGCGAAAATTTCGATTCTGGCTGTTTCGTTTGTTGCAGTGGCACTCATTCTAGGTTTTTCGGCTTGCGGCGGCAGCAGCAACGGCTCTGCATCCGTCACTGCGATCACGATCTCGCCTACGGCGGGGACGGTTAATCTCAATACCATGTTCGACATCACCGCGAACGTTCAACTCTCCAACACGAACAGCTCGACGGACACGACCGTAACCTGGCAGGTAAACGGCATTGGCGGTGGTAACACCACGATCGGCACCATTGTGAATTCTCCCGATGACAGTCAGGTCGGCATATATACCGCTCCCAAGATCGCGCCCACCAACAACAACGGCCAAGTGTTGATTACTGCCACCGCTCCCCAGAATCCCTCGAGTACGACCGACACCAACGTCGTGACGTCAAATACTGCCACCATCACGGTTGGCGCAGGACTGGGACTCGCGGTATCGCCGACAACCGCAACCGTGGGGGCCGGAGGTAGCTTTCAGTTTTCCGCGCTTCTCAATGACGTGGCCGACGCAAACGCCACCTGGACGGTAAGCTCCACAACCCCAAGCTGTGACACCTGTATCGGCTCAATCAATCGAACGACCGGACTCTACACCGCGCCTCCTGCTCCTCCGCCCGGTGCTACTGTCACGGTCACTGCGAAAGATACCACCGTCAGTCCCGCTCAAACAGCCACCGCAACGGTGACCATAGCGTTTTCGGACCAGTCGCTATCCGGACCATTCGCGTTCTCTTATTCCGGAGACGATGAGTCTGGTTTTATGGCGGTCGCAGGCAGCTTTGTCGCGGACGGCAACGGCCATATTCAGAGTGGTGTCGAGGACGTAGACGGCTTTTCTACCGCGGGCCCGAAGCACTACCAAATTGCCGGAACGTACAAAGTCGGCGCAGACGGCCGCACCGGCGTCTTACTGAACTCGGGATTGCCGGGTGCCAGCACCTGGCAGTTTGCTCTAACCTCGAATCAACACGCCCTCATGATTCGCTTTGACCGCAGCACCACCGGCAGCGGCACCATCGACCAACAGAATCTAAATGATATCTCTACTCTTGCCACCATTACCGGTCCCTACGTGTTCTCCGGTTTGGGTGCCGATCTTTCATTTTTGCCCATGGGTATTGCCGGCAAATTTACCGCCAGCGGAAGCAGCACTCTTCAGACCGGAAGCGGCGTCCTGGACCTCAACGATAACGGCGTTGTGAAGCCGGACGACACATCGCTCACTGTTTCTTACTCCCTGGACAACACCGCGCCTGACACAGGCCGCGGCACCATAACTCTCACCAGCGCGATGACCGGCAAACAAAATGAATATGCGTTCTACATCGTGGATTCAACGCATCTTTATCTCGTCGAAATCGATGACAACGATTACCTGGCCGGCGAGATGTATAGCGGCGCTGCGGGGACTTCTTTCCCGTCGTCAACCCTCGGGTCGGCTAACTACGTCTTTACCGCGGGGGGAAATTCAACTGGCGGAGCCTACGCATCAGGGGGAGTTTTTACTGCGGGCGGAAACAGCATTACCGGAGGAGCTCTCGACACCAACAACGCCGGCACGGTCACTCCAAATACGACGCTCAGCGCTTGCACTTACTCTGTGGCTCCATCAACAGGCCGCATCGTGCTAGGACTGTGTGCCACCGGAGCAAGCACGCTTCAATTCGCAACCTATCAGACAGCGCAGGCTACTTCGACAACCGTTGAGCCCGCCGCGGTAATGCTCGAGCTCGATTCCACTGCTGTGGCCACTGGTTCAGCTTACCTGCAGAAGGTTGTCACCGAGCCCGCCTCCGGCAGCTTTGCATTGAACCTTGCGGGCCAGGGAATATTTCACGATGAGCCGGGCTCCTATCAGCAGGACGTTGAAGGTCAGGTCACCCTGGACTCCTCGCACGTTTCCAGCGGAAATCTCGACATCAATGATTTCAACGCTGGCATCCAAACGGACCCGATTAGTACCACTAGCAGCTCGGTTTCCGCCCCAGGCCCGAATGGCCGTGGAACGGCGGTGCTTGTGGCTACAAATCCGGATGTCAGTTACAACCTCGTTTACTACGTGATCGACGACAACACCGCGCTTCTATTCGATTCGGACACGAATCGCGTGTTGATTGGCACCATCGCGAGGCAGTTCTAGATCGGTCAGGCCGAAGACCGCTGCCCTGAGCGGACGGTACCGGGCCACCGGAAATAAAAGGTTTGTTCGGTGACCCGCCTGGCTCCGAGAAAGCTGCTACCCGTGCTTTGGTTCCACCACGGGCGAACTCTTGCCCCATTCTCCGCTGAATACAAAGGAATCGAGCGGTTTACGCTGGCGCGGAGCGAGCTCGCGCTTGCGCAATTCCTCCGGCAAGGATGCAGGATCACCCGCATAACCCAACGCTATTCCCGCGACGGCCTCGTAATCCGCAGGAATGTGGAAGAGCTTCCGCGCTTTCTCAGCATCAATTCCCGCCATTTGGTGAACGGACAAACCAAGCGCTTCCGCCTGAATGGTTAGATTCGCGCTTGCCTGTCCCACGTCGTGGAACGCGTGGCGATTCGGTTTTCCATCGTCAAATTTGAGCTTTGCGACGCTAATCGCGACAACCGGTGCTTGCTTTGCCCAGCCTTGATTGAATTCGACAAAGGCATCCAGTACGCGATTGTAATTCTCCGGGTCGTCCTTCGTTCCGACGATGAAGTACCAAGGTTGCGCGTTGTAAGACGATGAAGCCCACCTCGCGGCCTCAAACAAGCTTCGAAGTTTCTCCGGCTCGACCGCCCTGGCGTCGAACGCGCGTGGACTCCAGCGATGCCTGATCAAATCATGAATCGGCGCACTCGTTTCCGCCGGTTTTTTTAATGAGCTCATACTTCCTCCTCACATTTTCGTATCAGTATTGTTCTATTGCCGCCGCTACTCCGCGCTTTCATCTCTGAAACAGTTTTCTTTTCAAGCTTTCGCAGCACGCGAATGATCGATCGAATATGGACCTGCGCCGTATGTGGCAAGGATTACCAGGCCGCTCATGATCGCGACATTCTTCAGAAAATTGATCATATTCTGCTGTTGCTCTGCGCCCTGCATCGCCCAGAAGTTATGGAAAAAGAATGTGACCGGTATTAGGTAGAGAAACAAAATCCAGGCTGCGATCTTGGTCTGAAAGCCAACGAGAATGGCGAGCCCACAAGCGAGTTCAATCACGGCGGCGCATGCGATGGCAACGCTCGCTATCGGCACGCCTTTGGCGGTCGAGTAGCCCACCATCTGCGAATACCCGCCTATCTTGAAAACTCCGCTAATCAAAAACAAAACGCTGATCAGGATTCGGCCCGCCAACGGTGTAAAGCTGCTCGAAGAATCGTTCATTTTTCCTCTCCTTTTTCCAAGTGGATTTTACGCCAGATCGAAAAGCAGAACTTCCGACGGTGTTGTTGCCTCAACGCGAACTTCGGATTCCTGTGAAATGGCCGCTCCATCTCCCGCTTTTAGCTTTGTTCCATTCAACGCGACCGCTCCGCGTGAAACTTGCATCCATGCGCTACGGCCTGCTCCCAACGGATGTTTGGCCTCCTCGCCTTCGTTCAGTCGAGCGATGTAAAGATTCGCATCTTGGTGAATATTGATGGGCGCTTGCCGGCCCGCCACCAGATGAAACTTTCCTCGCAAGTCCTTATCCGGAAATGTCAGTTGCTCGTACTCCGGCTTCAGGTTTTTACGATCCGGCACGATCCATATCTGTAAGAGATGAGTCGAATCCTTGGGGGATGGATTGAATTCGCTGTGCAGGATGCCCGAACCCGCCGTCATATGCTGCAGCTCACCCGGACGGATCACCGCACCAGTACCCATGTTGTCGCGGTGTTCGAGCGCTCCGTCCAGAATCCACGTCAGAATTTCCATGTCGCGATGAGGATGCATGCCAAACCCTTGTCCGGGCGCGATGATATCCTCATTCAACACCCGCAGGGAGCGGAACTGCATGTGCTCCGGGTCGTAATATTGATCGAACGAAAATGTGAATCGCGTATCCAGCCACGACAGCTTGTTGTGGCCGCGCTCGTCACTCGGTCTGATTTGAATCATGTTTTTTCTCCTTCTTGGTTGCTTCTGAACTGGCTCTCCCGCCGGTTCCCAGCTTTCGGCATAGCCGGCGCAGGTCTTCTTGTTCCTTCGGTTTTAATTGGCTCATTTCCTTCAAAATCATTCTCGCGTGTCCTGGGAAAACGCGCTTGATCAACCGCATCCCTTTCGGAGTCAGATGTATCACGATCGTCCTGCGATCTTCCGTCTGCCGCTCCCGGCGCACGAGTCCGTGTTTTTCCAGATTGTCTATCACCAGCGTTATATTTCCGCCGCTGCGCAGCAGCTTTTCACCCAGCACGCACTGCGTCATAGGCCCCAGGTGCAACAGCGCTTCGAGGACGCCGAACTGCCCCACGGTCAAACCCTGCCCTTCGAGCTGAACGCTGAGCCTGGCTTGCAGCGAATTCGTGGCACGCGCGAGATTGATGAAAGCGTTGAGCGCTCGCTTTGTTTCCGGCGATCCTTGGAAGTGAGTTGGCAAAGTCGTTTAACCTGGAATCATTTGATATCAAAGCATCAGATGCAGCACAACGCGTCGGGGATTCACGGACTAGGGTTTTTGGGTGGGCCGCAGCAGAATCTCGCTGATGAAGCTTTGGGGCCTTGCAGGACGATAGCCTCGACCGCATGGGCTATGTCTTCTGGTTGCAGCATCTTACGAACATCCTTTCCAGGGTGTGGTGAAAAATCCGTCGCCACGCTTCCCGGACAAATCGCGCTGACTCTTATGCCGTATTGCCGCAGGTCCTCCGCCATGCATTCAGTCAATCCCAGCAGGCCCCATTTCGAAGCGCAGTAGATGCCCCCGCCGGCGAAAGCATTCTTGCCGGCCAATGACGCAATATTGATAATGTGCCCGGCGCGGCGCTCGATCATTCCCGGCGCCACAGCTTTACTCAACAGGAACACAGACTTCAGATTGGTGTCTAATACTGCGTCCCAATCAGCCTCCGCCGCTCCCTGGAAAGGACCAAAGTATCCAATGCCCGCATTGTTCACCAGGACGTCGATCGCACCAAAAGATTGCTCCGTTTTCTGCACCAGCTTCCCAATATCACTCGCGCGTGTGACGTCCGCTGCCGTCACCATCACCTTGGCACCTTCGTTTCGTAGCTCAGCGGCCGCGGTTTCGAGCTTGTCCGCATGCCGGGCACACAAGCTCAGCTTCGCTCCCAGCCGGCCGAGACTTCGCGCAATGGCCAGTCCGATTCCCTTGCTGCCGCCGGTGATGAGTGCGATCTTACCGTCCAGAGGTTTTTCCGACGCCATCAGTGCGCTCCAGCGAGGCGACTCTTTACCGAGATGTAACATCATAACATTGAGGCGGTGGCGTGCGCGGACGTCCTCCAGACCCCATAAATTGAGAGCCACAGGCGGATTCACCTTGCGTGCTTGAATAGCTTTCCCTATAATCCCGTGGATTCGTTTACCGCGTTATTCTATGCGGGTCGCAGCCCCAAAGTTCGTTTCTATCCAAAAGTGAATTCGGCCCAGGAGGCAGGGAAGAATATGCGAAAGTCTTTTGCCATTATCGGAGCGTTCTTCACCATCCTTGGGATGCTTTGCCTGTCCGTGCGCCCCGCCGCAGCCCAGGACCAGCAGGATCAAAATAAGCCGGCTCCCTACACTATGCCGGAATATAACGGTTTCCAGGCCTGCCACGCGGAAACCAACGCGCAAATGCGCGTGAAGTGCCTCGACGATTTTGTTGCAAAATTCCCCAATTCCACTTTGATGCCCTACGTCCTGCAGCTCTACGTCGCGAGCTATAACGAGCTCAAAAACTATCCGAAAACGGTCGAGTACGCCGATAAGCTGGTCGCCCTGGGCGATAAGCTTGATGCCGGAACCCGCTTGCAAGCTCTCTACACACGATCGCTGGCGTTTAACTACGCGTTCAACGAGAAGGCAGCCGACGCAGCCGATCAGCTCACCAAGGCTCGCGCGGCGGCTCTTGAAGGACTGAAGATCCTGACCAGCATCGCCAAGCCCGCCACCCCTCCCATGACCGACGACCAGTTCGCCGAGCAGAAGAAGGGGCCAACCGTTCTGTTTAATTACACGGCCGGGTCCGCGTCCTACACCCTGAAGGATTACCCTAGCGCCATTCAGTATTTCAAAGCGGCTCTGGCTGTGAATCCCACTGACGCCATAACAAACTACCGTCTGGGACTTTCTTATTTGCAGTCAACTCCTCCGCAGCCCCTCGATGGCTTCTGGTACTTGGCGCGCGCCATCGACCAGAAGATTCCCGACGACGCCAAGGTCAAAGATTACCTCCGCAAGCAAATTCTCGCCTACGAGCAACCTGGATGTGACTCCCAAGTGGATGCGCAGCTAGCGGAGTTGCTTCAGTTGGCGGCGAATTCTCCGGACCGGCCTTCCACCTACACCATTCCCAGCGCCGACGATCTGAAGAAAATTCAAGCTTCGAGTAACATTTTGACCGTGCTCGCGGATCTCAAAGGTGGCGGCGACAAAGCCAAAATGACCTGGCTGGCCATCTGCGGCGCCGAATTCCCGGAAGTCGTCGGTAAAGTGATAGACGTCGTCCCCGGAACCGATTCTGTGGAGTTGCACTTGGTCACTGGGGCCACGCCCGAGGAAATTGAAAAGGCGACGGAGGCCAATCTCGATGTAAAAGTTCCAGGCCAGCCCGAAGCTGCGCGCTTGCAGAAGGATGATGGCGTGCGCTTCAGCGGCACTATCGTCAGCTACGATCCCGATCCGGCTTTCATGCTCCACTGGGACAAAGCCAAAGTGAACCCTGAAGACATCCCGGCCGAAAAGGGCAAGCATACCCCTCACAAGGTCGCTCCGAAAAATCCCGGAAAGTAGCGTTCACGGAGCAAGTTTAAAGAATCTGGCCGGCTCGTTTTTGGGCCGGCCATTTTCTTTTAAAGCCTGTCCGTCTAGATTGGCGCACTGATACCGGCGATACGAAGCGATGTCCTTCGGCCTGTAACCCCTCACGTCGTTCGATTGGAGTCTGTTGGCGTTCTAGCTGCGGCGGCGGCTAACGTGGTCTAGCTTGTACTCTCCGACTTTACGGCTGAGAGTGTTGCGATGGATTCCCAGCGCTTTGGCGGCGCGGGATTGGTTTCCCTTGAGGCGTTCCAGCACTCGCTTGATGAATTTTTTCTCGAATTCCGTGACCGCTTCTTCGAGTAGGATACCTCGCTCGACCATCATTCCGACCAGCGATTCCAATTGATCTTTCACGGTTTCACGCTCCGCAGTAATACGCCCGGGCGAAGGTCCTTACTTTCCGTCGAGTGAGTGGCCGGTAATCTGCTGATACGCTTCTCGATATTTCTCCTGCGTTCCGCTAACCACCTCCGGCGGCAGAGCAGGGCCCGGAGGTTGTTTATTCCAGCCGATGCGTTCCAGATAGTCGCGAACGTATTGCTTGTCGAAGGATGGCTGCGCTTTGCCCGGAGCATATTGATCGGCGGGCCAGAAGCGCGAGGAATCAGGAGTCAGTGCCTCGTCGATCCAGATCATATCGTTACCGATCAATCCAAATTCGAATTTTGTGTCGGCCATGATGATCCCGCGCGCGCGCGCGTGTTCAGACGCCAGGCGATAAATTTTCAAGCTGGTCTCACGCAGGCGTTCGGCGAGGGGCCGGCCGATGCGCGAGATAGTTTCCTCGAAAGAAATATTTTCATCGTGCCCGCTGGTAGCCTTTGTCGAAGGCGTAAAAATCGGCTCAGGCAGCCGGTCAGATTCGCGCAGGCCTGGCGGGAGCTCGATGCCGCAGATTCTCCCGCTCTTCTGATAGTCCTTCCAGCCTGACCCGGAAATATAGCCCCGCACGACGCACTCGATCGGAATCGGCTCGGTCTTCCGCACCAACATTGCACGCCCCGCAAGCGAGCTTTTGTACGGTGCTAACTCGCCGTCAAAATTCTCCGCCGTAAGAACATGATTCGGAACCACGTCTGCGAGCTTTTTGAACCAGAAAAGCGACAATTGCGTTAGAACGCGTCCTTTATCGGGAATCGGCGTCGGCAGCACGACGTCAAAAGCCGAAAGCCTGTCGGTAGCCACGATAAGCAAGCGGTCGCCAAGCTCATAAATATCGCGAACCTTGCCTCGTGCCCGAAGCTTCAGCCCGGGGAAATCAGTTTGTGAAATGACGGCACTCATTTGTGGAGAAGACACTGGATATTTTTCCTCACTGGAGGCGGGTATTCTAGCGCAGCGAGACTGGATGTCAACGCCTAAGAATTTTTTTCCTCAGCGATGATTCGCCCAATGGCTTCGACAACAATCCGGCATTAAGCGGCGTTGCTGGCGGCTTTCGGTGCGGCCGCGGAGGCGGCATCTTCCCACTTGACGGAAACCAGCTTCGAGACGCCCGGTTCCTGCATCGTCACTCCATACATGACCGATCCCATCTCCATCGTCTTCCGATTGTGGGTTACCACGATGAACTGCGTTTGCGCGCACATCTCTGCCAGCATTTTATTGAAGCGCCCAACGTTGGCCTCGTCGAGCGGTGCGTCCACTTCGTCAAGTATGCAGAATGGACTGGGCTGGTAGCGGAACACGGCAATGAGTAGTGCCAGTGCCGTAAGGGCCTTTTCGCCCCCGGAGAGCAGAAGAATATTTTGCAGCCGCTTTCCCGGTGGCTGCGCCGCAATGTCAATCCCGGCTTCGCCCGAGCTGTCCGGTTCGCTGAGCCGCATCTCGCCGTGTCCGCCGCCAAACAGAGATTGAAACGCAATCGTGAAATGCGCATTGATGAAGTTGAACGCTTCTTCGAATTTTTGCCGCGACACCTGATCCAGTTCCGTAATGGTAAGCCGCGTGTTTTCGATGGCTGCAACCAAGTCGTCGCGCTCGCGTCGCAAGAATTCCTCGCGCTGCTCGCACTCTTGAAACTCTTCCAGCGCCATCATATTGACCGGCCCCATGGCTTCCACGCGGGCTTTCATTTCGTTGTAATTCGTCTCCGCTGTCACCAGGTCTTCGCCGATAAGCAATTGCGCTTCTTGCGCCATCAGGTCTTCGGGCTGAGCGTTTAGCTCCGCCACGCATGTCTGCCGCAGGTAATCGCGATCCGCGTCATTACGCGCCTTTTCGATTTGCCGCTGGCTGCGTTCGGCGCGAAGCTCGTCGAGAGACTGGCGTTTTCCTCGTACGGATTCTTCCAGCACCGCTGTGCGCGACCGGGCCGCTTCCCATTCCTTTTCGAGCGCGCCCTTTTGTTCTTCCATCCTGTGCTTCTCTTTACGCAGGTCGTCCGCCTGGAGCGAGAGCTGGCCGCAGGAAGACTCCAACTCGGACTTTTCCTGATACATCGCTTTCTGCTGCTGTCGCAACGATAACAAACGCTCCTCGGCGAGGCCGATTTCCTCCGAAACCTTTTGTCCGGCGGCCTCGGCGCTTACCAATCGTTCGGTCATGGTTGCCAGCTCTTCGCGGCCTGTGCCCAGCCGTTCCTGCAAAACCTGAAAATCTTGACGCATCCGCAAGAGTCTCTCGGCGGATTCGGAACTCTCCGTCTCCGTAGCGGCCCGCAAACGGACAGCTTCCGCATGTTGCCGCCGCGATTGTTCCACGCGCAAGCGCGCCGCGTCCGCTTCGGAGTTCAGCCGGCCGATTTCTTCGCGCTCGGTAGAAACTTGAAGTTCGATTCTCTGCAGATCTAAGCGCGCCTGGTCCAGAAGATGAGTGGCCGCGACCAGGGATTTTTCTGCTTCCACGTGCCGCGAATTTGCCAGCGCCACGGTGGACTCGCCCGCGGAGATTTCATGGCCGAGTTGAGTGAGTTGCTCCTGCTGTTCCTGGCAGATTCGCTCCAGGCGTATCGCCTCGGCCTCATGCTGGCGAAGTTCACGCTTCAAGGCCAACGGGCCTGCCTCTCCCGCGCGGCCTCCGGAAACGATGCGCCCGTGATAACAAGTGCCGTCGAGCGTCAAATAATAACTATGCGGATTTTCGTGCGCCAATCGTTCGGCTACGGCGGGCTCCACCAGGTACGCGGTGCGAAGCTTGGTGAGAAAATGTTTCGCCGTCGGCCCCACCGGATCGCGGAATTCCACCAGTCGGTCAAGTCTCGCTACTATGCCCGACGCGAGGGGAAGGGAACCGTCGGCTTCGGGCGCCTGAATATCCAGATTCACTTGCGAATCGACAAAGAAAGTCGCGCGCCCGCCCATTTCATTGCGCAGCAGCGCGATCCCGGCCCGGGCGTGATCGAACGATTCGACCACGATGTATTCCAGTTCATCCCGCAGGAATTGCTCGATGGCACTTTCGTATTTTTCTTGCACCTCAGCGTAATCGGCCAGCAATCCGATCGCTCGGAAGCCGTCGTCAGAGGAAGCCTGATTATGCTGCGGATTGACGCTGAATAATTTTTGTACCGCGTCGGCTGTGTAGGCCCGGTCGCTCAGGATCTGCTCGATGGATGTGCGGCGCGCTCGCTCGGCCGAAAGGTTTTCACGAATCCCTTCCAGCCGCTGCCCGGCTTCGCGCTGGTTGTGTCGAAGTTCTGCGAGCCGCGCCTGCGAATTTTGAACCGCCTTGCCGAATTCCTGTGCTTGCAGTTGCGCCTGTTCGAATGTGCGTTCAGCCGCTGCAACTCTTTCTTTCAATACAGCGCACTCGTCTTCGATTGCTCGCAGCGCGATGCCGCGCTGTTCTTCGGCAGCTGCGTGCCGGGCGGCTGCTTCTTCAGCCTGCAGCGATTCCGCCTGTTCGCGTGCCGATTCTTCCACCAACCGCGCTGCCAGCTGATGCAGCTCCGCAATGCGCGCTTCCAGCCGTTCTTGCTCGCCGGCGCTGGACGCGGCTTGCTCTGTCGTTTGGTGGAGTGAAGCCTCCAGCAGTGCGGTCTGTCCGCGAAGAGAACTCGCCGCCTCGCGCTGTGCCGACATCCGCGCGGTTAGCTCCGCTGCCTGCCGTTCAGCCTGTTCCAATTCAACGGCCAAACGCGTGGCGCGTGTGTCAATTTGGGCGACTTGCTCGCGATTAAACGTGATTCGGTTTTCCGCGCGATCCAGGTCCAGCGCCGTTTGCCCCAGCAGGTTATGAATTTGCCGCAATTCGGCGTCCAGCTCGTAGCTCCGCGCGCTCAACCGTTCTTGCTCGGACTCCAGCTCGTGCACCGAGCGCGCCTCGAGCTCTTCCACCGACTCCATTTCGCGCAGTAAATTTTCCAGCCGCGCAGCTTCGATATCGAGATGCTCCGCCTTGCTGGCCAGAACGCTGCGCAGCAGGCCCCGCATTTGTTCCCGCAGCTCCGCGTAACGCCGAGCTTTGGAAGCCTGCCGTTTTAGCGAAGCAAGTTGCTTCTCCACTTCCGCCAGAATATCGTTCACACGCGAGAGATTAAGCTTCGAAGCTTCCAGTTTCGCTTCCGCCAAACGCCTCTTCGTCTTGTACATCGTAATGCCGGCCGCTTCTTCAATAATTGCGCGGCGGTCCATCGGCTTTGAATTCAGAATCTGCCCGATGCGGCCCTGTTCGATAATTGCGTAGCTATCGGGTCCCAGGCCCAAGCCCATAAAAAGTTCTTGTACATCGCGCAAACGCGCCACGCGCCCATTAATCAAGTACTCACTTTGTCCCGAGCGATAGAGCCGCCGACCAACAACAACCTCCCCAGGTTTCAGAGCGATCGCAGATTTCTCAGCCGCGCGCTTCTTCCAAGGCTTGCGGTTGTCCGCATTTTCTTCTGTTGGGACGTCAGTTTGAGTGGAAGGAATCTCAAGAAAGCCGTCTTCGTTCGCTACAGAGATTTGCTCCTCCACAAGCGTGGGTCCCGCCTCCGTGGGCATTTCCTCCGGTGCGTCCAGCACCTTGGCCACGGCTTCCGACAGTTCCGGGTCCACCAGCGTCAAAGTCACTTCCGCCAGACCCAACGGAGGCCGCTTGGCAGTCCCGTTGAATATGCAGTCCGACATGCGCTCCGCCCGCAACTGCTTATGGCTCTGTTCTCCGAGCACCCAGGAGATCGCGTCCACCACATTCGACTTGCCGCACCCGTTCGGGCCAACGATGCACGTGATTCCGCTGCCGCTGAACGTGATCGGCGTCTTCTCGAAGAACGATTTGAAGCCCAACAACTCAACTTTGCGCAGTTTTAACACCAGTTCCCTCGCACAGTTCGCTCCCTGCGCCTCATCGGCAGAAGGGGCTTCGATTTGAAATTTCCTTGGAGGTCTTTCGAGACAAAAACGTGGGAGGGTCGCTAATCAATGGCCCTGCCGCCTGGCGCTATCGGATCGGCGGTACGGAAAGAGAAATTAGCATGGCGCGCGAGCCGTGTAAAGGCCGGTGTTGCGAATTGTTTCAGTAGGAACTTATCTGCGCTGCGATACCTGCTGTTTCCATAGTGGGTCAGTTTCCGGTAATCCGACCAATCGGGCACAACGCGTAACTGACGGGTTTGAGGTGTCCTTTTGGCAATCATTTTTCGCGTATTCAGTCAGAAATCTCCAGAGCACCTGTAAAATCTGATCTTCGAGTATGCGATCACTTAGCAAGGGCTGGAGAATAGGCGTCGTAACCCTGATTATTTTTGCCCCTTTCTACACATGGCTCTGGGTCAGCATCGCGTATGGCAAGCTCCCGCCCTTCCCGTGGCCGCCCATAGTGTTTCTGACCTATCTGTTCGTAGGATATTTCGTTGTGAAAGCCTTTCTGAAAAAGCTCAACAAAAATGGTCATTCAGGGGAGGATAGACGCTAATCCAGGTCGTGGTTTCCTCTGAGGCTCGCGTAGTGTCGTAAGTCCTGATTAACGCTGCCAGCTCAACCGGTCGATGCAACACCATCCAGTGCATTGATTCGACAATGCTTCCGCGGGAAAACCATGTCTTTGGCCATACTCGGCCAAGACGTAGCCAGGGCAGCGTTTCGGCTGGTCGAACCCTAGCGAGGGATTTTAGCTTTTATTTTCAATGCAAGGTGGGCTCGCGCTTGGTATTGCATCGACCTATTGAGACCACCGCGCTTATCGGAAACTGACCCACTCCCCCTGTTTCCTTCCTCGCATTTTTGACTTAGAGTGGACGCCATGGCTGACTACTACCTGCTGAAAACCGAGCCCTCCGAGTACTCCTTTGCCGATCTGCAGCGAGACAAAGCAACAGTGTGGGACGGCGTGTCAAATCCCGTGGCCTTGAGAAATATGCGCGAAATGAAGCCGGGGGCCCAGCTCATCATCTATGAAACTGCCGCCCAAAAATCCGCTGTGGGAACAGCGAAGGTGATCTCCGTCGATATCTCGGACCCGAAAAAACCTCAGATTAAGATTCAAGCCGGGGAAGCGCTCTCCAAACCGGTATCGCTGGCAGAAATCAAAGCGAACAAGCTCTTCGCCGATTCTCCTTTGGTTCGGCAGGGCAGGCTCTCGGTCGTCCCTCTGACGGCGGCCCAATACCTCGCTTTAACAACCGGCTAAGCCCACATCCGCATTGACTTGAAACCAGTCGCATCCTAGGATGACGCGCACAGGGGGAGTATTTGCAACCTGAAGATACGCCTGGGGCCCGTCGAGTACTGCCTACCGTAGCCATCCTGGCCGTAATTTTTTTTCTCTCGGTGGCGGGATTGCGGCCCCCTGCGCCGCAGCCGGCCAGCGCGCCTGCCGCTCAGTTTTCCGCCGGTCGCGCTCGTGAGGTTCTTAATCATCTTGTGGGCGACGGTATCCCGCATCCCACCGGAAGCGCCGCAAACGGTGTCGTTCGCGGGCGCGTCATTGATGAGCTCACCAAGCTCGGTTATCAGCCGCAAGTGCAAACTGGTTTTTCGTGTGACGAGTTCGGGACCTGCGCCACGGTAAAAAATATCCTGGCGCGCTTGGACGGAGCCGAGCCTGGCGCGTCGGTGCTGTTAGCCGCCCACTATGACTCTGTTCCGGCGGGTCCGGGAGCTTCCGACGACGGCGCGGGAGTCGCAGCCGTAATCGAGATTGCGCGCGCCCTGAAATCCACCGCAGTCCCGCGTCACTCCATCATTATTCTGATCGACGACGGTGAAGAAGCGGGTTTGCTCGGCGCGCGTGTGTTTGTAGCGGAGAGCCCTTGGGCTAAAGACGTTCGCGCGGCCGTCAACTTGGAAGCGCGCGGCACTTCCGGCCCAAGCATGATGTTCGAAACGGGCACCGCCAACTATTGGGCCGTAAAACTTTATTCACAGCACGCTTCGCGTCCTGCCGCCAGTTCGATTTTCTACCAGGTCTACAAGCAGCTACCGAACGACACGGATTTTACCGTGTTCAAGGCCTCCGGATACCAGGGCGCTAACTTTGCCTTCATCGGGGATGTGAACCACTATCACACCCAGCTCGATAATTTCGCAAATGCTGATCCCGGAAGCTTGCAGCATCACGGGGATAACGCGCTCCGAATGATTCTGGCGCTTGCGAATAGCGACCTTACCAGCCCACCGGTGAGAGAGGCTGTTTTCTTTGATCTCTTCGAACGCGGCGTGGTTATGTGGCCGGCGGGTTGGAGCTTTCCCGTCGCAATCGTCGCCCTGATTCTTCTGCTTTTTCAAGTTGGATGGCTGATAGCTAAAAATCGCCTCCTCCCTTCCGCGCTCCTGTGGGGAGTCGTCAACTGGCTGGCGATTTTTGTTACCACGGGTGTCCTTGCATTAATACTCCAAAAAATCCTGCATGCTACCGGCGTCACGCCGACTAACTGGCTGGCCCACCCGCTTCCTTTGCAAATCGCATTCTGGTGTCTGGCCATTTCCGTGGTGACTGTCCTGTCGCTCGCCTTCGAGAGTCGTACCGGTTATTGGGGCTTGTGGGCCGGTGTGTGGATCTGGTGGACGCTGTTTTCAGTTGTGATTTCTTGGCTGAGCAGCGGAATTGGCTACATTCTGCTCGTTCCATCTTGCACCGCAGTGCTGGTCGGATTGCCATTTACGTTGCGGCGTGGTGAACCCCGCAATGGCGTGTGGCTCTCCGCGGCTTTGCCTTTATTTGTAGCTGGCGTATTGGGTTTCGGCCACGTGATCTTGCTCTATGACGGACTGGGCATCCGCATACTTGCAGGCATCGCACTTCTCGTTGCGCTACTACTTTCGCCGCTCGCGCCCCTGCTGGCCAGTTTGCGCGAGCCGAAAGGTTTTGCACGATTTGCTCTTCCCGGCGCAGCGCTCGTAGCCACTCTGCTCGCGGTGTTCGCGGCCGTTGTCGCACCCGCGTACTCGGCCAAGGCGCCGGAACACGTCAATCTGCAATACCGGCAGGACGCCGATTCCGGCAGATCGCAATGGGTGGTCTATACGGATTCCGGCCGCCTGCCCGAGCCCATTCGAGTTGCAACAAACTTCCATCGCCTAGACAAAGGTTCGTTTCCGTGGGATTCGCTACCCGCGTTTCTCGCCGACGCGCCGCACCTGGAAATTGCCGCACCCACCTTCACCATCCTTGAATCTTCCGAATCGGGAGGAATGCGGCACTATCGCGCTCTGCTGCGGTCTGAACGCGGTGCGCCCGAGGCCGTGGTTTTTTTCCCGCCGGATTCGGGAATCGATCACGTCCGCATACAAGACCAGCCAATTCCGCAGAAGACCGCGCGGGTCTTTCGTTATTTTAACGGCTGGGATTTGTATCGCTGCTTGACGATGACTGCGAAAGGCATTGAGGTACAGTTTGAGTTGCCTTTAGGAACGCCGGTTGAAGTCTACGTCCTGGATCTAAGCTATGGTTTGCCTCTTGAGGGAATGTTCGTGCTGAAATCCCGCCCACTGACTGCCACACCCTATTCGCAAGGGGACGTGACCATTCTCAGCCGTCAGGTTCAGCTGAATCCTTAATCGTTCCGCTAATTGCTCTTGCCGGCTCCCCGCTGTTTCCCGCTGGAGATGATGACGTTCCCGTCATCGTCCTGCTCGGCGATAAGCGCGGGCGTTTGTATTTCCAATTTTCTCCGCGCCTGAAGCATTCGCGCCACCTCTGCCACGCGGAGCGGCCTCGCGTCCAGCTCTTCCTGCCCGGTTGCTACGGCTTGCTGGTAACTTTCAAAAGTCGAGGGAACGAACTCGCCGGGGTTTGTCCCGCTCACATTCGCCTGCGGAGCCGAAGCCGGGGCCACGTTGTTGGCGATAGTCGAACGAGAATCGTTCATGCCACTCGCGGAATTTAGTGAGCCGCCGAACTGCGCCTGCGCTGTGCCGGCCAGCAGCGCGATGCCTGCCAGCAGAATTATCTTTTTCATAATTTTTCTCTTCGGACCCGCGCCAATTTTCGCCGCGAGCCTCCAAATCTGCCTATAGACTAACCGAACACATTTTTCAAAAAATGGTACAGACGGGCTATTGGTACTGTTCGAACCGCAAATTTTCCGTAGGAGTTCCAGTACCCGCCGGCCAGAGGATTCTCCGCCGCGTCGTATATCGGCTAGATCCGTTCGGGTTGGCCACCGCGCTAAATCCATCCGGGCAAACACTGGCGGCGCCCAGGAACTTCGTTGCGCCACGGAGCTTTGCTGCAAACCGATGCGTCAGTTAGAATTACACTCTTGCACAGCCCTGAAATGACTGCCATACACCTGCACAATACGCTGACGAACCGGTTGCAGCCTCTGGATCCAGTCCATAAAGGCGAGGTTCGCATGTACACCTGCGGCCCGACCGTGTATGACTTTGCGCATATTGGGAATTTCCGAACGTTCGTCTTTCAGGATGTTCTCCGGCGTTTCCTTCAATCTCGCAAATACCGCGTGCTTCAGGTCATGAACTTAACGGACGTGGACGATCGCATCATCCAGAAGGCCGCGGCCGCCGGAGTCAGCATCCGCGAGTACACCGAAAAATACGTCCAGGCGTTTCTCCAGGACATGGACGCTCTGCATCTGGAAGTTCCTGAAGAGCTCGTCCGCGCCACGGACCACATTGACGACATGGTTGCCCTGATCGAGCGGCTTCAAAAAAAGGGCCTGACCTACTCGAGCGAAGGCTCGATTTATTACAGCATCGCAAAATTTCCGCACTATGGACGGCTCTCCAAGATCGATCTGGCCGGGATGAAAACGGGCCTGCGCGTTGACGTTGACCAGTACGAGAAGGAGAACGCGCGCGACTTTGCTCTTTGGAAAGCCCCCAAGCCCGGCGAACATTTTTGGGAGACGCGTATCGGCCCAGGCCGGCCTGGCTGGCACATCGAGTGCTCCGCGATGGCTATGAAATATTTGGGAGATACCCTGGACATCCACACCGGCGGCGTGGACCTTGCATTCCCGCATCACGAAAACGAAATCGCCCAAAGTGAAGCGGCGACAGGCCATCCCTTTGTCCGGCTCTGGCTTCACGCGGAACACTTGATCATTGACGGCGAAAAAATGTCGAAATCGCTCGGAAACTTCTTTACCCTGCGCGATCTTTTCGCCAAAGGCCACAAGCCCTCCACCATCCGCTTTCTGCTACTCTCCGTTCCGTACCGCCGCCAGCTTAATTTCACCTCGGACAGTCTGAAGCAAGCGGAAAGTTCGGTCGCGCGGCTTCGGAATTTTGTCTCGCGATTGAAGGTGGAGCAATTTCCCGCTGGATCGAGCGCGGAAATCCTCAAGCGTGCCGAAAAGGCCGAGACGGATTTCGACGCTGGGCTGGCCGGCGACTTAAATACGGCAATGGCCTTGGCCGCGGTTTTCGATCTGGTGCGCGACATAAATACGGCCATGGACCGCGGCGAATTCCTGCAGCAGGACGCTCCGCGCGTCGTCGCCACTATGGAGAAAGTAGATGCCATCCTGGCCGTGCTCGTGGACGATGACGATGACAAGCTGGCCAAGCTCGGTTTTGGTCAGTCACAAGAGCGGATGCCCGCGGAACGCATCGAAACGCTGATCGAGGAACGCAATGCGGCAAAGAAGCGTCGAGACTTCAAACGCAGCGATGATATCCGCCAGCAGCTCGCCGATTCTGGTATCATAGTTGAAGACACGAAAGACGGAAGCGTCCGCTGGAAGTACAAATGAAGATTTCAACGAAATACATTCTGTCGCTGCATAGTCAGCCTTCCCACGAACGCCCGAACCTCTTCGGCGTCGATTAAGTCCTTCTTCCTCTATCTGTTCGTTCCTCGCGTGCAGAAACTTGTGCGCGTTTTTAAATAAAGATTTCATAAATCTGCTTCCTGGAGGAAGACATGCAAGCGACGGAAACAAATATTGAAACCAAGCTTCCGCACCTGATTACTCCGCTGCCGGGCCCCAAGGCCCAGCAGGTTGTAGAGCGCGATGGGCGCGTAGTTTCGCCTTCTTACACGCGCGATTATCCACTCGTCGTCAAAAGAGGCCGCGGCGCGGTGATTGAAGACGTGGACGGCAACTCGTTCCTCGATTTTGCCGCAGGCATTGCTGTCGTTTCCACGGGCCACTGCCACCCTGAGGTCGTCGCCGCAATTCAAAAGCAAGCCTCCGAATTGATTCACATGTCCGGCACGGATTTTTATTATCCCAACATGGTGGAATTGGCCGAGAAGCTTGCTTCCATTGCGCCTGGCAAGGAACCCAAGCGTGTTTATTTCGGCAATTCGGGCACGGAGGCGGTGGAAGCGGCGATCAAGCTGGCCAAATATCATACCAAGCGCGACAAGCTCGTTGCCTTTCACGGTGCATTCCACGGACGCACCATGGGCGCGCTTTCACTCACCGCCAGCAGGGCAGTCCAGCGCAAAGGATTTGGCACTCTACTCTCCGGCGTATTTCACATGCCGTTCCCGGACACTTATCGCGGCACCTACGGAATCCGTCCGGAGAACGCGTCCGCTGATTGCCTTTCGTATCTCGAAAATGAACTCTTCCGCCGTCGTGTGGATCCCGACGAAGTAGCCGGAATTTTCATCGAGCCGGTCCAAGGCGAAGGCGGTTATTTGCCCGCCCCCGCGGAATTCCTGCAAGGCCTGGAAAAAATCTGCCGCAAGTATGGAATCATGCTCGTCGCCGATGAAGTGCAATCGGGCATGGGCCGCACCGGCAAGTGGTGGGCCGTGGATTATGCCGGCGTCGAGCCCGATATTATCTGCACCGCGAAGGGAATTGCCTCCGGCATGCCGCTCAGCGCCATTATCACAAAGGCTTCGGTGATGGACTGGAAGCCTGGGGCGCATGCTTCCACGTTCGGTGGCAATCCCGTTTGCATCGCAGCTTCCCTCGCAACGCTGGGCCTAATTGAACGAGGTTACATGGCCAACGCCGCTCGCATGGGCGAGTTCATCAAGCGGCAAACGGCAAACTGGCCCGAGCGGCACAAAATCGTCGGCGAAGTTCGCGGCCGCGGTCTGATGATTGGCGTTGAGTTTGTGCGCGACCAAAAGACTAAGGAGCGAGCGCCCGACCTGCGTAACCGCATCGTCCAGATGGCGTTCCACAAGGGTCTTCTCGTCCTTGGTTCAGGCGACACCACTCTGCGCCTTTGCCCACCGCTCATGATCGACGAGGAACAAGCCGAGTTTGCAGTTCGCACCCTCGATGGCATCATCACGGAGATCGAGCGAACGCTGTAGCGCTTTCTGCCCGATTCTGGTGCAGGTATCTTATAATCGGGATGATTCACGATGATTTCTCAGCTCATGTATTCCGTTCTGAATTTTGCCGCTCGTAAAGGCCTGGCCGAAGCACGCATCGAAGCGTCCGCTAAGCAGCGCGCGCGAAAGACAGGAGTTCGCGGCGAAACCTATGCCTACTGGTATCTCCGCCGTCATGGTTACGTCGTGATCGCCCGGAATTTCACGGTGCCTGGAATGAAAGGTGAACTCGACATCGTGGGCTACGACGGCCCAGTCCTCGCGTTTGTGGAAGTAAAAACTCGCGTCGCCTCCCAGTTAGGCCAATCGCGGCCGGAAGACGCCATCAATCACGAAAAACGCCGCAACCTGGCCCGCATGGCTCGGCAATTTCTTCGCGCTCGCCACTTGGAAAATACGCCGTGGAGGTTTGACGTTCTCGCCATTGAGACCAGCCTCGGTCAAAAACCAGCTGTGCGCCTCCATAAAGCGGCTTTCGCCCAAGACCAGGCTTGATGCTCGACACGCACGATGACCGCTTGTAGCCCTTGTGCTTGTCCGGCATAGTGGAATAATCCGTAGCGCATAGCGCTCATTCCGGCTTGATACGATCGCGGAATCGTACCGCCGAGGAGAAAAATTTGCCGGAGCTTCGCAAAGATCCAATTACCGGGCGTTGGGTTATCATTTCCACCGATCGGGCCAAACGCCCCATGGATTTTGTCCGCGAAAGCGTTCAGATCAAGGGCAACGCGAATTGTCCGTTCTGCCCCGGCAATGAAGGAAAAACTCCGCCTGAAATCCTCGCCTATGGCCGCAACGGCAGCGGAAAAGACACGCCCGGCTGGTCGCTGCGCGTGGTGCCCAACAAGTTTCCCGCGCTCGGCATTGAAGGCGGCTTGGACCGCCAAGGCGAAGGCCTCTTTGACCGCATGAACGGCGTCGGCGCCCATGAAGTCATCATCGAAACGCCGGACCACAAATCTACGCTCGCCACCATCAGTGACAAATCGGTCGAGGAAGTGTTTTGGGCCTACCGCGATCGCATGTTGGATTTGAAGAATGACCGCCGCTTTCGCTACATCCTGCTGTTTAAGAATCACGGAGAGGCCGCCGGTGCCACCGTCGAACACACCCATTCGCAATTGATCGCGCTACCCATCGTGCCCAAACGCGTTCGCGAAGAAGTGGACAATTCCAAGCATTATTACGACGAGAAAGAGCGCTGCATTTTTTGCGACATGATTCGCCAGGAGATCGAGACCGGCACGCGCATGATCCTCGAAAACGACTATTTCATCGCGCTTGCTCCCTACGCCCCGCGTTTTCCCTTCGAGACCTGGATTCTCCCCCGGCAGCACAGTTCAGCATTCGAAAATATGCCCGCTCCCTATTACGGAAGTCTCGCGCGCATCTTGCGCGATTTCCTCGCCCGGCTCGATTCCGTCCTCGCGTTTCCTTCTTACAACTACGTGATCCACACGTCTCCTATGGGCGAAGAAATCAATGACCACTATCATTGGCACATCGAAATGATGCCGAAACTAACCAAGGTCGCTGGCTTTGAATGGGGCACCGGCTTTTACATCAACCCCACTCCCCCTGAAGAAGCCGCACGCTTTCTCCGCGAATCAAGGCCCTAGCTCCTGCGAGTCCTCAGATGTCTCAGGTTCCGTGCGGGAAATCAGCGGGCGCCCCTAGCGGACTCCGACGGATTCGGATGCATTAGATTTGCTCTCGATGGCTTCTCGTATTTTCCGCAACAAGCTCTCTCGCGTAAATGGCTTCTGCAGAAATTCCGAGTCAGGCACGTAGTCATTATCCTGGCTGTCGTGTTCGAGGTAGCCGGACATATAAACGATCTTAAGTTCCGGATGGCAGCGCTTTAACTTCCGCGCCAGCTCCGTGCCCCTCATTCGCGGCATCACCACGTCCGTCACTAGCACATGGACCGAACCTCTGCGCTGCTCGGCGACCTCCAGCGCGTCTAATCCATCCTTCGCAACCAAGACCGTATACCCGCTTGCCTTCAGGAATTCAGACGCCAACTCTCGAACTGCCTCTTCGTCCTCGGCCAGCAGGATCGTGCCGAATCCGCTTGCGGAAGATGCTGAGCCGCTTTCCGATACGGCGGTCGGCACACTTTCTCCGCTTTGCGGCAGGAAAATCTGAAACTTTGTACCTTTCCCAACTTCGCTTTCCACCCAAATGTAGCCGCCGCTCTGCTTCACCACCCCATACACCGTCGAAAGACCAAGTCCCGTACCCTTGCCGAGCTCCTTCGTGGTGAAGAACGGCTCGAAAATCCGCGCCTTAGTTGGCGCGTCCATCCCTTTCCCCGTGTCTTCCACCTCCAGCAATACATAGTGTCCCGGCACGGTGGGAGGATGGGCCTTTGAATACTGCTCGTCGAGGACGATGTTCCGCGTCCGAATGGTGAATTCGCCGCCTCTTTTCTCCATCGCATCTCGAGCGTTCACGGCTAAATTCATCAAGACCTGCTCGATCTGCGAAGGATCCGCTTTCACCAATCCCAGAGACCGCGCCGCATAGAATTTGAAGTCGATATCCTCGCCGATCAGCACCGGCAGCATTTTGCAGGTCTCCGCAATCAAGGAATTCAGATCCAGAATCTTCGGTTGCAATACCTGCATGCGGCTGAATGCCAGCAGTTGGCGCGTCAGCGAAGTCGCGCGGTCCGTCGCTTTCTTCACTTGCGTGATGCTGTGGAACATCGGAGTGGCCAAAGTGATTTTTTCTTCAAGCAGGTCGCTGTGGCCCTTGATCACCGTCAGCAAATTATTGAAATCATGTGCCACCCCGCCCGCCAGCCTGCCAACAGCCTCCATTTTTTGCGCCTGCCGCAGCTGTTCTCCCAGCCGTTTGCTTTGTTCTTCATTTCGAAGCAGCGTGCTTCTCAAGCGGTCGAAAGCGGCGGTCACTTCTGCTACTTCATCTCCGCCCCCAATATCCACCGGATAATCGAAGTCTCCCTGTTCCAGCGCTCGAACGCCGTTCACCAACGTCGCCAGTGGTTTCGTGAATGTGTATGAAATCAGGAAGACCAGCCCTCCTCCTGCGCAAACGGCAAATAAGCCCAGCGCGATCAGAGTCTGATTCAGCCGTGTTATAAATGCAGTCGCATCATCGTAAGACTTCAGCACCGTCAGCGTGACCGCCGGAGACGAGCCCGGAGTCAAATCCACTGTGTTGGCCAGATACCATTCTTTCCCAATCTGAATCTTGTTCGCGCCCGGAGAATTTAGAAGCGCATCTGCCGCCGTGCGCTCATCCATCGCCGGAAGGGAACTCACCACCAGTTCGTCGCCGTAGCGCAACGCCACACGGCAAAATGCGATCTGCCCCACATCGTGCGCCACACTCGAATCAATTTCGCGTCCGACCACCACCGTACCCAAACGCATATTCGCAGAGGCCGGTCCAAGTTGGACGGGGCGAGACGCAACTTGATACAGACGTCGGTCGCCGTACCACCATCCCCCTGCCCCACTTATCTTTTGCGAACGAGAAAACATTTGTTCTGCATCGCCCTCAGAAAATCCGGGGACGTTGGAATGCAGCGCAATAACTTTTCCCTTCCAATCGGCCACCACCACGAGTTCGTATCCCCCCGAAAGCCACAGGCTTTCCGCGGCTTCTTGCGCCTCCGGGGTGTCGTCTTCTTCCGACAGGAGCGATTTCACCGTGGGGAGCGTGGCCAGCAATTCCGCCTGGCGATTTTCTTCTAGCTGGCGTTCGGCCTTTAGATTCTGGAACGTCAACATCGAATTCCGCGTGTCCTTCTCCATCCCCCGTTCAACTTCTTTCTGCGCGGTACGCCCTACGATCAATAAGGTCGCGAACGTAAGCCAGGCGATGATCAGAACGATCGACAACAGGAACTTCGTCCGCAGGCGCAGAACGACCGGAGTCTTGCGCGCGACTTGTAGCCACTGCAGACACTTCGAGATTTCTGGCATTCTCATTGGCAGTTTTCTGGACTAGAGAAAAATAACAGGGCGAATCGCCGGTGAAAATGGGCCTCTAGTACTAAGGAGGTGCCTCTTAAGTACTTGATTCTATTCGCGGATAGAAGCCGTATTTTGTCCGGAACCCACACTCAACGAACATGGTTAGCAACGACCGGGAGAACGGCGGGAGCCCTGACGCGGGGAGGGTCTGCGAATTCCGCTTTCTGACCTGGTACGTGTTTTGCCTTAAATGCTTTAAGCACAATGCAATACCGAATGCCCCCCTGTAATCTACCCCGTTCCCTGTATAGGTTCGATTCAATATTGAAGCTATGATTCTCTCGCAAGGATTAAGCAACCGGTTTGCGTTGTTGATATTTGATTCCATTTTTCACACGAAGATCATTGTTGACGAAAGGAGATCTAAAAATGAAATTCGGGAAGCGCTTATCAGTTTTGGGAGCTACCTTATTTTTCGGCGCATCACTGCTCGCAAGCCCCGTGCCACAGAGCGGTCAGCAGCCTGCCCCTGACAACACGAAGAATAATCAAGGGGACGCCAGTAAAGATGCAACGACCGCCGATCAGCAAAAGATGAATCCCGCGGATCGCAACACTACCAAACAAATTCGCAAATCCATCATGCAGGACCAGTCCCTCTCCACTTACGGTCACAACATCAAGATCATCACGCAGGACGGGAAGGTCACTTTGAAGGGGCCGGTTCGTACTGCGGACGACAAGGCGAACATAGTAGCCAAGGCCGTTGCCGTAGCTGGCGCGGACAACGTAACCGACCAGCTTCAAATTGCTCCAAAACAGTAACTTTCGATTTCGCGGAAGTTCGTCTTTTACTTATAGAAAAAAGGAGAAACAAAAAATGTCAGGAAAGAAAACTGCAGTATTCGGGATTTACGGTTCGCGCGAAACAGTCGAGCGCGCCGTCGATACATTTGTAAAGAGCGGCTTCTCAACCTCAGACGTTTCGGTCCTCTTGCCCGAAAATCTGGGTGCGAAGCCCATCGCAACGGACAAGGCTACCAAGGCTCCTGAAGGCGCAGCCGCCGGCGCAGGATCTGGCGCCGTCATTGGCGGAACTCTGGGACTCTTGGCCGGAATTGGCGCTCTCGCGATTCCAGGCGTGGGTCCGTTCATCGCCGCAGGCCCGATCATGGCCGCATTGGCCGGCATCGGCGTAGGTGGCGCAGTGGGCGGTTTTACAGGTGCTCTGATCGGTTTGGGCATTCCGGAGTACGAGGCAAAACGCTACGAAGGCCGCATTCAAAAGGGCGGAATTCTCTTGTCGGTGCATTGCGATACTTCCGACGAGATCAAGCGCGCGAAGGAAGTCATGAAGAACACCGGCGGGGAAGACATTTCCTCCACCAGCGAATCTTCTTCCGACGTCTCAAAATCCGACCGCGACCTCAATCGTCGCGCAGCCGGCGCCACTGACTAAATCCCTTGAGGAGGAGGGCCTCGCGGCCTTCCTCCTCAAATCTCGCATGGGATTTCGGAATTTAAACGAGCTTCGAAAATAAGATGAAAGAATCTCTTCTTTGAAATTTTTAACTGGAGCTGCAAATGGCTAACGAAGGGAAAAAGTGCGCTCATCCAGTATGCTCGTGCACTGTAACATCACAGAAGTATTGCAGCGAAGCCTGCGAGGCAATGGAAAAAACTCCTGATATTGACTGCCACTGCGCGCACCCCGGCTGCAAAGGGCGGCTCAGTTAAAATTTCTGGTTTATGCTACGAGGAGTTCGGAATCGTCTTCGGTTAACCGCCGATTCACTAGCCTGTTTCACGCCGCAATCTTAAAAAATCGGTTGTGACATTCCTGGCAACGGTAGGGCCGAAATCGCACCATCTGCAGTATTCGGTCAACCACTCCGTGCCTGTGCGATCGGCGGACGATCGAACTGCCGCATTGAGGACATGTATGTTGCACCGCGCTAGCTGAATGTTGCAACGTATTGGTCGACATATATCACCTCCGCTTGCGGACTGCACCAGACCGCGCGGCTTCCGAAGCGACAGTTATCCCCGCCGGCTGTGGGTCAAACCTGTGTAATAGCCGGCCGCAAGTACCGTTCCGTGAGCCTGAATTTTACCCCCGGCGAATCCTGCAATCAATTCCAATTTAACTCGGCCCGCTAGAGGTTACTCGCCCCGTTTGATTGAGGGAGTAGTACAGTCGGGCAAGAAAGTATTACATTTCTCTAATTCTGGGCCATGCCGGAAACCCTGTAATCCCGTTCCATAGCCACCGTAGCCATTTCTCGTCATTCAGCCGCCGGATACTGCGCTTCCGGCTGGTAGCCCGCTTGTTTACAGACCGATTCAACCCAAGTTCTGGATTTTTGTTGCGCTGAATCGCGCGAGGAAATCAGGCGGGGCGGAATGAAGCAGGCAACCTTGCGGAGGGAAAAAGCCCATTTTCTGACCGAGAGCCGCAACACCCGGCCTCAATACGTCAGCCGTACCATTCCACTTCGCGCAGCAAGCGCATGAATTCGCAAGAATCGAATTCCAGAATCAGCTCGCAAGTTCGGGCAATTCGGAATTTTCTCGGCAGGTTCTTGGCCTTGCCCATCTCCACATTTAGCCCTTCCAGCGAATGAAGCGTTGCGCGATGGCGCAAAGCGTTCCTCTCGAACTCGCGAGAAGCGCGGTAGGTCCGAATTCCCGCAACCATGGCCGGCAGCAACGCCGCCCCTAACAGCAGTAAACTGGTTAGTAAGTAATAGGGGTCCTTGAAGTCATTGGGGTCCTTCAGCTTATCCGTCTTGGTAACGAACGGCAAATGGAACAGGACCAAGCCGAAGCTGACGAAAAATAAGATACTTGTCGCCAAGCGCCACACTCTACCGCCGCTTTCTTCTTCGTCGCTCTTGGCCGCGAGGTAATCCATCTGTGTGGCGAGCCGTTTGTCACGGTAATATTGAATTATTTCCTGCAGTGCCTCATGGCAACTATCAGGACAATGTATTTCCGAGACGTCCGGTACCACACCTTGCGCCGCACGTTCCGCCACGTCTTCATAAACCAATCCGTGGAGAGCACGAACCGCGTCGCGTACTTCCGCACGAACATGATCCGGAGGCGTTTCACCGCTCCTATCGATTTGTTCAGGTTCTTCGCACCATAGACGGGAGTCCATGAGCGTCTTGAATTTTAGAAGCCGTAGATTTTCCGCTTGATATCGCGCCAGCAGCCATTGATTTTTCGGTTTACCGATAGTTCCCACAAGGATTAAAGCTAGGCAAATGACGGCTGCGGCGGATTCAAATACTGCCAGGCGTAGTTCGGAAACGACGGGCCAAAAGTGGGGTAAAACAATTTCACAGATCCCTAGCATGACCGCGAACAATCCGGCAAGCACCGCACCCAAGGAAATGTTCTGGTATCTGCTCCGGTAAGTCTTCGCGCGCTCGTCCGCTTCCCGAAATTTGTCGAGGATCAATTCCTCAGCCAGCTTCAGCGCATTGAAAAGAGGCAGATAACGTTTGTGACCCGCTTCTACTTTCTCCCGGCAAAACGAAATCTCAAAGGAGTCATCCATGTCATCGAATGAACCCGATACTGCCGATGCCGGAGTTGCCATCTCTCACCGTTTTACGATGCGATACCCCAATGCAAGAATCGTTTTAAGCGTTTGATTCACCAGGGCTCGATCGTACTCCTTCTCGGATTCCGGAAGCTGCTCGTAGGGAACAAGGCATGGATGCGTACGCTGGGCATCATCACGCCGCGGCCCCAGCGTCCACCCATCTTCGATCCGTTTTTGCGCCCACACTTCATGCGCATTTCGCGCCAGGTCTTCCAGCAACGGCTGCACCTCGCTGAGGCTGACCCGCGACGTATCTATCGGGTGGGGAATGTATGGTTTCTCTGCCATTCGATTGCCATCTCCGCTTGCTGATAGAAGAACTTGGGACTTCTTAGGAACTTGCCGCTACTGTCCCGAAAAATCGCCTGGAGCGCGCCACTATACCAGAAGACCAAACCCGGCCCAACAACTCCCCGGTGGCAGTCCTGAATCAGAGTCGAACAGTACTGTTACTCGCTTTCAGTTTGCAAAAGCCGCAACGGGTATTAGACAATACTTGCGGTTTCTTGCGATCAAATCCGAGCGGTCCTTCGGGAGTGCGCATGGATTCAGGGCCCAAAAAGGTTTTTGTCAGTTACGTTGAGGAAGACGGCGGCGTAGCGCACGAAATTGCCAAGCAGCTGGAGTCGCACGGCTATAGCAGTTGGTATTACGAACGCGATTGCCCCGCGGGCGCGGATTACTTCGAAGAAACCTTCAAAGCAATATCGGACTGCGAGGCGATGGCCATTATTATTTCTCCTCGCTCGCTGCCCTCCGACCAAATTACGCGCGAGATCGTCCGCGCCGTCGAAGCTAACAAAGCCACCCTGCCGCTGCTTCTGGACTTGACCCACGACGAGTACGCGCACCGCAGGCCCGGTTGGAAACAGGCCATGGCTGCCGCCAACGCCACTCGCGTTCGCGCCGATCAAATCCCCACTATCATTCCAGCCCTGGTTGCCGGCCTCCATGCCAAGGGCATTCGTGCCGACGTGGAGAGTTCAACTCCGCCTGCTCCGCCCGCGGCCGTCACGCGCCCGGCGCCCGACGTCGCTCCCACCGCTCCGCCCAGCGTGCGTGCGGTCCCGCCTCCCGCGCCGAGCGCTCAAGTTGCGAGCGGCTCTCCTGCCGCCGCGACGAAACCTCCGTGGATTCCGATAGCCGCAGGCGCCGCAGTTGTCGTCGCTGCTCTTGCCGGATGGCATTTTCTCAAGCCGCATCCAAAGCCTGCTCCTGTGCCGGTTGCGCCCGCCACTGCCACCATCGTCTTGAAATACAACGTGGATCGCCATCTGTGCACGCCGAATCTGAATATGACCGTCGCCGGCAAAACCTTTCATCTCGCCACCAATCCTTATGCCGCGAACGACGTGCCCAAAGGGCAGCAGCAGTATTCCATTGATGGACTGGTTTCCTGCCCCGGCAGAAAGCCCAGCAGTGCTTCAGGCTCGGGCGTCATCGACGTTCACGATGGCGTTGTCTTCGATATGAACTGGCAAAGCAAGCCGGGCGGCACAGGAGTTATGGAAGTTGTCGATGCCAGCACCGAGCCGGCCAAAGCGCCTGGAGAAAACGTGCGAGTCGCCAAGCCGGCTGCTCCCGCATCAACCGTTCCCGTATCTTCCGCCAATCCGAGTCAAGCCATGCTTTCAAATGCGCAGGCCGCCTACGCGCAGGCGCGCTACTTCGAGCCGCCGAATGATTGCGCGCTTCACTGGGCTATCCTCGCCGGGAAAGCGGGTAATCCCGCCGGTAAAGCGATGGAGCAGCAACTCGGCAATCAGTTTCGCACGCAGCTCAACCAGCTCTCCCAGCAGCAGAATTTTCCTGCCGCTCTCCACTTGGTGAACGCGATGCTGGTTTATTACCCGAGTAGCCCTGAGCTCGCCGGCGATCAACAAAGACTAATGGCCGCACAAAGTGGTGCGCCACCAGGACCTGGTCAGATGAACCCGCTCAATCCCGGTCTGCGCCCCGGCTATCCGCCTCAACCCGCACCAGGTTACCAATATAACGCGCAAGCCCAGGCCAGAGCCGCAGCAGCCGCCGCAGCACAACAACGAGCAGCGCAGCAAAGGCCTCACTAAGACCGCTCCAAATCAATCACGCCTAGATAGCTTCGCCTTCTCTTAATTCTGCCCGGGGTTTATCGATCAGAGTAGAGCGAAGGGGTTGGTCAGAGGCGGCTGCTCACTGCACCGTAACAGTGACGGTTGAAGTCGTGCGTCCGAATTCGTTCGTCGCGTTGAGCGTAAACGTCGTAGTCTGCGACGGCGTAACCACCACACTCGCGCCGCGGATCGCGCCAACTTCCGGCGTCACATCGAAATACGACGCTCCCGTTACATTCCATTGCAGCGTCACTTGCGCCCCGGCGGAAACCGTCGAGGGACTTGCCGTGAAGCTCGAAATCGCCGGTGCTGCTCCGGTAGGCAAGTTAGCTTGCGTGTAGATCGGATTCATCGTCACCACTTCGAAGTCCGAAGCCGTGACCTGATCCAGATTGTGCAGGTCATCGTTATCCCAGCGATCGTCCGGCGCGCCGCTGATGTACATGTTTGAGCCGTTGTCAGCCATGATCATGCCGTACTGCTGCAGCGCCGTCAGAATCACCTGGTTCGTGGCCGAAAACTGCGAAATATCAAAACTCGCTTTCAGCCTCAGACGCATGCCCATGGGAGCGGCATTCGCATTCGTTGAATTCGCAGCCCAGTGCGAAGCCGGCGGCACGAAAGCCGCGCGGCTGTCTTGCAGCGTGAACCGTAGCGCGTGCTTGATTTCCCCGCTGGCAACTTCGTCGTAGCGCGCGAGCCCGGCGAAAACCGAAAGCCCCGCGGCATCGGCGGATGTCCACGTCAGTGGCCGCTGCTCGTCTGCCGTCAAATCCCACACCGCTGCGGACGCCGCATTCCAACTCCCATCACTCTGCGGATACGAGCTGTAGAGTTCGTACAGCCAGCAGTTGCTGTTGTCGAGAACCAGCACGTGCCGGTCGCCGCTTCCCGGATTCGGATATCCCTCTATCGGCGCGCTCGCCGGAACCGGCATCGGCCCGGGATCGCTCTCGTCTCCATAGGCTGTGAAATTAATCGCCACCGGCGCTTGGTCTGAATCAACCACGATGTAAGGAATTCCAATGCTCGATCCTTGATACTCGCCGGAGCCGAAATCCGGATGCACCGGATCGCCTGCTCCGATGAAATTAATAATCGCGGCGGAATTCGGATCCACCGTCGCGTCTGCAATATTCTGGTTCCATGCGTTATCCGCCGGAAAGGGAAGGAAGCCGTTGAGGCTGCCGCCCTGCCCGAGGCTGATTGCGCTGCAAGCGCTCGGCGGTGGAGGATTGCCGCCGGATTGCGACGTCACCGTCACGTTGATGCCTGAAGAAGTGCTGCTCCCTGGATTCGGATTGCTCACGCTGACGGCAAATAGTCCCGCGCTGGATTCCGAACCCGTCGCGGTAAGCTGCGTAGCTGAAACATAGGCCGTAGTGACCGCCGCGCCTCCAAACAGCACTTGCGCGCCACTCACGAAATTGCTGCCCGTCACCGTAAGCGTATAGGCGCCCGCGGTAAAACTCGTCGGAGTTACGCTGCTGACCGTCGGCGTGGCATTCCACAACGTGACCTTGCTCGTTCCGCTCGCGCTGGAATCCGCAGCGGACGCGGCGCCGATCGTGATCGCGTTTGAATTCGGCAAGCTAGCCGGAGCGGTGTACACCCCCGACCCGCTGATCGTTCCGCTTGTCGCGTTGCCGCCCGCAACCCCATTCACCGACCAGGTCACATTCTGATTCGTTGTGCCGGTTACGCTGGCAGTAAAAGGCTGCGTCGCTCCTGCTCGCACATTCGCGGCGGTCGGCATCACGCTCACAGCGATCTGCGCTGGCGGCGTTCCAGGCGTCTTCGTTGTGCCCGAGCAGCCCAATTGCACAAGTATGAACGCGACAACGAGCCATTGGTGCGCGCGACGCAAAGGTCTTCTCCAGGTGTTTCGATCTAGTGGCACCGACACAAATGCCAATGCAGGCTAATCCCTGCTTCGATGATGCGCGTGCGTGCCGCCGCCGAACAACTGGACGAAAGTACAGCTTAAGAGCAGTGCCAAAGGACTTACGAAGCGCCCTGCCACAGAGACCCCTCGGCAGCACACCGTACTCCCCCTACGCCGAAGACCGAATTTCAGGGTGCCGCACTCTTCGTTTTTCGAAGGGTGCGGGTTTTGACGTGTCCTTGCCTTTTTTTTTAGGCTTCGTAGTCGATCGGGGATTTCATCGCCACAGGGTCACACTGAAGGAACGAGCGGATTGCGGATGAACTTCTCGTAACGCCGTAGCTCCGCCAAAGTAGCTTCCGAAACGAGAGGGAATTGCACCACACGAAATGTTTTCGGCAGTTCTGACGCGGTCACCGAATCGCAAACAACCGCCGCAGTCTCTTTCAAACCTCGCTGCCAATTTGCCTTGCGAGCATCGCGAAATAGCAGGCTCTCTGGATGAAATCCCGCGGCAGCCAGAATCGTGCGTCCCATTTTCAAAAAGCCCGGCCATCGCGACGCCACGCCCGTCCATGCCACAGGCATTTTTGCCCGTCGCCGAAGAGCCGTCCGCTTGCCCTGGAATCGGTTATCGAGTGCGCGGAAATCGTCAAAGTTACAGCCTCTTCCGTGGTCAAAGCCGTGCACGCCTACACTCACATCAACGAGTTCGGAGAATGGGTTAAGCATCCCACCAAGCACATCGTAATTGTGCAGCACCAGAACGCATCCGGAGAGAATACTCATTCCGCTCCGAACGAGTCCCCGATTTCTGTCCACTGTCATCCCGAGCGCAGCGAGGGATCTGCTCTTGCATTTTCTGTTCCTCTGGATCCCCCCGCGAACACCGAAGCTGCAAAATTAAATCGCCAAACTCAGGAAGTAGAACATGCTCCAACTCACTGAAAACAAACGAGCGCGACATGCTCAAATCGCCAAAAAATTCAGAAATGGATATCCTCCTTTTTGTTCCGTTTCTGCCGCTCTGGTAGCAGCAAGAATATTCGCCGTGAACACATCAACCGCAGCCCAAATTGGAGTTTTGCCCGCCTCGATGCTACCTTGTTGTCAGCGGTACCAGCCCGCGGTATCAGCCATTTCTCCCACGCGCGCGGGTAAGAGGTGAATGACCATGACTTGGGGCAAGCGGCGAGCGATTGTAATCATCGTATTGTTTGTTTTTGTGATCCTCATTATTTGGGCCGCTTCGAAGCCGGGCATCCGCGTCGCCTCGAATTCCGTCCTGGTTATCGACGCGACCGGCCAAATCGAAGAGCAGCGCGTCCCGGACTTTTTCAGCGCCTTCAACGGCACCATTCCTGTCCTGCATGATTATCTCGACGCGCTCGACAACGCTCGCACCGATCCACGCATCACCGGTCTAGTAGTCCGTATCGCTCCGCTCGAAACCGGCTGGGCAAAACTCGAAGAGATTCGCAATCATCTGCTTGCGTTCCGCGCGAGCGGCAAACCCAGCATTTGTTATCTGGGCTATGACGGCATCCAAAACCAGGAATATTATCTCGCCAGCGCTTGCCAGCAAATCTGGCTCGTGCCCACCACGCCTGTTAGCATTCGCGGAATGATGGCAGAGGCTATTTTTGTCCGCGGCACGCTCGACAAGCTGAAAATCGTCCCCGAGTACTATCACATCGCCGAGTTCAAGACTGCCGGAAACATGTTTACCGAGAAAAAATTTACCCCGGCGCACAAAGAAGAGGTGGAATCGCTTCTGCACAGCGTTTACGAACAATATCTAGGCGACACTTCCAAAGCGCGCGGCATGAGCCGCGATGAATTTGAAGCAATTCTTAACCGTGGCCCGCTCGCTACCGGCGATGCACTGGCGACCAAGATCGTTGACAAGCTCGGTTATTGGGACCAGGTCCAGGACTTCTTCAAAAGACGCGCAGGTGGCTGGAATCCGATTTCTCTGAATAGCTACCGCACTTCGCTGAACGCACCGAATTTTGCCCTGCAGAAAATCGCCATCGTTTACGCCAGTGGCCTGATCGTCTCCGGAAGTTCCGGCACCACACCCGCCGGCGGATCCATTATGGGCGGCGATTCGGTGGCCGCGGACATTCGCAAAGCGCGCATGGACTCGAGTATCAAAGCCATCGTTCTGCGCGTGGATTCCGGTGGTGGCTCTGTGGTTGGCAGCGAAGTGATTCGCAGGGAAGTGGAGCTCGCGCACGAAGTGAAACCCGTAGTCGTTTCCATGTCGGATGTTGCTGCTTCCGGCGGTTACTGGATCGCCTCGCCTGCGGACAAAATCGTCGCGGATCCGAACACTATAACCGGCTCGATCGGCGTCTTGATCGGCAAGCTGAATGTGTCGGGACTCTTCAATCTGCTTGGCGTCAGCACGGATTACGTCGCCACCAGCGACAACGCCACGCTTTTTTCCGCGCAACAGAATTTCACCCCGGCCCAGCGCGATTACATTGAAAAGTCTCTGCACGAAACCTACGACGAATTCACAAAGGGCGTGGCTGCGGGCCGTAAAATGTCCGTGGAAGCGGTGGACAAAGTCGGCAAGGGCCGCGTCTGGTCTGGAGCGCAGGCCAAAGACCTGGGGCTCGTTGACGAGCTGGGAGGTACGGACCACGCAATCGAAGTCGCCAAGCGGCTGGCCCACATCCCCGCGAGCGATTCCGTTCGCATCGTGCGCCTTCCCGAAGAGAAGACTTTCTTTCAGCAGCTTCTTGAGCGCGAAAAAGAACAGATGAACGAATCAAGATCCCTGGAAGCCACGCTGCAACACATTCTGGGCCTCATGGAACCCATCCAGGCGCGCCTGCCCTACGAGCTGCACATAAAATAAATTGGGAATAAATATTGATGGCCAACCTAAATTCTGGCCGGCCCCATTTGGCGGCGAATGGAACCTCGCGCGTCTTTTCCGGGCTGAAACGGAACGCGATTTTCGTTATACTTTGAATCTAAGGCGCGGTACCCAAGTGGTAAGGGAGAGGTCTGCAAAACCTTCATACGCGAGTTCGATTCTCGCCCGCGCCTCCAAAATTTCCTCCCGGCTAGTCTGCCTTCTTTTATTTTCTTGCCCCGCCGTTTTTGCGCAGGGCGGGCCGCCGTATTACACCAACGATCCCGGCACCCCTGGAAACCTGCAATGGGAGATTAATCTGGCCTACATGCCTTTTCTTTATCCCGACCATTCGGTCGCGCACACTCCGGACGTAGACATCAACCTTGGCCTCGGCGATCGAATCCAGTTGACTTACGAAAACGCGTGGCTGCGCGTGGACAATCCCTCGCCGGTGAAATACGGGCTGGGGCAGGACCAATTGGGAGTGAAATGGCGATTCTACGACAATCAGGACTCGGGATTCGCTATGTCACTTTTTCCGCAGCTCTCCATCAATAATCCGAATAACTCCGTCGAGCGAGGAATCACCCCGCGAGGTGCGAGCTTGATCTTGCCTCTCGAATTTTCTAAAAAGCTTGGCCCGATCGATCTGAATTGGGAGGCTGGCTACAATCTCGTACACCGCGGGCCGGACGGGTGGCTCGCAGGCCTTGTCGTCGGCCATGACTTTACAAAGAACCTGGAACTGGACGCGGAATTTTACTCAACGGGAACATTCCATCCATCCACGAACCAAGAAACGCTGGAGGGAGGACTCCGCTACAAGATACACCCTCCGGTAATCCTCCTCTTAATGGCCGGACGCAGCATGCAAACAGCAGGAACCACCCAGCCATATTTCGTTGGCTACTTTGGGTTGCAGTTCTTGCTGCCTTCCCGGCCTTTCGAGAAAGAATGACCGAGGCATTACACATATATGACTGCACCTGGGGAAATAATTGATGCCCGGAAAACACTGTTCAATTCAACACTTGCGCGAGTGCACCCACATGCTGCGCATGTGCCAGACGAACACAGAAACGCCAAACCAGGCTGTGGTCGCGCCGATCAACACCGCGGGAGCAGGGTGCTTCGGCAGGAGCCCCCAGACAATCGCGGCAAACACGATCATTCCGATGCTTCCCATGGCGGCGCCGGCTGCATCAACACCGGCGACTCTTCTTCCGCGGATCGTGCCGTGCAATCCAGCTCGTTCCTTTTTTTCTTTCTGTTCGTTTTCAAGTAACGTCGCGCTTGCAGGAAAGATAGCAGGAAAAGCCATAAACAGGCCGCCGACTGCGGGTCCATATTTATTCGCGACGATACCCGCAAGAACGCAGATGGCTCCTCCGAATAGGAATCGTAGAGCAAATTGGTACCATTTCGCTTGGCGCAGTGCCGACAAATTGACGCTGATATTCAAGAACATTTACCTCAGCAGCAAAAACCAAAGACCAAGAGAAACGGCTAACCACACCGGGATCAGACTCACGGTAACCGAAAGGCTGGACCACTGGCCCTTCATCAGCAGCCAGGTCGCGCAGGAGGCATAAATGAAAAATGCAGCGGCACCAGCAATCATCGAGCGAGTTTCCGCTGCGGCGTAGATTTTACCCTCTGAGGAAATCGTCATCCACAGGGTAGCCAAGGCCACCGACGGCGCAGCGCCAAAAAGTCCGGCGAAGCTTTTCGGTTTCAAGACGTCGCTGATCGCAGCAAAGCCACAAACGATAATTCCGCCGATCACGAAGCGAAGAAGAAGATGTGTGAGCAATGAGGTTTTTGAACTCTACAGGGCGCCGACTCGACGCCACGGCAGCTAGGGCACCCGCTGTCCGTTAATTTTCCCGCCGGTATCGATCTTCGTGCAATTGGCGTGGACGCCGGTGTTCGTCGGGGTCGTGCCGCAAGATTGTGTTTTGGTGACAACGCGGACCACCACGATTGCGACCGTAGCTGCCACTGCGGCACCCACTCCGACGGCCACGCCGCCGGCAACTCCAAGTCCTCCGCCGGCCGCACCAGCGCCAGATGTGGCAGTTGTATTTACGGCCTCGGTCATGTTCAGTGGCGTAGCTTGAACAGGCTGAGACGGCGGTTCGTTGCTACGAACACTGGATTCCTGGCCACCCTTCATCAGAACGCAGTGTCCGCCCGTGTCACAAACCTTGCAGGCGCCCTCGATGCAGAAGACCTCCATCTTTCCGTTAGCGTCAAATATTACGGCCATGTCTGTGCCGACGACGCCGGCAACACCGACGGGAGTGCGGATCTGGAAGTGGGCATCCGGCTTCACGAGCTTGGCCGCTTTGGCGCGGACGCGCCCGTAATTCAAATCCAGGTCGGTCTGCTGCTGTGCGGCATCATGCTTGGCAATCGCCAAGTTGGAATCCGAGCCGACACTCAGAATCGAGCCGTCATCCAAGGCGACGCGAGCGCGCGCCAGATGCCCGGTATTAATAACATCGCCCCAAAATACTTGCTGAGAAGTTGAAGCGGGCACTTGCTGGGCGCCTCGAATCACGTTCACGATCGGCACCACCGCAGTGATTTTCCCGGCGCTTTGGGCTGCCTGAGCCGCGACATCGGGAGGCACTACCAGCGCCAGGCAGATTACGAGCACGAGAGTAGAAATGACAGGATGACGGACATTCATTTGGATATTCCTCTCCGGATGCCCTGGGTAGGGCGGAAAACTAAGCAATGCTCCCGGATTCCTTACGTCTTATAAAAAAATCTGATCGCGGGGTCTGAGAAAAGCTATCACAAATTCCCCACGAAAACCTAGGGAAATTGCCGCAGTCGAGGTGTTTGAGGCATCGACTTGGGCGGCCGTGTGCGCCCCTCGCTCCCGCTCAATCCCGGCCAGCCTATTTCTTTGCGGCTGGCGTGGCCTTTTCCATTTGGGCAAACATGTCACGCATCGCCTGGTTTGTTCCGGGCGAACGCTTTTCGCGCCAGGCCTCCAGGCGCTTGCAATGTTCTTCAAGATTCTTGAGCATGTGCGGATTTTTGAAAAGCGCCCGCCACGGACCGACTACGGGCTTCAAGCGTTCCCAAACGATCCACTGCTCCCCGGAGTTCTCGAAGAACAATTCTTCATCGATCAATCCTCGGTTGACGATACTGGCCACCATATCCCAGTAACTCATGACCATGCGGAAGTAAGCGTTTTCCTGGCTCGCCGGAGGATATTGCTTCATCACGTCGTCCATCGTGGCGGGGCGGAAATTATCCATGAACCATTGACGCGCTTCACGAAGGCGAGGTTCGCGACGGATATCGTACAACCGCAGCATTAAATTGACCTGATCGTGCGTAACTTCACCCATTGTTCCTCCTGTCGAGAAAGAATTAGGAATTCGGCGGTGGAACTTCGCGTACGGAAACATTGTACATCTGGCTAAGCGAGATGCGAGATTGCTCAAAGCCAAGTTTGATTCGACGTCGGAGTTCGCGCGCTACGTCTTCTTTGCGATTCAGAACGGTTCGCACCTGCAGCCGGATCGCGGTGCCATCGAGCGAAAGAGCCTCGATACCGAGGACGCGAGGGCCATCCACCAGGGCCGGCGACCAGTCGGCGTCATCGCGGAAATCACCGGCGATTTTTTCCAAAGCGGTAAGGGCGCGTCCCACCATTTCTTCCGAAGGAACGGTGACGTCGACAAAAACCTGCGACCAATCCCGGCTAAGGTTAGCGACCGGACCAACAAGTCCATTCGGAATGGTTACCATCGCACCGGCAACATTTCGAAGTACGGTTCGGCGCAGAGTGAGGTGTTCCACGCGTCCCATTTCGCCATTCGTCTGAATCAAATCACCGATGACAAACTGGTCCTCAAAAACGATGAAGAAGCCGTTGATCAGATCCTTGACGAGATTCTGCGCGCCGAATCCGAGCGCAAGGCTGGCTACTGCCGCCGCCGCTTCCACCGGGCTCACGTTGAATCCGAATTCAGGCAGCGCCGTCAGAACCGCAACGCCGACGATGATTCCTAGGCCAACGCTGTAGAGTAATGCAGCCATTGTGCGCGTTTGCTGTTCGCGCATCTGGGCCACGCGCGAGGGGGACTTGGCGGAGTGAATCAGACGGGAAGTAAGGGCTCTCAGCAGGCGGGCAACCAGAAGGGCGATGAAAACGATAATCAGGACGCGCAGCGCGCGTACGCCCGCAAATTCCATCCACCGCCTGAGCGAATCAGTCATAAGATAAGGGGAGCGGAATTATACCATTCACGCGTCCTGGTGCATGGAGCTTCCGCTGCAAGTATAGCTGCCTGGAGCGCGCGACCGTGGCAAGCATTTTTTTCGATAGGAGCTGACTTATGGTGGACGCGAAAAAGCGACATTTTTTGACGGTGATGATCCCGATGGCGTTAGGCGTACCGTTGGGACTGTTTTCCAGCGCCGGTATTGCGAGCGCTCAGAACGGCCTGCCGGCTCGGCCGGAATCGGCACAGAACCCCGAGCCACCCAAGATCAACCAGCCGATGCCAAACGATGAAATCAAACCGAATTCCAAAGAGGCTAAGGACATCCTGAAACAGAATCAGCGGCAGATTAAAGAGAATGTGGAGAGAATCTACAAGCTGGCCGAGGAATTGAAAGACGAAGTGGAAAAAACGGACGCGACAAATACCCTGTCTCTTCCCATGGTTCAAAAGGCGGAACAGATCGAAAAACTAGCGAAGCAAGTGAAGAACTTGGCCCGCGGCGGATGATGCCCAGCGCCGGCCAGGGTGGGGCTCGGAAACCAGCTTTTGAGGCTGGCCGATCAATTAGCTTTTGAGCGGGCGGCTCCCGGAAAACTCTCTGAGCGTAGCGCGCGTAGCCTTTGATTGCTTTTGCTACCAGGCGAGAAGCAGAGTAAAATCAACCGCGAACGTCGCTCCTTTTCCGATATGCGCCCGTAGCTCAGATGGATAGAGCGTGTGCCTCCGGAGCACAAGGTCGGGGGTTCGAACCCCTCCGGGCGCGCCACTTTTTTCGCAGCCGGCTTCGATGATTGGAAACTCTGTCCCCTCACAGTCCGAAGGGATCAAGAAACGTTACATTCCGAAAACTGTCACGACTCTGTTGGTCCTTTTCCCCCTCGCGTATGGTTGTTTCTATCTGACTGCCATGACAACCAGCGGTAATGACCTCCTTGAATGCAAGGCCATCGCAGGCTTGGTAACATCGGGACATGTCATCCCAGAATCGATCTCTACTCCAGGTCGCCCGGCGATTTTTTGCGACGTAGGGATGCGGGGTTTCCTTTTAAAGCGATTCGACCATGTTCGAATTTATGGTGTCATAAACAAGAGCCAGCAAGATTCAATGCTTGAAGCACTTGAACACGGGCAGATGCAATCGAAGCATCGCGAAATGACCGTGGATTTCTACGAAAAGGAAAATTGGAAGACTTGGTCAGATCCAGGAACTGGCAGGAGAGGAGGAGATCGGGGGCCTGAAGTTCCGATCCGACAGGTTTTCATCAAGTGACGAGGGCGTGTTTTCGGCAATACCGAATCTAACCGGGGAGGCACCACTGTGAGACTTGAAGGCAAAGTTGCGTTGGTTACAGGCGGAGGATCCGGGATCGGGCGAGCCATCGCCACGTTGTTCGTCGAAGAAGGCGCTAGCGTGATCGTCAACGACGTCGTGCTGGAGGGGGCGCAGAAAACGGTTGAAGGAATGGGGCCTGCCGGCGCGCGCTGCATGGCCATAAAGGCTGATGTGTCCTCGAGCGTGGAGGTGAAATCAATGTTCGCGCAAATTGCGGCGCGCTACAGCACGCTCGACATCCTGGTGAACAATGCCGGGATAGGCGAAACGGACGCCAAACACGGGGAAGAAATCAGGCGGAAAGCGGACGCGCGCATTATGGAATTGATGAGCGGTGGTGAAATCGGCACGCATTGGGATGTTACTTCGGAAATGTCGGACGTAGATTGGAGCCGGATGATCGGTGTCCATCTGAACGGAACATTTTTCTGTACTCGCGAGGCGCTCAAGTTGATGGGTGCAAAAAATCGAGGTGCGATCATTAACATGTCGAGCGTGGCGGGACTAGGCGGCCTCGAGTACGCTCCTAACTACAGCGCGGCGAAGGGCGCCATCCTTGGTTTTACACGGGCAGTGGCGAAAGAAGTCGCGTCGCGCAACATTCGCGTAAATGCCATCTGCCCAGGTTGGATCGATACGCCCATGACGGCGGGTCAGGCAGAATCCCCGCTTCTGAAACGGGCGCTGATGTCCCGGGTTCCCATGGGGCGCTCCGGGCAGCCGCGCGAAGTTGCTACGACAGCTCTCTTTCTGGCCTCCGATGATAGTTCGTATTTCACCGGGCAATGGCTGTCCCCGAACGGCGGGCTCTTTATCGGAGGTTGAAGTCGAATTCCGAACCGCCCACGCTGAGCCGTCATTTGTCCGGTAAGCGCACTTGTCAGGCACTCGATCGCGGGCAAGCCATCTTCCCGGCGGTTGTCGACCCGGGTTCCGCTCGTTGACTTGACTTCGCTTGCAACCTAATATGTGCAGCGCATGCAACCCACCGATTCGCTGATTGGCAAAACCTTCTCGCATTACCGCATCGTCGAACGGCTTGGCCGCGGAGGCATGGGTGTGGTTTACAAGGCTGAGGACACCAACCTTGGCCGGAACGTTGCGCTGAAATTTTTGCCGGATGAATTGGCGGGAGACCCGCAGGCGCTCGAACGATTCCGGCGGGAGGCGCGAGCTGCCTCAGCGCTGAATCATCCGAACATCTGCACGATCCACGATATCGGCGAAGAGAACGGGCAGACCTACCTGGCAATGGAATGCCTCGATGGGAAGACTTTAAAACATTCCATCGCGGGCCGTCCCCTGGATTTGGAATTGCTTCTCGATCTCAGCATCGAGATTGCGGACGCGCTCGATGCCGCGCATAGCAAGGGCATTGTTCACCGCGACATAAAGCCGGCCAACATTTTCGTGACGGAGCGCGGTCACGCCAAGATTCTGGATTTCGGACTGGCCAAACAGATTCGCCTCGCCACGGTCCATTCGATGACGTCGGACGCGACCATGGCGGCTCAGATGACGGCGGGAGTGCGCCCGGAAGACCTCACCAGCCCGGGCGTCGCAGTGGGGACAGTTGCGTATATGTCTCCCGAGCAGGTTCGCGGAAAGGAACTCGACGCTCGCACCGATCTGTTTTCGTTTGGCGTGGTGCTGTACGAAATGGCCACCGGCACGGTTCCGTTTCGCGGTGAAACATCCGGTGTGATAACGGAAGCGATTTTGAATCGGGCGCCGGTGGCACCTGTGCGGTTGAACCCGGAACTTCCGGCGAAGCTGGAAGACATCATCAACAAGGCGCTCGAAAAAGATCGCGACCTGCGCTATCAGGCTGCGTCGGACCTGCGCACGGACTTGAAGCGGCTGCGGAGGGATACCGATTCCGGGCGAGTGTCTTCGTCGGCAAATAAGGCGGTTCAGGATACAGCTCCGGAGGCTGGGAGCGGGAAAATCTCGTCGAGCGCCGCGGTGGCCGCGCAGCCTTTCTCGCAGAGCGCGCCGGCTCGCAAAAAATTCCCGATCATCGCCGCTTGTGTTGCGCTGCTGATTGTTGCTGGCGCGTTTGCAGCCTATCGCTATTGGGGTGGCGCGGGCGCTCCGAGCGGGCCCGCGAAGATTACGCAAATCAGCCATTGGGACAAGCCGATGGAGTTTGCGAGGATTTCTCCCGACGGCCATACCGTGACGTTCACCTCGCAAGTGGGCGGCATCTCGCAGGTCTTTGTCATACTCACATCCGGTGGCGAGCCTCTTCAGCTCACCAATGACGGAGGCGACAAGATTGTGGACAGCTTCTCCGCCGACGGAACCGAGATTTATTATGGGAGATACCAAGGTAACGACGAAGGTTGGGCCGTCCCCACGCTCGGCGGAAAACCCAATCGCGTCGCGTCGGGCTTCGCGTTAGTTCCATCCCCCAATGGCAACTTCATCTACTACCTAAAAGCAAACAGCCGCGGCGTATTCCGTACGCAAAGATCCAGCCTCAGCGAGGAGCAGATTTATACTCTGGATGCTGCGCTGTTTCCGCCACGGCGACTTTTGCCCTTCCCTGACGGCAACCACTTGCTCGTATTCACGAACGACAACATCTCTTTGCTCCCGCTCGCTCACGTTTACGACCTGGATTTATCCAATCACTCGATCGTTGCGCTTGGTGACATACCCGCGCACACCGTGGAACTTGCCTGGGGCGAGCCCGGCAAGACCGTGCTGTTCGACCGCACGGTGAGCGGCCTGACGAACATCTGGAAGTACACCCTGAGTGACAAATCGCTCACGCAGGTCACCCAGGGAACCGGACCGGATCTTTCGCCCATGGTTGACCCGTCCGGAAAAGGGCTTTATTTCGTGAACGGCAAATCCACCGGCTTTTTGACCGCGTACAATGTACGCACGAAGCAGACCGCCGATATCGCATCGGAAAATGCGACGCAACCTTCCATCTCGCCGGACGGAAAGCGCTTGATGTACGTCGCCCAGCCTGCAAGGGACCGCACCGAAGTTTGGACCGCCAACATTGACGGCAGCAACCCGGTGAAAATCGCCACGGGAGAATCCCTGGCAACCACAACATGGGCGCCGGACAGTTTTCACCTGGCTTTTGTGGTAGCGCAAAACGGCGCTATAGACAAACCATATACTGTGGGAGCCGATGGCAGCGATCTCCACCAGATTCCCTGGTCCAGCGGAACCGTCTTTACTTTGCTTTGGGCTCGTGACCAGAAAACCCTCTACATCAACGGGTTCGAGAAGGATTCTTCGGTGCCGGCCATTTGGAAAGCGAACCCGGACGGTTCCGCTCAGGAGAAAATCGGCGGGAATTGCGGCAATATTGCGGAAATCTCACCCAACGGGCAATACCTGATCGGTGCAGTATGGGCTGGAGAAAAAACTGGAATCTACGAGTTCTCCATCCCTGAAAAGAAGTGCATTCCGCTTTTGCCGGGTGTCGCAACCTTCCAGTCTGTATTTGCTCCTGACGGGAAGTTTCTCATGTACGCCATCCCGTCGGAGCACGAAGTCACGATTTACCGGGTTGGCTGGCAGGACGGAAAGCTTACAGGCTCGCCGCAGGTAGCAGTGAAACTCCCCTTTGCTATCCCCTTTAGCTCGGGCGGCAACGGTTACGACTTCGCGCGCGACCTTTCCACCGTGGTCTACGCTCGGCGTGCCGGCCACGCCGACCTGTATCTACTTAGCCAGAAGTAGTTTTGCTTGCGAAGGAGAGTTCGGCTGCCGGACATTTGAAAATCACTGTGCGATTAAGTGCGCATATCCGACACAGGCGACACGGGAACACTCGCGGAAAAGCTAAGGTCACTGCGCAAGCAGGGTTTTCCAGCGTTTCCAGGAGTCTTCGCGGGCTTTTTTGTTGGCGTCGGAGGCATCGGGAGCTTCGCCGGCGCGCATGAAGCCGTGACCGGCGCCGTCATAGGTCACCGGGTCGTACGTTTTTCCTGCAGCTTTCATCGCGGCGATTGTGTCTGGAATTTTGGCGTCGATGCGCGCGTCGTTGCCGGCGTAAAAGCCATAGACGGGCGCCTTGATGCGTGACATCGCGTCTGTGGCGGGCGGCGGGCCGTAAAAAACGAATGCGGCGGAAAGGTCCGCGCGGTTTGTTGCAAAACGGAAAGTCTGTCCGCCGCCCCAGCAAAATCCCGCGACATAAATTTTGCCGTTCGACGCGGGGAGCTTCAAGGCGTAGTCCGCTGCGGCATTCAGGTCCGCCGTGACTTGGTCGGGATTCAACTTGCTGATGGCCTCAGTGACTCCTGTGGGAAAATCTTTCGTGCGTCCGCCGTTCGGCGCCATACCGCTCAGAAGGTCGGGCGCGACAGCGATGTAGCCCGCTGCGGCGACTTCGTCGGCAAGTTCCTGGGCCCAGTCGCTCAATCCGAAGATTTCGTGAATGATGAGCACAACCGGCCGCTTGTCTTTCGATTCGGGGTAGACGACGAGAGTCTCCACGTTTCGACCGTCGTGTTTCACGGTAATCCACTCGCTATGACGTGGCGATTTCTCGATTCGCTCGCGCGCCCAAGGTTGAGACCATTCCTGCGCAGCAATCGTTTGCGTGACCAACAAGATCCCTATCACAAGCAACATCATTTCTGCGAATCGCTTCATGGCTCACCTCGTCTGGCAATGGCGTCAGCGATGATAATTGTGCGAAGGGGCTGCGGCAAGGTTTTTGAGTTGCACAATCGCGCTTTGGAAACGCGCTTCTAACTAAGCATGAGTGGTAAGATTCACAGCCGAAAATGAAATCTCCCGAAGAACGCCAAGACTCTCGCCTCATGCGGCAGATGTTTGACACGATCGCGCCGCGCTACGATTTTATCTCCCGCGTTTTTTCCTTCGGCCTGGACCGGCGGTGGAAACGCCTTAGCGTAGCGAGAGCCGCGCTGGCGGAAAACGCATCCGTGCTGGATTTGGCTTGCGGGACGGGGGACATTTCACAGCTCGTGATCGAACGCCTGCCCAGGGCAACGGTGATTGCCGCGGATATTACCGAACTCATGCTGCGACTGGCCCGCGTTCGGGGGCTGAAAAATGCGGTCTGCAGTGACGCGGCGTGCTTACCCTTCGCGGGCAATTCTTTCGATTGCGTTTTCATCGGCTACGGGTTGCGAAACTTTCCCGACCTGAAGGCGGCCGTGCAGGAAATCAAACGTGTTACGAGGGCCGGAGGATCAATAGTCAGCATCGATTTTTTCCTGCCGTCGAATGCTGTGTTGCGCGAGATTTATCTTGCGTACTTATACGCGCAGGGCGCCGTCTGGGGCTTGCTGCTTCACGGCCGTGCGCGCGTTTACACCTATATTCCAGATTCACTACGGAGCTTTCTCTCCATGCGGGACTTTTCCGCGCTGCTCGAGGACTCCGGATACGTGCGCGTGGCGACGCGCTCGTACTTCTTCGGGGGCATTGGCCAGCACTGGGCAGTCAAGAAATAAGTCGAAACGAAGCGCCTCAGTGACTAAGGAATCCGGCAGACCATTACTTCGCTGTTGGCATACGGACACGAAAGGCCGGAAACGCCAGGCCGGACTACGATCACCCAGGTCACGCCGTATTTTTTCTTCAAGCGCTCAAAATCCGCGAGCGTGAACTGCTTCCAATTTCCCCGATCTGTTACTTCCAGATTCCACTGCCAGGCAAGCTCGGGAAACAGGGCGACAACCGAGGCATCTTTGTCACCGTCGGCGAGCATACTTCGTTCTGCGAATGCGCGGAAGCCGTAGTAATCCTCTCCCGGCAATTTTGCGTAATTTGGGTCCAGTGCGAAAAGTGCACTCTTCGGAGTATTGTCGCGGGCCCACTCGAATGCTTTTACCCACTCGTTGCGGGGAGCCCGGTGGGGCCATTCGATGTGGTAACTCGACGGAAATTCCTGGCGCTGAGCAAAAAACATTATGAGCGCCAGTGGAACGAAAAGCGCAAACCAGCGCATTGGCCGCCCGTGCAACGCATATTTTCCGAGCATCGCGCCCGAAAACAGAATGAATATTACATAGGTGAAGTGGAGGACACGCATGGGTTCAAGCCGCGCCCAGGTCTGCGTCTGAGTTTGTAAAAACTCAGAGGCGACAATTGCGATCAGGACGCCGAGGGAAGTTGAAATTATCAGCCGGCGGCACACGCGCTCGAAAGTCGACATGCCGTCACGCCGCGCGATCCGCGCAAAATATTCCAGTAACGCGATGGGTGCCAATGCTCCCAGCCATTCGTACCAGGCCCAAAGAAACGGATAGTGGTAGCCGCGGCCGGCCATGACTTCCCGCCAAATCGGATTCGGAGGGGCTGCGAATGGGATGCTGCCAAAGGCGAGGGCGGGTTGCGCCAAGAACTTTTCTGGCCATGCGAGAAAGAACAAATGGAAGGCTCCATACACAGCCATGGTGGGATGGCAAAGCGCGGTTAAGAAAATCCAGAGCAAAGCTATCGATCTTTTTTCGAGCACGGCCACGGCGCCGAATAGCAGGAAGGCGGTGGCAAACGTGCGCGGATGCAGGTGCTGGTCCACCACAAAGAGCGCAGTGCCCGCCACCGGAAATGTCAGCAAGGTGGCCACCAGGGCGACGCCACACCATTGGGCGGCAGGCTGCGAAAAACATTTGCGGATTAATTGCAGACAGCCCAGCAGCACCAGAAGGATGCTTACGATATGCAAATAGAAAAGAAATGATTCAAGCGAAATATGTGAAATACGGACTGCGGCTGCTACCGCTGGATGAAACGACGTCCATCGAGTAAACAACAGGGAAAAATTCGCATCGTAAGGAAAGAGAGCGGGATCTATTATTTTCTTGATGGCCGGCAGATAAATCCCCATGTCCTCGATCCCATAGTGGTAGCCATTGATGAGCACCGCTGCGCCGGTGATACTCGAGAGGATAAGAACGTCACGTATAGGGTTGGGCGGAGAAGAGGTGGCGGAGCTCACCAGAGACCGCTCCAGCCGGGCCTCGGCGCCGGAGAAAATGCAATCTCGAGCTGGCTGAAGCGGATCTCCATGCCGGGACCTGCGCGGTCTCCTATTCAGGAGGATAATTGCTTTGAACGGGATCGAATCGCGCTTCGCCGTATGTTTGATTCTTGCTGGATGTCCTAGGGACGTAAATCGCGCAATCCGGATACTCAGCCGAAAGACTGTAATATTGATCAATGGCGTCGAGGACCGCGTCCGGGAAACGCTCGTTTGGGCGTTCTAGAGAGTGCAAAGGCCCACGAAGCTGAATGGCTCCGTAATGAAAAGTCTTGATCTCGGCAACAAGTCCTCCGCTGTCAAGCAGATTGAGGGAGACTAACCTGGTAAAGTGGTAAGGATCATACACATATGGTTTTCCTGCATAGAAGCAACGCAGGAGACTCTCGCAGATCGCCGGACCCGGCTGGGCCTTCAAAAAGGACACCTCTGCGTCGAATTGCCTCTGCTCCTCCGGCAACTCCGCGATACGACCCCAAACGTTGGAGCAGCCCGACAAAATCAAGGCTAAAACCAGAAAAGCGGACAAAATCAGAGGGACTGCGCGCCGTCCCAGAAACTTGTACTTAGCGAAAGGAGAAGGGACGCGCCAGGCAGAATAGAGAAGCATCCCCATAACGATTGAGATCGCAAAGAAGTTACTGAAATAAACGTTGATGGATATTCCCGTGCCTCCCGAGAAAAATATTCCGGCGAATAGCGAAGTGAAAAAGAAGATGGAAATTACGCGATTCGATGTATCTCTTTGCGCCTTGACGGCCCAGATCAACGCAGCAACAAAGGGCAAAAGAATCACGGAGTAGTAGTAGAGGAAGTCGAGGAACGCACCCAGCAAGGAATAATGACGGAAACTGAGCATGTTCTGTATGAAGAAAGGCCCAGCTATTTTTATGGTCCCAAGAATCGAGCAGGTGATGAGGACTGCCGCACAAAGCAAAAATTGTAGAGCCTTTCGTCGTGAAATCAACCAGAGGTCTATGAACACTGCGAGAGGCAAGTCAACGAGATTGTGTTTGATATTCCCGCCTACGACAAAAAGAAAGGCAATCACTGCGATACGGCCAAAAGTGGGACGCTTGGAAAGATATAATAGTAGGCCACTAAGGAAGAAGACTTCCGCAAGCATTTGAGGGTCGTCCACTCCTATATACCGTGTTGCCCCGGCGCAAAACAGGCCCACGCAAAAAACGGATCCGAAGATCGCGGGCGCCAGACGTCCCGTCAGCTTCCGGATGATTAGCCCGATGAACAGGGAACAGACTCCAAACGAGACCAGCTGGACTAGCCTCCCAGTCAAAAGGTAATCGTGAAAGAAGCGAGATAGAAAAGACATGATGTAAAACGATAAGGCCGGGTAATCTACCAGCGTCCAGCCGTACTTCGTGCCATAAAGAGGAAGGTGATGTGCAACAGCCATTGCGTCGTACATCATCCAGCCTTCTTTGTAGTTCACTTCAAAGTGGTAAAACGCTCGAACGACAGGGTAGATAGCGGTGATAAGGCAAAACAAGGAAATGAGTCCGAGAACGAGCCAATCTCCGGTGTCTGCCGTCCATGCTCGATCGTCGGGAGCTACGTTAGGTTCACGAGACATGCTAGTTCTTCAAGCCATACACTACCACCGCGTAATTACTCGGAAATTTGGTTGGACGAGTTCCACAATATCGCTTGAGTTCTTCATGATCGCCGGCGTTCGCTACAAAAACCTTTCCATTGGCCACCGTTGGCGGCACGAAACGCGCGAGTAAGCCAAGGCTATCAGGTGTGTCTGTTTCTGCGTCGGGTCCCTGGCTTCGCCATAATTCCTGGGAAACGTCTTCAGCGTTGAGGGCCAACAGCATTCCTTTCACGCCGCGATAGCCGTTCGAATCGCCATTGGCGGGAACCAGCGCCCACACGATTCCAGTGCCCTGCAAATCTTCTTCGCTCGAGACCGCGAGTATGCCTCCCGGCATCCAATTCTTGGCGGGATGGTGGCAAGCCGGCGGTGACTGATGCGGAGGTTTCCAACCGCTCATCCTAATATCCGCGTCGCCGGTCTTGAGTTTTCCGTCGGCAAATGGAAGGGCCTCCAGACTTCGCTGTTCGGCCATCACGTAGATCCATTGCGTACCGTTTGGACCTTTCCAATAAATAGGCGCGCCGTGAATATGTCCGCGATCTACGTCAACTGTCTGCAAAACTCGATCTGAATTTTGGCATTCGGGTCGCCAGATTCCGCCGGCGGGTACGAAGCCCGCTAGATGGTCGCGGCTCATTAAATACAGCGTCCCAAACTTCCCGCCGCCGAGAATCAAATTGCCCGGTAACAGCAGAGGAGCGGCTGAACCCATGTCCAGATCCTCGTGATTCAAATACGACTGATTACACGGCGTGAAAGAATCTACAAGGTCAAGCTTTTCACCTTGGAGATGAAGTTTGAGCATGCTGTTTCCATACTGATTCCGCGACGCGTTGAACTCACCATTCGCAGTTTGGAGATAGACATTGCCCGCGTCATCTGCCACCGGGCCGGTCCCCGACATCCAAATACCGCCGCCCTTCCCGTTCGGCTCGGCACTCCACACGGTTCGTATCTGAAGGGTCGCGGAATCGTAGACGAATAGCCACCCGCCGATTCCAGTGGGATTGTCATACCCGAAGGCTATGTAGAGCGCTCCATGGTCCAATAATAATGCGGCGCGCTGTTTCCGCCGCTGGCTCCACTTAGGCTCGCGACGAAAAAAAGGCTCGCCCTCGATGGAACCCTCCACAACCACCGGGCCTTTCGCTATCTCGCCGGTACGAAGATTCAGCGCGTAGAGCCGGTACATCTGATCGTCGTTCCACGCTACGAGATAAAGAAGATTGTTAGCGATATCGATTACCGGAGTTCCCAGAATTCCCCAGGATGGATCGTCGATAGCGGACTCGTCAATGTCATGCGAACCCGCACGCGGAGTCCCGAGAGATTTCGACCAGACCAGAGTGTCGTTCGAGCTGGTCGGTTTTTGATCAGCCATGTACGCGTAAACCGTGTCGTTCATCGAGGCAAATATCACAGTATTGCAACCCTGCGGGCATTTGGCGCTCACAAGATTAGATACATACAGCGGCTGAGCCATAACTTTGGCATCGGAATAGAGAGTCCACAATTTTCCGAACCGAGTTTTCACACTCGATTGGCTTAGCTCTTTTTCGACAAGATTGACACCCGTGCGCTGGTTATCTACCCGCTGTGTGTAGAGATTAAATGATTCCTTCGTATCCTGCGTACGAACGACGCAAAGCAGAAGCAAAAAAGAAATGATTAGCGCGGCTTTCACACACCCTATCGACATGATTCTTGCCACCTCAAGAAACGTTCGATTCTATCCTCGATTCAATTCGATAACAACGGCGGAGCCGCGCGCCGAATTTTGAAGACCTGAAGGGGATCTTTACATTGCCGGTCGCCTACAATCGTTAATATTTGAGCGCTAACGTTAAGACGATAAGAAAGAGCAGTATGCCGTAAAGGCGATGTACCAACTGTAGGGGATCACGGCTTCCCAGTCGTCTCAAAACGCCGATTCCCATCGGACTGTTTCTCCGAACCAACATTCACCGTTTGTGATACCAAGTAAAGGGGACGGTTTTTAGTTTGTTCATACAGCTTTCCGACGTACTCACCCAGCACTCCAATGCTCACCAACGTCGCACCACCAATGATGCTAATAAGCACGGTCAGTGAGGACCATCCTGGCACGACGTACCAGTGGAAGATCTTCGACAGAACAGCCCGAACTGCCTCTTCCAACCCCAATAGCGTGACGACAACGCCCAGCAACGTACTCACTTTCAGGGGAAATATCGAAAAAGAAGTCGCTGCGGTCCATGCAAGCTTCACCATTTTCGTCAGGGTATATTTGGATGATCCCGCAACTCGCGGCGATCGTTCGTAGGGAACTCCGGTTTGTGGAAATCCTACCCACGCCACCATTCCGCGAAGAAAACGATGTGTCTCTCGCATTTGTTGCAGGGCATCCAAACAGGGACGGGAAAGCAGGCGGAAATCCCCTGCATCTACCGGCAGGTCCTTGTGGACCAACATACGCATCAATCGGTAGAACAACCACGCAGTAAGCCTCTTAAACCACGTCTCTCCACGGCGGGCTTCGCGCTGGCCATACACCACATCGTAGCCTTCGCAGTAGCGCTCGATCATCCGGTGAATGACGTTGAGGGGCTCCTGCATATCAGAGTCTAGTAGGACAACTGCATCGCCCGTTGCGTAGTCTAAGCCCGCGGTGGAGGCGATCTGATGCCCGAAGTTGCGCGAGAGGTTTACCACCTTTACGCGCGGGTTCTGTTGCGCCCATTCAACGATTTGTTTCAAGGTTGAATCGGTGCTCCCATCGTTGACCAGAACGACTTCCGCTTCACCACGCAGCTCCGTCATGAATTGTTCCAACCCACTGGTCAAGAACGGTACGACTAATCCTTCGTTGTACATCGGAATGACAAACGAAAGCAGGGCGGGATAAGGACGCGGCTGCAACAGACGATAATTATTGTTTGCTAGCTGCATTATTCATTCTTGCCGGATTCGGATGTAGCCGTCAAAACGCGTTCCACCGTACCTAAAAGCATTCAAGTCCATTCGAGTCCAGTACGAGGAATCCGCTTGCTCAAGAGCCGCCCGTTAGACGCTCGGTCAGACCGGATTCTATCCCCGGTTCAATTTGATAACAACTGGAGAGCCGCACGCCGAGTTCCGGAAAACTCGAAAAACGCAGCGGGAAATCCGAAGCATATCTTTACCTCGCCGGAGGCTACAGTTAGACCGGCTCGCAGATACAGTATTCTCCCGATAGATGCTCGCGTTCTTCTGCGGGAATATGCTCGCGGAGAGTGGAGGAGCAGAGGGAATCCTTAATAAAAATTAGGGCTGGGCCACCTGCTTCTCCGTTCTCACCATCTTTTCCCCGTGTCGTGATTGATTGTCTCCCGCACCTTCCTGGCAACTTCCAAGTTGACCTTCGGCACCTTGCGAATTTCCACCGTGTAACGCACCATGAGTAGATTCAAAGTGCTGAAAGGATGGGCATGACGATCCTTGTTACAGGCGGTGCGGGTTACATCGGCAGCGTGACGGTGGAGCGCCTACGCGCAAATCGGGAAGAGGTTGTGGTCCTAGATGATTTGGCATACGGGCACCGGGAAGCGGTCGATCCGGGGGTCCCTTTTTACCAGGGAAAAGTAGGAGATTCAGCTCTTTTGGAGCGCATCGCGAAAGAGCATCGACTCGAGGCTTGTATTCATTTCGCCGCGCTGGCGTCGGTGGGTGAGTCGGTTGCTGAGCCGGCAAAATATTTCGAAAATAATGTGGCTCAGGGGACTGCGCTGATGGGCTCTTTGATCCGAGCGAAAGTTCGGATCGTGGTTTTCTCGTCCACTTGCGCGACGTATGGCGAGCCTGCAGAAATGCCTATTTCGGAACAGTGTCCCCAGTGGCCGAAAAACCCGTACGGCTGGTCCAAATTCTGCATGGAACGGCTCTTGGAAAGCTACGATCGTGCGTATGGCTTGCGATTTGCCGCGTTGCGCTACTTCAACGCGGCGGGAGCGAGCGAATGCTATGGGGAAGATCACGAACCCGAGACGCATTTAATTCCGAACATTCTCGCGGCCGCCACAGGAGAAAAGCCCGAGCTTGCCGTGTTTGGCGATAATTATGCGACGCCAGACGGCACTCCGATTCGCGACTACATTCACGTTTCAGATCTTGCTGACGCGCATATTCTCGCGCTCGATCACCTTCGCCGGGGTGGCCAATCCGAATCCCTCAACGTTGGGACTGGACACGGCCATTCCGTGTTTGAAGTCATCGAATGCGCGCGCCGAGTGACTCAACGCGAAATACATGCACGAATTGAAGCGCCACGGCCTGGTGATCCTGCGAAATTGGTCGCCGACGCTTCCAGGATCCAAACTGTTCTCGGTTGGAAGCCTCTCGTATCTGATTTGCGCGCAATCGTCCAATCAGCGTGGACCTGGCGGCAGCGCCATCCTAAGGGCTATCGCCAGTAGCGATATAGATTCCACATGTTTATTCAATCGGGTCTTTGCTCTTAGAAAAGGCCCCGGCATTAGCCGAGCCTAGGCGCTTCAGAATCTGCCGATACCGACAGCCTGAATTTACTGGCAGCGTGCACGTTGTGTTTTTTGTTGAGGATGTTCTTTTTCCGACCGTAAATTCATCACGCCGAGATTACCAATCGAAGAGTTTAGGCGGCGCCCCAACAGGCGTGGCGGGCTTCGGCTCGCGTCCGCCAGTCTATTGCTTCAGTGCTTTCTCAATCGCCGCGAGCACTTCCGGCGAATCGGGTGTGATCTGGGATTCGAAGCGCTGAACCACGTTGCCACTGCGATCCACAAGAAATTTCGTGAAGTTCCACTTGATGTCACCGGCGAAAGAGGGGTTGGCGCTCGTGGTCAGGTATTTGTAGAGCGGAGTTTGATCGTCGCCTTTCACCGAAACTTTGCCATACAGCGGGAAGGTGACGCTGTATTTTGCGGAGCAGAAAGTCTTGATTTCAGCGTTCGTGCCGGGTTCCTGACCTCCGAAATTATTCGCGGGGAAGCCTAGGATCACGAATCCTTGATCCTTGTATTTTTCGTAGACGGATTCCAGCGCTGTGTATTGCGGAGTGAATCCGCAACGACTGGCCACGTTCACTACCAGAATTACTTTGCCTTTGAAATTTGCGAGCGGCATCGGCTTGCCGTCAATGGACGGCAGGGTGAAATCATAAATGCTCGACGCAGCGAACAGGGAAGCGCTCATCAGCACGATCACCAGTCCCATAAGATACTTTCTCGATATTCTGTGCTTTCCAGCCGTCATGTTTCCTCCCTCAAAATTCCCAGTCTCCCACCGGGAATGATACAAGACTAAGCATGAGAGGGCAATTTTCGACGACTGGTCAAAGCGTACGACGCTAAAGCTGCCGACTAGTCGTCGTCCGGATGGACCCCGAGCCGATCGTTTTCCTCGCCGGCTTCGAGCGGGCGAATGCACAAATCCGTCCCGCTGAGACTGCACTGATATATTTGATACGCGGGCAAGTCCTCCGGCTGAACTTCGTACGTTCCGTTTTCCATTTCGGGCACCGGATCGTAAGACGACATGGCGTAAGGATTCCCGGGCGACGCGCGAACGCGAAACTCCCCGGAACCTGGCTCGTAATTGCCGTAACTGAAGCAATAGCCGATGCAGGCGCGATCGGCGATGTGCTGAATCATAACGCGGGAGCCCGGCAGCGTCTTAATCGTGACCAGAATGCGCTGGTTGGGAGGGAGAGTTCTCTCCAGCCGCTCCGCTTGTAGTTCCATTCTATTTACCGTCGCCGTGTCCTGATAAAGAAATGTGAAAAAAAAGGCAGCGATCGCGGTGAATCCAATCAAATGCCACCAGCGGGGCCGCATCGCGGCAAGCACACAACAAAACACAGCAGCAGAAACCGAAGTCAGCCTTTCAGCTAATAAAGCCAAAACGTGCGCGTTCCCAGGGCGGAATCGGATCGCCTCGGGCAACAGCAGCGCGCTCAAGAGGAGCAGGACGTAAAGCTGGACTGGAATCGAATACTTCGTCCAGGCACCGCGCTCGCGCCGCCGGCGGTAAATATCAACGGCGAGCGCGAAAAGAGCGAAAGAAATCAGCACGATGCGCAAAATATTGTAACGCGGCCCGAAGAGATACACTTGGTCCGCGCCGTTGAAAATATAAAACCGCTGCGGCTGCGCTTCGAGCTCATAGGAATGCCAAAAATCGTAATGAATCAGGACGAGTACCGCTCCCGCCGCGGCCAGCAAGAGTGGCTGGTGACGAAGAGGCATTCCTTTGGCGATTCCGATGTAGGCAACCGCTCCCAACATCCACGCGAGACCCAGAGGATGCGCGAGCACAACGAGAGGCGCCAGCGCCAGCGGGATCAACCGCTCCCATTTATTGCCCCTCCAGAAAATAGCTATTCCGATGAATGACAATCCAATCGAAAGATAGTAATTGAAGAAACCCACATGAAACGTGTACCCGTACGCGATCATGGCAATTACGGGAACCAAAAACCACGCGGCAATCTCGCTAGCGGCGGAGACCAGAGCGAAGACGCCCCAGAAGAAAATTAGGACGGCTAAGGACACAGCGATTTTCTCCGTGACATGCAGGCTGAAGACTTTTCCCAGCCCGCTAACCAGCAAATCGAAGAGCACGTTGTTCCATCGCCGTTCGATCCATAATCCGGTCACCTGATGGCGCTCGATGAGTTGAGCCAGCCACGCGTTATACATGTGGCTTGCCAGGTCGCCCGCGGCAATACGCCGGTGCCAGAAGCAGGGGACCAGCACGAGTGCGGAGATGGCGAAGATCTTTGGATAATGCTGACGTACGAAAAGCGCTGAGTGTCTTAACGCGGATGAGGATGATTCAGTTTCGGCAGGGGACTCAATCTCTCGCACCATGCGGTCAACTGACTTCGAATTGCTTTGTTGCATCGATTACGCGGGCTCCGTTCAAAAAGCAGTTTTCCCTCAGCGTATGGAAACATATCATGGATTACTTGGATGGGAGCTGCGAGCAAGAGCGCAAGCTTTAGGCGTCTTGGTCCGGCTTGGGGGCGTAAGGATACTTCGGAGGTTTGTGCATATGGGTGGTGCGATATTCATCTAACTCGGCATCCGTGAGATCGAAATGCGTATTTGAGGGATGGTTTTCGGCGGCGGCCAGTTCCCGGTGAAGCCTGTGCGAACAGATGTCCGGCGCATCCTGATAGCGCACGCGGCGAGTGTTGAAAGCGTCGTTTGGAATCGACAGAGTAAATTCACGCGGCTCGGTCTGAGGCTCTCGAACTGTAAACGTATATTCGCGGACAGCCGGTTTGGATTGGAAACCGACGAACTGGACGATGATCTGCGACGTCATTTCGCTCCGGACACAGTTCCGGCAGCCGCGGCGATTGCCGCAACCGTTTTCTTGACGCGCTTCGCTCGCTTGCGCTTGGGCGGAGTGCCTTCGGCAATTTCGACGACCATAATGCTGGTGACGAACTTCTTCATGCCGTGCAAATCGAAATCGATGGAGGTGCGGTCGTGATCGGATTCCGTAATCACGCCCAAACCATACTGAAAGTGCTTGATATATTGTCCTTCGGGGAGAGCTTTCAACAGGGGCTCCTGAGACCGAAAAATCGTGTGCGAACAAAAAAAGAGGGCGAGCCGGTTTTGCCGACTCGCCCTGCTTGACTAGAGGCTGGTGACGTTCGCAGCCTGCAGGCCCTTGGGGCCACGGGTAACTTCGAACTCAACCGCTTGGCCTTCGTTCAGCGACTTATACCCTTCCGCCTGAATCGCGGAAAAGTGGACGAAAACATCCTCGCCGGACTGGCGCTGGATGAATCCAAAACCCTTGCTGGCATTGAACCACTTTACTGTTCCTTGTTCTCTCACTGATGTACTTCCTTCTTTTTTAAGCTATTTGTGCTTCTCGACCGCCTCCAGCCGTAAAGCAAAAGAGGCCGCAAGTGTGAACTTGCAGCCCCTTCAATCGAATCTAAAGGTGTTACAAGAGCAACAAACGCAAATCAAGAATAGCACGCTTCAAGCGCTGAGCCTAGTGGAATTTTGGCGCCTGCTTGATGCAATCGATTCAGTTTGCTGCGCGATCGCCCGCGGCGACTGCGTGCACGGCTGCAAATGTTTTCTCGAGCCATGCACGTGCTTCTTCGGGATGGTAGTTGAAAGGTCCAAGTCCGCCACGATACACAATCACGCCCGATTCATCGATAATGTAGATTCGCTCGGGCCAAGCGCCATATGCGAGGTCCGCGGTCTCTTGCATGTCATCCACGCTGATCGGCAAAGGGAAGTGGAAGCGCTGGATGAAATCGTTGGCGATCGCCACTCGCTGGACAAGCGTCTGCGGCTGCGGGTAACAAATGCTCTCGTCCACGTTGCTTTTCATCTGCCATTCGTCCTGCGGATGGGCTTCGCGTATATAGACTATCAAAAAGTCTGCCTGAGATTTGTAATCGTTGTAAAGATTTACGAGGTAGCCTACCTCGCGCCGGAATGGCGGTCAGGTATAACTTCCAAAAACGAGAACCAAGGGACGCTGCCCGATGCGATCGCGTAGATAAAATGTGGTTTGCCCATCGAGATTCATTAGCCGGACATTGGGAGCGCGGTCTCCCACACGCAAATCGCCGCGATGCCACTGCGGCAGCGCATAGCGCAGGAAGCCGTAAACATCGCGGGGCCCTCCCATAAAATGGCTTAGAACGCCGTAGCCGATCGCCGAGAGAAAAACAATTACCAGGATTGCCCACTTCCACCAACGCAAACGAACACCTCGCTTTTCTTGAATCGCACGATATCGTGCGCGGGCAACGGAGTCAATGCCGCGAACAATCGCACGCGCTCTCAAGGAAATCCCAGCACACGTTTTCAAAGAACTCACTTCGCAGGTTCGTATTGGCTATAATGCAGCCAGCCGCCACGGAGATCACTTGGGTCGCCCGAGAAAACAGAAGCACCGAGGGACAAGTTCTTTTGAATCTTGTTGGAGATGCTTGGGGCCTCATCAACCGGCAGCAATTTCCGTCCTGGGGATTCTGATTTTCGTCCTGGCGCTCGGACCGCTCGTTGCGCAGAAAGCTTCTACTCTAGATGAGATTCGAGCGCGCAAGGAAGAAACGAGTGCCCTCGTACGCCGGCGCGCTCAATGGTATTTCCGGCAGCGCGCTTCCATCCAGGGACACATCCCTAGTTCTTTCCGCCTGCAAGCTCTTGCCGAAAACGCAAGACTGATTCGCGCAGGAGGCACATTCACTAACCGTTTCTCGGCCACCGGCTTTGCGATTGCACCAAACATGAATCAGTGGACTTCGCTCGGGCCTCAACCCACAGTTAATACGCCCTTTTACGGAAATGTTTCGGGACGAGTGACCGCGACGGCATCCGACCCGTGCGACACAACCGGCAATACAATCTACGTGGGCGGCGCAGATGGAGGCATTTGGGTGAGCTTCAACGCCTTGAGCCGAACCTCCACCACTTGGAAGCCGCTATCTGACAATCAGCCTTCGCTCTCCACGGGCTCGCTTTCATTGGACAGCTCCTCTTGTCATACGATCAACGGTCACAGCCAGAGCAACGCCATTTTTGCAGGCACTGGGGAGTCTAACTTCGCTCTGGACAATCTGTACGGTGCCGGGGTCCTGCGCTCCACGGATGGCGGACAAACGTGGCAGCAAGATTCGACGTTTGTAGGAAGTTCCGCGAGCAGTAAAAATGCAAGCGGACCTTATATAGCGAAGATCGCGGTTCAGCCGGGCCGATCGAATCCAGCATTGTTGGCTGCGATTCAGGGAACAGATTTTTCTTCCGGCGGAACTCTCCTCTCGGGGATATGGCGCTCGACTGACGCCAGCCAGCACTGGGTTCGCGTTCAGCCGGACGGCGGAGGGGCGACCGGCGCGCCCTTCAATCCTGGTACGGACGTCGTGTTCGATTCCAGCGACTCGTCAGGGAATACGGTCTACGCGGCGCTCGGCGATCCCGATGGAGATTCTGATTCGAAAGCGTCGTGCTCTGCGCCTCCTTGTAATGGCGTTTATGTTTCAACGAACGCGGGTAGCACCTGGAACAGAGTCTCCGGGCTCGATGCCGCTTCCGATCCCGCCGCATATGGGCTGATCTCACTTTCGGTCGCTCCGGGAGCTTCGCCTTCCACTTCGAAGCTCTATGTAGCTATCGCGAATTCCTCGAATCTTCAAAATCCGTCCAGCTCTCTTCTCGGAGTTTTGAAAGGAACGGGAATTGGAGCCAATGGCGCCGGCGGGACGTGGACCAACATATCGAGTACTTCGGGCTTACCCGACTTCTGCACGCCGCAATGTTTCTATGACATGCAGATTGGCGCTGTTCCATCATCGTCCGGGGAAGTCGTTTTCGTCGGCGGATCCGCGCAGCCTCCCGGCGTCGGCAAGTCTTCGATTTTTCGTTCAATGGATGGCGGCAATTCCTGGGCTGATTTCTCGGCGGATGGCAGTGGAAACAATACTTCTACTCATGTGGACGTGCACGCATTCAGCTTCGCAACTGGCGCTGGCGCGCAGGTTCTAGGCATGTTCGTCGGAAACGATGGCGGAGTTTGGGCTTCGCAGGACGCCTTCGATCCGGCAACAGCCAGCGGCAACCAGCATTGGGCCGACTTGAATACGAATACCGGAAACCCAAGTACTTCGCTCAACATTACACAGTTTTATCCGGGCGCTTCTATTAGTCCGGTGAGCGATCAAACGATTTATGGAGGCACTCAAGGCAACGACGCTCAGCAGTACAGTGGCTCGCTCGCCTGGAGCGATACCGAAGCCTGCCCGTACGATGGCGGCTTTACTGCGATCGATCAGCAAGTGCCGACGACAATCTACGTAGCGTGTTCGTATCTGGGTGGTCCCGGCACTCTGAATAAAAATGTTCTGAATGGCGTCCCTGGAACTGACGGAGTCAATTGGGCTGCAATTGACTTCGACAATGGAATGGATTTTAGCGACAACGCCGATTTTATTCCTCCCCTTGTTATCGACGCGAAAAACAGCCAGAACCTTTACTTCGGTACTTATCGTCTTTATCAAACAACTAATGCCGGAGGGACCTGGAGCCCCATTACGAGCGATCTGACGACTGACAACAGCGAAAATTTCGTCACGACCATCACTGTCGCACCTTCCGATTCGACTACGTTATATGTGGGAACTTCCGACGGCCTCATCTGGCAAATCTCCGACGCTCTCTCCAACTCGATAAACGTTCACAAAGTCAGCCATGCGAATCTGCAGCCCGCGCGGTTCGTAACAGCCATTTCGGTTGATTCTCTGAATCCACAATCTGCCTTCGCCGCTTATTCGGGTTTTTCCTGTCCCGGCGTATCCGGCTGCGACGGGCTTGGACACATATTTTTCACGAACAACTCCGGAGCTTCGTGGACGAAAGTCGATGGCAATCTTCCCGACATTCCAGTAAACAGCATCGTGATCGATCCGGCGGACACATCCGATAACACCATTTACGTGGGCACAGACTCTGGCGTTTATGCTACCGCGAATGCTACGGCGGGCTCCGGAACAACCTGGAGCGTGCTCAGCAGCGGACTGCCGAATTCCGAAGTGCTCTCGCTCAACCTCAGCAAGATATCCCGCACGCTCATTGCAGCCACTCACGGTCGCGGGATGTGGAGTTTGCTGCTTCCGAATTTTACGACGTCTGATGATTTCAGCTTCGGCACGGTAAGTCCGGCGAGCCAGACGGTCAGCACAGGCGGGACGGCAAATTACGTGGTCCCCGTAAGCCCCGTGGGGGCCGGAAGCCCGGTTACATTGTCGTGCAGCGGTTTGCCCGCCGGAGCTACGTGTACCTTCACTCCGAATCCTGTCACGCCCGCGGCCGGCGGAACAAACGTCGCTCTCGCGATCGCGGTGCCATCTTCGGCGATTGTTCCATTTAGGCTCGCAACGCCGCGCTTTACATCCACACTTTACCGATTGCCGTTGGTCGTCTTAATTCTCGGTCTCGTATCACTTCTTCTTGTCTCGAAACAGTTACTTCGCGCGCGCCGGTTCGCAGTTGCGTTTACTTGCGTCGCAATATTTTTGGTTCTGGTTTCTATGTCGGCCTGCGGCGGGGGAAGCGGCGGAGGAGGCGGTGGTCAAGGACAGGCATTTCAGATTGAAATTATGGGTTCTTCAGGCAACACCTTCCAACATTCAACCACTGTGCAACTCATTGTTAACTAGATATCGCATCTGCCGCGGGTGTTTTCTCAGCGCCGGTTTGTCCTGAGCGAAGCCAAAGGGAGTCTCGTCGGCTTTTTTTAGGAATGGCGCTTATAGCATCTGCCGGAGAACGTACTGCAGGATCCCGCCGTGTTGGTAGTAAGCAAGTTCGAAAGGCGTATCCACCCGGGTAATTGCCGTGAATGTCTTTTCAGCACCGTTCGTGGTTCGAGCGCGCACTTTCATCTTCTTTCGCGGCTCGAAATTCTGAGCCAGGCCCTCAATGTCAAAAAGTTCCAGTCCCGTGAGCCCCAGCGTTTTTAGATTCTGGTCCGGCAAAAATTCAAGCGGAAGGATTCCCATGCCAACCAGGTTGCTCCGGTGGATACGTTCAAAACTTTCGGCTAGTACTGCGCGAACGCCGAGCAAAGCGGTTCCCTTGGCGGCCCAGTCGCGTGAAGAACCGGAGCCATATTCTTTGCCGGCGAACACGATCAGCGGGATGTGTTCATCGTGGTATTTCATCGCGGCGTCATAGATGGCCATTTTCTCGCCGCTAGGCTGGTGAATGGTCCAACCGCCTTCGGTGCCGGGAGCGAGCAGATTGCGCAAGCGGATATTCGCGAATGTCCCGCGCATCATCACTTCGTGGTTGCCGCGGCGCGCGCCATACGAATTAAAATCCTTGGGTTGAACGCCGCGCGAAATTAAATATTTGCCGGCCGGCGTATCGGCAGGGATTGAGCCAGCGGGAGAAATATGATCGGTGGTCACGCTGTCCCCCAGCACGGCGAGCGCGCGCAGGCCGGTCAAATCTTTCAGGGCAACTGGTTTCCGCGGCATGTCCTGAAAGAAAGGCGGATGATTGATGTATGTGGATTTCGAATCCCAGGCGTAGAGATCGCCTTCGGGAATCGGCAGCGCCCGCCAATGCTCGTCACCTGTGTACACGTCAGCGTACTCTTTTCTGAACATCTCGCTGGAAACGGACGAACGCATCGTGGCCTCCACTTCCGCGGGCGTGGGCCAAATATCACGCAGATAGATCGGCTTGCCTCCCTTGTCCTTGCCGAGTGATTCGTTCACGATGTCGAAATCCATTCGGCCCGCCAGCGCATACGCGACAACCAGAGGCGGCGAGGCCAGATAATTCGCGCGGCAAAGCGGATTGATCCGCCCCTCGAAGTTACGATTGCCACTCAGCACGGAAACCGCTAGGAGATTATTGTCCTTGATTGCCTTGCTGATCGGATCGGAGAGAGGACCGCTATTGCCGATGCATGTGGTGCAGCCGTAGCCAACCAGGTTGAAGCGCAGCGATTCGAGAAAAGGCGTCAATCCAGCCTTAGCCAGGTAATCAGTGACAACTTTAGATCCCGGCGCAAAACTAGTTTTCACCCATGGTTTGGAAGTTAGGCCGCGCTCGACCGCTTTTTTCGCCAGCAGGCCGGCTCCCAACATCAGGGATGGATTTGAAGTATTGGTGCAACTGGTAATTGCGGCGATCACTACCGAGCCGTCGCTCAGTTCGAAATGATCGCCATTGTTTTGCACGCTGACCGACTTGGGAGCGGCGCTCAACGATTTTTCGAATGAGCTCTTCGCATCGGTCAGAAAAACGCTATCTTGTGGCCGCTTCGGGCCGGCCATGGTGGGAACCACCGTTGCGAGATTGAGCTCCAGCCGATCTGAAAAGATGGGGTCGGGCGTCGCGTCGGTGCGGAAAAGTCCCTGTTCTTTCGTGTACGCTTCGACGAGCTTTACGTGTTCTTCGCTCCGCGCGGTAAACCGCAAGTATGCGAGCGTCTCTGCGTCTACTGGAAAGAAGCCCATCGTCGCGCCATATTCGGGCGCCATGTTGGCGATCGTTGCGCGGTCGGGAAGTGTGAGGCTGGAAAGCCCGGGACCGTAGAACTCCACGAACTTTCCGACCACGCCTTTTTTGCGCAACATGTGCGTCACGGTGAGAACAAGGTCCGTCGCCGTTGCGCCTTCCGGCAAACGACCGTACAGTTTGAAACCGATCACGGCAGGAATCAGCATCGAGAGCGGCTGGCCCAACATAGCGGCCTCCGCTTCAATTCCTCCGACGCCCCAGCCAAATACGCCGAGCCCGTTCACCATCGTGGTATGTGAGTCTGTGCCAACGAGCGAGTCGGGGAACGCGATCCAATGGCCATCCTGTTTTTCTCGAAAAACAACGCGCGCGAGATATTCCAGATTCACCTGGTGGCAGATGCCCGTGTCCGGCGGAACGACCTTGAAATTCCGGAACCCTTTCTGGCCCCAGCGCAGAAACGCGTAACGTTCGATATTGCGCTGCATTTCGAGTTCGGCATTGAACGCGAAAGCCCCCGTGGTGCCAAACTTATCCACCTGCACGGAGTGGTCAATCACCAGCTCAGCCGGAAGCAACGGATTAATTTTCTTCGGATCGCCGCCGAGCGTCCGCATGGCTTCGCGCATGGCCGCTAGGTCCACTACTGCAGGCACGCCCGTGAAATCCTGCAGCAGGACGCGCGCCGGCATAAATGAAATTTCCTTTTCGGTGGCGCCTTCCGCGCTCGATGGATCCCAGCCCGCCAGCGCGCGAATATCGTCCGCGAACACGAAACGCTCGTCTTCATGCCGCAACAAATTTTCCAGGAGAACTTTCAGTGAGAAGGGCAGCCGAGCGACATTTCCCACGCCGGCGCGTTCGAGGGCGTTCAAACCGTAAATTTCAAACGATTCATCGCCGGAGCGCAATGCCGAGCGTGTAGCAAACGAATTTTTCGATATGCGGCTCATGCGCGGATAAGTTCTCCTGTTATGGAAGCCGTTCCCATTTTAGCGTATTCCCGCGGTGCGGCAGCTGATTCGCAGAAATTGTGAGCCTAGTGTTTCGGGGGCACGTAACTTTCGGGCAACTTCGAGCCTTCCCCGAAGAAAAACATTTCCATTTGTTCTTCCATGACCTTCATACCGTTAGGATCAAGCGGATTTAAGCGGAATTCGTTCATAATCATTTTGGAATGCTCGACCCACAACTTCCATGCTTCCTTCGAAACATTGTCGTAAACGCGCTTTCCGATTTCGCCCTTCCACGGGATACGGTCAAGGCCGGGCATCTCTTTGCCGAATTTAACGCACTTCACCATGTGCACGCCTTGAGTCGCAGGCTGAGCGGCTGTCCCCGCGCTATCCGAACGCTTCTCGTCTGCCATGAAGCCCTCCTCTGAAAATGTCCTGTAATTGAAGATACTTCAACGGCGGGATAAATTCCAGCTAGCGCCGCAGACTCACCGCAGGCCGCCAGATGAGAGCAACGCATACCAATAATTATGGTAGGCTCTTTCGGAAAGTTTTTGGGATTGAGAAAGAGAAACGCTCGCTCGGCTGCGAGCGCCGAACCCCAGGGAGAGCTATGGTGAATGCCCAAGCACCAGAAACTACTGAAAAGCCGCAGGTTGACGCTTACTATTGCGAAGTCCCTTCTCAGCCCTGCGCCATCGTAATGTTTGGAGCTTCGGGCGACCTGGCGCAGCGAAAACTTCTGCCTGCGCTCTACGACCTTGCTTTCCATGCTTGTCTCGCGCCGCGATTTCGTTTGGTGGGATTTTCACGGACAAAAATGGACGATGCCGAATTCCGGCGCAAGTCCGCCGAAGCTTTGTCTAAAGCCAGTGCACCCGGAGCTAACGACAGCAAGCGGACTGAATTCCTGGAAAATCTTCAGTATTTCACCGGAGATTATGATGATCCTGAAGCTTTCCGCCGTCTTGCAGAACGATTGAACCAGCTCGACACGGAAGCCCAACTCGGCGGCAATCGCCTTTTCTATCTCGCCACTCCCCCGGAAATCTATTTGAAAGTTATCGAGCAGCTGGGAAAGGCTAATCTCGCCCGTCCCAAGTCCGACAAGTCGTGGACGCGGGTCATCATCGAAAAACCGTTCGGACGGGATCAAGCCTCCGCCCGCGAGCTGAATGAAAAGGTCCTCAGCGTCTTCGACGAATCCCAGGTTTACCGCATCGATCATTACCTGGGTAAAGAGACAGTCCAAAACCTGCTGGTCTTCCGTTTTGGTAATGGGATCTTCGAACCGTTGTGGAACCGCAATTACATCGATCATGTGCAAATCACCGCCGCGGAATCTTTGGGAGTCGAGCGGCGCGCGGCCTTTTACGAATCTGCCGGAGCGCTGCGCGATATGATCCAGAGCCACGTTCTGCAGCTTACTTCGCTCGTAGCCATGGAATCGCCGGCGACGTTTGATGCCACTTCAGTGCGCAACGAAAAGATCAAGGTGCTGCAATCCATTAGGCCGTTCACTCCCGACGCCATTTGGAAATACGTGGTCCGAGGGCAGTACGCTGCTGGACAGGAAGACGGAAAACCGGTTGCCGGTTACCGCCAGGAGCCGGGAGTCAAGCCTGATTCCTCGACGGAGACTTTCGTAGCGATGAAGCTTCTGGTGGATAACTGGCGGTGGAGCGGCGTCCCTTTTTATTTGCGAACTGGAAAACGTTCGAAAAAAGCGATCACCGAAGTCGTCATCCAGTTCAAGCCGGCTCCCCACAAGGTCTTTCGTGGCGAGAGTACCGACCTGAATTGCATTGTGCTCAATATCCAGCCGGATGAAGGAATTTCGCTCTCTTTTGGAGCGAAAGCCCCCGGAGGCCAAATGCACATCAGTCCGGTGACCATGGATTTCCAATATCGCGCTACATTCGGCGGGGTCTCGCGTGATGCCTACTCCACGCTCATTAATGACTGCATCCGCGGAGACGCCACGCTTTTCGATCGCGCTGACAGCGTTGAGGCGGCCTGGGCTCTCGTCGATCCCATTCTCCAAGCCTGGCAAAGCGCCTCGGCGCCGCCTTTCCCGAACTATCCCGCCGGCAGCGAAGGTCCGCGGGCTGCGGATGATTTGGCAGTTTCTGAAGGTCGGCACTGGCGCCCGTTGTAAGCTTTTTACGCGCAGAATTCTCATGCGTTTCGCAATCAGTTCGATATGGATTCGGCTTTCATAGAACGCGGTGGAGGGGTTCGATGATTCTTGCGGGAGACTTGGGAGGAACCAAGTCAAATCTCGGGCTATTCGATGTGCAGCGCGAGAAACTCGTGTGCGTGGCGCGCAAGCGCTTCGCAAGCAGCGAACATTCCGGCCTGGAAGAGATCATCAGTCTCTTTTTGAGCGGCACGGGCGCCAAAATTACGCACGCCTCTTTTGGAATCGCGGGCCCGGTGGTGAACAATCGAGTGCGTGGCACGAACCTGCCGTGGGTCGTGGACGGCGCCTCGGTGGCGAAGCATCTGGGCCTCGCGTATGTGCGCTTACTGAACGACCTCGAAGCGTCCGCCTACGGTATTGAAGTTCTCGAGCCGCAGGACATCGAAACTATTTACGCGGGAGTTTCAACTCCTCAAGCCACTCAAGTAATCATCGCCGCAGGAACCGGCCTGGGCGAAGGCGTATTGTTTTGGGATGGCAAGCGCTACTTGCCGATGGCGACCGAATCCGGCCATTCCGACTACTCCCCGAATACCGCTCAGCACGCCGATCTGTGGAAATTTATCAAGCAGACCGAAGAATTCGTAAGCGCCGAAGCTATCCTGTCCGGTCGAGGTTTTTTTCGCGTGCATGAGTTCCTGAACCCTTCCGTGCGCCATCCCGGTTTTGACGACCATTCCGTGGATCCCGCGCCCGAAATCACCCGCCGCGGCCTTTCTGGTGAGTGTCCTGTGTGCATGGCAACACTGGATTTGTGGGTCGAAATCTACGGCTCCGAAGCAGGGAACCTGGCTCTCCGCAACGTCGCGCGCGGCGGAATTTACATCGCCGGAGGAATCGCAGTTAAAGTTTTGCCCAAGCTGAAGAATGGCCGCTTTGCAGCAGCCGTGAAACACAAGGAGAAGCTCGCCGACTTCCTCGCCCAAATTCCGATCTGCGTCATTCTGAACGAAGAGCTTCCGTTGATCGGTGCCGCCAATGTCGCCTGGAAAAGTCCGTAAACGACAAAGCTCGCTTCCCCAGTATGAAAAGCTTCAGTGTTCAGGATGCTCAAATTCTCATTCTCTCTTTCGTCCACCTTGACAAATGAACCATCGAGGTCTAAGAAATAGGGGTCGCCGATTTTTGAAAGGATGCGGAGGTCCCTTCGATGCAGACGTCCCGCAGAGACTTCTTTAAGGTAGCGGCTGTCGGTGGCGTTGCCGCCACAATCTTTGGATTCGACCTCAAGCCCGCCTACGCCCAACTCAAGGAGTTAAAGATTGCACGCGCTGCCGAAACGCGCTCAACCTGTCCTTACTGCGCCGTGGGCTGCGGCGTTCTCATTTACACCATCGGCGACAAGGCCAAGAACGTCACGCCGCAAGTGATTCACGTCGAAGGCGATCCCGATCACCCCACCAACCGCGGGACGTTGTGCCCGAAGGGCTCTTCACTCGAACAGGACATGCTCAATCCGCGCCGGCTGACTAAGCCGCAAGTACGGCGCCCCGGTGCGACGGACTGGCAGGACATTTCCTGGGACACGGCGCTAAGTGAGATTGCGCAATGGACCAAGAAAACCCGCGACGCGTCTTTCGTGGAGAAGGATGCGAACGGCCGGACCGTAAATCGCTGCGAAGGAATATCCTTTATCGGCGGCTGTACGGACACAAACGAATTCAATTATTTGGTAGTGAAAGCAATGAGGAGTCTGGGCTTGGTGTATTTAGAAAACCAAGCCCGTGTTTGACACGGCCCCACGGTCTCAAGTTTGGGACCAACGTTTGGACGCGGGGCGATGACGAATGGCTGGATCGACATCAAGAACACCGACATGATGTTGATCATGGGCGGCAATCCCGCCGAGAACCATCCCTGCGGATTCAAGTGGGCGATGGAGGCCAAGCGCAACCGCAACGCCAAGCTGATTTCCGTCGATCCGCGATTTACCCGGACATCCGCAACCGCAGACCTGTTTCTCCAAATTCGCGCCGGCACGGACATCGCATTCCTCGGCGGCCTGATTCGCTACGCTATCGAGAACAACCGATACGCGAAGGAGTATCTGGTCAATTATACGAATGCCGCGTTCATCGTTAAGGAAGGTTTCAAACTTCCCGAAGATGGCTTGTACTCCGGGTTTAACGCCGGGTCGGGCACTTACGACAAGACCACCTGGAATTATCAGGAGGGCGGGGACTTCAGCGGCAAGACGGACGCTCCCGCGACTCCGACACACGCGGCAGCCGCGGCGGCATCTTCCGCGGGCGCTGCCTCGGGTCACGCTCCCGAACCGGCGCCAGGTAAGCCCGCTGGGCCGGCGCCACCTCCGACTCTGCCGCCAAACGTCGCCTACGATTTGACGCTTCAGCATCCGCGCTGCGTCTTCCAATTGATGAAGAAGCAGTATTCTCGCTACACGCCGGAAACCGTCGAGCGCATCACCGGTATCCCCAAGGAACAGTACCTGAAGGCTATTGAACTGTTTACGTCCGTCCGCAAAGACGGCGACATGAAAAAAGTCGCGACGATCATCTACGCCGTCGGTTGGACGCAACATACCTTCGGAACCCAAATCATCCGCACCGCCGCCATGATTCAATTGTTGCTTGGCAACGTCGGAAGAGCGGGAGGTGGCGTGAACGCGCTCCGCGGCCATTCAAATATTCAAGGCGCAACAGACATGGCGGGACTTTATGACTCTATGCCTGGATACTTGAAAGCCCCCGTTCCGGATGACGTGGACTTGGCCACTTATCTGAAACGCGTAACACCGACAGCGTCGAAACCAACACCGTGGGATTCGATGAACTATTACCAGAACACACCGAAGTTCTTCGTCTCCCTGCTGAAGGCGATGTACGGCGACGCCGCGACAAAAGAAAACGGGTTTGCTTTTGACTATCTGCCCAAAGTTGACCGCAATTATTCGTGGACGCATATCTGGGAGGATATGTACAACGGCAAGGTTAAGGGCATGATGGCCTTCGGCATGAACGGAGTGATGATCGGCCCGGACACGACCAAGAACATCAACGCACTGAAGAAAGCGGACTGGCTGGTAGTGGGCGAAATTTATCCGGATGAGACCAGCGAGTTCTGGAGAGCGCCGGGAATCACAGCCGACGAACAGAAGAAAATCAATACCACGGTGTATCGCTTGCCCTGCGCCGGCTTCGCGGAAAAAGACGGCAGCATGACGAACTCGGCGCGCTGGGTGACTTGGAAATACGCCGCCGTTCCGCCTCCGGGGCAAGCGCGCCTTGACCAGGACATCATCGCGCAGATTCTCCTGCGTGTGCGCGATCTCTATAAGAAGGACGGAGGCAAATTCCCCGATCCCATACTGAACGTAAGCTGGGCCTATGCGGACGCGGCTCATCCACCACTCACTCAGGTGGCCATGGAGCTCAACGGAAAAGCGCTGGCAGACCTGACGGATCCGGTGACGAAGCAAGTGATTAAGGCGGGTCAACAATTGCCCGGATTCGCATGGTTGAAGGACGACGGCACCACGATGTGCGGCAATTGGATTTACTCCGGTTGTTGGACGGAAGCCGGATCGCAGATCCAGCGGCGAGGCACGGAAGATCCCTCCGGAATGGGAGTGTTTCCTAACTGGGCGTGGTCGTGGCCGGCCAACCGGCGCGTGCTTTACAACCGTGCGTCCTGCAATCCCGCTGGAAAGCCGTGGGATCCGGATCGCAAGCAGATTTGGTGGAACGAAGCGGCGGGGAAATGGGTCGGCAACGACGTGCCGGACTTCAAACCCGACTCCAATCCGAAAGACCACATGGGACCATTCATTATGAATCCCGAAGGCATCGGTCGCCTCTTCGCTCCGATCGGGGTACTCGCGGACGGGCCGTTCCCCGAGCACTACGAACCGATTGAAAGCCCCATCAAGAATCCGCTGCACCCCGATCAATCGAATAATCCGCTGGTGAAAAAATTCAAGTCGCCCTACGACAAGTTTGGTTCGCCGGAGGAGTACAGCATCGTATGCACCACGTACCGGCTCACCGAGCAGTATCACTATTGGACGAAAAATAATCCGATGAATGTCCAGTTGATCCCGGAGCCATTCGTGGAAATTCCTGTCGAGCTGGCGGATGAAAAGGGAATCCGCGGAGCCGACGTGATCCATGTGATCAGCGCGAGGGGAACCTACACGGCCAAAGCTTTCGTGACGCGGCGGCTGAAGCCCATGATGATCGATGGGAAAAAGGTCTACCAGATAGGGTTGCCGATTCACCAGGGCTTCCGCGGCATTGACGAGGATGAAGGAAGAAACGCGCGGACGCCGGCGAATTTGTTGACGCCGGCGGTGACCGACCCGAATGCCCACACCCCCGAGTCCAAAGGGTTCCTAGTGAAAGTGGAGAAGGCGTAGGGAGCGACGATGAGCCAGGCGTCAACGGAAATAATCAGAATCTCGGGACATGCCGGGGCGGTCCCGGGAGCCGGGCTAAATCGGGAATTCCAAGTCTGCAAGCTCGTGGACACCACCACGTGTATTGGATGCAAAGCGTGCGAAGTGGCCTGCCTGGAATGGAACGGCTACACCTTCACTCAAACGTCCTTTAACAACAGCTACCAGACGATGCCGGAGACGGCGTGGAATTACTGGAACCTGATCAAATTCAACGAGCACGAGCGCGATGACGGCAGCATGATGCTGCTGATGCGCAAAGATCAGTGTATGCACTGCGAAGAGCCGGGCTGTCTGGAAGCATGTCCGGCGGACGGTGCCATCGTGCAGTACGCCAACGGCATCGTGGATTTTCAGGAAGCGCATTGCATCGGTTGCGGCTATTGCGTCACCGGGTGCCCTTTCAACATTCCAAAATTCAGCCCGGAGGCGCACAAAGTTTTTAAGTGTACGCTGTGCAACGATCGCGTGTCTGTGGGTCTCGAACCAGCCTGCATTAAAGCTTGTCCCACGGGCTGCCTGCACTTCGGCACGAAATCGGAAATGAAGGAACTGGCGGAATTCAGGGCGGAGCAGCTTCGCGACGTCTCCGGGTTCGCCGACGCGGGAGTGTACGATCCGGCCGGAGTGGGCGGAACACACGTGATCTACGTCCTGCACGATGCCAAGAATCCAGAGTTGTACGGCGGCTTGCCAAAAGATCCGCACATTCCCTATTCGGTGTGGCTATGGAAAAAACCGCTGAAATGGCTGGGGAATTTGGCCATGATTGGCGGCATTGTGGGCCTCGCCTTGCATTACCTGCGAGTCGGGCCGAAGAAAGAAGAACCGATCCCGCCGGAAGATCGGGGGCCTTCATGAGCACTACCGATACGGTACGGCGTCCTCGAACGACCACGGATTTCGACGAGGAACTGATCCCGCGTTATTCGTTTGTCGAGCGCGTGAACCATTGGTTTGGCGCAGCAACATATTCCTACTGTTTGATCACCGGGCTCGCTTTCTGGACGCCTTACCTTTACTGGCTGGCCGCGATTGTCGGCGGCGGACCAACAGCGAGATTCTGGCATCCATGGTTCGGTATTTTTTTCGTCGTGTCTCAGTTCTTGATGTTCCTGCACTGGGGCGGCGATATGGAAATGGATAACGACGATCGCGTCTGGGCGGACAACATCAAAGCCTACATTGAAAATGAGGACGACAAACTCCCTCCGGTAGGACGCTTTAACTGGGGACAGAAACTCTACTTTTGGGCGATGGTGGGCAGCACGATTCTTCTTCTGCTTTCCGGTTTTGTACTATGGTACGTCGAAGCCGTCCCGTGGAGTATCCACATCCTGCGCTACGTGGCGATCCTCATTCACGCCAGTGTGGCGGTACTCACCATCGGTCTATTCTTGATTCACGTTTACATGAGCACGCTCTTGGAAGAAGGAAGTTTCGCGTCCATGGTTCACGGAACGGTTACGCGCGCCTGGGCCTGGACGTTCCATCGCAAATGGTATTACGAGGTCACCGGCAGATCCCGACCCAAACAATGATCCTTTCGCAGTGGGATCGCCGAATCCGGCGCGCCACCGAATTAACCTCAACCTATCCATTCGGCGCTGAAGGACTGCGCTTTTACGCGCGCGTGGCGACATTCCAGAAAAGCCTTTACGCTGAAATCCAAAAAGCTCTTGCAGACACACCGAAGATTTCCGCCGACCGTCCCCTGCGTGACGAATTGGATCTTTTCCTCCTCCTGCCGCACTTTTCCCCATTTCTATCCGTCATCAAGCAGATTGCACCGGTGCCGCTGGCCCAGGCTGCCGTTCAGTTGGCGGAGAAGGGCCCGGCGGGATGGCAACAGGCGATCGAGGATTTCTGGCACGGCGATCCGGAATTGACTGCGGCCGAGGACATCTCCGGGCCTGCCGAGGCTGGCGATTCGCACGATGCAAATTTTTCCGATCGATTGCTGGCATGGATATTTCTTCAACCCTATGCCGAGTATCTTGCCGATCACCGCGAAATCGCGATCGTAGATGGAACTCCATCCACCTGCCCGCTTTGCGGCGGCAAGCCGATCGTCGGCGTATTGCGAAGCGAAGGTGACGGTGGGAAAAAGTCTCTGATTTGCATGCTCTGCGCGCACGAATGGGCTTTTCGAAGGATTTATTGCCCAGCGTGCGGAGAAGAGAGAGAACCGCAAATGGCGTTTTATTCGGCGCCGGAAATCGCGCACGTCCGCGTGGACGTCTGCGACACGTGCCATGTCTACCTCAAGAGTATCGATCTAACGAAGACGGGACTGGCGGTTCCCGTTGTGGACGAGCTGGCGACGATACCTCTGGACCTGTGGGCGCGCGAGCACGGATACGAGAAACTGCAAATCAATCTGCTAGGAACCTGATCAGAAATTCTGGAACGGCGTGCAGCACTAAACTATATGCCCTCCGCGAATCAAGAACCCCTGGAGCAATTCGGCGCAGATGTTACAATACGGAAAAGATGCGCCCGTAGCTCAGTTGGAAAGAGCGTCTGCCTTCTAAGCAGAGGGTCG
>PMTV01000009.1 GCA_003167215.1 Acidobacteriota bacterium | reverse complement strand
CCGCACCCAATCAGGCCGCCGTAATTTCGGCAGATACCGCGTAGAACAGTGCTGGACGCCTCACGGGAGCCTCGATACAGTTCCATCTGCATTTCAATGTGATTTGGCTGAGGAGGTAACCATGCAAACAGCTACGGTCAGGTGGATTGCCGGCGAAGAGTTCACTGCAACATTGCCCTCCGGCCACTCGGTATCATTTGACGCGGATCGAAAACATAACGCCGCCCCCGGCCCGATGGAAATGCTTCTTGGCGCGCTGGGGGCCTGCACTTCCGTGGACGTAGTTATGATTCTGGCAAAGAAGCGCCAAAAGCTGACGTCGCTAGAGATCGCCATTTCCGGGGAGCGTGCGAGCGAGCCGCCATCGGTATGGACAAAAATCGAGATGATTTATCGGCTAGCAGGAGACCTGGAACCTAAAGCAGTACGGGACGCAATCGAGTTGAGCCAGTTCAAATACTGCTCTGTGGCAGCGATGTTGCGAAAGACCGCAGAGATCACCTACCGCTTCGAAATCGTATCTTAGCGCCGCCCTGCGGAAAATCGAGGGAGCGTGTTTTGCTTGTCACGCATACAATTGATTGCATACAATCGCGGGCTATTGATTCCATCCTGGAGAAACTGAATGGGTAGACGCATCGCCGCGAAGATCACCGGAGTTGCAGGATACGTGCCCCCGCGCGTAGTCACCAACTTCGATCTCGAAAAAAGAGTGGACACGAATGACGAATGGATCCGCACGCGCACGGGTATTCGTGAACGGCATTATGCGGAGCCAGGCGTTGGCGCTTCACATCTTGGCGCCGAAGCTGCGAAGAAATTACTTGCGGCAAGAGGCGTGCAGCCTGAACAAATCGACCTCATCATCGTGGCGACCGTCACTCCGGACATGTTGTTCCCGGCCACCGCCTGCTTGATTCAAGATCGCCTGGGCGCAAAAAACGCTTGGGGCTTCGATCTCTCTGCTGCTTGTTCGGGATTTGCCTATGCGCTCACGGTGGGCGCTCAATTTGTTGCCAATGGAATCCACAAAAGGGCGCTCGTTATCGGGAGCGACGTGATGACCTCCATTCTTGACTACAAAGACCGCGCCACCTGTGTTCTTTTCGGTGACGGGGCTGGCGCGGTTCTGGTTGAACCGGCTACTTCTGAAACCGAGGGCATCCTGGACTTTGCGCATGACATCGATGGCTCGGGCGGGTGCAACCTCTTTATGCCGGCGGGCGGTTCGCTAAATCCAGCGTCACTACAGACGGTTGAAAAGCGCATGCATTACGTCCATCAAGAAGGCGCGCAAGTGTTTAAATACGCGGTGCGGCGAATGAGCGAGCTAGCATTGCAAGTGCTTGAGCGTAACGGATTCACGAGCAACGATCTCGCGCTGGTGGTCCCGCATCAGGCGAACCTGCGCATTATCCGGGCGATGCAGGAGCGTTTGGGCGTGGACGATTCGAAAGTTCTCGTGAATATAGACCGCTTTGGAAATACTACCGCCGCCACAATTCCATTGGCGTTGATGGATGCTCTGGAGCAGAAGCGCTTGCGCAAGGGTGATCTCGTGTTGTTGATCACCGTCGGTGCAGGCTACACCACCGGCGCAATCCTAATGCGCTGGGCCTACTAGCCCTCTCCAAATTGTTCTCCGATGAAATGAAAGAGGCCGGCCAAACTGTGCAGGCCTCTTCCCGAATGCGAACTGGTCCTATTACGGAGCTACGACGTTTGTATAGGTTGTCAGAACGCCGTCCGTTGAGCCGGTGGTCTCGATGCTGAAGATTTGCTGACCGTTGGTTACAAAGAAACTCGAATTCGCGCCAACGGTAACCGTGCCAGTCCCGTTCGGATTGATCGTGAAGGTACCGCTAAATGGCGTGTCCAGTGAAAGCCACAAGTTTGGGGTAGCTGGCGGCGGGGTGAAGTAGTTTATGTCCTCAACAGCAGAGTAGGCACCAGTGTTCACGAGAGTAGCCACGCCAGAGAATGATCCGTTTACGCCGTCGACATCTTCCCAGTTTCCAAGAGCATACGTTCCGCTAATATTCGACAAAGTGAAAGCCTGTGTACTCTGGGTTACCAAGAAACCGGAACCAACGTTGGCATCCGTTCCAACACTGAAGCCCTGAATCTGTTCGATTCCATCTCCGCCGTTTGTGAGGTAAATGACCGGCGCATTTGCAGTACCGGTGTTGACAGTGATGGAAACACGCCCTGAAGACGGATTCGCTGCGTCCACCGCATAGGTCCCGGTCAGTGTCGGAGTTGTCACGGTCCCACCGTCATTTTGAGTCAGTGAAGCTGTTACGGTGTTCCCAGTGCTTGAAAACTGTGCCGTGCCGACCGTGACCACATTCGTAAAGGCAATTGCGTCGAATCCCTCTGCTGCGTCGAGGAAAAACCCATTCAGCGCACCGGATGCAAAGCTACTTTGCGTGGCAAGCGCCCGGCCGCTAACAAGCGGTGTGTTTGGCGTAGCTGTACTGACCTGATCCGTGGAGAGAACGTAAAAATCGTTGGCGTTTATGACGTAGATAACAGCATTAAACGTAAGGTCCGGACTGCCTGTAACTGGAACATCAAAACTAGCCGTCGCCCGCCCAGTCGTAGTGTCGACGGTGTTAATGGTTCCCGATCCGCCGGTGAGTTCACCTGAGGACGTGCCATTGTCATTGAAGTCGGCAAAAATCGGAGAGATGACACCTGCCGCGTCCGCAAACGATCCCGCAATA
>PMTV01000024.1 GCA_003167215.1 Acidobacteriota bacterium | reverse complement strand
GCCCTTCTGATTTCACCACCGTTTCAAGTTACCCCATCAGGCGTCTTTACACCCCGGCAGACCTGCCGGACTGGAATCCCGAGCGCGATTTAGGCTATCCGGGTGAACCCCCTTACACGCGCGGAATTCATTCCACCATGTATCGCGGCCGCCTTTGGACCATGCGCCAGTTCGCCGGTTTCGGTGCCGCCGAGGATACCAACCGCAGATTCCGCTACCTGCTTTCGCAAGGCCAGACGGGCCTTTCCGTTGCATTCGATCTGCCCACACTGATGGGATACGACTCCGACCACGCTCTCTCAGAAGGCGAAGTCGGAAAGTGCGGCGTGGCCATCAGTTCGCTTGCGGACATGGAGATCCTTTTCGACAAGATCCCGCTCGCCGACGTCACCACTTCGATGACCATCAATTCTCCCGCCGCGGCGATTTGGGCCATGTATCTAGCCGTGGCCGAAAAGCAGGGCGCCGACTGGAAGAAAATTTCCGGAACGCTGCAAAACGATATTCTGAAGGAATACATCGCACAGAAGGAATACATCTACCCGCCCGAGCCTTCGATGCGGCTGGTGATTGACACTTTCGAGTTCGGAACCAAACACACGCCGCGATTCAATCCCATTTCGGTCAGCGGCTACCACATTCGCGAGGCGGGATCGACTGCAATCCAGGAACTGGCATTCACTTTGCGCGACGGCATTGAATACGTGGAGTGGGGATTGCGACGCGGTCTTGAAGTGGACGAATTCGTGCCGCGGCTTTCGTTTTTCTTCAACGCGCACAATGACTTCTTCGAGGAAATCGCGAAATACCGCGCGGCCCGCCGCATCTGGTACAAGACCATGCGCGAGCGCTTTGGCGCCAAAAGCCCGCGTTCGTGGGCGCTGCGCTTTCACACGCAGACAGCCGGATGCTCGCTCACCGCGCAGCAACCCTACAACAACGTGGTCAGAACAGCGTTACAAGCTCTTGCAGCGGTTCTCGGCGGAACGCAATCCCTGCACACGAATTCTCTCGACGAAGCCTGGGCGCTCCCAACTGAGTTTGCCGCCACCGTCGCGTTGCGCACGCAGCAGATCATCGCCCATGAAAGCGGCGTCACCAACACAGCCGATCCGCTGGGCGGCTCGTACTTCGTGGAAACTCTTACGGACGAAATGGAACGCGGCGCCTGGGATTACATTCAAAAAATTGACGCCCTTGGAGGGATGGTGCCCGCCATCGAACGGGCCTATCCGCAGCGCGAGATCGCCGAAGCCGCTTACCGCTATCAGGTGGCCGTGGACCGCAAAGAGAAAATCATCGTGGGCGTGAATGATTACGTCGCGGATGAGAAGCCCATCGACACATTACAAATCGACGAAACCGTCGCCGAAGGCCAGACCAAGCGCCTCCGCAAACTTCGCGCCGAACGCTCGAACGACGACGTCGCGCGCCGCCTCGCCGCGCTGCGCAAAGCGGCCGCGGGCACGGAAAACACCATGCCTTATATTTACGAAGCGGTGAAGGCATACGCGACGCTCGGCGAAATTTGCGATACCATGCGAGACGTCTTCGGCATCTACGAAGAAGTGGCCATCACCTAGGCATCCAGCCCGGAAAATTGACGCCACATAAATCAGAGGCCATCCGACATTGAAAAGCCTAAGATCGACCGGAACTTCTCTGCTTGCGGCTTTGAGCTTTGTGTTCTTCTCTTTTGCGATTGCTCAGCAAACAGGCGCTGCGCAGGTAAAAGACGAAAGGCCTGCAAAGGTGAAGAGCGGGTTCATCACCACCCCGGACGGCGTAAAAATTCATTACCTCGAAGCTGGGCATTCCGTGACGGCCCAGCGCGCCCAGGTAGGCAATCCTCTGCCGGCGGATGTAACTCCCACTAAGGGCAATATTGCGCTTTCGCCCGAACGCCAATTCCCCTCCATCCTATTCGTCCCCGGATGGACCATGCCCGCCTGGATTTGGGAAAATCAGATTTCGTATTTCTCGAAAGACTATCGCGTGGTAGCCATGGACCCCAGATCGCAGGGCGATTCCTCGCAAGTACCCGACGGCTTATACCCCGCCGCTCGCGCCCGCGACATCAAAGCAGTCGTAACGCAATTGCATCTCGCTCCGGTCGTAATCGTGGCCTGGTCTATGGCCGTGGTCGAAACCATGTCCTACATCGACCAATTCGGGACCGGAGATTTCGCTGGGTTCGTATTTGTTGACAATGATGCCGGCGGCCGCGCTCCCGGCGCCGCCGATCAGGACTTCGGCCTGCTCAAGGGCCTTTTGGAGGACCGGCAAAACGCAGTGAACAACTTTGTTCGCAAACTAAATTTCAAGAAGCCTCAGCCGGAAGAATATCTTCAGAAGGTAATCCAGACTTCTCTGCGCGTGCCGACGAATACCGCGGTCGCGCTGCTGGTCGGATATTTCGTTGCGGACTACCGTTCCGTTCTGCCGAAGATTGACAAGCCCAGCATCGTTTGCGCAGCGAAGACTCCTTACATGGGCACCATCGTAGAGATGCAAAAACAAATGCAAGGCTCGCAGCTAGAGGTTTTCGACGGCGACGGCCACGCTCTATTTGTGGACGACGCCGACAAGTTCAATACCCTCCTCGAAGAATTCCTTCTGGATATAAGGTACTAGCCAGCAATTCGAGGATTGCGTCGCGGCTCAGTTTCCGGGCATCCGACTAATCAGGAGCTGGCACGCCGCGACGGTGGATTCCTAGTGATAAAAGGATTTCTAAACACCTATCACTGGACCTCAAATTTTGCAGCGGCTAACGCATATTCCTTCTCCGGCTCGGTCAGCCAAGGATGAGCTTCGATGTACCGTTGAACGAGCTTCTGAGTCTCGGGGTGGTGCAAATGACCCAACCCGTGAAGCGCAGACCTCTGACAGTGCTGAGAGTCCAAGAAAAGGATGGCAGATAGTGTCTGGAACATGACGTCCTGCATTTCCAAGTCCTCTCCACCTTTCTCTCGAACTCTCCACCCAGAATGCCAGTCGTAGCAAATTGCGTCCCACCACATGAAGCAGGAATCCTCCAAAGGTTCGGTTGCAAAGAAGCGACTGAACAGGTCGAACATCGCTCTGACGCAATCCGTTCGCTCCGGGAACGGTATCTCGGTTTCCCAAAGCAGTTTTTCAAGCCCCCAGTCGATCCCGCTGAAGATCGCCCAGAATCCCTGCTCAAGCTGAGGCTTGGAAAATCGCTCGAGAAGGAACTCAGGTTTCCGAAACAGCTGAACGTAATATCTACAAATTTGCTGCGGTGCGAACGTGACATCCGGCATTTTCCAATACCACTCTTTTTCATGCTTGGCCGCCACGTCATGGGCGAAAACGAATGAGACAAACTCGTCGAAGGAGTAGTGGGTGATGTCGAAATCCGCGGGCAACTCCATGATGCAAGTATAAACCAGCGTGAATTTGAACTGGTTCCGAAATAACTGCTGATAACAGGCATTATCACCACCTACTCGGCTAGCGCCTAACTAACGCATTTCTCGGATACTGATCCGCTACTGAGGATTGGCTCTACTATCGTTTCGAGCGCTATTTGAAGTATTCTTGCCTGCTATGACCGATAAGAAAATTCGCGTGCTGATTGCCAAGCCCGGCCTCGATGGCCACGACCGCGGAGCCAAAATCATCGCGCGCGCGCTGCGCGACGCCGGGATGGAAGTGATTTACACTGGCCTGCGCCAAACGCCCGAAATGATCGCGTCGGCCGCGGTTCAAGAAGACGTGGACGTCATCGGCCTTTCGATTCTTTCCGGCGCGCACAACACGCTTTGCCCTCGATTGATGGAGCTGCTGCGCGGAAAAGGCATGGATGACGTAACAGTCTTGATCGGTGGAATTATTCCCGAGGCGGACATTCCCGCGCTGAAAAAAGGCGGAATTGCCGAGGTTTTTCTTCCCGGAACTCCCACGCAAGCCATCGTAGATTTTATCCGCCACCGAATTACGCCCGCCCCTGCGGGAGCGTAGTCCGCGAATAATAGCCGCCCCTGGCCGAGACGTTAGTGCTCCGAAACTACGACACTGCGCGGATGAGCTTCGTGCGCGTATAAGCGACGCGAAAGCAGCGCCGCTCGATGTTGCGATGCGAAGCGCTTCCCGGCTGCGCGATACTTACCGCCAAGTCGCAACCTCGCTCGGTCGCCCACGCCATACGCGCCGACATCAACGCGGTCTGAACGCCGCGCCGTCGAAACGCCGGCAACGTGCTAGCGCCGAAAAGGCCGCAAACTCCTCCACGCGCCGAAACAGCAGCGCCGCCCGCCACAGTTCCGTTGACGAAGGCCAGGAAACAACTCGCCTCGTCGCCCGAGCGAGGGAAAAAGCCTCCCATCACATCGAGTCCGGCCTGCGTCACCGGAAAATGTTCGGCGAAGCCCTGCGCCACAGTTTCTGACCACAGCTTGGCCTCCTCGGGCATCGCGCGGCGCACCGTGACATCAGAGGGCATTGCGTCGGCGCTGCCATCCGGCATCGGAAACTTGCGGTATAGAACGTCCGAAACTTCGAGCAAATGAAACCCGTGCTTTGCGAATCTCTCGTAAAGAGACATCTCTACCAAAGGGCAGAGTTCAACGGCCACCGCTGCGCCACGGCTGAGGAAAAAATCCTGCAGGTGATCGAGTTCGGAGTCAGATACTTCTCCGTTGAGCCCCACGCCAATCGCTTGCGTAATCGGCGAATCCACTCCGGCGAATACCGCGTAGCCCCCGGCAATTTCTTCCACTGCGACCGGGAAATCCGGATGCATGCTGTGAAATGACTCCGCGCATCCGCGGCAGGCTTGGGCTTCGGCCATCTCCATGCGCCGCGCAAGATTCAAATCGATAAATTCCATTTGTCTTTTCCTTTCGGCCCGAGCCGTTGCCGCACAACAACTTTGCTGGCGGGAATGGAAATATAATTATCTTGGGAATAGCAAAACGCTATTAGAGCGTTCCAAGCGTAGAAGGATCGGCGCAGTCCGGGTAGGTTAAAACAGAAGGCCGGAGGCAGACCTATCCTTCGCAAACGTATCGCAGCGCATAGGCGCCTCCATTCAGAAATTTGAAGCCGGTTCAAGATCATCGTCTCGAACCGCCAGGATTCTAACTCATCCGCGGGCCAAGTCAAAAGCGAAAGTGGGTGGTACAATTCATGGTTTGGTAATCCTCGTCGGCCCGGTCGTTGAAGCGAAGATGCCCATGAAAGAAAGGATCCGGTGAGCGCCACAAAAAGCGATAAGCGTCCCGATACGAAATCGGCCGACTTCGAAAAGCGCAGCCGGCAAATGGTCGATCGGCTGACCGAAATTAAAAACGAAGAAGAGCGGATTCGCCAGTGCGGCGGCGCAAAAGCTATTGAAGCGCAGCATAAGAAAGGCCGCCTGACCGCGCGCGAACGCATTGCCAAGCTGATTGACGCGAAAACGGATTTCTTCGAACTGGGCCTCTACGCCGCCTATGAGATGTATGAAGAATGGGGCGGCGCTCCGGCGGCCGGAACGATCACCGGACTGGCGCAAGTTTCCGGCCGCCGCGTGATGATCATCGCCAATGACGCGACCGTGAAAGCGGGCGCCTTCTTCCCCATGACGGCGAAGAAAGTAATTCGCGCGCAGAATATCGCTATCGAAAATCATATTCCCACGATTTACCTGGTGGATTCCGCCGGCGTTTTTCTTCCACTCCAGGAAGATGTTTTCCCGGACGCCGACGATTTCGGGCGCGTGTTTCGAAACAATGCCGTGATGAGCGCGATGGGCATCCCACAAATTACCGCGATTATGGGCATGTGCGTGGCTGGCGGCGCTTACCTGCCGGTCATGTGCGACAAAATCCTGATGACCGACGGAAGCGGCCTGTTTCTCGCCGGACCCGCTCTGGTGCAGGCTGCTATCGGTCAAAAAACTTCGTCGGAAGAATTGGGCGGCGCGCAGATGCACGCGCAGATCAGCGGCACCATTGATTTTCGCGAGCCGGACGATCCCGCGTGCCTCAAACGCATCCGCGCCCTGGTGGACAAATTCGGCCATCCCGCCGGCGCGCCCTTCGATCACAAACCGGCTGCGCCACCCGCACATCCGGCCGAGGAAATTTACGGAATTTTCTCTTCGAATCCGGCGCAGCAGTACGACATGCACGAAATCATTGAGCGCATCGTGGACCAGAGCGAATTCGAAGAATACCGCGCCGAATACGGGCAGACTTTGCTGTGCGGCTACGCGCGCATTGGCGGTTGGGCCGTTGGAATCGTGGCCAATCAGAAAAAGTCCGTTACCGTCGCCGCACCCGGCACCGGAGATAAGCGCATCGAGTTCGGCGGCGTGATCTACACCGAATCGGCGGACAAAGCTGCGCGGTTCATTCTCGACTGCAATCAGAATCTCGTGCCGCTTATTTTTCTGCACGACGTGAACGGATTCATGGTCGGTAAAGAAGCGGAGTGGAGCGGAATCATTCGCGCGGGCGCGAAAATGGTCAATGCCGTGGCCAACAGCGTGGTGCCGAAAATCGCGGTGATTTGCGGCGGCAGTTTTGGCGCGGGCCACTACGCCATGTGCGGCAAAGCGTACGATCCCCGATTTATTTTCGCCTGGCCTACGGCGCGCTATGCCGTAATGGGCGGCGACGCGGCTGCCGGCACGCTCGTCGAGATTAAAATCAAGCAACTCGAGCGCCAGGGCAAAAAGCTCAGCGAAGCGGAGAAAAAGGAGCTTTACGAATCCACGCGCGCGACGTACGAGCACCAAACCGACCCGCGCTACGCCGCTGCGCGCCTCTGGGTCGATGCGATTATCGATCCCGCGCACACACGCGAGGCGTTGATCGAAGCTCTGGAATCGGCAGCATTGAATCCGCACGTTGCCGAGTTCAAAACAGGCGTATTGCAGACCTAAATGGACGAAGAGACTGCAGGACCGGGACGCAGCGGTGTTCCAACGCTACTCTTCACCGCGCTTCTCGTCTCGCCATGTTTTTTTGCGTGGGCAAGCTCGTATGTGATTTCGCAGGGGGGCGCCGGCTCTCATTCTGGGATGTGGTTCATGTATCAGGTGTCGCAATATATTGCTTATTTGGGCCTTATAGTCGCTGTGGTTCTTACAATCATTAACGGTTCGCAACGCGAGATCTCTCGAATTTTTATTTTTTTAATGGCACTCTTGATTGTGGGTGGAATCTCAGCTTTGTGGTACGCAACTCATATCTATCGGAGCCCTTGGTACTAACCTATGGCAAATGAAGTCACCATTGTTGAATGCCCGCGAGACGCCTGGCAAGGTTTGCGCCAGGTTATTCCCACGGCGGAAAAAGTACAGTACCTGACCCGGTTGATGAAGCTCGGCTTCTGCCACATTGATGCGGTCAGTTTCGTTTCGCCCAAGCACGTTCCGCAAATGGCGGACAGCGAAGCCGTGATGCAACAGCTAAGCGAAGTGAAAGCTGGTCCCGGGAAAGCTCCGGAAATTATCGGAATCGTGGTGAACGCCCAGGGACTCGAGCGCGCCCTTGCGACGCCGGGCTTGACCACGATCGGCTATCCCTATTCCGTCTCGGCGTACTTTCGCCGCGCCAATGCGAATATGTCGCGCGCGGAAGCTCGCGAGTTGGTGGATAGGTTGCAGCGCGACACGAAAGCTGCGGGAAAGAACCTCGTGATTTATATTTCCATGGCCTTCGGAAATCCTTACGACGAACCCTGGGGCGCGGAAATAATCGAAGAAACTCTCGTGTGGCTGAAAAACGTCGGAGTACGCACCGTTTCGCTGGCGGACACTGTGGGCACGGCGTCTCCGGAAGAAGTGGCGCGTCTGTATAGCGCGGTGAAGAATTCGGTCGCCGGAGTCGAAATCGGTGTGCACTTGCACAGCCGTCCCGAACACGCGCCGGAAAAAGTTCTCGCAGCATACGAAGCGGGATGCAGGCGGTTCGATGGAGCGTTGACCGGATTGGGCGGTTGCCCTTTCGCCGGAGATGAACTGGTCGGCAATATTCCCACGGAAGCTATCTTGACGACTTTAGCCGCGCGCGGCGTTTCCACCGGAATTGATACCAAGTCGCTCGCTATCGCCTGCGCCATGACCGAAGAGCTGCGCGAGAAATATGTGCACGTGCAGAAAACCGTTCCCCCCATAACCTCTACGACAGTGAACTAGAACTGAGGCCATTTTGGAATACAGCACACTAAAATTTGAGCGCGACGGCCAGGTCGTGACGCTGACTCTGAATCGTCCGGAAAAGCGCAACGCCATTTCTGCGCCAATGATTGACGACCTCGTCGCCGCGCTCACCAGCGCCGAGGAGGATCGATCCGTCCGCGTCGTGATTCTCACCGGAGCGGGGAAGGCATTTTGCGCCGGAATGGATCTGGACGCCTTGAAGACTCTCGCGAGTCAGACGCCCGCGCAGAATCTCGCGGACTCGCGCCGCATGGCGAAAATGTTTCACCTCGTTTACAGTTTCCCCAAGCCGCTGATCACCGCCGTAAATGGCGCCGCGATTGCCGGCGGCTGCGGGCTGGCGACGCTTTCAGATTTTACTTTGGCCGTTCCCGAAGCGAAATTCGGTTACACGGAAGTGCGTATCGGATTTATTCCCGCGCTGGTTTCGGTGATGCTCCGTCGCCAAGTCGGCGAGAAGCGCGCGCGGGACCTCTTACTGAGCGGCCGCATCATTGATGCCGCAGAAGCGTTCCGCCTTGGACTGGTTACCGAGATCACGCCTCCGGACGGTCTTATGAAGCGCGCGCGCGAAGTTGCCAACACGCTTTTGGAGGCCAGTCCTACAAGCCTGGCACTGACCAAGCGTTTGCTTCTGCGTTACGACGAAGAACAATTGCGCCGGGAGCTGGAGCTGGCCACGCAAGAAAACGCGCAGATTCGCGCAACGGATGATTTTCGCGAAGGCCTGGCGTCTTTCCTTGAAAAGCGCCCTCCCAAATGGACAGGGCGCTAGCGCAGCCGATGCTCACGCTCTCTCCGGCACTCTGATACACTTTTCCGCCGATGCATGAATACGCTGAAACAACCATTCGCGTGCGCTACGCGGAAACCGACCAGATGGGAGTCGTCTATCACGGAAATTATTTCACCTGGTTCGAAGTGGGCCGCGTCGAACTTTGCCGCCAGCTCGGCTTCGAGTACAAGCGCATGGAAGCCGAAGATGATAGTTTCATCGTCGTCGCGGACGCACACTGTCGCTACAAGCGCCCGGCGCGATTCGACGATGTCCTGGTGATTCGCACCAGCGTTACCCAGTCCCAGAAGCGCACGATTCGCTTTGGATATGAGGTTGTAAACCAGGCATCCGGTGAGCTGATCGCAATTGGAGACACTCTGCACGTTTTTTGCGATCGCCTCGGAAAACCAAAATCGTTGCCCGAAAAGTATCGAAAGTTTTTTCCAGCGCACAGCCGATGAAAGCAATCCAAATTGACGGCGACAACTTCACGCTGGAGCAGCTGTACAGCGTCGTGCTCGAAGGCGCGCAAGTGGAACTATCTCCGCAGGCGCGTGAACGCATGAATCGCTCCCGCGCGGTGGTCGAGCGGCTGATTGAATCGGACGCAGCCGTGTACGGCGTCAACACCGGCTTCGGGAAAATGGCGTCGGTGCGAATTTCGCGCGAGCAGATTCGCGCGCTGCAGGTGAATCTGGTTCGCAGCCACGCCTGCGGAGTCGGCGCGCCTTTGAGCGAACACGAAACGCGCGCGATGCTTGCGCTGCGTGCCAACGCCATCGCAAAAGGCTTTTCCGGCGTGCGCCCGGTTCTCGCGGAAACTCTTTGCGCCATGTTGAACAAGGGCGTGCATCCGGTGATCCCGGCGCAAGGCTCCGTGGGCGCTTCAGGCGACCTCGCGCCCCTCGCGCATCTGGCGCAAGTGGCGATAGGCGAAGGCCAAGCCGTTTTGCAAGGCCGAAGAGTCGCGGGCGCTCAAGCAATGAAAAGTGCCGGAATTGCTCCGCTCGCACTTGAAGCAAAAGAAGGGCTTGCGCTCCTGAATGGCACGCAAGGAATGCTCGCGTTGCTCGCGCTCGGACTGCGCGCCGCGGAAATCGCAGCCGACACCGCGGATGTGGCCGCGGCACTTTCGTTAGACGCATTGCGCGGAAGCCCCGCGGCATTCGACGAACGAATCGCGCAGGTTCGGCCGTATCCGGGGCACGCGGCCTCTGCACACAATCTGCGCCGCTTGAATCGCGGCAGCCAGATTCGCGAATCCCACCGCGCTCCCGAAAAAGATCCCCGCGTGCAAGATCCTTACAGCCTTCGCTGCACTCCGCAGGTTCATGGAGCCGCTCGCGACGTGCTGTCGCAAGTCCGCGCCACCATCACCGTGGAATTAAACAGCGCGACGGATAATCCCCTCGTGTTTGCCACTCCGGACGCGGCCACGGGCGCCGGCGAAATAATCAGCGGCGGAAATTTTCATGGCCAGCCGCTGGCGATGGCTGCGGACCAACTTGCGGTTGCGCTCGCAACGCTCGCGGGAATTTCCGAGCGCCGCGTCGAGCAGATGACCAACCCTCAGACCAGCCAGTTGCCCGCGTTTCTCGTGCGTGACGCCGGACTGAACTCCGGATTCATGATTTTGCAGGTCGCTGCAGCCGCGCTTGCCAGCGAGATGAAAACGCAGGCTACTCCTCATTCCGTGGATTCAATTCCCACATCCGCGAATCAAGAGGATTACGTTTCCATGGGAATGGCTGCCGCGCGCCGAATCGAACCGATGATGGCAAATCTACGAAATGTTTTAGCTATCGAATTGCTAAGCGCTTGCCAAGGAATCGATCTGCTGGCGCCGCTTCGCACCGGAGCGGAAGCACAAAAAGCTCACGACATTGTGAGAAAGGTTTCGGCCGCAGTAGAAGTGGATCGCTCGCTTTCCCCTGACATTGAAGCTGTCGCAAGCCTCATCGGCAAAGGGTCATTCAGCGCCATCCTGCGTTAAGAAATATCACCGGTCACGCCAAAGCTTCGAACAAAAATGTCCCGAAGCGGTACCCCGCTGCGTACTTGAATGGCGTTACACCCATCGAGTAGTGCCCGCACGGCAGCGACAAGTTCTCCACTTGCAGTTTCTCGCGTCGCGCGGCGTGAAAGAATGACTCAGTATATTCCGGCCAGAATGTCGGGTCGTATCGTCCGGTAATGGCGAGAATCTTCTTGTTGGTTCCGGCCAGCCGTGAAATGTAAGGATATGGACTGATAGGCGACCAGTAGCGCCTGATGTCATCGTGCGAAACTTTGGTGCTCAGCGATTCCCACACATTCATGGTGGTCAAGCCGCTGGCAACCACATCGCCGCAGTAAGTCGCCACGTGCAAGAATGCGCCCGCGCGCAGCAATGGTTCGTGGCACATGGTGACGAACCCGATCGAAGAACCGATACTCGTGCCGAGAATGCCCAAGTGGTCGTAACCTTGGCTTTCCAGCCAGCGCAGAGTCCGTCGGACATCCAGCACCGCCTGGCGGTTCGCCTGCAGCGTGAGCCCAATATTTGGGCCTACAAGATGATCGCCGCGAGGATGGTCTGGAATCGCGCGGCGGTCGTGATACGGCAGGGTCATCTTCACCGCGGTGATTCCCAGCCGATTGAGCCACCGGCAAACATCCTGCTGCTCCTCCCAACGCGCGTTCCATTGCGCCAGCACGACGACCGCCGGCCCCGTATGCCGCGCGCGAAAAACTTGCGCGTGCACGCGATTGTTTCCCGGCCAGGGAGATTCGAGCGCACTCGTGAACGTAAGAACGTCGTCCGCCAGCAAATAGTCGTCGGCCGGCGTGACGGCATACCATTCATCACTGTGTTCGAGTGTGTGCTCGACGAACCGCTCCAGAAAACCGCGCGGGTCCGGCTCTTTCGGGTCCCCACCGATGTGTTCCAGCCCCCAGGCAAACGGAAGCGTGCGCCGGTTGGGTTCTTGCGCCCAGCGCATGTGTTCGTACCGCCGTATCTTCTGTTCGAGCCAAGCCATGGTATGCAAACCATCGAATATATCGTAGAGCCGCGAGCCAATCAAACCACCTTAGCGTCTCGGACTGTCTCAGTCTGAATTGGCTAATCTGATTCGTGAATCGAGGGTGTGCTTTTCCAAGCGGAGAGCAGTAGCGGAGCCGATCTATTCTCTGTTAGCCCTAATGGTAGATTCTTTGGTCGCCAAAACCAGCATTTTCCCATCTTGTTCAAAATTGAAGTGGTACGTGTAGTAGGGCTTCCCGCTAGCCAGCTTCATGTCTAAGTCGTGCCCGTGCACTTCATAGCTTCCGTTCAAGCCACGCGGATTCGCTGACGAAGGCGTTTTCATAACCCAAGTCGCATTTTGGTCGAATGCTACCGTCCACTGTCCTGGCTGGAAATTCACTGTGCCAAATGGCTTGCCGTTCTTGAGAGAAGTCATTGACGTGTAGTCCCAGGTCCCAATGAGCTCCGGTGGAATCTTGAGGGAATCACTGTTTGCGCCGACGCCTATCAGATAGACGGCAGCGACCACGATCGGGAATAGCAACCTTCGGGGCTTCATGACGGCTATTGTAGTCAGTTCCCCGATAAAGTACCCATCTTTAAATAGACGGCGTTAGATCATCAAATTTAAATTGAGACATTACGTGGCAAATTCTCTCATTGGGCTGAGAGTAGGATCACTCGAGTGGAGAAAATGTTAGCAGTCGGGCACGATGCGAATGGCGCGGCTTGAGAGCCCGCGCTGGATATGGCAAATTCGAGAGGTGCCCCCTGAACTCTTCATCGCTATTTTCGTCTTCCTATTCGGCCTGATCATAGGCAGCTTCCTGAACGTCTGCATCCTGCGCATCCCCGGCGGAAAATCCATTGTGATGCCCGCGTCCGCTTGCCCGAAATGCGCCGCGCCCATTCGCCCGTACGACAACATTCCAGTCCTCAGCTATCTGGTCTTGGGTGGAAAATGCCGTGCGTGCAAGACGCCCATTTCGCCGATGTATCCGCTGGTTGAACTGCTCACCGGCATTCTTTTTTTGGCCTGCTATCTCGCGTTCGGTTTAACAATCGACGCTCTTAAATGGGCCGTGTTTTCCGCAATCATGATCGTTCTCGTTTTCACCGACCTCCGCGAACGCCTGCTTCCTGATCTCGTTAATTACACCGGCCTCGCGCTCGGGCTCGCGCTTAGCTTTTTCACCAAGCCTACGGACGGCACCGCACTCTGGATCGCGAATCATATTTTCGAGTTCCCTCCCCCGGCTCCGGTGCTCTCTTTCGCCGACGCAATTTTTGGCGCAGCTTTTGGAAGCGCGCTGCTTTGGCTCGTGTCGGAAGCCTACTTTCGGTTGCGCGGGCGAGAAGGCATGGGCCTCGGGGACGTAAAAATGATGTTGATGGCCGGAGCCTTCCTGGGAACGAAGCGCACGCTGCTCACGATCCTCGCAGGTTCTTTACTGGGCAGCGTTTTGGGCGTGGCCGTGATCGTAGCGCGGCGCAAGGAAGCCGACTACGAGTTGCCGTTTGGAACATTTCTTGGAATGGCCGCATTGCTGGTAGTGTTTTTCGGCACGCCGGTCGTAAACTGGTATCAATCGTTGCTGATGGTGCGATAAAAATGAATACTTCCCTGATACTCGCGCTCATTCCCAAGCGCCCAGCCGGCCCGCTGCCCTTCAGCTTGGGGTACGCCGCAGCGCTGCTCGTGGTACTTCTGCTCGGCGTCGTAGCGCTTTTCTACGTGATGCGCAAAATGCTGCACGATGACTCGCGCCTTCCGGGCGGCGATTGGGCCAGCCCGAATCCCGACACCGACAATGCTTCCGCATTCATGGCTGCATCCATGCAGGGTGTAATTGAAAAATTGCGAGCGCAGGAAAAAGAACTCGCCCGCTTGCATTTGCTGGCGCAAGAGCGCGCGCAGGAATCCGAGCGTCTGACGGAAGAGGTCACCCGCAATATGCCCACCGGCCTGTTGCTGGTAAATGCCACCGGAGCCATCAGCTCCACCAATCCTGCGGCCGAAGAAGCGCTCGGCATCCGGACTCTGCGCTACCGCTCGTACCAGGAAATACTCGGCGGAGATTCAGATCTCTCCAAAATGCTTACGGCCTGCTTGCGCGACGCCAAAACTTTTCAGCGCGGCGAAGTAGAGCACATGACCACCGATGGTGAAGTCCGCCGCCTGGGTGTGACCATCTCCCCCATCTACCGCACGGTACGAAATGCAACGCGGGCTAACGCGGACTCCTCCGTTCCGCCGGCTCCGGACATGAAGGTGAGCGGCGCGCTTTGCCTGATGAGCGATTTGACCGAGCTTAACGAGCTCCAGAAACAAATGCGCTGGAAAGAGAATCTGGCCGCGCTGGGAGAAATGTCCGCCGGCATCGCGCATGAATTCAAAAATTCGCTGGCTACGATTTCAGGTTACGCGCAGATGATTCGCAGCGAAGCGAAACCCGGCGAAACGCGGGAATCGGCCGAGCGCATTCTGGACCAGACCCGCGCCCTGACGCACGTGGTCACGGAGTTTCTGCGGTTCGCCAAACCGCTCGAAATTTGCTACGAAACCGTACCCATGCAAATGCTGGTACAAAAAGTTGCCGAAGAGCTCCACGAAACGATCCCGGAGTGCGCCTTGCAGTTCGAAGGAACGTTTCAGGATCTGCCCGGCGACGAAGCGCTGCTTCGCCAAGCCTTGTTGAACCTGGCGCGAAACGGCGCGCAAGCGGCAAAAGACTCCACTAATTCTCCGCGCGTCACAATTTTGGGCACAATTGAAGATCTTGGCGGCCGAAAATGGCAGCGGATCTGCGTCGCGGACAACGGTCCGGGAATACCGCCGAATGACTTGCCTAAAATCTTCCTCCCGTTCTACACCACAAAGTCCGAAGGCACGGGCCTGGGCCTCGCCGTAGTTCAGAAAGTAGCGCTGCAGCACGCCGGCAGTATTGAAGCGCGCAACCGCCCGGACGGCGGAGCCGAGTTTCTGCTATGGTTACCTTTGCGGCAGGAGCCTACACCATCCCCGATTGCCTCCCGGGCGGCACGCATCTAAACTTGTAACAGGCATATTCAGACGGGAATGCCTCTCAGGAGGCCATAACCATGCGGAAACATCTTAGCTTTGGCCTTGCGGCCGTAGCGCTGCTTTTAGTCCCAACGAGCGGGTTCGCTTACCAACAGACCCAATCTCAGCCGAGCCAGCAACCAAGCTCCGCGCAGGCGCCCGCGGGCGCGCAGCCCGCTGCGCAAACACCGCAAACAGCTCCGGCGCAAAAAGACTCCTTGGTGGCGGCAGCGCGCCGCACGCGCGAGGAGAAGAAAGATCAGTCCAAGCCCGCAAAAGTTTTCACCAACGAGAATCTTCCGGACGTGGGCGGCATTTCCTCGGTCGGTGAAGCTGCTGCGCCAGGAGAAAATGGGGCAGGCACCGACGCCAACGCGCCTGCGGCAAACGCAGCTCCCGCGAATGATGAGAAAACCTGGCGTGCCAAATTTGCGACACTGCATCACAAGCTCGAGCAGGATGAGCAGGAACTGGACGTAATGCAGCGCGAGCTAGGCGTGCTGGACGTCCAGTATTACGCAAATCCGGTAAAAGCCATGCAGCAGGATTTGACGCGCGAAGACATCAACAAGAAAACCAGCGACATCGACGCCAAGAAGCAGAAGATTGAAGCTGACAAGCAGGCCATCTCCGATGCCGAGGATGATTTGCGCAAAGCAGGCGGCGACTCCGGCTGGGCGCGTTAGCAACTTTTGCCGATGGAACCTGTCCTCCTTGTTGAAGACAAAGCCGAGTTGCGGGCGATGTTGCGCAAGGCCCTCGAACGCAACGGCTACACGGTGGAAGAAGCTCCCGACGGAAATACCGCAATCGACAAAATTCGAAGCCGCCGTTACCTGCTGATTCTCTCCGATTTGAAACTGCCTGGAAATTCCGGACTGGACGTGCTCCGAGAATCGCGCCGCGTGGAGCCCACTCTTCCCGTAATCCTGATGACCGCCTACGGCTCGGTGGAAGAGGCCGTCACCGCCATGAAAGACGGCGCGTTCGATTTCATTCAGAAGCCCGTGGACCTCGATCATCTGAAGCTGCTCCTGGAAAGGGCCGCGCGCCAACAGGAACTATTGCGCGAAAACCTTCTGCTGCGCGAAGAATATGCCCTGCGCTACGGTTTCCCTCGCATCGTGGGGGAACATCCTTCCATGAAAGATGCGAGCCAAATGACGCAACGTGTAGCTGCGACGGATTCCACCGTCCTGCTGCTCGGAGAAAGCGGAACCGGAAAGGAACTTTTCGCCCGCGCGGTGCATCACTTGAGCCCGCGCGCCAATCATCCCTTCGTGGCTCTGAATTGCGCCGCGATTCCCGAAGGCCTGGTTGAAAACGAATTATTCGGCCACGAGCGCGGAGCCTACACGGGTGCAGGCGCGCGAAAAATTGGCAAGCTCGAGCTCGCCCATCGCGGAACGCTGTTCCTCGACGAAATCGGCGAGCTTCCCCTCGCTATTCAAAGCAAGCTCTTGCGCGTGCTCGAAGAAAAGCGATTCGAGCGCGTCGGCGGAACGCAGGAAATCGAAGTCAACGTGCGCATCTTGACTGCCACGAACAAAGACTTGCATGCCGCCATAGCCGAGAAAACTTTTCGTGAAGACCTCTACTTCAGAATATCGGCTGTGCCCATCACCATTCCGCCCCTGCGCGACCGCGGCGACGACGTTTTCCTTCTGGCCGAACATTTTCTGGAACGGTTCCGGCGCGAGTTTCGCAAGCCGGCCTTGAAATTCTCGGAGGAAACACGCGCGCGCTTGGTGACCTATGCATGGCCGGGAAACGTCCGCGAGCTGCAGAACGCAATCGAGCGCGCCGCGATCCTGGCGAACGGCCCCGAAATCGACGCGAGCGCCCTTCAGTTGCCCGCCGCCAAGCCATCCGCCGAGCAGCTTCCGGAAGGAATGCTCGACGAGAAATTTCAATGGGAAGGGCCGCTCGAAGATGTTTCGCAGCGCGCCGTCGCTCACGTGGAGCGCTTCAAGATTCAGAACGCCTTGCGGGAATCGAAGTGGAATAAAACGCGCGCGGCCGAAAAGCTGGGAGTCTCCTACAAGACCCTTCTGCACAAAATCCGCGCATTAGGCCTCGACAATTAGTTCCCGCCACAGCAAGGAGTTTCAAACAAAAATGCAGCCTTCCCGCCGGAAATTAGCATCGACTTAATTATTTTCCCCGTTCTCGGAAGCCTGCTCGGGCATGCGGGCCGAATGCAAAACAACGCAGCCGAAGTTCCAGGAATAAATCCGCACGTCGATGAATCCCACGTTTTTCATCATCGTAGCCAGCTCAGTGCGGCTGGGAAATTTGGCAACCGACGTGGGCAAGTACCTGTATGCCTCTTTGCTCCCGGAAATTATTCCGCCGACGTTGGGGAGTACATGGCGGAAGTAGAGTCGAAACAGGCCCGCCATGGGTCCGCCCTTGGGTTCGGAGAATTCCAGAATGCCCACCTGCCCATCCGGTTTCAGCACGCGTGCGATTTCACGCAGCCCGTTTTCATAATTTGCAAGATTGCGAAAACCGAACGCCGTGGTCACCAGATCGAAGCAAGCGTCTGGAAATGGCAGGCGCAAAGCGTCCGACGCGACGAAAACTGCCGCTCGATGATGCCGGTGGCCCTTCTCTCGCGCGCGGTCGAGCATGGGTTGCGCGAAATCGCTGCCGACCATTGGGATCCGATACGCTCCGCGGTCGCGCAAGGCCTTCATCCGCACGCGCTCCATTGCGAACGTTAGATCCCCGGTGCCGCAACACAGATCCAGAATGCGAGTGTTTGTGCGGCGAAGAACTCGCTGGAACTTGCTTGCCGCCCGACGCCGCCAAATGCGATCGACCGACAACGAAAGCAAATGGTTTAGAAAATCGTACCGCGGCGCAATCCGGCTGAACATTTTCTTGACGTGCGCCGAAGCTTCGCGTTCGCTGCGAGCGCCTTTGGGACGCGAACCCGGCGCCTGCGGCGGAAATATCGGAGTGGTCATTATCGGCATGCGGCTGTTAACCTCTGGCCTTCGCGTCTATCTCCGCCAATTCCGAAATCGTGCGCGCGATCAGCTTCCACGGAAGCTCCACACCGCGCTGTACTTTTCCAATGCGCCGCGGAAGCACCCAGCGCACGCGTCCGCCGCGCGCCTTTTTATCGCCCGCCAGAATACGGCGTAATTGCGCAGCTCGAATCGCGCCCAAACGCGGCAAAGGCCCCACGCTTGCCACCAGCCGGATCACACGCGTCGCTTCCGATTCCGGGATGCGCGTCGTTGCCAGCCCGAGCAGCGTAGCGGCGTATAGTCCCCAGCCGATCGCTTCCCCGTGCAGAAAACGCCGGTAGCCGGTGACAGCCTCCAGCGCGTGGCCAAACGTGTGCCCGAAATTCAGTATTTCACGGAGCCCGCTTTCGCGCTCGTCCTGCGCTACGACGCGTGCCTTAATGCGTATACACCGCGGAATCACCCATGCCAGTGCGGCTGGATCGCACCGCAGCAGCGGCAACATGTGCCGCTCCAGGAACCTGAAAAGCTCCGCATCCGCAATCGCGCCGTATTTAATTATTTCGTACAGACCCGATCGATATTCTCGATGCGGCAGCGTTGCCAGCGTCTCGAAATCGGCGATCACAGCGCGAGGCGGATAGAACGCGCCCACCAAATTTTTGCCTTCGGGCAGGTTCACGCCGGTCTTGCCACCCACCGAGCTGTCCACTTGCGCGACCAGCGTGGTGGGAACTTGCACCAGCCTCACGCCGCGCAGATAGCTGGCCGCCGTGAAACCCGCAACGTCGCCCACTACGCCGCCGCCAACCGCGACGATCACGGCGCGCCGGTCCGCTCCAGCCTGGCTCAGCGCGCGACACAGCAATTCCACTGTTGCAAGGTTTTTCGCCGATTCGCTGTCATCGAAGAGAAACGTCCGGTTCGCGCGCACTCCGCGAACGCGCTTCGCGAGCGTCCGCCCCCAATGTCTCCACACGTTCGGTGACGAAAGCACGAAGGTGCCTGTCGAATCGCCCAGTCCCTCGATCGCAGATTCTGCACGCGCCAAGGCGCCGCGCGAACAGAACACGCGATATGCGCCGTGGGAGGATGGAATGCGGATGGTCGGCATTTGAAATGAAAACTGGCACCGCGAGCGGCCTAGTCCGCCTGAACGGGCCGCAACTGTACTCTCGGAAATAACCGTTAGTGAAATTTCTTCTGGAGCTCAGCCACGGATTCCAGAATCACGTGGCCCACGATCGCAATACTCCGCGGGCTTACTTTATCGAGCGTATCCTCCGCCGTGTGCCAGTATTTCGGCTGCTGATAGCCATCATAGTCGATGAGATCCACCGTCGGCACCCCGCGCGCCAGAAACGGCTCGTGATCGTCCGAATAGCCCGCTTCACGCGACACGAAAATATTCTGGTAACCCAGATGCGCCGCCGTCTTCCAAATCAGATCGACAAGCCACCTCGTTGAATTCGATTCGCGCGGAATTTCCAGGCCGTATTGGCCGATCATGTCGGCAAGAATCGCGGCTTTCACTCGCTTCAAATCTCCCGATACTGCGAGGCTCGCCGACAGTTCACGGCTCCCATAGGTGTGGTCGTTGTCTTTGTCCCAATCGATAATCGCTTCTTCGCCATCCAGAAAAGCGATCCACACGGCATTCGCCTGTTTTTTGCCGCAGAGCAGGCGTGCCATCTCAAGCATCACTCCCGTGGACGACGCGCTATCCTCCGCGCCCACAAAATTCGGCACGCTGCCCAGCGAATCGTAATGCGTGAGCAGCAGAATAATTCCCTGCCCCGTTCCGGGTGTTTTCGCAATGATGTTCTTCATCGCGATGGATCCGGTCGGCGTGGACGCGTGAAAATCGTCTTCATCCACGGTGCACCCAAAGCTTTGCAGTTGCCCGTGAATGTAATCCTGCACGTGATGAATGCCTTCCGACCCCGGCGGGCGCGGCCCGAAGCTCACGATCTTGGCCACCTGATCGTAGGCTTTCGCGCCATCGAACCCTCCCGTCTGCGAGGCCGGCGGCGCTGATTCAGCGGGTTTTGCCGCCGCCGCGCTATTTTGGCTTGCTGATGCCTGCGATGTGGTTGCAGCGCTTGCCGAGGCCTCCGAGCGCGAGCCATCGTGGCTGCACGCGGCAACACCGATCGCCGCGATCAGCACACCGGCGAACACGAACCTGCGGCATGTATTCGGCATCTAGTGCGCCTCCCCGGTGGCTACGTCCGCAGCCTGCTTCCGCCTCAACACCACGTATGAAACAAACACGCCGAGAAAATACAGCAAGATCATCGGCGCCATGAACACCAGCATCGTGGTGGCATCCGGCGTGGGCGTTATGATCGCCGCCGCAACCGTGATAATCACCATCGCATATCTGAAATTCTTCAGCAAAAATTTCGGCGTCACGATTCCGAACAGCGAAAGAATAAAAATGAGCACGGGCAGCTCGAATACCAGACCCAGCCCCAACAGAATCATCAAAGTTAAATCAAAATATTCATTGATGCTGATCAGCGGCTTGATCGGCCCTTCATTTGCAAATCCAATCAGGAATTTCAGCGTCGTCGGCAGCATGATGAAATACGCAAACGCCAGCCCGCACAGAAAGAGAAACATCGAAGAAACGATGAATCCTGCCACCGCGTTGCGCTCGTGCTTGAAAAGTCCCGGTGCTACAAACAGCCATACTTGATAGAGAACGTAAGGCATCGCGATGGCGATACCCAGATACAGCCCCAGATTAATTACCAAGCTGACGTAGCCCGCGGGACTCGTGTAGTAAAGATTGTCAGCCAGACCCGCTGAACGCAGCGCCATGTGCATCGGCTGCACGATGAACGTAATGAAATGCTTCGATAGCAGCAGCCCGATTCCCGTACAAATCACGATGGCAATCGCGGAGTGAATCAGCCGCGTTCGTAGTTCCACCAGGTGTTCAAAAAAAGACATCCGCCCGCCCGGATCCTTGTCGGCGGCAGACGCCAAATTAGCAGCAGGTGGCGTCACCTTCGGATCAGTTTGCGCCGCCATCGCTCCCCTTCGCGCGGACTGGCTTGGGCGCGCCGGCTGCGCTCGCCTGGTCTAAGTCTGCTTTCTTGCCCGGTGGACTGACCAAGGGCTCTCGCGTCAGTTTGACCACATCCGGCTGCGCATGGCTTGCGTCCGCCTGCGTCGCTCCGGTCGTTTCCGCCGTAGTATCCGCAGGCGTCCCGGCATTCTCTCCTGCAGATGGGTTCGAGGGCGCCACGGTCCAACCGTGCGGCGCATCACTGGGAACAGTTCCCGCCGCGCTGGCGAAATCCGTTTGGGGCTGAGCGATTGTAGTCTGCACGGCTGGAGCGATTGTCGTTCCCGCTCCCGTAGCCGTCTGGCGCAGGCTCGACTCGCGCTCGATATCCCGAAGATGGCCTTCGAACGTATTCTGCAGGTCTCCTGTAGCGCGCCGGAATTCTCCCATGATCTTCCCGAGATTCCGCGCCAATTCCGGCAGCTTTTCTGGCCCGAATACCACCAGAACTACGACGAAAATTATGACCAGGTGTGGAATGCTGAACATAGGGGGTTACGTGCGCCGCTTCGCCTCGCGGTAGTAGCTTATACTCAACGCGCTTTCTAAACGCTGTTTTTGCATAATAGGAAGACGGCTCAGCGCCTGTCAAACAATCGAGCGCGCCCGCGGCGGAGAGCCGTTTATCGCATCAGTTTGTTAAACGCGAGTTCTCACTTGGCTTTGATTGAAAGTAGCTCAACCTCAAAAATCAGCGTGGCTCCTGGCGTTATATCGGGGCCCATGGCGCGCTGGCCATAGGCCAGGTCAGCCGGAACAAAAAGTTGCCACTTCGATCCAACTGGCATGAGTTGCAGTGCTTCCGTCCATCCCTTAATCACTCCGCCGACTGGAAACGTCGCCGGCCCGCCATGTTTGGAAGAAGCGTCGAATTCTTTTCCGTTAATGAGCGTGCCCTTGTAGTTGCAGACGACGGAGTCAGCCGCGGTCGGCTTCGCCCCGTCCCCTGCGGTCAAAATTTTGTATTGCAGGCCGCTCGGTAGCGTAACCACACCTTCTTTCGTTTTGTTGGCGGCCAAAAATGCGTCGCCTTCTTTCTTGTTCGCATCTCCGGCTAGCTGCATCTTTGCCTCCTGGTTTTTCTTCACTGCCGCCTTTAGTACGTTTATCGCTGCCGTCGCTTCTTCTTCCGTCATCAGCGTCTTGCCGCCGGCCATTCCGTCTTTTAATCCCCGCGCGAAGATATTCGGGTCAATGTCTACAGCGTCCTTTTGCAGGCCCTTCCCCATATTCATGCCGAGGGCGTAGCTGGCTTTATCTTTATCCGTTTTCAGCACCAAGGGCGCCGCGCTTTTCGCCGCAGTCGCATGATGAGCGGTCCCTGCAGCCGCTGGTGCCTTCGTAGCAGGCGCTTGTGACGCCGGAGCAGGAGGTGCTTGTGAAGGACTCGACGCGGGAGTCTGCTGTGCCATCGCATTCCCAGCCGATATGATGCCTGCCGCCAATATTGCTACCGCCGTGATCAATAGTTTTTTCATGAAGGTATTCTCGCATTGGTGCCAAGAATCCGCAAACCGGCTCGTTTCCCTGCGGCCACCGGCAGCACTTTAGTCCTCCGCCGGATGCCGGCCCAAACAACCTATTTGGCGCGCCTGCGTCGAACAATTTATGTTTCAATATGTCTTTGTGGCAGCGGAAAACCCCGTCGTACGTAAGGCTATATGGAAACACTCGCACAGGATATCCGGTATGCACTCAGGACTTTAAGGAAGGCACCCGCCTTCGCCCTCGTTGCAGTCCTCACCCTGGCTCTGGGAATTGGAGCCTCCACCGCGATTTTCAGCGTTATCGAAAACATTCTGATGGAGCCGTTTCCTTACCCCGATGCGCAACGCTTCATGGCCATACGGATCCACGACACCGAGAGAGAAGAGTCTGGCGGGCGCGGCGACTTCAGCGGGCCCGAATTTCCGGATTACGTCGCGCAGAATCGTGTATTCGACCGCGCCATCGGCGACGACAGTGTGGACCTCCTATACCGGGCCGGCGAGGGCACGCTACGCTTCCAGGGAGATTACGTCACGCCGGGGACGTTTGAATTTTTCGGCATGCCTGCGCTCCTGGGCCGAGTAATGCAGCCGGCGGATTATGAGCCGGGCGCGCCTCCTGTTTTCGTTCTGCGCTACAAGACCTGGGTCAAAGACTTTGGCGCCGATCCAGCTATCCTGAACAAGAATTTCGTCCTGAATGGCACGTCGCGAACGCTGATCGGCATCATGCCCCCGCGCTTCTCATGGGGCGATGCTGAAGCGTGGATTCCCGAGAAGCCCAGCCGCGCGGCTGCGGCGAAGGACCGATCCGGAGCGTTCACGCGTTATTGGTTTTTCTTGGGCCACCTAAAGCACGGCGTTTCGGTGAAGCAAGCCGAAGCAGATTTGACTGTCGTGGCCAAGCAGCTCGCAACCGTTTACCCCAAAGATTATCCAAAACACTTTACCGTCGAAATTCACTCGCTGGCGGATATGGTCGTCGGGCAATTCAGCAAAACTCTTTATCTCGTGCTTTCCGCCGTCGGTTTGCTCCTATTAATCGGTTGCGGAAACGTGGCGAATCTTCTTCTGGCCCGAGCCACAACTCGCGAGAAAGAATTTGCTATTCGCTCCGCGCTTGGCGCGAACCGTCGCCGTTTGATTAGCCAGCTTCTCGTGGAGAGCCTGATTCTAGCGCTGAGCGGCGCACTACTGGGAGCGTTGCTGGCATGGGTTGGTTTGAAATTCATCGTGGCGCTCGTGCCGCAGGACATTATCCCCTCGGAAGCGGTCATCCGACTGAACACGACCGTTCTACTCTTCACGCTGGCTGTAGCGATCGTTACTGCGCTGATCTTTGGCTTAGCCCCGGCGCTGAAGGCCGCCCGAAAAGACTTGAACGAGCCGCTGCGCGACACCGGCAAAGGTTTCAGCGGCGGTTTCCGCCACGGAAAATTCCGTAATGCACTCGTGGTCACGGAGGTCGCGCTTTCGCTCACGCTTCTGGTAGCGGCGGGCCTTTTGATGCGGAGCTTTATGGCTCTCCGCGAAGTGCATCTCGGCTTCCAACCGGACCATATCCTCGTCGCGCGATTGCCTCTCCCGGCAGAGCGCTACAAAACCGCGGACCAGCTGGCTGGTTTTTACCGCCCATTACTACAGCGCTTGAAAGCCTTGCCGGGTGTTGTCGCAGCCACTGAGACGAGCGATCTTCCTCCCTACGGCGGATTAGTCAGCGACATCGATATCCCTGGGAAGACGCACTCGGAGAAATGGAACGCCATGTTCCAACTCTGTAGCGAAGGTTACTTCCCCGTTCTCAAAATCCAGTTTCTCGATGGCAGACCTTTTACCGAACCGGAGGTCAATGACGCCCGCAAACTCGCCGTAGTGAATCAGGCGTTCGTGAAGCGATACTTGCCCGCAGAGAATCCCATCGGCGATCGCGTGCGCATCGCGCAACTTTCTGAATTCGACGATAAGGTGGCGGACCCGACGTTCGAGATCGTAGGGGTAGTCGCCGACCTCAAGAATCGCGGCCTCCAAGATCCGGTCGGGCCGGAAATCTGGGTGCCGTATACTGTCACCGGATCGGCATTCCGCGGCATTATGGTTCGCACCACGCAAGATCCTCTCTCCATGATGAATGCCGTGCGCCACGAAATCTGGGCCACTGACTCCAACGTCGCGCTCACACTCACCGGCACCCTGGAGGGCTACATCAGCCAGTTCTCCTACGCCGGCCCGCGGTTCGGCTTCACGCTGATGATCATCTTTGCCTCCATCGGGCTGATCCTGGTGACCATCGGCGTTTACAGCGTGCTCGCCTACACCACGGCGCAGCGTACCCAGGAAATCGGTATCCGCATGGCCCTCGGTGCGGAGGGCTCCGATGTGCTCGTCATGGTAATTCGCATGGGCCTCCGGCTGGTGGCCATCGGGGTGGGGCTGGGATTGCTCGCCAACGTCGCATTGGGAAAAATCATCGCGACGCAGCTCTGGGGAGTTTCGCCTTACGATCCTTGGACTCTCGCGTGTGTACAGCTTGTGCTGCTGATTACCGGACTTCTGGCTTGCTGGCTGCCCGCTCGCCGTGCCGCGCGAGTAGATCCGTTAGTCGCGCTTCGGCATGAATGACCGCTTAATACTTTGAATCAAGCGGTTCGTCAGCGCTGATTTTGATTCCAGGCTCGAATGGCTTTCGCTCTCATCGGCGCGAGCATACTTGCCGCCTTCACGGCGCAGATAGCCAGAAGCCAGCTTCTCATCAAAAGTAGCAGGTGTAGTCTTTCCATGTGGTCTCAGCGGAACCAGCCGGAATCCGCGCCGGCTTTGCGCCCATCTTCCGCCAGGGCTTCCAGCTGATCTTGCAGCTTGGCTTTTTGCCCTTCGATGTCCTTGATCTGGCGGTTCCGATCCTCAATATAAATTACGCCCGCAGACGCCCCACTCATGGGATCGATGGTGACAGCGCCTTTCGCCTTGATCTCTTCCTGAATTCCGGCGATTTGCTGGTCCAACTGAGCCATTTGATCTCGGATGCCTTGCGCTCTGCCCCGCCAGTACTGTTCGTCATTTTTTCCAGATGACGCACCAGCGTTCCCGCCTGAGTTGGCATATGAATTTCCTGGACCGGCTGAAGCTCCGCCCGAACTCCCCGACCCCACAGAGGAAACTCCATGGCCCGATAGCCCGGACAACTTATCCTCGGTATAAACCTTGGTCGCTGAATTGGTTTTTTGCGCTTTCGCTTTACGTGCAGCGTCTGCCAACGATTCCTGCGCCGGGGCCGATTGGTCCTGCATTTGCGGCTCGGATTGCGAAGCTGCTTTGGTTTGCGCCTGCGCCGCGGCCGGAGCTGTCGCCGCTGAAGGAGTCGTTGATTGCGATTGACCGAGCGCGGCCGGCGCGAGGTTCAGCGCCAGAATCAGCAATCCAACCGCGGTTCCAGGAAACACTAGGGTTCGAGACTGCCAACTCGGTGTGTAAACGGCCGCCTCTGCAGGCAAGGATTTCGGTGACACACTATTCTCGCGCACGTCGCTCATCGTTGTCTCCGTTCTGGAGCTTCAGAACCTTAAGACAACGGTATGTCCCCCGTCCGGCGCGGTCAACGCCCTCCCATATCAAGCGTATCGCCCGGGTTACCTGTACGGAAGACCAGCCGACAGCGCATCGACGTTCTCGCTTTGGGATAGACCGGCTTATCGTTATACTCTGCCGTGAACGAGCCCGAATCAGACCGATCCTGCGAGCGACTCCATATGCCCGAAGAGAAACTTCGCGTCCACTTTAGCGACTATCTCAGCAAGGCCGAAGTGATCATCTATACCGTCCTTGCATTGTTGCTTTTCATAACCGCGCTCGCCACGATTGCAAACGCCGGCAAAATGCTCTGGGAAGGCCTCGCTCATTGGACGATTGCCACTCAGACCCTTCTAGTGCTGGACCAACTGCTCGTTGTGCTGATGCTCGTCGAGATTCTGCACACTGTGCGCATTTCCATCCACTCGCATTACTTGGTTACTGAGCCGTTCCTTGTCGTCGGTCTGATCGCTTCGATCCGGCGCGTCCTTGTGATCACCTTGGAAGCGGCCACACTCACAAAAGGTGGAACCTGGTCGACCGAGGTTGCCAGCATATTTCGAGCTAGCATGCTTGAGCTGGGATTGTTGGGATTCCTCATCCTAGTTTTGGTGTGCTCCATTACGCTCTTGCGTCGCTACGCCCCCTCACCAAAAGGCACGGAACCCTAAGGGCTTCCCGTCGCTTTGAAAGGGTGAAAAGCTTTTGAATTTTTCCTTCGCGTGCTGGTGGTGGCAGCCCTGCTCGCAAGTTTTGTGCCCGCCCGCCGCGCAAGCCGGGTACACCCAATGGCAGCCTTACTCCAGGCGTAGCCCAGCCCCCACTTCCGCTCGCGGTTCACTCATAGCGCAGTGCAACCAGCGGATCCACGCGCGTCGCTCGCCGTGCTGGAATGTACGCCGCGGCCAGAGCCACCAGCGCCAACAGCAGCGCCACGCCGCCAAACGTCAGCGGGTCCGTCGCGCTCACTCCGAACAGCACGCTGGTCATCAATCGCGTCAGTCCTACCGCGGCCGCAAGCCCCAGCGCGACACCGATCAGCGCCATCTTCACGCCATCGCCGAGCACCAGCCGCATCACGTCACCGCGTTGCGCGCCCAGCGCAATTCGTATCCCAATCTCGCGCGTTTGTTGCCCCACCAGGTAGGACACCACTCCGTAGATCCCCAAGCTCGAAAGCAGCAGTGCAAGCAGCGCGAAGGAGCCCAGAAGAATCATGGAGAATCGCCGGCTCGCGATAGAACTCGAAATAATCTCGTCCATCGTCTGCGCTCCGGCAACCACCTGCTCGCTATTCACTTGTTGCACCGAGTGGCGAATCGAATCGAAAAGCCCCGGCGCCGGGCCGCGCGAACGCACCACTGCTCCCATGCCCATCGGCGCGAGCGCCATCACCTTATCCGGCAATTGCATGAACGGAAAGTAGAGCTGCGCTCGAAGGCTCTCCGTGTCGTCCGTATCAAGCCCCCACTGCTTCACATGCGCGGCAACTCCGACAATCTCCGCCTCCATATCCCCCTGGCCAATTTCCAAAAACAAACGCTTGCCGATCGGATTTTCCTTTCCGAAATATTTCTGCGCCAGCACCTCGTCCACAACCACCACTTTCGGCGCATTCTCGTCGTCCTGCGTCGTGAAGAAGCGCCCGCTACGCAGCGGCGTTCCCATGATCTTCAAGTAGTCGGGTTCCACCACGTAATCGATCACCCAGTTCATTTCGTTTCGCGTCGTCGGCTTTGGTTGTCCGTCCAACCAGAAGAGCCACTCATCGTCGCCGCTCATGGGAAACGCTCCCCAGCTCATCGACACCCCTTGCACACCAGGAGTGGCGGAAATCGCGCCGTCTGCATTGCGAAAGCCAGCGCGAATTGCAGCCGGACTCGTCATCAGACTCGTCGGCGAAAGAGAAAAACCAAAGAACATCACGTTTTGCGGATTGAATCCCGGATCCACGTTCCACAGCTGCTCCAAACTGCGCAGCGTAAGCCCCGCGCCTATCAGCAGAACGAGCGCGAGCGCCATTTCCACCACAACCAAAACGCCGTGCGCGCCCTTTCGCGCTCCGCTCGCTCCACGGCCGCCTTCCTTCAAACTATCGTGCACGTTCGTGCGCGAGATTTTCAGCGCGGGAGCCAGGCCGAAAAGAATCCCCGCCAGCAGAGCAATTGATGTGGTGAAAAGCAGCACGCGCAGGTCCATGCCCACTTCACCGGCTCGCGGTAAAGTCTCAGGCAGCGCTTTCAGGGCCGCGTGCGTTCCCCAACCAGCCAACAGCAAACCGAGAGCGCCGCCTAGAATTCCCAACAAGACGCTTTCGGTCAAAAGCTGGCGGATCAAACGCGCTTTCCCTGCTCCCAGCGCCGCACGCACCGCAAATTCGCTTGCTCGCCCGCTGGCCCGCGCCAGCAGAAGGTTTGCGATATTTGCGCAAGCGATTAGCAGCACAAAACCCACCGCGCAGAACAGCACTAGCAGAATCGGTTTCACATCGCCGAGCATCCGCTGCTTGAACGGAATCAGCGCGGCGCCGATTCCTTTATTCACTTCCGGGTAAGCGGCGGCAAGATTTCCCGTCACTCCGGCAAAATCCGCGCGCGCCTGTCCAAGCGAACTGTCCGGCTTCAGTCGGCCAATCCCGTGGAAGCCCAGCCCAGCTCCGCGATCGAACAGCAAATTGTTGTTCCACTGCACCACCGGCGCGTACACATCAACGGCGCTGAAGCTATCGAGTTTCAGATCGAAGTCCGACGGAATCACTCCGACAATCGTGAATTCCTTCCCGTCGAGCGTAAGGCTCTTGCCAACCACGTCCGCCTCTCCGCTAAGCTTTCGTTTCCAGAAACCAGCACTAATCATCGCCACCGGAGCCGCGCCAATCTGGTCGTCGCTACGGACGAAACTTCGTCCCATTACCGGCTTCACGCCGAGTATCGGAAAAAAGTCGGAAGTAACAAATTGCCCTTGGATCTGCTCCGCTTCGCCCAGGTTGGTCAAGCTGAAAGAATAGCTCCGCGAAACAGCCATGGACGACAGCGTGTGATTTTCCTTTTGCCAATCCAGGAAGTTCGGATACGAAATGGAGCCGGTGTTGAAATTCGGCTTGCTTTCATGCAGCGTCACTAATTGTTCGGGACGCGGATACGGCAGCGGATTCAGCAGCACCCCGTTGATTATCGAGAAGAGCGCTGTGTTCGCTCCAATGGCAAGAGCCAGCGTGAGCACAGCGATAGCAGTAAATCCCGGCGTCCTGCGCAGCATGCGGAAACCGTAGCGAACATCCTGCGCCAGCGTTTCGAAAAAGCTCACGCCCCGAGCGTCGCGGCATTCTTCTCTGATCTGCTCCGCTCCGCCGAATTCCAGCCGCGCGCGCCGCCTCGCTTCCTCGCCCGGCACGCCTGATTGCACGTACTTCGCAACTTGCTGCTCGAAATGAAACCGCAGCTCGTCGTCCAGTTCACTCTCCACGGCGTCGCGCCGGAACAGTGCCCGCAGCCGAATCAAAATGTCGCTAAACATCTTCCGCTCCCTGAGTGATTGCGCCTGTGAAGCTCCCTAAGCCGTCTCCAGCATCTGAGCCGGTTCGTCAGGGCACGACTTTTTACCCTGAGCCTGCGAAGGGTAGTCGTGCCGTAAACGCCGGAAAAACGACCGGCTTTAGCCGCGGAGGTACTTCCTACGTCGTCTCCAGCACCTGAGCCACCGCTGCCGCCAGCTTCTTCCAGTCGCTCTTCTCCGCTTCCAGCTGTTTCCGCCCGCTGGCAGTCAGCTCGTAGAATTTCGCGCGGCGGTTGTTCTCCGACGCTCCCCAACGCGCTTTGATCCATCCGCGCCGCTCCAGCCGGTGCAGCGCCGGGTACAACGACCCTTGCTGCACCTGCAAAACTTTGCTGGACACTTGGTGAATGCGCTCAGAAATCGCCCACCCGTGCTCCGGCCCCAGCGCCAGCGTCCTCAGTATCAGCAGGTCCAACGTCCCTTGCGGAAGCTCGATCCTTTGTTCCGTCATTCCTTCCCCCATCGCTTCTACAGGGATACGATACAAAGTCTCCTGTCGAAGCGCAAGAGGAAAGATTCTCCTCCCCCAGACTTGTGCAGTTCAGGTGGCCAGGATGCGAATCGTTCTATACGATACAACTCAAGATGGCCGGATTTTACGTTAGCCACAGAGGAAAGGCGTATGTTCTGCCCGTCAAAACCTAACCGGGACGCAATTAATGCGTTCATCGCTGTACAGCAGAATCAGAATTTTTCATACGCTGAAGTTGGATGCACTCGGCAAAAAGCGCCGAACGGATATACCGCCGATCACAACCGAATCAAGCTAGGTCAGGGCATCGATACATTCGAACGGGCCAAGAGCGCGGTTCATCAGTGGAAAATGTTCGATATGCCTTGGATTGATTTATGTTGGCCGGATACGCCCATCGAGCCGGGCGCCACTGTAGCAGTCGTCATATCCCATCTCGGATTCTGGTCCATGAACGCCTGCCGAATCGTTTACCCGGTCGAAGAGCGCGCTTCAGTGGAAAAGTACGGCTTCGCCTACGGTACGCTTCCCGACCACGGAGAAATCGGAGAAGAGCGCTTCACGGTTGAATTCAATCCTGAAGATCAATCCGTGTGGTACGACCTTTACGCCATCTCGCGTCCCACAACCCTGGCGCGTTTGGCTTATCCCTACACCAGAGCGATGCAAAAACGCTTTGCCCGAGACTCAAAAGCCGCTATGAAGCGGGCCGTTCCATTCTAATTTCGTGCCACCGATGGCGCCCAAACCCGAACTTTTTCTGCAGGACCCTGCGAGTTTTAATCTTCCTTGGGTGAACCCCGGTGCCCGCGAGCGAAGCTTGACCACCCGCCTATCGCGCTGACATTCCGAGTGCCTGAGTGTCACGCATGATCTTTACTTCCGATTCTAGGAGGTCGACCATCGCGTCGAGTTCATTCGCGCAAAAGACCGGTGCCGCACGGTTGGGTTTAGGTAAGTTTGCGACTCGTCTTTTCCATTGTTTGTCCAACGTGGCCACATTTGCAAACGCGCTACCGATCACTGTGTGGCAGAAATCCAAACCGTCGTTCTTTTTCAGCTGATAACCCTTTGCCTCGAGAATTAGCGACCGTATCAGGCTAACGTACACGAATGTTGCAGGTGGCACGGAGTCGTACGATAATTCCGGAAATGTCCTATCAAGCCACGAAGAATCAAGCTCATGCTGAGATCGGTACCCGGAGATCTTTTTTATAAGCGCGTCGTCCATGTCATAAGTCCCTTTCCGAATAGAATCGCGCTGGGGCGTTACCCAATCAAGCACGGGACCTAGGCGAGCGAAATCATCCGAAAGACTGATGATTGGTCGAGGGGCTAAATCTTGCATCCGGATTCGGAAGTAATCGTTTATGAATTGCGTTGACAGGCACGCTGCACCCTCTCGCGAGAGGTCCTTCTCCCGGTTGACGACTTTGGTTGCGTCTAACTCCACTGGGTACCAGTGCGGTCCGATGTCGTTCAAAAAAGACCGAACCAACTCAATGGCATGGCTCGGTAACCGTGATAGCTCAGCCACCATTGAGACGGAAAAGAGAACGCCTGCGCCTGAGTGCAGCGTGTCTAAAAACCTTTGACGCCGCTTCTGGTCATCTTTGGCGAGTTCGATCACGGCGAAAGCATCCAGATAAATCGCCATCCCGCGTATTGACGCGTGCACCGAGATCGGAGGACCGTCGAATGTAGATATGAACTCAATCATTGGCGTATGAAAGGCGCCTCACAGAAAACCACGAACTCGCCGGGTCTCCGCTCCTCTGATTTGAAGTCGGTGCAAAAGTGATAGCCGCCCCACGCTGAAGGAATTCGAATCTTGGCACGTTCAAAAAACCACTTACAATCAATATCGGCTTCATCTTTAGCTGGCCATGTCGCCGCATTTTCGGGACTTGCAGTGAAGAAGTATTCGAGATGCCGACCGTACGGCGAGTCTTGCTCTTCCCAACGTTGCACGTATGCTTTTAGGTCCATACCCTTCCCTCCCGACCTTCTCTTTTTGTTCGATGCCGTCAGGCACAGAGATAGTTGCACATGAGCATCAACGCTGGGCTCGGAGCGCGGGATTTGGGCCTACTTTGGCGGGTGGCCAACCCTTCCTCGCGGCACCAGGGTTCACTCAAGCACGATTGGAACTCGCGGGGTTGCCGCATCCCTTCGGTTTCTGAAGGGGTGCGGGTTCTGACTTCCCCTGAACGCGAAAATTGAAATGTCCACAGCATGCAAATCCTTGCATTCCGTCTCCTGACTTCCTATCATTGTTGCGATGAGAATTGGAATTAGGATCGGCGCTAACGAAGGCGGCCAGCAGCCGTCTGAAAGGTCGTAGTCCGCGAACTTGAAAACGCCTCGCTCATACATGCAAACATCAGTCAAAACTAGCCGTTTTTGCGGAAAGTTAAATCGCCAAACTCAGGAAGTAGAAACCACTCTAAGTTACAGAAAACAAAGAACGGTGAACTGCTCAAATCGCCAAAAAATCAATAAATGGGAGTCGCGATTTTCATCGCTCCATCCGTCTCTTTTTTGCGCCCGCGCGAACGTTTTCAGCGCGTCGAAAGCTCATCAGCATCCCGCAACACAGGCGCCACAGAGTGTTGAATGTCACGCACTCCCGCGGAACGGCATCCAAAACATATGTGGTACAATCGTAATTTGGGGCATAGCGAGGTCGCATGGAACCACAGCCATCCTCTAAGCGTGGAATCGTCGTTCTAGTCGTCGTCTTGGGAGTCTCGGCGCTGCTGGGAGGCCTCTACGGCCCCTCCGTCCGCGCCACCGCCGCGGGCACCAAGGACACCGACGTCCAGGATTCGGTGAAGAGCTTCACCCGCGTTCTATCTGTCGTCGAACGCAATTATGCCGACCCGGTTGACACCGACAAAGTCATCTATGATGGCGCGATTCCCGGCATGCTTCACGTCCTGGACCCGCACTCGAATTTTTTTGATCCCAAGCAATACGCCCTCTTCAAGGAAGACCAGCAGGGAAAATATTACGGCGTAGGAATGACCGTCACGGGACGTGACAACCAGACCGTGGTCCTCGCTCCATTTGTCGGGTCTCCTGCTTACAAAGCCGGAATTCGCCCTGGCGATATCATCCTGAAGGTAGAAGGAAAAGTGTGCGACGGCCTGACCACCACCGAAGTAGCCGAGATGCTCAAGGGGCCCAAGGGCACCGTGGTTCATATTTCGCTGGGACGAGAAGGCTGGGACAAGCCCATCGAAGTTTCAGTCACACGTGACGAGATTTACCGCCCCGCGGTTGAATATTACGGCATGGTTAAGCCGGGAATCGGCTACGTCCGCATCATATCCTTCAACGAAACCACTGACAGCGACGTGGCGGAAGCACTGAAGCAGCTCGATTTCCCCAAGCTCGATGGACTCATCATTGACCTGCGCAACAACGGCGGCGGACTGCTCAACCAGGCCGTCGGTCTGGCCGACATGTTTCTGGACAAAAACGAAATTGTGGTTTCTCATCACGGGCGTTTGTCCCCGGAGCGCCGCTATTACGCATTGCGTGGAAATCAGGGCCTGGAAGTTCCCGTAGTTGTGCTGATCAACGGGCAAAGCGCCTCGGCCTCGGAAATCGTGGCGGGCGCCATTCAGGACCACGATCGCGGCTTGATCGTTGGAGAGACCAGCTTCGGTAAGGGCTTGGTGCAGACTCAGTTCCCGCTCAGCGAAGACACCGCTATGCTGCTCACCACGGCGCGTTACTACACTCCCAGCGGGCGCCTGATCCAACGCGACTACAAAAATGTTTCGCTCTACGATTATCACTATAATCCCCAGAAGCCGGCGCGGCCGGAAGTGAAGCTAACCGATAGCGGTCGGCAGGTTTTCGGACAAGGCGGAATTACTCCGGACGACACCATCGCGGAGCCCAAGCCCGACGATTTCGAGCAGACCATGTACCGCCGGGGCGTTTTCTACTTGCTCCCGCAGGGCGTTGGCGATTTCACGCGCCACTATCTCGGCGAAAAACCGGACATCACCAAATATTTCGTTGTAAATGAAGAGGTCATCAACCAGCTCCGCAAATACCTGAGCGACCAGCACATTCATTATACCGAACCCGAAATCCAGGATAACCTCCCCTGGCTGAAGTGGCAGATTAAGCGCGAGGTCTTCACCTCCGTTTTCGGCCTGAATGAGGGTTTCAAAGTAGCCCTACAGGACGATCCTCAGCTCGATAAAGCCGTTGAACTGATTCCCCAAGCTCGTGCGCTTTACCAAAACGCCCGCAAAATCGTCGCCGAGCGCGAAGCCAGCCGTTCGACTCACCCGTAGCATCCGCCAAGTCGCGCAAACACCTATAGGGGCGCGACTTAACGCTCATGGACGACCCGGCAGTCGTCCGCGGAACTCTGGTTCAATGTTGCTCCTCAAGTAACGCACTCAGGAATCCCGTTCGACCCACACCCCCTGAGAATCGTATGCTCAGAGGAAGCCAAATTCCCCTAGGCTGGGCATGAATACGCAAGAAACCGCTGTCGCCAGATTCTTGAGCCGCGCTCCCCGGCTGTCCGCCACATCCTGGGGATTGGTGGCTGGTTGGGCGCTCATTGTCGGCGGCTATTGCGTTGTCTCACTTACAGTTGCGCCTGGCCGCGGCCTCACAGCCTTCGGTGACATCTTCCAGTGCCTCGCAGCCCTCTTCGCCTGCCTAGGCTTGTTGATGAACGCGTCCTTGCCGGAGAAGCGAACCAGATTATTTTGGTTGTTGCTCGCGTTGGGCTGTTTCGCATGGCTCGTGGGTCAGTCCCTGTGGACCTATTTCGAAGTCGTTCTCCGCAAGGACACCCCAGACCCGTTCATAGGTGACGTAATACTTTTCCTGCATCCTGTGCCGATGATCGGCGCGCTGGCGCTGAAGCCGCACGACCGCCGGGAAGACCTAAACGTTCGCACCGGATATCTGGATTTCTCGCTCTTACTGGTTTGGTGGGTTTATCTATATCTTTTCGTCGTGATTCCGTGGCAATACATTACGCCCAACGTCTCGACGTACGGATTGATGTACGACCACCTGGCTGCGGCGGAAAACATGCTGCTCGCGGTAGGCTTTGCGATGTTAATGACGCGATCGCGTGGGAAGTGGCGCGAAGTGTATGCTCACTCGTTTAGCGCTTCGCTTTTATACGCCGCGGGCTCGTATATCACGAACCGGGCCATCACCCGTCAGGATTATTACACCGGAAGCGTCTTTGATTTGCCGCTTGTGGCGTCGTTCATTTGGTTCGGAACAGCAGGCTTTGTAGCGTATGCCTTGAAGCCTCAGCGCGAAGCGATACGCGCGGAAGACGACAAAAGCAAGCAGTGGCCGTCTTTCCTGGCAAAGGCTGCCGTTTTTTCGATTCCCTTGATGGCTCTATGGACCCTTTGGTTCAGTTCAAATCCAGCGGCTGTGCGGACATTTCGATTTGGAGTTACGCAAGTAGCGGCATTGGTGGTGGCGCTGCTTATTTTTTCGCGGCAACGACTGGTGGATCATGACCGGATACGACTCCTGGAACGCGCTCGCGAGTCTTTCGATAACCTGAAACACGTTCAGGAGCAGATGATTCAGACTGAAAAGCTTGTTTCGCTCGGCCAACTTGCTGCAGGTGCAGCGCATGAAATAAATAATCCGCTCGCCGGGATCCTGGGATATTCCGATTTGCTGGTGGACGATCCCGAGCTCGGGCAACGCCAGCGAATTGTCGCAGACAAAATCCGCACGCTTGCTCGCAGAATAAAAACTCTGGTGACCAGCCTGCTGAGTTTTGCGCGGCGCGTTCCCAGCGAAAAGACACACCTGGAAATAAACCAGGTGATCGCGACTGCTCTGCATTTGAGCAATCTCGACTTGCGCGGCCGGCACATCGAAGTGGAATCGCAGCCCTCGCCCGAACTGCCGGTTGTGCGAGGCGACGCCAATCAAATCCTGCAAGTCTTCTTCAACTTGATCAGCAATGCCGTGGACGCATTGGAAGAGGTCGGCGGCGGCAAACTGATGATTCGCACCTGGCAGAACGGTTCGAAGATCATGGTCCAGTTCTCCGACACCGGCGCGGGAATAAAATTTCCTCACCAGGTCTTTGACCCGTTTTTCACTACCAAGCCCGTGGGCAAAGGCACCGGACTGGGCTTAAGTATTTGCTACGGGATTATGCAAGAGCATGGCGGCAAGATCGAGTGCTTCAACCGACCAGAAGGCGGCGCAACTTTCCTGGTCGAATTCCCTGCCGAGACGGAAGACATCTATTCGCTTGAATCACCCATCGAGGCCACGTCGAAATCGAATTAGAGAACGGGACACTGAGGCCGCATTGAAGGCGTAGCGCGGGGCGCTGGGGTCGTCCGAAAAATGAAAGGGTCTCTCAAATTACTGTTAGTGGGTGCCGGGTTCGCCAGCCTGATGTCTTATCGATCCTTCGCTGGCGCTCCTCTACCCGCCAAAACGCTACTGACTCCTGAGCGGTTGCAGGTATACAGTGATTTCATAGAATCGTTCAGCAGGACAAATTTCAGGGTCCTTTCGAATAGAACGTTTCCTCTTGATCTCTCCGGTCTCGGAAAAAATGCCGCCTGCATGCAAGGCCTTCAACTCGACGATACGCAGGAATGGAGTCAGGCAATTCATTCACTGGGGCCAGAAGTTCTGCGAGGACAGTCGATTCAGATTGTCGATGAGCAAGAAGAAACCGCAATCTTAAAACAGCGAGATTTGGACGTTGCCACTCACGGCAAGGACTACATGATTGACGCCTCGGGCATGCCAAGAGATCTGGGGGTTCTTGCGTTATCCGAAATTGTCTTTGACAAGAGCCACCGCTTTGCGGTTCTGAAGTACGTCTTTCTCTGTGGCGCTCACTGCAACTCCGGGGCAATCCTCGTATTAGAAAAAGTGGGGTCTCGGTGGACTGGTAAGACTAGGCGTGCGTGTACTTTCGAAATGAATCGCGACAATCCTCGGTGAAGGAGTTTCCGGAGCGAGGATACAGCCGTGTGGATGAAGCTATTTGCGCCTTTGCTTTCTCTGCTGCCAAGACGCTGGCGTGACTGGCTTCCCGACAGCTCAACGATGCCTTGGGTGGCTGCGACGATGATCAGCGGATGCGTGGAGGCGGTGTGCGGCCTCATCGGACTCGTATATTGGTATTCTTACTCCGTAACGGGCTGGGCGCAGAAGTCCCTATTTGCGCAACTAAGTGCACATCCCGGAACTGGCATTCCCGTAGGAACCGAGGGGTTTTTCGGGCTGCTTCTTGTCGCGGCACACCCACTCACCTGGGTAATCGCAGCATTCTCGCTCGAAGGAATCGTGCGAGTCTGCGCTGCTGCCTTTACGGGAGAAATTCTCGGGACATTTCCTTTATTTATCGTTGATAGAATATTGGCGCTCTTTATGCGCCGTGAGAGCACCGCAAAAGACTCTGGAGATTCATCACGCGCCGGCGGCACTTCCTTCTTTTCTGCGCTGCGCCAAAGATACCTGATTGCCACACTGCCTCTGATTCCAGACGAGCTGCATTACACTTCTGGAGATTCCGAACAATTTCTTGAGATACGCGCCTGCCGCCCTAAGCCTGAATGGGACCCACCTCGGGTCGTTCGATATAGCGATGTCTATTTCCGTGTGGAGAGATCGGCATACACCTCTGGCCCGCGCCCCTTCCTGTACGTTCTTCTCCGGTTATCCGCTGGCGTGCCCGGGAGAACCGTTCTGGCGTACTGTCCCGATCCGTCTCCGCTGGTCCGGAATTAATCAGGAGTCGCATTTATAGTTTGTAACTGTAAAACTTCCTTGCTTACCTGAGTTATCATCGCTCCGCGAGGTGGAGGCTGGATTGAAAGCTCGGCTGGCGGCATCACTGGCGATTCTGGTCACCCTGTTCCTGCTCACAGCATATTTGTCTGCGCGCATCAGCCGGGAGAAAACGGGGCCGTTATTTGGCGGGATGATCGATCCGCACGTCGTGCCTGCAAGCGCGAAAGAATCCGGCGAGCTTAAGACCAGGGCGGTCGTTCTGATCGTGTTGGATGGATTGCGCTGGCAGGAAGTGTTCGATGGGCCGGACCATGCATTGATGGACGAGAAGCATGGTGGCGCGCAGGACGTGAAACAATTGCGCAAGGATTTCTGGCGCGACACTCCGGCCGAAGGCCGACAAACCCTGATGCCGTTCCTGTGGAGCGTGGTCGCCAAACAGGGAGAAATCTACGGCAACCAGCACAAGGGCAGCATCGCGCAAGTAACAAACGGGATGAAATTTTCATATCCGGGCTACAACGAAATGACCACCGGGCAGCCGGACAAGAGAATCGATAGCAACGAGTATGGACCGAACCCGAATACGACGGTTTTCGAATGGCTCAACAACGAGCCCGATTTTCACGATCAAGTGGCGGTTTTCGCCACATGGAATGCGTTCAACGACATATTCAACGTAAAACGAAGCGGGCTCTTCGTGCGCGCGGGCTGGGATTTGCCGTGGGCGCAGCAACTGACGCCGCGAGAGCAATTACTTAAGACACTGTACGAAACGACCACGCGTGTGGAGGATGACGACGTGTTCGACTCCTTCACACAACAGGACTTGCTGGACTATATCGGAACCCATAGCCCGCGCGTTCTCTTCGTGGGCTACGGCGGCACAGACGATTGGGCGCACGAAGGAAAGTACGATCTGGTGTTACAAGCGGCGCATCAGGATGACCAGTTCATCTCCGAGCTTTGGAACACGATGCAAAGCGTGCCTGCATACCATGACAAGGTAACTTTTATCGTCACCACCGACCATGGGCGCGGGAGCGGATTGGAGCAATGGAAGAACCATGATAGGGACATCGATGGCGCGGAAAATATCTGGATCGGCATAATCGGGCCGGACACGCCTCCCCTCGGCGAGATGACAAATATTCCGAGAGTGACCCAGAGCCAAATTGCTGCGACGATCGCGGCCCTGCTAGGGCAGGATTACCGCGCAACCGATCCTCGAGCCGCTCTGCCGCTTCCAGTGGCGCGACGATGGACTGGCTCAAACATTCCTCCGGCAAAATGAAAACTGCGAGACTGCGGCAGATTTCGTGAGCTCGCGCTGATGTCTACAGCCGGGTTGTCAGCGGGCGCAGGATGCTGCGCCCCTACGGGAGGTGCGGCAACAACCTTGGGGTACTGAAGGACGAATTTAGTACTACTAATGCTTTGAGAACAGGCGGCAATGCCGGCTGGCGAGAACGCTGCATCCTTCCCTCATACTGTTATTTAGCCACAGGCGTCCAGACCCCATTTGGGACGACTCACCGGAGGAAGTGCCATGGATGTTCCCGTAGCCGTCCCGACGACTGCAGCGGCAGCGACCGCGCCGGTTGCAACACCGGTGCTCATTGCCACTATGTTGCGTGCCGCGCCGAAAATCAGCGACTTGATTTTTTCGCCCGGCCGCGCGCCGCAGGTGGAAGTGAACGGCCAGCTTGTCCAATTGAAGATTCCCAGCGTGGGGATATTGAAACCAGACGACACCGCGCGAATTGCAGCCGATCTGATGGGCCGAAGCAAGCACGCCTTGGAAAAGCTCAAGGAAGAAGGGTCCTGCGACATTTCCTATAGCGTCCCGAAGCTATCACGATTTCGAGTAAACATTTTCACGCAACGAGGCAGTTGCGGGATCGTGATGCGCGTGATTCCGACCGATGTGCCGGATTTCAGGTCGCTAAATCTGCCGAAAGAACTGAATGAAGCAGCGGAGCTTCGACCGGGAATCGTTCTGGTTACAGGACCGACGGGCAGCGGAAAATCGTCCACGCTGGCCGCGTTTGTGGACAAGATAAATCAAACCAAGGCGTGCCACGTCATCACCATCGAAGATCCCATTGAATTCCTCCACCAGCACAAGCTAGCGACGATTCACCAGCGCGAATTACATACGGACTGTCCCAGTTTCGCGCTGGCTTTACGCGCTGCGTTGCGGCAAGCGCCCAAGCTGATCCTGGTAGGCGAAATGCGCGACAAGCAGACCATCGAAGTGGCGCTGGAAGCCGCCGAAACCGGCCACATGGTTTATTCGACGCTGCACACGATTGATGCTTCCAAGACGGTGGAAAGAATCATCGGCGTGTTTCCGCTGGAAGAGCAGAACGCGATTCGCGGGCGCCTGGCGAAATCTTTCCGCTACATTATCTCGCAAAGATTAATTCCCCGGATGGACGGAACCGGCCGCGCGGCTGCATTCGAAATTCTGAAAGCGACGGTACGAACGCGCGAATATGTGCAGAAGGGCGAAGCCGAAGGAAAATCTTTGCTGGACGCCATGCGCGATGCCGAGAACGGCGAGATGCAATGCTTCGACGACGAAATAGAGAAGATGATTCGCGCCGGTGTTGTCGATATGGAGGTGGGTCTTTCCTACTGCACGAATATGGGCAACCTGCGGCTTTGCCTGGCCGATTTCGTCGAAGCGCAGGCGAATTCTCCGGCCCAAACTCGTGCTACCAAGGCAGGATCGACCGCGCCTAAGCCTGCGGCTGCTTCCTATGCCGGCACACCTACTGCAGCTCCCGCCGAGGCTTCTGACTCAAGCCGCGCAAGGGAAACTGAGATTGAAATCGAAAGATACAATCTCCGGCGCATCTTGCCGAAGCTAAACCACGCATGATGCTAACCCCACATTAATGCAGTTTTTGCTCGTGCATTCCCAGTGGTCCGAAATATCGACACAGAAATTCACAATTAACGCTTTCTGAACGCTTGTGAGAGGATGGTCTTGTCGAAATCCCGTCAAGGAGCACACGGAATGTTTCGTACTTTTTTGACTATCGCTGCCGCAATCGTCTTTCTGCCGGTCGCAGTGCACGCGCAAACCGTCGATGAGATCATCGCCAAGAACGTACAAGCGCACGGCGGCATCGAAAAAATGAAAGGCGTGCAGACCATTCGTATCACGGGAAAACTCGACGTGGGCGGCATTCGCGCCGGATTTCTGCAAGAGAACAAGCGCCCCGATAAAGTCCGCGAAGAGCAAATCATTCAAGGTTTGGCCGCCTCACAAGCATATGACGGGAAAATCGGCTGGCAGGTGAATCCGTTCGGAGGCCGACGGGACCCGGAATTGATGTCGCAGGATGACCTCAAAAGTCTGACGATCGATGCCGACATTGATGGTCCGCTGGTGGACTACAAAGAAAAGGGGCATAAAGCCGAACTGGTGGGACATGATTCGGTCGAAGGGACAGATTGCTACAAGATAAAGCTTTCGCTGAAAAACGGCGACGTCCGCTACTATTTCTTGGACACGGACTCTTTTCTAGAATTGAAGATCGAGACCCAGAGCAGCATCCGCGGGACTATTCAGTATGCAGAAACGTATTTTGGAGACTATGAGGAAGTGAAAGGACTGTACTACTCGTTTGCGTTTGAGAGCGGCGCAAAAGGCGATTCAAATCGCGTGAAATTCGCGGTGGATAAAGTGGAGATCAATGTGCCGCTGGAGGATTCGCTTTTTACCATGCCTATCGTCAAACCTGAAGCGAAGCCGGCAGGAGGTCCACAGTGAGCTTCCGGACCTTGCCGCTTCGCGTTAACGACTTTCGGCAAAATGAGAGCAAAAACTATTTCGTACGGCGCAAATCGGTTGTCACGACGATCGGCGCACTAATTCTGCTTGCAACGTTGTCATTTCCGGATTCTCTCTCAGCCCAGGAAGTGAAGTTTGATTCCGACTCGATTTCAGGATTGGGCGCTCGGAACATCGGGTCCGCCGCGATGAGCGGGCGCGTCTCGGCGCTAAGCGCTGTAAAAGAGGATGGCCGGCTCACGGTATACATCGGGGCAGCGAGCGGCGGAGTTTGGAAGTCTGTGAATGGCGGCACAACCTTCAAGCCGGTATTTGATAAGCAGACGTCGCAATCAATCGGCGCGATCGCGATTGACCCGCAGGCGCCCAAAACGATTTGGGTCGGCACCGGAGAAGCGTGGACGCGCAACAGCGTCTCGATCGGTGATGGAATCTATAAGTCCACTGACGGCGGCGAAAACTGGACCAACGTGGGTTTGAAGAATTCTGAGAGAATTTCGAAGATCCTGATTGATCCGAAAGACGGCAACACCGTGTATGTCTGCGTCCCGGGCAAACTGTGGAGCGACAGTGAAGACCGCGGCGTTTACAAGACTACCGATGGCGGGCAGTCTTGGAAAAACATTCTGAAAGGCGTCAACCTTTCCACCGGCTGTTCGATGATGTCAACGAATCCACGCGACTCTAAATCCATTTTTGTCGGCATGTGGGATTTCCGGCGCAAGGGCTGGACGTTCCGCTCCGGCGGAGAGAATTCCACCGCGCCGAGCGGCAGCGGTTTCTTCCGCACAACAGATGGCGGCGCAACTTGGAGCGAACTGGACGAAAAAAGCTCACAGGGGCTTCCGCCGAAACCTTGGGGACGCATCGCCGTGAGCGTTGCGCCTTCCAATCCGGATATCGTGTACGCCTTGATCGAATCCAATCGCAGCGCGCTGTTTCGCTCCGAGGATGGCGGAAAAACCTGGCAGGAGCGTGACCGCAGCCAATTGATGGTGTGGCGTCCTTTTTATTTCGCCAACTTGATCGTCGACCCCAAGGACGAAAACAAAATTTATAAGCCGGACCTCGGCCTAATCATGAGCAGCGACGGCGGAAAAAGCTTCAGCAATATTTCGGGCGGCGCTCACGGGGATTTCCACGACATTTGGGTTGATCCGGACAATACGCAACATGTGATCGCAGGAGATGACGGCGGAGTTTGGTACTCCTACGACAGCGGAAATACCTGGTGGAAAGCTTACAACCTGCCGATTTCGCAGTTCTATCACGTAAGCGTTGACGCTGCCGATCCATATCACGTTTTCGGCGGACTGCAGGACAACAGCGTTTGGATGGGAGATTCGGCTTATCCGGGTGGAATCTCGAACAGCCGTTGGGAAAACCTCTTCGGCGGCGACGGCTTTTGGGTTTTTCCTGACCCGGCCGACGCCAACTATGTTTACGCCGAGGCGCAAGGCGGAGAGATTGGGCGCGTGAATCGCGTTACGCTGGAAAGCCGCTCGATCAAACCGCAGCCGAACTACGGCGAAGGCAAGCTTCGCTTCAACTGGAACACTCCTATTTACATGAGTCCCAATGAAAAAGGCACGGTCTATATCGGGGCGCAATTCCTGTTCCGCTCACGCGATCACGGGCAAACCTGGGACCGCATTTCGCCGGACTTGACGACGAATGATCCGGAGAAACAAAAGCAAGAGGAATCCGGGGGTGTGACCGTCGATAACTCGGACGCGGAGACTCACACGACAATCTATTCCATCAGCGAATCGCCGCGCGATGGNNGCCTTCGACCGGCACACATTCGGCGACATGGATCCGCACGTATACAAGACCACGGACTACGGCAAAACGTGGACGGCGATCGTGGCCCAGGGCAGCGGGGTGCGCGGATATGCTCACGTGATCAAGGAAGACACTACCTCTCCGAATCTGTTGTTCGTGGGCACCGAATTCGGGCTTTGGATCTCGGTCGATGGAGGCCAGCAGTGGGCGCAGTACAAGGGCCATGAGTTCCCGGACGTTGCGGTGCGTGACATCGTCGTGCATCCGCGTGAATCGGACTTGGTACTGGCCACGCACGGCCGCGGAATTTGGATCGTGGATGACATTACGCCACTGCGCAAGCTTACGCCTGAGATGCTGGCGCAGGAGGCGGCATTTGTTCCGGGAAAGCCCGCGCAGCAGCGGCTGGAAGCAAATGGTGGCTGGGCGGAGGGAAATGCGACCTTCATCGGACCAGATCCCGCCGACGCAGCGTTAATCACCTATTACCAAAAAAAGCGACACATTTTCGGAAAAATGAAGATTGAAATTTTCGACGACCAGAACAAGCTGATTGACACCGTCCCGGCGAACAGCCGGCGCGGCCTGAGCCGTGTCGAGTGGCCGATGCGAGTGAAAGCTCCTCGCGTTCCGGCCGCAGCTACGGCGGCATTTGAGGCCAGCCAAGGGCCGCGAGTGGTCCCGGGTACCTACACGGTGAAAATGACGCGCGGCAAGGAGACTTATACGACACCGCTGGTGGTAACTCTGGACCCGCGCGCCAAGTACACGCTGGAAGATCGCAAGCTGAACTTCGACGCAACTATGCGGGTGTACAACCTGCTGGGGGACATGACCTTCGACGTGGACCGCATTAATGCGATGCGCCAAGAACTCTCGGAGCGTGCTGCCAAGCTCGGCGCGAATGACCCCCTGCGCAAGCGGCTCCAGGATCTCGCGATTCGAGCTGACGAGATTCGCAAGAAAATCGTGGCTACCAAGGAAGGTGGAGCGGTTACCGGCGAAGAACGCATCCGCGAAAAAACGACCGCGCTGTATGGCGCTTTTATAGGTTATGAGGGCCGACCCGCCGACTATCAGGTAGCGCGTATTGATTCGCTGAGACACGAACTCGACGATGTAGTTAAGGAATTCGATGCGTTTGTCGCCAAAGATGTGAAGGAAGTAAACGTCTCGCTTGCGAAGAAAAAACTTGAAATTATCCGGGCGCTCACACGCGAAGAGTGGGAAAAAGCCAACAGCCAAGCTGAATCCAGCGGCGCTCAGTCCGGCGCGACGCAGTGGCACGAGCGCGATTAGGGTCGAAGTAAACGGAATGTGGTGGACGTGGGGGGGGGCTCGAAATATTGAGTCGTACTGATACCATTCAAGTTGCTGATTCTGCTAGACGCTCATAACGCTCTAATAGCCTAAAAAGCAGTTCTCTGATACATTTCTGATACAGAGATGAAACTTCACAATCGCAATCATGGTGATGTTTGCTTTCGGCGGCGTGTGGCTTTACGAATCGCACCAGAGTGCCATGCGACAGAACCTTGCGGCGAGTTGCGTGGTTGAGTAGTACAGGGATTATGAATGCGCGGCTAGAAATGCGAAGTTCTAGTACTCCACTTGTCCGGTAACCCGACTAACCAGGAGTTAGCCCAAAATGCCAGGTAACGCGGCAACGGATAGGTCATTTTAAGAGGTTTGTGAAGAGGCGATAAAACTGGTTGCAAGATGGCGTATCACTCATTTGAATCTCCCGATATAACCGCATACGTCTATACTAAATAATAGTATGATGTATAGGTTATGAGCTGGCGCGTTCAAGCTCCGCAGTTCTGCAAGTCCTACGGCTTAGTATTTCCCAGAAATCTCGAAGCGGAGGTCCTCGCCATGAAGACGTGTGAGCTATTCGTGTCCCCAAGAAACGCATTCAGCATTGTGCTTTCGGTTTTGGTCATTGCGATTTTCGGCGTGTCGCTCACGGGCTGCGGCAGTGGCACGAAAACAGTCGCGAACGAAGCCACATCGGTTACCGTGTTGCTTACGAGCACCGCGAATAATCAGTTGTCTCAACTCAACATCAATTTCACCAACATCACTTTGACGAGTCAGTCGGGCAATACGATCAGCCTGCTGCCGACACCCCAAACGGCCGAATTCATTCATTTGAATGGCACTGCGGAGCCGCTGCTCACCGTCAGCCTCCCGCAAGACGTTTACACCTCGGCGTCCGCCACGATTCAGAACGGCGGATTCAACTGCGTATCTCTCGATCAGGATGGCGGTGTTCAGACCAGCGCCTTTGGCGGCAACGGCCCGGTGACTACCACCATTACGTTAGCTTCTCCGATTACGGTCACGGGCTCGGCCATGGGCTTGTTGCTGGATCTTCAGGTGGGACAGTCGGTAACAACCTCCAGTTGTTCCCTCACAGGCGCGGTTTATTCATTTACGCCGACGTTCAACCTAACGGCAGTTTCTCTCGCGTCCACACCCACGAACTTTGAAAACGGCAAAGAGACTGGTCTTCAAGGACAGATTCTCGCGGTTGATTCCGCAACAAGCAGCTTCACTGTCGCAGCCGCTGATGGCCCAACTTGGTCCGTCCAGTCCAACGGCAACACCGTATATCAGAACGCTGCGACTTTTTCCGCGCTTACCGCGGGCACGGCAGTGGATATGGATTTGATAATTCAAGGCGATGGCTTGCTGCTGGCCACGCGCGTTCAGGTAGTGGACGCGAACCCGGTCAACCTAACCACATGGAGTGGGCCACTGCTTTTCGTGGCAACCTCTGAGCCGGTCCTTTTAACCGTCGGGGCTGAACAAGAGGGACCGTTGCAATCGGGCGGAGGCAACTACGTCAGTTTCGGCAGTGCCACGTTCCAAATCTCAGACCAGTTCGCAAACCTTCAGAGCCTTCCCTTTACTGCTAGCTTTAATGCCTCCAGCATGGTCGCCGGCCAGAACATTTACATCGGTACCGGTTCGCTTACTATCGGTGCGGCCCCCGTATACATTCCCGCGGCAACTATCACGCTGATGCCGCAAACCATCAACGGGACGGTCACCGCAGTGAATGCTGTCGGCAACTTTACCGAATACACCGTTGCGCTTGCTGCCTACGATCTATTCCCGGATCTGGCCGTGCAGGCGGGGCAAACTACTGTGCTTACGAGTCCAGGCATCGTGGAGGTCTATGTTGATTCCAGCACGCAACTCCTCAACACCGCGCCGCTAGCTGTAGGCAGCCTTTTGCGCTTCAATGGTCTGGTTTTCAACGACACCGGCACACTGCGCATGGATTGCGGTCAAGTGGACGACGGAACCGCAGAGTAGTGGAAAGTCAAACCCAGCGTTCAACTCCTGATTGATGTCATAACGACGTCGGCCTCGCGACGGCCCGAGTAGACTGTTCGGTGTTCACCCCAACAGTGCTCGGACCGAAGGAGGCCGAGATGCAGATTATAGGATGTGATTTGCACGCTCGCCAACAGACGTTGGCGATGTTGGACACCGGAACAGGGGAAGTAGTGAATCGGACTCTCACGCACGAAGGCAACAGCGTGCGGGAGTTTTATTCCACGCTTCCCGGTCCGGTGCGTGTCGGCATCG
>PMTV01000035.1 GCA_003167215.1 Acidobacteriota bacterium | reverse complement strand
AAAAGATCTCGCTCGCAAAGTTCAGCGTCCACCTCATATTCATTTAACAAAGTATTCCGAAGCTCTTCCACACTTCGCGGTTGCTTCAGTAGGTTCCAGACTCGCGTTCCCACCGGATTCATGCCGTAATAGACGCTGTTTCTTAAATTCAATATCGCAGATTCTTCCCCCAGCGGACACGAGACCTGCTCGCTGGCTACGACTACGATGGAATGCACTGAGAGAGATGCGTCCATTCGGGCGCCGAAATCCTTTAGGGGCTGGATAGTTAATTTCGCCGGGCAGTCCCAGCAGTGCATGAGCGTTCAGAACGCAATACTAGATAGGTTCGTACACGCCCAGCGCTATTCTACCCGGACTTTCCGCTAAACGGCAACGACGGAACTGGATTCCGCGCGGTAAATTCGGTTATAACCACCAGGATGCCCGCACCCGCTGTCTCCGTCATGGCGCTTGAAAAATACTTCCCGCCCGCTTTGACGGGTTGGCGCGCACTCACGCAGCCCCTTGCGCGCGCGACGGAGAAAGCTCTTGGCGGGGTCTCTTTCGCAGTGGACCAGGGAGAAGCCGTGGCATTGATAGGTCAAAATGGCGCAGGGAAATCCACTTTACTGCGCATCCTGGCCACTTTGATCGTCCCCACTCGCGGACATGCCACGCTCGGGGGCTTTGACGTCGAACGCCAAGCCGCAGAAGCTCGCCGCCAGCTGGGCTACCATACGGGCGGAGATGAAGGGTTTTACAGCCGCTTGAGTGGCCGCGAGAATCTGGCTTTTTTCGCAGCGATGAACAACTTGAGCGCGGCCGAGTCACGAGAACGGATTAGCGGCATTGCGGAATCTATGGGAATCCAAGACGACTTGGATCGCCAAGTCCGGACGTTTTCCACTGGAATGATGCATCGTCTCGGATTAACCAGAGCCCTGCTCCACGGCCCTGCTGTTCTATTGCTCGACGAACCCACGCGAAGTCTCGATCCGCTTGCTGCAGCGGATTTTCGGCATCTATTGAAAGACGATCTCGTTCGCGGACGCGGAGCGACACTCCTTTTCGCCTCGCATACTCTGAGCGAAGTCGAGCAGATCGCCGACCGCGTTGTTTTGTTGGACGCCGGACGCGTAATCGCATGCGATTCGCCGCAAGGACTCTGCGCCTCTGCAAATGCGCCCAACTTGGAGTCGGCAGTGGCAACGCTCGCACGCCACTCTGTGCCGGCGGATGCGCTATCGTGAACTTCGCGCGCACCCTTCGGAAAATAATGGCGTTCTTCTGGCGTGATTTCGCGATTGCGCGCGGCTACCGCGGGGCGTTGTTGCTCGAAACATTGGAAGCTCTCTTTGGTGTGGCAACCTTTTATTATCTGTCGCGTTTCGTCCAGAGCCCGGAACTATCCAGCGAGCTCCCTGCCGGAACGAATTATTTTGCCTTTGCTTTGATTGGGTTTGCTTTTTTTGATTACCTGAGTGTCTCGCTCAGCGCTTTCGATGCGAGCCTGGAAGAAGCCCGTCAGAATCGCACTTTAGAGGCCTTGCTCGTGACGCAAACACCGCTTCCGGTGATTCTCGCTGGTTCAGCAGTTTATCCCTTTGTTGCGCTGGCCATTCGAACGTGCGTCTATCTCGCTTGGGCTGCGCTGCTCTTCGGATTCGCGCCGCGTTCAGCTAACTGGCTGGGTGCCGTGGCCATCCTCCTCGCGTCGATTCTGGCTTTCGCCGGGCTGGGAATTCTCTCGGCCAGTTATTCAATCCTCTTCAAACGTGGTAATCCCGCAAAATGGATTGTCCTCGGAGTTTCTGGATTGGTTGGCGGAATGATGTATCCCGTGTCGGTACTGCCGGCGCCTTTGCAGATGCTGGCCCGGCTGATTCCCGTAACCTATTCGCTCCAGGGAATGCGCGCTGCATTACTGGCGGGCGCCGGCTGGGGAGAACTTTTTCCTTCCATAGCGGCGCTGCTTGTCTTCGCCGCGGTATTAATCCCGCTGTCATTCGCGCTTTTCGCTTGGGCCCTGCATCGCACGAAAATCACCGGCACGCTCACCCACATCTAACTTGAGCCGAGTTTAGCCCACATCCTGAAGAATCGGAGTCTAATCGAAAAGCCGGTACCGCAAGATTGCAAACAGTGTCACAACCCCATCGCGCCACGTGATCTTCTTTCCTTCTTCATAGGACCGGCCCGAATAGGAGATAGGCACTTCGTAAATCCGCCATTTGCCTTTCGCCACTTTTATGGTCACTTCCGGCTCGAATCCAAAACGGTTTGACTTCAAGCGCATGCCCTCGATTACCTCGCGCCGGAACACCTTATAGCAAGTTTCCATGTCGGTAAGATTCAAGTTTGTGACGACGTCCGAGAGCAGGGTCAGAAGTTTGTTGCCGACATAGTGCCAGAAAAAATGTACACGCTGCGGTCCACCCAGGAACCGCGAGCCAAACACGACGTCCGCGCGGCCGTCGAGGATCGGTTCCAAAAGCCTGGGATAATCTTTCGGGTCGTATTCCAGGTCTGCGTCCTGAACCAGGTAAATGTCACCAGTCGCTTCCGCGAAACCACGGCGCAACGCTGCGCCTTTGCCCTGATTCGTGTCCTGAAATAAAAATCGCACTTTGTCGAGTTGAAGTCCTGCACGTGTTTCTCCGATTTCTGCTGTCGGATTGCCGTTCGATTGTCGTTCCTGCAAGTCCCGCAGAAGCTGCCGGGTTCCATCTGTCGAACCATCGTCTACGACAATGATCTCGTCCGCGAGCATGGAATCCTGAACGCGTAGCAGCAGTTCTTCGATGAAGGCCCGTTCGTTAAACACGGGGATTATTACGGAGAGACGCAGTTTTTCGGTTGCGCCCGGTCTGGCGTGTCCTTGCGCAAAGGGCTCTTGCCGGTAAGGGGGGCGCACAATCGCCATAACCCAGAACGATAACACGGCCTCTGACAGTAAGACATTTATTCACAGACGCCATGGGGCTTGTGGAGGCGGCTGCCGTGCAGTACAGTTTTTATTCGCACCGCTGGTGCGGCACATAAATGAAAGTACCCTTTCTGGACCTCAAATCTGAATACGCCGAGCTCCGAGATGAAATTCTTCCCGCTCTCGACCGCATCTGCCAGGAGTCCGCATTCGTTCAAGGCCATGAAGTCGAGGCCTTTGAAAAGGAATTCGCCGCTTTCTGCGGTACCAAACACTGCGTCGCGCTCAGCAGCGGAACTGCCGCTCTTCATTTGGGTTTGCTCGCCCTGGGTGTTCAACCGGGCGATGAAGTCATTACAACTCCAAATACGTTTCTCGCTACCGCCGAGGCCATCACCTATTGTGGCGCTTCGCCTGTTCTAGTCGATATTGATCCCGCTACCGCGAATATCGACGCGAACCTGATCGAACGCGCCGTGACGCGTCGCACGCGGGCCATTATTCCGGTTCATTTATATGGCCGCCCCGCGGATATGGACTCCATTCGTTCGATCGCCGCTCGTCACGACCTGCGCGTTCTGGAAGATGCAGCACAGGCCCACGGCGCACGATATCGCAGTGCGATGGTCGGCAGCCTTGGCAATGCCGCCGCATTTAGCTTTTATCCGACGAAAAATTTGGGAGCGTATGGGGAAGGTGGTGCGTTAACTACGAATGATGATCTGATTGCGCAATTTGCCCGTGCCGCGCGCTCGCACGGACAGACGGCGCGCTACGCTCACGAGTTCGTCGGATACAACTACCGTATGCAGGGTTTTCAGGGCGCTGTCTTGCGTATCAAACTACGCCATCTAAACGCATGGACGGAAAAACGCCGCGCAATCGCCCGCGGATATCGCCGCATCCTGCAGAATGCCCGGATCGATCTGCCGGTGGATGATCCGCGCGACGAGTGCGTGTATCACCAATTTGTTATCTACGTGAATAGCCGATGTTCCGTTATTGCCAAGCTTGCCGAAAAGGAAATCGAGACCGCTGTGCATTACCCCACACCTGTGCACCTTCAGCCGGCTTACGCATCCCTGGGAGATCCCGCCGGAACTTACCCCCTCGCCGAGCGCGCTTGCGACCGCGTCTTGAGCCTGCCGCTGTTCCCCGGCTTGAGCGAAGAGCAAGTCAGGCACGCTGCTGATTCCGTTCTCGAAATTGTAGGGGGAAACTAGCAAATTGCGCTGATGCGAGAGAAAACGGAGGATCCGGAAGCACCTAATCAGCGATCTTATTATGATTCGTTGCGGGGGCCGGATGTCTCCACATCGCGGTTGGGCGAAAGCCCCGGATTGAAACCTGCCGCTCCTGAAACTCCCGCAGCGCTTGCTGATCGTTCACGCAATATTTCGGCCAGACCATCAAACACCTTCGAGCAGGATTCTCGGAGAGCCAGATCCGCCGAGCGCAGCATCGATTCGATCACATTTTGTCCGTGTTCGCTGAGCCGCCGCACCGAGGACACGATCCAGGAATCGCAAGCAGTCTGCAAACGCTCCTCATACTTTCCCATCGCGTCTCCGCTCAGCTGTTCGACACTTTGAGCCCACTCCTCATGGTGGGCATCGCGCTCCACTTGGTAACTTTCCAAGTCCGCAGCGAACTCACCGGAAAAAGCCGAGCGGGCCTGTTCCATGCTGGTCTCGAACTGCGATTCCATCCGCGCTTGAAATCGGCCAACGGAGTCTTCGGCACTCGCTTCAAATCGCTGAATAACCTGTTGCGCGGATCGATCGAGGTCCTCGGTTCTCTCTCGCACCGCATTGCGGCTGCTATCCGCGAACTGCTCGGCCTGCTGCGCGGAAATCTCCCGCAGGACCTGGCCGAACGAGCTGGCGGCAGCCTCGGCCGCTTTGCCGAGTTCACTGCGCGTGTGGACGGCGGCTTCACCGGCTACGCTTTCCACCTGCTCGCGAATTTGCGCCAGGTGGCTCGCGGATTCTCCTGCGAGATGGATCACAAATTTGTTCGCCGCTTCGCCTGTCTTTTCATCGAATGCCGTTCCCGCGGACGTGATTGTTTGTTCCACTAGCACTTGCAATCGCGCCCTCGCTTCTTGTTGGAACCATTCGGAGCTGCGCCCGATGGATTCGCCGGCGGAATGAGCTGCTCGCACACCGCTGGCATCCAACTCTTCATTCCACTTCGCCAAAGCCTCCTTGCGTGCGGATTCAAAATCATTGCGCACATCCACGAGCGTCGCGGCCAGCTGCGCGGAAACCTCGCGCTGATTATTTTCCGACGCTTGGCGCAATCGTTCGCGGTGCAGCCGTAGACCCTCTTCCGCTTGCACCTCCCGCGCGGCCAGCTCCCGCAGCAATTCCGGCACGCGTTCCAGGTGCGGCGCAAGTCTTGCCTCCGCCTGCGCCAGTGTCCGATCCAGATATTGTTGTTGCAGGGTGTCAAGCGCCGGCGCTACGCGTTGCGACATCCCCGCGGCAAGATTATCCGCCCGGCGGTTTAGTTCGCTGGTCTGCGCTTCCAGTATTTTCTCCAACCGGCGGTGAAGCTCGTTCAACGTGTCATGGCTCGCCGCTTCCAACTGTGCCGAATACTCCTTCGTTCCGCTCGCTACGGATTCAATCTCGGACAAGGACGCTCGCGCGCGCGCAACCTCTTGATCCAGCGACCCCTTGATAACAGCAAGAGTTTCGCGCGCCTCGGAAGAAATTTGCGTCAACGGTTGCCGTGCCTCCGCGACCCGTTCGCGGATCTTCGATTCCTCTTCGCGCAGCACATCCTGCGACCGTTGCGTTATTTGCTCGATCAGCCGCTGCACGTTGCTGTCTAGCGAAGACTGCAGCAGCTCATTCCACTGTGCTCGCGCAGCGCTCATTTCATGCGCAAGCGTCTGGCGCCATGCTGCTGTAAGGTCTTCGCCGGACCCTGAGTCCCTCCTGGAACTCTCCGCCTCGGCGTGTTTCGCGTCACGGGAGACCTCCATGGCCTCGAATTGCAGGCGAGCCTGTGCCAGGCGGCTCGTCGTCTCTCGAGCAACTTCGGTTTCCCGCCGTATTGTTTCTGCCTGATGGTTAAGTTCGTCCATCAGCTTGCGCGCGTGGCCGAAATTCTTCTCAAACTCTGCTTTGAATTCCCTTAGGAATTCATCCTGGCGTCCAGCGAGTTGATTGGAAAGCTCCTCACCTGCGCCAATCTGAGCCTGTTCGAACTGGAGTTTCCATTTCCCGAAGAAGTTTTCGATCGCCGTGGTGCGGTTCCGGTCGCTCTCTTCCGCAGCGCGAAGAAATTCCTCCTGCACCTGCTTCGCTGCGTGAGCGATGGCTTCCTTAGCCTGTGCTTCCAGCTCTCTCCGCAGCTCGCGGAAAAGCGGGCTGTTCGCGGCGCCGAGTTCGCTGGCCAAAGAAGATTCCGTCGCCTGTGCAGAGTTGCGCGATTCGTTCGTATGGTTCATTGGGTTTCCCAGGGAAATGGTAGCGTTAGTTGGCACAGAGTTCGCTTCAGGTCTTTCGGCGCGTAACACGCTGCTGTCCGCGGCAGCATCCTCGTCGAGTTGCAAAGATCGGCCCGCGGTCGTCCATCCTGCGGGCTGCGCGTCGAGCCCCCAGATGTTTGCCGGACCTTCCAGTTCGACGGCAATTTGGAAGAAGTCCCGGATGGAATGTGGACGCTGAACCCACGCAACGCGTGCGCGCACATTCGGCCGGTGCCGCACCTGCGGTAGTTCAAGCGTGATCCACGTGTTTCTAGGCAGGTGATGCTTGGAGGAATAACGACAGCCATGGAGATTGAAAGCCAGCGTAGCTGTCCGCTCCTCGAATGGTTGCCCCAGAAGATCGATTCCGCGCACGATCAGAGGCACGGACTCGAAAAGACGATCGCTTCGCCGCCGTTCCGTGCTGGTTTGATTCGATGTCACTTCGCCCACGAGATCCTCAAACTTGCTTGCGAGAGAATAACACTCTAGAGACTACCGGTCGAGGCCGCAGAATACGTGTTGAAATCGTATCGAGCGAAAAAAGCGTCAGCGGTCAATAAACAAAATGCCGCCCGTTCGCTCCCAAGACTCGCTAACTCTTCTTTTTCTTCTTCGAAACCGTAGTGTCCACACCCCCCGTCGCTGCCAACACGCCGTCGAGGGCTTCCTTGCACGCCTTCCCTGTGGCACTATCCGGGCTGATAGCAATGCACTTTTGATACGCATCTTGCGTTCCGGGGGCAGGAGTGCAATTCATTTTCTCGCCTTCCTGCTTGCACTCCATCATCGCTGTCAACGCGCCACCAAGTAGCCACCACGACTGCGCGTCTTGAGGATTCGCTTGTGTCGCTTTCTGAAGCGGCACGACCGCATCCTTTTGCCTGCCCTTATTGCTTAAGATAATTCCCACGTTCTTGTAACAAACTCCCCCCGCCGCAGGATCCAGCGCGAGAGCCTTCTCGCAGTCTGCGTTCGCCTCCGCCAGCTTGCCTTCAGCTTCTTTCGGATCCGTCTGTGCCGCGGCCGAGTTTGCAAGATTTGTGCTGAGCCCGGCGTAAGTCCCGGCCTGAGGCTTTAGGTCGATCGCCTTCTGAAACGCCGCAACGGCATCGTCGTAACGCCCAAGGCACTCTTGCGCCGCGCCCAGATCTTGCCAGACAGTTGCATGAGTGGTGACGTCCTTGACTCCGACTCCTTGCTCAGCCTGCTGGAACTCCGTAATCGCGGTTTGGCAATCGGTAGTGCGTTTCTCCTGCAGGGGCGCTTTTTGCTCAGCCGGTGCCGCTCCCATCTGCTTCCGCAAGTCGTTTGCGTCCGCCATTGCCGCCAATCCAGCATCAAAGTGCCCTTTCATAGCCTTAAACTTATCTTCTTCTTCTGCTCTCTTCTTTACTTCTTCCGGATGCGCGGCCACCGTCTTAGCCATCTGGTCTTTGACGCTCATTCTGTAAACATTTTCCTTCATGGGATCTACAGGAACTTTCTCCGGCCCGTATTTGAAATCGTCTTTGCTGAGCGAGACGGTGTAGGTCCCTGCTCGCAGGCCAAGTTGGATGAATTTTCCATTCTTATCGGTTTTCACCTTGAACGTTTGCCCGGTGTCGACACTCTTGATCTCCACGTTCACGTCGACGTAGGGCTTGCCGTCCTTGTCAAGAATTTCACCGTCCAACCTTCCGATATCTTGGGCCAGCGCGACTGCGGCAAACATCAGGGCCAGCGCCAAAGCTCCACACGTGCGAATCAGTTTTCTCATATGCAGATTCTCCTCGCTCTGTAATTGCGCCGCCTATTATTGCGCAACTCGCGCTCGATAGGCGATAGGATCGCTTATTCCCGCCTCCGCGAAAGCCTGAAGCCGCAGCCGGCAACTATCGCACGTTCCGCACGCTTCGTCTTCCAATTGATAGCAGGACCATGTCAGATCCAGTGGCGCGCCGAGCTCGGTGCCGCGGCGCACTATTTCCGATTTGCGCATGGCGATCACCGGCGTCACGATTTCAATCCGCGTCTCGGGCCTTGTTCCTTGGCGTATCAGTTCCTCGAAAGCGCGATAATACTCCGGGCGGCAATCCGGATAGCCTGAACTATCTTCCGCTACCGCGCCAACGAAAATCGCATTTGCACCAATCACCTCCGCCCAACTTACTGCGGCAGAGAGAAAATGAGCGTTACGAAAGGGAACATACGTCACCGGGATTCCGCTCCCGTGCCCCAAAGCTTCCCCCGATTCGGGCACCGCGATGTTCGGATCGGTAAGCGCAGAGCCCCCAATTTGCGCGAACGAATCCAGGCGGATCAACAGCCGTTCTTCGGCACCGTAAAAATCCGCGATCTTCTCAAACGCGCGGCGTTCGCGCCGCTCCGTTCGCTGGCCATAGCTCGTATGCAACAGCGCGAGCTTGTGCGTCTCGTTCGCGATCGCCGCGGTAACGCAGGAATCCATGCCTCCGCTCAGCAATACCACGGCTTTGGGTTTATCGCTCACCGTCGTTACACCCACCGCCTCACACGCCTTTCATTGACGGATCCCAGATAAATTTGTGCAATTGTAATCCCAAGCGGACTCGCATGCCATCCTCCAGAATCCATTCCGCGAGTTCGCGCGCGCTCAATGCAGGCCACTTGCCGCCGGGATCTTCGAACACAGGTGAAAAAAGCACCGCATGAACGCGCTCGGCCAGCTGGTACCTCTTCACAAAATCCCGCGCGAAATCGTAATCGCGGCGAGTGGAGATAACGAACTTGATTTCGTCGTTCGCGCCCACTGCTTCCAGGTTCGCCATGTCAAATGTGTCTGGCTCTCCTGAATCCGGGCACTTCACATCCACAATTCGAATCACCCCATGCGGTAACGCGCCGACGAATCGCTCGCCGCTGGTCTCGATCATCACGGTGTAGCCGGATGCTACCAATTTTTCTGCCAGTGTGGGAGTCTCGGGCTGCAGCAGCGGCTCTCCGCCGGTGATTTCGACAAGCGAAACGCGCCGCTCTCCATCTCCAGCTAGCGCCCGAACTTTTTCGAGGACTTCCTCGATCGAATGCGTCGTTCCGCCATGGAACGCGTATGCCGTGTCGCACCAGGTGCATCGAAGATTGCAGCCCGTCAGCCGCACGAAAATGCAAGGCAAGCCTGCACGGGTGCCCTCGCCCTGAATCGATTTGAATATTTCGGTGATTACCATGGAAAGCAGTGGATTCCTACGCCTACTTTATTACTCCGCCGCACCTCGGATTGGGAGGCACTTTGTTGCGCCGCGTCACGTACGTCACGGCTCCGATCGCTACTGCAAGTTCTACGCAGCCGAGCACTAATGCTGTCCGCCATCCCCATCCAATCGTGAGCCAGAAAATGGAGACCAGGAAAGCCGGTATCGCGATGAGTAGTAGCGCTCGGTTCATATCTTCAAGGTTTTACTGTCCGGTGTTTGACCCGACATTTCGGCCTCCGCTGCTAGGGCCGATACGTCGCCGCCGTCACGTCCGTTTCCCACACCGTAATACTCGAAACTCCTGCGCCGTTCGGGACCTCGTGAAGCTGTTTCGCAGTCTGATCGTAAATGTACCTCGCGATATTTTCAGCAGACGGATTCACCACATCAAACGGCGAAAGCTCGTTCAAATATTTATGATCCAGTGACCGAATCACGCTCTGAATCACTTGCTTCAAGTGCACGAAATCATACAGAAGTCCCACGGAATCGACTTCCTTGCCCGCCAGCGTCACGCGCACTTTATAGTTGTGCCCGTGCAAATCCTCGCATTTCCCTTTGTAGCCTCGCAAATTGTGCGCCGCGGCGAATGTCTCGTCCACGCTAACTTCGTACATGCTTTGTCCTTCGAGCCGTCGCCGGTGCGCGCCATCGCTTCGTTCTACTCCGCATCTATGAACCGCGCGACTTCGGCCAGGTCCTGCGTGGTTTTGTATTCAGGCAGGGACTCAAGAAAAATTCTACCATACTGCATGCGCGAGATTCGGTTATCCAGAATCGCCAGAATTCCCCGGTCCGTCTTCGATCGAATCAGTCGCCCGAATCCCTGTTTCAACGCGAGTACCGCCTCCGGAACTTGATATTCAGCGAAGGCATTCCGTCCATCTTCTTGCAACGCCCGCACCCGCGCAGCCACAATCGGATCGCTCGGCACCGCAAAAGGCAGCTTATCGACGATCACGCACGAAAGTTGCGCGCCCGGCACGTCCACTCCTTGCCAGAAACTTGCCGTGGCAAATAGCACCGCGTTCGGCGTCATCCGAAAACGGTCCAGCAACACCGACTTCGGCGCCGTGCCCTGCAAGAGCAGCGGAAACCCCACGCATCCCGACACGCGCTGATAAACGTCCCTCATCTGCGCGTAACTGGTAAAAAGACAAAACGCTCGCCCTTGCGAAATTTCCAGCAGCTTCACGATTTCCTGCGCGCAACGTGCCGAAAACGTTTCATGGCGCACGTCTGGCATTCCCGCCGGTATGTACAGCAGCGCCTGCTCGCGAAAGTTGAATTCCTGCGGCAACACCACTTCTTTTGCAGGCAACACTCCCAGCCGCTGCTTCAGATAATCGAACCGGCTTCCTACCGCCAGCGTTGCCGACGTCAGCACCACGCTGTCAAATTGCTCAAAAAGTTTTTCGCGCAAAATTTCGCTCACGTCAATCGGCGTCGCCGTCAGAATCACGCCTTTTCCCCGCCGCTCGTACCAATAGACGTAACTTTTCTCTTCGCTTTCCATCAGGAACTCAAGTTCCCGCCGCAGTTCGGCGGCGCGACGTGCAAGTGTGATCACTTCCTCGGGCTTGGGCGTAATCGCCGATAATTCTGTTTCGATCCGCTTCACCGCGGCAGCCACTCCGTCAAACGCCTCGTGATGCTTCTCCAGAAATGTTTTTCTTTCCGCAGCGCCAAACGCGAACCGCCCCTCGCGCTCCGGAAAGTTTTCGAAAAAGCTCCGTCCGCGTTCGCGCACGCGCGTCAAATGCTTGCGAACCGGCCCCGCTTCGATCCGCAGCACTCGCAACATGTTCTCGGTGTCTCGCGAGAGCTCCTCAAATTGATAACTCGAAACGCGCCTGCCAAAGTAATCGCTCGCCACGTCCTCGATCTCGTGCGCTTCATCGAAGACCACCGCAGAATATTCCGGCAGGATTGACCCGAAATCGTCTTGCCGTATCGCCAGGTCCGCGAAAAACAAATGATGATTCACGATAATCAAGTCCGCTTCCTGCGCCCGCTGGTGCATCGCCGTTATAAAACACCGGTTGAAGTCGCTGCATTTCTGACCGGTGCATAGGTCGCTGCGCGCATCGATCCGGTGCCACAATTCCGCGTCGTCGGGCAGGAACGTCAACTCGCTGCGATCTCCCGTTTCCGTCAGCTTGCTCCAGTCGCGTATCTGCGAAAACCAGTCGATTTCGTCGATGCCTTTCAGCACCGCCTGCCCCTCCATCTGATTCACTTTCGTCCGGCAAAGAAAATTGTTGCGCCCCTTCATCAGCGCAGCTTTCAGATTCGGAGCAAAATGTTTCTGCAGAAAGGGTACGTCTTTATTGAAGAGCTGCTCTTGAAGCGACTTCGTCGCCGTGGAAATCACCACCCGCCGCCCGCTGCGAATCGCAGGGATCAGGTATGCGAGAGTTTTTCCCGTCCCGGTCCCGGCCTCGATGATCGCGTGCTGCCGCTTCTGAAACGCCTCATCAACCATTTTCGCCATCTCAAGCTGCGAGGAACGGAACTCATATCCCGGATGGCTTTTTTCCAGCAGCCCGCCCGCGCCAAAAATATCCTCAATCGTTACTTCCTCGGATTTTTCAGCTGCAGCTTTTTTCGAAATGGATGCTTTAGGCATTCGCAGGACCACAGGTCGAACCTCTAAAGTAACACACCAAAAAGCTTTCGTCAGAAGCGCCCGACGCCCGCGGACGCATTAGAAGTCCGTTTTCCGCGTCCATCAATGATAATCTAGTCCCCCTCGCCATCATCCGGTGCGGAACTCAATGACCGAAAAACTGCCATCCATCGTAATCGTCGGACGCCCCAACGTGGGCAAGTCCACGCTCTTCAATCGCCTCACCGGCACGCGCCGTTCCATCGTCACCAATGAGCCGGGCATCACGCGCGACCGCATCTACGGCATCGCAAACTGGGAAGGCCGCTCCTTCCAAGTCGTTGACACCGGCGGAATCGTCCCCGAAGACAAAGCTGGCATCCCCGGAGAAATTCTGCGCCAAGCTCGCGTCGCCATCGAAAACGCAACCCGCGTCGTCCAGGTTGTGGACGGTCGCACCGGCCCCACTCCTCTCGACGAAGAACTCGCCCTCCTCCTTCGCCGCGCCGGCAAGCCTCCCGTCCTCGCGGTAAATAAAGTTGACATGCCGAAGCAAGCCGAAATGGCCGCGCAGTTTTACGAATTGGGCGACGAAATTTTCCCCATCTCTTCCGAGCACGGTTTCGGTCTAGACACTCTTCTCGATTTCCTCACCGAGAATTTTCCCCGCGGGGAAGTGGTGGTAGAGAAGCCTTACGTCAGCATCGCCATCATCGGCCGCCCCAACGTAGGAAAATCCACGCTCCTAAATCAGCTGGTGGGCTCCGAGCGCTCCATCGTTTCGCCCGAACCTGGCACCACGCGCGATGCCGTTGACACCGTCCTGGACCGCAAAGGAAAGTTGTACCGTTTCCTCGATACCGCCGGGATTCGCCGCAAAGGAAAGACCAAGCTCATCGCCGAAAAACTAAGCGTAATCATGGCGCGTCAGCACCTAGAACGCGCCGACGTCGCACTCCTCGTCGCAGACGCTTCCGTCGGCATCACCTCGCACGACGCCACCATCGCAAGCTACGCCGAGCAGTCCGGCCGCTCCGTAATCATCGTCCTAAATAAATGGGACCTCGCCCTCGAAGCCGCGCAGGAAAAATCCTCCGCCGAAAAAAAACGCGGAGGAAAAGGCGCAGGCGCGAACGCGAACAAGCTCGTTCTAGATTACGAGCCCCTGGTTCGAGCAAGATTAAAATTTCTCTCCTACGCCCCGGTAGTTTTCCTCTCCGCGAAAACCGGCGAGCATATCGACCGTCTCTACACCGTGATCGATCGCGTAGTCGAAGCCCGCAACCGCCGCATTTCAACCGGCGAGCTGAACCGCTGGCTCAAGGAAGTCGACCTCGACCGCGGCACCTCCCCCGCCAGCCGCGAAGTGAAGATTTTCTACATCACCCAAGCCACCACCGCCCCGCCCACCTTCGTTCTTTTCACCAACCAGCTAAAGCCGCTCCACTTCAGTTACCAGCGCTTCCTCGAAAACCAACTGCGCGCCAAATTCGATTTCACCGGCACCCCCATCCGTTTCAATCAGCGCCTAAAACAACGCGGCTCCCGCCACCGCGAAAGAAAAGACCCCCGCGACTAGCTATGCAAACTTTCTATGAATTCCCAGAAGTCCTTGTCGTTGCGATATGGCAAAAATGAATCGTCTTTACTTGGATCGGGCAGGGTTTCGCCGGGAATCATATTCGCTTTGCGTGCGAAAGCCTGCTGTAGATGAATCCGGGCATCCGCGAGCTTTTTCTCTTCAGCGTCCGCACAAGCTAGATTGTAATAATACATGGGATAATCCGGGTCTGTCGCAATTGCGGATTCGAAGAGACTTCGTGCTTTCGAAATATCGCCGGAAATTCCGTATGACATTCCCGCTTGGTCCGTGGCCACGCGTCTCATCGTTTCTTGGCTCTTATCATCTTTAAGTTTGGTCAGCGACAGTTCGAAAATCGGAGCTGCCGCCTTGTACATCCCATTCCGATAAAGGACTTGTGCGTATAGGAACACATCATTAAATTGCGGGACGTAACCAGGATCTAAGTGATAGCTCTGGAAAATTTTCTTAATATCAGGAGCTTCGGGATTGATGGGAGTATCGGAGTACAATTCCAAATCGCCGCAGATGTCCCCGGTTGCCACAAAACCACGCGCGCTATAGACAGGCTTACCGTCGTTACCTTGCCCGGTATATCTAATCAACTCTACGGGCAGGTTTTTTGACGTGGCAATCTCCGCCGTGCCAAGAATCTTTAACGTGGAATTGCTTTTCTTGAGCGGCTCGATAGCCCCATCCAGGCACCTTGTTCCAGTGAGCGATGTCTGGCCGGAGACAAGAAACAGAAAACCTAAGAAGGTTAAGTTCCCCGCCTCGTTCCTGCCACGAATGCCAATCTCCTGGCCATTCGGTTTTGCCGAAGATTGAACAATCTTGAATCCGTCGGCATGCCACTGCAGTTGCCCTTGGTGAACGGGCAAGGCAAGCTTGAAATTCGTGTCATTTGTGGGAGTTTGTCCCTCGCAAGCGACCGTCGTTATAACCACCAATACGATGCACGCGAACGCCCTTTTCATGAGCGGCAGTGTACCCCCGTTAATCTTGCCGTCGCAATAAGCTCTCGTCCTGTCTTAGAATTTTGTAGGGGTTGACACCGCGCCAAATCAGCCTACGATAAGGAAATCCATGGCCACGCCCGCTCAAGCTCCGTCTTCTTCTCCCATTCCGGACAAAAGTCTTTTCCGCATCGGAGAAGTCAGCCGCCTAACCGCGACAAAAACTTTCGTCCTGCGTTACTGGGAAACGGAATTCCCCACGCTCCAGCCCCTGAAAAGTCCCAGCGGCCATCGCCTCTATCGTCGCGAGGACATCGAGACCGTCTTTGAAATCAAGCGCCTGCTCTACGACGAAGGTTTCACCATCGTCGGCGCCCGCAAGCATCTGGCCGATCAAGCCGCCGGCAATGGAGTAGCCGTTGGCGAAGCCGCCGTGAGCGGCGCCCATCATGAAATCGCGCCCGTGCGAAGTCCCCGTCACGAGCCTCCTTCGCGCGCGCAACGCAAATTCCTCCTCGATTTGCACGAAGAACTCCTTGCTGTCTTGACCCTTCTCGAACGCGAGTGATACGCTGATTGCTGATTGAAAGCGGTCGGGACGTAGCGCAGCCTGGTAGCGCGCACGCTTGGGGTGCGTGAGGTCGCTGGTTCAAATCCAGTCGTCCCGACCATCTTCCTCTCTCTTGAAAGGGCTTCGGGACGTGTTTTGCCCGCGCGGGAATTTCCATGCCGGATAACTTGAGCAAGCCGCATATCCTCATTACGAATGACGACGGCATACACGCCGCCGGCCTTCGCGCGCTCGTCGAGGCTATGAAGCCCATCGCCCAAATTACAGTTGTCGCGCCTTCTCACGAACGCAGCGCGTCCGCTCAATCTCTCACCCTGCGTCAGCCGATTTACTGCGATCAAATTGCGGAGAACGAATACTCCGTCGAAGGCACGCCCGCCGACGCCGTGATCCTCGCCTTTCACACCCTGCTCAAAGAAAAGCCCGACCTCGTCCTCTCCGGCATCAATCGCGGCGGCAACATGGGCGAAAACGTTTACTACTCCGGAACCGTCGGGGCAGCCATGGAAGGAGCGATTAATCGCGTGCCCGCGATTGCCGTTTCCGTGTCCTACAAAAGCAAGGAGCTCGACTATACGCCGGCCGCGAATTTCGCTCGCACCCTGGTGCCGTTGATCCTGGCAGAAGGCCTGCCACCGGGCATCTTGCTAAACGTAAATGTGCCCGAATCTTGGAACGGGGAAGTGCGTTTCACCCGGCAGTCCTCGAAGATCACGCGCAACGTGCTCCAACCCGGCGCCGATCCCCGCGGCCGCCGCTATTATTGGTTGCACGAACAGAAGCGTATTGAGGACATCGAGCCCGACACGGACATAGCCGCCATCCGCGACGGCGCCATTTCCATCACGCCCCTCCAGCTCGATCACACCCACGCCCCTTCTCTGAATCACCTGTCACACTGGACCAAGCTGCTCGAGTCCGTCCCGCAGCGTTAAAGACCGGCCGTATTGCTCTGCCTTCGGCTGCGACCAATAGCCATCCTAGGACATCCACTAAGGACGCAGATGCTGAGAGGAGAAAATCATGGATCTACAACTGAAAGGTAAGAAAGCACTGGTAACCGGCTCCACGGCAGGAATCGGTTTGGCAACCGCGCGCGGCCTGGCGGCCGAAGGCGCGTCTGTAGTCGTCAATGGAAGGACCGAAAAGCGCGTTGATTCTGCTGTCAGCGAAATTCGCAAAGCGCATCCCGGAGCAGACGTATCGGGTGTAGCAGCCGACGTCTCGAACGCAGCGGGCTGCGCCCAGCTCATCCAAGCAGTCGCCGCCGTGGATGTTCTGATCAACAACATGGGCATCTTCGAACCCAAGCCCTTCGAAAAAATCCCAGATGAAGATTGGACGCGCTTCTTCGAAGCCAACGTCATGAGCGGTGTCCGCCTCTCCCGCCACTATCTCGGCGGCATGCGCAAAAAAAACTGGGGACGAATCGTGTTCATCTCCAGCGAATCCGGAGTGCAGATTCCCGCTGAGATGATTCACTACGGCGTAACCAAGACCGCGCAAGTTGCCGTCGCTCGAGGCATTGCCGAAACGGTCGCCGGAACGGGCATCACCGTGAACAGCGTGCTAGTTGGACCCACGAAGTCCGAGGGCGTAGAAACTTTCATCTCGCAAATGGGAGCCCAGAGTGGCGCGGACGCCGCGTCCTTCGAAAAGGAATTCTTCAAGAGCGTTCGCCCGTCATCTCTTTTGAAGCGTTTTTCAAGCACCGATGAAGTCGCCAACATGATCGTCTATCTCTCCAGTCCGCTCGCTTCCGCCACAAACGGCGCGGCGGTCCGCGCGGATGGCGGAGTTGTGCGCGCTATCCTGTAACACCCCTAAGCCGACCCGGAGTCATCGGCGCGAGACGTTTTCCATTCCGCCAAATAGTGCGACGTCCAGCCGGCCTCCTTCGTGTGGTAGCCTTGCACTCCGGGAGGACCAGAAAACTTGATTCGAGGGACAAAATGTTTCTGCGGGGCGTTCGTCCTGGCTGCCGCAATTGGTCTCGCACTGTTCTTTTTCGTCGGCCAGTCATTCGCGCAGGCTCCAGCGCAAGACCCACCGCACCCCGCACCGCCAACCTACTCCGGGATAAAAACAGTTCAGGCGTGGATTCCGATGAAAGACGGCGTCCGCCTTGCCGTAAATCTCTACATGCCGGACGGCCCGCTCGCAGGCGCAGACGACAAAGGGAAGTTTCCAGCCATCCTCGAATATCTCCCCTACCGCAAAGACGACTGGACCCTGGCTCGCGACTGGCAGCTGCATTCCTATTTCGTGCGGCGCGGCTATGTCACCGCGCGGGTGGACATCCGCGGCACCGGCGCAAGCGAAGGCAATCCTCCCGACCGCGAATACTCCGATCAAGAACAGAAAGACGGCCTCGAAGTAATCGATTGGCTTTCGAAGCGGCCGTGGTCCAACGGCAACGTCGGCATGATGGGAATTTCCTGGGGTGGATTCAACGCCATTCAGATCGCGCATTTGCATCCTCCGGCGCTCAAAGCAATCATCGCCATGTGTGCCACCGAAGATCTTTTCCACGACGACATTCATTACATTGACGGCCTCATGCACGTCGATGAATTCGAACTTGGCATGGATATGCAAATTGGCATGACACGCGCGCCGGATTTTCCCACCGATGAAAAATCTCTCGCCCCTCGTTTCGACGCCACTCCCTGGTTTCTTCTNNGGCGGCTTTCTCGACGGCTATCGCGATAGCATTGGCCGGTTCCTGCAACACGTGCATGCCCCGGTGAAAGCCCTGCTCGGTCCTTGGAACCACACTTTTCCGGACGCTGCCGAGCCCGGCCCTTCGATTGAATGGCGCGTCGAAGCCACACGCTGGTGGGATTACTGGCTCAAAGGCAAGCAAAACCGCATCCTCGACGAGCCGCGCTTCGAGGTTTACATGCGCCACTGGTATCCGCCCGACCCGAACATCGCCGAAATTCCAGGCGACTGGCGCGCTGAAAAAAGTTTTCCACCTGCCGATGCGCGCACCGAGACTTTGTACCTCTCCCCGAATCGCACGCTACGCAATTCCGCTCCAGCCGCGACCTCTGAGCAGTTGAAGTACGTGCCCTCGATAGGAATCGAAGCTGGATTCTGGTGGGGAGATTTCACCACCGATCAGCGCCCCATCGACGCCTTCAGCCTCGTTTACGATTCCGAGCCTCTAGATAAGGACACCGCAATTCTCGGATGGCCCAAAGCGCTACTGCAGATTTCCGCTAGCGCGCCTCTGGCAGATTGGTTCGTGCGTCTTTCTGACGTCGCTCCCGACGGGACAGCGACCATGGTCACCGGCGCAGGCCAAAGTGGCGCGCAACGAGACTCGCGCTCGATTCCAACCGATCTAATTCCCGGTCGCCTTTATTCGCTTCCCATCGAGCTGCATCTCACCAGTTGGGTTTTTCAGCGCGGACATCGCATCCGTCTCGCCGTCTCCAACGCCCTCTGGCCCATGATTTGGCCCACGCCGTATCCGATGACGACGTCATTGCAACTCGGCGGCGCACCGGCATCTCGTCTCGAGCTTCCGCTGGTTCCGCTTGAACCGGCCGCGCGCCCGAATTTCTCCGCGCCGGAAGTCACTCCACCCTTCGAAGGTGTGAAATCGGAAGGTGACACCTGGCCGCCTCAGGAGTGGACCGAAACGCACGACCTCATTACCGGCACCACGCGCGTCGCGTGGATCGGAGACGATTCCAGCCAATATCTCTGGGGCCGCATGAAGGATCACGAACAGATGAGCTACCTAATCACGGACGCTCATCCGGAAAAAAGCTCGATTCACGCCGAAGGCGCCACAACGGTCGAATTGCCCGGCCGCATCTTGGTATGGAGCGTCATTCTCGATGTCAGCAGCGATGCCCGGAATTTTTATTACCACTCCGAGCGTCACCTCACCGAAAATGGCAAGCTGATCCGCGAAAAGAGCTGGGACGACAAAATTCAAAGAGATCACCAATAGCTCTCGCCACCGCGCGCCACTAGCTCCCGGAGCGTATTTTGAAAAACAGCGCCATCCTCCTCATCAGTTGCCCCGATCAGAAGGGCCTCAACGCCGCCGTCCACGAATTCATCTATCGCGCCGGCGGCAACACGCTGCACGCCGACGAGCATCAGGACCTCGAGCGCAATCTTTTTCTCATGCGCGTCGAGTGGGATCTAGCCGGCTTCTCGATTGACATCCGCGAGTTCGAAAGACATTTTCAGCCCGTTGCCGACCGCTTCGGCATGACCTGGCGTGTTGCGCTCTCGACCTATCGCCCGAAAGTCGCGATTTTCGTGTCTCGTTACGATCACTGCCTCGCGGACTTGCTCTACCGCCGGCACAGCGGCGAACTCGCCTGCGAAATCCCGCTCGTAATCAGCAACCACGATGATGTGCGGCGTTGGACCGATTTCTACAAAATCCCGCTCCACGTGGTCCCGGTGACTAAAGACAACAAGTCCGCTGCCGAACGCCAGGAACTCGAACTCCTTCGCCCGCACGGAATTGATTTAATCGTCCTCGCGCGTTACATGCAGGTGCTCTCTTCCGATTTCATTCGCCAGTTTCCGCCCCACCACATCATTAATATCCATCATTCGTTCTTGCCCGCCTTCGTGGGCGGCAAACCGCATCATCAGGCCTTCGAACGCGGCGTCAAACTCGTCGGCGCCACTAGCCATTACGTCACCGAAGTTCTCGACGATGGCCCCATCATCGAACAAGATGTCGTCCGGATTTCCCACCGCGATACGCTCGAGGATTTGATTCAGAAAGGCCGTGATCTGGAGAAGGTCGTTCTTTCGCGCGCCGTCCGCTGGCACATCGAAAACCGAATTTTGCTATACGGGAATAAAACGGTAATTTTTGACTGAGAAGCTGGCGGCCAACTGCGCGTACTTTAAACTCAGCGGGCCACTGCCGAGCGCGTATCTTTTAAGTCAGCGGCGAGCAAACGATGAAACAAATGTTCGCCCGCTTCACGTCGTACGGAAAGTCTCCCGGCCTGATACGCCCGCGAGCTGAGCCCGCGCTGCACCCCGGCGCAAATCACGATGTCTTCCTGCTGCACCACTTCACTTACTCCCATGCTCTCGCGAACGTAAGCCATATTCGATTCGCTCGTGTCTCCGAAATAAAAATCGAAGATCACCTCGCAACGATTCACGCCTAGCGGCAGCACCAGATTCGTGTCCAGGTATCCTTCGTACCAATTCAGCATGAAGTTCGGGTATTGCCAGAAATAATATGCGCGATTGCCTTTCCGCGTGTTGGCCGCGCTCGCCTCGGACGTGCTGTCCACCGTAACCGGGCTCGACTGCACGCAGCAGCGATCCACGTTTTCAATCGTGTAATTCGTGTAATCCAGGACGCTGTTCAAGCCCTTGTGCATATGCGGCACGTGGTAACCGCCGTCCAGGAAATTGTCCACGTACACTTTCCAGTTGCAATCCAACGTGTAGCTGCGCCGCTCGACGAATTTCAAATTACTAAATCCAAGCGGCTGCGCAAGCCCTGCCAGCGCCCCCAGAAAATCCACCAGCGATCCCGCTTGCGGATCCAGATTCACAAATACGAATTTCTCCCAAGCCTCCACTCGAACGGGCACCAGTCCATTCTGCGCGCGATCGAAATTACACACGCCGTCAAATTCCGTCATTCCGCGTAACTCGCCCTCCAAATTGTAGGTCCATCCATGATACGGGCAGCGAAGATGCGGTGTTTGGCCGCAGGGCTCGTTCATCACCGTCATCGCATGGTGCCGGCAGACGTTGAAAAACGCTCGCAACTTATTATCGCTGCCGCGCACCACCACTACTGGCTCTCCGGCCACGCTCGCGGTGACGTACTGCCCGGGTTTCGCAACTTGCTCGGTACGCCCGACCGCCTGCCACGTCCGCGAAAAAACATTCTGCAGCTCGAGTTCCGCGATACGCGCGTCGGTGTACCACGCCGCAGGAATTGTGTACGCTTCAGACAGCGGAGCGGAAGCGTTGTACGAAGCCAGAATTTCCTTCACCGTCTTTTCCATGCAATTTCTCCTCTCCTAGACTCCGATCGCTCCGTGCAATACCAGCAGAAATTGATCGATCCTTGCTTTATTTTTCTGCGCATCCGCGGGATGCGGGAAAAGTCCCGGATCGAGTTCCTCCGTCAGCAGCGCATCCTGAAATCGCTCCATGGTCCAGTCCAGAATCGAAACAGTCAGCGTCGAATCAACATCTGACCGAACTTCTCCGCGCGCAATTCCCAGGCGCACGAACGCCGCGCTGCCGTAGGGATCCTCTGTCTGCAGGAACCGGTTGATCTCCCGCTTCAAGCTCAAATCCACGCCGTAATTGCCCAGCAGCGCCACGCGATAGGGAATCCAGTCCTCGCGAACCAGCCGTTCGGTTTTCAGCAGCCAGTAGCGCAGGATCTCAAAAAAACCTTTCTCCCGAATCTGCGGCGGAGAATCCAGATAAGTCGGAAAAGACCGCACCGCCTTTTTGTAAGCTTCCAGAAACAATCCGCCCTTGCTGCCGAAATATTGAAAAATCGAACCTTTCGCTACCCCCAGCTGCGCGGAAAGATCCTCGATTCGCGCGGCATGATATCCGTGCTCGGCAAAATGTTGCATCGCGGCGTCCACGATCCGCGCGCGCTTTGCCTCCGTACGCGGCGCAGCTCGGCCCGGCCGATCCAGAATCGATGACTCCAAAATTGCAGGTCGTTGCTTGAAAACATCCTGCTTTGACCGTAGGTCATTCGTGGAAGCTGTCATTTCATTTTTTCCCCATATATGCTATCTAAGCGCAGCAGTATGTCTTGTGACTGGCGGTCATACTAATCTACATGCCTCCCTTGCGCAAGTCCTATGATGCGATTGTCGTCGGCGCGGGCCACAACGGACTGACGGCCGCCGCTTACTTGGCGCGCGGTGGGCTCTCCACCCTTGTTCTCGAGCGCCGTGAAATTGTCGGCGGCTGTTGCGTCACCGAAGAAATTGCGCCCGGCTGCCGCGCTTCAACGACCTCATACATTGCCAGCATGCTGCGCCCCACCGTGATTCGCGATCTGAACCTCAGTGCGCACGGTCTTCGCATGGTGCCTTGCGACCCCGCGCTCGTTGTCCCTTTTCCCGACGGGCAGGTCGTACCCTGGTGGGCTGATCGCGCGCGCGCCATCCAGGAATTTCGAACACTGTCCGCGCGCGACGCCGAAACTTTTGTTCGCGTCGATGAGCAACTCAAAAAGCTGGCGCGCTACCTGCAGCCCTTTTTTCTGGAGCCGCCTCCCGAGCCCTCCTTCCGCGGCGCCGAAGGATGGTGGGAGCTTCTGCGCGTAGGGAAACGTTTTCGTGGGATGACTGGTGAAGAAGTTGCCCAGCTCGTTTCATTTCTCACCGGCAGCCTCGGCGATTTTCTCGATCGCAACTACGAATCCGAGAAAATGAAAACGATGTTTCTCGCCAACAATCTCTATGGAAAGCATGGCGGCCCATACGATCCGGGGTCGGCGCTCGGCTTGCTGTTTCATTTGCTCGGCGGTGGAGATGGTGAAGTCCAGGGCTTCTACGGCCACGTGATCGGCGGCATGGGTGCAATCACTCAGGCTCTGGCTTCGGCCGCCCGCAAACTCGGAGTCGAAATTCTCACCTCCTCTCCCGTCGCGAAAATAGATGTTCGCGGCGGACGCTCGCGCGGCGTCTTCCTCGAAGACGGTACCGAGATTTCCAGCCGCCTGGTTCTTTCCAACGCGGATCCGAAACGCACTTTTTTGGGCCTGGTCGAAGCGAATCAGTTACCCGAGGATTTCCGCCACGCAGTCGCCGGCATCAAGATGGACGGGCCATCAGCGAAAGTTAATTTCGTCCTGAGCGAAGAGCCTCGTGTTACAGGCATGCCGCCGGATTGGACCCCGCCGCAACGCTCCCTTTTCACCTTGGTGCCATCGCTTCAATTCGCCGAGCGCTGCTATGACATCGCAAAGTTTGGCGAAATTCCCGAAGAGTTGTGGGTCGATTGCGTGGTCGCATCCAACGTCGATTCCACTCTCGCGCCTCCCGGCAAACACGTGATGACTACATTCATTCAGTACGTTCCTTATCGTTTGCGCGAAGGCACTTGGGACCAGAAACGCGAGCTCCTCGGCGATCGCGTTGTGAAGAAGATCGCCCAGTACGCGCCCAACGTTCCGAATTCGATCCTCGCGCGCCAAGTTCTCACCCCTCTCGATCTCGAGCGCACCTACGGCCTCACGGAAGGAAATATTTTCCACGGCGACCTTTCGCTCGATCAGCTGTTCTTCATGCGCCCGGTTGCCGGGTGGGCGCAATACCGCACCCCCATCGCGAACCTTTATCTCTGCGGCGCAGGTGCGCATCCGGGCGGTGGAGTGACCGGCGCTCCAGGCTACAACGCCGCGCACAAAGCTCTGCGCGATTGGAAAAGCGGCCACATAAAGAAACCGGCTGCATGATTTTTTTGCCGGCACAATTTCATGAACCAAAGGAGACTATGATGGCAAAGCAGAAGAAGGGAATTCTGGAGAAGCTCGCTGAAGGTCCTGTCTTAGGGGACGGCGGGTATTTGCTCGAACTGGAAAAGCGCGGCCGGGTGCGTGCCGGCCCATTCACTCCCGAAGTAGCGCTGAACAACCCTGACGCACTGCTCGAACTCCATCGCGAATTCCGCGACGCCGGCGCGGAAGTCCTCCAAGCGCTCACGTTCTATGCCAGCCGTGACAAGCTCGCAACCGTCGGCATGGAAGAGCGCGTCGAGGAGTTAAACCGTGCCGCAGTCCGCATCGCAAAGAAAGCAGCCGAAGACCGCTGCCTCGTTGCTGGAAATCTGAGCCTCACCTGGATGTACGAGCCAAACGATAAAGCCGCGGCCGACCGCGTGCGCAAGACTTTCGACGAGCAGCTCGACGTACAAGTCGCCGAGGGCGTTGATTTCATCATCGGTGAAACGTTTTCGTTTCTCGGCGAAGCTTTGCTTGCCGTCGAGCGAGCCAAGCGCACGAAGCTGCCCGTGATGGTCACCGTCTGCTTCGAAAATGAAGACCTAACGCCCGACGGCAAAAAAGCTACCGATGTCGCGAAAGCTCTCGCGGACGCCGGTGCGGACATCGTAGGCATCAATTGCCTGCGCAGCCCCGAGCACACTCTGCCGCTGATGGCTGAAATGCGCAAAGCCGTTAAGGGCTACATCGGCTGCCAGCCGGTGGCCTATCGCACCACGCACGATCATCGCGATTTTACTAGCCTCGCAGCATTCCCCGATCAGCTTGAACCCTATCAGCTCACGCGCCGTGAGATGGCGGACTATGCAGTCAAAGCCCGCGAAATCGGCGTCAACTATATCGGCGCATGTTGTGGCGCGGTAGCCACGCATATTCGCGAAATGGCTCGCGCTCTCGGAAAAATTCCCGCCGACGATCGCGTCTGGAAGAAGGGCGGCGAGAAACCTATGTCCGCCTACGAATATTATGGCCACGACGATAAAACCAAAGCCCGCGGAAAAGCGCGGTAGCGCGAACACTCTCGCTTTCTAAATCTCCTCGGAGCATGATGTCGGGTAAAAGCCGATGGCTCCAGCGGAATCCCCAATGAGCGAAGCCGAGATCCCAAATCGTCCGCGCCGGACGATGGGTTTTCGCGACCTGGTATTGTTTTACATCGTCACCGGCATCAGCCTCCGCTGGATTGCGACTGCTGCGACCGTAGGCGCGAGCGCCGTCGTCATATGGTTGATCGCATGCTGCGCGTTTTACCTTCCACTTGCCCTTTCAGTGATGGAGCTTTCCTCACGCTACCCGCAGGAGGGTGGCCTTTACGTCTGGTCCAAGCGCGCCTTCGGAGAATTCCCCGGCTTCATCACCGGCTGGACGTATTGGGCCAGCAATCTTCCTTACTATCCCGCCATCCTTTATTTCACCGCCGGCAACGCGCTCTATATAGGCCCCGCTCGCTGGCAATCCCTTTCAAATAATAAAGCGTACTTTCTGCTTTTCGCGCTTCTAGGGCTCGCGCTCGCAACTTTCCTGAACCTTATCGGTCTTTCCGTCGGTAAGTGGCTGCACAACCTCGGCGCCCTCGGCACTTGGATGCCTATCGCAATTCTCTTTGGAATTGCGGGCGTTGCCTGGCATCACTTTGGGTCCGCGACCACCTTCACGCACACAACGATGATCCCGCATATGCACTTTCGCGACGTTCTCTTCCTGGCCACCATCGTCTTCGCCCTGGGCGGTTCCGAATCCGCCTCTTTTCTCGGCGGCGAAATCCACAACGCGCGCAGAAATCTCCCCAGAGGTTTGCTTGTCGGAGGTGCGTTTGTCACCACCGGATACATTCTCGGCACCGTTGCCGTACTCATCGCGCTCCCTGCCGGCGAAGTAAGTGGCCTGCAGGGAATCATGCAAGCCATTGCGAAATCCGTGGAACGCATCGGCCTCTCGGGTGCCGTCGCGATTGGAATCGTTTCATTTGCGGCCTTGCTTATCACCGTCAGCAATCTCGGCGCGATGGGCGCGTGGCTTGCCGTTTCCGCGCGTCTTCCTTTCGTCGCCGGACTCGATCGCTATCTTCCTCCCGCTTTCGCGCGCATCCATCCCAAATGGGGAACGCCGTACGTCGCTCTTCTCGTCCAGGCCGCGTGCGGAGTCATCTTCATCTTGCTCGGCCAAGCCGGAACCAGCGTCTATGGCGCATACGAAGTGCTGGTAAGCATGGGAATTATTTCGTACTTCATTCCTTACCTGTTTGTCTTCGCTTCATTAATCCGTTTGCAACGCGAACCGCCCGGCCCGGATATCATGCGAATTCCAGGCGGCCGCCCGGTCGCAATAGCAGTCGGCATACTCGGCTTTACCACCACCCTGATCACCATTGCCTTTTCCGTGATCCCCGCGGAAGACGATCCGCACAAACTTCTGGCCGTCGTAAAAATTATCGGCCTCACCATATTGTTGCTGGCCATGGGCATCTTCGTTTTCGTCTGGGGAAAATCCCAAGCAGCAAAACGCATCTAGCCACGCGCCTTTTTTCCTCTATCCGAAGTTACCCTTTCTACATGCGCGCGCCAGTGAGCATCGCGAGAACCTCCGGGCCGAAGTAAACTCCGCTTGAGACCTAGCTACGCGCGCTGATCCGTGCACGCCCGTTGTCGAGACACGAGTGCAGGTACAGTTGTGAGGCATTCAGCTTGACCACATTGGTACAAACCGAAATCGTACCCGCTTCCGCCCGTGCTGTGTCCGTCGCGCCAAGCGGTCCACATAAGCCATCCGCTCCTTGGATTTACAGTCCCTGGCTCGACCTGCTCGTAGGCTGCGGCGCGTGGTCCGCTCCGCTTCTGGGTGTAGCCATGTGGATGACGCCAACGCATACGCACGGCTGGGCCGTCGCCTTCTATGCACTCGCAATCATTTTCAATTACCCGCATTTCATGGCCACGATTTATCGCGCCTACCACACGCGCGAAAATTTCGAGAAGTACAAATTCTTCACCCTGCATATCACGTTGCTGCTTGCGCTCACCGCCGTCCTGATGCACGCGTCTCCCCGCCTCTTTCCCTGGGTTTTCACCCTCTACATTTGCTGGAGCCCGTGGCATTACAGCGGCCAGAACTATGGTTTGCTGATGATGTTCGCCCGGCGAAGCGGCGCAGAAGTCACTCCAACCGAGCGCCGCTGGTTACGCGCTGCCTTTGTTGCATCCTACGTGATGCTGCTCGCAAGTTTTGAAACCGGCGGCTCAAACGATCCCCTGATTCTGTCGCTCGGTTTGCCCTCGAAATTCACTTTTCCCCTGCGTCTCGCGCTGGGCGGAGCCTTTGCCGTCTTCACCTGGCTTGGTTTCCAACGCATGGTCCGCAAGCACGGAATTCACGCCATGATCGCGCCGGTCACTCTCGCGATAACCCAATTCCTCTGGTTCGTTTTGCCCACGCTTCTCGAATTGCGCTCCGCTTATCAGGTGCCGCAAACGCGCTACAGCAGTGGAATCCTCGCCGTCCTTCATTCCACGCAATATATATGGATTACCAGCTACTACCAGCGTCGCGAAGCCCGCGCGGCAGGCCAATCGAACTGGCACCTGTGGGTCTATTTCGCAACGCTCGTGGCCGGCGGCATCGCACTGTTCATTCCCGGCCCTTGGCTTGTCAGCTATCTCTTCCATTATGATTTCACCACTAGCTTCCTGATTTTCATGGCCGTCGTGAACATTCACCACTTCATTCTCGACGGTGCCTTGTGGAAGCTGCGCGATTCACGCGTCGCATCATTGCTCATTGACCCCGGCGGAAAATCTGTGATCCCCGGCCCAACCCATCCGGCGTCACAAAAAGTGCAGCCTAAAACGCCCGGTGTTTCGCGTTGGTCTGGCGGCCGCTTTTTCCAGGCGCCGGCATTCGGCATCAGTCTCGCCGTTTTACTATTTCTGTGGGGTGGCATTGACCAGATTCATTTCGCCCTGAGCAATGACAATGAAAATCTTTCCGCCCTCCACCGTGCGGCGGAAATGAATCCATACGACAGCGCTCTCAAAGCCCGCATCGCATCCGCGGAATCAAGCGCCGGAAAGCGTGACGAAGCCGTCGCCACGCTACAGCAAGCCGTCGCACTCAGTCCTCAAAACATTGGCCTACAGCATCAGTACGCTCGCGCCATGATCGAAGACGGCCGCTACCCCGACGCTTATGCGCACTACCGGAAATTGTTGCAAATATTTCCGCGCGACGTTGACGCTCTGGTGAATTACGGATTGCTGGCCGCGCGCCTCGGTCATCCCGATGAGGCCGTGGATTCCTGGGAAAAAGCGGTGGACGTAAATCCAAATCAAACGAACGCCCAGCTCTATCTCGCCGAAGCATTCGATCGAAAAGGGCAGCACGCCGCTGCCGCCAGACATTGGGAGATTTTTTTGCGCCTCGCCGCCTCGCAGCCGGATTCCGCGGCTGTTACCTCGGAGCAGATAATCTCCGCGTCCGTTCGATTAGCCGACGATGAATCTGCGATCAACCAGTCCGGCGCGGCTCTCGCCCGTTATCAGTCCGCCGTTGCCCTCGCTGAAAGCGCGAACAACGTCAAACTCGAAAGCCTCGCGCTGGCTCATCTCGCTGATCTACAGGATAAAAGAAAAGATACCGCAGCCGCCGCTCAATCCTATCAGCGCGGTCTTTCGCTCGACGCCAAGGCGGGTGATCCGCGCAGCGAAGGTTTCGATTGGTTCAATTACGGCCAATTTCTTCGCCGCCATCAACTGCCCGACGAATTGGTCTACGCCTGCTTTCTCCACGCCGAAAATTTGCTGGCGTCTGCAGATCCGGCAGAATTGCAAACCGTCCAAACCGCTCGCCGCCAGCTCGGCAGCCAATTGGGCAAAAAGGCAGTCGCCGCGCAAAAAGATCTGCCCACACTGCTCGCACGCGCCACAAACCTTCCCGCTGGCTCCTTCTGAATTTTTCTCCCTCTGTATTTTTCACTCATGCACACGCTCAATCACCGATCTCCCGCCTGACGACAAACCAGCTATCGACTACGGCGCAACTGTCCCAAAGGCCAACTGGCGCAGCCCGCGGACCCAGCTATCCTAAGTAATCCGCCGAGGGCATTGCGAGGATTCGAGCGAAATGAAGCGTAATTCCAAAATGGCTGCTCCGGTATTTGCGGCCCTCGCTTGCCTCTTGTGGCCGGCAATCACAGCCTGCCTACCCAACCAGATCGCAGATGAAGACGCGATTCAATGGGACGCGATCTGCCCCATCGTCTACCCGGTCGATCAGTCCGCTTCCGACCACGGCGTTCACTACCTTTTCTACGGCAACGGTTTCTTCATCAACAGTGACGGCTACGTGCTCACCGCCGCGCACGTGCTCAGCCAGCTTCACGGCGGCCAGCCTCATATTCTCCTCCGCCCATCTGCGGCCGTGCCGCGCATCGTTCCTGCTACCTTGGTAGCCATAGACCGCGAGCATGACGTAGCCGTTCTGCGGATCACGCCGAATCCTTTCGTCGGTAATTACAAAGTTTCGTCTCTGCCCCTATCCTACGATAGGCCGTTGCGCGGTCAGACTGTCCTCACCACAGCTCTTCTCCCTTCCAAGCCTCGCGATGCCTACACGCTCAATGCCACTATCGAAACGCGTTCCTGGGGAGAGGTCCTCGACTCTGAATTTTCTCAACTCGACAAGGGAAAGGGCGAAACCGAGTTATTCCTTTTCAATCACGACATTATCCTGGGCCAAAGCGGTGCCCCGGTAACCTCCAGCGGCTCTCACGAAGTAGTCGGTCTCGTCGAAGGCCAATGGCTTGGCCACGATACACTTGCCATCGCAACCGCGGAGCAACACACCCTGGGCGCGATCCTGCCCATCCATTACGCAATCGCATTGCTGCAGCAGAAGCACATCGCCTGGCACACATCCTCCGCTGACTCGGAGCATCCGGAAAACAGCCGAGAACAAGGCAAGGGGTTTTCACCGCCTGCCGCGCTTTCGTTGGTTCCCGCCGCTTACCCCTCGCAATCTCTCTTCGGCGGAGAAGTCGTGCTCGATGCGCTCGTCGATAGCAGTGGCCGGCTTGCCGACATCAAGGTCGTGCGCGGCGAGTCTCCGTTCCTCGACAAAACTCTTGTCGCGGTCCACACCTGGACCTTCCTCCCGGCGCGCAATGACGGCCAAGTAGTCGAGACAAGAATAGGAATCGCATTCCAATTTCCACAACCTTACGTACCTCCCCGAACCGCTACAGCTCACAATTACGAAGACGAATCCGCCGATTCTCCAGAAAGAAATTCCGCCGAGCGTGGTGCGCTCCCTATTGTTACCGTCGAGCCGGAATACCCATCCGGCACCGACGTGCACGGCGGGGTGATTCTGTCCGCCGATATCAGCGAGCAAGGCCGGCTCGATTCCGTAAAAGTTCTGCGCGGCTTGGATCCGCTTACTCCCGCCGCCATTGCCGCTCTGCGCCAGTGGCATTTCGCGCCGGGAAAGCGCGCGGGCGCAAATGCCAATGCTCCCGTCATAGTCGCGTTCACGTTCACTCGTCCAGTCGTCGTCGTTCGTGCGCAAGCATCCAGATCCTCGCAATAATTCGCCTGGTTCCGTTACAATTTCACTTGGCTTCGCTGTATTCTTCACCGCGAAAAGGCATAGAATCTGTGCCGCAATAAACGGAACGCCAAATTTTCAGGGGGAGCAATGTCCACCAAAATTATCACCGTCCGAGGGCGAGAAATTATCGATTCCCGCGGCAATCCCACTGTTGAAGCCGAAGTGGGCATCGAAGGCGGCGCCATAGGCCGCGCTGCCGTTCCCTCTGGCGCATCCACAGGCGAACACGAAGCCAATGAACTCCGCGACGGTGATAAATCGCGCTATTCCGGCAAAGGAGTCCTTAAAGCCGTCGGTCACGTGAACACCGAAATCGCCAAAGCCGTCGCCGGCATGGACGCTTCCGACCAGCGCGCCGTCGATCGCCGCATGATCGACGCCGATGGCACTCCCAACAAATCCAATTTTGGCGCGAACGCAATTCTCGCCGTCTCCATGGCCTCTGCCCGCGCTGCCGCCGCTCAACTTGAGCTGCCGCTCTACCAATATCTCGCCCGGTATTCATCGGAGGGCTATGCGGACACTCTCCCGGTTCCCATGATGAATATTTTGAACGGCGGCGCGCACGCCGATAATTCCGTGGACGTTCAGGAATTCATGGTCATGCCCCTTGGCGCGCCCAATTTTCACGAAGCCCTGCGCTGGGGCATCGAAGTTTTCCATAGCCTGAAAGCGGTCCTGAAGAAAAATGGCTACTCCACGTCTGTCGGCGACGANNGGTGAACAAATTTCCATCGCAGTCGATCCCGCCGCCAGCGAATTCTATGACCGCGAAAAGAAAAAATACGTCTTCAAGAAATCCGACAAGTCCGAGCACACATCCCAACAAATGGTCGAGTTCTGGGAATCTTGGGTCCGCCAATATCCCATTGTTTCCATCGAGGACGGTCTCGCAGAAGACGACTGGGACGGCTGGAAGCTCCTCACGCACGCGCTCGGAAGGCCCGACGCAAAGAGCAAGAAGCCGATTCAAATCGTGGGCGACGATATCTTCGTCACCAATCCAAAAATTTTCGCGCGAGGAATTTCCGAAAAGATCGGCAATGCGATTCTCATAAAATTGAATCAAATCGGAACGGTAACCGAAACCGTAGACGCCGTGGAAATGGCCCGCAAAGCCAATTACGCTTCCATCGTCTCCCACCGCTCAGGTGAAACCGAAGATACTTTCCTCGCCGACTTCGTCGTGGCCATGGGCTGTGGCCAGATTAAAACCGGCTCCGCCTCGCGCACCGACCGCGTCGCCAAATACAACCAACTCCTCCGCATCGAAGAGCGGCTTGGCGAAGACGCAGTCTTCCCCGGCTTTAAAGCCCTTTCAGCCCATCCGGTACTTCGCCCGCCGCGCGTCGTCGGCCCCGCAGAGGGCGCCCGCCGGGAAGGAGAGCAAGATGTGCTTCACCGCTATGAATGAAGATCTGCCCCATGAACCCATCGTCAGTTGCAGGGCTCACCCGATCGTCGGCGCCTGACCGTCTTTCATAGCGCTGGCGTCTCGCCGGCTCTTTTGTTCCTTGCGGGCTAAGCGAGGTCCGAATCCTTTGGTGTCCGAAACGTGGGGTTTCTCAAAATGAAGTCAGGCTTGGAACTCCGGCGTGGCGTGAAATCTTCGGCCTCTTTCAAGATTCTCAACTAGTTCTGGAACTGAACCGTCAGCACCATGCGCGTCGCGACCGGCTTCCCATCCGACAGCGCCGGTTCAAATACCCACAGCGCCACCGCTCTTTCCGCTTCATGCTGTAGTATGCGCGGACCGGATATTAGTTTAGTTTCCACCACATTCCCTTTTTCGTCGATCAAGGCGTCGAGCTTCACCACCTCGTCCGCTTCCAGCCCTGTCGCCCACGCCGGAATGGATGGCGGCTCTTGCGACACAATTTTTGCCGGAACGTTCCCCTCGGCATTTATCTCATTTGGCTTTCGACGTGTCGCGTGCACCGATGCCGCCTGGTCGGAACTAGCCGAACTTTTGTCTGCTCCAACCTTCGGAACGCCTGACCCATCGGAATCTTCGACGCCTTTGCTCATCGGCGCGGCTCCAACACCTGCAGTTGTCGCGGCCGCGCCTTGCGCCTCAGTCGTCTGCTGAATCTTCTGTGCCGCTTGCGCGGGCGCCGCTCCGCCATTGTTGGCGCTGGTGGCGACTACCGAAACTTGTGTGGGCGATAACGGCGCCGTGGCCTGTTTTGGTTGATGTGATGCTGCCAACGTCCGGTTGCTGCTGTTAGTCGAAAAACCGTTCTTAGCAAACCAAGCGACGCCCAACGCCGCTGCGATCACGACGGCTGCGGCGATTCCGATGGCAATCGTTTTCTTCCCCTGCGTGAATTGGCCCAGCCTGCCAATCCGGGGCGCTGGCGTCGAGAGTACTTTTGCCTCCCTCGCGGTGTTCGAGCTTTTCTCGCCTTTCTTCTTCGTGTCTGCGGCTGCCGCCTCTTGCCCAGGCTCTTTCGTTTCTCTTGTGTCGGGCTCTCGTGGGGCCTTCGCTTTGCCTTCCATTGCAGCGAGCGCGGCCACTAGGTCCGCGTCTTTCGCTTCGTTCCAATCCAACTCCTCGTCTGTCGGTTCGTGCTTACGCACGGCGGTTAAAGACTCGTGCGCCGCCTCCAAGGTTATGGGCAAGGGCGAGGCGAACGCCGTCGCAGGAGCTTCCGGAGTCGCCGGAGTTTCCGGAACGGTCGCGGAATTTGCTCCGCTGGTCGGCGCGATCGATTCCGTAGTGGGTGCTGCGGGTTGCTCGGTGTGGACTGGAACCTCAGCGCCGATGGGCGCAATCGACTCCATCAGAGATTCCATGATCGGCGCCGCCGACGGATTTTTGACCGTCGCTTCAAGTATGTCTTGGGCCGTAAGTGGATTTCCCGCAGGCGCGAGTTTTTCAGCGCTCCAAAATTGCGGATCGTAAGAGGTGAATTCCAGATCCGTGTAGCCCACCTCGCCGGCTTGCCGCGAGTCCCGCACTTTGCACAGAATCTCTTTTTCGGTCTGGTCGTTTCGCAGAAAAACGCATTGCCCCGGCGAAATCTTTGCATTCAATTTCAGCACGGCGCCGTTCTCGAAGACCAGCGTCGTCTTTGTCGTCTCAGTAAAGAGCTCCCGTTGGTCTGAGCCCTCCACGGTCTTCGAACCCTGAATCGTGACCGGGATCTCCAACACGGTTCCTTGATTTCGCGCAGTATCAGCCATTCTTTTTCGCCCCGCTCGACGGATTTTTGTGCTTCGCCCCGGGTACCGCTACTCGCGGAAGGCGGGCCAAGGTTTTCGGTTTACAGGCCGCCGGTCCCATGCCCGGCGCCTGTGCCTGAGCTCGCTTATCTCAATCCATCCTCTACTCCGGGGCCGTCGGCGGCAATAGCCGTGAAGTACCGATTTTCCACTACCGTTACATCCCTCTCCGCTCTCGATTCGAAGCCGCATTTGACCCCCGTGCTAGCCTGTTTGGCGCCGATATGTGCACCCAATCGTCATTATTCTTAAGAAGGATGACTCATCGGTCGCGGACTCCCGCTTTTTTGGCCCGCACGCGGATGCAAACTGCGATGGCCGTAACTCAAAACAAACAATCGGCCTTCTGTCTAACCGGTACTAGAATCGACCATGACCAAACGCCCAAAACCCATTGTCCTTACCGTTCTTGATGGCTGGGGCTATCGGCCGGATACCAAGGGCAACGCGATCGCTCTCGCGCGCAAGCCTAACTACGACCGCATCCTGAAGGAATTTCCCAACACCCTGATTCAAACTTCCGGCCCCGCCGTTGGCCTTCCCGTCGGGCAGATGGGCAACAGCGAAGTCGGCCATCTAAATATCGGCGCCGGCCGCATCGTCCACATGGACAGCACGCGCATCGATCAGCTCATCGCTGCTGGCGAATTTTCAAGCCAGTCTCTGCTTCTTGAAGCTATGGAACCCGGACGCGCGCGTCAGCTCCATCTGTTGGGATTGGTGAGCGATGGCGGCGTCCATTCGCACATCAACCATCTCTTCGCGCTCCTGGAAATGGCGCGGGAAAATAAAGTCAAAAATGTTTTTGTCCACTGTTTTATGGATGGGCGCGACACTCCTCCCAACAGCGGAATAGATTTTCTCCGCCGGCTCGAACAAAAGATGCGCGAACTCGGCGTGGGCCAGATCGCCACCGTCAGCGGCCGCTACTACGCCATGGACCGCGACAACCGCTGGGAGCGCATCGAAAAAGCTTATCGCGCGATCGTGCATGGAGACTCAGATGCAAAATTTACAGATCCCATCGCCGCGGTCCGTGCGAGTTACGAAAAGGGTGTCACCGATGAATTTATTATTCCCGCCGTTATAACTACCGAACCCGCGCCCGGAAAACCGGCTGCGCCTCGCGCTGTGATTCGCGACGATGACTCCGTAATCTTTTTTAATTTCCGCGCCGATCGCGCTCGCCAGATGACCCGCGCCATCATCGACCCTGGCTTCGATAAAATTACCGATCCGGAACGCCCGAAAAACCTCACCTTCGTCGCCATGACCCAGTACGACAAATCCTGGCCCTGGCTTCGCTACCTCCTCGCGCCCGAAAAGCTGGAGCAAATTGTCGCCAATGTTTTCGCTGAGCAACAATTTAAGAACTTGCGCGTCGCGGAAACCGAAAAATACGCCCACGTAACCTATTTTTTTAATGGCGGCGTCGAAAAGCCTTTCCCTGGTGAAGAGCGCGTCCTCGTTCCTTCTCCGAAAGTGCCGACCTATGACTTGAAGCCGGAAATGTCCGCCGCTGGCATCGCCGAAACCGTCGTTCACGCAATCGAGAAGGGAGAATTTGACGCTATCATTATGAACTTTGCAAACGCGGACATGGTCGGGCACTCGGGAAATCTGGAAGCCACCATTAAAGCCGTGGAAACCGTGGATGGCTGTCTGGGTCAGATATTTCAAGCGCTACGTCCTCGCGGCGGCGCATGGATCATCACCGCCGACCACGGCAACGCCGAGACCATGATCGATCCCGTGACCGGCGGGCCGCACACCTATCACACAACAAATCCCGTCCCATTTATTTTGCTGACCGATGACGGTCAAACTAGATTAGCCCCTGGTGGTTCGCTGCGCGATATTGCACCCACTATGCTCGGCGTTCTCGGCGTCGCCGAACCTGGTGAAATGACCGGGCGCGATTTGCGCGTGCCCGCCAAATAAGTCAAAACTTCGCGCCCCGCCGCGAAAAGGAGACTTGGAAGAAATGGAAGTTGACCCTAGCCGCGACGACAAAAAGTCCGAAATCATGGGCTTCGCACGCCCCATGAACGCGCTCTGGCTCGCGTTGCTTTTTGCCGCGACCTGGGCTTTCTGGTCGCTCCGCGCCGCCTTCGTCTTGCTCGGATTGCTGATCGTCGCAACGATTCTCAGTTTTGTCTTTCGCCGAAACCAGCCATGACGCAAACCAGCCCCGCCGAAACAAAATTGCTCATCTGTGTCTGGCACCGTTTCTCGCTCTGGAATCCTCCTCCGCGCATGGCCGAACGCATCCGAGAGCGCTGGCCCGAGATGCGCGTCGTGCATCTACCCACCTACGATGGCCTGCAGACCGAGCTTCCCGATACGAACGTCTTCGTCGGATTCTCTCTGCGCCCCGAACAATTCGCTTGGGCCCGCAAGTTGCTGTGGCTTCATTCCACCGCTGCGGGCATCGGGCAGTTGATGTACCCCGAACTGCGCCGCAGCGGCATCGAAGTCACCAATGCCAGCGGCGTTCACTGCGTTCCCATGGCCGAACATATTCTCGGAACGCTCATCGCGCTCGCCCACCGCTTCCCGGACTACCTTCGCTATCAGCAGCAAGCGAAGTGGGCGCAGCAGGAATTATGGGACGCGCCTGTGCGGCCGCGCGAGCTTCGCGGTCAAGTCGTGCTGTTCGTCGGTTTCGGCGCCATCGGCCGCGAAGTTGCAAAACTTGCCCAGCCCCTCGGAATTCGGGTGTGGGCTGTGACGCGTTCGGGCAAAGGCGACGCGGACCTTGCGGAAAAGTTCTTTCCATCTTCGAAATTGCTGGAAGCGCTTCCACAAGCTGACTTCGTGATACTCGCCGCGCCCGAGACCTCCGAGACGCGTGCGATGATGGGCGCGCGGGAGTTCGCGCTAATGAAACCTTCAGCATATTTCATCAACGTAGCTCGGGGCGCGCTTGTGGACGAACCCGCGCTGATCGCGGCGCTTCAGCAAAATAAAATTGCTGGCGCTGCGCTCGATGTTGCCTCGCAAGAACCGCTGCCGCCGGAGAATCCCTTGTGGAAGCTCGACAACGCATTCATCACGCCGCATGTGAGCGCTGTGAGCGAACATCTGTGGGAGCGCCAAACGGATTTGCTGATGGAAAACCTTGAACGCTGGTTCAGTGGTCGCGAATTACTGAATCGCGTGGACCTCGAGCGAGGTTACTAGGCAATGCAATCGTGGCGCGGTCCATTGGCACTCGCCGGCACGGTAGACGCCACGCAGAACAGCATTGCGAATCAATCCCCCGCCGTTGCTTTCGGCGAAGTGTAACCCTGGCGGGCTATGACGATCACTTTCTTCATCTTTCCTTTTTTGTCCGGCTGCATCATCGGATTGCCCTGTTCGTCCACAATCTCCAGCTTGAGCTTGTGATATTTTCCGTCGGGAGAAGTGGAGGGCGTGAACCCCAGGGTGTACTGGCTCCTCAGAAATGTCGCAACGGTGTTAAAAATCCCGTTCATCTCGCCCTGGAACCTCGGGAACCAAGCATATCCGCCGGTCATCTCGGCAAATGTATTGAGCTGATTTTTGGCCTGGAGATAACCGATGCTATCTCCACCTCTGGGGTTTCGCACATCCCTCTCTTCCGCCATGCCGACGGAGAAAATTGGCACGTCGGTTTCCTTAACCCGCCTGAGCGTTTGGTCCAGTGTATGCTTGCTAAAAGTATCGAACCCGCTTGCGAGCAAAAGAATAGATTTCTTTCCTTTCACGTCGCGAAGTTCATCTAGCGTCTCGAGCAATGCATCGAACAAATTCGCCTCGTGGAAATTCGGGAAGTACAGACTCGCCACGGCCTGCGCCACTTCCTGCTTGTTGCGTGTGAAGTCCACCAAAACGTGTGTTTGGAGGTCGAAGGTCTTCAGCGCGACGTAATCTTTATCAGTCAGGTGGCTGAGGAAATTGTAGCCCCAACTCTTCGCTTCGTACGCATACCACTCGCCTCCCAGTTGGCTGAATTCCAGCAAAATGACGATCGTGATCGGAGCCTCGCTGGGAGCGAAGTTCGAAATCTGCTGTGGCTGGTTATTATCGAGAACTCTAAAGTTTTCTTTCTTCAGATTTGTAAGCAAGCCGCCGTCCTGATCGGTCACCACCGCATCGATATTGACGACATTCGACTCCACGGCGATGGATGTTTGCGGAGCGGGAGCCTGCCCCGCATGCTGCGGCTGTTGCTGTCCCGTGGGCGGATTGGGCGGGGCTGGTTGCTGCGTCGGCGCGGGTTTTTGCGGTCCCTCCTGCTGTTTGGCCCGGGCAGTCAGAGCGCCCGGAGGTATGCCCAAAGCTGCCAGAAGAATTCCCACAAGAGCCGCGCGAACCCACATCTTCGAATTCATATATTTCCTCTCCCCGCTTTGATGCTGCCGGAGCCGTTTGTGGATGGTCTATTGCCATTCAGAAAACGCCGCGCTCCAAGCGCCCGGTTACATTGTGACGCCATGATAATATAAATCGCTTTTCCACTTATCGATGTAATTCAAAAGTAATTGGGAGACTAGAAAGAATGGCGCGTCCGAACCTTCAAATTTTTGCGTTGGCAGTCTGCGGCATCCTTTGCTCCGCCACATACACTGGCGGACAGGGTTTAAGGGAACAGTCGTCGCAACCAGCGACCCCCAGCGCCGACGTCTCGAGAATTCAAGGCGAAGCCATCATCTGGCTCCAGGATCTAATCCGCATAAACACCACAAATCCGCCGGGCAACGAAATTGTGGCCGCAAAATACATTGCTGACATCCTAAAGAGAGAAGGAATTCCTTCGGAGATTTTCGAGAGCACCCCCGGTCGGGGGTTCCTGGTCGCGCGCCTTTCCGCTACGGCGGTCCCGGATCCCTCCCGCGCGTTGCTGCTGCTGGGCCACCTTGATGTGGTTGGCGTGGATAAGAGCAAATGGTCTGTCGACCCCTTCGCCGCCGTCATGAAGGATGGCTACCTTTACGGCCGGGGCTCCATTGACGACAAAGGAATGACGGTTGCCAATCTTGCCGTGCTCGTCGCATTGAAGCGCTCTTCGGCGCACTTGAACCGCGATGTGATTCTGCTCGCCGAAGGCGACGAAGAAGCGGGGGGCGAGTTCGGAATGAAGTTCGCTGTCGAAAAACATTGGGACAAAATCGCGGCCGGTTTCGCGCTTAACGAAGGCGGCCACACCGTTCTAAAGGACGGAAAAGTTCAATACGTCGGCGTGCAAGCCACTGAGAAAGTCGCCGTGAACGTGGATGTAATCGCGACGGGAACTTCGGGCCATGCCTCGATCCCGCGCAAGGATAATCCCGTCGCTCACCTAGCCGTGGCGATCGGCAAGATTGGAACGTACGAAGCCCCGGTGCAGTTCAATTCCGTCACGCGCGGTTATTTTGAAGGAATCGCTCCCTTGGAGGATGAAGAGACCGGCAAGTGGCTGCAAGCGCTCGAAAGCCCGGACCGCGCCGATCACGCGGCTCGATGGGTATCCAACACTAATCCTATCTGGAACGCGATGCTGCGCGACACGGCCACTCCCACGATGCTTCAGGCCGGCATACGGCAAAATGTGGTGCCCTCTGAAGCGCGCGGCGTACTGAATGTTCGCCTGCTTCCCGGCAACCAACTCGACCCACTCATTGGCAAGCTAAAACAACTCGTGAACGATCCACAGATTCGCTTTGAAACACAACCGAATGGCGGAGAAGCCGCGCCATCTTCATCGTTGGAGACTGATCTGTACGCTACGATAAAGACCGTAAGCGCCCAGGAATTTGCCGGTGCGCCCGTAGTTCCGTATATGTCCACCGGCGCCACCGATTCAGCCCGCTTGCGCATGCGCAACGTGCAAGCCTATGGGCTCGATCCTTTTCCCCTTACCGAAGACGACTTGATGCGCATGCACGCGGACGATGAACGCATTCCCATCGATTCCTTCCGCAAGGGAATTCAATTCTACTTTGCGGTTGTCAGCGCCTTTACCGTGGCCAAATAATCGTGTCCAACCTTCGAAGGGCCAAAATCGTCTGCACTTTAGGACCCGCAAGCTCCTCTCAAAAAATGATTGACGAGCTGTTGCACGCTGGCATGGATGTTGCTCGACTGAATTTTTCACACGGCACCCCGGAAGACAAAGTTCGGTTGGCGATCTGCGTTCGCCGCGCCTCCGCGCGTTACAGCAAGCCCGTTGCGATTCTGGCCGACTTACAGGGGCCAAAAATCCGTACGGGCGCGCTGGAACAGGGCAAGTCGGTGCGCTTGCACTTCGGCCAGCGTTTCGTGATCACCACAAAGAACGTGATCGGCACCGAGCAGGGTGTCAGCACAACCTTTCGCGCTTTGCCGGAGTCGGTTCGCAAGGGCGACCGCGTTCTCTTGAACGACGGCGAAATCGCTCTCCGCGTTGTCTCTAGCCGCGGGCAAGAAGTTGTCTGCCAGGTCGAAAACGGTGGGGAACTGGGCGAACATAAGGGCATCAATCTTCCTGGCGTGAAACTGAAAATTCCTTCGCTAACTCCCAAGGACCGCCGCGACCTGAACTTTGCGCTGCAAATGGGCGCCGATTATGTCGCGCTGAGCTTCGTTCGAACGGCCGCGGACGTGCGAGCCGGGAAGGCCGCCATCGCCCGTGACGGAAAAGACACGCCCGTTATCGCCAAGCTCGAAAAACCCGAAGCCATCGACAACCTGGAAGAAATTCTTGCCGTTGCCGACGGCGTGATGGTCGCGCGCGGAGACCTGGGTGTGGAAATGAGCCCGGAAAAAGTGCCTGTCGTGCAAAAGCGCATCATTTCCAGTGCACGCGATGCGCTCGTTCCGGTGATCACGGCCACGCAAATGCTCGATTCCATGCAGAAAAATCCCCGGCCCACGCGAGCCGAAGCCTCTGATGTCGCCAACGCAATTTTTGATGGCAGCGATGCGCTGATGCTTTCCGGCGAGACGGCTGCAGGAAGCTATCCTCTTGAATCTGTGGCCATGATGGACCGCATCATTCGCGAAGCGGAAGCCAGCGTCACATCGCTGCCGCGTCCGGCGCGCTCGGGCGATTTGTTAATCAGCGAAGCCATAGCCGAAGCAATCTGTCACGCAGCCGAAGAATTGCACATGAAGATAATCGCGGTTTTCACGGAATCGGGATCTTCCGCGCGACTCGTTTCAAAGTATCGTCCGCGCGCGCCCATCGTTGCGTTTTCGCCGGTACAGGAAGCGCGCCGCCGCCTGAGCCTGCTCTGGGGCGTGCTGCCGCGCACCATCGCGCGCGTTCATGACATCGACCAACTTGCGAAAGCTGCGGAAGCCCGGCTAACGGAGGAGCGCTTGGTAAAACGCGGCGACATCGTAGGTGTGATCGCCGGCACACCGCTCGGCACTACCGGCTCGACCAATTTGATGCGGTTGATTCGTATCGGCGGGTAGCCTGGCCCAACGGGTGCGGATTTAGAAGAGCAGATCCTTCGTCGCCTTGTTCCTTAGGATGATGACCGTCAAAGGACAGATCCTAAAATCTGCCTCCGTAATAGCCCTGGTCACCGTGACCCTCTCCGGATCGTCAATTCACCCAATTATCGGGATTTGACGGCGGCTTCTCGTTGTGGTCGCGGACGTACACTTCAAATTTCTTGCGCAGCCGCCGGCGTTTCCAATCCGTAAAAAAATTCCTGTAGTTATAAAGGTAAGAGCCGCGCCGCAAGTAAATGTAGCCCACCAGCATCCCGCCAAGATGGCAAACGTGGCTCACGCCGTCACCGGTTGAACCAATCGTGCTGAAAAATTCGATGGCGCCCATCACAATCACGAAAATTCTCATGGACACCGTAACCGGCAAGGGAAACACCCACACTTGACGGTGCGGCATCACGATCGCTACCGCGAGTAACACTCCGTAGATCGCTCCGGAAGCCCCAATTGTGGGTACTAATGCCGTGCCCCGGCCATGCGGGTCCAACAGCAGCTTTACGATGATGTCAACAATCCCCGCGCCAACTCCACACACGAAAAAATAAATATAGAACTTTCGCGCGCCCCAGGTGTGCTCCAGGTCTGCGCCGAACATTGCCAAATAGAGCAGGTTGAAAAGAATGTGAAGGACACCGCCGTGAAGGAAAATATAAGTGAACGGCTGCCAGATGCGAAAACCGTACACGGCAGCATAGGGACTCAGTCCGAACCAATCAACCCAAAATCTCTCCCCCGCTCCGTGAAAGAGCAGCCCGGAAATTGTTTGCAGAAAGAAAACTGAGATGCAGGCAATGCAAATCGTCTTGATGGCACGCGGAAAATAGCCGCTCAGGTCAAACCGATGCCCGTAACCGCGCGAAAAGAATGGCACGCAATAAGTGTAAAGGCTGTGCGTATCGGAGTCAAAGAACAGAAGGAGTGAGCTTTCGATAGCCCAGCTTACGGTGCGCTCGCGCGAGCCCGACCTGGAATAGCCTAGAGTCGCCCGTTGTTACAGTTGAACTCGTCAACCACTTCGTTTGTAAAGGCTAGTGTAAATTCGCCTGAACACCCTACTCCGGAGAGACGGCTTATGAGGATCTGGGATTCGTCCCGGTGCAGATATTCCCATTGAGACTCTCTTCCTGTGAACACGAGCCAAAGCCAGCACGGATATCCAGTGTGACCGTAAGTTAATCCGGCGGGTTGCCAGCCCAGCATACGAAGATAGAGCCTGGAGGTTTCCGAAGCAGAGGCATGCACGTAGACTAAGTCGCCCGGGGCCACATGCGACTTCAGATAGCGAATAGCTCCTTCGGCATCCTCCTGATGATATTCCAGCCATCGCAGAGGCATGATCGAGTGAAGAAACATAAACACCAGACCTAACACGGACAAAGTGCCCAATAAAGGCTTTCTAGATCGGAGCGGAATGAAGGGGCTCACAAATTCGTGGCAAATAGCCTCTATGGCAAGGGTGAGTCCGATAATCACGCACGGGAGGACGCACAATGTGAGCACGCGTGAATGGAGCGGGTATATGTGCATTAAGTTCAGGATCAATAAAATGAAAATTGGGACTACGCACAATGCGCCGACGTAGATGTATTTAGGACGTCGCAAAATAGCGGCAAATGCGAACCCAAATATCGCGATTGCCGCAATTGATAAAACCCCCGCAAGCCAACTGGACGGGGAATCGCTCTCCGGAAGCCAGTGCCTCGGCAAAACGCTGAATAAGAACAGCCCGCCAACTTCGCGCGCATAGAAGAACATTGTTTGAAAAATGGAATTCGGGGGGAAATGGAGTTGCCAATAAAGCTTCAGATTTGGGGAACTGTTGGGTCGAATAAAGAGTATGTAATTCATTCCGGAAATGGCCAAAACCATTACCACGAATGTCGTGATCCTGGACTGCCTCGTGTCCCGCGTCTGTCGATCATTGCTTGTGTGTGGCCTCGGTTTGTAGAGGGCCATTAGAGCAAGCGGAATGAAGATCACGGTTGTGTAGGACAAACCCAAAGCTGCAGCAAAACTGCCCAACAACCAATACCATTGCCGATTGTCACTACGGCGCCAATAATTGCATATCACTAAAAGGACGAGGACTGCCGCCGCCAAGTCACTGCTGAACTGTTTCAGTTCTGTCGATTCGACGATTGCTACGGGTGAGACGGCTAAGATTGCCGTAGACAGCAACGCATACGGCGGCTCGAAAATGCGGCAGCTCAGCTCCGCGAAGAGCAAAAGAGCCACAATGCCGAACACGAGGGCACGGCGCGTAAAGTGTAATTGCTCAAACCGAAGACTTTCACGGTGTATCGAACTAACATCAAAAAAAGAGGAGGGCTTGTTTGCAGCCACCCATCGTAATAAAACATCCGATGAAGCGTGTCGGACAACACTGAGTTTGCGACCCACGATTCGTCAATCCATAGACTACGGTTGAAGTCATGCAATCGGGGCAGCAGGCCGGCTAAGAATACGACCGCGAAACAAAACAGCGTTCGTGGGCTGCTTGCGAGGAGGAAGGATCTCTTGGTGATTCGCCGCGCCAGGATGCTAACTTCTTCTGCCATTTCGGTTCTCTTCTAAAATACCATGAACTACATCGCAAATTACCATTTATTAAATTTTACGATGCGGCATTTATGTCGAACATCATATGCTTCATCCACGTTCGGCACAACGAATTTGCCTCCCGAGAAGGGAATTCTTCGGTAACAATCCATTCGTCTTCGTGAACAACGCCGGGAAGAAACAGGCGGTGCGTTACCAGATTATTCCTGTCGCAGGAAAGCAGTATCTGAGCGATGCGGACGCGAAGGCCACTTCTCCCAATTTCCTTGTCGACGAACTCCGAACCCGTCTAGCGCAGGGGCCCGTGAAATTCCGCCTGGTCGTGCAACTCCCGAATGCCGGCGATCCGATTCCGGCTCTGCGCTCGAAAGTCTATATGCTTTCGGCGATGCATCGCAGCGGCAAGTAGATCGTTACTCCGCAGCGTCTCCACGGATCGATTGCCAGCAGCCGAGCCGTATCTCTATTGCGGGTACAATCGCAGCGCGGCCGACCGCCCCCGCTGAATGCCTGTCATTGCGTGCGGAGCACGCCGCATGTACATTACGACTCGGCGTCTAGTGAAGAGGAACCACCAGTAAAACGTCTTGGAGCCGCCTTCGCGCCGAGAATGCGCCACGTTCCATGTTCTTTGCCACGCCGCTTGCGAAATTCATTGAGTGAAAGGAAAACCGTGCAACGACTAAAGCTTCGCGCTGCCGTTCTCTGTCTTCTTGCCGCTGTACTTGTCGCTTCTTCTGCCACGGCTCAAACTAAGCTTCTTCGCTTCCCTGATATTCACGGCGACAAAGTTGCTTTCACTTACGCCGGCGACCTCTGGCTCGCTTCTACGTCCGGCGGATTGGCCACGCGTCTCACCGCCCATCCCGGTGTCGAGCTCTTTGCCAAATTTTCACCGGACGGCAAATGGATCGCGTTCACCGGCCAATACGACGGCGACGAGCAGGTGTACGTAATTCCCGTCACCGGTGGCGTCCCCAAGCAACTTACTTTTTATCCCGCGCGCGGCCCGCTGACTCCGCGCTGGGGCTACGACAATCAAGTTTACGGCTGGACTCCCGACGGCAAGTCGGTCGTCTTCCGTTCGCTGCGCGAATATTTTGAGCTTGGAGACTCCCGCCTATACACCGTTTCGATGGATGGCGGCCTGCCGCAAGCTCTACCCATGCCGAAATCCGGCGCCGGCGATTTTTCTCCGGACGGTTCCGAAGTTGTCTATTCGCCTCTCTTCCGCGACTTCCGCACGTGGAAACGCTATTCCGGAGGCTGGGCCCAGCAATTGTATATTTACGACCTCAAATCAAACGCGCAGGAAAAAATCACCGAAGATGTCCGCGCTCATCGCGATCCGATGTGGGTCGGGGATAAAATCTATTATTCCTCCGACAAAGACGACACGCTCAATCTTTACACCTACGATCCCAAGACAAAAGCCACCGACCAGCTCACGCACAGCACGAAATGGGATGTTCGCTGGCCCAGCACTGATCACAAGGGCCGGATCGTTTACGAAATGGATGGCGAGCTGAACATTTTCGATATCGCCTCCGGAAAATCCACATCTATTTCCATTCAGGTTCCCACCGATGCTCTGGCGATGCGGCCTTCACGCGTTTCCGCCGCCAATCAAATCGAGTGGACAGAGTTAAGCCCCAAGGGCGAACGCGCTCTCTTCGTCGCTCGCGGCGATGTCTTTACCGCACCTATCGAAAAAGGCGCCACGCGCAATCTCACCAACTCATCGAATGCCCACGACAAGTTCGCCCAATGGTCGCCTGACGGTTCAAAAATTGCCTTCGTTTCTGACATGGATGGCGAAGACGAACTTTACCTCGTCAACCAGGACGGTTCGGGCAAGCCGGAGGAATTGACTCACGGTTTCCACGCCATGCTCTATCAACCCAGTTGGGCGCCGGACGGCAAACGCATCGCGTTCGGCGACAAAGACGGCAAGCTTTACGTTCTGACTCTCGATGACAAGAAGGTCTCTCAAATCGCACAGAATCCCCGCGGACGCATTCCCGCGTATCCATGGTCGGCAGACGGCGGCCATATCGCTTTCATCATGGGTGAACCGAGCGGCTTCTCGTGCGTTTACGCGTGGAGTGTGGGCGACGGTCAAGTCCATCGCGTCACCGACCCGCTTTACGATTCCGACGATCCTGCCTGGGATCCCGAAGGAAACTATCTCTACTTCGTCAGCACGCGCGAATATGCTCCGCAATTGAGCCGCATAGAATTCAACTTCGCCACCAATCGCGGCAACTCTCTCCTTGCCCTTACTCTCCGCAAGGACGGCAAGAATCCCTTTCCGCCCGAAAGCGACGAGGTCACCATCACCAAGCCGGGCGAGGAGTCCACTGACAAAGACAAGACCGCCGAAAAAGCCAGTGACAAAAACGAGGACAAAAAAGAAGCCAAGAAAGATGGCAAGAAGGAAAGCGACAAAAAGGAGGAGAAAAAAAAGGAATACATCCGCATCGATTTCGACGGCCTTTCCGATCGCGTCACTCGTGTCCCCATTGATGCCGACAACTTCAACGGTCTGGTGGTCACCAAGGACTATCTGGTCTACGCGCGCTCTGGCGCTCCCTTTTACGGTCGAGATTCCTTCCCGCCTTCCTCGCTCGTTCTCTTCGCCTTCAAAGATCGCAAGGAAACCACTCTAGTCGACAAGATCGATGGCTTCGACGTTTCTCAGGATGGCAAGAAAGTCTTAGTGCGCGACGGGCGCGCCTTCAAACTTTACGACCTCAAGCCCGAAGGCAAATCGGGCGCCAAGAATGTTTCCACCGACGGCCTCATGGTCGACCGCGTTCCGCAGCAGGAGTGGGTCGAAATCTTCAATGAAGTTGTGCGACGTTACCGCGATTTCTTCTACGTCCAAAATATGAACGGCTACGATTGGGGCGCGTTGCGCGACCAGTACCGTCCGCTTGTTGATTACGTCGCTCATCGCTCCGATCTCAACTACGTCATCGGCGAGATGATCGCGGAACTAAGCGTCTCTCACGCTTACATTGCCGGCGGCGACTTCGAAATTCCTCAACGCCCGCAGGTCGCGCTGCCTGGCGCCCGCATCGAATTGGACGCAGCCGCTGGCCGCTACCGCGTCGTTAAAATCTACAAAGGCCAAAATGAGGAGGAGATTTATCGCTCGCCGCTCACCGAAGTTGGCGTCGACGTCAAGGAAGGCGACTACATCCTGGCCATTGACGGCCGCGATCTCACCGCCAAGGACAATCCATACCAGTTCTTGCGCGACAAGGCTAACCGCCCCGTCCAGCTCACCGTCAACTCCAAGCCCACCATGGATGGTTCGCGGACCATTTCGTATCGCCCCATCACCAGCGAAACCAATCTCATCTATCTCGACTGGGTCACCCATAATCGCGACGCCGTGTCGGCCGCGACAGGCGGGAAGGTCGGTTATATCCACATACCTGACATGGGCGCTGACGGCATTCGCGAATTCATCAAGTATTTTTATCCGCAGATTCGCAAACAGGCCTTGATCGTTGACGTCCGCGGCAATGGCGGCGGCAACGTTTCTCAGATGCTCATCGAACGCCTCAGGCGCGATTTGCTCGGCACCGATTTCGATCGCGTCGACCAGCAGACCAACACTTACCCCGGCACAGTGTTCTATGGCCCGAAGGTTTGTCTGATCAACGAAACTTCTGCTTCCGACGGCGATATTTTCCCCTACATGTTTCGCCAAGCGGGTCTCGGCCCGCTCATCGGCAAGCGCACCTGGGGTGGCGTGGTCGGCATCAGCGGCCGTGGCCCGCTACTCGATGGCGGCCAGGTTTTCGTCCCGGAATTCGCCACCGCCAGCGTCGCCGGCCAGTACGTTATTGAAGGTCACGGCGTCGATCCCGACATCGTCGTCGAAAACGATCCCGCCTCGGTGATCGCCGGCAAGGACCCGCAGCTCGAACGCGGCATTGCGGAAGTCATGAAGGCGCTGGAAGCCAATCCCAAGAATCTTCCGTCGCGCCCACCCGACCCCAACAAGGCGCCTAAGCGCTAATCGCCGGTGTGAACGAAGCGCTCCTCGCGCAGGGACTTTATGTTTTATTCAGCTTCTTGCGCGCGAAGTAGAAGAGCGAAGCTGCCAGCAGAATGAACATGAAAAGCCCGAAGAGGTTGCTGGTCGCCAGCGACCCAAGAATCTTCGGCCCAAACGCAAACAGATCGGGCCGCCAAGGCAACCGCAACACAACGACAAGCCAGTGCGGAACGCGCGTGGAAATCTCCGGGTCTTGTAAAAGAGCGATGACAATTCCGAGCAGCCCAAACACTCCCCCCGCGGCAATCAACCCGCTCGAATAAAGCGCTCCAGGGCTAGCTTCTCCCTCTTCAGTTTTCTTCGACGAAACTTCCACCAGCCATCGAACCAGCCCGCCCGCAAACATCGTCGCGGTAGTTCCAATCGAAAGATAAGCGCCCACCGCAAACGCCAGCGACCTCACGCCCAGAATTTCCACCGCCAGCACGAGTGCCACGCCCATCAACACCAGCCGCCACGGAAGCCGCTGCGTGAGAATGCCGTTGATCACCGTTGCCATCAGCCGCGCCTGTGGCGCAGGAGCTTTGTCTCCGCCGATGCCTTGCACCCACTGAATCTCAATTTCCTTGGTCGCCGGATCGTAGAGATATTCGCCGTCGGCAATCTGCGCCGACCCCAGCGCGTTGATCAAAACGTAATTCTTCCCCTGATACGTGATCGAATTCCTCTCCACTTTCACGCCCGTAGCCAACGCTTCCACGTTCACCGGAATTCGCGTCGGCACGTATTTCTGCAGTCCCGTGTTCATCAGGTTGAGCGTCGCGCCAATCGCAATCGTCGAAATGGTCACGCCGATCAGCAAAGCCATCTGCTGTCGAAATGGCGTCGACCCCACCAGGTACCCAGTCTTCAGATCCTGCGAAGTGGCTCCGGCAATCGCCGCAGCGGTACACACCACGCCTCCAATCACCAGCGCAAGCACCGCATAATTCGGCGCCGTCCACCCCGCTACCAAAAAGATCGCGCAGGTAGCCATCAGCGTAGCAATGCTCATCCCGCTCACCGGATTCGACGAATTCCCCAACAGCCCGCTGATGCGCGAAGCGACCGTCACGAACAAAAATCCGAAAACGACCACGAACACTCCCGCCAGCAGGTTCTGATACCACGTCGTGCTCGCTCCTTTGATCGGATCAAACGTCAGCATCACCCACATCATCACCACGATCACAAACGACCCGATTAGCACCGTCCGAATCGACACGTCCCGATCCAGACGGTTCCTACCCTCCGTCTGCACCGCTCCTTGCGCTCGAACATCCTTCAGCCCCGCGCGCAGCGCCGAAATAATTGTTGGCAGCGTCCGCATCAAAGTAATCAGTCCCGCAGCCGCTACCGCCCCCGCTCCCATGGGACGAATGTATTGCCGCCACATGTCGTCCGGAGTCATCAGTGGAATCGGAATCGTAGAGGGGTAAATCGGCGTGTTCCCCGCAAGCTGCCCGAAGAATTGAATCGCCGGCATCACCAGCAGCCAGGAAATCACTCCGCCCGCAAACAGGATGCCCGAAACTTTCGGCCCGATGATGTAACCCACTCCCAGGTATTCGGAAGTAATGTTGGCGCGAAATGACGCGCCCGGAAACCAGTGCGGCCGCGCTTCCGGCTGCGTGTTCCACGCCTGAATGGTGTTCATGAAAAAAGTGTAAGCGCCTCCCAGGCCCAGTCCCCAGAACACGCGTCCTGCAAACGACCCGCCGCGCTCGCCCGCCACCAGCACGTCCGCGCAAGCCGTGCCTTCCGGAAACGTCAGGTTGCCGTGCTCTTTCACGATCAACTGCCGCCGCAGCGGAATCATGAACAACACGCCCAGCCATCCGCCCAGCAGCGCCAGCGGAAAAATCCGCCAGAACGTGAATTCCGTGCCAAACCCCAAAAAGATCAGCGCCGGAATCGTGAACATCACCCCCGCAGCCAGCGACTCTCCCGCCGACCCGGTCGTCTGCACGATGTTGTTTTCCAGAATCGTCGAGCGCCCAAACGCGCGCAAAATGCTGATCGAAAGCACCGCAATCGGAATCGAAGCCGAAACGGTAAGCCCGGCGCGAAGCCCCACATAAACCGTCACCGCCCCAAAGAGCAACCCGAAAAGCGACCCCAGCACCACCGCGCGCAGCGTAAATTCGGCGATGCTCTCGTTAGCCGGAATATAAGGATGAAATTCGTCCGCCGGCGCCGTCGAACTCCACTTTTTCGTCGCCACTCACCACCTCCCGAGCCTTTTGGCCTCGCCCCGCTGTCCTTCGCTCTTCCGCCGCCGCTCAATTCCGCGCCAGCCAATTTGCCCGCCGCGAAGCGGGCAAGGTAGCACCAGACGCACACCCAAGCAAGCCGCATTCCTGCGTGGGGAGGTGCTGACTCGCGCCGTAGCCTGAGCGAAGCTGAAATGCATCAGTCTGAAACGCGACCGGGATTTATTTCTGGCTCAGAAAATAAAGGTCGTGCTGGCCGCCGGGGCGGGAATAGACGACAGTGGAAAGGTCGCGCGAAAAGTCGTAGGCGTTTCCACCGAAGGAAATGCTGAAAGCGAAGGGAACTTTTAGCGCGACTTGCACGGGGCCGGTCAACTTGCCGTCGAGCCATGGCTGGCGATAGACGGTCATTTCTCCACGAGTTGCTGCAGCGTATAAAATGGATTTCCCATCCGGGGCGTATAAGGTGCCGAAAGTGAAAACGCCGGGAATCAGCGCAACGCATTTGTTGTCAGCGAGGGAAAGTTGGTAGATCCCCGCGCCATCGCCTCTCGGCACAAATCCAATCAGATATTTTCCGTCCGGACTCAAATCGGATACAAACCCGCACGAACTCGCGATTTTTCGCGCGTCTGATCCATCGATATTTACTTTCCAAGTGGATATACCCGTGGCTGGGTCGATCACGCCCAGGTATAGGGCCTTATCATCGATGCTCCAGATGGAAGTTGCGATGTAGGTCCCGTTCCAGGGCACTTCGCGAACGCCGCTCCCGTCCCCTCCGGCGATATAAGCCCGCGAATGCTTGCTCGCGTCGTCCACGAAAGTAATCTGGCGGCTGTCGTGCGACCAGATTCCGGTCGCCAAACGCTCAGAAGATGCCAGCTTAACCTTGTTTTTTCCGTCTATGTCCGACACCCAAAGCTCCGTGTGGCTCTGCTCAGGGGAAATGAGGTACATCACGCGCTTCCCGTCCGGCGAAATCGAAGGCTGCGTAGCAGTCTCCGATGCGATATCCACGGATTGCTTTGAACGCACGTTGTAGGCCGTGAGAAAACCGGACGACTTTCCATTCACGTAGTAGAAACCCTTACCTGCGGGGTCCGGCATCGGTGAAAAGTCCGGACCGGCTCCGGAGGTCACCTGCGTCAACGAGCGGTCCTCCAAATTGTATTTCCAAATGTTCGTCAGGCCCTTCACGGTGTGAGCGAAAAACACGGACTTTCCCGGCTCATCCCACGCGACGCCGTTCACATCTGCCGGCACTTCGCCCATATCGGCCGCTGTGTGAGTTGAAATAGTCACTTTGTGGAGCTGGTTATCACCCAGGATGGACCGCACCGTAGCCACCAGCAGCGCATCGCCACCCGGGTAGGCCAGTAGCCCAACCGGAATACCGGCGGCTGCCTCGAACTTAAATATCTGCTCTGCACCGAGTCCGGACTTGTCTGCACGGCATATCGCCGGGGACGGCGGGCTCAGGTAGAAAAGGGAATTGCCATCTGCGGATGGAATCGCCTCAATGCCTTCCAGAACTTTCCGCGGCGCGCCGCCAAGCGTAGGAACAGCCCAAGTTTCGAGATGCCCGATGGAACGCTGGTAGAAAATCTCGCCGCCGTCAGACGAAAATCCGGCTACATCCTTGTCGCCCTCGTCGGAAGTGAGTTGGAGCGGGTCTCCACCCGAAGTCAGCATGACAAACACCTGGAACGTGCCGCCGACCGGCGAAGCGAACGCCACCGTGTGCCCGTCCGGCGAGAGCCTCGCTGCTGTCATCGGCTTATTCCAGTGGCTGATTTTTCTTACTTGGCCTGCTGCGCTCGGCACACTCGTGCGGTTCCAAAAATGATATGCCGCGAATGCTCCGGCCAGAATCAAGACGGCGCACAGGGCGGCGAGGATATATTTCCAACTTCCACCGCCGGCCGCTGGTTTTACGGAGGCATCGACAACGGCCGGAATTGCCGCTGAGGAGCTCGAAGGCGCGGCGGCAATGCCGCGTGCCGAACTGTCGGAGGAAGATGAAACCCGTCCCGAATCCGTATCGCGACGCAGGCGCTTCAGGTCCGTGCGCATTTCCGGCGCAGAGTGGTAGCGCAAGTCGCGCTCTTTTTCGAGCGCCTTGTTGATGATGTCTTCGAATTTCGCCGGGACTTCCGGATTCAGCCGCACNNGTGGCCATCTCATAGAGCACCACGCCGAATGAAAAGAGGTCCGTGCGCGCGTCCAGTTCCTTCCCGCGTACTTGCTCCGGCGACATATATGCCACGGTGCCAACTGCCACGCCGGGGCTGGTCAGCAGGTCCGCCGCGACGGTTGGCATCGACGAAACTCCGATGCCTTGCGCGATGCGAGGCGATACCGCCAGCTTGGCCAAGCCGAAGTCGAGAATCTTGGCGTGGCCGCGCTTGGTGACAAAAATGTTTGCAGGTTTGATGTCGCGGTGGACGACACCTTCGGCGTGAGCTACGTCGAGGCCGTCCGCGATTTGGATACCGAGATCGAGGACGGTGTCCATTTCCATCGGCCGCCCGCCGATGCGGTGCTTCAGCGTGACACCGTCCAAATACTCCATCACGATGTAGGCTTGCCCGTTTTCCTCCCCGATCTCGTAAACCGTGCAAATGTTTGGGTGATTTAGCGCCGAGGCTGCTTGCGCCTCGCGCCGGAACCGTTCAAGANNCCGAGTTTTTCCACGATGCGGTAATGCGAAATGGTTCGTCCGATCAGGGCTGAGGAGTCCGGCATTTCCCGCTCATCTTAGGTTGGGCGAGAAAGCAAGTCAACGAACACGCACTGCGGCGTACCGAATCCTCCTTGCCCTAAGGCGGGTGGCCGACCCTTTAATTTAGATTCCTTTTCCAGCTGCCCTGACGGCAGGGCGGATAGTTCTACACCACCAGTTCAAGACGAAGCTCCCTCGACCCGTGCGGGGTGCCGAACCCTTCGGTTTGTGAAGGGTTCGGGTTTTGACCTGCTTGACCTCTACCGAATGAAGCAAAGTCGGAACCTTCCCTGTGTCCGAAAAACCCCTCCATTGAATGCGAACAATTCGAAAAGAACACAGCATGCACATCCTTGCATTCCTCCTCCTGACTTCCTATCATTGTTGCGATGAAAATTTGGTTTAGGATCGGCCCCGATCAGGGCAGCGAGCAGGACGGGCCGCAGCCGCCCGAACGCTACAGCTCTGCCGACCCGACTGTCCGGTCTCTGGACCCCTTTACCGTGAGCACCTGCGAAGGGTCACGATCTAGCGGCGCGCGCCGATTGCGAGCGCATCCGCCAGCTCCCATACTGCTGCTCCCGCGAGACCCCGGCCTAAAATCCGCCACAAATCTGAGCGAAATTCGACAATTTTCCGACATTTCTACCCGGTTCTGCGCAAAAAGTAGAAGTTACAGAAAACAAACCATTAAACCCCTTCTACCCGGTTCTAGAATCGCACGTTGTGTAACTGGGCCTCTGCACGATTCTCGCACGCTTTTTGTGCCCGCCGTGGCGGGCGCGACTCGGGCCTCCGCCAGCCTCTTGGAGGACGTCCGCCGTGGCGGACGTGTGCTATCCTTGCCGGGGAGACAGCCACGAATGGGTTACATCGAACGCATCCAGAGTGATTTAACTGCGGCCATGAAGCAAAAGGACGAGCTGCGGCTGAGCGTCCTGCGCATGATGAAGAGCGCGCTCAAACATAAAGAAATCGAAAAGGTGCGCCCGCTCGACGATCTCGAATCGCTGCAAGTTCTCCAGACTCTCGTCAAGCAGCGCCACGAATCCGTCGAGCAGTTCACCAAGGGTGGACGAAAAGACCTCGCCGAAAAAGAGGCCAAAGAAATCAAGATCATCGAAACGTATTTGCCCGCCGCTCCCTCGGACGAAGAAATTCACCGCGCCGTCGAAGCTGCGATCAACGAAGCTGGCGCGGATTCGCTAAAACAAATGGGCGCTGTGATCAAAGCCGCGCGCGCGCGTCTGGAGGGAAAATCCGTGGACGGCAAAGCCTTGAGCGACCGCGTCCGCGACCGCTTGACCGAGAAATCCACCGGAAAACCCTAATGCCGCTCACGCTCGTGCCGCTGCCCGATTCCATTCCCGTTAAATACACGGAAGAGGAAGCCGAGTACCTCAGCGTCCGCCCGCTAGTCCGTCAGGCTTTCAGCTCTGCTGAGCTTGTGGACATGGTCGTCAGCGTAGCCGGCAAAGACCTCGCCCGCGTTCAGAAAATCCTCAGCGCCGGAACGGTTGTCTTTCACTCCTTCCGCTACTGGTGGACCGGATTCGAAGCGGACGCCGTCGCGCTGCGCGAGCTCCTGCAAAAATATCCCGACGCCGACCCCTCTCGCGCGTTCCGCCCCGAGGATTGCGCCGAAGTAATTCTCGAATCGAGTGGCTCTCCAGCGCGCCATTCGCTGCGCATCCCACGCGACGAAGCCGGCAAGCGCCGCCTGCTGCATCCGCGCAGCTTCTGGGATAACTTGATGAATCTCACGCGCGATGTCGCTCCCGCCTACCGCGAATACTCGTACTCGCAGCGCGGCGACATCTATGTTCTGGCTCTCACCCCGGAGCAAATCGCCCGTCTCGCTCGCGAAGCCGCGCGCTCGGCGCCGCGTACCCTTCGCGCCGACCTCGCAGTCCTGTCTGCAATCTCGCAAATCGTCTTCATCTGTCCCCGCCCCGCGTCGCAATCAATCAAGACGATTTAGATGTCTTGGCGCGAGTACCATGAATTCACAAAACACACCGTCGAAAAGCTTCGCCGCACTCAACACTTCCTCGACTGGGCCAACATGCCTAACCCCTTCCGCCATTATGAAGGCGTTCCAGTCCTCGACCTCCCGGCCGACCCGCCAGCCCCCCAGATTCCAGCGCTCGAAGTCCTCGAAGGCAGAACAGGGAACACGCTTGCGAAAGATGGCGCGGCATTCCTTTCGCAGTTGCTCTTCTACTCCGCGTCCATTAGCGCGACCAAAAGAGTTTCTTCAACCGGGGGCACCTACGCGCTGCGCGTCAACCCTTCTTCCGGCAACCTGCACCCCACCGAATTCCACTTCTGTACGCGGGGCCTTGTTGACTGGCCCGATGGCCTCTATCATTACCGCCCGTCGTCCCACATGGCCGAACAACGCGCAATCGGAGATTTCGTCAGCAAGCTCACTGACACAACGGCGCACCTCGTATTCGTTCTAACCAGCATCGCGTGGCGCGAGGCTTGGAAATATCGAGATCGAGCGTATCGCTATTGCTTGCACGACATCGGACACGCCTGGCAGTCGCTGGCGCTCTCCGCGCGAGCCATGGGCTGCGAGAGCTTCGCCCTCGGCCAGTTCTCGGACGACAAAGTGTCGGCGTGCTGCCTCCTAAACGACGACGAGTGGCCCATGCTGATCGTGACGCTTCAAGGCTCGTCCATTCCCGTTACTACGAAGAGTCCCATCGAGACGGTTTTGTTTCGCGGCGAAGCAAACCGCCTTTCGGAGGAGCAGGTGCCTTATCCCCGGATCGAACAAATCCACGCAGCGACGAAACATCTCACCGAAACGGCGATCCCGCCGGACCCGCCGACACCAAACGGCCGCAGCGAGATCAAGTTACCTCCTTCGATCTCCACAAGCAGCAGCTTCGGCGAAGTTGTTCGTGCTCGTCGTTCAGCTCTTGACTTTCGCGGCGGCGACGAATCGATGTCTCTCGCGCAACTCGCCACTCTCCTCGCAAGCACAGGAAAACCTCTTCTCGCCGATTTCGCTATCCAACGATTAGTCCAACTCTATCTCTACGTCCACCGCGTAGAAGGTTTGGCGCCGGGCGCTTATCGCTACTGGCCGGAGCACGCGGAGTTGGAAAATATCAAGCAAGGAGACCAGCGCTTGGCAGCCGCTGCGCTAAGCTTGGGGCAAGACCTGGCGGGGAACGCTTGCGTGGCATTTTCCATGATCGGCGATTTCGAAAATGTTACTCGAATTTACGGTGACCGCGGCTATCGATACGTTCATTTCGAAGCCGGCGCTATCGGTCAACGAATATATCTTGCCGCCGAAGCTCTTGGTCTTCGCGCCACAGGCATCGGCGCCTTCTTCGATGACGAAGTGCACAAATATCTGAGTCTGGCGCCCGAGCCAGGACAGGTCGTGTACCATTTTGCCGTAGGTTATCCAGTCTTTGATCCGCGTTTGGAGGCTTAAAACGAAATGGTCGGCATCTTAGTACATGGTGACAATCATTTTATCCTGAGTGGCCCAGTACCCGATGAAGCCGCCGCGCTCGCGCTCACGCGCCATTGGTCCATCATTGAGATCGGCGATCGGAGATCGCTTTCCTTCGAGCAATGGCAAATTCGCACGAAGGAGTTTCGAGAAAACCTGGAGTGGGCCGTTGTCGTCCCCGGTGACGGAGACGTCTCTCCAGCCGTGTCGCAATTGCTCACAGAACTGTCCGCGCGAGGCATCGCCGTTCGCAGGCTCGACAGAAGCCTCGAGTAAATCCTCAAATCACTCGCGAAGGCCCGAGCCGGTGTACAATGCCAGCCGTCTGTAGAGCGGTATGATTCAGGCTTCTGTGCAAATCCTGGTAGCTCGAGAATCAAAGCGGAAGGTACCCAGTCCTTGCCTCGATTGCGTCTGAGAAATCCCCGGCATATGCGCCGGAGTAGTCCGAATTTCACAAAAAGGAGATCAATCAATGAATCACGAACAAGCAGCATTTATGACTGCAATGTTTGTACAAGGCCTCGAGAATGAATATACGATCACGAGGAAAGTCCTCGCCGCGGTCCCCGAAGAAAAGAAAGATTTTCGTCCGGACCCGGACGCGCGCACCGCATTCGCGCTCGCTTCTCACATCGCCAGCTCCGATGTTTGGTTCTTGAACGGCATTTTGAAGGGCGAGTTCATCCCCGAAGGCGATAAGAAGTTTCGAAGCGTCGTGGAAATCGTAGCCTATTACGAAAGAGAGTTTCCGGCTGCGCTGTCCAAAGTAAAAGCTCTCTCACCAGACAAACTCGCCAAGGTCATCCCTGCATTCGGGATGTTCGAACTGCCGGCGGCCGCCTACTTGGCCTTTGTTACAAATCATTCCATTCATCACCGCGGACAGCTTGCTACCTATCTCCGGCCGATGGGATCCAAAGTGCCGAACATCTACGGCGGCAGCTTCGACGAGCCCATGCAAATGCCCGCCACAGCCCGCTAAGATTTTTCACGAAGGCCGGGGCGAGGTCACTCTCGCCCCGGTGTCACGCTCACGCAGTTCATTCCTGGTCTTATCACGTCAATTCTGGCCTTTCGTCGCCGCGCCCCGCGCATTCTCCGGATTGTACGGTTTTTTGAGAGCTTTGTTGATGGCTTCTTCGATCTAGCTGCCGATTTCAGTATCCCATCCGGATTGGCGCATTTGAATTACGCCGTTCCGATCGAGAACGATGTAGGTCGGGAATTCATGAATCTCAAACAGCGCCTGTAACGATCCCGGCAGATCTATATATTCCGGCCACGTCATTTTATTTGCGGCAATGAATGCTTTGCATTTGTTTTCCTCCGTGTCCGAGCTCACCCCTACTATCTGAAAAGGGCGATCCGAGAATTTCTTGTAGAGGTTTACCAGGGTCGGAACGGATTCTCCGGAAGGCGCCGCTGCAACCGCCGCATACAAACATCTTACCGCAACCGGTTTTCTGAAGTCCGCAGACCGAGTCGTCGTGTTCAATACCGGCGCAGGCCTAAAACACTCAGACGTCACGGCCCAGGCAATGAATCTGAACCGCCGTGGATCGCTGTGATTCATCAGGTTCTCGCCCCTGCTGTCTATAGCGGAGGCATCTGCGAACGTGTGTTCCCCCGTTTGATCAAATGCAATGACAAAACCAAGAACCCCGCCCTCCGGTCAGCGCTCCAGAATATCCTTGTAGCTGTTGAGGGCGACTTTCTTCGGCTGGCGATCCAAAATGAAGTCCACCGCCCGCGTGGAATTTCCGATGACCCCCATTTGGCCCAGGCGCACCATGCCATTTCCAAAATCGGCGAATACGGGAACAAACATGGCGAAATGGTCGTCCACTTCGCTCTGCTTAAGTTCCGCGTGCACTTTGACCTTGCCTCCATCGGCCGGCTGCAACTCATACTTGAAACTATACCGAGGCACTTGGGTGCCATAGACCCACTCGTTGAAAAACCAATCGAGGCGCCCATTTTGCTGCAAATCCATCTGCTTGGTCATGTGCTTTTCGGCGATGGCTTTGAACGACTCGGTGGAGGCGGGCGAATCGTGGTGACTTTCCATGAAGTCGTGCATCATGTCGATGAAGGCTTGGTCTCGATTGTCAGCGGGTCCATGATCGGCGTACATGAGTGACCGTAGCATGAGCAACACATAGGCGCCCTTGGAATAGGTGTCGCCCTGATACGCCTGCGCAGAGCGCGGCGAGTTGAGCCGCAATCCCAGCCACAGGGGACCGGCATCATTCGGCGAAACGCCGAAATTATTTTTTTCCAGGATGCGCACTCGCTGACGTTCCCAGAAATCAATGTAGTCCTTCTCCCACTTTTTCCCCACGGCTTGCTGCAGAAACAATCCCGCGGAAAATTCCGCGAAGCCTTCAGAGAGCCAGAGATCGTGATAAGAAGCCCAGCCGACGCCGTGGCCGAACCACTGATGCGCTACCTCGTGCGGTGTGACCTCCTGCACGAATCCGTTGAACTTCGTGTTGATTTGGCCGAACAACATCCACCGCTGGGTCGAGTCGATGTATGCGGAAATCGGCAAGTACACCAGGCTGGGCCATGATTGCCCGAAGTTGAAATTCGGCTGTTCGGTGATGTACACGCTGTCGTACGGAGCCTTGCCGAAAAAGATCGTACACACCTGCATCTGGGCGCGAGTCTGGTCCAAGGCGTACTTGGTCATCGCCGTTGGCGACATGGCGCCTAAAAACGCGCTGTTTTCATAGGGCTTCAAGCTGTCCGGNNTCGATTTTTTTGTATTGGCCGTAATTAAAGCCGGCGACAGCCACCGGCACGGGCGTCACCCAGTGGGACACTGCAAAACCGGCTTCGGTGGTCTGTCCTTCGAGCTTGCCGACGCTGATTACCATGTTCGAAGGTGGAACTTTGAAGGTGAGATCGTAGAGCGCCTTTTCACCGAAACCGTTCAGATTCGGATACCAGGATTCGCGCGCGTTGACGTAGTAACTTCCATTGCCCGCGTTGACCAGAACTTTGTCACCCACGTACTCGACGCTGATGGAATGGGCCTGTCCCATCGCCGGGGCTTCGTCGAGGACGGCATAGAACGATCCGTCTTCCTTTCTGTTTTCCTGAATGAAATGCAGATCCTGGCCGTTCTGATCGGTGACGCGCGTGACGCGCAGATTAGGAAGCAGCCCGAATTTCAATACCCGTTCGCCGGGGATCAGCGGTTCAAACGTGATGGTGGCCACGCTCTGCAGATGATCGTTCTTCGCGATTACAGTTTCGATGTTATAGCGCTTCGTGGCAAACAAGCGCTTATCCTCGCGGGAATTTGCGGTGTGCGCTTTAAGCTCGGATAACAAATGCTGTGAGTACCAGATGCCGTCGTCCAATTCTCCGCCGTTGCAATTCACGAGCGCCACTTCCTCGGGAGATTCCATTTGCGGAAGCGCGCCCACGCGCAGACGGATGAAGAAACGCAGGTCCTTGTGTGGCGTACCGTGCATGTAGGCGTTGAAAAACGGAGGATGTTTCGAATTGTAGATGGCGGCGAGTAGGTCGGCATCCACGTTATCGATTGTTTCGCCCTGGAGAATAGCCTGGGTGAAGCCTTCGGGAATTTCGCGGCGGTGGCGAACTTTATCTTTCCAATGTTGAAAGGCTGCGGCGGCTTCGGGCGGGGTTTCCGTTTTTTCGCCCAGCGCCCCAGCGAATTGCGGGTACTGATTGCCGGTGAAACGAAAGACCACTTCGGTGAAGTCTTCCTCGGCGGTCGGGTTGCCCGTACGGCGAATCATCTCGCGCGTATCGATAGGGTCGAGCGGTTTCAGTGTGAAATGTCCCTGGCCGACGAAAACGGCACCGGTTTGGTATTTGTTGACCAGGGCTAGGAATGTAATCGTTCCGGTTTTCAACTGGAAGGTTCCCACGTCCATGGTCAGTGTGAAATTTTCGCAACGGTAGCTTTCGCCCAGACCAGCGTCGCGAAGCTGGCGGTAAGCCGCATCTGAATTGGCGAACCCCGTGCTTTTTTCGCTGACGTTGACGCGGGTCTGCTGCGCCGAAATCGTCAGCTTAATCGGGAGGTCGACGGTGCCTTCCAAGTCCACCGTCGTGACCAGATCGTCGAAGCCCTCCTTGGCCACCCGTACCGAGTATCTTCCGGGTTTCAGATTGGGCGCGGCGAACTTGCCGGATTCATCGGACGTAAGCACGATCGGCTGCGAGAGGTCACCGCCGGTGATTTCGACACGCGCTCCGGCGACGACTGCGCCAGAAGGATCTGTGACCGTTCCAGAAATCGTATCCGCGCGCAGGTGAGTGGCGAGAGTCAGACAGAGCAGCACCAAAATTAATGCATGGAGGAAGCGAAATCGCCCGAAGTGCCGGGGCATTCTCGAAATGGCGGGTGCGTTGGGCTTACCATTCGTAAGTTGTGTTTTGTCGGGTTGGCTCATGAGCTCCCCTGAGAAAATGGGCTCGGGCTTCGTCTGTCGTACGCTATGGTTCAGTTAAGAGTAAAGTTCCAACAGTTCGGTAACAGTTGTAGCGAAACGTAGCGCGGGAAGCAATAGCCACAGTGTCTAAGTATATAATCCGTTTATACCCCAGGTAGTAACATATGTAGCTTTTTCGTAGATGCGCTGACCCTTGCCGCGACAACTAGCGCATTTGACACTACGCGGCCCAGCCGCTACGCTCTTCGCGATGAAAATCATCGTTGCGGACAAAATCAGCGAGCGCGGAATCGAGCTTCTGCGCGAAACTGGCTGGCAAGTGGTTCTCCCTGAGGCGGCAGCATTGCTCAACGAACTCACCGGCGCTGATGGCCTTATCGTGCGTAGCGCCACACGCGTTACGGCAGAACTTCTCGACAAAGCCGAGTGCCTGCGCGTGATAGGGCGCGCCGGAGTTGGCGTGGACAATGTGGACATGGACGCGGCCACACGCCGCGGCGTCCTGGTAATGAATACGCCCGGCGGCAACGCCGTCAGCGTCGCCGAGCATACTTTCGCGCTGATGCTTGCGCTCGCGCGCTCCGTTCCGCAGTCCAACGCTGCAATCCACGCGGGCCGCTGGGAAAAATCCTCCACCGGAATGGAATTGCGCGGAAAGACACTGGGGCTCGTGGGTCTCGGCCGCGTGGGCACCGAAGTAGCCAGGCGCGGGCGCGCGCTCGAAATGAAAGTTCTGGCCTACGATCCCTACGTCACGCAAGCTGCCGCGCGCGAACTCGACGTCGAGTTAGTCCCGTTCGAAGATCTGCTGCGCCGCTCCGACGTGATCTCGCTGCACACCGCGCTCAGCGCCGCAACGGATAAAATAATCAATGCGGCGGCGCTCGCGCAAATGAAGCGGGGTACGCGCTTGATCAATTGCGCCCGCGGCGAATTGATTGACGAAACCGCACTCGCCGAGGCTCTGCGCTCCGGCCATCTCGCGGGTGCGGCGGTGGACACGTTCGCGCAGGAGCCACCGAAAAATTCTCCGCTCATCGGCTTGCCAAATTTGATAGCCACTCCGCATATCGCCGGTTCCACTGCGGAGGCGCAGGAGGAAGTTGGAACATTAATTGCGCAGCAGGTCCGTGACTATCTCGCCGAGGGCCTGATTCGCAATGCAGTAAACATGCCCGCGCTTTCGGCCGAACAGTACCGCCTATTGCGCCCGTATCTCCAACTCGGCGAACGCCTCGGGGCGCTTGTTGCCCAGGCTGCGCCTTCGGCCAGCTTCAGTCACATCCGCATTCGTTATGCAGGAGAGCCAGCCGAGTTGGGTTCGCACGTAATCCGCAGCGCGGTGCTGATCGGTCTGCTGAATTGCGTTCTCGACGAAAAGGTGAACCTTGTAAATGCTTCGCAAGCCGCCGCCGCGCGTGGGTTGATTGTGGAAGAAACTACGCGGCGCCGCGAGCGCGGCTTTCCGAATACGCTTGAGGTAATTGCGGCCGATGGCGGTGCCGAACTCACCGTCGAAGGAACCGTGGTCCAAGATGGCTCGCCGCGAATTCTCTCGCTCGACGGAATCCCGCTCGAAGCTCCGCTGGAAGGCACTCTTTTGTTGACTCGGAATCGAGACGTTCCCGGCGTGATCGGCATGATCGGCACCGCGCTCGGGAGTCTCGGTGTGAATATCGCCACGTTTGCGCTCGGCCGTCGCACCCCCGTGCATGGAGCCGAAGCCGTCGCGCTAGTCCGTCTCGATGGCGCGGTCGACTCGTCAATTCTAAAAACTATCCGCGCCATTCCTTCCATCACCGAAGCGCGCTTAATCCATCTCCCCGAATTGCCAAAAGATCGCACGCAATCGCGGTCGAGCTGATAATACGCGTCAGATCAATGTAATAGCATTCAAGGAAATGCGGCAGGTTGCGGTAGAAGGTGATGCGGGATAAACTCTTTGGCAGTCGGTATTACTTTCGGGGCGTAGCGCAGCCTGGCTAGCGCGCCTGGTTCGGGACCAGGAGGTCGGTGGTTCAAATCCACTCGCCCCGACCACTTTTCTTCAAACCAATCAAACAGTTACGGCAACTTCCTGTTCAACCACAGCTTCGAGTTTAGGTTCATTAGGTTCAATTGAAGCCAATGAAACCGGAACATCGAAGCCCACTCCACAGCGATTCACCACATCTTTGCGGAACGCCACGTCGTTTTTAATCTGGTCGTAGTGTCCCGACATGCCCTCGCTGCCCCAACCAAGCCAGAAGCGAAGAAGGCCCTCTGGACAGCTGGTATGGTTCTTAAGGAACGTGTCACGAAAACGGCGAAACCCGTGGTTCCCGGACTTCTCGAAGCCGACTGCCGCAAGAGCGGGATGGAGATGGCGGCGGAGAATGTTGGATTGGCTCACCCGTGGCGGTGCCCGCCTCGACCTTCGCCCACAGCTTTCGGGCGATGCTTCGATACCGCTGGACCGTCGTGGGCACCAGCTGGTCAATTTCTCGTCTCATTCGAATCTCCCTATATAAATACATTCCATAGTCATTATTTCTCGGTCTGTTGGTGGATGATTCGGCCCCGGGGCATTCAGGGCAGACGATCTAGCTGGACTCGCTCTGCGGTTAGGCAGGGGCCGCCCTGGCGTAGCTTCGGGGTCCTGTTGTCGAGCGATGCCGAGAGGATCCAGGCGGAGCCGTTTTGCGCGTGGGCACACGGTGGGTGCTGAGCGTCCAGCATCGTCGCTTGGACCCGATTTGCAGTGCGCATTTGACCGTATGGTTGACTGGTCCGGAATTGTGAAAAGCGATCACTCGGCCAGGGCCGAGCGACCTTTTTCGGTGACCGTCCCTTCACCGTCCTTGCGTCGTTCAATCCAACCTTGGCTTTGGAAATACTTGTGAGTCTTCCGAACTAGCTTCTGCCAGGGTGGAAAATTGAATGGAACATTCACCACTAAATCGCTGTCGGGAAACTCAGAAAGAGCGTAATTATGCGCCAGCGGCGCTCAGGGGCTTTCTTCAAAAGCTCAAAATCCTTCTGCGCCATCTTCGCGAACCCGACGTGGCCGACTGTTCGGCCAAACGAAGCACTGCGGTTCCGGACTATTCTACGAAAGCTCTTCTAGAGTGAGTTTGCGGTGTACTTCCAGCTGGAGTTGTCCGCGGCCAGCACGGACTAGCCTCACGAAGTCGCAGCGTTCGTTCAAACGGCGCCGTAACAGGATCAGTCGCGTTTCCAGATTGTCCTAGATGTCCGGCAACCGCAGGCCTGCGTCCAGCCGAATCTCCTTATTTGTGAACGCCATTCTGCCGGTGCCAACGAATGCTTCCAGATGATCCGTCCGGGGATGCCCTTAATCCCGCGGCGTCCGGCAATTCCTGTGCGTCGTTTATAGCCCCGTGGATTGCTCGTCCTCGTCCTGCCGGGTCTCTCTCTCATCTTCCGCGACCGATTGCGGCCACAGCAAATCGGCGACAACCCCATTCTCGGCAGCCGCACGCTCTCTCGCGTGTTGCAGGCATAGTCCGGTTGCGGGATACGTGCCGCCGTAATGAATCTCCATCGTCTCGCCGTTGGCCAGCACCACCTTGTGCATCGCTGCCTTGGATTGGGCACGGGCGTCGTTTAACATCACGCAGTCGATGCAGTTCCCGAATGGCTTGCTGTTGCTGTGGTATATGTTGCGGGTGGCTTCCCCCCGAAGGCGGAATAGTTCCGTCAGCATCTCGGTCAGTGTTCCGGTTGGATTCAACTGATAGTGGAAATCGCATACCTGGATGATTGAGCCGTGTCCCCATGCGTGTTTCGCCGGACGCGCACAATCGACACCGGGCAGGTATTTGTTAATCTCGCATAGGCTTCCGTCATTCATCGAATGTTCCGTGGAAATCAAATTTCATTGCTCGTTCTCCTCGCGCCAAATGTGGCGCTCTTCCTGAAGGGTCGCGCGCGTAAGTTTGGAAATCTTCTAGTGCGAGAATCCCCTGATCGTGAGCCGTTTCACCTTCCCGCGTTGCACGTTGGTCATTCGAACAAATCCTCTGCGGTCACGATTGCGAGGCTCGATCACGATGTCAGTCCGAGTTCGCCGTTCACGTTGCAGATGCGGTCGGGTCCGTTCTTGATCGTGCCTTCGTTGTCCCGCAAGTCGGACAGGCGGCGTGCAAGCTGGAAGCGGTCGAGGATTCCGTATTGCGCGAGTTCCAAGCTGGTGGTGCCGGGATGGTCGTTCAGAAGCAGGACGGCCTTTTCCTTTTGCGATTCCCGTGCGCCGCTCACATCCATGCGGGATGCGGCCAGGTGCGAGGACAACAGGTCGGCCTTGCGTGCGAGCGGCGTTGACCGCCACGGATTCCCGTCACCGGCGGCGGGCCGGTGTGCCGCGCACGCGGCTCGACCGTGGCCCGGGGGGATGCCAGGTTCGGAACTTCATCACCTATGTTTTTCATACTTCCTCCAAGTCAAATTTGCCGTTCAGGTAGCTTTTCTCGACCGGCTCTTCTTCAGCTTTGTACCGTTCAGCCGCGAATGCGGCGGCCCGCTCATGGGAAGCCCAGCCACGCTGGAACTGGGCAAACAGGGAATGGTCGCCTTTGGACTCCATGCGGAATGCCAGGTCGTCTTGTGACTGGATGGATTGCTTCCAATCTTTCCGCTTCAGGACTTTCGCCAGGACTTCAAGGGAGTCATTGTCCCAGTGGAAAGCCTGGGCCGACATGAACCGGCTGACTATCTCGGGGTCAACCGCTTCGCGGTATTCAAACACACGCACGATCAAGTCATGAATCGCTTGGCTCTTCAGGTGTGCCTGCTCTGCCGTCAGCTTGGATAGTGTGGCTGGTGCAGTGGTAGCCGACTCATCACTCAAATCACTCAACTCAGCCCCCGGTTGGACGAGCGCCGTTTGTTTGCAAGGCGAGTCCAACCCTGTACGGAGTACACCAAGTAGTGCAGCGGATTTCGTTGTTGAGTTTAAATCTGGGCAACGATTTCCGTTGTTGAAATCAGCAACGATTTCGTTGTTGAAATCGCCAAATTCGTTGTTGAGTTTCCCCAGTTTTTCGATGTCGATGTGGTAGATGTTCACCGGCCAGCGCATTCTATTTTTGTGCTTCTTGGTGACCGTGACGGCACCGTTGCAGGTGGCCAGAATCGTCTGTCGCCAGTCGATGATGGTCTGGCGTCGGTCGGTGCCGAAGACTTTCATCAACTCCTTGTCGGTGACTTGATACTCACCGGCAGGGATGGTGATGGTCTTGCCGCTCTTGGTCTTGAACGGCTTGCCCGTGCCGCACTTCTCACAGATGTGCTGGAGCATACGGCGCGGGCCGCAGCGGATGACGGACTTCGGAATCTTGCAGGCAATCTTGGCGTATTCTCTACTCATAGCTCAACGGAGGGTCAAGGACGTTTGCGGCCAGCCGGAGCGCGACCGCAAACTCAAGGCGCTCGGCCTTGGTCTTGAAGCTGAACATGATGGCGGGGCAGTTGTGGTCGATGCCGGGCCGGTGCTCTGGCAGGTCAGTGAAATCACGGCTGGCGTCGATGATGTGGAAGCCGCCGTACCGCCCGCTCGCGTGCGCGGCCAGCATGGAGCGCTTGTTGGACAGCACGAATGTCTTGACGCCGGATTCGCTGGCTATTTTTTGCAATTGGTCGAGATGGGGCATTTAAAAATCTCCGTGCCCTGGCTACATTGTTGTGGCTTGTTTGACAGGGCAGAATTTCAGCGACGGTGGGATGCCTGCCCTGTCAGGAGTAGAACATCCGCGCCCGCCGCCCGAAACTCTGCATGCATAATACGAACGCTTTCGGAAAAGTTTTGGGCCTATTTCGCAGGTTATCTCTTGAATCAGTTGCGGCAAATAGTACTGTTTCCAGGAACGCCGCCCCGTGTTCCACTCGGGCGGTGGACAAAATGGGCATCCGGTTCGTGGTTTACATGGCGGCGCTTGACGGCGCTGACGAGGTCGGCTACCAGTTCCTCTTCCCGGGCGACGCGCCGACGATGTCGGGCGCGTGGTTCGTGGGCAACATGCTCGACGGGCCGGAGGACGGCCTGTACCTGTGGGAGCCAATTCCCGGCCTGGACCCCTCGCTCACGGAGGGCGTGGCGCGGCAATGGGCGAAGTTCACGGCCCTAATCAGAGAGGCCGCGAAGCCGCTGAACTGAGGAGATGCCGTCAATGGGAACCATCGTTGCGATTCGAGTGTTGGACGTAGGCGCGGACGGCAAGATGATTGACTCCGGACGTCTTCCAAGCAAACGAAAGCGGCCAGTGGAACGATCAGAGATGTAAATAGGGGGTAGAACAGCAATGAGAGTGAATCTCCGCATTGGAGTTCCTGAAGAATTGGAGCCGCTCGTCCCCCGGCTGATGCACGGCTCCGCTACGCGCATCCCGATGCTGGACGAGAGTGTCCAATGTGTCGTCACTTCGCCGCCGTACTGGGGATTGCGGAAATATCCAGGAGACCAGGACAGCGTATGGGAGGGGGACGCGTGGCGCGGCGCTTATGGCGGCGAGCCAGTGCTGGAGCTCTATGTCCGGCACACCCTCCAGATTTTGCGCGAGCTGCGCCGTGTCCTCCGCAAGGACGGCGTTCTCTTCTGGAACATCGCGGACTCCTACCACAAGAAATCTCTGGCCCTCATTCCGCAACGCATCGCAGTCGCCGCGCAGGAGGACGGCTGGTTGGTCCGCTCGGACATAATTTGGAACAAGCCCAATCCGATGCCTTCGAGCGTCAAAGACAGACCCACAAACGCATACGAACATATCCTGGTGCTGACGAAATCTGCCAAGTATTTTTGGGACATCGACGCCGTACGCGAACCGCACAAGGAAATCTCACTGAAGCGGATCCAGAAAGGTTTGCACCACCGGCACCCGGCGGGCGCGGGCGTGGGGATACCACCCGTGAACACGGAAAAAATGGGGACCCGTTTTTGCAACCCGAAGGGGCGCAACATCCGGGATGTCTGGATGCTTCCCACGTCCTCGTACAAAGGCGCTCATTTCGCGGTATTCCCCGAGAAACTTCCTCGCACGTGCATACTCGCCGCGACACGCTTCGGCGACACCGTGCTCGACCCGTTCGGTGGCTCGGGCACAACGGGGAAAGTAGCCATGTCGCTGGCGCGGCGCTCGGTGCTGCTTGACAAGAATTACGGCGGCGAAAACGGATACCACACGCTTGCTGACGGTCGCTTCCGCAAGTGGATTGTGGTACTCGACGCCTACGTCGAAGGGACGAAATCAAGACTGCCCTTTATGAGCCATATCCAAATCCCGAAGACGACAACGACGTTCAGGCAAATTGTCGGCGTGTTCTGCACGCCAGTCGTCGCCGAGGGAGGCAAAGACTTCACGGGCAGGATTATTTTCGTCGATCAACTCAAGCGGAAGCATCGCTCCGACAAAACCACCTTCACATGGGTCGGAACGACCGAACCGCCCAAGATCTGAGGAGTCTGATATGGACAACCTCTTCCGGCATATCGTTCCGCCCGAGGAATGGCATCCCACCTTTAAGGCGCTTTGGATGGAACGCAATCCTTGGAACGAATGCGTCATTGCCGACTGGGCGATGGGGTTTCAGGATCGCGACAACAAGTTTGTGAAAGAGTTTCAAACAACCTTCAACTCATCGTTTTGGGAACTGTATCTTTTCGCCTGCCTGAAGCACGTCGGCTATTCCGTCGATTTCCAGCACCACGCGCCAGACTTCGTAGCGTCGAAAGGGGACGATCTGGTCTGCGTCGAAGCCGTGATTGCCAGCCACGCCGAGGGCGCGCTGCCCGAATGGGACAAAGAGGCGAAGCTGAAACCCGAAGAGCCGGACCGCAAGAAATTGATTGAAACTGCGGTCCCCAGACTCGCTAACGCGCTCGCGAGCAAGTGCAAACTGTACCGCGATAAATATTCGAAACTGGGACACGTGGAGAAGCGGCCATTCATCATCGCGATTGCGCCGTTTGAGCAACCTCTTTTCTTCCTGCAAACAGATCAAGCCATGAGGAACGTTCTGTACCAATACGACATCCCGATTTCCAAGCCCGTTCCCGAGGAGAACCGACGCATCATCTTTGGGCACGAATATGTGGAATTCTTCACCAAGCCAAACGGTACAAAAATCGAGTTAGGTTTTTTTCTTGACGATCGGATGAAGGAAGTCAGCGCCGTCATATTCAGCAACATCGCGACCTGGGGAAAGGTCCGCGCGATGAACGCCGACCCTAATCCGAACATTCTATTCGGAAGCAAGCGTTTCAACGAACATGGACTAAAACCACACCAGAAGCTGGTGAGAAAGCGGGACTATCGCGAGTCTCTTCTAGACGGCGTTCACATCTTCTTGAACCCTCACGCCGAAACCCCGCTTCCGCCTTCCATGTTCAACTGGCCCGACGTCGAGTACCACAGCATGACCCAAGATGGACTTCCCGACGAGGACCCTAAAGACGGCCATATTTACTGGCGGATGACGCATACCCTCTCCCCGGATGAGCCTGAAGCAAAAGTCGAAGAATATATCGCCAAAACGAATAAGTACGTCGAGGAAGAACAGGCAAAGGACTTGGCGAGAGAAGCTGAAGAAGACTGAGTTACCGAATCCCGCAAGCGACGTTCACTTCTTTCTGCGACGGCCAGTGCGTCATCAGATCGATTCTGTTTTTCTGCCAGTCATCCACTTCTTTTTGCCAAGCGGCCTGCTTGACGTGAAAGTCAGGGTCGTCCAACTTCAAGTCGGGATACCTCGGCGCTGGCGGCAGTATGAACTTGTCCATTATCGCCTTACAGGCTGCCGAGTTCTGCCGCTTCTCCCAAGCCTTGGATCTGGTAAACCGGACGAAAAAGGTCATCGGACAGCTGGAGGCCATTTTGCGCGCTCTCAATGATGATGAACAGTGCGCAGATGTCCTTCAAAGGCTCGCGGCTGCAAGGGGATCGATCAACAGTCTCATGGCCGAACTCATGGAACACCACATTCGCAACCATATGCCGCGGAGCACCAAATCATCTGAAGAGGCTGCCGATGATCTGATCGGGATTGTGCGGACCTACCCGAAATAATCTCTTCGTGAGCACAACGCGCGGCTCGCGCTGCCGATTCGGATGGTTCCGGCATGTTAGAAACTCATTGGATCGAAACAGTTTTTGGTTGCAGAGGCTTGATCTGAACCAACCGCGCTGGAAATCAACCGGCCAGCTGCGCATGACAATATCTCGCGCGTGAAAGTCGCCGACTTTCGGCCAATTTAGCGGATCAGCTTGCGGCAGTCGGCTATGCGGCCCTTCAGTTTTTTGGCCAGAAGGTCGATTAGCGGATGCTCGAGCCCCTCTTTCTTCGTGCGCTTCGTCACTTCCGGAATATTTTCGAGGATGGCCTCCGCGATTTCGACGATGCGAGCTGTCACCGCGTCGGAATCGACGCCGACACCCTGGGCGAGTTTTTGCCACTGATATTTGCCGATATTCCGCAGGCGGTATTCATTTCCGATTTTCATTGAAGAGCGGGCCTTCTGAATGTCGATATCGGGGTAGGGCAGGATGCTCGCAATATCGTAAAGGGGAGCCAGGCGGACCTGCCCAGCCGAGGCAATCAGCAAGGCGTAATTCTTCGCGTGGGCGTCTGTTCCGGCGATGAGCCAGTTGTAGTAGACGGCATCGAGAAAAGTACCAATGTCTTCACGCGATTTCGAGGAAAAGGTTTTTAATAAATCGACGATGTCCCGGACGCCGGGACCGCCGTCGCTCTGATACTTGCGGGTCGGCTGGATGCTTAGAGCCTGGCATGTATCCTCCTGATGGACGCGCCGCCAGACGTTCCCGGCGTGGACCCGGTCGTAGCGCTCGATGACAATGGCGATCTCATCCTTGAAGCGCATGACTTCCGAATTTGCGACTGGGAGCCCGATGGCGCGTCCCAGCTCAAGGCAAAAGTGCTCATTCTCCGCGTGCCCATCGAAATGAGCCGTCGGCGGTTTGAGGATGTGCGTGGTCGGCGTGCGGCCGGAAGGAATGCCCCACCGGCCTTCCTCCAGGAGCAGTGCTGTTTTTGGCTGCGCGCCGGCGAGACTGAACTGGCCGGTGTCGCGCGGATTGCGCCACGCGGCGTGGTCCTCTCGCAAGGAATGAAGGCGCTGCGCGATGTCGCCCGGCGTCAGCCATTCGATTTCCGGAGGCTGTTTTCCCAGGATGGCGTCGAGACGGTCGGGCTGCACGAACTGCACCGCGCCCGCGCAATCCTCACCGACCCCCGCGATAAGGTCGAAGGCGTTGCGGGACGAGACCTGAAATTTCTTGCCCCATTGATCGAGGACCTTTTCGTTGTCCGGCAGCAATCCCCATAGAAACGGGTCGGTTTTTGAATTCCCGTGCTCACCGAGGGTGAGGGGCATCGAGAGGGAGAGGGGGTAGGCGTCAGCGGCGTTTCGCCACTTTTCATCGTAGACGAAAGAGACGCGCCCTTTCATGTCGCGGAAGAAACGGCCCATCTCGCGACGGTCAAGGATGGCGATCAGTTCCCTGATCTTCATTTGCGCCTCTTCCGGGCCGCCTCGACTATCGAATCGAGAATGACGGGTTGCGCCAAACTCGTGCCTTTTGTCGGTTTGTCCACGGTGAGAACGATGTCGAGCGCATCCGCGGTGCGCAGCACGAGGCCGATCTCGAGCCGCGGTTTGCCCTGCTCGACATCGACAATCCATTGCCGGCTCACGCCGACTTTCTCGGCCAGGGTCTTCTGGTCAAGACGCAGGGCTTTTCTGCGCTCGCGGATAAGAGCCCCCAGATCGATCGGTGTACGAATACGCATTTATCACCTCTATTCCCAATGTCAGCGAACGATGACAT
>PMTV01000060.1:44429-46172 GCA_003167215.1 Acidobacteriota bacterium | reverse complement strand
AAGACCGCATACTGTCCCTCGTGCGTAATTTGGTGTGCCGCACCGCTAGGAATGTCCTGCAGATAAGTAACGGGAGCATGTCCTGCAGCCGACGCGACCACCAAAATCTGCTTGCCATCGGACATCCAAGTTCCGACGATATAGTTCAACCCCGGGGGCGCGCTCAGGGAGCTACTCTCACCCACTCCTGTGGGAATAATCCTGAGATGATCCAGATGAACGGGGTCAAGAGCAAGCGCCCATTTGCCGTCAAAGGAGAATCCCAACCCTGCTCCCTGGCCGATCAGGGCGGGAGATGAGCCATCCGTTGCCTGCGTGTATAGGTTGTAATCGGAATTGGGTCCGGTGACGTAGGTGTTTAGAAGAAACATCCGACTGTCGCGCGAAATTGCTGCAAGGTTCTCGAAGGGGAAGAAGCTGAAATCGCGGACTTGCCCATTTCGCGTATCGGCNNTCGCCATCTTTGGATATATCCTGGAAATGCAGCACAGCTGGACTTGACAGCAGTGTTCGCTGCTTACCGATCAGATTGACGGAGCGAAGGGACCTGGGTTCGCTTCCGTCGGCAGCGGTAAACCAGATTTCGCTGCCATCCGGCGCCCACGCCAGCCCCTGGATGGAGCTGAACTCCTGGGTCAAGGCTTTCCGATTCCCCTGGAGATCTACGAAGTCAACCACGCCCCGATCATCGCCATAGGTGGAATGGTCGATGAAGGCAATCTTGTCGCCGGCGCGTGAAAAACGCAGGTCGCTAATATAGCCCTCGTTCTGGTACAGCACCTTGCCGGGCGGGAACTCGAGCTGGAAGTGATTCTTAACTTTATGGCTGACCGCAAGCGCCGAGCCGTCGGGCGCCCAGTCGGCGTCGGTCACGTTATCCAGTAGCTCGCGGGTGGTTCCCCCACCCAGAGGAACGCGCGCCAGCCGCCCGACAGGAGTCCACTTCACGACAAAGTCGGGATTCAGCAGCACCGCTAATTCTCCGGTGGAGGAAACGCTCAGAATGCTGGCATGAAGGTTGAGCGACTGCGCCTCGGCGGTGTCTGTGCGCGTGGAAAAAAGTTCTGTGGGCTTGCCATCGCCGGTTCCATCGTAGACCACGGTGCGCCCATCCGGAGCAAACCGCGCGCGGCGAAGGTATGCCGAACGAAAAGTAATCTGGGTAAATGCTGGGTGGCTTGCTTGGGGATGGTTCAGCAGCAGGGTCGCAATCACGCCGATCGCTAATGCCGCCAGCAGCGATGCCGCAACCAGAATTCGGAATCGTGTTTTTCTCGTGTCTTTCAGAGCGCGCAAACTCGCAGTCGAGCTTCCAGCGCTACTACTCAAAGAATCCAGCGCAAAGGCCAGATCGCTAGCCGACTGAAAGCGCGCCTCGGGCTTCTTTTCGAGGCAGCGTTGCGCGATCCTTTGCAGCCCGAGCGGCACGTGCACTCCGCTCTCGGCGAGGTCAGGTGGTTCCTCTTTGAGGATCGAATTCATGACCTCAATTCCCGAGTCGCCGTGGAACGCACGGCGTCCCGATACCATCTCGTAGAGAACGGTGCCGAAACTGAAGANNCCGGCAGCCCTATTCACCACCTGCTTTGCCAGTCCGAAGTCGAGAACCTTGACTCGTTCATCGGGCAGGATGAAGATGTTTTCCGGCTTGAGGTCACGATGCACAATACCTTTCTCGTGAGCTGCCGCGAGTCCCTTTGCAATTTGCAGGCTATATTCATTCACCCGTCGCTGCGGAAGAGG
>PMTV01000060.1:41324-44329 GCA_003167215.1 Acidobacteriota bacterium | reverse complement strand
TCTCCCATGCCGCCCGCGCCTATTAATGACTGAATTTCGTAAGGGCCAAGCTTTGAGCCAGAGGTAAAGGACATGCGCAGACATTATACGTGCGCGACCGCGATACCTAAGGCTTAAAACAATTCGTCATGGGCGGCTGGGCGCTAATCCGGAAATTATCCAGAAACGGGGTTGTGGGAAATAGCTCCTGCCTTGTCGCGTAGTGTTTACTGATGACTATCGGGAGAAGGGTTGCCTCAACGGGGGGAACGGTTTCTTCTTGATTGTCAACGTGGGGCACGCTGGCTATCTTCCGTCCTCCAGATTCATTGACTAAGCGGCAGCCTTTTTCACGAGTCAAAGACTGCGCCCCAAACAGCGGACGCAACGGTAGAGACTGTCTGTCCCCGTTTCCGTGCTCCTCGCCGGAAGGTGCATCCGTGACAAGATTGCGTTGACGAGCTTTTTCTCGCGCAGGATGCAACGGTCGGCTTCGAATGTAAAGATGCCGCTCTTCTTGTTGTAGCTCACGCGACCGCGAGGGTATCGCTCATATTGGGAGTTCGGGACGACTCCCCTCTTCACCAGTAACCTCCAATACCGCTGGTGGTCGCGCTCGTGAATCAGGTAGCCGCCGAAATTCATGGCCTGAGCGACCGGTGTGGAATCAATCCAGAGCTTCTCACCGACAAGATAAATGATGCCGACCTCGGGCGCTCGCGTCGGTTTCCCCTTGCTCACGCGGCGACCGTCTGACGCCGCTGCGCTTCCTTGACGAACCGGACGACGCTCGCTCCGGATACACCATATTTCTTCGCAGCATTAGTCAGCGACATTCCGGTCAGCCGGTCGCGGACAAGCGCGTCGTGGTCAATATTGAGTGGTGCTCGCCCGAGACGTTGGCCTTCCAGCTTTGCCCTTCGCATCCCTGCCCGGATGCGCTCGACGAGTATGCTCTTTTCCAATTCGGCGATGCTGCCAATCAGGGTGATAAACATCCGTCCCATGGGTCCGCTGGTGTCAATTGCCTCGCGTGCTGAAATGAACTCGATTTCGAGGTCGTGGAGTTCATCCACGATTTCCAAAAAGTTTTTGGTGCTGCGGGCAATACGGTCGAAAGCCGCGACCAAGAGGACAGAGAATTCTCCTCGCCGTGCATCGGCCATCATGGCGTCAAGCCCGGGACGACGTGCCTTGCTGCCGGAGATTCCTCGGTCGCAATATTCGCGGCTAACCTCGAAGCCTCTCTGTGTTGCCAGCTTTCGCATGTCGTACAGCTGCGTTTCCACGTGTTGGTCTGGCGTGCTCACACGTGCGTAGATGGCTGCTTTTTTCATTACCCGGTTCCTCCTCTGTATCTCGCTCTTAGGGAGTCGTTTTGATGTAGGTAGTCGTCGTGACCTTGCCGGTGGTGCGGTCCACTTCCGTGTACGTCTCAATGGGACCGCAGCGGTTCACCGTCACAATCTTGTCCTTACTGATGAACGTCTGCGGCATTGGTGCCGTCTCATTTCTCTTCTCGCTCATGGGTATTCCTCCCTGGCGAACTTGACGAACGCTGCATAGACGATGACTTCTTCCGGGGTATCTTTCGCTTTCAACCACGCTTCGTACAACGCACGGAGTCTCTGGTCTCGCGCGATCGAAATGGGGGATAACATGTCGTAACCCGTGTCCTCAAAAATACGTTGGCGAAGAGTTTTACTCATCGAGGGACTCCAAAATTTCCTCAAAGCCGGTCCATGCTCTTTCCATGGCTTGAGCCAATTCCAAATGCAGGGCGGTTGCCGATTCGTAATAGGCGTGTCGGCGATATGATTCGGCGGCATCAAGAAGGTCACGGAGGCGACTTATTGCCGCTTCCATATCGTCACACGCGACCATGGGGTCAAGTTTCGAGATGGTGCCATCCGGGTACTTCAAGATTTGGACTCAGCCATAGCCTTATTCATTGTCCTTTCGAACCGAAAAAGGGCAATCACCAATTCCATCTCTGATTTCCGAGCCTCACGTCGCAGCTCCCGAAAAGATTCTCGAAATGCCGGGTATGCGCAGGCCTCGGCGTTGGTTATCAGGTCACGAGTCCTCGACAGCCAGTAGTGCACTTCGTCGAACCGGATGAAGCAATTCCGCTTGCTCAATCTTCCGTCCTGTCTTGAAGGCGCTGAACCCTCTGCCACTGTGCGCTCCACCGAGAAAAGGCTCTATTGCCCCACTTCACTGGCCACCAAATGATAGGTGTAGCCGTGCTCCCCGGGTCGCCGGGAGTACACACGACCGGTGTACTTTTGTCCCTTGGGTATCTCGCGCACTGACGGTGCAAAGCCGACGTGAGGTCCGTCGTACATGAAAAACTTCGGCGACGCTTCGCCAACCTCCGCCGAATTGCGCTCATTCGATTTGCTTCTTAGCAGGAAGCGCCGTGCGTGCCAGAACGAGCGACCGTCATTCCACAGGATGCGGACCTCGCCGGGGCGCTCGCCGATTTGCTCGCCGAAAAGGGCCGCGCTAAAAACGTGGGTGAATTTTTGTTCCCTCATGCTCGAACTCGATTCACCTTCTTCGTGCGCCATGTCATCATTTGGGGTGCCCTACAGAATCGAATTTTGGTCTCAAGACGTTGTATCGTCCGCTCCATTATACCACCGGCAAAAAGCGGAAAATTAGTCTGCGGATAAGGGTTTTATTTCGAGGATGTTTAAGGACCGGAGGTTCAAATCGGCCATGCCCAATCTTAGTGGCGCTCAGACGCGTGGTCGGTCCCTCTGCCATTCGTCACTTGCGTGGTCTTTAGTTAACTCGCGGGATGGCTTTTCAAAGCATCTGTGTTGGGCATTTGCCTCACAAATTGACGTATGCCATGAGAATGTCATGCTAGGACGGTTGGGAGATCACGGGTGTTCGACGTGCGGGCTGGCTATCGATTCATATTGAGGGAGCGGCTGTGAACGAGATCGTAGAAAAGATACTGCGAAAGACCCCGTTGTTCGCAAGCCTGACCGATAAGGAAATGGAGGCGTTGGCCG
>PMTV01000060.1:0-41267 GCA_003167215.1 Acidobacteriota bacterium | reverse complement strand
TCGCGCAAGGATTTTCAGAATTTCTGCCGCGAACATCCAGAAGTAACGCTCAAAGTGCTTGCAGTAGTTGGTTCACGGCTGCGACGCCTGGTCGGAATCATCGAAGACTTATCGTTCACGACGGTGAGACAGCGATTGATCGCCCTCATCCTACGACTAGCACAGGCGAGCGGGACGGCCTCGAAAGAGGGCGTCCGCGTGGAACTAACGAAGACCCATCAAGACCTGGCGGCGGAATTGGGAACAGTGCGAGAACTTGTCTCACGCAATCTGAGCCGACTCCAGGCTGAAGGATTCCTAGAAGTGGACGGTCGCAGGATTATAGTGAAGGACCTCGCGGGCCTAAGGCGCGAACAGACGGCTTCTGAGTAATCCTTTTACTTTCAGATTCTTGCAGGCCGTAGTGACTTTGGTCACTGCCTCTTTGCGGCTACCGCTCCAGACTCCGAGTAGTGGCGGAGGTAGTTATGAACTTCAATGATCAAACCAAAGTGAAGGATATTGCGCTTTCGAATCCGGCGGCCAGGCAGATTCTCGAAGACGCCGGGCTTGACTACTGCTGTGGTGGTGGAAAGTCACTGCATGAAGCGTGCTTGCATGCAGACGTACCGGCTGAAGAGATTTTGAAGCGCCTGCGTGAAAACAGCAAACACGTAAGTCCCGACGAAGCAAATTGGGCGTCCGCACCGCTTGTTGATCTGACACGGCATATCCGCGATAGACACCATCGATATGTTCGTGAGGCAATCGCTCGGGTCCAACCTCTGTTGGACAAGGTAGAAGCAAAACACGGAAAGAGTCACTCCGAAATTGCAGATATCCGGAGACTCTTCACCGAAGTTGGGCGAGAGATGATCATGCACATGCAGAAAGAGGAACAGATTCTGTTTCCGTATATCGATGCACTGGAGAAGGCGACAAATGCACATAGCTCTGTCGAGCCTCCCTTCTTCCAAACGGTGAGGAACCCGATTCACGCCATGATGAAAGAGCATGATGCTGCGGGAGAATTGGTGAAGCAGATTCGCAAAGCCAGTTCGGAATACACGGCTCCGGCAGATGCATGCACAAGTTATAAGGCGGTGTACCAGGATTTGAGACAGTTCGAAGCGGATCTTCACCAGCACGTGCATCTGGAAAACAACATCCTCTTCCCGCGTGCAGTGGAAATGGAAACCGGAGTCGTCTAAGGTGCCATGTCGATTTCACTCAAAGCACCAGTGATAACCGCCAAGAGCGAGGGCCATTCCTCGCTCTCTCCCGCCCAGATAATGGAAATTGCTCGCACGCGTGAGGCGTCTCTTTCGCGCCTTCTCATGGCCTATATCAGCTCTGGGCTTGTTTTCATGCTGCTGCCAGGCACGTTCCTCGGGTTATGGAATCTCCTCCAGATCAGCGGGCGAGAGAGCGCCGCGTCCATTTCGCCCGCATGGTTACAGGCTCACGGACATGCACAGGTGTTCGGCTGGATAGGGAGTTTTATTTTGGGCATTGGTTTCTACTCGATTCCGAAGTTGAGGGGCGCAACGAAGCCAGCCTTCGGTACGGCGTGGGCATGCTGGGCAATGTGGACAATCGGGGTGGCAGTACGTTGGGCCGCAAATGTTTACGCGTGGGAGTGGCGTTGGCTGCTTCCACTCTCGGGTGTCCTAGAACTGGCAGCATTCCTGATTTTCTTCAGGGCCGTTTCACAGCACCGGCCTGAAGATTCTGGCAAGGATCGACTGGAGCCATGGATTTGGGTGGTGATCAGTGCAAGTACAGGATTTCTGATTTCACTCATCACAAATCTGGCGGCGTGCTTCTATCTTGCATTGCGCGGCACAACCCCAGCGTTATCGCACCGTCTCGACCAACGCTATCTCGTATTGGTCGCATGGGGATCTTGGTGCCGTTCGTTTGGGGATTCAGTACCAAGTGGATGACGGTGTTCCTTGGTCTCAAGCCGGTTCGACCCAGCCTGCTCTTGAGCGCACTCGTGCTGAACTCTGCGGGTGTTGTTCTGACCCTCGTGGGATGGGCCTCTGAAGCGACTCCGTTCTTTGTGGTGAGCACAGCTCTGGCAATTGCGGCGGTACGAATGTTCGAGCCCGCACGACAGGAGCCGAAAACGCGCGGTGTGCACCGGAGTTTCCCATTCTTCGTCCGCGTGGCCTATGGCTGGTTGCTGGTGGCAGCCTTGCTTGGGGTGGGCGCGGCACTCTGGGATTCATCTGGAGGAATTTGGGGCGCTTCCCGGCATTCGCTGACGGTCGGATTCATTGCAGTGATGGTCTTTTGCGCAGGGCAGCGCGTTCTGCCTGCGTTGGCGGGAATGCTGCTATTGTGGAGTACCGGGCTGATGCTTGCTGGACTCGCACTCCTCACAATCGGATGTACCCTCCGCGTTTCCAGCGAGGTTCTCGCATATCAGGGATATGCCAATTGGGCGTGGTCCGTATTGCCGGTCTCGGCGCTGCTTGAATTGGCGGGGATCACGGCCTTCGCCATAAATATTTTTGGCACGTTCATTTTAGAGCCGAGTCACGTGCAGAAACAGCCTTTGGTCGTGGGGATAAACTAGGTACCTTCATATGGTTATTTCGAAAGGGGAGTAAGTCATGAGCGATAGTCTGAAACAAACCGCCAGTTCTGCCGCTATTCGTTCGCCGGGACCGCTCGAAAGTCCAATCCTCTCGTTTGACTTAAATGCTGAGATTGAACGATTGCGTGGCGAAAATGCATGGCACGGTGGACGGAATTCAAAAACGCTGGTGAAGCATCCTGATTTTCGCGTGGTACTGACAGTCTTGAAATCGAATGCGCGCCTTCACGAACATAAAGCTGCCGGTAGAATTTCTGTTCAGGCGATCGCAGGCCATATCCGAATGCATGTACAGGACAAGGTGATTGATCTGCCTGCAGGGCACATGCTGGCGTTGGAGCGCGCGCTCCCGCATGATGTGGAAGCTCTGGACGACAGCGCCTTTCTGCTGACCATCGCTTGGCCGGAAGACGCTGCTAAAGTTTGACCGGGCAGTTCGCGGAGGCAATATGATCTCGCTCGATCCGGCACACAGAGCCGTCCACTATCCGCCTGATCGCCGATTTCGCATCTGGATTCGACCTTCCATTCTGGTCGGAATCGGTATCGCGGCCCTCTCTGTAATCGCGGCGGCTTGGATCGAAGTCGCCGTGGCTGGGCTGCCTCATGTTCCCGCCGTTCCTCAGATATATCCCAATAACTTCGCAGGGCCGTACGGGTTTCCGGTCTGGGTGCGTTACTGTCACTTCTTTAATTTCCTTTTTGTGATGATGCTGATTCGCAGCGGTCTGTCCATTCTCATGGACCATCCTCGTCTGTATTTCAATGATGGCTGCACGCCGGGGAGCGAATGGATCCGGCTTACACCGCTAAAAGTTCCGCGCGACCTACTCTGGACCGCGAAAGACGACGCCCGCTATATTTCGCCGTTAGTCGGGACGCCGGGCTACCGGCACACAATCGGTATAGCACGAGTTTGGCACTTCATCGACGTTCACGGTTTCATTATCACTGGCATTCTCTTCGTCATCATGCTCTTCGATACAGAGCAGTGGCGACGTATTGTGCCCACTTCTCCGCTCGTCCTCTTGCAGGCATGGAACACGTGGGTGCACTACGCAACACTTCATCTGCCCGCAGAACCGAATGGGTTTTACGGCTACAACGCATTGCAACAGATCGCCTATTTCACGGCCGTCTTTGTCTTTGGCCCCTTGGCGATTCTTACAGGGATCGCCATGTCGCCCGCCGTGGTGAATCACTTTCCGTGGTACGCGCGGATCTTTGGTGGCAGGCAATCGGCCAGATCGATCCACTTCCTCACGATGTTCAGTTTCCTTGCTTTTCTTGCCGTGCACGTCACTTTGATTGTGATGACTGGATTCGCACGTAATATGAACCACATTGTGCTCGGCACGGATGATCAGAGGCATCTAGGTATGTATCTGGGGTTTGTGGGCATAGGCGTGGTCGTACTTTCGTGGATCGTGGCGCACTACGTCTCGTGGAACCACCCGCGCGGATTGCAGCACGCGCTCAAGTCGGTGACCTATCCGATGCAGCTTCTTACGTTGAATCGCCTGACTCCGCAGCAGAAGTATTCCGAGCAGGAAATCTCGCCGTACTTCTGGCCAAACGGGAAAATGCCGGTTAGGGACGATTGGAAGCGCCTGGCGGAAGCCGACTTCGAGAATTTCCGACTCAAGGTGGGAGGCCTTGTCGAAAGGCCGGCTGAGCTTTCCCTCGCCGATCTTGAGCGGTTGGGTGAGACCGAACACATCACGATGCATCATTGCATCCAGGGATGGAGCGGGGTCGCGAAGTGGGGCGGTATTCCCATGAAGCGGCTCATCGAATTGGTGCAGCCAAGACCGGAAGCGAGAGTCGTCGCCTTTTTCTCGTTTGGGGAGGCTCTCTACGGCGGCCCCTATTACGACACGCAAAGCCTAGAGAATGTGCTGAAGCCGCAATGCCTACTGGCCTCGCGGATGAACGGACAACGGCTTCCGCAGGTATACGGAGCGCCGCTGCGGCTGCGCGTAGAGAACCAGCTTGGCTATAAGATGGTCAAATGGATCGAGCGTATCGAGTTCATCGAGTCGGAGAAGGTGCTTGGCAAAGGAGAAGGCGGCAAAAACGAGGACGATGAATATTTCGACCTGCTGCCCAATATTTGATGCGGAAGCTCGATTCAATCGCCCAAGAGAGCGCAGGACCTGATCACATTCTCTCCTTGCTCCGACGGCTTCGGATGGACTGGCTGCTCCATCATTTTCCGCCTCGACTCGTGCGATCACTCTACGTGTTTGTGAATGGCTTCGTCACCATTGGTTTACTGGCGCTATTGGCGCTCCTGAGCCGCAATCCATTTGTGTTTCCATCGCTCGGGCCTACCGCTTATCTTCTGTTCTTCTCGCCTCTGGCAAAGACGTGCAGCCCACGAAACACTATTTTCGGTCACGCTATCGGAATCATCTGCGGCTATGGGGCGTTCGTTGTCACAGGTGCCGGGGCGCTGCCGTTCGGTGTGCACCCAGGCATCTTCTGGCCAAGAATTTTGGCGGCGGCACTTTCGCTGTCGGCCACAGGGGCATTGATGGTTCTTCTCGGGGTTAGCCACCCGCCCGCTGGCGCTACCACACTGATTATTTCTCTCGGAATTATTTCGAAACCGCGTGAACTGGTCATCATAGAAGTGGCGGTGTTCCTGCTCGTTGCTCAGGCTTTGGTGATCAATCGGCTCGCCGGATTACCCTACCCGTTGTGGAACGTTGGGGCCTCGGTCAAACCAGTGAGCGAGGAATCGGAGTAGCGCACAGCCCATCCACTGAAAGGCCAGTATGCAGAAATAGGCAGAACCGCGCCGGTTGGAATCGATATGTGTTGGAAATTTGGCGTGGAGTGAGATCGTCTAAGGCCCCTGCGCCATGATGCGGGAGACCGCAAAGATCGAGATCGCTGTGTAGGAAGCTATCTAGAATTACAGGCTAGACCGCCTAGGAGCTTCTTTTGACTCGCGCTCCACGAGTTCGCGCCTTAACACGCTTCAGTGCTCGTCCCTTGTGAATTGCGATGTGGTCGGTCCTCTCACTCTTTATGATGTACTGAGGTTCGCCCTTCGACGCGTGGTGCACATAGCCTTTGAAACGAATATCGGAGGAAACTTTCCTAATGATCACACCGCGAACTCTTCCGGCTTCGGAGGATTCACCGGAAACTGATAACCTTCAGCTAAAACTGGACCACTGCTCGCCAGACGTGGGCTGAGTGCGAAGATCCGGCGCAGATTTCTAACAAGACGCTCCGATTCTTGGAGCGTTTTTGCACTGCCCGACCGGATCCTGTAGAAGGTTCAAATCGGCTGTGCTAGAGTTTGCTCGCGGAGCGCATTCGCTTAATAACGACAAACACCTCGATCCTGCGAAACTACGAATCCGATGAAATATGTCGTCTGAACTTGCATTTCGAAAGGCAGTCTTGTGATCGAACGCCTGCGATTGTCGTTCCGCCACATCACGTATAACCTGCGCGGCGGTTTCCTTGTTCGTCCGCTGACCATTGCTCTCACTCTCGGGTTTGGGGGCGCACTGCTTTCGTGGTTCGAAGAGTCCAACCCTGCTTTCGACGACTGGGTGCCCAAGATCCTTTTCCTTTCGCGCACCGATCCTCAAGTTGCTCAAGTGATCCTCGGCGGCATCGCCGCCTCAATCATGACGGTAGTTTCGATCGTTTTCGCGATTCTACTGATGACGCTCACGTTGGCGTCCATGCAGTTTTCCCCGCGGATCATCGTCAGCTTCGTAAGGGATCGCATAACTCAATGGACGCTCGGGATATTCCTGGGCACGTTCTTATACTGCATGGCCACTCTTCCGGCAGCACACTCCTTGCCTCGGCCCTTTTCGCCGGTAACCTCGGTCATCGGCGCCGTCCTGCTGGCGATTATCTGTGTTGGGTTGCTGCTGTTTTTCATTAACCACATTTCGCAGGCAATCAGCGTCAACCACATCGTCGACCGGATCGCTTCGGAGACAGAAATCGTGATCGACGACGTGATGCCACTTCCACGCAGACAGACCCACGTGGAATCTGGGGACGGAGCCGAGTCGCCCGTATGGGAGACAGCCATTCTGAACGATATGTCGGGTTACATTCGCTTCGTCGATACGAGACGGCTGCTGGTGCTGGCGACATCGTACCGCGTGAAAGTCCATGTTGTTCGACGGGTCGGCCAGTTCGTTCCGGCGGGGATACCGCTGATATTGGTGCACAAAGGCAAAAGGTTGTCCGCCGAAAACCACGCCGAATTTCGGGACGCACTCGATATCGGCCCCGCGAGAACCCTTCAGCAGGACGTGGAATTCGGGGTGCTGCAGATCGTCGACATTGCGCTGAAGGCCATCTCGCCCGCCGTGAACGACCCAACTACAGCGATTTGCTGTGTCGACCAATTGAGTCGCCTCCTGATACGCTTCGCCAGCCGAGAGATGCCCGAACCGCTGTTCTACGATCTTCAGGGAATCGCTCGTGTCAGTATCCAATGGATTGACTTCGAGCGCCTGCTGGACTCAGCCTTCGAGCAGATTCGGATGTACTCGAAGACGGATATCGCTGTGAGCCTTCGTTCGCTTCGTGCTTTCGGCGACATCGTTGCCAGCACGCAAGACTGGGTGCTCCGACAGACACTCTTTGAGCGGGGGAAGCGGGTAGTCGAGGGTTGCGCCGAACGAATAGGCGCAGAGGAACTGAAGCCGATGCTCATTCGCCTGACCGCATTGGAGAAGCTGATAGCCACATAGCTCCAGTGCGCTCGTTTCAAGGAATCGGGATATTGCAGGTGGTCCCAATCGCGGTGCTATGCCCGACATGCGTTCTATAAAGACAATATCAATTCGTCGTCTCGCGGCTGGCGCGGCGAGAGTGTTCACGTGCCTCGCGCTCGTCGCTGCCGTTACCTGGGCAGCCTTCTCATTGCTGCATGTCAATAGTCTGATTGCCGGATTTTCATATGTATTAGTTGTTTTAGTGGTAGCAGCCAGATGGGGCTTAGCAGAATCGTTTGTGACTTCAGTGGCAGCGATGCTCTGCCTCAATTATTTTTTCCTTCCTCCCATTCTATCGCTCACAATCGCCGACCCACAGAACTGGGTAGCACTTTTCGCCTTTCTGGCAATAGCCATCACAGCCAGCAAACTTTCCTCGAGTGCTCGTCAGCGCGCAAATGAAGCGCAGGCACGGCGGATCGAGGTGGAGCGCCTCTACCAGCTCAGCCGATCGCTAATGCTAGTCGATACCACGAGGGATCTCGGTCCGCAGATAGCCGGACACGTGAAAGAGCAGTTTGGTTTTTCAGGAGTTGCTTATTGTGACGGATTGACCGGCGAACTCAGTATGACTGGCTCGCCCGACGTAAGATTTGAGGAGCAAGTCCTGCGGGACGTTGCGGTTGGGGAAGCCTCTTGGTTTGTGTGGCGGAAGGAGTCGACTAAAGGCACTGAAATCATTGTCGCCCCGGTTTCCTTGGGAGGCAGAACTGTGGGCAGTCTTGCAGCCACGGGTCCGGCCTTGTCAGAGCCTGCTCTGCAAGCGATCGCAAACCTAGTAGGAATTGCTGTCGAGCGCGCACGGCAACAGGCAGCCGCCAGCAGACTGGAAGCTGCGCGCCAAAGTGAGCGTCTAAGGAGCGCTCTCCTCGACGCCTTGGCGCATGATTTTACTACCCCGCTCACGTCTATCAAGGGTGCCATTACCACCGTGCGCTCGGAATATGGGCACAAACCGGAGGAGGACGATCTGCTGGCCGTGGTGGAAGAGGAGGCAGATAAGTTAGGAGGAATGGTTGATGAGACTGTAGACCTGGCGCGGATCGAACCGGGCAAGCCGCGCCTTCGGCGCTGTCAACTTCCCATTGCGAACTTAGTTCAGTCCTCCGTTGATCGAATGAAAAGTCTTTTGGATGGACGACCACTAGAAATCCAGATTCAAGAGGGCATTTCATCCGTAAATGCCGATCGCGACATGATAGGCCTCGCGCTACGGCAGCTGCTCGGTAATGCGGTCAAGTACTCACCGCCCGGTTCAACAATCGCAATATCAGCGAACCAGACTGACGGTACCATTACAGTACGAATTCGCGACCAAGGGTCAGGCATTCCTCAAGACGAGCTCGAATCGATCTTCGAGAGATTCTACCGTGGAAGCCGGGCTCGGGATTCAGTGCCGGGAACTGGGTTGGGTCTAAGCGTTGCGAGGGATATTATCAACGCACATCAAGGACGATTGTGGGCGGAGAATCTCCCGGAGGGCGGCGCTCAATTCTCGTTTAGCCTGCCAGTATTTGGCGAAGACAGAAAGCCATGAGTACAGGAAAAATCCTCGTCGTCGATGACGAACCTCAAATTCGGCGAGTCATGAGGTCAGCGTTAACTAAGCAAGGGTACATCGTTGCTGACGCCCGAAGTGGGGAAGAGGCGCTGGAGAAACTCCGGGACGAGCGGTACGACCTGATCATTCTTGACCGCAACATGCCAGGTATGGGAGGACTCGAAGCGTGTCGTTCTATTCGGGCGACGTCAGATGTCGGAATCATTATGCTCACGGTTCGAAAGGCAGAACCAGACAAGATTGAGGCTCTAGATGCCGGCGCCGATGACTACGTAACAAAGCCATTCAGTATGCCGGAGTTGCTGGCACGCGTTCGAGCGAACTTACGACGTCTGCCGTTGTCACCACAAGAAGGCCCGATCATCGTTGCATTTGATGGGATCGAAGTGAATTTAGGCAGCCATCACGCGTCGGTTGAGGGACTAGACATACGTCTTACTCCTAAGCAATTTGAGGTTCTTCGTTACTTGATCACAAACCCGAACGTCGCGATCCCCCATAGCAAAATTCTCCAAGCGATTTGGGGGCCAGATTATGGCGACCAAGTAGAGTACCTGCACGTCATAGTCAACCAGCTTCGCAAGAAGATCGAGCGAGACCCCGCGAAACCGAGATATATCCTCACGGAACCGTGGTTCGGCTACCGGTTCCAGTTGCCTAGCGGCAAATCCTAGTCATCGTTCGGCATCTTCGTCGGGATCATGGGTCCATCTCATCCCAGTGCTGCATTATGGCCCGCCTTCGGAAAAAGACCTTTAGATAAAAATTAGACAGCTTTCAGGACTTTTTTAGAGACCAGATCTTAGAGTGCGTCGTGAAGGTCGTGATAGCGGCGGTCCGTACAGGATGATACGAATGGTCGGACGAACAGTTCTTATAACACTTGCTCTCTTTGGCGGCGCATTTATGGTCTATGCGTTTGCTAAGTTCCACGGGGAATTGAAGCCGCCACAGCGAACCCGTCGCGTGCATTGTGAACCGGAACCGAGCGAATGGCGTGTCCTTTCCCCGTTCGCCCGTAGGACGGCCACTCCTGCTGAGCCGGGGAACAATCCAGAACAGATCGTGATGATCGAGACGCCAAACTTTGGCCCTATTCCGTTGGTGCGAACAGTAGCATCTGCGGGCCTCCGGTCGAGTGGAGATGGAGGGAACCATCGCGTTTCCGTGCCCCGTTCAGAGCCGAGAGAGGTGCTGAGCTTTCGCAAGCGATCCGTCGGTTAGTGAGGGAACCATCTGTGTTCGGCTAACTGTCAGGATCAACAAGACGGGCAGCGAACTGAGAGCTGCTTGGCGGTGCGGCGCAAGGGAAGGTTATTGCTAGTGGGAATATGAAGCTGGAGACATTTCAATGATGGACATTCTATTCGTTTTCGCAACCGTAGGTTTTTTCGCGATCGGGATCGCCTACGTTTTTGGGTGCGAAAAGCTTAAGTAGAGAGGTTTTCAAATATGCTCGGTAACTTAGTTCTACTCGCGATAGGCATTTTATTGTTTGGATACCTCCTGACTGCCTTGATCAAGCCGGAGAAATTCTGACATGACTGCAAACGGATGGTTTCAAATCGCTGTATTTGTGCTCGTGCTATTCGCCGTCACTAAGCCGCTGGGCGCTTTCATGGCCCGCGTCTTTAGCGGCGAAAAGACTTTTCTAGACGCGGTCATGCGACCGATCGAGCGTCTTATGTACCGAGCCACGGGTGTCGATGAAAAGCACGAAATGCGATGGACCGAATATGCGGTGTCGGTGCTGCTGTTCAGTGCTGTCTCACTACTGCTGCTCTATTTGATCGAGCGCGTGCAAGGATGGTTGCCACTCAATCCGCAAAAGTTCGCCGCCGTCCCACAGGCTTTGGCCTTCAACACGGCAGCCTCCTTCACGACAAACACGAACTGGCAGGCATATTCCGGCGAAACCACCATGAGTTATCTGACCCAGATGGCTGGGCTTGCCTACCACAACTTTATATCGGCCGCGACGGGAATAGCCATAGCGATAGCGTTTATACGTGGCATAGCCCGTCGCGAAAAGGCCACCATCGGGAATTTTTGGGTTGATCTGACACGCACCTGTCTGTGGGTTCTTTTGCCCGTGTCCTTGGTTGTCTCACTGTTTTTTGTGTCGCAAGGCATGATCCAGAATTTCAAGCCATATGCCACTGCTGAACTCGTAGATCCCCAAACGGTTCAGGTAACCGGTGCAGACGGGAAAACGACTCAGCAGAGTGTTTCCGAACAAGTAATTCCAATGGGCCCGGTAGCTTCTCAGGAAGTCATCAAGATGTACGGGACAAACGGTGGTGGTTTTTTCAATGCGAACAGCGCTCATCCCTACGAAAATCCGACGCCGCTCACGAATTTCGTCCAAATGCTGTTGATCTTCTCGCTCGGATCTGGACTGACATACACCCTCGGCAAGATGACTGGGTCTCAAAAGCATGGCTGGGCAGTGTGGTCAGCCATGGTTGGTCTCTTTCTAGCGGGCGTGCTCGTTGTTTATTCGGCGGAAGCCCGCGGCAATCCTTTGCTTCACGGCGTCGATCAGAGAGTCAGCGCCATGCAGCCGGGTGGAAACATGGAAGGCAAGGAGGTGCGTTTTGGCATTGCTGATTCAACACTCTTTGCTGCGGTTACGACGGATGCTAGCTGTGGTGCGGTAAATGGCATGCACGACTCGTTTACACCGCTCGGCGGGATGCTTCCCCTAATCAACATGATGCTTGGAGAAGTAGTTTTCGGTGGGGTGGGGTCTGGCCTCTACGGCATGTTGGTATTTGTAATTCTTGCCGTATTTATTGCTGGTCTCATGGTGGGGCGAACACCGGAATACCTTGGCAAGAAAATCGAGGCTTACGACGTGAAGATGGCGATGTTGTCAGTGCTCATTTTCTGCCTGGTCATACTAGTGTTCACAGCAGTTTCGGTTGTGTCATCCGTCGCTAAATCCAGCATCTCAAACGCCGGGCCGCACGGTTTAACTCAGATCCTGTACACCTACGTTTCGACCGCAGCGAACAACGGGTCGGCCTTTGCGGGATTAAACGCAAACACCAACTGGTACAACATCACAACGGGTTTCAACATGCTGTTTGGTCGATTCCTAGTCGTGATTCCCATTTTGGCGATCGCGGGGAATCTTGCACGAAAGAAAGTGGTGCCCGAGTCGGTGGGCACATTCCCTGTGACGACTCCGCTCTTCACAGTCCTCTTAAGCTCAGTGGTTCTGATCGTGAGTGCGCTTACGTTTTTCCCGGCACTGAGTCTAGGGCCGATCCTTGAGCACTTATTGATGCACGCCGGAAAGGTTTTCTGAGGCAATTCGATGACTACACAAGTAACCGGTAGCCCTGAAGCAGCGAAAGCACAACCTGCAGTGCACTACTCGACCAGAAGTCCGCGGAGACCGTTGTGGTCCCGCGGAATCGTCCTCCGAGCGCTCCGGGACTCTCTGCTCAAGCTGAATCCACGCACCTTAATGAAGAACCCGGTGATATTTGTCGTAGAAGTTGGCGCCTTGATCACGACGGTGGAACTCCTACTCCCTCGGCATACCACCGGAGCCGGTTTTGAGATTCAAATCACCTTGTGGCTCTGGTTTACGGTCCTCTTTGCAAATTTTGCAGAAGCCATGGCGGAAGGGCGGGGAAAGGCACAAGCCGACACGCTGAGGAAGGCGCGAGCGGAAACGATTGCTCATCGCATCAAGGCCAGCGGAGGAATCGAAGAAATCGCTGGATCAAAGCTTCGCACCGGCGACCTCGTGGAGGTTACGGCGGGGGAATTCATCCCCGGAGACGGCGAAGTGGTGAAAGGTGTGGCCTCCGTTGACGAATCAGCTATCACAGGCGAATCCGCACCGGTGATCCGCGAAGCTGGCGGTGATCGCTCGGCAGTGACAGGCGGAACGCGTGTGCTGTCGGACGAAATCACTATCCGTATCACGTCCAATCCGGGTGAAACCTTCCTCGATCGCATGATCAAGCTGGTCGAGGGTGCCGAGCGCCAGAAGACACCGAACGAAATCGCGCTCAACATCCTGCTCGCCGGCTTGACGATTATCTTCCTTCTAGCCGTGGTCACGCTTCAGCCCATGGCGATCTACTCGGGCTCCCCGCAATCGATCTTCGTGTTGATTTCGTTGCTCGTTTGCCTGATTCCTACCACGATCGGCGGATTGCTGTCCGCCATCGGGATTGCGGGCATGGATCGGGTNNACGATCACGCTGGGCAACCGGCACGCAACACAGTTTATTCCTGCGCCAGGCGTTTCCGAAGCAGATCTCGTCGACGCCGCGCAGCTCGGTTCGCTCGCGGATGAAACGCCAGAAGGGCGCTCAATCGTAGTCCTCGCGAAAGAGAAGTATGGGTTGCGGGGTCGCGAGCTGTCGTCTCTTGCGGCAACCTTCATTCCCTTCTCGGCTGTGACACGGATGTCTGGCATGGACTTCGGCGGTCGTCAAATTCGAAAGGGTGCACCCGAGGCAATCGGCGAATACTGTGCCCAAAAAGGTCATCGTATCCCCACGGAGATTGGGGAGACCGTCAAGGCCATCGCCAATTCTGGTGGTACGCCGCTCCTGGTTGCTGAGGATTACCGGGTCCTGGGAGCGATTCATTTAAAGGACATCATTAAGGGCGGGATGCGTGAGCGATTTGACCAGCTACGAGCCATGGGCATTCGCACGATCATGATCACAGGCGACAATCCTCTGACTGCCGCTGCTATCGCCCGTGAGGCCGGCGTGGATGATTTCCTTGCTCAGGCGAAGCCCGAGGACAAACTAGCGCTGATTCGCAGCGAGCAGGCCAAGGGCAAGCTTGTCGCAATGACCGGTGATGGCACAAACGACGCTCCCGCACTCGCACAAGCCGACGTGGGTCTAGCCATGAACGCTGGGACACAGGCCGCGAAAGAAGCAGGGAACATGGTGGATCTCGATTCGAATCCCACCAAGCTGATCGAAATTGTTGAAATCGGCAAGCAACTGCTGATCACACGCGGCTCGCTCACCACCTTCTCCGTTGCAAACGATGTGGCGAAATACTTCGCCATCATCCCGGCGATGTTCGCTGGCGCTTTCCCGCAGCTCAACGTGCTGAACATCATGGGACTAAAGACGCCGGAATCGGCAATCCTGTCGGCGGTAATCTTCAACGCACTGATCATCATTGCCCTGGTGCCACTGGCTCTGCGCGGCGTGCGCTACCGCGCTATCGGTGCTGAAGCTCTCCTACGGCGGAACCTGCTGGTATACGGACTTGGCGGCATAGTCGCTCCATTTGTAGGGATCAAGCTAATTGATCTGGTGATCACACACGTCGGCTTAGCATGAGGAACGTATGAAAAAGAATATCCTAATTGCAATCTGGATGACTTTGGCGACCACGGTGCTTCTCGGCATCGTCTATCCGATCGTTGTAACTGGCCTCGCTCAGATTCTTTTCCCCAGACAGGCGAACGGCGAATTGATTCGAGCAAATGGGAAGATTATTGGCTCCCGGCTGATTGGGCAGCCTTTCACATCACGAGGATATTTCTATTCGCGACCATCTGCAGCAGGAGCTGCGGGCTACGATCCGACTGCATCAGGAGGATCGAATCTCGGACCAACCAATAAGTCTCTTCTCGATCGCGTGTCCGCACAGGTCAACACCCTCCAACCGGAGAATCCCGGTACTCCTATTCCCGCAGACTTGGTAACGACCTCCGGTTCTGGGTTGGACCCTGACATTTCTCTGGCTGCTGCGCAGTTTCAGGTTCCGCGCGTGGCTCATGAACGCGGCATTAGTAAGGACGAAGTTCGCGCGCTCGTGAAAAAACATACACAAGGGCGACAGCTCGGTTTTCTGGGGGAGCCGCGCGTGAATGTCTTGGAATTGAACTTAGATCTCAATACTCACCATCCTTTGCCTTAAAGAAGATCCAAGGAGAAAAAGCATGTCGATGTTTCTGCAAAAGTCATTCCCCACTCTCGTCGTCAGGACCAACCTGATCCTTGTATTCCTCATGATCGCTTTACTGCCTCATCCAGCACGCGCTCAGGAGAACCAAGCGTCTGGGCAATCGTCAAACGACTCCTCCGCCAATCTGAACGAGCAAGTTAGGGAACTGCGCACGTTAGTGGAGCAACTTCAGAAACAGGTCGGTGATTTGCAAGCCAGAGTACCCACAGCACAAGTCACCGAAAGCGTCGGTAACAGGCCCTCCGCACAAGGGCCGGTCCCAGCGCAACTGGTAGTCGGCCCTTCGCAGAGTTCGGCGACTTCGCAGCCCCACGGATTCGATTTCCTGTACGGCACGACGGTCAATTTCCTGTTCGACGGATATTACGGTTGGAACTTCAACGAGCCCATTGGCCGTGTCAATCTCCTCCGTGCATACGATGTGCTCAGCAATGCCTTCAGCTTGAACCAAGCGGATTTAGTGCTGGAGAATGCAGCTGATCCGACGAATGGAAAACGGTGGGGAGCGCGGCTCGACCTCCAATTTGGACAAGCTACGGAGACATTGCAGGGAAATGCCGCCAACGAACCGCGGCCGGAAATATACCGGAACATTTTCCAAGCGTACGGAACCTACGTTGTGCCGATTGGCACGGGCCTCACCGTTGATTTTGGCAAATGGGCTAGCTCCCTGGGCATTGAAGGCAACTATACAAAAGACCAGATGAACTATTCGCGTTCGTTCTGGTTCAATTTCCTGCCGTTTTACCACATGGGCGCGCGTGTTCATTATCAGGTCAACGATAAATTGGGCTTGAACTACTGGGTCACGAACGGCACGCAGCAAACCGAGCCCTTCAACGGGTACAAGGATGAGCTATTTGGGTTTGTTCTTCAGCCTACAAAATCGCTGAACTGGACTGTCAACTACTATCTGGGCCAAGAGCACCCGGACTTCAAGTTTGTGACGAACGGACCGCCGAATCTTCCAATAATACAGGGCATGCCATTCGAGCCAATCCCCAATGCCCCGAACGGCAAAACGCACATTTTTGACAGCTATACAACGTGGAATGCCACGTCGAAGCTCACACTTGCAGGGGAGGGCGACTACGTACTTCAACGCCTGTTCACCAGCTCAAAACCATCGCATACCGAGGGCGGAGCTGTGTACGCGCACTATCAACTTACTCCTAAAGTGGCCTTTGCGGCTCGAAGCGAGTACCTCTCCGACGACGGCGGTCTCTTCAGCGGCAAAACGCAGGCGCTCAAAGAAGGAACAGCCACGTTTGAATACAAATTTTCCGACAACTTCTTGATGTGGGGGGAATGGCGGCGGGATTGGTCGAACCAGCCTTTCTTCCTTACATCGACTCTTTTTATGCTGAGAAAAGACCAGAACACGGCAACGGTTGGTTTGGTCTGGTGGTTCGGCGGCAAACAAGGTGCTTGGTAATTGATTGTGTGCGCCGATTCGAGCCGGGTCTGCTAGCGCGCTTTCCCGGTGCATGGTGTTAGGAGTGGAGTCTTCCCATGAGCGCAGGACGCATCCTTGTAGTAGATGACGAATCGCAGATTCGGCGCGTCATGCGGGCAATCCTTATCCCGGAAGGGTTTGATGTTGACGATGCTAAGAGTGGTGATGAAGCGCTCGACCGCCTTCGCTTTGGCAAGTACGACCTTGTGCTCTTGGATATCGATATGCCGGGAATGACCGGTTTCGAGACCTGTCGCGCGATCCGCGCCGTTTGTGACATGCCCATTTTCATGCTCACGGCGCGCAGTGCAGAAAGAGATAAGGTGGAGGCGCTCGATGCGGGGGCCGACGATTACATCACGAAGCCCTTTAGCACCCCCGAGCTACTCGCTCGCGTTAGCGCAGCCTTGACGAGAGAGAGTTCATTGGTTGAGCTCTAGTACGCGCACGTCACCCGTGATGAAGAGCAGAGCCGCGATGGAGGAGGACTACGATGCCGCAGCGTGAATCTTCGCTGGGGAGTAAGACGCGGGAACGTGAGCTCGCGCACTCCTCTAACCGTACTGGAAGCGGAGCAGGTCGGGGCGCTCCGCAACTGCGAGTGAATGTCATCGCCACAACTGAAGCAAGAACGATTGCTGCTTTGCGTACCGCAGCGGGCTTGGCCACAAACCTGGGAGCGCAAATCACTCTGATCGCAGTAGAGATCGTTCCTTGGCAGCTCCCACTGCACAGGCCGCCAGTTCCGGTCGTCTTTCTGGAACGAAAGCTTTATGGGTTCGTGTGCGAAGCGGGGATTGTGGAGGAAGAAGTTCGGATTCAGCTCTGCTTTTGTCACGATCAGCGCGACGCGTTGCGCAAAGTTGTGCGACCGCATTCTCTGGTTGTAATAGGGGGGCAGAATCGCTGGTGGTTGAGGCGAGAGCGGAATCTGGAAAAGTTCCTCACCAGTCTCGGGCATCAAGTGATCTTCGCCGAAGCCACGCCACGAACCCGATTGCACCGACAAGCCCTTTAAGACCGGATTTCTGGTTCGGAAATCGGTGATAAAGGTGTAGAAGATGTGCATCGCCTATGTTCACGCGTGAACTGAGCGCAGAGAAACCTTCCGGAGGTCCAACGCTTCCTTGGCGCTCGATTTTCAGGGGTCGCTAGTCACTTCCAATTCCCTGTTCGAAAGGCCATTATGGCGAAACCGACCGCTGCGCTGATGTTTTGGGAGAAGATTCCGGAAACTCCCCAAGCGCGAAAGAAGATGAAGGCCTGGGTTTATGTGGTGGACGCTATTCGTCAACGGGCTTGCGTCCGCTCGTTACCAAAGGATTAGGGTAGCCAGCGGGATCGATCTCTTCCCGGGGGCCATCAATGCACTGGAAATCCTTTTCGATCATGATCCGCAGAGACCCACCTCCGGCAAGTTTCTGGTCGTAATACAAGCCAATTTCTTCGTCACGAGTGGCCCAGGCTCTTGCATCGACCGCCGGGATAGTCAGCATGAGTTCGCCATTCTCAAGCCGCACTGCGTCCGGCGAAGGGCCACTGAAAACCTGCAGGCCATACCGCAAGACAGCAAGCCCCGGGAACCGAATTGTCTCTATAATCTCTCCCGTGTTCGCAAACTTCGTTACCTCAGTTCGATTGAGTCGTAGCCGAACTGAGTTTGGCTTGACGCGTAATTTCATCGGTGGTCTCCAGATTAGCACAGGGCAAAGTAAGCCAGATGCGCACCTAACCTACAACACCCCTACCTTGCTCGTCGGTCGCAATCTATTTGCCAAAAGCCAATCGTCGGCAATTGAGTCTACTTGCGATCTGACGAACGACATAAAGATCGTTGACCTTCAAGCTAACGTGGCTGTTGCATCCATGGTCAGATATCCTTGCGGATCCGAAGCCCTGTCATCCTCAGAGATCGAACAGGCGGTCGGGACCTCCAAACCGTATTTCGCATCTCGGTCGAAGATGAGAAACCGAGGAGCCAGCTTAGACGGAAATGCTTCCCGTAACTTCTGGACGATCCACATACTCGTCGGATGCTTCGTGACGTTGAAGTGCAGGATGCGCCGACGTGAGTGATGACGAAGAAGCAGTAGAGCACACTGAAGGTGGCCGTTGGAACCGTGAAGAAATCCATTGCAGCGATAGCTTCCCGATGATTTCGAAGGAAGGCAAGCCAACCTTTGGCTGGCTGGGGATCCCTCGGCGCTCGTTTCATCCAGCGGGAGATCATTCACTCACCGACCGCTGCGTAGTGCTCTCTTCACGCTTCGCACGGAGCCTGTGATAGGATCACGATCGACCTCCCAAACCAGCGTGCTTTCTTTGCTTGGAGTCGGCTCCGCTGTTCAAGGTCCGACGATTTCTTATGCATCCTTTAAAGATTCGAAACCTGCTTATGCTGGCTGTGCTGTTGGCGCTCAGCCTTCGGGCGATCACGATCGCCGCCAATTTCATCATCGACTACAACTGGTGGAGAGAGGTCGGACAAGTTAGTACCTGGGTCAGCATGGTGTGGTACAGCGTTGCCCCCGTCGGGGCGGGCACCCTGGTTGCTTTCATTGCGCTTTGGGTTGCTCATGGGCAGGGGCTTGGATTCGCCGGCATCCGCCGACGGGACTTCCGCCTGTACTCCCGCCTGATTACGGTGGGGCTGGCGATCGTGGCGATACTCTTCGCCTCGGCCTCAATTGACTACTGGACGGTCATGCGCTTTTTCGGGTCGCGCGGGCTCACGCTGCCCCCCGACGCTTGGAGAGATCAGGTTTTTTCGCGCCCCTTGTCGTTTTACATGTTCGATCTGCCTTTCTATTCGGAAGTACTCTGGTTTGTGTTTGCGCTGGCGATCCTTTGCGCCCTGATCTTCTGGGCCACTGCCCGGGGATGGCAGTTGTGGATGAGTGGCGGGGGCCTGAGTACTCTTGATCGGCGGGCCCGCGCGCTAATGCTGCCAGGCGCCAGCCGCACCGGCTTCGTGCGCATCATCGTCGCACTTTTGCTACTGGGTCTCGCTGCCTTGTTTTTCCTTGGCAACTACGATCTTTTGTTCAGCTCGCACGCCTTCATGACCGGAGCGGATTATGTAGATGCAAAGGTTACGCTTCCTTTGCGCTGGCTCCTCATCATCGCCGTTTTAGCGGCGCTCCCGCTCGCATGGACGTCGAGATACAAAAAGGCCGCGGTCCTTGTAGCCACCTTCTTCATCCTGCAACTAGTTTTGCCAGTGATCGTTAGCGCGATCCATGTACGACCGAATGAGATTTCGATCGAGAGGCCGTATATCGAGCGCCATATTCAGGCCACTGCGGATGCCTTCGGCCTGAATCGGAATGCCACCGAGCGCCCGTTCACTGCTAGCGGGCAACAGACGGTCGATGCCGTGCAAGACGCCACGCTGCTCGACAATATTCGTCTTTGGGACCTGCGCGCCTACGGCGCAACGATCACCCAGATCCAGGCGCTGCGCCCGTATTACATCTTCCCCAGCACCGACGTTGACCGCTACTTCCCCAAAGGCCACATCGAGCAGGTAATGTTGTCTCCCCGCGAAATCGACGTGAACCAGTTGTCCGCCGAGGCCAGTCAGAGCTGGGTCAATCCGCGGTTCATTTATACCCATGGCTTTGGCGTGGTCGTATCGGAGGTCAACAAGATTACGCCCGACGGCCTGCCTGTCCTGCTCATTGAAAACGCCCCGCCGGAAATCAAATCGCCTGGCTTCCTGCTAACCCGGCCGGAGATCTACTACGGCGAGAGCACTCAGGATCCGGTGTTCGTTCACTCCGCCCGCGAGGAGTTTGATTATCCTTCTGGCGACCAGAACAAGTATTCGACCTACCAGGGCACTGGAGGTTTTCCGATTGGCTCTTTCCTACTAAAGACCGCCGCCGCGATATCTCAGGGCGAGCCCAACATGATTTTCACGGGCTATCTCACTGGACAGAGCCGCATGATGATTTATCGCAAGGTACGGGGAAGACTGGCGCATCTGGCCCCCTTCTTGAATTGGGACCCCGACCCCTATCTGGTGGTTACCGATGACGGCAGGTTGGTATGGATGGTGGACGGCTACACGACTTCTCTCTCGCATCCATACTCGGCGACGCTCCCCGTGACCGGGGTGGACGAAGGCGCCAACTACATTCGCAATGCGGTAAAGGCCGCGGTGGACGCGTACACCGGGAAAGTGTCTTTGTACGTATTCGATCCCAGCGACCCCATCATCCAGGTTTACGAGAATTTGTTCCCGAAACTATTCCGGCCCGCTTCCGAAATGCCCCCGGACCTGCGCAGGCACGCCCGCTACCCTGAGGTTCTTTTTCGCGCACAGGCCGAGGCTTATCGTATTTTTCACATGCGCGATCCGCAAGTCTTCTACAACAAGGAAGACATCTGGGAGGTCGCGCATACCCTATCGGGCCAGTCTGGACAGCCCGAATCCATGCAGCCCACTTACGTGGTGGCCACCCTGCCAGGAGAGAAAGAACCCGAGTTCCTACTGATTCTGCCTTTCACCCCTCGGGGAAAAGACAATTTGATCGGCTGGATGGCTGCGCGCTGCGACGGAGATCGATTAGGGGACCTGGTTTATTTTCAACTCTCGAAACAGCAACTGATGTACGGCCCGATGCAGATTGAATCGCGTATTGACCAGGACCAGAACATTTCCAAGGATCTGACCTTGTGGAACCAGCAGGGCTCGCACGTTCTGCGCGGAAACATCATCGCTCTGCCCGTCAGTGGCGGCTTCCTCTACGTCGAGTCTATCTACATTCAGGCCACCGAAGCACGTATGCCGCAGCTCAAGAAAGTTGTACTGGCCATGGGTGACCGGCTGATTTATCGGGACACTTTCAACGAGGCCCTTGCCGAGCTCACAGGTGGTACTGCACCTGCGGAACCCGCTCTTCCCGCGGCTGCTCCGGCCTCGGCGGCCCCCGGACAGAACTTGCCCGCACTCACTGAGCGCCTCAGCCGTCTTCGAGAACAGGCCGAACAACTGGCCCGGGAGCTGGGGACGCTGGAAAAAGAGACGCAGAAGAAGAAGAAGAAATAGATTGGAGTTGCGGAACTACCGCCTGCGGTCACGCAGCGGCCAACTCTTTGAGTTTGGCTTTCCCTTTGCAGAACCACGGACCCTCGCGATGCGCCTAGAAGGTAAACCGCGCGGTTGGTAGCTCGCAACATGTCCCGAAGAACCCTCACTGAAGTGTTAGGCTTTAGGATGCTTTAAGTGTCTCTTGCAGCGCGTAGAACGTGGCGCAGAAATCATCCCCGCAGCGGCATCGGTCTAGAATTGCCAAGCCGGGGACTTGGGCGGCCAATTCGGGTTCACCCTTGTCGGTGAGAAGTTGCTGAAGCTCGGTTGCGAACGCTGGGAGCGCGTTGATGAGGCGGATTGGTTTTTCAGTTTGTTGGTTCATGAGATGTCCTAATAGAGGTCAGGATAGTCGCAATATATACAGAGTCCACTTAGGTTCAAGTTAGGTTCAATTGAGAGGTTCGAAGAAAAGTGGTTTTGGTCCCGATGCGACACCACCAAAACGGCTTAGGATTTCCGATTTCTCGGTTCGGGACCAGGAGGTCGGTGGTTCAAATCCACTCGCCCCGACCACTTTTTCTTTTCGTAACGCAGGTCCTAGTTACCTAGACGTCCACACTCGCGTTATCTGTCCAGTTGAATGAACGCGTCACGGCCTTCTTCCACGACTGGTAAAGTTCTTTCCTGGTTGCTTCCGCCATTTGCGGCGCCCAGGTATGTCCAACATGCCAGTGCATGCGCAATTCCTCGAGATTTTTGAAAAAGCCAACCGCGAGGCCCGCAGCATAGCCAGCGCCTAACGCTGTGGTCTCGGTGTTCGCGGGTCGAACAACGGATCGGTTGAGGATATCTGCCTGGAATTGCATCAACAAATCATTTTCAGTCATGCCACCATCCGCGCGAAGCACGTCGAGCTGGATTCCCGAATCCAGAGCCATGGCCTCCACGACTTCACGAGTTTGGAAAGCCGTTGCTTCGAGGACTGCTCGAGCCAAGTGTCCCTTGTTTGCGTAGCGGGTTAAGCCGGCAATCACGCCCCGAGCACTCGTCTTCCAATAGGGTGCATACAAACCGGAGAAGGCTGGCACGAAGTAAACGCCACCGTTGTCCTTCACGGACCGCGCCAGCGTCTCCACGTCGGCGCTCTTCTCGATAAGGCCAAGGTTGTCGCGCAACCATTGCACTAAGGCGCCTGTGATGGCAATGCTTCCCTCGAGCGCATACTGGGCAGCCTCGCCGCCGAGCTTGTAGGCAACCGTGGTCAGCAAGCCGCAGCTCGATTGCACCGGATGAACGCCGGTGTTCATCAGGAGGAAGCATCCCGTGCCGTAAGTATTCTTGGCTTCGCCGGGTTGGAAACAGGCCTGGCCGAAGAGCGCCGCTTGTTGATCGCCGAGAATTCCCGCGATCGGAACATCTTTGATAGCCGGAAGTTCGGCGCGTCCATATATCTCGCTGCTAGAGCGAATCTGCGGGAGCATGCACTTAGGAATTCCGTAGACTCTCAGAACGTCATCGTCCCAAGCGAGAGTGTCGAGATTGAGCAATTGCGTCCGGCTGGCGTTTGTCACATCGGTGACGTGGACGCCGCCCTGAGTGCCTCCCGTCAGTTTCCAGACGAGATATGCATCCACATTCCCGAAGAGTACCTCGCCGGCTTCCGCCCGTTCGCGCACCCCGGTTACGTTGTTAAGAATCCAGCGTATTTTCAGGCCGCTGAAATAAGTCGCGAGCGGAAGTCCGGTATTCTTGCGGAAACGATCTTGGCCGCCGTCAGCTGAAAACTGGGCAACGTCGTCGGCAACGCGTGTGTCCTGCCACACCAAAGCATTGCAAACCGGCTTGCCCGTTGCGCGGCTCCAGAGGATCGTCGTCTCCCGCTGATTCGCGATTCCAACAGCAGCCAGATCGTTTGGACGAAGCCCTTTCAGCTCCATCGCCGCAACAATTACATCTTGCGTCCGGCGCCAAATCTCTTCGGGATCGTGCTCGACCCATCCGGGCTTGGGATAAATCTGCGCGTGCTCCTTCTGCGCGGAAGCAACAATCCTTCCATTTCTGTCGAACACAATGAAGCGAGTGCTGGTGGTTCCCTGATCAATTGCCCCGACGTAGCCGGCCACAATTACATTCCTCGCGAGAGTCTGCAAGCCAACCCAGCCACTCCGGGATGGATCGCACAAATGTCGATGCGCAATGTTACTCGGGTTCTTCCAGCATGGATTCCGGCCGAACTACTACGACGATGCCGTTTTCTGTGACGGAGTAGCGGGCGCGGTCGGCTTCGAGGTCGTAGCCGATTACCGTACCTTCGGGAAGATTCACGTGGCGGTCGATGATGGCGCGGCGGATGCGGGAGTGGCGGCCGATAATTACGTGGTTGAAGATGATGGAGTCGTCGACCTCGCTGTAGCTATTCACGCGCACATCCAAGCCCAGTACGGATTTCTCTACGCGCCCGCCGGAAACGATGGAGCCGGCACCGACAATGGAATCGAGCGCGACGCCTTTGCGTTCGGGGTCGGCGAAAACAAATTTTGCGGGCGGATACTGTTGTTGCCAGGTATGCAGCGGCCAGGTTTTGTCGTATAAGTTGAAAATGGGCGAGACGGAAACGAGGTCCATGTTGGCTTCGTGATAAGCCTCGACGGTTCCCACGTCGCGCCAATAGGACATATCCTTTTTATTTTCATCGAGAAAGTTGTAAGCGAAGACGCGATATTTTTCGGTGATGCGTGGAATAATGTCTTTGCCAAAGTCGTGCGAGGAATTGGGATCTTCGGCGTCGGCGATCAGGATGGGCAAGAGAAGTTGCGTGTTGAAAAGATAGACGCCCATGGAGGCGTTCACTTTCCCAGGGTGAATGCGAGATTCCTTGGGATGCTCGGGCTTTTCCTCGAAGCCGACAATGCGCCAATCGCTGTCCGTTTCCAGTACGCCGAAACGTTTGCTGGCCTCTTCGCACGTAACTTCCAGAGTGGCTACGGTGACGTCGGCGTGGGCTTGGACGTGCTGCTCTAGCATTTTCTGGTAATTCATTTTGTAGATGTGATCGCCGGAGAGGATAAAGACGTAGTTGGACTGCTCGCTGCCGATAGAATAAATATTTTGGTACACCGCGTCGGCGGTGCCTTGATACCAATGTTGTGAGACGCGCATCTGCGGCGGAAGGACTTCGATGAAATCGCCAAGCCCCATCAAGACGGACCAGCCGCGCCGAACGTGTCGATTGAGGCTCAGCGCTTTGTATTGAGTCAGAACGAAAACACGGCGCAAGTCGCTATTTAGGCAATTGGACAGCGTCACGTCAATGATGCGATACACGCCGCCGAAAGGGACGGCAGGTTTGGCACGGTCGCGGGTCAAGGGCCACAGGCGTTCACCCTGGCCGCCTGCCAGGAGCACAGCGAGGGCGTTGCGCATCAGAGGGGCCATGGGATGCCTTCTCCAAGAACCTGCAAACCGGAGAAATGTATTCTAGCAGTACCAATGGAGGCAAGCACGTGCTTGGTTTTTTGAAGGTGCGTGCCAGCCGGGCTGGAGGCAAGCCCCCGAAAAGCGCCACAGAGGGTAACTGGAGAGGTATCTACATGCTGATTAAGACCCTTAAGCAATATATATCTTGACTTCGGTGGTAGCCTCCGTTAGAAGAACTTCACAATTGCCGGNNAGGGAATGGGGGTGAATACGCGTGGCAGAAGTCGTAATTCAAGAGGGAGAATCTTTGGAAAATGCTCTCCGGCGCTTCAAGAGGAAGGTGCAGTCGGAAGACATCATCAAAGAGATCAAGAAGCATAGCTACTACATGAAGCCCGGTGAAAAGCGTCGCGCAAAGGAAGCCCTCTCGCGTAAGCGTCTCCGAAAGAAGCAAAGGCGTGAACAGGATTAGGCCAGTTTATTGGGGTCCATCCCGGCAGTTTCGTGTCAGCTAGAAAGCGGAACTGCCTCGCTGCCTCTCCTTCCCAGCCCGGTTTCGGAGTGGCATATGGAATACAGCGATAAGGTCCTGAAGTGCGCGGATTGCTCGGCGGAGTTTATCTTCACGGCCGGCGAGCAGATGTTTTTTGCGGACAAGGGTTTTAAGAATGAACCCAAGCGATGCAAAGCGTGCAAAGGGAACCGCGGACAGAGCACGGGTGCGGGCTCAGGCTCGGGAAATGCGCAGCGGGTCGAGACCAAAACTGTTTGCTCGCAATGCGGTAAAGAAACCACGGTTCCTTTCAAACCCACACAGGGACGGCCGGTGTTCTGCCGCGAATGCTTTCAGCAGCGGCGCAGTGCAGGCTCTCCCAGTGCGACAGTGTAATTGAAGACGCGCCGGTAACAACCGCGGCCGAAAACTGCTCGGGTGAGCCATCGGTTTTGCAGAGCCTGGAAATAACGGGCGGACCGGACTTTCACCTCACGAAGCGGCATTCGTATTGTTATGGCTTTTTGGTCGCGTCGCAGGGCGCGACGAGAAAGCCTTTTTTTTGCGCTGCGAACGGGCACATAGGCTAGGCCGCTTTGGAGACTCGGGCCGGGGCGATTTCTCGAAGAGCCGTGACGAACATTTCCGTTTCCTGCTGCGTCCCGATAGTGATACGCAGGAAGTTGTTCATCGAAGGGAAACGGCGGCCGACGAGAATATTGCGAGTCGCAAATTGGTCGATGATCGGCTGCACATCGGTGTGCATGTCGATCATGACGAAATTAGTTTGGGAAGGGATGAAAGACCGGCCGTCCTTGGAAAGTTCGCTGCAAAGCCAGCTGCGTGTGCCGTTCATTTTATCGCGGCAGGACATGACATGCTCTGTATCCGCGAGACTCGCCAGACCTGCAGCAAGCACGGCAGCGTTTCCGTTATCCTGCAAGGCTTGCTCGCTGATCCGCGCAATCGTTTCCTTGGCTCCAACTGCGTAACCCAGCCGCATACCGGCCATGCCGTAGATTTTTGAAAATGTGCGAGCAATAACCAGGTTGGGGTATTTCTGCGTCCATTCGGCGACGCTGCCGTAGCGCGGATCCTCAGCGAAATCGAAATAGGCTTCGTCAACAAGAATCAGAGTGGAAGAAGGGACAGCGGGGACGAAGATTGCCAATTCCTCGCGCGTAACAATCGTGCCGGTGGGATTGTTGGGGTTGCAAACATAGACGACGCCAGTCTTCGAAGTGCACGCAGCAGCCATTTTCGGAAGGTCGTGGCGGTGATCGGTGGTGAGAGGAATTTTCACGGGATCGGCGTGCGTGATGCGCGCGTAATCGAGAACGGCTTCGAAAGTGGGCTGGGCGGCGACAACATTCTTCCCAGGCCCGAGGAAAGCCATGTCGACACACCGCAAGATTTCGGTTGATCCGCAACCCAAGGCGATATTTTCGCGAGACATGCCGTAATTTTTGGCGAGCGCATCGGTCAACTGGAGATAAGTGGTGTGAGGATAACGCGCGGCCACAGGCCCGCATGAATCGAGCGCTTGGAGAGCCTTAGGGGACGGGCCGTAGGGATTCTCATTGAAGTTGAGGTGTATGGTTTTTTCAGAGGCCGGCAGGTCGCCCGTATCATCCAATCTAAGGGGCAGGCTGGGAGCGGCGAAAGCCAGGGCCAGCGAGCCTATGGTGCGGGAAAAGTCGCGCCGGGAAAAAAGTAAATTAGACATGTGACGCTCCTCAAAATCCGCTTGGATGATACGACGCGATAAGCAAACGGACAAGCGATTGCAGGGGGCACGGCGACTCTTTCGATGGTGCGACCCACTGCGATCCTTATCACGCCCTATCGGTTATCAGTTTTATAAGGAGAATCTTGATGGATAAAGTCCTACGCGAACAACTACGAAAAGTTTTAGGCTGGGGTGAAGCCCACGCTGATTGGAAATCATCAATTGATGGACTTTCAAAATCCAAGCGCGGTGTGAGGCCGCCTGGTGCACCTCATTCGGCATGGGAACTCCTGGAGCACATGCGAATTGGGCAGTGGGACATCCTTAATTTCTGTCTCGATCCGAAACATGTTTCGCCAAAATGGCCGGCCGGTTATTGGCCAAAGACCCCGAAGCCACCTAACGATGCCGCGTGGCAGCAGTCGGTGGAAGCGTTTCAAAAAGATAACGAGTCGATGGGAAAACTGGTGATGGATCCGAAACACGATCTCTTCGCGCCGATTGCCCACGGGACCGGACAGACGATTTTGCGCCAGGTTTTGCTGCTAGCCGATCATAACTCCTATCATCTGGGCCAATTTGTATTGCTACGCAAGCTTTTGGGAGACTGGCCGGACAAATAGCGATTGGCTCTCCAGTTCGGTTGCGCAGCCCTTATAATATAAGAACCAATTGCGAGGAGATTCATGAGCAGGCAACACGCTGTGGCGGAGTCCATAGCATCGAAAGAGAGCCAGGACCGGGTGTGGGATGCGTTTCGCCGGTGGGGTTACTTACAAGCGGACCTGGATCCACTAGGCGATCTGCAACCGGTAACCATGCCGGAGCTCGAAGTGACTGGGCCCGAAGCCGACGCGGCTCGGCGCTTCTACTGCGGAACAATCGGCGTGGAGTTCATGAACATCGCCGACCGTGAGCGGCGGGAATGGATTCAGCAGCGCATGGAGTCCGAAGCTCCGGAAGTCGATCGCGAACGAATTTTGGAATGGCTGGTGCGCGCCGAAATTTTCGAGCAGGTCCTGCAAACCCGCTATCTGGGAACGAAGCGTTATTCGCTTGAGGGTGAAGCGGTTTTGCTGCCATTGCTGGATGCGATCCTGAGCGCGGGAGCGGAACAAGGCCTGCAGCAGGCGATGCTGGCAATGAGCCACCGGGGCCGATTGAATGTGATGGTGCACATCGTGGGCCGCGGAGCTGCGGAGGTTTTTGCGCGATTCGAGGATGTGGATCCGCGCAGCGTGCTGGGCGGTGGAGACGTGAAGTATCACATGGGCGCGACGGGGGATTTTTCTGCCGCGGATGGGCGGAAGGTCGGAATCCACCTTGTTTCCAATCCAAGCCATCTGGAAGCCGTCGATCCAGTCGCCATGGGACGCGCGCGCGCAAAACAAACCCGCGCGGGAGAATCCGGCCGAAAAGAGGTCGTTCCAGTGTTGATGCACGGCGACGCTGCGTTTGCGGGACAGGGAATCACCGCCGAAACTTTGAATATGGCTGGAGTAGAGGGATTCACCGTCGGCGGCTCGGTGAATATTATCGTGAATAATTTAATTGGTTTTACGACTGTTCCCCGCGATTTGCATTCTTCGCGATTTTCGTCGGACTTGGCGAAGCGCCTGCCGATCCCCATTTTTCACGTGAACGCCGAGGATCCCGAAGCAGTAGTACGCGTCGGACGAATGGCGATGGAGTATCGCTACGCGTTTAACTCGCCGGTCGTAGTGGATTTGATCGGCTATCGCCGGCACGGCCATAGCGAAGTGGATGACCCCACCATCACGCAGCCGTCGCGCTACCGGAAAATTCTCGCTCATTCGCAACTCTGGCAGATTTACGCCAAGAAAATCGGGGTTGATCCCGAACCGATCGTAGCTCGCGTCAGGCAAGAACTGGATGCCGCGCAAAAGCATGCGCTGGAGCTGGAGAAAAATCCGCCGATGCGGAAGCTTCCTTCTTACTGGGACGCTTATCGTGGTGGACGATATTCCGCGTCTCTGGAAGTCGATACGGGCGTGCCGGAAAGAGAACTGACGACAATTGGCGAATCTCTGGCAAGCTATCCGAAAGGTTTTCACATCCATCCGAAGGTGAAAAAGCTCCTAGAGCAAAGATTGGAGATGGCGCGTGGCAAACGGCCAATCGATTACGGCATGGCTGAAGCTCTCGCGTTTGGTTCGCTGGTGAATCAAGGAACGCCCGTGCGGCTGACCGGGCAAGACACTCGGCGCGGGACTTTTAATCAGCGCCACGCCGCGTTGACCGATATCGAAACCGAAGAGGAATATGTCCCGCTCGAGCATGTGTCGTCAGGCCAAGCCTGGTTCGAGGCTTACAATTCGCCGCTTTCCGAGGCCTCCGTTCTGGGATTTGAATACGGCTTCAGCCGCGACTTCCCGGAAGCGCTGGTGCTGTGGGAAGCTCAGTTCGGTGATTTTGCCAACGGCGCGCAAATCATCATCGATCAGTTCGTAGCAGCGGGCGAAGACAAATGGAATTTGCTTTCGGGAGTTGTGATGCTGCTGCCCCACGGTTACGAAGGGCAGGGGCCGGAACATTCGAGTGCGCGTATCGAGCGATTCTTGCAACTGGCGGCTCGGGACAATATTCAAATTTGCCAGCCTTCCACCGCCGCGCAATATTTTCATTTATTGCGGCGGCAAGCGTTGCGAGCTTGGCGCAAGCCGCTCGTGGTTTTTACTCCCAAGAGCATGCTGCGCAACCCGGTGGCGTGTTCGTCATTGGCCGATCTTGCAGCCGCTCGATTCCGACGTGTGATTCCGGACGCAGGCGACGGATCCGCTACGCGTGTTCTGCTTTGTAGCGGCAAGATCAGGTACGAGCTAGCGGCTGAACGAGAGAGTCGCAAAGATACGTCGACGGCCATTGTTACTCTCGAACAGCTCTATCCATTTCCTGAGGCCGAGTTAGCTGCGGAAATGGATCGTCACGCGAACGCGCGCGAGTTTGTGTGGGTGCAGGAAGAGCCGGCGAACATGGGCGCGCTTGCGTTTTTGCTGCCGCGTCTCGAGCGTCTGGCGCGCGGACGAGCGGTGCTCTCCGTGAAACGCTCTGCAAGCGCCAGCCCGGCCACAGGCTCGCACAAGGCGCATGAGATGGAGCAACACACGCTCATCTCACTTGCGTTCGGCGCGCCTGCCGCAAAATAATCTTCTGCGATTTATTTCCGCGAAATGATGATGCTTTGCGGGCCGGGCGTGCGGCGCAGTTCGCTGGAAGAAAATCCTGCCGCACGAAACATCCGCTCGTACTCCGAGAATGGATACGCGTCCCCTGCACGCGTGGAACCGAGCATGACCATGCTAAAAGCCGCTGGAATAGGGGGCGTGACGCGGTCCTCATTGGGCACGAATTCGACGGTAACGGCGGCGCCACCGGGTTTGAGCGCGGAGTAAACCTTGCGCAACAGAGTTTCAATCGCTGCCTGATCGAAGTGGTGTAGGAAACCGGTTATCAGCGCCAGATCGTAGTCCATGCCGAATTCCACATCGAAGGCATTGCCGGGCAAAGCGTGGTAGCGCGAAGCGACCCCGGCAGTCTGGGCGTTCTCTTTCGCTACATCCAGGACGCGAGGCCAATCCACGGCGAATATTTCCGCGTTAGGATTATGTTTTGCAATCGTGACGCCGTACATTCCATGGCCGGCAGCGATGTCCAGCACTTTCCATTTCGCGCCGGCGCCGGCATCTAGGCTTTCGGCGACTGCTTCGGCCGGAAGCTTCTGCAAGGGCGCCATGGAGCGGGCAAATTCAACCCATTTTGGACTATCGGGCTCCGCGGTCGTGGCATCACCATCCAGAGATCCGCCCTTGCGGACGATGGCCGTCAAATCTTTGAAAGCGCCCGTCAATTCCGGAAGGGTAAGAAATCCGACGGCTGAGCCGATATATGCAGGGGACCGCTTGTTAAGAAAAATCGCTGAATCAGGCGCGAGTTCATAGAGCAGCTCGTTCTTCGCCAGGAATCCGTTGACCACGAGAAAGTCACACAAGATGCGAATTCCGCGCTCGGATACCTGACATTTCTTGGCAAGCGCGGCCGTAGTATTTGTTCCCTGGCTGATCGCGGTGAAAACGTCGAGTTCGATCGCGGTTTTTAGCGCTGCTGTTTTTTGATACGCGTTGAGTGTTTCAAAGATGCGCTCCGGCCCCGGACCCTGCGATGGACGATCTATGGCTGAAGCCATGTGGTTTTCTCCTGGAGTTAAAAGCTCTTACTTCAGCGAGCAATTGAATTTTCGGCGAAGCACCAGTGAACGAACTCGGGCTTATAGCGGCTGACGACGGCAGCCGGCACGTCAGATTCTTGCAAGCGCTTGAACGTGAATTGAATTTCCCCTGAAGGCTGCACTGCCGCGAGCAAGAAGCCGTACACGTTTGTTTCCGCCGCGTGTGCGCCGGAGTGATCCTTCGGCAGGGCATAGCGAACCGCGCCCGCAGTGCCGACGATCCACCCCGGAAGCACACCGCCATTAGCGCGCCAGTAATCCGTATTGAAAATTCCATCCATATAATAATGCGAGTGGCTTGCCAGCACGTAAATGCGCTTGTGAGCTTCGTTCTGCGCCTTGAGCAGATCGCTGTAAACGCGGCGGCCGCTTTCGATTCCGGCAGCAGACTGATTCATGCTGTGATTTTCGGAAATACTCTCAGGGAGAGCTTCGTGCATTCCGACGACGACGGTGCGGATCTGCGGATTCGATTCCGCGGCCCGCAATGTTCCTTCAAACCACTTCATCTGCGCCGCATCGAATTGATCGGGTGTGGAATTATCGAGATTGATGAAATCCACTCCGCCTTGTATCCAGTGGTAGTAGGTGGTCAGCTTGTGGGAGAAAGGATCGTCACGAAGACGCTGCTCGCGAAGCTTGGGCGCGTCCAGCCAGTCGGCGAACTGAATGATGTATTGCTCGCGGGTCTTTGGAGAGATCGTTTCATGGTTGCCGATGCCCAAAAAAACAGGAAACTCTCCGAACGCAGTGATTTGATTTCGAATGAAGTCGTCCCACGCGATTTCTTCATAATCGATGATATCGAGCGGCTTCGCAAGGTGCTCGGGCTGGTGTTGGATGTCCTCATCGAATTCGTAAATCGCGCGAAAATCGCCGAGGTGCCAATAGAAGATCGCTCCCGATTGGATTACGTTGGCAGCAATCCCAGGCATTACGACATCGCCGCAATTGCGCGAATCGCCCGAGACGGCGAAGTACCATGCGCCGCCATTCGATTGCTGCGGCGCAGATATGGATTCCTGCATAGCTGTCTGGGCCAGTACCTCGGGAGCCAGCGCGCACGTCAAGCTGAACCCAAGCAACGCGCCGCAAAGAATTGTTCGCCAATTCATCGAACCTCCTGCCAGTTTCTGGCAGCCAAGCACAAAGAAAATTAAGGCAAAGATAACGGGTGTCATTCTCTCGCTAGCGCGCACAGGAGGCAATCGTAGAAATACGGAATTCACTTGGAAGAATGCCGCGGTCTCGCTTACATTTCTTGCGACCGAAACGGCGGTACGCGCACTCGATATGGCGCAGAGGCAGCCTGCATGCAAATACAGCCCTTTGAACTCGAACGTTGGCAGTCCGTCTGGGAAAACAAAGTTGAATTAAATATTTCAGAGAGCGGAGTGCGTCCGCTCACGACTTCCGAACTCGTGCCGGACGCTGCGACGCTGCAGAAAATCATCGATGTGCCGCAATACTATCCCCAGACGAATGGCAGCGAGGAATTGCGCTCGCGTATTGCCGAGTTGTATCCGGGAGCGACGGCCGAGAATGTGCTGGTGACCTGCGGCGGCTCCGAAGCCAATTTCATTTCCACCTGGTCGCTCATTGAGCCCGGAGACGAAATTGTTTTCATGATGCCGAATTACATGCAGGTTGCTGGGTTGGCGCGCTCATTTGGCGCGACAGTAAAACCGCTTTGGTTGCGCGAGGAACTTCAGTGGGGAATCAACATTGGCGAGTTGTCGCGGCTGATCGGGCCAAAGACGAAACTGGTAGCGATTTGCAATCCGAGCAACCCCACCGGCTCTGTTTTGCGAAAAGACGAGCGCGAGGCAATCGTGGCTGCTGCGGAAAAGGTGGGGGCCTGGGTTCTTGCCGACGAAGTTTATCGCGGAGCGGAATTTGATGGCGCAATGACTTCAAGCTTTTGGGGTGGATATGACCGCATCCTATGCACGGCAGGGCTTTCGAAGGCGTACAGTCTGCCTGGTTTGCGTACCGGGTGGGTAGTCGGATCGCCAAAAATGGTGGAGAAGCTGTGGGGATATCATGATTACACGAGTATCGGCCCGAGCATGCTCACCGATCTTCTGGCTAGCGTTGCGCTGGAACCGAGGCGCCGCGCGTGGATTCTCAATCGAACGCGAGAAATCCTGCTGCGCAACTATCCTGCTTTGCGCGCTTGGCTGGAGAGCCATGCGGATTCGTTCTCGCACGTCCCGCCCAAAGCAGGCGCAATTGCATGGGCCGGGTTGAGCGGCGGCCGGAACTCCGCTCAAATGGCGGAAGAACTGCGAGAGAAGAAGGGCGTGCTTCTGGTGGCGGGCGAACAACTGGGAATGGAGTCTTTCGTCCGATTCGGCTTTGGCGGCGATCCTGGACACTTGCAGAAGGCGCTGGGACGCATCGACGAGTGGCTGCAGGAAAATCGTGTGCGTTCGCACACGCGGTAAGCCTCTAACCGCAACTAACTGAAACTTTGTGGCTGGCTACAGAACCGGCCCAAGATTGCGGCTTCCGTTGACTTGCCGTCGCCAGCGGCCATAAGATTGCTCGCTGCTGTGTTGGCCCGGCATCGCCCTCCATGAAAGCGCCTATACCCGAAAACGAAGTGGCGCGACTCGAAGCCCTCCAGCGGTACGCCATTCTGGATACATTTCCCGAACAGGAATTCGACGACCTTTCCCGCCTTGCTGCGTTGATCTGCGGCACACCCATCGCGCTGGTTAGCCTGGTGGATGCAAATCGGCAGTGGTTCAAAGCGAAAATCGGAATTGATGAGGCCGAAACGCCGCGCGACATTGCGTTCTGCGGGCACGCAATTCTGCAACGGGATGTAATGGTGGTCCCGGACGCGCTGGCGGACGAACGTTTTCGAGGTAATCCTCTGGTCACCGACCGGCCCAAAGTGCGGTTTTATGCCGGCGCGCCGCTGATTACGCAGGAAGGCCATGCGCTGGGAACTTTGTGCGTGCTCGATCACGTTCCTCGGGATCTAACGCCGGACCAGAAACAAGCACTGAAAGCGCTGGGCCGCCTGGTAGTAGCCCAGATCGAACTCCGCCGAAGCGTCTCCGACCAGGCGCAAGCGATCCGAGAGCGCCGCCGTGCAGAAGAAGAACTCGATCAGCTTTTTACACTATCGCTCGACATGCTTTGCATCGCGGGCTTTGACGGATATTTCAAACGAATCAATCCGGCATGGGAGGGCACTCTCGGCATTCCGAAAGACGAGTTGCTATCGCGCCCGTACGTGGATTTTGTTCATCCGGACGATCGCGAAGCCACAATTAACGAAGCAAGAAAAATGGATCAAGGAGAGCTGACGATTTCGTTCGAAAATCGCTATCTCTCAGCGGACGGTACATACCGTTGGCTGCTGTGGAATGCGACTCCGAACAAGAGCCTGCGGCTGATTTTTGCGGTTGCGCGGGATATCACCCAGCGCAAACAGACCGAACGCCGTCTCGCTACCGGTTATGCCGTGACGAATCTCCTGGCCGAGGCTGAATCCCTGGAGACGGCGGGCCCGGGAATTCTGCAAGCGATTTGCGAAGGGTTGGGATGGGAATTGGGTGCGATCTGGGGCGTTGAGGATAGCGGGGAAGGTCTTCAATGTCTTACCGTCTGGCATTTGCCCCAGCTGGAATTTAGCGAGTTCGTCAGCGCCACGCGCCAAATCACGTTCAAGCAAGGCGTCGGTCTTCCCGGCCGGGTGTGGGCGTCGGGACAATCGGCATGGATCCCGGATGTACCGCACGACCCCAATTTTCCGCGAGCGCCTCTGGCGGAAGCCGCAGGATTGCATGCGGCATTCTGTTTTCCGATTCGGACGGGCGAGCGCGTGTTGGGCACCGTTGAATTTTTCAGCCGCGAAATCCGCAAATTGGAAGGTGAATTGGTAGAAATGTTCGATTCTATCGGTAGCCAGATCGGACAATTCATCGAACGGCGGCGCGCTGAGACGGATTTGAAATTGTATGCCGATTATCTGGAAGCCGCGAGACACGTGCAGGAAAAGGACGCGAAGCGGCTGGCCGCGTTGGTGAAGGAACTGGAAATCGCCAAGAAAAAAGCAGAGGAAGCCACCCGGGCCAAGAGCGAATTCCTAGCGAACATGAGCCACGAAATTCGCACGCCGATGAACGCCATCGTAGGCATGACGGAATTTGCCTTGGAAACCAAGTTAACCGCCGAGCAACGCGAATATCTGACAACGGTAAAGACCTCAGCCGCGTCGCTTCTGGACTTAATCAACGACATCCTTGATTTTTCAAAGGTCGAGGCGCGAAAAGAAGAATTAGATCGAGTGGAATTCAAGCTGCGGGATACGGTTGCGGATACGATGAAGGTGTTGGCTGTCCGCGCGCAGGAAAAGGGCCTGGAATTAGCCTCACACTTTCCTCCCGACATTCCCGATGATCTCGTTGGCGATCCGAGCCGGCTCGGGCGGATCATCGTGAACCTAGTAGGCAACGCCATTAAGTTTACCGAGCGCGGCGAAGTGGTGTTACACGTCGGGTTGGAAAAGCGCGAAGGCGCTGAGGTGGTGTTGCACTTCGCCGTTACAGACACGGGAATCGGCATCCCGATTGATAAGCAAAAGAGAATCTTCGAAGCTTTCGCGCAAGCGGATACTTCCACCACCAGAAAGTACGGCGGCACGGGACTCGGCCTTGCAATATGCGCGCAACTCGCGGAACTAATGGGCGGGCGCGTATGGGTCGAAAGCCAGGTGGGATCCGGGAGCACGTTTCACTTTACGGCGCGGTTCGGATTACAGAATGCATCGGCGAAAAAATCTCCGGAACCTGCCCCGGTAAAACTGCAGGATCTGCCCGTGCTGGTTGTCGATGACAACGCAACGAACCGCCGCATACTTGAAGAGATGATCACAAATTGGCGGATGCGGCCGGTGGCGGCGGCAAACGGAGCAGCGGCTCTGAAGGCCATGAAGCGGGCCCGAACGGAAGGAAATCCGTTTCAAGTAGTTCTATTGGACGGGCACATGCCCAAAATGGACGGATTCGAAGTGGCCGCTCGCGTGAAAAAAGATCCGCACCTTCGTCACGCAACCGTGATCTTGCTCACATCCGCAGGGCGGCGTGAGGACGTGACCCGGGCGAAGACGCTGGGGGCCGCGGCGGCGCTTACAAAGCCGGTAAAACAATCCGAACTCTGGGATGCAATCGTAACTGCGCTGCACGTTCCGGGGCGCGCTAAGAAGCGACCCTCGATGACCCGCGAGCGGGCTCTTGGTGCGAAGCGTCCTCTACGGATTCTTGTGGCCGAAGATAACCCGGTAAATCAGCAACTCGCGCTGCACCTTCTTGAACGGCGCGGACATTCAGCGATCGTTGCGGAGAATGGCCGGGAGGCGCTCGCTGCAATCGAAAAAAACACATTTGATCTGGTCCTAATGGATGTGCAAATGCCGGAAATGGGAGGCCTGGAAGCTACGCGGGCAATTCGCGAAAAGGAGAAATCCACGGGCAAGCATCTGCCCATTGTTGCCATGACGGCGCACGCCATGCAGGGAGATCGCGAGCGCTGCCTGGAAGCCGGGATGGACGGATATTTGGCGAAGCCGTTGGATCCTAAAATATTTCTGCAGGTTGTGGAGGGCACGGCTATGCCGGGGGGTACAAGCGAAACGGAGCCGAGTACCTTGAAGTCGGAGCAAACGGTAGATAACTCGACGCTTTTGGCGCGATTCGGCGGTGATCGGAAATTGGTGTTCAAGCTGGTAAATGCTTTTCGTAAGGATTGTCCGCGCATGATCGCAAGGATTGGAAGCGCCATCAGAGCGCGAGATGCCGCCGCTCTGGCGGATGCAGCTCACGCGCTAAAGGGCTCGGTCGGGAATTTCGGCGCGTCGGCAGCCTTCGAGACAGCTCGAGAGGTTGAAAAATTGGCTCGTGAGGGTAAACTCGACGGCGCGCGTGAGTTGAGCGGCGCGCTGGAAGGGCGGATCGCAGCTTTTCTTCTGGCGCTCCAAGCAATTGCGCAAAGAGGCAAAAACATAAAGCAGAGAATCCGCTCGCGAAATTCTCGGCGGAGGAAAAAATGACGCGCATCCTTGTCGCAGATGATGATCGCACAACGCGGTTATTGCTTTCCGAGACGCTTCGAGCTCAGAAATTCACGACCGTGAGTGTGGCGGACGGCGCGGCCGCGCTCAAAAAAATGAAGCAGGGCAAGTTCGATTTGGTGTTGCTGGACATATGGATGCCAAAGATGAATGGCCTTGAGGTTCTCAAGAATCTTCGCAGCCTAAAAGTGCGGCCGAAAGTGATTGTGATGACTTCCGATGACACGCCTGGGACGTTGCTGAGCGCGATTCGTGAGGAAGCCTACCAGTACGTTGCAAAGCCGATCGAACCGAGAGCGCTCGTCGCATTAGTGCGGGAAACACTCGCCAAGAAAACTGAGGCAACTCCTATCGAAGTTGTTTCGGCAACTCCCACGTGGGTTGAGCTGCTGGTTTCCTGCTCGCTCGCGGAGGCCGAACGAATCGAAAGCTTCATGGCGCATCTTAAAACCGGGCTGTCGGATGACGTACAAAGGGCCGTGGGGCAGGCATTTCATGAGTTGCTCCTGAATGCCGTGGAATGGGGAGGCAAACTCGACGCCAGCCGGAAGGTCCGGATCTCCTATCTTCGAGCTAAACGCATGCTGATGTATCGCATCGCAGATCCCGGCACAGGCTTCAAGTTTTCGGAGCTTGAGCACGCCGCAATTTCGCACATGCCCGACAGTCCCACCGTGCACGATGACATTCGCCGTGAAAAGGGGCTGCGTCCAGGAGGTTTTGGTCTGCTAATGACTAAGGCTAGCGTGGATGAATTGCTCTACAATGAGGCCCAAAACGAAGTCGTCTTCGTGAAATATCTCGATGAATAGTCGGTTACAAAATTAGAACTCGGCATTGCTAGAGCTGATGCCGGCAATCCATGATTTTTCGGTAAATGCCCATGAGACTCCTTGTTGTAACAATTGCATTCATAATCTCTGGGGCGCTGTTGTTTTTTACTTTCACCCGGCTCTCGACAGAAGCGATCGCGCCAAAGCGGCCCGAGGGCTGGAATGCAACCGCGATTCGGAGCAGCTTCGAAGGACTTCAGGTTAAAGAAGTTGACCCTACGCATGCCGCACTGATTTTCAATTACGATCTTGAGAACACAACGGATTCTGACTACCGTTTGGCCAACGACCCGAAGGCGTTGATTATGGGGCGGCTCAAATCGAGCAGCACTTTGAAAGCTGAAGATTCGATGCAGATTGATAATTCGATTTTTCTCCCAGCTCGAAATCGGGCGCGCATCGCCCTGGAGATAAGCTATCCTTTTAACTGGCCGACACAGATGTTTCCCGGGCAGGTGGGGCCGCTGACGCAAGAAAAATTCAGGTCGTTCGTGACTGGGAAAGTGGCGGATTTGCAGGGATTCATCGTGTTCGATCAGGTTACGCATTATCAGATCGAACTTCCGGGCGGCTGGCAAGAGTTGCAACCAGCCAGCCCTGCGGCTGGAACCGATTAATCCTCGTCGAGCAGCGCATCCCGGGATCGCATATAAGAAGGTATAATCACTGACGAAACGGTTTGCTGCGCAGCCCCCCTCGCAGCGAGGCGTGAAAAATGCCCAGAATTTCCTGAGCTGATGCAGAATCTCCCGGAACATACGGACCGCCGCACCCATTCGCGCCATCGCATTAGGGCGCTTGCGTATGTTGAGTTGGGGGAAAACAACGGCGGAATTGTTCTCAATATCAGCGAAGGCGGATTTGGCGTCCGAGCCGCGGAGGCCATACAGGCGGATAGTCTCTCGCGGTTGCGCTTTCAGATGCAGTACGCCACCCAACCGGTGGAAATGAGCGGCAAGATCGCGTGGACGAGCGAATCGCGGAAAGAAGCGGGCGTGTGCTTCACAGACCTGCGCGATGAAGCGCTCTCGGAAATCAGGACATGGATTCTTCAGGAAGTATCGCCACGGCGCTCGCCAAAGCAGTTCCCTGTTGCGCGCCGCTCCTTTGGAGCAACGGCCGAGAAAAATGAATCCATCTCCGATGAGTTCTCGAGGGGTGACATTGTTGAGGTTGAGACGCAAGACGACGCCGATTATCAAGTGGCTGGCCCTTCCGTAATTCCAGATTCGAAAAGCAAGTTTTCCGGTCCAATTGTGTCGAAAGCGCCCGCCGAAAGGCCGGAGTACGGTGCAACGCTCTTCCCAAAGGCAGCCAGCACCGCGCCCGCCTCTCGATTGCCGGTCACCGCCTTACCGGCTATTAAAGAACCGGGATCTGTGCCCTCAGTATCGAGAGCGCAGAACGCGCCGGAAAATTGGATGGATTTTCGAGTTCAGATGGGAAGAGGTTGGATGGTTGCAGCTCTGGTGACTTTTCTTGTAGCTATTTCGTTTTCCGCGGGAATGGCGGTAAGGAGAGGCGGTCTAGTCGGACTCAGACGCAACGCGGACACGCCCCCATCCACCAGTCCCCAAACGCAAAATTCAGTTCCCGCTGCCCCGCCCGCCCGCACGTCCTCGAAACCGCTGCAGATCGATATCGTTGACTCGAGCAATCAACGGTGGACGATTCCTGCGAACACGTCCGCTCCTCATTCAGGAGCAAGCGGCGCGGGCATCGAGAGCCGCGGCAGTCCCTACGATTCTTCAGAGAATATTGCGACTCCTTCTTCCGGCCTTCGGCCGGCGCCGGAACATCAAGATGCAGGAGGCGCGTCCGCCGTCCCGAGCCAGAGGGGTGCCTCGCCGATTCTATTGAGTTTGCCGGAACACTCGGTGAGCGCTTCGGGCTCAGTGGCAGTCAGTTCTCAGCGTTCGCTCGTGGTGCCTGCAGAATCTTCTCAAAGTACATCGCCACCGGGAAAAAATCTTCAGGTCGGACAGTTGGTGAATTTGGTTGACCCACTCTACCCACCCGAGGCCGAACAGCGGCACATTGAAGGAACTGTCAGGCTACACGCGACCATTGGCGTGGATGGATCGATCAAGGACCTTCAGCCGCTGAGCGGCCCCTCATCGCTCCTGCCGGCGGCGCTCACCGCCGTGCGTGAGTGGCGCTACAACCCTACTTTGCTGAATGGGCAGCCTATCGAGACGCAGGAAGATATCAGTGTCGTTTTTCGGCTTCCGAATTAACTGTGTGGTCGAGAATCTTAAGGCCGATCCGTCCGATTAGTTCGTAAAGAATTTCAGGACACTTCGGCTTGCGCAGCGTTTCAAACCGGCGAATATAAAATTGCGAGTTGTCCTGCGCGGGTGAAAGGCGATTTACAAGGTTGATTGACGTTTCGTGTGCCTCACGTATACGATGGCAGTTGTTCAAAAAGGAGGACAATCATGGCAAGAAACCAGCTTAAACGTGCGGCTAAGAAAATCGGTGAGGCAATGGGAAGGGCGGACCGCACAGCGCACAAGGTTGCGAAAGCGGGAATAGTAGCGCGAGAAGAATTAATAGAATTGTCAAAACAAGTGGAATCGCTCAAGCGGCGATTGCAGAAGACCACCAAGCGTTTGAAAAACGCTCTCACATAAATTCCCCAGCATTCGCGCGATTCGATTTTTATTCATCGCTGAGGCTTGCGGACAATCTCCGCACCTTTGAGTGAAAGCTCGGGTAAAATCGGTGTCACGCGTCCGTAGCTCAATTGGATAGAGCATCTGCCTTCGGAGCAGAGGGTTGGGGGTTCAAGTCCCTCCGGGCGCGCCATAGCTCACTGCATAGAGTTCGACTTCCTCCCGATTCATGAACATCGGCTTCGATCTGTGGCCAATTTGCGGATCGAAATCAATTCCCCGCCGACATCGACGATGAAGTGAAAAAGTGACTGAAGACTGCATACGCCTCGTCGCGTGACTATCCGACCAATTATGACAGGCGGGGCAGCAGAACGGAAAAGTGACGTGTGTGTGTGCGAGCGCAGACGCTCAAACTAACTCGCTGAAAATAAATAGTGGGCCCGCCAGGATTCGAACCTGGGACCGACGGATTATGAGTCC
>PMTV01000049.1 GCA_003167215.1 Acidobacteriota bacterium | reverse complement strand
GTTGCGCTGGGAGAGAAAATCGGGCGTATGCCGGCGCACAAAATTGTGGAAAAGGCTTCACGGCGAGCTTCTGACAACTCCCGGTCTTTTCAGGACGTGCTGATGGAAGAAGCGGAAGTTCGAAAGCATTTTTCCGCGGAAGATATTAAGCGATTGCTCGAGCCGAAGAACTACACGGGATCGGCGGAAGCCATGGTGGAAAAAGTTTTGTCGGAGCGGAAGCAGAAGCGATGACTCGCGGCGCGGAGAGTGCGGAACATGTCGTTCGCTGAGATCGGCGAAGCGCGATTTAACTACCGTTTCGACGGGCCGGAGAATGCTCCGGTAGTCGTGCTTTCCAATTCTTTGGGCACGAACCTGTCCATGTGGGACCCGCAGGCGAACGTGCTGTGCGAGAAGTTTCGCGTGCTCCGCTACGATATGCGCGGACAAGGCCTTTCTACCGTCACGCCCGGGCCTTACACGATGGAACAGTTAGGCCGCGACGTTCTCGCGTTGCTTGATGCGCTGAAAATCGAGAGCGCGTATTTTTGCGGGCTTTCCATGAGCGGGATGATTGGAATTTGGCTGGGCGTGAATGCGGCGAATCGCGTGAAAGGGCTCGCGCTTTGCAATACGGCGGCGAAAATCTGGACGGCGGACGGGTGGAACGCGCGTATTAAGGATGTGAAAGAGCGCGGGATGGCAGCGATTGCGACGACGGTGGTGTTGCGCTGGTTCAGCGAGAGTTTTGTGAAGAAATCGCCGGAGGTGGTGGAAGCCATGCGGCAGATGTTGCTGCAAGCGCCGCCGGAAGGCTACGTGGGATGCTGCGCGGCGATTAGAGATGCGGGCCAGAGGGGTGACCTCGCGCGCGTGAAGGCGCGGACGCTGGTGATTGCCGGGGCGGTGGATCCGGTGATTCCTGTGGCAGATACAAAAATCGTGGCTGACGGGATTTCGGGCGCGAGCTATCTGGAGCTGCAAGCCGCGCATTTATCGAACATCGAGGCCGCGCCGCAGTTCACCGAGGCGTTGTTGAAATTTTTGAGCGAGCCGGAGGCGAAATAATGGACGAGCGCGAGCGATATTCCTCCGGCATGAAGGTGCGACGGGCCGTCTTGGGCGACGCATACGTGGAAAAGGCGCAAGCGGCGAAGACTGCCTTCAGCGAACCTTTTCAGGATTTGATCACACGCTATGCCTGGGGAGAGATCTGGACGCGTCCGGGGCTGCCGCGGAACACACGCAGTTTGCTGACGCTGGCGATGATGATCGCGTTGAACCGCGGCGATGAATTTCGAATGCACGTTCGCGCGGCGGCGAATAATAATGTGACGCGCGAGGAGATTCAGGAAGTTTTGCTTCAGGCTGCGATCTATTGTGGAGTGCCGGCGGCAAATGCTGCGTTTCATATTGCGCAAGAAGTTTTCGCGGAGATGGACGCGGGGCGTTGAACCTTCGCGGTTGGCGGCAACCTGGCTTTAATCCCGAAGAGACGTGCACGCCATAAGCGGCAAACAAAACACATTTCTGAGCGCAATTATCCTTGGAGGGTTACCGATGGCGATTGATAAAGTGGGAGTGGTGGGATGCGGGCTGATGGGTTCGGGAATTGCGCAAGTGGCGGCGAATGCGGGATGCCAAGTGACAGTGAGAGAGGTGTCGCCGCAGCTTGTAGAAAAGGGTTTGCAATCCATCGATAAGAATCTTCAGCGGCTGGTGGACAAAGGCACGCTGCCGCAAGCGGAACGCGAGCAGGTTCGAGGACGCCTGCGCGGAACCACGAATCTGGAGGACTTGAAGGATTGCGATTTGGTGATCGAAGCGATCATCGAGCAATTGCCAGCGAAGCGTGAATTGTGGAACGCGCTGGATAAAATTTGCCCGAAGGCTACGATTTTCGCGAGTAATACCTCGTCGCTTTCGATTACGGAGATGGCGACGTTTACGCAGCGACCCGACCGTTTTCTCGGGCTGCACTTTTTCAATCCGGTGCCGGTGATGAAACTGGTGGAAGTGATTCGCACAATCGCGACAGATCCGAAGGTGAACGAAGAAGTGGTTGCGTTTGCGCTGCGATTGGGCAAAACGCCGGTGCGCACGACGGACCGCACAGGATTTATCGTGAACCGTTTGCTGGTACCTTACCTGCTGGACGCAGTGCGCGCGCTGGAGGAAGGTGTGGGGTCGGTGGAGGACATCGATAATTCGATGAAGCTTGGGTGCGGACATCCTATGGGACCGCTGGCGCTGCTGGATTTCGTCGGCAACGACACGACCTACTACATTGCCAACATCATGTTCGATGAGTTCAAGGAGAAGCGTTTTGCTTCGCCGCCGCTGCTGAAGCGCATGGTGCTCTCTGGGTGGAACGGGCGGAAGGCGGGGCGAGGGTTTTACGATTACACCGATCCGGCCAAGCCGAAACCGATGCAAATGACTTAGCGGTCACGAATCGTGATTAGCACGCTTGTCGGAAAACTGACCACTATGGGCGTAACAGGAATCTTGTTATGGGTTTCGTTTGGTGTTTGGGGCAGGACTGCCGGCGGAAAGGCGGTCGATGACTTCCTTGGGGAGGGGGCGGGATTTCATTTTGGATGGATCGTTTGGATCGGGGGCGGTCCAGACGCGGGTTGCGAATCCTTCTACTGCCAGGGCGCCTGCCTTCAAAATGTGATGGCGAACGACGAAGCTGCTTTTGCCGAATTTGGTTACCGTGGATTCTGCGATTAATTCGTCGCCAAACTTGGACGGCAGGATGAAGTGCGCGCGCAGGTCCACGATAGGAAAGCCGATAACTCCATGCTGCTTGAATAGTGTCTGAATGGCCATTCCTGCGTCCAGGAATAGTGCGGTGGTGCAATCGTCGAACCAAGCGAGATATTGCGGGAAAAAGACGATGCCTGCGGGATCGCAGTGGCCCCATTCGACGAGCAGTTTCTTGCGGCTTACCAGCATTCTTCGCGGCTCCCATCGAGACCAAGACGAGGCCGCATGGTAACATCCGCGGCTCGGGGCGTCCAAGAGTTCAAAGGAAACGCCAAGCACCATGAGAACACAGGTAGGAATTGTCGGAGCGGGACCGGCGGGGCTGGTGCTTTCGCACTTGTTGCATCGGCAAGGCATCGAGTCCGTGGTGATCGAGGCTCGCAGCCGGGAATATTGCGAAGAACGCGTGCGCGCCGGGGTGCTGGAACAAGGCACGGTTGACCTGCTAGAGGAAATCGGCGTGGGCGAGCGGATGCGCCGGGAAGGGCTGACTCACTACGGAGTGAACCTGAGGTTTTCCGGACGCACGCACCATATCGATTTCAGAGAGCTTACCGGCGGGCGCGGGATCGTGATTTATGCGCAGCACGAAGTGATCAAAGACCTGGTGAAGGCGCGGCTGGCGTCCAAAGGGCAGATTCTTTTCGATGTGGAAGATGTGAGCATTCGCGATTTCGGCGAAACGAAATCTTCCGCGAAACCCACAATTTTATTTCGCAAAGAAGGCGAAGCGCAGCAGCTCACTTGCGATTTCATCGCGGGATGCGACGGCTCTCACGGCATTTGCCGGCCGTCGATTCCGGATGGCGTGCTCACGCTATTCGAGCGGGTTTATCCGTTTGCGTGGCTAGGCATACTGGCTGAAGCGCCGCCTTCGTCCGAGGAGCTGATCTACGCGTATCACGAGCGCGGGTTCGCGCTGCTCAGCATGCGTTCGCCACAGATCAGCCGGCTCTACCTTCAGTGCAAGCCGGACGAGAACTTAGTGGAGTGGTCCGACGAGCGAATTTGGGAGGAACTACATACCAGGCTGGCAACCACGGAGGGCTGGAGGCTGATCGAAGGGCCCATCATCCAGAAAGGCGTTACAGGAATGCGCAGCTCGGTGGTCGAGCCCATGCAGTACGGCAAACTATTTATTGCAGGAGATGCGGCTCATATCGTTCCACCCACAGGAGCGAAAGGGTTGAATCTTGCGGTGGCTGATGTGCGGGTGCTCGCTCGAGCATTCGGCGAATATTATGCGTCGGGCCGTCAGGATCTGCTGGAAGCCTATTCTAAGACCTGCTTGCGGCGCGTTTGGAAAGTGCAGCGGTTTTCATGGTGGATGACGTCCATGCTGCACTTGTGGGAAAACGAGAATGCGTTTGACCATCGCCGGCAGCTTGCAGAGCTTGATTACGTTACCAGCTCGCGCGCCGCTTCACAGACGCTGGCCGAGAACTATGTTGGATTGCCGATGGAATAGATTACAGGCTGCTGCTCTGAGCCGGGCGGTGAGGTTCACGCAGTTGTAGAACGCCATGCCGGCAAAATCAGGACTTCCACTTCTTTCGACCCAGCAAAATTCCGGTCAGGCCTGCAGACAACATTAGAAGTGTTTCCGGTTCCGGCGTGGTGATCGGCGGGGGCGGAATTATCGGTGTGACAGGAGTTGATGGAGAAGAGGGAGTGCCACCGCCGGCAATAGGAATTCCCGGAGAACCAATAATCCCGCCGCCCGGAAATCCGGAACCGGGTGAAATTGCAGAAGTCGGCGTCGGCGTTAGAGGAACCTCACCAGGGGCAACAGGTGCGCCAGCAAAGGCAGGTCCTCCCACAAGAGCTTGCGCCTCTTCCGGCGGGGCTGCTTCCAGCTCCGGTTCCGCGGCCATAACCGGGCCAGTCGGGGCTTCGGCGAGGCGGTTTCCGCAACGAGTTCTGGCCATGTGCTCGCCGTCAGTGATTACAGTTTCGCCCTTGCGCAGCATGAATCGCTTCTTCGACCAAAAGACGTTATTACCGAGACGGTAGGACACGTAGAGGGGGCGGTCTTCGCTCAGGCGAACAACTCGCGCTCTTTCGATGTAAAAATCCTCGTAATGTTTGGCGACGACCGGATCGCGGGTAGCCGAATTCCTCAATTCAGCGGCGCTTTCTACGCCGCCAGGGATCACGGAATAGGGATAAACCGCGCGGGCAGAGTCATTCGCATCGAGTGAAATTTGCGGAGTGTCTTGGCCGGCAGAACGAAACAACGAGGTATAGTCCGGTGCGATTTGGCGGTTTACGCTCGAGGTAAGCGCAATCCAAATCGAGAAACTGCCCAAAGTTAAAACTGCCAGCGCTCCCAGACGGCGGAGGTCAATCTTCCGTGCGAACTTGACCCCGAATGTCCGAAACTGCTCCATTTCCCCTGATTTGACAACAGAACGGAATTGCTGGGAATCTGTGTCGAGAAGGGATTATGCATTTGTTTTACCAATATTGCCACCTATGAAATTGACCACTAAAGAGATGGATTTTCACTCCCATGCCCGTCCAAGGACGCGACTTGCTCTTGATTGGCATTTCCTTGGAGTTCGATGATGAAGAAGTCTGATTTGGGAATCGCCGGAAGGGTTTCCCAAAACAGTACTTTCACTCTAATTTCCGGGTCGCTGCTGACGCTCGAGTAGAAATTATTTCCTTGAATTGCTTCAGCGGCGGGGCAACGCATTCCGAGGATCAATGCGATTCTTCAGCTCCAACGGCTGGAAGTCCGAGACACATTGCTGCGGCGCATGGTTGTGGGTGAAGTTCCAGAGGGCATAGCCCACGCCGAGGAACGGGCCAAGAATCATAGCGATGACCGCCAGCAAAAACAGAACAAGAAACATAAGCACGACGACAATGACAGGCATTGGACCCTTTCCTCCCTGCCCCGCGTCTAATCCGTGACAGCAACTGACCGGGTTGGAGCCACTCTTTTAGACGTACTTAATGAACCCGTGGATTCGTGAAAAGTTGCGGCCCTGTAATTATTTTTTGCGTTCCTTTGATCACAGATCACAGCGATGACCGGACTAGTGGGCGGAGCGATTGTTGCGTTTCGGTTGCATATCCTTGTCCAACCGGCCGTGACTTTTTTTGGCGTACTGCGTGCAATAATAATGCGGTTATATTGACGTTAGAACCGTCCGGGAAGAGTTTCGGTGCTTTCCAAACGGTTCGGGGGTCCCTTGAATGTGGATAGTTCGACTAGCATTACGCAGGCCTTATACGTTCGTGGTGATGTCGATTTTATTGCTTATACTTGGGCCGGTCGCGATTCTACGCACGCCCACGGATATTTTTCCAAATATTGATATTCCCGTTGTCAGCGTCATCTGGAACTACACCGGACTATCTCCCGAGGAGATGTCCAACCGTATTATTTTTAACTACGAAAGATCACTCACTACCACCGTTAACGATATCGAGCACATTGAATCGCAATCGTTGAGCGGTATCGCGGTGGTGAAGATTTTTTTCCACCAAGGCGTGCAGGTGGCCAACGCAATTGCGCAGGTCACCGCAATATCGCAGCCCATCGTGCGGACATTGCCTCCGGGAACCACGCCGCCTTTCATCATCACTTACAACGCCTCGACAGTCCCTATACTTCAGCTGGCGCTTTCGGGCAAAGGACTGTCGGAACAGCAACTGGGAGATATCGGGTTGAACTTTCTCCGCACCGGGCTGGTGACCATCTCGGGCGTGGCGATTCCGTATCCCTATGGCGGCAAGCAGCGGCAGGTCCAAGTGGATCTGAACACGACGGCGCTGCAGTCGAAAGGGCTTTCGCCGCTGGACGTGGTCAACGCCATTACCCTGCAGAATCTGATTCTGCCGGCGGGCACGACGAAGATCGGAGCGTTTGAGTACCAGGTGGACATGAATGGTGCCCCCGCCACGGTAGGCGAACTCAACGATTTGCCGATCAAGACAGTAGGGAGCAGCACCATTTATATCCACGATGTGGCCAACGTGCGGGACGGTTTTCCGCCGCAAACGAACATTGTCAACGTGGATGGAAAACGCGCGTCGCTGATGTCGATCCAGAAGAACGGAGACGCATCCACGCTGGACATCATTTCGGGTATCAAAGCGCTGCTGCCGCAGATCCAGGCAGGGCTGCCGCCTCAACTTGAGATTAAGCCTCTTTCGGACCAATCCATTTTCGTGCTGGCATCGATCAAGGGCGTCGTTCGCGAAGCAATCATCGCTGCATGTCTTACGGGGTTCATGATTCTGGTATTCCTGGGCAGCTGGCGCAGCACGCTGATTATCGCCGTCTCGATTCCGCTTTCGATCCTTACATCAATTATCGTCCTGAGCGCGATGGGCGAAACAATTAACATCATGACTCTCGGCGGCCTGGCGCTCGCTGTCGGAATTCTGGTGGACGACGCGACGGTCGAGATCGAGAACATTAACCGCAACATAGACCAGGGGAAAGAAATCGTTCAAGCCATTCTGGATGGAGCGTCGCAGATAGCGGTGCCTGCGTTCGTTTCCACGCTTTCCATCTGCATTGTGTTCGTACCGATGTTTTTTCTCTCCGGAGTGGCGCGCTACCTTTTCGTTCCGCTAGCCGAGGCCGTCTGCTTCGCCATGCTCGCGTCCTATCTGTTATCGCGGACGCTGGTGCCCACCATGGCCAAGTATCTGCTGGTGGCCCAAATTGAAGAGAGCCATGGGGAGGCGTCGAAATCGCGCAACCCGTTCGTGCGAATCCAACAAAAGTTTGAACAGGGATTCGAGAAGCTTCGGGACGGATATCACCGGCTGCTGGAAACCTGTATCCGTCACGACCGCGTATTTGTGATCTGTTTCTTCGGCGCCTGCGTGCTGTCTTTCGTACTTTTGCCCATGGTCGGGCAGGACTTCTTTCCCACGGTAGACAGCGGCGAATTCAAACTTCACTTGCGTGCACCGACCGGAACGCGGATTGAAGAGACGGCGGCAATTTGCGAACGCGTGGACGACGACATGCGCCGCCTGATTCCCAAATCAGAGTTAGCCACGATCATAGACAACATTGGCCTGCCGTACAGCGGTTTTAACCTTTCTTACAGCAATTCCGCGCCGATCGGGCCAGGCGATGCGGACATCTTGGTGGAACTATCGAAGAAACACCGTCCGACGGAAGAATACGTTCACGACCTACGTACACGGCTGAGCAGCGATTTCCCTGGCGTGACATTTTATTTTCTGCCCGCGGACATGGTGAGCCAGATCCTGAACTTCGGGTTGCCTGCTCCGATCGATATTCAGATTGTCGGCAGGAATCTAGTGGGCGACCGTGATTTTGCGGACAAATTGATGAATCAACTGAAATTCGTTCCCGGCACCACCGATCTCCGAATCCAGCAACCATTCGACCAGCCGAAGTTGCATTTTGATATCGATCGCACCAAGGCGGAACAAATCGGATTTACGCAGCGCGACGTCGCCAATAACCTGTTGATCTCGCTCAGCGGGAGTTTTCAAACCGCTCCCAGTTTCTGGCTCGACCCCAAGACGGGGGTGACCTACAACATCGCGGCGCAGATGCCTCAGTACAGAATCGATACGCTACAAGATCTCGAAAATATCCCGGTTACCGGGACAAATCCGAATGCACCACCGTCAATACTGGCCAGCCTGGCAAGCGTCAGCCGGGGAGCGGAGATGGGCGTTGTTTCTCATTACAACGTTCAGCCGGTCATCGACATTTATGGAGCTGTGCAGGGCCGGGACCTCGGCGGGGTCGCCCGGGAAATTGCGCCGATCATCGCGCAAAGCAAGAAAGATCTGCCGCGCGGATCACAACTTATCGTTCGAGGACAGATTGCCACCATGCAATCATCGTTCTCGGGTCTTTTGTGGGGACTCTTATTTTCGATTCTTCTCGTCTATCTGCTCATCGTGGTCAACTTTCAGTCCTGGCTTGATCCGTTCATCATCCTGATGGCGCTGCCGGCGGCTTTGGCTGGAATCGTTTGGTTCCTTTTCATTACCAGGACGACCCTTAGCGTACCAGCGCTCACGGGCGCAATCATGTGCATGGGCGTAGCCACGGCGAACAGCATCCTGGTGGTTAGTTTTTCAAGAGAAAGGTTCGACGAAGGTAAGACCGCGGAGGAAGCCGCCCTGGAATCCGGATTCACACGGTTCCGGCCCGTGATCATGACCGCTTTGGCGATGATCATCGGAATGTTGCCCATGTCACTAGGGCTGGGAGAAGGCGGCGAACAAAACGCGCCTTTGGGCCGCGCCGTGATCGGGGGACTTTTGTTTGCCACCGTCGCTACTCTTTTCTTTGTGCCGGTCTTTTTTAGTATCGTACATGGATGGCGAGAGCGGAGAGCGTAGCCCGAATTTGACGCGCGGTGCTATTGAGTCCGCCCGGCATCGCAAATCATCTAAGAATAAAGTGGTACGAAAAGGAAAAAGGATCGATGACTGACCAGCCAGACAAACAAGACCCGCAAGGCGCAGCGGCGAAGGAGTCCTACGATCGGCCAGCGCAAAAACCAGGAGGTACTGGCCACGGCGTGGTGATTGCCGTACTTGTGGCAATTATCGTGGCGGGCATTGTCGTGATGGGAGTGGTGCCGCGCTTACGGGCTAAGGCCGCGCTGCGCACGGAAACCCACAATTTGGCTATTCCAACCGTGATCGTGATTCATCCCAAACGCGGCGATCCACACCAGGAGATCGTTCTTCCCGGCAATATGCAGGCTTTTGAAGACGCCCCCATCTACGCGCGCACGAACGGATATTTGAAGAAATGGTATGTGGACATCGGCGGGCACGTGAAGACGGGCCAGTTGCTGGCGGACATCGAGACGCCAGAAGTTGATCAGCAGCTTCAAGTAGCGCGCGCCGATCTGAACACAGCGCAAGCAAATATGAACCTTTCGAAGATTACGGCGGACCGCTACGACGGTCTGAAGAACACCGATGCCGTTTCAAAACAGGACGTAGACAACGCGCACGGCGATTTCGAAGCAAAGAAAGCCACCGTGGCAGCCGCGGGATCCAATGTGAGGCGGCTGGAGGAAACGCAGGCGTTCAACAAAATTTATGCGCCCTTTGACGGCATCATTACGGCGCGCAACACAGATATAGGACAACTGATCGATTCCGGCAGCGGCGGCGCGGCAAAGGAGATGTTTCACATTCAATCGACGCGAGTCCTGCGCGTGTACATCAACGTTCCCCAGCAGTATTCGCAGGCCGCCAAGCCCGGGCTCTCTGCAGACCTAACTCTAGCGGAGTTTCCGGGCCGTAGCTTCAAGGGCCAGCTGGTGCGAACCGCCAATGCGATCGAACAAGCATCTCGCACGCTGCTGGTGGAAGTGGACGTCAATAACACGACGGGCGAGCTTCTTCCCGGCGGATACACCGAGGTCCACCTGAAGCTCCCGGAGACGGTGCCCACGTTTATTCTTCCGGTGAACACGCTGATTTTCCGTTCACAGAGCTTGCAGATTGCGACGGTCCAGGACGGCGATAAGGCGACGCTCGTGCCGATTGTGCTGGGGCGCGATTTCGGGAGCGAAGTGGAGGTAGTTTCCGGGCTCAGTGGACAGGAGAATGTGATGGTCAATCCTCCAGACTCCTTGGTGGAAGGCGAGCAGGTTGAGATCGCCCAACAAAATCAACAACAGCCGAGTGGGCAGCAGACATTACAGCCGCAATCCAATCAGCAATCATCGGGTGGGCCAAAAAAGTGAGTACCGCGGTGGGACGCGGAATCTGAAATCGGCTCTACGGTCACCGCTTTAGAAATGGGAGCTGGGGAGAGGAGATAGCATGAGACGTTCTTTCTGGGGAATCCTAACGATACTATTGGTTGGTCTGTTGTCGGTGGTTGCGTATCGCACGGTGTCTGCAGCTCGTGAAATGAACGCATTGGCGCAAACTTCGGGCCAAAGTGGTCCGTTCACCGACTTTCGTATGGAAAAGCCCGGGAGTGTTCACCACATTTCCGCAGCCGATTTGCCCCAGCCTTACGCTACGGCCTCCTCCGACAATGAAGCGCACGTGGTGTCCCGGCCGTCGGAAGCTTGGCCAAAAGCTCCGGACGGGTTCAAAGTGGAGCTGTACGCGGAAAATCTAAAGAATCCGCGATTGATTCGGACGGCACCAAATGGCGATCTGTTTCTGGCCGAAAGCGGGCCGGGCCGCATTCTCGTATTCCGAGGCATCACTGCCGGCGGAAAACCCGAAACGACGGAAACTTTCGCTACCGGCCTCACGCGACCCTTTGGTATTTCGTTTTATCCTCCAGGACCGGATCCCAAATTTGTTTACGTCGGCAATACGAATTCGGTGGTGCGCTTTGCCTACCAAAATGGAGATCTGAAAGCTCGCAGCGGCCCTGAAACCGTAATCGCAAGTCTTCCCAGCAGCTTCGAAGGGCATTGGACGCGGGACGTTGCGTTCTCGCTGGACGGAGAGAAACTGTACGTTGCAGTCGGCTCGCGCGGCAATATTGCGAACATTGATGAAGATAAGTCTAATTACCACCGCGCGAACATTCTAGAGGCCAATCCGGACGGCTCGGATTTGGCTGTGTATGCATCGGGAATTCGCAATCCTGTTGGTATAGCGATTGATCCTGCAACCGGTGTGTTGTGGACCTCAGTGAACGAACGAGACGACATAGGCGATAACCTTCCGCCGGATTACATCACGCACGTTCAAGAAGGCGGCTTTTACGGCTGGCCCTGGTATTACATCGGCGGAAACGAAGATCCTCGCCTTAAAGGCAAGCATCCCGAACTGAAGGACAAAGTGATTGTGCCCGACGTGCTGCTGGAACCGCACAATGCGTCGCTCGAATTAACCTTCTATGAAGCGCAGCAATTTCCGGAGAAATACCGTGGAAGCATTTTTGCAGGCGAACACGGCTCCTGGAATCGATCCGTCCGTACAGGCTACGAAGTTGTGTACGTTCCGGTCAAGAACGGCAAGGCCAGCGGGGAGTACGAAGATTTCGTGACCGGATTCGTCACGCCCGACGGGAAAGTTTGGGGCCGACCCGTGGGAGTGGCGGTAGCGAAAGACGGTTCACTAATGGTCAGCGATGACGGATCGAATTCAATCTGGCGAATCAGCTATGCGGGCAAGTAGGGAAATCACATTGCGTACGGTGAAAGCAAGAACGAGCGATCGGTCACGGCATTCCGACCGTTTGTTTTTGCTCGCAATTTTTTTTCTCGGCGGATGCACAGTGGGCCCGAATTATGTGCGGCCCAAGGCGGAAGTTCCTGCGGACTACAAAGAGAGCAATGATTGGAAAGTAGCGCAGCCCAGCGCCGAGGCAATAAAGGGAAAGTGGTGGGAAGTTTATCAAGATCCGCTACTGAACACTCTGGAAGAGAAAATTGATGTTTCGAACCAAAGCCTGAAGGCAGCCCAGGCGCAATTTCTGCAAGCCCGCGCAGCGGTCCGTATCTCGCGCTCATTCCTTTTTCCCACGGTAGCAGCCGACCCTGCAATCGCGCGCGAACGTTTTTCCCAGAATCGCCCTCTGGGAGTCGTCGGAAACACGCAGACTTTCAATGATTTCCAGGTTCCTGGAATCGATGCGTCTTATGAGCTGGACGTCTGGGGCCGCGTTCGCCGCACGGTGGAACAAAGCCGCTCGCAGGCGCAAGCCAGCGCTGCCGACCTTGCCAGCGTTGGTCTGAGCCTGCACGCCGAACTGGCCATGGATTATTTCCAGCTACGAGGTCTTGACACGCAGAAACAGCTTTTGGACTCTACGGTCGTGGCATACCAGAAAGCCCTCGATCTTACGCAAACTCGGTTCAAGGGCGGGCTCGCCTCAGACGTGGACGTGGCGCAAGCGCAGACACAACTCGAAACCGCGCGCGCGCAATCGATCGACGTAGAAGTCCAGCGCGCCGCATTCGAACATGCCATCGCCGTGCTCACGGGGCAGCCTCCATCAGCTTTTACGTTGGCGCCTTCGCCTCTGGACGCTCCGCCGCCGGCGATTCCGCCGGGATTGCCGTCAGACTTGCTCGAGAGGCGACCCGATGTTTCCGCCGCGGAAAGACGAATGCAGGCGGCCAACGCGCAAATCGGTATCGCCAGAGCTGCGTACTTCCCGTTGATCACACTCACGGGACAAGGCGGCTTTGAAAGCATCGCCGTGGGGACGCTGTTTCAAGGGCCCAGTGGACTTTGGGCCGTGGGCGGAACGGCTCTCGAAACGCTGTTCGATGCGGGACGCCGGCGCGGCACGTCGGACCAGGCAAAAGCTGCGTACGATCAGTCCATCGACAATTATCGCCAGACCGTGCTAAGCGCGTTCCAAGAAGTGGAAGACAATATGGCCGCGTTGCGCATTTTGCAAGGCGAAGCGCAAACCGAGGATGTTGCGGTGGGGGCGGCAAAGCATTCGGTCGAGCTGTCCATTACCCGTTACAGGGGCGGGGTCACAAGCTACCTGGAGGTGACTACGGCCCAAAGTGCGGCGCTTACCGACGAGGTCACGGCTGTAACAATTCTCACCAGACGGATGACGGCCAGCGTGCTACTGATCAAGGCCATCGGCGGCGGATGGGACGCCTCTCAAATCCCTCATGTCTAACTTCGAGTTTCCGACTTTATAAACCGCTCCTCTGATTTGCGTGTTCCTCCACATGCGCCATTCATCGACGACTTAGACTGGTTCCGCTGGCCTCGATGCGCGGGCTATGGTAAAGATGTGCGCACGCTCACAAGCTGCAACACTTTCGCGGGAGGACAGTTTTGGCACGCCGCAAAGCCGTGAAGTCTGGAGTTACACTGCGCGACGTGGCGCAGGAAAGCGGCGTTTCCCCGGCTACCGTTTCTATCGTTTTGAATAATGCTCCGCTGGCCAGGTACATTCCGCCGTCCACGAAGGATCGCATCGAGCGAGCCGCGAAAAAGCTCCGCTATCGCCCGAAGGTGGTATCGCGTTTCCTCAGCGCGAAACGGAATCGCACGGTCGGCGTGATGGTGTTCGACATCACGGACCCGTTTTGCACTTTGATACTTCGCGGAATCGAAAACTCACTGTATCAAGCGTCGTATCTGCCAATTCTGACGGACGTCCACAATCAGCGCGGCCGTTTCGAACGCTATTTGGAGATGCTGCTCGCGCGACCCGTGGAGGCTCTGGTCTTCGTCGCTAACTGGCTTTTTGTGGACATCGATATTCTCGCGGACCTGGAGAAAAGGAATATTCCTGCGGTCATGATCGGCCGCGAGCTCAGCGGCTCCATCAGTTCAGTGATGACGGACAATGAAGCGGGTGCGCATCTGGCGATGGAACACCTTTACTCGCTGGGTCATCGTAAGATTGCCTTCATTAGAGGCCCGAAAATGCTGGTGGACAGCTCTCCCCGTTGGCGTGGTGTGCGTTCGTTTGCGCGCTCGGTGGGCTTGGAAATCGATCCGGCCCTGGTAGTGGATTTGCCTGACTCGCTGGACCCAAATTCCGGCTTCGAGGGCGGCTTCAAACTTATCGAAGAACTCTTGAAGCACAAGAAGCGTTTTACCGCGGTGATGGCGTTTGACGACATGACCGCTTTCGGTGCAATTCGCGGATTGGCGCGCGCCGGCTTGAAAGTTCCCGAGGATTGCTCGGTGATCGGCTTCGACGACGTGATGCCTGCCGGGCTTTCGGTTCCGTCTCTGACTACGGTGCGACAGCCCATGGAGGCGTTGGGAAGCGCGTCGGTCGGAATCGTGCTGGAGGCCATCAACGCGACGATTGAAGAGCGCGAATTTGAAGTAGTCCACCGAAAACTAGCGCCCGAACTCGTAGTGCGCGAATCTTCACGCTCGGTGCCCTGGGCCGGGGCGGATTGAAGCGGCACGGGTGTTTTTCCTTGACACCACGGGCAAGGTGGGAATAATACGTCAGTTTAATAAACTTTAATAAAATCAATACGGAAGTTGCGGCGTTCCATCTTCATGGATTTCAGTTGTCCTTGCTCAGATAGACAGATTTTGGAGAGTGGGGAATGTCGTCGAAACAGCAGCCGGGCGTTCGCCTCATTTTGTTTTTATCCTTCGCAATCTTTTTATGCCTGATTCTGCCTTTCGCGCCGTGTATTACGTCGGCAAATACGCCTGAGCCATCGGGCACGAAAATGTTTTTGCATGAAGGCTGGACGCTGCAGTCTTCTTGCCTGTTTCTTGCCAAGGGCGAGCAAATCTCGGCCCCGGGATACAAGACGAACGGCTGGCATTCAGCGACTGTACCGACAACGGTGGTGGCCGCGCTGGTCGCCGATAAAACCTATCCGGACCCGTACTACGGCAAGAATTTGCGCGACATTCCAGGGACAATTTATCCAATCGGCAAGAACTTTTCGTTGCTCGCTATGCCGAAAGACAGTCCCTTCCGCTGCTCGTGGTGGTATCGCACCGAATTCGTGCTTCCTGCGAATTACAAGGCGCGGCACGTCTGGCTGCACTTCGGCGGAATCAACAACCATGCCAATATCTGGCTGAACGGCAAGTTAGTGGCGGGTGGAAAGGATATTGCTGGAGCCTACCGCACATACGATTTCGATATCAGCTCGATGGTGAACCGTGATGGACCTAACGCACTTGGCGTGGAAACCATCGCGCAGACCGAGAAGGATCTGGGAATTAACTGGGTTGATTGGAACCCGGCGCCTCCCGACAAGGACATGGGATTGTGGCGCAGCGTTTACTTGCAAAGCAGCGAGGCAGTCGCGATTCGCAATCCCATGGTGGCCACTCACTTCCCTTCTGCGTCGCTCGATGAAGCGGACCTCGCTGTGGAAACTGAATTGATTAACGCCAGCGACAAACAGATCACCGGCTTTCTGGACGGCCGGATTGAAGATGTGAAATTTCGCCAGACGCTTGCTCTGAAGCCGGGGGAAACTCGCGTAATCCGTTTTACTTCTGATGAGTTCCCGCAGTTACGCATCAAGAATCCGAAAGTATGGTGGCCCTATCGCATGGGGGCGCAGGAACTTCACAACCTGAATCTGCGTTTCGTTGTAGGCGACGATTTATCTGACGAGCAAAACGTGAGGTTTGGGATCCGTGAGATTACTTCGGAACTGAATCCGCAGGGCGCGCGGCAATTTTACGTGAACGGAAAAAAGATTCTCATCCGTGGCGGCGGGTGGTCGCCGGATATGCTGTTGCGCGCAGATCAGGCCCGTCTGGAAACAGATTTTCGCTACGTCCGCGAGATGAACCTGAACACAATCCGTCTGGAAGGAAAGATGGAGACGGATGAGTTCTACGATCTCGCAGATGAGCAAGGCGTGCTGATTATGGCGGGCTGGTGCTGCTGCGATCATTGGGAGCTGTGGAAGCACTGGCAGCCGGGCGATCTCGAAATCGCTTCCGCATCCTTGCGCTCGCAAATTCTCCGTATGCGAAGCCACCCCAGCATGCTGGTGTGGTTGAACGGCAGCGATATGCCGCCGCCGGCGGACGTTGAAACGGAATACATCAAAGTATTGAAAGAAACAGATTGGCCGAATCCTTTTATTTCTTCTGCATCGGCGACGCCAACCTCGGTGACGGGAAAGTCGGGCGTCAAGATGACCGGACCGTATGATTACGTCCCGCCAAATTATTGGCTGATTGACACTAGCAAATACGGCGGAGCCTTTGGCTTCAATACCGAAACCGGCCCCGGCCCCGCTGTTCCGCTCGTGAGTTGCCTGCGTAAATTTATTCCCGCAGACCATTTGTGGCCTCAGGATTCCTTTTGGAATTATCACGCCGGTTCCGAGGGCTTCAAGGATTTAAGCCACTTTGACGGAGCGATGAAATCAATTTATGGCGCCCCTGCCGGTCTCGACGATTACGAAATCAAATCGCAGGCCATGGCCTACGATGGCGAGCGGGCCATGTTCGAAGCTTATTCCCGGAACAAATACACTTCTACCGGCGTCATTCAATGGATGTTAAACAACGCCTGGCCCTCGTTGATCTGGCACCTTTACGATTACTATCAGCAGCCGGCCGGCGGATATTTCGGCACGAAGAAAGCTTGCGAACCTTTGCACGTCCAGTATTCGTACGACGACAACAGCATCGTAGTGGTGAACAGCCTCTATCAGAAATTCACCGGCTTGAGCGTCATAGCGCATCTCTACGACGATTCGTTGCACGAAAGATTCTCCCGCCAGGTTCAAACGGACGTGGATGCGGATGGCGTGGCGAAGGTTCTCACGCTTCCCGCGGAAGCTTTTAGTCCTGCGTCTCCCTTGTATTTCGTGAAGCTCGATCTTCAGACCAGCGATGGAAAGACCGCGAGTACTAACTTTTATTGGCTTTCTTCGAAGAAGGACGTCTACGAATGGGCGAAAACCACTTACAAATACACGCCCGTATCATCGTACGAAGATTTGAGCGCTCTGCAGAACTTACCCAAAGTGCAACTCGATGTTGAGGGAAGCCGGGTCACGACCGCGGACGGTCCTATAGTCCATCTGACGGTGAAAAACCCCAGCGATCATCTGGCGTTTCAAGTGCGATTTGGAATTCAGAAGAGCGGTCAAGCCGCGGAAATCCTTCCGGTCTTTTGGGACGACAATTATATCGAGCTGATGCCCGGAGAATCCCGCGAAATTGACGCGCGATACTTGAGCACGTCGGAAGTTTCCGATCCTCTTGAGCTCACCGTCGCGGGTTGGACCATTGAGAGCACGAAGATCCAGTTGAAGGAAGCCAGGGCAGTTCCCCCACAAGGCACGGGCGGCGGGCGCTGATGCCCAACGAACACTGGAAGCCGGGTAATTCGGCGCCGCATAGCTTCCCGAATTCGATGCTCAGCGAGATTTACGAACAGCCACACGCTATCCGCGAATGCATCCGGCGAAACGTACAAGAGGAATCCATTTTTTCCGACACGCTTGAGCCCATTGAAAGCGCGGTTTTCGCCTTTAAGAAAATCATTATCGCGGCCAGCGGCTCGAGCCGCCATGCCGGCTTGGCGGGCGAAATCGTGATGGAGGACCTCGCGGGAATCGCAGTGGACGTGGAATATTCCAGCGAATACTGCTACCGCTCCACGCATGCCGACACCGAGCCCATCGTGGTGGTCATAACGCAATCGGGTGAAACGGCCGACACCATAGCAGCGCAACGCCAGGCGCTCAGTCGCGGAGCAAAAACCGTAGCGATTTCGAACGTTGCCGATTCCACCATCGCCCGCGAAGCGAGCGCCACGCTGCATACGTTCGCCGGGCTGGAAAAAGCCGTGCCGGCGACAAAAAGTTTCACGTCACAGTTGACGATGCTGTATCTTCTCGCATTATTTCTGGCGCGCAAACGCGGCCGTATCACTTCCGGGGTTGTGGGCGCGCATCTGGATTCTCTCCGCGCGCTACCCGTGGAAATCGAAAAGGCTCTTCCTTCCTGGGACGCGCAGGCCGCCGGATGCGCTCGCGAATATCAACAGGCGAAAGCGTTTTTATTTCTTGGCCGCGGCGTTCATTATGCGATTGCTCGTGAAGGAGCGCTGAAGCTGAAGGAAATTTCTTACGTGCAAGCGGAAGGCCTTCCAACCGGCGAACTGCGGCATGGGCCGAATGCGTTGGTGGACGAAAAGCTTCCTGTGATCGTGCTGGCCACGCGCGATCCGGCCGATCCGGATTCCATGCTGCGATACCAGAAAACGCTTTCAGTGCTCGAGTACATCAAGGGCCGCGGCGGAAAATCAATCGCGATTGCGTCCGAAGGAGATCGCGAAATTGCGACGTTTGCAGACCGCGTCATGCACGTTCCCGCTGCGCCAGAATTGCTGCTACCGATCCTGGAGGTAGTGCCGCTGCAACTTTTTGCTTATCATTTCGCCACGTTGAATGGCTGCGATGTGGACCATCCCAGGAATCTTGTAAAATCGGTCACCACGGAATGAGCAACGAAGCAAGTTCGCCATCGCCTGCGCCGGTCACACTCAAACGCACTCTTCACCTTTGGGACCTCATCATCATCGGCATCGTGATTATTCAGCCGATCGCGCCGATGGGGATTTACGGCGTAATCAGTAACGCAGCGCGGGGCCACGTGGTAACCACGATTCTGATCGCCATGGTGGCGATGCTCTTTACCGCTGTGAGTTACGGCAAAATGGCGCGCGCTTATCCGAGCGCGGGTTCCGCATACACCTACGTCGGCCAGGAAATCCATCCTTCGCTTGGGTACGTCACCGGCTGGGCGATGTTGATGGACTACATTCTGAACCCACTGATCTGCACGGTGATCTGCAGCAAGTTGACTCAAAATATTTTGCCCGCGGTACCTTATTGGGCGCTAGCCACCGGATATGCAGCTGCCTTCACCGTGCTTAACCTGCGTGCGGTTAAAACTTCAGCACGGATAAACGATGTGCTGGCGGCCGGGATGTCCATCGTCGTAGTGATATTTTTTGCGTTCGTGATCCGCTTTATCTGGGGGTTGCACCAATACGGCAGCGGTTTTTTCTGGCAACCATTCTATAATCCCCAGACGTTTAGTTTCGGCGGCGTCTTTCGCGGCACTTCGATTGCGGTCCTCACTTACATCGGCTTCGACGCGATATCGACATTCTCAGAAGAAGTAGAAAATCCGCGGCGAAACATTATGCTGGCGACTGTTCTGGTGTGCGTGATCACCGGAGTATTAGCATCGCTCGAAGTATATGCAGCGCAGCTCGTGTGGGGCTCGAATCCGTTTCCGCCGGACAAAGTGGAATCTGCGTTTCCGTTAGTGGCCCTGCGAGCCGGCGGTTTCTTTCTTTTCCATTTGCTCAACTTCACGATTTTGATCGCGAATGTCGGTTCGGGAATGGGTTCGCAACTCGGAGCGTCGCGCTTGCTCTATGGGATGGGACGCAGCAACGGGATCCCTAAGAAGTTTTTTGGCGCTATTGATCCCAAGAATCACATCCCGCGAAACAATGTCATCTTCGTCGGCGCTCTTGCGCTGGCCGGCGCGTTCCTAATCAGCTACGAACGCGGCGCAGAATTGCTTAATTTCGGGGCGTTGATAGCTTTTATGGGGGTGAATGCTGCAGCGCTTACCCGATACTACTTGCGGGCCAAAGAGAAGCATTGGACTGACCTGGTTTCGCCCGTTCTGGGATTTTTAGTTTGTTTTTTCATCTGGCTGAATCTTAGTCCCGCGGCACAAATTGCCGGTGGCATCTGGATGGTCATCGGGATTGCTTACGGGGCGGTCAAGACCAAGGGCTTCCAGTCTGATCTTGTGAAGTTTGACGTACCTGCGGACAACGAATAGGAATGGCGGTCTAATCGGGTTCTTGCGTCACGATGTGAACATCTACCGCGGGCGCATCGCGTAAGAACCGATTGATGGCGTTCATGTAACGCAGTTTCCGCCAGCCCTCAACCGCCGAGCGGCCGAAAATTACCTGGGTTACGTGTTTGTCTCGCACGAATTGCGCCGTGGCGTCGGCAATATTTTCGCCTTTCAGGCGCACCGGCTTGGCGCCCAAGCTTTCCGCAAATTGCAAGTTTGCAACGAGGGCTTTCTCGCTCTGTTCGTCCACTGGGCGATCGTCAACATGGATGGCGTAGAGTTCCGCATCCATCCGACGCGCCATGCGCGCTGCCCGCGCCACCAGATACTGCGCTTTCGGATTGCCGCTGATGCACACCGCGATGCGTTCGCGAACAGCCCAGCTTTCGCGGATGTCCTTTTCCACCATGTAGGACTCCAAGCTGCGATCCACTTGTTCCGCCACTTGACGCAGGGCCAGTTCGCGCAAAGCGATCAGGTTACCGCGGCGAAAAAAATTCTTAAGCGCTTGTTCCACTTTTTCGCCGCCGTAAACGTCGCCACGCTTCATGCGGTTCTGCAGAGCCTCGGGAGTCAAATCGATCATTACCGTTTCGTCCGCCATTTGCAGGACCCAATCCGGCACGGTTTCGCGTACTTGCACTCCGGTAATGGCCCGCACGGTGGGCGCAATGCTTTCGATGTGCTGAATGTTTAAAGTTGAGAGAACGTCGATCTTCGCCTCGATGAGTTCGAGCACGTCCTCATAGCGCTTGCGATGCTTGCTGCCGGGAATGTTTGTGTGGGCTAGCTCGTCCACCAAAACCACCTGCGGATTTCGCGCGATGATCGCATCCGTATCCATCTCTTCAAAAATTGTGCCTTTGTAATCGATTTTGCGGCGCGGGATGCTCTCCAATTGAGGCACCAATTCCGCGATGCCTTTTCTGCCGTGCGTCTCCACCACACCGATCGCAAGGTCTTCTCCCCGGCCCTTTCTCCGGATGGCCTCGCTCAGCATGCTGTACGTTTTTCCAACGCCGGGCGCATAGCCTAGAAACAGCTTCAATATGCCCTTGGTTTTTTCCGGCGGCTTCGATACCGCCAGCCATTCTTCAGGAGTCTTTGGCATTCCGTTTAATCTCTTCTGCGAGCGAGTGGTAAAGCTACGATAGAATGGCATACGTGCGCGAGCCATTTCTCTACCGTTTTCTCAGGTTTGCAGCGGCTTTAGGTCTGGTTCTCGGAATTTCCCTATTCTACCGCCGCGTGCTTCCGGTCAATCCCACTACCGTTGCTCTTACATTTCTTCTCGCTATTTTAGCCGTTTCCACGGTTTGGGGCATTCCCGTCTCGGTGTTTATGTCCATCGCGGCAATGCTGGCATTCAATTATTACTTCCTTCCGCCAGTAGGAAAATTCACGGTTGCCGATCCGCAGAACTGGGTCGCACTTTTCGCTTTCCTCGTGGTTTCCGTCATTGCCAGCACTCTATCCACACGCGCGCGCCAAAAGGCTGAAGACGCTTCCGCGCGAAGGCGAGAGATCGAAAAATTATATGCCTTCAGCCAGGGTCTGCTCGAATCCGGCAACGTGATTCAGCTACTCAACCGAATTCCTGCGCAGATTGTGAATACGTTTGAAGTGGGCGCAGCGGCTTTGTTGCTCTCCGAAAAACAGAAAGTGTACCGCTCAGGCCCGGTGATCCCGCGCCTGGATATCGACAGCCTGAAAGCCATCGTGGCTCGTGAAGAGCCCGTGATTGACGTTCCGAACAGTCTCTGCTTCGTTCCGGTTCGGCTAGGGGTACGCCCGATCGGCAGCCTGGGAATTTCGGGGTCGACTCTTTCCCGCCAAACGCTGGAGGCTATCGGTACGTTGATCGCCGTGGCCATGGAGCGTGCCCGTGCGATCGAGCAACTGGGACAAACCGAAGCCACGCGCGAGGGCGAGCGTTTGCGTACGGCTCTGACTGAGTCGGTCACGCACAACCTGCGAACTCCGCTCACGTCGATTAAAGCTTCGGTGACAAACCTTTTGACCAACGCGGGGCTTAGCGACGCGCAACGGCAAGATCTTCTCGTCGTCATCAATGAAGAAAGCGACCGGTTGAACCGGCTGGTTGGCGAAGCCGCCGAGATGGCACGTCTCGATGCGGGCGAAGTGCAGCTCAAGTTTGAATCCACATCCATCGAAAACGTGATTGACGCCGCTTTGATCCGATGCAAGTCCACACTGGGCAATCGCACGGTGCGAGTCGTGGTTGCGACCGGACTTCCGCGCGTTCGAGTTGATCTCGAGCTGGTGAAAGAGGCTCTTTCGCATCTAATTGAGAACGCCAATCAATACTCCCCAGCCGACGAACCCATTACGATTACGGCGGAGCTAAGCGGAGATTTTCTGGCCACCAGCGTGGCCGATCGCGGCGCCGGAATCGACGACCTGGAGCAAAGCCTGATCTTTGAGAAATTTTATCGCGGCAAGGATCAGCGCTTCTTGGTTCAGGGAACAGGAATGGGCCTGCCGATTGCCAAAGCAATCGTGGTGGCTCATGGAGGATCGATGAACCTAACCAGCCAGCGTGGCCAAGGTTCCGTCTTCTCCTTCACGTTGCCGATCGATCACACACGCCCGGGAAGCTCATGAGCACCGCGACCATTCTGATCGTTGACGACGAACCCCAAATTCGCCGCGTCATGCTCACCACCCTTACTTCGCACGGTTATACCGTTGTAGAAGCCGCCAGCGGAGAGGAAGCTCTCGAAAAGCTTCGCGCTGAGCGGCCTGACCTTATTATCCTCGATGTGAACATGCCGGGAATTTCAGGCATTGAAACCTGCGCGGAAATCCGGACTTCCAGCGACGTGCCCATCATCATGCTCACCATCCGAAACAGCGAACGTGACAAAGTGCAGGCGCTCGACGCCGGCGCGGACGACTACGTAGTGAAGCCCTTCGGTGTGCAGGAATTAATGGCGCGCATCCGCGCCGCGCTCAGGCGGAGCGCGCCTGGCGATGCCGCGCCGCCCTTCCTGACGGACGATCTCCAGATTGACTTCGAAAAACGCGTGGTCATGGTGAAGAACAATCCGGTTCGGCTTACTCCAAAAGAGTTCGAGCTGCTGCGGCATCTCGTTGCAAATCAGGGAAAGACGCTGGGGCATCGCCGCCTGCTACAGGCCGTGTGGGGGCCGGATTACGGCGAAGAAACGGAGTACCTGCGTGTATTCATCAATCAACTGAGAAAAAAGATCGAGCCGGATCCGCGCAAGCCTCGCTACATCCACACGGAGCCCTGGGTCGGGTATAAATTCAATCCGCCGCAAGCCACTGACCACTGATCCGGAAAAATAATATTCATTGTATCGCGTGAATTTGGTCTAGTTCCAGATTAAGTCCGAGAACATTTACACGCGGCTCGCCAAGAAATCCGAACTGGCGTTGCTCGGTGTGCTGCTGCACGAGCGCTCGCAGGTCGTCCTGATTCATCTTGCGTTCTTTTGCCACGCGAGGAATCTGAAACTCTGCCGCAGCCGGGGAGATGTCCGGATCCAAGCCGGACGCCGATGCGGTGACCAGATCGATCGGGATCGGGGCGTTTGGATTCTCGGCGTGCAGCGTCTGCACGCTTGCAGAAACGCGGTCGAGCAACGCTTTATTTGTGGGAGCGAGATTCGATCCGCCCGATTGCGTGGGATCGTAGCCTGCCGGACCTGCCGCGGAAGGCCTGGAATGAAAATAGCCCGGAGACGTGAAGGGCTGTCCAATCAGACGCGAACCCACCAGCTTGCCGCGAGACTCAATCAGTTCTCCGTTTGCCCGGCGGGGATATAGCACCTGGGCAAGTCCGGTGACGACCAGCGGATAGACGATCCCGAGAAGCACCGTGGTAGCCAGTGTCATCCAAATCGAAATCAGCAGATTTCTTTTCACGTTGTCCTCATGCCAGACCAATATGAGTGATGATCTCGTCAATCAACTTGATTCCCAGAAATGGGGCGATCACGCCTCCCAGTCCATAGATCAACAGATTTCGGCGCAGCAGTTCTTCCGCGCCCGCCGGGACGTACTTCACGCCCCGCAGAGCAAGCGGGACCAGAGCGATAATAATCAGCGCATTGAAAATCACCGCGGAAAGCACGGCCGACTGCGGCGTCTTCAAACTCATCACGTTCAGTACGCCGAGTTGCGGGAATGCTCCTGCAAACATCGCCGGAATGATGGCGAAATATTTTGCGACGTCATTGGCAACAGAAAACGTCGTCAGCGCGCCTCGAGTGATCAGCAGTTGCTTGCCGATTTCCACAATCTCGATCAACTTCGTGGGATTGGAATCGAGATCGACCATGTTGCCGGCTTCTTTTGCGGCTTGCGTTCCCGCGTTCATGGCCACGCCGACGTCCGCTTGAGCCAATGCGGGAGCGTCATTTGTGCCGTCTCCCGTCATAGCTACTAGTTTGCCTTTGGCCTGCTCGCGGCGAATCAGCGCAAGTTTGTCCTCGGGTTTCGCTTGCGCCAGAAAATCATCCACCCCGGCCTCTCGCGCAATGGCAGCCGCCGTCAGCGGATTATCGCCGGTAATCATCACCGTTCGAATTCCCATCGCGCGCAGTTGATCGAACCGTTCGCGCATCCCGCCTTTCACGATATCCTTCAGGTAGATGGTTCCCAGCACGCGGCGATCTTCCGCCACCAGCAGCGGCGTGCCTCCGGCATTTGAAATCGCCTTGACCGTTTCTTCCACCTCAACTGGAGCGCGGCCGCCGGGCTGAGCACAGTATTGAAGGATGGCGTCCGGAGCGCCTTTGCGGATTTCGCGCCCGTCGAGATCTACTCCTGACATTCTGGTTTGCGCGGAAAATGGAATAAAGGTAGCGGCGTAGGACGAAAGCTCCCGGCCGCGCAGGTTGTATTTTTCCTTGGCCAGAACGACGATCGAGCGACCTTCCGGAGTCTCGTCAGCCAGCGAAGCAAGTTGCGCTGCATCCGCAAGGTCTTGTTCCTTCACGCCGGGTGCCGGAACGAGTTCTGTTGCGCGACGATTCCCCAGCGTGATTGTGCCGGTCTTGTCGAGCAGCAAAGTGTCCACATCCCCCGCCGCTTCTACGGCCCTTCCCGACATTGCAAGCACGTTCCTCTGCACCACGCGGTCCATTCCCGCGATTCCGATGGCGGATAGCAGCCCGCCGATAGTGGTAGGAATCAAGCAGACCAGCAACGCGATCAAAACGAAGACCGATTGAGGAGCGCCGCTATAAATAGCCATGGGCTGAAGTGTGACCACGGCGAGCAGGAAAATAATTGTCAGTCCGGCGAGGAGAATATTGAGGGCAATTTCGTTCGGAGTTTTCTGGCGCTCGGCGCCCTCGACAAGCTTGATCATTCTATCCAGGAATGTTTCTCCCGGATTCGCTGTGATTTTCACGGTGATTTGATCGGAGAGCACGCGCGTCCCACCGGTGACCGCCGAGCGGTCGCCGCCGGACTCGCGGATGACTGGAGCGGATTCTCCGGTGATAGCGGATTCGTCCACCGAGGCCACGCCGACTACCACTTCGCCGTCTCCGGGTATGAATTCTCCCGCAGCAATGACCACTAAGTCTCCGACTCTCAACTTCGACCCGGAGACCTCTTCCAAGGTGCCGTCCGGTTTCATCCGCTTGGCCATTGTTTCCAGGCGAGCTTTGCGCAACGTTTCGGCCTGAGCCTTTCCACGTCCCTCAGCCATGGCTTCGGCGAAATTCGCAAAGAGGACCGTGAACCAGAGCCACAGCGTGATCTGAAGCTCGAATCCGAAGTTGCCGTTGTGGCGCACCAAATCGCTTATGAGCCCGACGCTAGTGACGACGGACCCCACCTCCACCACGAACATGACCGGGTTCTTCATCAGCGTGCGAGGATTCAGCTTTACGAATGAATCCTTCACGGCAACGCCGATAATTCCGGAGGTCCAGAGAGATTTCTTTACTGTATTGGAAGTAATTGTCATCGTAGCCTTAAAAGACCTTTCCAGCGTTCATCAATAAGTGCTCCAGAATCGGCCCCAGACTAAGGGCCGGGAAAAACGTCAGCGCACTGACGATCAGGACGACCGAAACCAACAGAGCCGAGAATAAGGGCGTAGTTACCGGGAAAGTCCCAGCGGATTCCGGCACGATTTTCTTTCGCGCCAGACTCCCTGCAATCGCCAGCACGGGAATAACCATGAAAAATCTTCCAAGCAACATGTCGAACGACATGGTGACGTTGTACCAAAGCGAATTCCAGTTTCCTCCACCGAATGCCGATCCGTTATTCGCCGCTCCCGACGTGTAGGCGTACAAAATCTGGGATAATCCATGAGGCCCGGGATTTGAAATGCCGGCTTTTCCGTAGGAGGTCACTACTCCGATGGCCGTGAAAATAAGTATGATCAGAGAGAAAATGAGCACCGAAAGCATGGCCATTTTCACGTCGTATGCTTCGATTTTCTTGCCGAGATATTCGGGCGTTCGACCAACCATCAATCCAGCGATGAATACGGCCAGGATTACCATCACCAGTACGCCGTAGAGTCCGGCGCCCACTCCCCCGAATACCACTTCGCCCAGCATCATGTTAATCAGCGGTATCATTCCGCCGAGCGGCGTGAAGGAATCGTGCATCCCGTTCACCGCCCCGCAGCTTGCATCTGTCGTTACTGTGGCAAAGAGCGCTGAATTCGCGATCCCGAAGCGCACCTCTTTTCCTTCCATATTGCCGCCCGGCTGAGTGGCGCTTACTTTTTGGTCCGTGCCGTGAAGTAGCGGATTTCCTCTCGATTCCGCCGTGTAAGCGCAGATCACGCCGGCAACAAAGAGCGCGGCCATGGCGCTCCACACCGCCCATCCGTGCTTCTGCGAGCCGGTCATGCGGCCCAGCGTGTAGGTAAGTCCCGCGGGAATGGCGAAAATTAGGATTATCTGAATGAAGTTCGTGAGCGGATTGGGATTCTCATAGGGGTGCGCGCTATTGGCGTTGAAAAACCCACCTCCGTTCGTGCCGAACATCTTGATAACTTCCTGGGATGCCACCGGACCCTGGGGAATCAATTGCTCGGTTATTCGCTGTTGTGTCGTTTTTCCGTCCGCGCCGGTTACTTGCACGGTCTGCGGATCCAAAAGCTGTGTGGTGACGTACGGCTTGAAATTCTGAATCATTCCTTGTGATACGAAAAACAATGCAATCACAATGCAAGCGGGCAGCAGAACCCACAAGATTGCGCGTGTGAGATCCACCCAAAAGTTTCCGAGGGTCTCTTTCTCGCGCCGGGCAATGCCGCGGATCACAGCTATCGCCAGGGCTATCCCTGTCGCAGCGGACATGAAATTGTGATAGGCAAGCCCGGCCATCTGGGTGAAATAACTCATCGTCGTTTCGCCCGAATAGGCTTGCCAGTTCGTATTCGTCGTAAACGACGCGGCGGTGTTAAACGCCAAATCCGGGGCCACGTTCGTCCAGTGTTGGGGATTCCATGGCAGCCAGGCCTGGAAACGCTGGATCAGATAGAGAACGACCATGGATACGCCGCTGAAAAGAAGCATGGCTATCGCGTATTCCGTCCAGCGCATTTCTCTCGTATCGTCCACGCCGGTGACGCGGTACAGCAATCGCTCGAGCGGACGCAACATCGGGTCGAGAAATGTTTTCCCCCCGTCGAATACGCGAGCCATAAAAACGCCCATCGGCTTGGTCAACGCAAAAATAATGAGCAAAAAAAGTCCGATTTGAAACCAGCCATTCGCAGTCATAATTAAAATTTCTCCGGCCAGAGCAGCGCCGCCACCAGGTAAGCGAGCAACAGCACGCAAACTCCCAATAAAATTACATTCCCCGTCATTTCATGTACTCCTTACTTCAGCCGGTCACAGCCCCACACGTACACAATCGCCGCGACGAAAAAACCAATCGTGCACATCACAAAAATAAAATCGCGCATCGTTACTTGCTCCTCCGCTCGCCTAGAGAGACCCAGTGTTCCGGCAGTCTAGAATTTCACCATGATGGACATATCAATAAACGATTCATCCCTGCGAAGATCCGGGAACCACACGCTACTGAGTCCGCCGCCGCAGGCCGTTTCCGCCGGGCCCAGGCTTGTTTGCCCGGACGAGGAACCGTTACTGCAGGCGTAGAATTGGGGAAAGTTGTTATTCCCACCGGGAGGCGTAATCCCGCCGCGGCCAGACCAGTACGGCACATTCGCGTGGCGATAATCGTACTCCCAGCGAAAAGTGACGTATTGCTTGGGCATGTAGTCAAACGTGAATGACGAATCCCAGGCTTTAAAGGGATTCCCAGGGTTCTCCGTAAAGTATGGAGAATTCGTCGAGGCCGTAATGGCGGTCTCTCCATTGATCGGCGGAAGCAGTACCAAATATCGTCCCGGATTGTTGATCTTTCCACCACCAAGCGTTATGGCGAATAGGTCTTTGTGGAACCAGAAGCGGTTGTACAGCATGAATCCCACGAAGCTCTGCTTGGGTCCGCCTTTGTGATCGCCGTAGCAGCTTACGCCACTGCCGTATTCACAACCCAAATCGCCTGTGAGTGTGAACGCCATCTTGTCGAGCGTCCGGCCCGGCCGGTCGTAGTACTTGACCTCAATACTGTTGTCGGTGTGGATGCGCTTTCGGTGGGGAACGAATAGGTCATCCTCACCCAAGCCATAATTGTTGGAGATGACGTTGATGTAGCTTGTGGGAGTCCATTTGAGCTGGCCTCCGAGACCCGGTGTGTGATTGGCCGAGGCGTACGCTTGCCAACCATTGATGAACCAGGGCTCAATCTTCAGATGTTTCGTGGGAAAAATTTGTACGCGCACGCCATTGAAAAACCATGGAGTGTTGGAGGAAACGTAGGAGGGTTGATAGGCCCAATTATCGAAGTTGTAGTAACTGAACAGGCCGACATAGGACATGAAAATCCCGGCGTCAACGTTGATCCCGTCCAGTACGTTGAAGTGATATCCACCATATGCTTCTGATATGTAGCGGTACGCATCGGCGAGATCCCATTGACCATGCCCGGGGCTGGGGTCATTCCGAGGCGTGGTCACCGAATACATGCCGAACTGGGTCATAAATCTGGCGCGAACATTGTCATAGTGGAAGTCGCCGCCGATCCCGAGTTGCTCCAGTTGGACTTCTTGCGACCGGAAAAGCTCACTTGAGCCGCCCATCGAGTGGTCCGTCGGATGGTTGAAGTCGAAAACATAGTCGGTGTCAGTTCTGATCTCTGGCGTAAAGAATTTCGTGTCCCAATATATATCCTTAGTGCGGGGATTGCCGTTTAACCAAGTCCAGTCCGCATCCGAAAACGGCTCTACTTTACCGCCCGCGGCAGCGGGGGTTTGCGCGGCCGTTGGCTCGCTTTGCGCTTGCGCAGTTAATGGTGCGGAGGTCGCTGCTGTACTGGAAGAGGACGTTGCTACCGGAGGAGCAGACGGGACAGGTGCCGAAGCTTTTGGCGATAGCGGCGCTTCCGCGGGACGAGCCTTCAGCTCCGCTTCCAGTTGCTCGATGCGTGCTTCCATCGCCTCAAGCTTCTTCGCCACGGCCGGGGGTATTTGCTGATCCGCAGCGCTCGCCTGTTGACCGGAGGCTTGGCCGCTTGTTTGTGCGAAGCAAGGATGCGACCCCAGCACCAAGGCCAGCGCGCAAAAACCGATTTGCAATTTAAAGGACGATATGATCCTCAGCATGGAAATTTTCTCCCTTTTTAAGTCAATCTGGCTCGTCTAGGTGCGCTTTCGGCACCTTTCTCTTCGGCCGGATCACTGCCGGCCGTGTGCCGGAACTCATTCGGTTGCGCTTTTCGTCGAATACGAAATGCACGAAAACGAAGAGATAAAAGCTCACCCCCGCTACCCATAGAGCCAGCAAAATCAGGGCCATTCGGGTTGGTGCCTCCCGCGGACTTCAGGCCACCCCTCGCTTTAGTTTCTGCACATGCGACGCCTCGGGCATCCGACGTTTTGGCAGTGACGGAACTCACTCAGCGTTTCGATGTGCGCCACACACTGCCAGGGGGCATCGTTTCTTCAGAAACCTAAGTGCCGAAAAATCCTACAGCCTGGGCATTAGGGAGTCATAAGCGGGACGTAAGGATTTCGTAATGAAAAAACGGGGCCTGTATCGATTTGGAACGGGTTAGCCTTCGAGTTTAAATCTTGTTGCGGCCAGCGCATAAAGTCTTCGCCACAAAAGGCGATTGATGGTTACCACCATCGCGGCCATCAGAATCGTTGCGGCCATCAGAACGCGGAAGTTTCCCGTGTCGGTCGCATTGCTGATTACCGATCCGAGGCCCGTTACAGTATATGTGTGGCCCTTGAAGCGGAAATATTCCGCGATGATGCTCGCGTTCCAGGCACCGCCGGACGCGGTGACAAAACCCGTCACGAGATAGGGAAATATCGCGGGCAAGTACAGTTCGCGCCATCTTTCAAGTTTGTCGAAGCGGAACACATTGCACACTTCTTTCAAATCCGTCGGTATCGCCATCGCTCCCGCAATTACGTTGAACAGGATGTACCACTGCGTTCCCAACAGCAGCAGCACGATGGAACCGATTCCGAGTCCGCCTCCGGCTCGAATGAGCACGAGGAGAATAATCGGAAATAGCGCCGTGGCCGGGACCGACGCGGCGATTTGCGCCAGTGGTTGCACAATTGCAGAAAGTTTCGGTTTCAGGCCAACGATCACCCCCGCGGGAATTGTCCAAAGTCCAGCGAGCACCAGAATAAACGCCACTCGAAGAAGCGTAGCGCCGGCTCCCACGAAGATGCCGCGCACTTCCGCGATTGTGAGCCCAGCCAGCAAGATACTCATCTTCACGAATGCATAGGCCAGGCCGGCTATCATCGCGGCCAAGAGAGCCCGCGATATCCATTTGCCCATCGTGCCGGGCTTTCCGTTCTCGCCGGCCGCGGCATGCCGGTTTGCGAAATATAAACTCAGATACTCGCGCAACGGCCTCACTGCCACGCGAGCCAGAAACGGCAGAACCTTGGAGCGCTGCAGGAAATCCAGAACAAATGAGCGCGGCGGTTCCACGGACTCCACTTGTTCGAATTTGAATTTCTCCGACCACGCGATTACGGGCCGCCAGATTAGCTGATCGATCAGCACGATGATTCCGATCATCACTCCAAGTCCCCAAACGATCGCTCGGGTATCGCCGGCATTGGCCGCCGTTTGTAAATACGAGCCCAGGCCGGGAAGGCGCAGATCGCGGTTCCCCAAAATAAACATCTCGCAGGCCATTAGAAAAAACCAGCCGCCCGCCACAGACATCATGGAATTCCACACCAGGCCGATCGCCGCGTACGGCAGCTCCATCTGCGTAAATCTTTGCCACCAGCTCCAGCGGTATACTTGCGCTACTTCCCTCATTTCGCGGGGAATACTTTTCAACGAGGAATAGAAACTGAAGGTCATGTTCCACACCTGCCCGGTAAAAATCAGCAGGATGGACCCAAGTTCGACGCCCAGTTGCCTGGTGGGAAACAGTGCGACCATCGAGAGCATCACGCCGGGCAGGAAACTTAGAACCGGAATTGACTGTAGCGTGTCGAGCAATGGAATCATGAATTTTTCAGCTCTCGCGTTATACGCTGCGATATAGCCATACACCAGAGTGAACGCCAGGCTGAATACATAAGCTATTGCGATGCGTAACACGGAAAACATCGCATACTTCGGCAGCGCACCCACCCGCAATTGAATTGCGGTCCCCGCATTCGCCGGCGCCATCCAGTAATGAGTCATGGACAGCAAGGCGTAAAACAGCGCGAACCCCGCGAAAATAATCGGGAGGTCTTGCAAGATGGATGGCACAGCTCGGGGGATGGTTCCCCAGGTCAAGATTCCCGCCGATGTTTTAGCGCGAGGCATCAGTGCAGAGGAGCAGCTTCTTGGGAATTCGCGGCTTCTCCGGCGAGAATTAATCGCAGCCGATCACTAGCCGAGTCATAGGTGAAAAGATCCGCGTAGCGGCCCCAATTTAATGCGGTTTCGATCTGCTGCTCCACGTCGTGGGCCGGAAGGCGCTCGTCCAGTAAATCGCGGAAAAATTCCACGGGCATGGTGTGGTCGGACTTATTCTCCAGCGCCGTAACGATCTGCTGCATCAACGGCACATGCGTCAAAGCTTCGCGGAACAATCGCTTTCGAGTGGGAATATCCGCTTCGGCAAAGGTTCGCCCCGGCGGCGTAATCTTGACGTCTCCTTCATGAGCGGTGGCGAATGCCAGCATGGTGGCAGCGTCCAGAATCGGAAGCAGGTCGTCCACTTCGAGCAAAAGCGTCTCGGCCACGTGATAAAGGTCCTCTTCTCCCCCGCGGTCCATCAAGAGTTCGAGCAAGCCCGCAACGCCTCCGGGTCGGGCGTGAGGCAGCATCGGAGTGGGTTGCTTGGCCATGGCCGAAGGCGGCGCAAGCGTAAGTTCCGGCTTGGTCATTACTTTGTAAATGTAATCGACGTAAGGAAAGAAAGCGGCGGATTTTCGGTCTCTCGGCTGCGGCAAGGCAATGCGAAAATCCGCTCTGATACGCGCGGGATTGCGCCCCAGGACGATCACGCGATCCGCTAATAAGACTGCTTCCTCAATGTTGTGAGTCACGATAAAAATGCTGCGAGTGGGGATTTTTTTTGCCAGCCATAGCTCCATCAAATCGCCGCGCAGGTTTTCCGCAGTCAACACGTCTAACGCCGAAAACGGCTCGTCCATGAATAAGACTTCCGGCTCCACCGCCAAGGCCCGCGCGAATCCCACGCGCTGTTTCATTCCGCCGGATAATTCTTTCGGATACGCGGTCTCAAAATTTTTCAATCCCACCGAATCCAAAGCTTTCAACGCGCGGCGATGCCGCTCGTCATGCTCCATGCCACGAGCGAGCAATGGCGACTCCACATTTTCCAGTACCGTAAGCCACGGGAACAACGCGAAGCTTTGAAACACAATCGCGACGTTGGGACTGCACGCGCCCACAGGCTTCCCGTGCCAGAGCACTTCACCCGCCGTCGGCGCAGCCAAACCGGAGAGAATTCGCAGTAAAGTGGATTTCCCAGAGCCGGATGGCCCCAGCAGAGCGATAATCGTGCCCGACTCCAACGACAAATCAACAGGCGCGATCACCTGAATGTCGCTTCCATCCTTCTGCTTGAAACTCTTTTCGATTCCCCTCGCCTCAATAATCGGCTTCTCGTCAGCCGCGGGCTGCGCAGCAATCTCTTTTTCTTGCGCAAGCTCAGATATTTCCGCCACCCCCGAGGCGGCCCCGGAACCCGCCTCGGCGAGTTCGTCCATCAACGATGTCCAGGCTTCCTCAGGCAGCGCGTCCAGAAAATGGTCTCGCTCCCCTGGATTCATCGCTTCCACAATCGAGGCCATTTCTTGAACAGGCCGCGAATGCAGTAAGACGTATGCATGGAAGTACGGCAGATGATTGATAATCGTGGCCGCCAGTGGAATCGGGAGTTGCCGGAACAGAAGTTGCTGCTCTTCGAACCGCATGCCCATGATCAGATCCGCAGCGGCACTAGGGCTCAATCCTCGCAGCAGTTCGAACAAGGACTCCCATTTCCTTTGGGACAGAAGCTCTTGAAGTTTTTCGGCCATTGGCGGAGTCATATTTTCACCGCACAGCCTACTACGGTTTTCTGAGGATGAAACTACGGATTGCGTGGGCCCACGGATTGAGACGTGTTAGTCGATGGTCCTGACGTTACTTCGTCGGCTCGCGTACCAACACGGGTTGTACCCGGAATGAGGAAAAAGTGAATGGACGCACACTTCGGTTTGAGGCTGATCAAAATAGACTTCGGCCTTGCCGTCCTTGAGCGCGCTCGCGTAATAGTAAGTCACCGACCCCAGAGCGTTGCCGACGGCGGGGTTGCTCGAGCGGTGCAAGAACCATGCCCAATCAGCTATGTAGATCACCAAGAGCATGGCAATCGTTGTAAGGAGTATGCGCTTGGCACTCATGCGTAGCGGCCCACTCGGCCATTCTACAGCTTATCCGCCTATGCGCGGTTCGCCGAGTTCCTGAACATTTCCGTTGGGAAGTTCGTCGGCACGCCGCTTCGGAGCCATGTTTCCTCCTCCGCAAAGGAAGGGCTTTCGGAACTGCTTGAGGAGAGCCTCCGTGGAAACTCCAAGGGTGACGTTGTAAATCGAGCAAAAGCCTCACCGTTAACCACAATTAAACTACAGGAACTCAGCTTCCGCTCTACAGCCTTCCCCGCATGGTGATTCCACTCCGGTTAACCGTATAGTGCCCGCCATCCACAACGGCGCCAGCTTTTAGCCGTTTGCGCCAATTGGCATCGAAACTAGACGGACGTACGACGGAGGAGACAAGCCCCATGCTCAGGACCATTCTAATCATATTCGTAGTGTTATTGCTGTTGGGAGCGCTTCCCACGTGGCCCTATAGCGCAGGCTGGGGTTACTACCCTAGCGGCGGCCTAGGCCTGATCCTCATCATCCTCGTGGTTCTCATACTGGCAGACCGTCTATAACCTTTAAACGACGGTTGCGCACGGGAGCATTGACGCGCTCGAGCTCTCGGGTTAGTCTCGCTCCAGACCGAACAAGAAGCTACAACCCTCTTGGGAGTGATTTATGCCCAGCTCAACCTGGAAAGGCTACCTGACCTTCGGATTGATCTCTATCCCTATTCGGCTTTCCCCGGCGGCGCGCACGGAACGAATCAGCTTCAATCAGCTCCACAAAGTCTGTCATACGCGCCTGAAACAGCCTTTGTTTTGCCCCACTTGCGACCGCATGGTAGAGCGCTCGGAAGTCGAAAAAGGGTACGAGTACGAAAAGGGCCAATATCTACTCTTCACTCAGGAAGAACTCGACGAAGTTGAGCCAGAAACCGCACACACCATGGAAATTCTCGAATTCGTCAAGCTCGGCGAAGTCGATCCGGTCTACTTTGATGCTTCTTACTACATCGCCCCAGAAGAAGCCGGCCAGCGGGCCTATCAACTCCTGACCGAAGCCATGGAAAAATCCGGATACGCGGGTATCGCGAAAATCGCCATGCACAACCGCGAGTACATCGTGATCATTCGCCCGCGCGAGCATGGACTAACTCTCCACACCATGTTCTATTCGAATGAAATTCGCGCCGAGGCTGATTACGGGCACACCGATAAGAGCCAAATAAAAGACCAGGAGCGCACGCTTGCTCAGCAGCTTATCGAGAGCCTGGCCGCTCCTTTTGAGCCCGACAAGTACCACGACACCTATCAGGCTGGTTTGCAGAATTTAATTGAAGCCAAGAGCAGCGGTCGAAAAATTACGGCGATGCCGCACGGGCCGGCTAAAGCGCCCGTGATCGATTTAATGGAAGCATTGAAGAAAAGTCTGGCCAAGAAACCCGCAGCCGTGGCGGAAAAGAAACCCTCCGTGGTTCGAGCGGCGAAGACCGAAAGAAAGCAGGGAAGAAAAACAGGCTAATCTTCGAGTGTTGCGACAAAAGGTACGAGCCTTTCCAGAGCCTCAATAGCGTAGATTTCGCTGCGAATCCCCTTCCAGCCGGGACTTCGGAATCAATATGCCAAACGCTTTGCCCGATCAAGCCAAAAGAAATCCCACGCAGTACAACATCGAAGCGATTGCGAAACTGGAGCAGGACGCGCTCAAGCGCCGAACTGCGGCCGAACGCATAAGCGAGACCATAGCAAAATTTATCGGTAGCGTGGCTTTCCTGCTGTTGCAAATTCTCCTGGTACTCGCCTGGAGCGCCATCAATCTAAACTTGATCCCGGGCGTAAAACCTTTCGATCCATTCCCTTTTGGCATTCTTGCCCTCATCATTTCATCTGAAAGCGTCGTCCTCACTATTTTTGTGTTGCTCAGCCAAAACCGCATGACCCGGCAGGCGGAAAGGCGCTCGCACCTCGATCTGCAGGTCAGCATGCTCGCCGAACAGGAACTTACCACAATGCTTGAGATGCAACGGAAGATCTGCCAGCACATGGGCGTCGATATCGCATCTTCTAATCAAGAACTTCAGGGCTTTGCCGATGCGACCGATGTACACAAGCTGGCTAGCGAATTAGAGGACAAGCTTCCCGAGCAATAACTTCCTCAAGGGTTCTACGGGAATCTGCTTTCTGTTCTAATGATTTCACCCGATATCCCCTCATTCAGGCGCTACGTATCATTTCACTGAAGAAGTTATTCGAATAAAAGCGAGTTAGGGCAGAATTTCGGGTAATCATCCTAAAGCTCTCAAGGAGATCCAAATGGAACACAAAGACCTTATGGAACTATTTGTCGACGAACTGAAGGATATCTATAGCGCAGAAAACCAACTGATCAAGGCCTTGCCGAAGATGGCCAAGGCCGCCACGTCCGGAAATCTCCGCGCTGGATTCGAACACCATCTAGAACAGACCAAAGAGCACGCTCGCCGAATCGAGGAAATCTGCACGGAGCTTGGCGAAAAACCGACCGGCAAGAAATGTGGTGGAATGGAAGGGCTTATCGGGGAAGGAAAAGAAATGATGGACGAATTCGAAGGGGACGTGTTGGACGCAGCCTTGATCTCCGCGGCCCAGCGCGTCGAGCATTACGAAATCGCGGCGTACGGCACGGTTCGTACTTATGCTGAACTTCTCGGTAACGATCGGGCGGTGGAACTCCTTGAGGAAACTCTCGAGGAAGAGAAAGAAACGGATCAGAAACTGACGGAGCTTGCGGTCACGATTAACGTAGACGCCATCAATCCCGAAGCTTCCAATGAAGAAGAGGTTCCAGTTGCTAATAAACCCAAGTCCAAGGCTGCACGCGCTTAACTAGGTTACTCTTGTTGGCGGGAAGGCATTTGGCCGGCAATGCGAGCCTTCCCGCCCGACAGGCTTTGTCCCTTCATCTTCAAGTCCGTTTTCTCCCCTCTCGTTTTATGCCATTCTTGGACCGTCTTGTGCCGCAGGCACATCGAATAAGAAAGAGGCTCAGAAGAATGGCGGATCGGCATCGAGTGGTGATTCTCGGCGGGGGCTTTGGCGGCCTCAGCGCCACCCACAAATTAAAGCACGCTCCAGTTGAAATCACACTTCTGGATCGCTGCAACTACCATCTATTTCAGCCGCTGCTCTATCAAGTGGCGACTGGTTCGCTCTCCCCTGCCAACATTGCCGCTCCGCTGCGGCAAATTCTTGCCGGCCAGAAAAATGCAAGAGTTTTGCTGGCTGAAGCCGTGCATATTGATGCCGCGAATCGGCGCGTCATTTTAAGTGACGGCGCGGTCTCCTACGACACGCTGGTGGTCGCCACCGGCGCGACCCATCAGTATTTCGGCCACGATGAATGGGAGGAGTTCGCTCCTGGCCTGAAAACAGTGGAAGACGCCACAGCCATGCGCGGCCGCATCCTCCTTGCTTTCGAAGCGGCTGAACGCGAGCGCGATCAGGCGAAACTGAAAGCGTGGATGACGTTTGTGATTGTCGGCGGCGGCCCGACCGGCGCGGAACTTGCCGGCGCGTTGGGTGAAATCGCTCACGACACCCTCTCGCACGATTTTCGCGACATCGACCCTTCGCAATCGCAAATCATTCTGGTCGAAGGCGCGGACCGCGCTCTACCTTCTTACCCGCCGAAACTTTCCGAAGCAGCGCGCAAAATGCTCGTCAAGCTCGGAGTCGTGGTGCGCACAGGCGCGATGGTCACAAACATTCAGGCCGAGTCGGTGACCATCAAACAGGGCGACCGCACGGAATCGATTCCCACTCGCACGGTGCTGTGGGCCGCTGGAGTTCTAGCTTCACCGCTCGGCCGTATCCTTTCGAAAGAAGCGGGCGCAACACTCGACAATGCCGGCCGCGTGGTTGTGAATCCGGATCTGACGATTCCGGGACATCCGGAGATTTTCGTTATCGGGGATTTGGCGAATTTCAGCCATCAAACGGGCAAGCCTCTTCCGGGCGTTGCGCAACCGGCCATTCAGCAAGGTGCGTACGTCGGAAAGCTAATTCAGGCGCGCCTGAGAAACAAACAGTTGCCGCCGTTCCACTATTTCGATAAGGGAAATCTTGCGACGATTGGGCGCGGCGCCGCTGTGGCAGATCTAAACTGGCTGCAAATTTCGGGCTGGCCCGCCTGGCTGATCTGGGTCTTCATCCACCTGCTTTACATCATTGAATTCCAAAACCGTCTGCTGATTTTGCTGCAATGGGCTTGGCTTTACATCACCTTCGATCGCTCCGCGCGCTTAATCACAGGCAAGAATCCGCTTCCTCTGGATTTGTGATCCATGAGTACGTCGCTGAAGGCGCGCACTCATCCGGCTCTGATTGCCTCGGAGAAATTGGCAGCGCCCCAAGGCAAGCCTGCGCCTCCTGGTCTTCTCCATGGAGGACGGCGCGGGGATGAGTAGGCAGGGCGTAGGAATATCAGAGCGCCGAGAAAATGTGAAAGCTGGCGAAACCGAGTGCGGCTCCAATAGCCGAGCCTGCCAGAACATCGCTAAGGAAATGCATTCCGAGGATGATTCGTGAAGAAGCAATCAAGAACGCGACCGCGAGCAAGCAGCCCTGAAGGTCAGGGTAGAAGAGCCCGATGGACAGCGCGACCGCAAAAGCAGTGATGGAATGTCCGGAGGGAAATGAATACTTGTCGGGCGGCAGGATCGAGGCCCAGCAGTGCGGTTCGATCTCGCACGGGCGTTGCCGCCGGCTCGTGCGCTTGAGTGCGCGGAAGAGAAAGATGCCGGCAGCGGCAGCCGACGCGCCTGCGCCAATCGCCAAGAACCTGCGATCGCCACCGTAAAGCAGCAGAATCATGCCCAGCGCATACCACAACCAGCCGTCCCCGAGCCGCGTCGTTACAATCATCAAAATGCGAAACCAACGCGGAGCGCGCCAGCGGTGCACGCGGCGCATCAAGCGATGATCGTTCGACTGAATCTGGTTCCACACCGATTTCGCTACCGTCATATGAACTCCTCCGCAGCGGGCTGCGGCATCGAGATCCAGCGGGGATATTTTCGGACGTTCGATTCGCCAAGAATTTCTTCCGCCCAGTGGCGGCCGAATCTTTTTTCCTGGTAATAGTTCAAACAGGTGATAGCTGGGATCAGTACGGCGAGCGGCGACAGCAGGGCGGTCCAGGATTTTTCGCGCATCATTTCGGCCGCGATTACAAACACGTCCCGCGTGAGTTTTTTAAAACTGCCTGATTCTCCGGCTACGCGCCCCATCCCACCGCGCAATCCCGCAAAGAATTCTTCTTTATCGCGTGCGCCCGGAACAGCCGTGTATGCGCTTCCAGCGGACGGAAGGGCGTGCGCGTCGCTCCCGCCGATGGCGATCTTGTGCCAGCGCTTCCCAAGTTGCGCGGCCTGGCTGTTAGTGCTCTCGAGCATGTGACTGTTGCGCGTTTCTACGGCCGGAAAGTATCTTCGAAACCACTCAAAATCCTCGGTCTCGCGCCTGCCTGTAACGCTCGAGAAAACGTGATTGATGCTGAAGAAAAGCCGGCGCTCGGTGAGATACATCAGCAACGCGACCAGGTCGTTGCGCCGCCGCAGGAGTTGGGTATGTTGCCGCTCGCTCAGGTCGTACACGCCGATGTGAGCTTCGGTGCCGCTCGGCATTCTGCAAGTTAGCTCCTCACTCACGAAGAAGTCCGGATGGCGCCGCAATTTTTCCGCTCCCTCGATCGAGTCATGGTCGGTAAGCGTAAACAGGCTCATGCCGCGCTGGCGCAGCAGAGCGTAGAGCTGCTCAGGATCGCTATAACTTTCGCGACAGAATTTTCGGGCAAAGGGAGTGGTGCAGGCTCCAGAAAAGTACGAGTGGACATGAAGGTCGCACTTCACAACGACAAGAGTAGAAGACGCGCGTTACAGGGAGATTACAACCAGGCTAATCTTAAGAAAATACAGCTACTTAACTACTTGGACACCCAAATCGGAACTTTAACATTGCTGTAGCAAAGGACGGCATCACGGCTGCCAGACTGCGCCCGCATGGAGCGAATAGAGTTCTGTTTCTTTGACGCTGGCGGGGGCCATCGCGCGGCTGCTACTGCGCTCGAAATGTCCATTCGGGCGCAGGGGCTCCCTTGGGATGTTCGGCTGACAAATCTGCAGGAGTTACTCGACCAGCTGGATGTCCTCAAGAAATTCACTGGGGTACGTATCCAGGATTGCTATAACAACATGCTGCGAACTGGCTGGACCCTAGGCAGCACCCAGCTCATGAAGGTGCTGCAGCTGGCAATCCGAGGCTATCATCGCACTACGGTCCGCCTACTCGAGCGCCATTGGAGGGAAACGCAGCCGCGGATGACTGTGTCATTCGTGCCACACTTTAATCGAGCGCTTTACGAAAGCTTTCATCGTGCATTTCCTGGACGACCATTCGTCACCGTGCTTACGGATGTTGCCGATTTTCCGCCGCATTTTTGGATCGAGCGCAATCAGAAGCAACATTTCGTTTGCGGTTCGAAGCGTGCGGTTGAGCAAGCCCATGAGCTAGGCCATTCGGACGACCGTATCTTCCGCGCCTCCGGGATGATTCTTCATCCCCGCTTTTACGAGGCCCCCGTGGAAGATCGCATCGGGGAGCAGCAGCGTTTAGGCCTTCGTCCCGATCTGCCGACCGGGCTGATTCTTTTTGGCGGACACGGCTCCAAAGTCATCTTGGAAATCGTGGAACAGCTGGATCGTTCCGCGTTGGAACTTCAGTTGATCGTCATCTGCGGGAAAAATGACAAACTTGCGGCCGCCCTGCGCGCTCGGAAGTTTCGGTTTCCAATTTTTGTCGAAGGATTTACGACCCGTGTGAATTACTACATGCAGCTCGCGGATTTTTTTATCGGCAAGCCCGGCCCCGGAAGTTTAAGCGAAGCTCTTGCGATGCGGCTTCCCGTGATCGTGGAAAGAAACGCATGGACGCTGCCTCAGGAGCGTTACAACGCGGATTGGATCCTTGAAAACGAAGCCGGCGTTGTGCTGCACAGTTTTCGCGGCATCGATAAAGCCGTTGCGCAGCTGATCGAACCAGCAGCTCTGGCGCGTTATCGCGACAATGCCGCGGCTATGAAAAATCAAGCTGTCTTCGAAATCCCGGGCTTCCTGAAAAGAATCCTCGAACAGACCGGCCAAGCAAACGAGAAGAACCACAGCGGCGTGCTCGCTGCCCGGCTTACCTAGGGAAATACTGAGGTAGGCGGGATTCCGCCAGCCGCTAAGCTTGCGCCCGACTCGCGCCCGACTCGACCGGAATCGGGCAATATGGCAACATAGGTATTGGAGTTTCGTCAGAATCGAGTGAAGGGAGTTGAAGCTATGGCTAAGGCTACATTCGCAGCAGGGTGTTTCTGGGGCGTGGAGGACGCATTCCGGCAGGTGGAAGGCGTCACTTCCGTGACCTCCGGTTACACCGGCGGCACGATGAAGAATCCGACTTACAAGGATGTTTGCGGCGGACGCACGGGGCACGCCGAAGCTGTCCAGGTGGAATTTGATCCAAGCAGAGTTTCCTACCTCGAACTTCTCGCCGTCTTCTGGAAGAGTCACGACCCAACGACGTTGAACCGCCAAGGTCCCGACGTCGGCTCACAGTATCGTTCGGCTATTTTTTTCCACGATGCACAGCAGGAGGCCGCAGCTCGCGCGTCAAAAGACGTGTTAGTTAAGGAAGGAGTCTTCAAGAAACCCATCGTGACCGAAATTGTCCCGGCTTCGGAATTTTATCGCGCCGAGGAATACCACCAGCAATACTTCGAGAAACAGGGAATTAAATCCTGCCACATACAATAAAACGGCAAGTGCACTGAAACGTTTCTTCTGATTTTTCGAGTACCGAAACCGGGTGACTATTGCTTTTAGGGGAGGCCGGGTGTATGTTCCGGGTCGGGCGCCAGTTTAGAATGGACATTTCAGCTGAATGGAGCCTGCCTCGCGAGGAGGAATTATCGATATGCTTCGCAAAATGAGTTTAGGAATTGTTGCAGGCGCCGCATTGACGCTGATTTCACCGATTTTTTTGCCGAATCACACCCGGGCGGCAGCTCAGGACAACTCCAAATCCGAGAAAATAGAGAGGACCACCGTGCTGGCGCATCTGCCAGTGCCTGGATCAGCGGTAAGACAGATTTTTTTGCAACAAGAGAACGGGGCGCAATATCTCTATCTGCAACAGAACGTGCACTTCACTGTAGTGAACGTCACCGATCCGAAAAACCCGCAGATCGTTGAGCGCGTGGCTTCGGGAGGCAAATTGACTGACGTCGGCGCCGGACTCGCCATCGCGATTCAATCCGATAAGTCGGGACAAGGCACTGCCCCCACACAGAGCGTAAGGCTGATGGATCTGAGCGACCCGAAGAATCCGCGTACGGTCAAGTCGTTTGACGGGGTCACAAGCATATATTCCGAGGACGGCCGACACTTGATCTACCTAACGAATAGTGAAGGATTGTGGATCGTCAAGCATTCCGAGACGCACCGGTTGCCGCTATGCAATTCGGATTCATGGGAGGAAGCTATCGCCCAGTGCCAGTAAACGAGTTGTTATAGCCGCTTGAGGGCCGAGTGGCCGCACGATTTCCGGTTTCTCGATTCCACACAATCCCGCGAGGTAAATCTCTGCTCCATAAACCAGTCTGATAGAGCTGCAGTCTGGCTCACTTGCTGCCTGGCTCTCCGCCAGTTCCAATCGAGCGTTGGAATACCCTCTGACGATATCGAGATCTCGCACCCTAGCTGGTGCGACCTAATCGAAGGAATGAAGATTTGTCAAAATCAGTAAGAAACGGTCGCAAGGAAACACATACCGTATTGGTAGCGATACCGGGACTCGAACCCGGATTTGAGCCTTGAGAGGGCTCCGTCCTAACCTTTAGACGATATCGCCATGGGTGTGAATCGGACGTAATTTTCGCATGAGTGAATTATCGGTGCAAGTACCCGCAACAGACTCCGCGGATGTCCGCTAGGCTTGCGCTCACGCAGGCCCTCTCTCGTCAAGGATTGTTCCCGTTTCGAACTACTTTGCATCTATCGCGCGCGAACATGAAGCCAAAAGCGGCGGGAAGGGTTAGTCACACACAATTCACATTCCTGTCACAGCGGATTCAAACAGGACGCATAAGGTTCGTGCGCCGCGACTTGTGTCTGGTGTGCGTGCCGCGGGTAAAGCCGTCCATAAGTTTTGCTCGGTCGGTAGCTCGATAGTATGAAGTGACTAAATTGAAAATCTTCTGTAATTTATGGCCCGTGCCGGGGGATACCAGGGCGCAACTTCCATGGATGCCGTTCGAAACCCAGCCTTCGGTTCAGCACCGGAAGTGCACTTTCAGGAATTAAGCAGGGATTCAGAAGTGAAATTCAAGGAGGAAGGAATGCGAATTTTTGTAACGTGGCTTTTGGCGTTCGGCATGATTGTATCGCCGGCGATGGCGGGAACTGACGGAACAGGAGACGCGAAGAATGCGACAGCGTCCAACACAACTAACAGTACCACCACTGCGGACAAGGAAAAGGCTGGAGACACCACGACGCCTGCAGCAAAGACAGATGCGGGAAAGCCGGCGCCTGCGAGCCTGGAGAGCGAACTTCAGCAACTCCGGGATCTCATCGAGGCTCAATCCAAGCTGCTGCAAGCGCAAAGCGAACAACTGAAGGAACAGCAGCAGAGAATGCAAGTGCTGGAGAGCGAAGTCAGCTCCAGCAGCGTCCGCGAGGGCTTCGTAGCCACCACCAACAGTACGGATCCCGACGGCCACACGGCCGGCGTTGCTTCCACTCCGGTCGGTGGCATGCCGACAGGTACGGGCAACGGGTCGCCGCAATTGGGCAATGAAACACCAGCCGCCATTCACTTCAAGGGAATCACGATTACACCCGGAGGTTTCCTGGCCGCAGAAACGGTTTTCCGCAATAAGGCCATGGGCGCGGACATCAACACTCCCTTCAACAGCGTCCCGTTCCCCGGCAACTCGGGAGGCCAGACAACGGAATTCAACGGCAGCGCACGTCAGTCCCGGCTCAGCATGCTAGCCGAGGGCAAACTCGTAAACGTAAAGCTCACGGGCTACGTCGAGACCGACTTCCTCGGCGCGGGTATTACTTCGAACGACAATGAGAGTAACAGCTACGTACTTCGTCTACGCCAAGGATGGGGCCAAGCCAAGTTCGATAATGGCTGGAGCGTCACGGGCGGCCAGATGTGGAGCTTGGTCACCGAAACAAAGAAGGCCGTAGATAACCGTTCGGAAGGTGTTCCGCTGACCATAGACCCGCAGTACACGGTCGGTTTTAGCTGGGCGCGGCAGTACGGTTTCCGCGTAGCCAAGACTTTTGGAGATAAATTTACTCTGGCAGCTTCGGTAGAGGAATCTGCAACCACCGCGACGGTTCACGGCAATCCAACGATCACTGATCTCAGCTTCACCAACGGGAACCAGTCCGATGTAACCACTCCGACACTGTCCACTACGACCTATAACAATTTCCTCATCGGCGCTCCAGGCGTCAGTTCCGGACTTTACAATCCAACCGGGACCTACGCCTATAGCAAGACGCCGGACTTCGTTTTCAAGGCTGCTGTAGATCCAGGCTGGGGACACTTCGAAGTTTTCGGATTGGTATCAGAATTTCGAGATCGAGCCTACCCATGCTACTACGCAAACGGCGGGTTCAACAACGGCACGACACCCAATCCCAATTTCCCGGACATTCCAGCCACGGCTTGCCTGCTAACAGGCTCAAACAGTCCAACTTCGGGCGCCTTTAACAACTCAAGAACCGGCGGTGGAATTGGCGCAAACGCTCGCGTGCCTCTGCTCAGCAAGAAGGTCGAAATCGGGGTTCACTTCCTGGGCGGAAACGGGATTGGCCGCTATGGCACGTCCGGCTTGCCGGATTCAACGGTCCGTCCTGACGGAACACTCGCGCTGCTCCGGAACTATCAGGCCTTGGGCACGATCGAATTGCATCCCACGCCAAAGTTGGATGTTTATATGTACGTTGGCGGGGAATATTCGGCCCGAGCGTCATACACCTTCACCAATGCAGTCACCGGTGCCACTGGCCACGAAGGGTACGGCTCGCCCTCCATCAGAAACGACGGGTGCAATGTTGAACCGCTGCCCGTGGCCACTCCAGGTAACCCTCCGAATACGACAGGCGTTCTGGGATCCACTGGTTTTATTCCCGGCTCGCTGTCTAACTGCGCCGGAGATGCCCGGAACATCATCGAAGGCACGCTGGGATTCTGGTATCGCATCTATGCAGGAGAGAAGGGCCGCATCCAGTGGGGACCGCAGTACTCCTACATAGTGCGCAACACCTGGGTCGGCTCTACCGGTACAGCAGGCGTTTCTTCGCAGCCACACGGAATCGACAATATGATCTTCACGTCGTTCCGTTATTACCTGCCTTAGATCAAATGGCACGATTGCGGGACGCCCAGTGTATCGGGCGTCCCGTATTTTTTTAGGCCGACCGATCCAGCATTTCGACACAAGCCTAATTCCCATTCTTGCTTTCACCACGCCGGGCAGCCATAATCGAGGAGTGCTTAGAGTAAGAGTGAGCGAGCTGATGAGAAGCCGGTTATTCAAGGCCAGCCTTCAAATCGCAACGGTCGTCTTGCTGCTGTTCGCGGTCGCAGGATTGTCGACGCTCGCTAAAAACAGCCAGTATTTCGCGAAGTCAAATCCCACGCATTACGTCAATATCGCAACCAAGATGAAAGTGGCTCCGACGCCGGTAGCCTTAGAGCGAGCGCCGCTCTGTCCCGTCGCGAGGGTTCTTCCGCCACAACCGTTTGCTACGAGAAATCATGGAGTCGAGGAGATTTGCCTTCCTTCTCCTTCCATCGCGGTCACTGTTTCTATTCAGCATCGCTCTCCCCCTTCTTCCCGGTCTTAAAACAGGCATGTTTCTCAGTGAACTTTCAGCTTAATTCTTTGAGTTAAGCTGCGGGCCTTCTGTTGTCGAGTTTTTCGCGGGCCGTTTACGCGACAGGAGTTGACATGAATACGGAGCCTTTCTCGCCCGAAGTCCTTAGCCAGTTGCGCGAGCTCAGCACATGCATCGTAGCCAGCGCAATTGAAACATTTAATGTACGCCTGCGAAACATAGGCTTTACAAATTCGAGCATCCGCTGCATTTTCCCGGAACTTCCGCGACTGGTGGGCTATGCCGCCACGGCGAGAATCCGCAGCGCGGATCCTCCGATGGAGGGGCACAGCTATTACGCCCGGCCGGAGTGGTGGCAGTACATACAGACAATTCCAGAACCTCGCGTCGTGGTGGTCCAGGATGTGGACAACAGCCCCGGCTTGGGCGCGTTCGTAGGCGAAGTCCACGCACATATTCTGATGGCTCTGGGGTGCCACGGAATCGTAACCAATGGAGCGGTGCGCGATCTTCGGGCTCTTCGGGCAGCGGGATTTCAAATGTTTGCCGGCAACGTTTCCGTGTCGCACGCTTACGCCCATGTTTTCGATTTTGGAGGCACTGTAGAAGTGGGTGGGATGAACGTCAAACCCGGAGACTTGATGCAAGGAGACATCCACGGAGTTCAAACCATTCCGCGCGAGATAGCCGCACGCGTCCCTTCGGCAGTCAATACCATCTTACAAAAGAGACAAGCCTTAGTCGAAATTTGCCGCTCGAATGAGTTCACACTGGGAAAGTTACATGATGCAGTAAAGCGATTGGAATCTTGATTCCTCGAGTTTTGAACGAGATGAGTTCTAAGGATTTTCGGGTGAACAGATGAAAACAAACAAAAGGTGCGGGTACCTCGCACTGCTGATTTCTACAGGATTTCTGGTAGGGACTCTGGCCGGTTGCGGAAATGCTCGCAAGGCCGAGGCCGAAGATGCAGCGCATGCCCCGACCGCTCCGGTGGTGAAGGTCGCGCGGCGCAACCTTTCGAATACTCTTGAAATCGCCTCGGAATTCGAGCCGCTGCAGGAAATCGAAGTTTATGCGAAAGTCTCCGGCTACATCAAAACGCTATACGTGGACTGGGGAACGCACGTCAAGAAGGGGCAACTCCTCGCTGAGCTGGAAATTCCCGAGCTGCAACAGCAATTGCAACAAGACGAAGCAGGCGCTCGCCGGAGCGACCAGGACCTCTCACGCGCTCGCGAAGAGCTTAATCGAGCACAGTCCGCTTATACCGTCGCGCACCTCACCTACACACGGCTCGCGGAAGTGCAAAAGTCGAGGCCTGAGCTAATGGCGCAGGAAGAGGTTGACACCGCGCAAGGCAAAGATCTGGAAGCCAACGCGGGCGTTTCGTCTGCAAGAGACGCGGTCGCTGCCGCGGAGCAGGGATTACTTGCCGCCAAAGCCGCGCTCGGGAAGGATGAGGCGATGTTCGCATATGCACGAATCACGGCGCCTTTTGACGGTGTGGTAACCAAGATTTACGCCTACACCGGCGCTCTGCTTCCCGCCGGAACATCTTCGAACAAGGGAGACCTGGCTCTGTGCCAGCTCTCGCAAAACGATATTTTGCGGCTAGTGATTCCCGTGCCGGAAAGAGCCGTCGCCGACGTTCATGTCGGAGACACCGTGGATATCGAGGTGTCGCAGGCGAAAAATTCATTCACGGGAAAAGTCGTCAGATTTTCCGATCAAATCGACACACAAACGCGCACGATGCACACAGAAGTTCAAGTCCCCAACCCCAACTATCTGCTGGTGCCTGGAATGTATGCTTCCGTGAAGATTCCGCTGCGCTCGGCTTCGAACGTTTTGAGCGTCCCCGTTCAAGCAGTGGAATCCACGGGCAGCAGTTCCGGCACCGTGCTTCTGGTAAACGCTTCAAACCGAGTGGAAAGACGCGACGTCAAGCTAGGTATTCAGACCGCCGCAGAAGCAGAGGTTTTGTCCGGCTTAAATGAAAACGATAACGTCATTTTTGGCGAACAGAATCAGTTCAAGGTCGGAGAGCTTGTCTCACCTCAAACGGTTTCTGCTCCGGGAATGAATTAGGAAACCCAATGCCGACATTTTCCATACGACACCCTTACTTCATCATCGTCCTGTGCCTTCTAGTCTGTGTACTTGGCCTAACGGCTTTGGTGCAAATGCCCGTGGATATGTTTCCTCCCATCGACATTCCCGTGGTCCTGGTAGCCACTTTTTACAATGGAATGCCGCCCGAGCAAATTGAAGCCGACATCACCGACACGTTCGAGCGGTTCTTCACGCTCGGCAGCGGAATCGATCACATGGAATCGCGGTCGATGGCTGGAGTCAGCCTGATTAAAATTTATTTTCAGCCTGGATCGGATGCCAACGCGGACGTTACCCAAATTTCAAATCTGGCCATGGCGGACCTGCGGCGGCTGCCACAGGGTACGCTTCCGCCTGTCGTGATGAAAGTGGATGCGTCAAGTCTTCCGGTGTGCCTGTTGACCGTAGAGGGCCAAGGTTTGAGCGAAACGCAGCTTCATGATTATTTGCAGTTCAGCATCCGCAACCAGATTGCAGGCGTTCCCGGCGCTACGGTGCCTCCGCCTTACGGCGGACGTTACCGCCAGATCATGATCGATGTGGATCCGCTGAAATTGCAAGCTCACGAATTGAGCCCCATGGATGTGGTGCGCGCCATCGATCAGTCAAACCTGATCCTTCCCGCGGGCGACGTTCGCATCGGCCCAATGGACTACAACATTTACACAAACGCGCAGGTGGCGAATGCGGAGGCTATCAACGATATCCCGTTGAAAACGGAAGGCGAGAAATCCGTATTCGTCTCCGACATTGGCAAAGCCGTGGACAGCTCGTTTCTGCAGTACAACATCGTGCGCGTGAATGGACAAAAATCCGTGTACGTCCCGATCCTCAAGCAGGGCGGCGATACCAACACAATCGCCGTGGTGGACGGCATTCGAAAGGCGATCAAAACTCTTCGCGATATTCCCGCGCAGCTGAAGGTCCATGTCGTGTTTGACCAATCCGTTTTCGTCAAGGGCGCCATTTCAACCGTGTTGCGGGAAGGCGGCCTCGGTGTGCTGCTCACCGCCATCATGATTTGGATATTCCTGGGAAGTTTTCGCGCCACGGCAGCAGTCTTCCTCTCGATTCCTCTTTCTGTGATGATCACTTTTTTCGTCCTTCATTCAGCGAACAAAACGATTAATAGCATGGTCCTCAGCGGCCTTGCGCTCGCTTTTTCCCGGTTAATTGACGATTCGGTGGTAGTTCTGGAAAACATTTACCGCCATCTCGAGCTTGGCGAAGCTCCCAAGGTTGCGGCTGTGAACGGAGCAAACGAAGTAGCATTGCCGGTTCTCGCTATTATGCTGGTTGCGATTGTGGTGTTCTTTCCGGTCACTTTCCTTTTCGGGGTAAGCAAATATTTATTCTCCGCTCTCGCTCTGGCCGTGGTAATCGCATTGTTCGCTTCCTATTTTGATGCCGTAACGGTCGTGCCCCTTTTTTGCGCTTATTTTCTGAAGCCCGTCCACAACCTGGAAGAAGAATCGGCGAATTCACCTAAATCCTGGGGCGAGCGGTTTCATGCAGGCTTTAACGCAAAATTTGAGCGGATGCTGAATGTTTACGAGCGCTGGGTGCGCAAAGCGCTCGACCGCCCCCGCGAAGTTGTTTGGGGCTTCGCCATTTTCTTCCTCTTGTGCTTTGCCTTTACGCCCTTGATAGGCGTCGCCTTCTTTCCACGCACCGATGCCGGCGAGTTCGTCATCAATGTCAAAGCGCCCACTGGAACTCGCATCGAACTGACCAACGATTACGTGAAGCAGGTTGAGGACATCATCCGGAAAATTGTCAAACCCTCGGACCTAAGCACGATCGTTTCAAATATCGGCGTTTTTCCCGACCTGTCCGCTCTGTTCACCCCTAACTCCGGAATGCACACGGCCACTGTGAACGTAGGCCTTAAGGAGGATCACAGTGTCAGCAGTTTTGTTTATATGCGCGAGGTGCGCGAGCAAGTGGCGAAGGAATTGCCGCAGTTGCGCACGTATTTTCAATCGGGAGGCTTGGTTGATGCCGTTCTAAACCAAGGCATGCCCGCGCCGATTGATGTTCAAGTAAGCGGGATGGATCTGAAAACCGGCGACGCCATCGCCCAAAATCTGGCGCGCCAAATCGAGAAAGTACCGGGCGTATCGGACGTTTATATCCCGCAGGATATGGATTATCCGGCGTTGCAGCTGACCGTCAATCGCGAGCGCGCCAGCCAGCTCGGCCTCAGCCCCAAAGAAGTCGTGGACAACGTAATCACCGCGCTCACTTCGGACGTCATGATCGCGCCCAGCTACTGGGTTGATCCAAAAACCGGCAACAACTATTTCGTGAGCGTGCAGTACCCGGAAAATCAAGTGAAGTCCATCGACGATTTGAAGGCTATGCCGTTGCGTTCTCCCAATCTCAAAATGCCGACATTCCTTAGCCAGGTGGCCGATGTGACTCAGATTCAGACGCCCACGGAAGTGGACCATTATCAATTGCAGCGAACGTTTGACGTGTATGTAGCTCCCACGGGAGAAGACATCGGCGGTCCGGCTAAGGCAATCTCCAAGATTATCGCCGGCGCTCAACTCCCACCGAACGTCCGCATCAATGTGCGCGGGCTGGTGGTCACTATGGAATCCTCGTTCAAGAGTTTCGGCCTGGGACTCTTGCTGGCGGTTTTGCTCGTTTACTTGATTTTGGTCGCGCAGTTCGCTTCGTTCATCGATCCGTTTCTGATTGTGCTTGCTGTTCCGACCGGTCTCGTGGGCGTGATCTTGACTCTGGCATTCACGGGAACAACCCTGAACATTCAATCGCTCATGGGAATCGTAATGTTGCAAGGAATGGTGGTTTCCAACAGCATCTTGATCGTTGATTTTGCGAACGTGCTGCGCAGCCAGGGGCACACTTTGGTCGAAGCGGTAGCGCACGCGTGCCGCATTCGGCTTCGCCCTATTCTGATGACTTCGCTGGCAACCGTCGTCGGGCTTCTTCCCATGGCTTTCAAACTGGAAACCGGCAGCGAAGCCTATGCGCCACTCGCTCGCGTGATTATTGGCGGATTGGTTTCTTCCATCATTCTCACCATCTTCGTAGTCCCAGCAGCGTACCTTCTTATGTATCAACATCGTAAAGCCCCGACGATGGCGGTTCTTCCAGAGGAGGCGCACTAATGTCCCCGCGTCATTTATTTTTGAATTTAGCAGCGGTCGCCCTGATGGCCATCCCGTGTGCGGCACAAGGTACTCAGAGCCTCTCTCTCGCAGATGCTGAGAAAATCGCTATCCAAAATCATCCGCAAATTCAGGCGGCCGGATATTTGGCAAATGCCGCACAAGCCCAGGTGACGCAAGCGCGCTCAGCCTACTATCCTCAAGCCGTTGGCAGTATTACCGGCGCGGAATCTGAGCACGATAGTCGAATTTCCGCCGGCGCGTTAAACAATCCGATTATCTACGACCGATTCGCAAACGGAATCACCGTTAACCAGCTGGTTACCGACTTCGGCCGGACCCATGAATTGGTAAAAAGCTCCAGCCTGCACGCGCAAGCAGAGAAAGAGAATGTGACCACCTCGCGCGCGGACGTCCTGATCAATGTTGACCGGGCCTACTACTCCGTGTTGCGGGCGCAGGCTGTTCTGCGCGTTGCCCAAGAAACCGTAAAAAATCGCCAGCTCGTATCCGATCAAATTACAGCCTTGGAGCAGAACAAGCTCAGATCCGGATTGGACGTGAGCTTTGCCAATGTGGACTTGGCTCAGGCACAGCTCTTGCTCATTCAAGCCCAAAACGGAGTAGAGGACTCCTACGCGGACCTTTCCACTGCACTCGGCTATCCCGATGAGAAAATATTCACTCTGATGGAAGAGCCAGTGCCGCCGGCTCCGTCTCCAAATGTCTCCATACTAATTTCGCAAGCATTGCAAAATCGGCCGGAACTGGTCAGCCGACGCCTGGACGTTCGCTCGGCCCAAAGCTATGCGACCGCTGAGCGAGATTTGTGGTTCCCTACGATCTCAGCAGTAGGCGCGGCGGGGCTGGCCCCTTATCGCGAAGAACCGCTGGGAAGCCGGTACGCGGCAGCGGGCTTTAACGTAAATATTCCACTCTTCAACGGGCACGAATTCGGCGCATTGCGCGCCGAAGCCAACGCACAAGCTCGGGCGCAGGAGCAGTATCTTCGGGGCCTGCAGAACGACATTGTGCGCGAGGTTCGCAAAGCGTGGCTCGAATCCAATGCAGCGTTCCAGCGTCTTGCCGTGACGCAACAACTCTTGAGTCAGGCGACGCAGGCGCTCGATCTCGCCGAGCAGCGCTACAAGCTGGGCTTGAGTTCCATCATCGAGTTGAGTCAAGCGCAGCTAAATATGACCCAGGCCGAAATTACGCAAGCCAGCGCCAAGTACGATTACGAAACCGCCATTTCCGCGCTAAATTACGAAGTGGGCGCCATCCATTAATTCTAGTCCGCTCGGAACCGCTCTCGCAAAATTATCACTGCAGAATTCAAGAAATGAAGCCTAACTTTCTGCGGGGCGGTCCAAAGTGCTCGAGACCATAGAGGGGCGGATACGGCGGAATAGGCGTACGCTGAAAAATCTTTCTCGACAAGGATCGCAGCGGTAAGCCGGAAAATGCAGCCAGCGCTTCAAGCGGAGCAAAGTTCCTGACTCCACGCGTTCGCTAGAAATGTGTTCCAGATCGAAATTTCCGCATTTGGAGCAATGGGCAAACCGCTCAAAGGTGGCCGCTACGCGCCAGGCACAATATCGGTGATCGCAGGTGTGGCATCGCCAGGGGCGCAGGCCGACTGCCGAAAGGGAGTAATCCAACACGCCGTCGCGATGCGATTGAAAACAATTGGCGCTGCGGCATCGCGGACAAATCATCGTGTGAAATTGCTCCTCTTTTCGCCCGCAGCATACCTAAAACTTTCGCGCGGAGCAAGTTTAAGCAATTCCGTTCCGCGGCGCTGCGCGTGTAGAATAGCGTCGGAAAGGAATCCGTATGCCCGACTATACCGCCGCGCACGCGCGCGCGGGAATTGACGCAAAGCTTCCCGCTCTGGAAACCTGGCCGAATCATTTCCCCGGCTACGAAATTACCATTCGATTTCCGGAGTACACCTCCGTCTGCCCCAAGACAGGCCTTCCGGACTACGGAGTCATTACGATCCAGTACCAGCCGAAAAAACTCTGCCTCGAATTGAAATCCATCAAAATGTATCTGCTGTCTTACCGCGATCTCGGGATCTTTTACGAAAACGCGGTGAACCGAATGCTGCGCGATTTTGTAGCCGCAGTCCATCCCGCTTGGTTTCGCGTGACCGGCGAATTCACACCGCGAGGCGGGCTGACCACCACGGTGGAAGCGCGATGGCCGTCCCGGGGAAGTAACAAAGGTCCGCGCCGGGCATAGACTTCCTGCCAAGCGTCAGCCATAATTCCGTCCCATATGGGCGGCTGCAGCCGCCCTGCCCAAGGAGGCTCGATGAGTTCTAACCCGAACACCCCCGTGGAAGTGACGCATGTGACCGAAGCAGGACTGCCGCGTTGGGTGACGCTGCTTTTCGTCGTAGCTTTTGCGTTGGTGGGCTATTTGTTGTATGCAGGTTACGCGGCACGTCAAAATTTTCACAAAGGCTTGGACGACGCCGATAGGAAGTTTCAAGCGCTCGCTGCCGAGGTCGACAAGACGAATTCGCGCGTAGCGGACCTGAAAGGGCAGCTCGAAGTAACGTCACAAAAACTAGGATTAACTCAAGATGAACTCGCGCGCGCGCGCAGCTTGGCGCAATCCATCAAGAAGGAGCAGCAAAAGAGCGACGCGCAGTTGAAAGAACAAATCGGAGAAGTACAGGCCGACACTACTACGAAGTTTGGGCAGGTGGCCACCGAACTCAACGGAACCAAGAATGATGTGGCTGCAACCAAGGCCGACCTGGAAACAACGAAGACCAAGCTGCAGAGCACCATCGGCGACTTGGGTGTGCAGAGCGGCTTGATCGCTAGAAATCATGACGAAGTAGAAGAACTCAAGCGCATGGGCGAGCGCGACATTTTTGAATTCACGCTTGCCAAATCTTCCCAGGGCCCCGATCGCGTCGGCCCCATTCAGGTGCAGCTACGCAAAACCGATACTAAGCGTTTTAAATACACGTTGAATGTTGTGGCGGACGACAAAACCATCGAGAAAAAAGACAAAACCGTTGGCGAACCAATTCAGTTTTACGTCCGCGGAGCTCGCGCGCCCTACGAAATCGTCGTGTTCGATCTCACCAAGGATACAGCGAAGGGATATTTGAGCACGCCCAAGTCGGCGCGTGCGGCACCTCCCAGCGTACCGGCCGGGGCGCCGTCCAGCGCGCCTTCGAGTACCCCGCCGGGGAATTAGAACCATGGACGAATGAGGTTGAATCGCAAGAGGCCGTTTCGGAAAATCACAAACTTACGGGGGTGAGCGCGTGAACGCGGAACGATCGAGCGTTACAGGAGAGCTGCGCATGCGTTTCCGGCGGCCTGGCGGTCATTTGTTTTGTCGCGCCATCGCCGTAGTTTTCGTTTGTATTTTTGCCGGCAGTTCGCTGTTCGCTCAAACTCCCCCTATTTCCGAGCGCCTGCCGCAGAACACTCTTTTTTACGTGCAATGGCGCGGCAAGTCATTTTTGGGTGGCGCAGATAAAAAAAACCACGTATTGCAGCTTCTGGAAGATCCGGATTTCGACGTTATCCGGCAAGCGCTCGCGAAGAATCTTCTGCAACATCAGCAGAAGGATGGGTCTGCGGCTCCGGTGGTACAACTATCCGACCTAATATCATTACTCGATAATCCCACAGCGGCCGGGTTAATTGCGGGCTCGGCACCTTCCAAAGCCGCTTCCCCGGGCGATCCTTCGCATCTCGGCAGTTTGTTCCTTGTATATGATATGACCGGCAAGACCGATTTAGTCCAGAAATTGAAATTGGCCGCTCGGGCCGCCAGCAAAGAGAAGCCGCAAATCACAACCTATAGCTTCGGCGGAACTTCCATCGAGGTCAGAGTCGAAGGGCCGAACGCAAACACCGAGTACAGCGCCCAAACGACAAATTATCTTGTATTTGCCAGTCAGAAAGAAGTGATTGAGGATCTCGTGACGCGCTTCAGCGGTGCACGTAAGCCGGCAACTTCGGTGACGCAACTGCCCGAATACCAGGCCATTCGCCCCTATATAGGATCCGACGCGGCCGTGGAGTATTTCGCGCGCACCCTCGATCCGGATCAATGGATTCCCTCCGATCAGAAGGATCAGCCGTTAGCGAAATTTATTCACAATCTCCATCTAGATAGAATTCACGTGGCGGGCGGAGGCATAAGTTTTTCCGGTGAAGCGGTGCACCTACGCGGCGGGATTCTTGGAGACACTTCCGCGGGAAGCCCTTTCGAATTTGCAGGCGCGAGCTCAGCAACCTTCCAGACGCAGTCGATCGTCGGCACGGCCTCGTATTTCGGTATTTCCCGATTCAACTTTGCGCCGTTGTATCAAATGATTCGAGAAGCTGTTCTGGCAGCCGTCACGCCTCAGCAGGCGATGGGCTTCGCGAGCGTCGAAGCCATGGCGCAGGGCTTTCTGGGAATGTCAGTCACGGACGCGCTGCAGCTCTTTACCGGCGAGGTCGCCTCCCAGCTTTCGTTCACCGAGGACGGAAACTCCCAGCAGATGTTTGCGCTCACAATTCAGAGGCCTCAGGATGTGCTCAGGCTCTTGCGCGCCGGTCTCGCCAAAATGATTGCCGCGGAAGATACCTCAGGCGATACAACCTACCTGGATTTGTCATATCCCACGCACGATCCAACCAGCGGGCAGGAACGCCGCAGCTTTTATTATCTCGCCGTAATGCCGCAATTTATAATCGTGGCTCCCCGTAAGGCGATGGTGCGTGAAGCGGTAGCACGGATCAATGGAAAACCCGCCGCAGATTCGGCAGGCTCGATTTTCTCAAACACCGATTTCATTCATTTGCGGTCGCTTATGCCGGAGAAACTTTCCGGGGTCGGCGGCGCAGACCTTACTCGGATACCGTGGGATAAAGTAATAATTCGCTACGTGCAACAACTGGAGCAAACGGAAAAGCAGAAAAATCCTCCCTCTGCCGAGTGGCTGCAGGCGATCAAGCCCGGCCTATTCAGTCGCCATTTGCACGTTAGTGCGAACGGCTGGTGGAAAGATTCCAACGGCATTTACTTTGATTATTACATCCAGTAAACGCTGTTTGGGGTCCGTTAGGTTTTTATCCGATCACAACGGTTTCCGCCCTTTGCTTTTTGCGTGCGCTCATACCATGGGAGATTGAATGAGCCGGCGATGCACAATCTTTCTGATCTTTATTTGCACCTTGGCCCTCAGCTTCCGCCTTGAGCCTGCGTTGCGCGGGCAATCGCCTGCGCTGGCACAGCAAGAAAATACCGAGCCCGCTCGATTCTCCTACAGCGGCAACGCCGCGCAAGCCCCGGCAACCTTCATCTCCAATCTCATATTTCTTCCCGTAAGCATTAATCAGGGCAAACCTTCGCTTTTCGAACTGGATTCCGCCGCAAGCGCAACGTCGGTGGATCCAAGCCGCGTACTTGACGCCGCGGTCCCCGCCGACAAGTCGAGTTCGACTATACAAAATTGCGTCCTCAATCTCCCAGGTCTCGCGCTGCCCATGAGTAGCCTCGCGGTCGCGGCCAGAAACGATTTCAGCACTCAGATAGGCGTGCCCTATCAGGGAACTTTGGGAGCGGACTTTTTCTCCCGTTTGGTGGTTGTGATCGATTATTCGAGACAGACAATCCAGCTCTACGATCCCGCAACCTATACTTATTCCGGAGCAGCCAAGGGTGTTCAGGGAACCTTCGCCGGGACCACACCGCTGGTCCGAGCAAAAATTTCCATCCCGGGGCATAAGACGCTGGAAGCCGATTTCGTTGTGAACACAGCGCTCGACTCCTCGATCGTTTTCTCCAGGACCTTTACCGATTCCCACGGCATTTCTCCGAATCGTTTCAAAACGATTCCCGCGTCCTACCCGTCGGTAGACGCCGGCGCGAAGATTCTCCTGGGCCGTTTAAAGGCCTTTCAACTTGGCGGTTACACGATCGAAGAGCCGGTCGCCGCGTTTTCTCAGTCCAATCCATCTTCCGCGCAAAGTAAAAATATCGCCGGCACAATCGGCGCGGGCTTTCTGCGGCGCTTTACGGTGATTTTTGACCTTCCGCATCAGCGAATAATTCTGGAACCAAACCTACAGTTCAATAAGTTCGCCGAGGAAGATATGAGCGGCCTCTCGATCGTCGCAAAAGGGACCGGACTCAGGACTTTTGAAATCGTTCGAGTTCAGCCGGGAACGCCTGGCGCTGCGGCCGGTATTCGCGAAGGAGACGTAATTGCTGGAATCGACGAAGAACCCGCCGCGGACATGACACTCACTGCTATCCGGGATCTCTTTCGCCAAGTCGGCCACAGGTACAAGCTATTGATCGAACGAAACGGGAAAACTCAGGACATTGTGGTTCAGATGAAACGTCTGATTTGACCCCCTTTGGGGGGACATTACACCCGCGCAATAGTCCTAGTGAAATTTCCGCATGGTCTGAGCCATGTCGTGCAGGCGGGCATCTACTCTGGCGAAAACGCCGCCTAGCGTGAATTTTCCATTGGAAGTGTGCTTGCCGGCGCTAACGCCGGTAAGGATCTCAATCCCCTGCTCTACCGTGCCAACCGGATAGATATGAAACTGTCCCTTGGCCACCGCCTCGATCACCTCGTCGCGGAGCATCAGGTCGTCCACATTTTCCGCCGGAATAAGCACACCCTGCTTTCCGGTTAGGCCTTTTAATTTGCATACGTCGTAGAACCCTTCGATTTTTTGGTTCACGCCGCCGATGGGCTGAATATCACCATGCTGATTCACGGATCCCGTCACGGCAAGCTCCTGCCTGATGGGAAGCCCGGAGAGCGCGGACAACAATGCGTACACTTCCGCCGAGCTCGCGCTATCGCCGTCCACTCCGGAATAAGACTGTTCGAAACAAAGGCTCGCGGAAAGCGAAAGAGGTTTGTCCTGCGCGAAGGTACGGCGCAGATAACCGGAAATAATCTGTACGCCTTTATCGTGAAAACGCCCGCTCAGATTCGATTCGCGCTCGATATTGATGATCCCGGTTTTGCCCAGTGACGCCGAAGCCGTGATGCGCACTGGTTTGCCAAACGGATATCCACCGATTTCGAGCACGCTTAGTCCGTTCACCTGGCCCACGCGGGCGCCGGTGGTATCGATGAACAGCAGATTCTGGTCGATCATCTCGCGAATCTTCGTTTCGGTAAGGTTGTGGCGCTCCACCTTTGCGTCCAGCGCCTTGCGAACATGCTCCGCGGTCACCACTTCCTGCTTTTCGTTTCGCGCGACATAGCAGGCCTCGCGCGCAAGATCGGCAAGATCAAAAAAGCGGGCGGTGATTTTCCCGCGCCGGCCCGCCAGCCGCACTCCATGTTCGAGGATCGCCGCGAATGCGCTGCGATCGAATGGAGAAAGGTTCTCGTCGTTTGAAATCTTGCGGAGACGCCCGGCATACTCGCGGATGATTTCGTCGCTCCAATTCATTTCCTCATCAAATTCCACGCGGACTTTAAAAATCTTGCGGAAGTCTTCTTCAAAATCGTAAAGCATCTCGTACATATCGCGGTCGCCGATCAGAATAATCTTCACGTGCGTATCAATCGGTTCCGGCTTCAAGGCCGCCGTGCTGAACGGAAAAAATACATCCACAGGCTGAATTTCGAGCTTGCCATGATTCAGCGTGCGTTTCAGCGTGCGCCACACGCCCGTCTCGGTCAACGCATCGAGCGCGTACATCACCAGATAGCCGCCGTCGGCGCGCAGCAGCGAACCGCCGCGCAAGTCCATAAAATCGGAACTCCATCCGCCGCGTGCATCATAGCTGCGATGAATTGTGCCAAATAAATTTGCGTATGTCGGAATGGTCTCGAAGATTACCGGGCATTTCTCGCGCTCGCCATGGGCGAGAATCACGTTTACGCCGTACACGCGAAATGGATCCCGGTCCGTGCGCTCGGCGCGCGGTCCACCCGCTCCACCCTCCGATGGTGGCTGATCTTCTTCCCCTTCGCGTTCTTTGAAGGGCTCCAGATTATCGAGAATGTGATGCCGCACCTCCTCCAGATATTCGGAGATTTGAGTGGTTGGGTATTTTTCCTTGAGTTCCTCAATCACGCCGTCCACCAGCACCGAAGCGGCTTCCTGCTCCAGGTAGCTCATTTCACTGGCTAGCTCGCGTGAAAGAGAAAGAGTCTTGCGATAAACGACGGTAAATTCCTGCCGGAACTGGTCGTACTTGCGCTCCAGCTCTTCCGCAGCGGTACTTTCCAGTTTGCCATCTTGCACCAGCTTGGGAATTTCTTCGATCGGAACCATTGCGCCTTCCAGAACCGGGAAAATTTCCGGCAGGGCCACGGCGCCCACTTGCATCCGGCCCAGGGCGAATTGTTCGCGCGCGATGCGCCGCGTGAAATCGTCCATCAATTCCTTCTCACGCAGCGTGAAGCGCTCGACGATGCGGGTCTTCTGGCGCTGGAAAGGCTCGCCTTCAAACACCTGCGGAATGCGGCGCCGCAGAAAATCGATTCCGGTTTCCACTTCCTTCTTGAACGCATTCGCTTGCCCGCGCGTCAGGGTCAACAGACGCGGCCGGTCACTGTTCTTGAAATTGTTGACGTAGCAGCGGTCCGGAGCAATCTCGCTCTGCGGATGCATATCTTCGATCATCCGCACGATCATTCCGCCACGGCTCGTCCCGGAGAGTCCGCAGACAAACAGATTGTAGCCGGGCGCCGTCAGTTCCACGCCCATGCGCAGCGCACGCAGTGCGCGATCCTGCCCCGAATCGCCAGTGGACGGCTCCACTTCCGCCGTCGTTTCAAACGGGATTCGTGCCGGATCGCAGTGCCACCGCAGTTTTTCCGGCGGCAAGCTCGGATGTTTCGAATTGGAATTTTTCTTCATCCCGCTTCCAAAGGCCGCTACTCTAGCACGCCGTCCAATTTGTGCCCACCCGCTTTGCCTTTCGTGTTTCTAGCGGATGCGCCCGGCGCGTAGAGATCCAGCATGCTGGCCCCAGCCGCCACCACAATTGGCCCCAGCACAACTCCGAGCATACCGAAAACGCTGATTCCGCCCAGCACGCTGATAAACACGACTAAACCACCCATCTCCGCGCGGCCGCTGATCATCCACGGGCGAATAATGTTGTCCACCAGACCCACAATCACGCTGCAAAAGATCATTAGAGCGATTCCCATTCCGATGTGACCATCCACCATGAGGCTGATTGCTGCAGGTACCCAAATCAGCGCCGAACCGACCACTGGAATCAGCGAGAAGAACCCCATCATCACACCCCAGAAAATCGGCGCGCGAATTCCGGTCAATCCAAACGCCAGGCCTCCTAAGATGCCGTGCGCCACGGCAGCCACCAGACTCGAAGTTACACTCGCAAAAATTAGCTCGCGCGTTTCGTCAATCATTTTTTCGCGATGCGATTTCTCGAATGGCAGCACTTCACGCAACCGAGCTACGATCGAATCACCATCGCGAAAAAGGTAAAACATCGCGAGAATCATCACGGCGAGGTGAAACAAAAACACCGCGGTATTGCGCAGGACCGCACCGAGCCGCGATCCCAGATAACCGGCGCCTGCATCGGCGTACCGATGTATTACCGTGGTCAAATTGCCAGGGTTCGCATCCGGAAAGCGGGCTTGAACGCGAAGCCACAGATCATTCACCCAGGAAAAGTGGCCGCTCTGAATTTGCTGTTGAACTTCCTGAACCGCTTCCACGCCTTGATGAACAAAGGCGCCGGTCACCAGCAGCGCCGGCACAATCAATATCAATATCACTCCGACGGTGCTCGCGGTAGCAGCGAGGGTGGGATTCCATTTCCGGGCCAGTCGTGCATAAACCGGGTACGAGACCACCACAAGAACCACCGCCCAGGCAAGCGGAGCGAGAAACGGCTCGAAGACAAGAAAAACCAAATAAGCCAGCACCACGAGGATGCCGTAGAACAAGGCCGTGCCCAGGCGCTTTTGCGTGGTCAATTCGACTGTCAATTAGACTCTCTTTCGATAGCCGTCAAAGAGACTGATAGTGTCATTCCGCCGGTTTGTCAACTCCGAGATGATACAATTCATGCAGTATTTGGTGGTTCGCGATGGCCGATCCTGTTTGCAAACACCAACGCACGCAGCTCATCGCCAAAGATGACGACGCGCAGTATGTCGAATGCCTCGACTGCGGCGAAATCTTTGAAGTCGGTGAATTAAATGACGGTACCGGCTCCAGCGAATCTCTCTCCGACGCCTGAACTGCATCTTCCTTTTCGCAACGAAACCTAAAACACGGCTTTCTGGGCGCGTCCGCGGAGAGTAGAATGCCCGCAACGTGGCCATTATTTCTGGCGCCGGAGGCTCCATGGGAAAATTCCTTTGTGTTTTATCGATCCTGCTGCTGGCAGCCTGCTCGGTGTCGGCGCAGGAGGCAGCAAAGCCCGGTGCAAATACTCCGGCGGCCGAATTCAAAATCCCTCCGGAAGCTTCAAAACTGGCAAATCCCGTCAAGCCGACCCCCGCATCGCTCTCCCAGGGAAAGAAGGTTTACGACGTTGACTGCGCCGTGTGCCACGGGGAGGACGGCAACGGCAAAGGCGACCTGGCGGCCGATATGAAGTCAAAATTGGCTGATTACCACGATCCTTCCGCACTGAAAGACTTCACGGATGGCGATCTCTTTTACATCATCAAGAATGGAAAAGGCGAAATGCCGTCGGAAGGCGATCGCGCCAAGCCGGATTCAATCTGGAACCTGGTGAACTATATTCGCTCGTTTGCCAAGAAAGACTCTTCGCCCAAACCGAAAACTTAGCCCCGTTGAAGCTGGCGCAATCCGCGAAATCTTCGACTGATAAAACGGCGATTTTGTTTGCATGGAATCTTGCGACAGGCAACGAGGCCGAGTTAACGAATACCCAGCTTCTCGATGATGCGATTCACGTCCCCAGCGGAGACATCATAAAGCGCGTGCTCATCTTCCTGCTCTAGGCGCCCGCGAAGATATTCAGCGGCAATATAGCTTGCCTCGCGGTCGGAAAGGTTTCGTCCGGCTCGAGCGCGAAACTCTACGAAGCCGGGGTGCGCCAATCCCAGGACAACTCCTTTACCGTCCACAAAAAATTTGCAATCCATCGTGTCGGCATGCCGCGTCGCGATTCCGTTCCAGCAATGCGAGAACCGGCAGCGATAAACGTAATCGGTGACTTTCGAGGGAATATCGAAGGCTCCGATGAAATCACTCATCGCGCCGGCATTTGGAATAGTGGGATAGGAATTTTTGGCCATGTCAGCTTGCGTGTTCGTACAACGAGATAGATTACCGGATCAAAAAAACCGCGCGTTACTTTCGCGCGCCTACAGCAACCGGCTGCGCTGTACCCTGATAGCTGCGAATTGCGGCGGCTACACCCGCACCGGCCGGCACGTGGCGTCCCTGATCAAGCATAACTTTCTCAAGTGCCGCCAGGAACAGCAGAACATTCGTATTCTGGGACGAATAGCCCATCAAGCCAACGCGCCAGATTTTGCCCTTGGTCTTGCCGATGCCACCGGCGATCTCGAGGTTGAATTCGTTCAAAAGCTGCTGTCGGACTTTCCCGTCTTCAAGCCCGCTGGGAATCTTTACGGCAGTCACGGTTACCAACCGGTCGGCGGGATTCGAAACAAATAGCTCAAGTTCCATAGCTTCGATCCCCGCAATCAGGGCCTGCTGATTGCGCAGATGCCGCTCCCACCGCGCCTCAAGCCCCTCTTCCAACACGATGCGCAGCGCCTCCCGCAGGCCGTAGATAAGCGACACGGGCGGCGTGTGATGGTACGTGCGCTCCGAACCCCACATGGTCATAATGGGCGTGAAATCGAAATACCAACTCTCCACCGGCGTCTTGCGCGCGCGTATCAAATCTTCCACTCGGCTGTTAATGGTGATCGGCGCCATGCCCGGCGGCGCGCTGATAGCTTTTTGCGTGCCGCTGAAGCAAATATCAATGCCTTCGCGATCCACGTTGAGCGGTATGCCGGCGAGCGAGGCGACCGTATCTACGATAAGCAGCGCCCCGAGCTCGTCCGCAACCTTGCGATAATTCTCCAGCCGTTGCACCACTCCCGTGGAAGTTTCTCCGTGCGCCAGCCCTACAAACTTAATTTTCTTTCCTTTGCCAGCACGGCGAACAGCTTCCGGATCAACCGTACGGCCGAGCTCGCCCTCCACTCGAATCACTTTTGCCGGAGTGCGTTCGGCGATCACGGCCATGCGCTCGGAAAACATTCCATTCACGCACACGATGCACTCATCGCCTTCTTCCAGAGGATTCAGCACCGCAGCTTCGATCCCGCCGGAACCTGAAGCGGAGACAGGATAGGTCACGCGATTCTTGGTCTGAAACACGCGCCGCAGCAGCACTTGTACATCATTCATCATTTCGATGAACCAGGGGTCCATATGCCCGACCAGCGGCGCCGACATGGCGCGGTACACGCGCGGGTCCATGCAAGAAGGGCCCGGAGTCATCATCAAACGTGCCGGCGGAAGGAGTTCGCCAATAATTTCATTCATGATCTTGTTCCTCGCAGCTTTTAGGTCACTTCAACTACGGGAGCCAGCCTCGCCCAGATTTGAAGCAAATAATAGGAGGTGAGGACGCCCATCCGGAACAGATAGTCTCCCTAAAATGGCTCCCAATGGTCAACCTCCATTATGGCCCCATTCTGGCACTACTGCCTCTACTGGCGGGCACCCACCCATCCGCATCCATGACGTATCGGCATCGCCGCTCCGCCTGCCGTTAACCGATTGGAACAAGTAGGGGTTAGCAGTTTCCGCAACTCCGCGCGCGCCGAGTTGAATGGCCCATACCCGTATGCTAGATTTCCAGATTAGCCCTAATAAATCATGATAGACCAAAAATCCACCGAACCGGCGAAGCCTAAAATCTCGCGGGTCGAAGTCTATTGGCACACGGTCACATACAAGACGGTGGCCTTGTACGTCATCTTGATCATTGGCGGAATCGGTGTCGCGACGTACTTTACCTTCCCCGATCTGTCCACCAAAATTATGAAGCGTCTTAACGAGGCTGTGTCGGCACACGATGCGGGTGTCGCCACCATCACCGCGCGGCAGGCACGCTTCGTCAACCTCGATGGAAAAGTACAGGTAAAGAAAGTGAATTCCGTTGAATGGCAGAGCGCCGATTATCAGCTCACGCTCGATAAAGGCGATCTGATCCAGACCGGTCCAGAAGGCGTGGCCCGCATGGCCTTTGCCGACGGCACTACCTACACGGTGAAAGGCGATACTCTTGTGACCGTGGAGGAAAACATCGTCGAGCAGGATCACGCTTCGCAGGTCGGCGTACACATCAGCTCGGGCCAGGTGGATCTCGCTACCGGCGCATGGGAAGTCCCAGGCTCCAAGGCGGAAGTTTCCTTTGAAAACGCCGTCGCTTCTCTGCGCGCGAACAGCCGCGCTGCTGTGAGCAGCGATCCGACAACCAAGCAGCAACAAATCACGATTGCTTCCGGAAGCGCAGAACTGAATCGCGGCGGCGAGCATCTGGATATCGGTCAGTGGCAACGCGTCACATTTCCAACCGGCGGAGCAATCACCAGGACGGATGTGCTCGCGCCTCCGCAATTGGATACCCCACTGAACCTGCAGGCCATCACCGTCGCAGATCCAAAACGTGATCCGGTCCATTTCTCCTGGAAGCCCGTGGCTACAGCTAAGTCCTACGAGTTCCAGGTCAGCACGACCGCTATGTTCAGTAAGGTTGTGGCAGATAAGAAAACAACTTCCGAGGGCGTGGACATTGTGGGGCTTGATCCCGGCGATTATTATTGGAGAGTTCGCGCCGTCGATGAGAAGAATGCCGTCAGCGATCAGAGCGATCCCTATAAATTCGCGCTGGTGATTCAGGGTAAAGAGCAGGATATGCTGCTCGAAGTGAACAACACTGTGTTGCAAGGCAACGTCGTCGAGATCATCGGGCGCACAGAGCCCGGAGCGGCGCTAATTATCAACGGTGAGCCGGTCGCCAGCATTCAATCGGACGGGCAGTTCCGCCATTTTCTGCCACCGATGCAAAAGGGCAGCCACGAGGTCATCATCACGGGCCAGAATCGTCGAGGCGGAACAAAGACGACGCGCTTGCAAGTGGTGATCCCGTAATATAGCTATGCGCAAGCAGTTTCGGAAGAGCGCCAAACAAACCGCCGCCGCAAAAGCGCATAAGTAGCAGCCGAGGGGGAAGCAAGACGTGACGAAAAACGGCTATAACATGAGGTCGGTTTTCAGCCTCTTTTCATCCGACCTGGCCATCGATCTCGGTACCGCCAACACGCTGGTGTATGCGCGGGGAAAAGGGATCGTCGTCAACGAACCTTCCATCGTGGCCATCAACAAAAATACCGGCGAGGTGGTTGCGGTCGGTCGCGAGGCTAAAGAAATGCTCGGGCGCACTCCCGGAAATGTGGTGGCTATCAAACCGATGAAAGACGGCGTGATCGCCGACTTCAAGGTCACTGAAAAGATGCTCACCTATTTCATTCAGAAAGCGCACAACCGCCGTGTGCTGGTGCATCCCAGAATCGTGATCGGCGTTCCCAGTGAGATTACTCCCGTGGAAAAACGCGCGGTGCAGGATTCCGCATATCGCGCGCGCGCCAGTGAAGTTTATCTCGTCGAACAAGCAATGGCGGCCGCGATTGGCGCGGGCCTGCCAATTGAAGAACCCTCCGGAAACATGGTGGTGGACATCGGCGGCGGTACCACCGATATCGCTGTGATTTCCATGAGCGGAATCGTCTATTCGCGCTCGGTTCGCGTAGCCGGAAATGAAATGGACGAAGCGGTGATGCATTACTTGAAGCGAAAATATAACTTACTCGTCGGCGAACGCACCGCGGAACAAATCAAGATCGAAATTGGCTCGGCCTACCCTCTCGAAAAACCCCTTACGCTGGAAGTGAAGGGACGCAATTTGATCGAGGGCGTGCCTCGCACCGTCACGATTGACGACAGCGAAATTCGCGAAGCGCTCTCCGAGTGCATCTCGACCATTTTGAATGCGATTCGTGTGGCGCTCGAACGCACGCCGCCGGAGCTTTCGGCTGACATCAGCGACCGCGGCATCGTTCTCACAGGAGGCGGCGCGCTAATCAAGAATCTTGATAAGCGTATCCGCGAAGAAACCGGGCTCCCAGTTTCCATCGCCGACGATCCGCTCGCTTCCGTCGTGTTGGGAACAGGGAAGATGCTCAGCGACTTCCGGCTGTTGCGGCTCGTCTCCATCGATTGAGCCAATAGGCTGTTGAAACCATGATCGATACTTTTTCACGCCATCGCCCGCTGACTCTGCTCGCGACTGTCGTTCTTGCGCAGGTGCTTCTGCTCGCGTTTCAGATCAAACGGGAAAACAATGTGCGGCTGATCCGCTATTGGGCCGTGCAATTGATGACTCCTCTCGAGCGCGCGGGAACGTGGACCTTTTCCCACGTCGGCGGTCTTTGGAGCGGCTACGTTGGCTTGCGCAATAGCCGCGCGGAGAATGAGCATTTGCGCAGCGAAGTGGACAAACTCCGCCTCCGGAACTCCGAGCTGGAAAGTCGCTCCGCCGAAGCTCAGCGCCTGGAAACGCTGCTGAATTTTCATGAATCGCATCCCGAAGCACCTATGCTCGCCGCGCAAGTAATTGGCGCCAGCGCCGATCCTACCTCTCACACACTCTTCATCAATCGCGGCGAACGCGATCACCTGCGGCGCAACATGGGCGTGATCACGCCCGATGGCGTAGTGGGGAAAATCGTCGAGGTCTTTCCTTCTACCGCACAAGTTCTACTCATCAATGACAAAGACAGTGGCGTGGGCGCTCTTTTTGCCGTTTCGCGCACGCATGGCGTCGTCCGAGGCAGTGGCGATCCCGAGCCGCACATGGAATACGTCATCAACGAAGAAAAGCTTCAGGCCGGAGATGTGATCGTCACCTCCGGTGAGGATCGCATTTTCCCTAAGGACTTGGTGATCGGCACCGTCGGTTCCGTGAGACCGGGCAATCCATTTCAAACGATCTCCGTGCAGCCTGCCGCACGGCTCGACCGCCTGGAAGATGTAATCGTGCTGCTCTCGCTTCAGGAACTCGCGCCGAAAAAGACGGAAGAGAGTCCGGCAGGGACCGGCGTAGCGGCGGCCGCACCCTCAGCGCCAAGATCTGTCGGGATTGTTTCCGATCCAAATAAATTTAAACCGGCTCCGCCTGTGAATAAAACTCCGGCACCCGTGCCGCCCACCCCTCAACAATAAAATGGCATACATGATGAATCTCGGAGCGCACTCGGAGCCAAATGTCGAGGTGCACAAGTTTTACGGCGGCACCGTCCTGGGGACCTGCCTGCTCGCGCTCGTTTTTCAGGCCTTCCTGCATAAATACGGGCGCTGGTCCGAGCTGATCGATCTTCCGCTGCTCGTGACCATCTATTTCGGAGTCAGCAGGCGCAATCCTGTGTCGGGATTGTTTCTCGGAGGAGCCATCGGTATTCTGCAAGACGCTCTCAGCCACGACAATCCGATCGGCATGTACGGCATCGCGAAAACGATCGTCGGCTATTCCGCATCTTCGGTCGGCGCGAGGATTGATACCGAGCATCCGCTCAGCCGTTTCGGTCTCATCTTTCTGTTCTTCCACTTTCACCAGGCGATCCTGGCGCTCACTCAGCGCGTTCTGCTGAACCATTCCGCGCCCTTGTTCACCATACATCTATTTACAGACTCCCTGGTGACCGCAGCCTTCGGTGTGATTCTTTTCGCGCTTCTCGATCGCCTCCGCAAATCGTCCTAACTTAAGAACGCACCTCAAGGACGTCGTGCTTCCAATGGGTTGTAATGGGAGGGTTCTTGCCGCGCTCTAATTCAAGAGAAGATGCGGTGCCGCAGGGGTATTCGCGGATTACGGCGTGACGGTCAGCTTCTGCGACTCTTGGGAGCGTCCCACCGTGGACGCCGTCACCACAATCCCAAAGTCGGCGTCTGGCTTTTTCAACTCCAGGTTGCGTATTGTCTCTTGGGTTTCGCGCCCGGAGACTTGTACGTACGGTGGCAGAGTGTTCAAATTTCCGGCGGGCATCACTTCAAGCTTCACCCATGTGCCCGACGGCGGCGCCGGAGCATCGAGTGTGATGGTCAAATCGACGTTATCGTGTCCCTTCACGGTGCTGATGCTCTTCCCATTCTTCGTAAACTCAACTTGATTTACGGGAATTCGGGAGTATATGGTCACTTCGTTTTGTTCTATGTATTCCCGGTCTCCGGCAGGGTCTCCCGCACAGTGAAGCGCAACTTTGGTCGTCACAACTTGAGTTCCGATCCTGTTGGCGACGTGCTCGTCGTCCCAAAATAGATAGATTCCGCTTTGAACCACGGGAATTGTCTGCAGCATCCTCGTCTGTACATTGGTATCCGGCTTGTGTTCTCCGGAGCCGTCATTCCAGTCGATCGTCGCTACGAAATGATCGGCGTAAGAGCACGGATTAATCAGGTGGCCTATGGGAGCATGCCACTGCGCTTGCCGGTAGGAAATTCCAGCTTCGTAGTCGGTGACCGTTAGGAACATATACTTCGACTCAGCGCGCGCGGGCCGCGGAGAGAAGCCACCGAGACCCACGGCCAGCAAAGTTATCAATACCGCGCAGATTCGCAAACAGCCCTGCCGCATAAGTCGCACACCCCGAAAAGGATCGGAAGACCGCAAAAATACTAGCAACTGCCATCGCGAGAGTAAACATTGTTCGGCGCCGGCGTTTAGTTCAGGTAACGGACTAGACATCTGCGCCTTGCGGCCACTCCTCGCAAGGTGCTAATTTGAATGGTACTTCGAGATTTGTTCTGACTCGAGTCGGACGGTGCGCCAGGTTCTAGTACGACACCGCAGGAGTTCAATTGCCATCGTGGAGCGTTAACGACCAAAGAATCCCGCAGGGTCGGCTGGCACTGGTCTCCTATGTGTTTGTCGCTATAGTCGCGCTACTCATGGTCGGCTTCTGGAAGCTCCAGGTCGTGCAGTCCGGCCATTTTGCCGATCTCGCGGAACGTAACCGTGTACGTTCCATCCCGATTATCGCCCCGCGCGGGCCCATGCTCGACCGCGAAGGCCGCGTGCTCGTCGATAGCTACCCTTCTTTTAGCATTCTGCTCATGCGCGATGACCTGAAATCGCTGGAGAAGAGCCTTCCCCAAATCGAAGACGGCCTCGGAATCGATCCCGACGATTTGCGGCAGGAACTGGAAGCAGCCAAGAATGAGCCGAAGTTTCTGCCGGTGATAATTAAGCCTGCCGCAACCCAGGCGGATATTGCTTTCGTCGAATCGCATCGCGCCGACATTCCCGTACTCGAACTCATGATGGTTCAACGCCGCAGATATCCGCACGATTCCATGCTCGCAAGCGCAATTGGCTACGTCGGCGAAGTCTCCGTGCAGGACATGGATCAGAGCGAAGGACAGTATCGTCCCGGAGATCTCGTGGGCAAAGCGGGACTTGAGAAGGAATACAACGATCAACTGGAAGGCACCGACGGAATGCGCCGAGTTGTCGTCAACAGCGTGGGTAAGGTTATGCGCACCCTCGACAACGTGGAAGCCATTCCCGGGAAACCGGTTCAGCTCACCATCGACTACGATCTGCAGGCTATCGCAGAAGCGGACATGGTGGGCAAGCAAGGAGCCGTGGTAGCGATGGACGCGCGCACCGGCGAAGTCCTCGCCATGGTTAGCCGCCCAACTTTTGATCCCAATGATTTTGCCGTCAGAGTCCCCAAGGAAGAATGGCAGTCGCTCAACACCGATAAAAGGACGCCGCTTCTAAATCGCGCCATCCAGGCGCAACTGGCTCCTGGCTCAGTATTCAAGATTGTAATGGCCACGGCCATGCTTGAATCCAAACAAATTTCCGAAAACTTCACCGCTTATTGCCCGGGATATGCAAATTTCTACGGGCGCACATTTCACTGCTGGAGACCGCAGGGACACGGCGTAGTAGCCCTCCACGCGGCCATCGTCGACTCCTGCGACGTTTTTTTCTATAACGTCGGAAAGCTGCTCGGAATTGACACTATCTCCCATTACGCCTCTGGCCTCGGTCTCGGCAGGCGCACTGGAATTGACTTGCCGAGCGAAGAACCCGGACTCATGCCTTCCGAAGAGTGGGTCGAACGCGTCTATCACCACAAATGGTATGCAGGCGAAACAATTTCTGTGGCCGTGGGCCAAGGCGCTGTAACAGTCACACCGATTCAACTAGCCCGAATGGCTGCTGCCGTCGCCAGCGGCGGTACTTTGGTCCAACCTCACCTGCTCAAAAATTTTGCGAATTCGAAAGTCGATCATTTCGCAATCTCCGACAATACTGTCGAGCAGGTGACCCAGGGACTCTACGGCGTCGTCAATGAAGGCGGCGGTACCGGATATCATCTCCGTCTGCAAAACGTCGATTTGTGCGGGAAGTCCGGCACAGCTCAGTTGATGAGCTACGATGCCGCAAAACGCCTCGGCACTAAGACAATGGATGGTTGGTTCGTCGGCTTCGCCCCTCGTCGCAACCCGGAAATCGTCATTGCCGCAATCGTTCAAGACACCATGGAGCACGGCGGCGAAGCTGCCGGACCAGTTGTGCGCGACATCGTGAAAGCCTATTACGATAAGAAGAACGCTCGCACGCAACAGCAAGCCATCACGGATCCGCCCGCGCAGCCCAATTCAACGCAGCCTCTTGTTGCGACCGTTGGAGCAAAGCGTCCATGAAAGACCGCCCGCGCACTCAGGATTTCGATTGGGTCTTGCTCGCCATCGTTGCCGCCATCACCACTCTCGGCGTGCTGGAGATTTATTCTTCCACGCACGCCAGCGCTATGGTCGGAATGCAATGGAAACAACTTATGTGGCTTGGCGTCGGTATCGCCGCAATGTTCATTATTTCGCGGATTGATTACCACACCCTAATGGATCAGGCTCCCGTGCTTTACATGTTCGGACTGGCTACTTTGCTGGTTGTTCTGGTGATCGGCCATTCGCGCTTCGGAGCGAAGCGCTGGGTCTCGCTGGGTGGTGGCCCCAATTTCCAAGTGTCAGAGTTGATGAAGTTGATTATAATCATTGTGCTGGCTCGGTTCTTTAGCGAAGTCCGCACGGACCGGCTGACGCTTACGGATCTGGTGAAAGTTGCCGCGCTCACCTGCATTCCGGTAGGCTTAATTTTGATGCAGCCGGATTTGGGAACGGCGATGGTGCTGGTTCCCGTCGCCATTGTTGGCGCATTCCTTGCAGGAATTGAATGGAAGCATATGGCCGTCGGCTTGGTGCTGGTAGCGCTCATGATTCCAGTAGGCTGGAATATGCGGCACCATCTAAAGCCTTACCAGCAGCAGCGTATCGAAACATTCCTCCACCCCGAGGAGAACCCGCGCAGCGCCGGCTATCAGGTTCTGCAGTCTGAGATTGCCGTCGGCTCGGGCGGATTTTGGGGCAAAGGTTTCGGCAAAGGCAGCCAGAACCAGCTGGGCTTCGTGCCCGTGCGATATTCTGATTTCATTCTGGCCGCGCTTGCCGAGGAACAGGGCTTCATCGGCGTTTGCGTCGTCTTGCTGTTGTATCTTGGTTTGATTCTGCGGCTGGTGGACAACGCGCAGAAAGCAAAAGATCGTGCCGGAATGTTCATCGTGATGGGAGTGACCGCCATCCTCGGCTTTCATGTTCTGGTCAACGCTTCAATGGTGATAGGCTACATGCCGGTTACCGGAATTCCCTTGCCGCTGATGAGCTACGGCGGGTCGGCAACGGCATTTGTCTTTTTGGCTTTGGGTCTGGTGATGAACGTACGCATGCGCCGTTTCGTCAACTGAACCCGCAACTACATGACACAAAGAATTAGAGGCATCAGCACTTCAGTACCCCGAGCCATAGGCCGGGAATTCAATTTCAAGATCAGGTAAGCATCGGTGAGGAAAGCAATCGCACATTCTGACAAGTCTTTCCTGAGCGGCACGTCGTGGCGAGTACAAGGTTTCGCCTTGCCCCACGCCGGCCGAGCGCGCGCATGTGTGTGCGCCGCCGCCCTCCGATGCGCCATGAGGAGTTTACATGTCGAAGGAAATGGTCATCTCGGCGAACCCGCACGAGACGCGGGTAGCCATTCTCGAAGAAGGTCAGCTTTGTGAGTACTATGTTGAACGCGAAAAAGAATTTGCGTTAGTCGGAAGCATCTACAAAGGCAAAGTGACGCGCGTGCTGCCAGGCATGCAATCCGCCTTTGTGGAGATTGGCCTCGATAGTGACGCCTTCCTCTACGTCAGCGACTTCCTGGAAGACATTGAGGAATTCGACCACATCGTCACCACCGTAGAGGAGAAAGCTCAAAAGATGGAAGCCCAGGGCGGCCAGGTTTTCGCCGCGCCCGGCGCCACAATTCCGGCTCTTGAGCCTGCTGATGTCGAAGCTGTTCCGTTCCTTGGCGACGATGCCTCGCACTCTGAATTCGCGGCCGCGGAGCCGGTCCCGCTTGCGCCTACCGTAGCTCAGCGCGAACCAAGCCATGCCCCTCCCCCGAGCCGCCCACGTTACGAAAATCGCCCATCGGGCGGACACGGCGGCGACCGAGGTGGACGCAATTTCCGCGGTCGTGGTGGACGCGGCGGTGGCCGTAATTTTCGCCGCGATAGCGGAAGCCGCGGCGGCGAGCGGAGACCCGGCCGCGAACTCCCGTCTTCAAAGTATGCGTCGTCTCGTCCTTATGAAGAAAGTTCGGCCGAGCCCGCTTCGGCCGAAGGTCACGTATCCATAATTCTGCCGGGTGAATCTCTCGCGAAATACCGCGAAAAGCCCGCTGCACCCGCGTCATCTCCCGTTGAGCCGTCGGAAAATATCGCTGCGCCGATTCCCACGGAATCTTCTGCCCATTTCGCGCTGGAGCCTTCGCAGTCCCAGCCGAATGCTTACGAATCGCCCGCACAAGAGTCGCCCATGACGTACACGGAATCCCCGGACCCGAGCGCTCGCCTAGCTCCACCAGTTTTTCCAGCTCGCCGCCCGTCCACGTCTTCGTCCGGCTTGGAGCCCCTTCCCGGCGAGAAGCTCTCCAAGTGGAAAGCGCATCAGCATCTTCCGATCGACGCCAAAGAAGATCTCGACGCTCTCCCCGTTCCCGACGCTGTTCGTTTCGCGCCTCTCGCGCCTCTATCGCCTTTGGAGCAGACGGAAACCGAAGATCGCCCCGCTCACGATTCGCGGGAACTCCATGATCCACGCGCCCAGCTTGAATCCAGCGCAGATCGCGAAACTCACTTCGGTCACGAATCTGTCGAAACCGTTCGCGCACAAGATGACCATCTCCCCTCGGACCTCAGCGAGGATGAAGTCACCGCGCTAGCCGAGCATATTGCCGAAGCTCAGGATGATGCCGCCGCGCGCGTGGCCCAGGATCGCGTTTTCGCCGCCGCAGATGCCGCAGCGGACGGACATGGCTCCGAAGCAGACGCGGAAGCGGAAGCAGAAGAAATCGACGCGGCCGAAGAGGAAGCGGAAGAAGAAGTTGAACACGAAGGCTCGCAGCACGCGTCAAGCGAGCACGAGCACACAGACCAAGAGCACGCAGGCGATGAGCATTCAAATCACCTCGACCAGCTTGACGCCGAACACCCGGAACATGCCGAGCATCTGGATTCCGAAGCGCAGCCGCCCGCCAACGATGTCTCCATGTCGGCGGAAAATCCTCGGCCGGCCGAGCAGCCGCCAACGCAAGCGCGCGTCCGCAACGATTTCCGCTCGCGCATGCAGAATCCCGCTCGCCGGGGGCAGCGCGATCGCGGACGCCGCGACGACCGCAATCGCCGTCCGCAGCACAGCCAGGGTCATCACCGCCCGCAGCAGCCTCGTCGCACGCAGCTCATTGCCGACATGCTGAAGCAGGGCCAGGAAATAATCGTCCAGATCGCCAAGGAGCCGTTGGGCAAAAAAGGCGCGCGCATCACGAGCCACATCGCTCTTCCCGGCCGCTTCCTGGTTTACATGCCGACGCTCGACCACACCGGCGTTTCCCGCAAAATCGCATCCGCCGAGGAGCGTTCCCGCTTGCGCCATCTGGTGAACGACGCCAAGGGCGCTTCAGGCGGCGGTTTCATCGTGCGCACCGCTGCAGCCAGCGCCGCTCCCGATGAAGTCCGCGCCGACGTGGAATTCCTCACCCGCACATGGACCGAAATTAAAGCCCGCTCCGAACAGCGCAAGGCCCCCTCGATCTTGCACCGCGATTTGAACCTGGTCGAACGCATCCTTCGCGATTACATCACGCCCGATTTCGGCGCCATCTGGGTCGATACCGAAGAGGAGTACACCAAAGTCGTCGACTTCATGAGCCGCTTCCAGCCGCAGCTCGTGGGCCGTGTGAAGCTCTATACCAAAGAAACCCCGGTCTTCGAAGAGTTCGGCATCCAGCAGGAAATTGACAAAGGCCTGCGCCCGAAAGTGTGGCTGAAATCCGGCGGCTACATCGTCATCAACCACACCGAAGCGCTCGTAGCCATCGACGTCAACACCGGGAAATTCGTGGGCAAGGGTTCCAACCGCCTGGAAGACACCATCGTCCGCACCAACCTCGAAGCGGTGAAGGAAATTGTCCGCCAGATGCGCTTGCGCGATCTCGGCGGCATCATCATCATCGACTTCATCGACATGGATGAGCGCCGCAACCGGCAGCGCGTGATGCAGGCGCTCGAGGAAGAACTGCGCCACGACCGTGCCCCGTCAAAAGTGCTGCAGTTTAACGATTTCGGGCTCGTCGCGATTACTCGCAAACGGGTGAAGCAATCGCTCGAACGCACCATCGGCGCGCCGTGTCCCTATTGCCAGTCTACCGGCTATGTGAAATCGCTGACCACGGTGGCCAACGAGATTTACGTGGAGATGCGCAAGATCGCCAAGCATCTGGAGCACGAAGACGTGATGCTGCGCGTGAATCCGGATGTGGCCAAGGAGTTGAAGTCCAACAATGGCCGACTGCTGAACGAGATGGAAGAACTTACCAAGCGGACCATCATCGTGAAGAGCGACCCGGCGCTGCATCAGGAGCAGTTTGATATCAACTGAGTGGCGGCCATCGGCCGTCAGTGATCAGATTGGCCCCGTGTGGGGGCAGCCGCCCTCGGCTGTCCGCCGCGCGAAGTACCTGCCTAACTTGAGTTGACTCTCTCGAGTCTTACCAGCCCCAGCCTACCTTCCGCGGCCACCAAGCTTGCGACCGCCACTCGACGGATCAACTGGTTGTAGCTCTGATTTTCCACCGCGACTGTCGTGCAAGCGGCGTTCCTTGCCGGTGACAGTTGTCCCTAGTTTCCTGGATGCGCTAGAGCTTTCACAGCCAGATCGGAGCGGTCGCGGAGTTTCTGCATGGTTTCGCGAATGGCTTTGGCGGATGCGGCAGCGTCTTTAGTTTCAGCTATTTTGGCAACTCCGGCGGCTTCTTCCGTCGCGGTGCTGGCGATGTCGAGCAAGACGACCAGCGCGTCGGCGTGCAGCTTCCATAGCGAAGACATGCTCTGGCTGCGTTTTAGTTCTTCGAGTTCCGTGTTGACTCGGGCCACACAGGAAACCAGACGGATCAGCCTGCGGGCGACATCGGCGCGAAGGCTGTTTTCCTCGAGGAAATCGGCATTGTAGGCTTCGGCTTCGGGCGAGGTTAGCGTCAGATTGAAGAAGCGCATGGGCACAACCTGACGAAACTTGGGATCGGCCACGCGGACAAAGATCCGGATCGATTCCTCGACGCGGCGCAATTTGCCTTCTTCGGCGGAGATTTGCTGCGCCGTGATGACCGGGGGCTGGAACGCCTGCGCCGCAGCGGGCGCTTGGGCAGCGGCAACTCGTGCCGATTTGGGAGCAGCGGCCGTCCCGCCGGAGGATCGCGTTTTGTGCCCGGCGGCTGGCGCGAGCAATGACTTGCGGATCGGTGGACGCCGGTCCAGTTCTTTTTTCAAGCGAGAGACGCGGCGAAATTTTTCCAGCGTACTGCCGTAGTCGGCCTCGAGCATTTCTTTCTGCTCAATCGCGGCCACGTGGTCGACCGTGACTTCCACGCCGTCCACCGTGCTGAGAATGCTGCCTCCCATTTCGTCCAGGGCTTGGGCGAATTGTTTGATCTCGGCCAGGGCTTTGCTGAAGAGCTGGTCAAAACGCGCGCCGAACGCCGCATTGTGGGCGGCGACCGTGGCCAGCACGCCGGGATGATAGAAGGAGCGATCGAGCCAGCGCTTCAACTCGCGCACCCGCGAAACAATGCCGGAGTCGATGAGGGAGTTGAAATCGCGATAGCGGGCAATCTCTTCCCGCAAGGGATCGAAGTTTCGCAGCAGTTGCACATGCTCTTCGGGCAGCGAGGGCACGTCGCTATCGGCAAGAATCTCGATCAGGGCAATCTCGAACGGAGACAGCGGCAGCGCTCCGTCCAGCCCGTAGCCGCGCTGCTGCCATTGGCCGGGGACGCGGGGATGGCGGTAAAGAAAAGTTGAAATGAGATCGGTTTTGTCGCGGTTGACTTCGCTCGGCTCGCGGCGCTTCACAAAGTAGCGAAGCAGAGCCTCGGCGACTTCGGAATCCGTGTCTGGAGTGAGCGCCTGGCGCAGCATCGCGGGCGTGATGGCCATATCCAGCAGATATAGCCAGCGATACATCCGGGAGAGAGTTTCCGGAAGGTCCCCTTCCGCGTGACGGAGCGAGACCTCATCGAGCCCGCTCGGAATGGGCACATCACCGCCGAGCGAGTCTTGCAACAGCTTCTGATAGAAGCCCTGGACTGTCGCCAGGATNNAAGTAAAGACGAAAGTCACCACTACGGCAAGTTACCACCGGAGCGGTACTGTTATGGCAGCTCGCGGTCCGCGGAAGGGCATGGACTTTCGTGTGCGGCGAAAGTGCATGGGCAAAAAAGAGAAAGAGGAGGATCTTCTAAGACCAGGGTTTTCTTGCCGTTGAGAAGAATTCGGTTTTCGACGTGCCCGCGAACGCCACGGGAGAGGACGACTTGCTCGAGGGCGCGGCCTCTGCGGAGGGGTCTTCGACGGTAGAGCGGTGCGCGACGCGGCTGTCGCGGGGGGGGGGACCCC
>PMTV01000057.1 GCA_003167215.1 Acidobacteriota bacterium | reverse complement strand
TGCTATCCGCTGCAAACACATCGTTTGCATTGATTCTACAGCACTTGCAAAAACCTCTGGATTTGATTTTGAGTCCGGCGCGTCTGCCAGTTCCGCCACTCGAGCACTATAGGCAAGAGCAGGTTAGCACGCCGCTGCGCTTGCGCTCAAGCTAGCGGGATGGGTCAGTTTCTGGTAACGCGACTTGCCAGGCACAACAAAACGGAAGCGACGATTGATATGCGCGATAGAGTCGAATAAGCTTCGCTAAATGCCAGTCTCTCAAACCTTGGAAAGGGCATTCAGAAGAATCTATGGAAAGCCTTGTTGGGGTGTGAAGCAAGGTCACGGCTCTTTCCTTACCTTCGAATTCGGAGAATCCCACGCCGTTGTTCACGAGCCCGTCATTGCGAGCAGAAGTGCTTCCCCACGGGTTCGAAAAGCCTTAGCCCGACGGCGAGCCTTTGCTCGAGGGGGATGGCATTTATGGATATATTGCTGTAGTTGGGAGGTTCTATCTCGCGGGAGAAGTCTTGCGCACAGCGAATCAAGCGATAAGAAGATACAACGAGCGGCAGATTTGCTTAACGGTCAGAAACTTGTTCGATTTTCTATCTTGCCTCGAAAGCTTCAATGCATCTTTGAGTTTGACCTGGGCGGCATTCTAAAGACGCAGCCGTTCGATAAAGCGAGTGAACAATGGCTGCTATACGAACCGTCTAAGAAGGTCCTAGTGCTGCGAGCCGATAGCCGTTACAAGTACGCCCGCTCCAACGTCCCTGACAACGAGGAGGATTGGAAGCCCCTTCAAGTCAGGCGTTCTTGATAGACACAATTTTTGTTTAGGTCTACCTCGGCTTTAGCCCTTCGTCAGCGCCTGAGTAACGCGCAAACCGGAAACTGACCCACTACCCCATGCGGGGTCTTTCAAATAGCTATGACAGGTTAGCAATTCGGTAGCGACGAACCGGCTATCACTTTGCGCCGCCGCGTTCGTGGGCCTGAGTCGTAAATTTCTTAGGTTCCACGATTGCCCGGAAAACCTTTCCGCGTCCCAGCAGGTGTTCTCCCGACCGCGCCTCGACATCGAACACCAGGAATCGGCCTTCGTGCTTTACCAGACGCGCAGTCGCCCGCACGGTGGTGCCTCCGGGCACGGCCTTCAGATGATCCACTTCGATGCGGGTACCGACGGTAATCGCGCCGGGCGGCAATTCCGGCTGCACTGCTTGCGACGCGGCAATTTCCATCATTCCAATCATCGCGGGAGTAGAAAGCACAGCAGGCAGACGGGGATCAAAAGCAGCAAGCGTCCATTCGGGAGGAATTACTCTTTCTACTGAGCTTTCAAGTCCGACGCGCGGCCGTTCTCGTTCGGGTTTGGCATTCTGCCGGCCGTCAGACGTCATTGCGAAGATTCATTTTCGCTTGCCGGAGTTGCCCCTACCGCGATTCTGCGCGGGTCCAGGAGGCTGTGCGCAAATTCCGCAATTGTGATTCCGAGTTGATTCCACAGGCGGCGCTTCAGCGTGCGATAGTTCTGCGAACCGCTGAAAACGTCGCGCACGAGATCGCGGAACGCAGGCGAATAGTTCAGCAGCTGCACCATGCGTGTAGTGATGGCGCCGCCCACGAACTTTCCACGAAAAACTTTCTTCGCGATGTTAGCCGCAAATTCCAGGTCCGCGGAAAATGCTGCACGAAGCTTTTCGGGATATTCCTCGGGAACGCCTGCTGCTAGAGCCTGTGCCAGCAAATCTCCCGAGCGCAATGCGTAGTAAAGACCTTCGCCGGTAATCGGATCCACCGTCGCGGCGGCGTCGCCCGCCATCGCCCAGTTTCTTCCCACAATTCGCCGGCCTCTAATCGTTTTGGCCTGCGGAGAAGGCAGCACGTGGCTGTACAACTGCGCTCCCGATGTTGGAATTTTTTCTTCTAGGACGAAGGCATCGAGGTGGCGCCGCAACTGCTGGCTGGTGGCTTGCCCCATGCGCGCGCAAATCCCCACAGACAAGTGGTCAGCGCGAGGGAAAGACCACAAGTATCCTTCGAATTCCTTCAGGAATTTCACCTTCAGGATGTCCTCTTCGGTGGGGACAAAATAGCCGAGCGTCATCTCCAGGTCTTGCGCTCCAAGCGCTGTGGAATCCGCCAGCAGTTGATTTCGAGCGCCCGCGGCGAGCACCACGAAATCGGAAACCTGTTCTTCGCCTCCAGCCGTCAGGCGGACCTGCTTGGCGTTCGTGTTTACGCTCGTAACCCGCGCACAGATCGTGCTGCAGCCCGCCGCGACAGCGCGGTCGAGCAAAAGGCCGTTCAGAACTTTTCGCGCGTAAATTACGATGGGCCGGTTCATTTCAAATCTTGCGCGATGCCCGCGGCTGGAGATCAGCTCGGCGGTCCGTATAATTTTCTTGGGATGAGGTGAATCCAAAAGGAAGGGATACTCTTCGATGGCTTTGTAGGTTAACCCGCCGCCGCATGGCTTTTCCCAGGCGAGGCGTTCATCGAAGATCGTAACTTTAAAGCCGGCGCTCGCTAGCCGTTCGCCGCATAGCGCGCCCGCGGGCCCTCCGCCGACGATGGCAATTTCTTTCATGACCCCTTCATTATGTCCCAATCAGGTCAGCGGAAAAACAGCAGCAACGAACCACGCGGCGAGTATAGCACTAAACAATATCGCCGCTGTGGCCGAGCCGCTGCGCTTGCGGACTCCATCGGCAGCGAGCCTCTGCAGAATCGAAAACGCCGCGAGGAAGACAAACAGCAACGGAATCAGAACTTGACCGCTCATGAGTTTGTAGTACGCGAGCAGGCACGCAAGAAAGATTTCGAGACGCAGTAGCAGGGATACTCCGAATCGCAGCGCGCGGCGCCTCCCACTGTACACGGGTCCGAGAACCAGTTCCTCTGCGCTGCAGAAAACATATGCGATCGGCAGGGCCCCGGCGAAACGCAGCCAGCGCGGTGCGTTGAGCCATGCGTCGTCGAGTTGCCAATTCAGCCATCCACCGACGGCCAGGAGAACCCCAAAACCAAGAATGGCTGCGACAACTAAGCTCGAAACGTTCGGCGGCCAGACTTCCTTGATGTATGTGCGATTAAGAATGAGCAGAACCAAGCCGACGATCAGCAGAAGTGACAACAAATAATCCGCAGTGTACATATGCAGAAACTTCAGCGGCACTCCTAGAACGAGCAACAGCACTCCTGCCAGCGCCGCGACTGCTGTTTCCACCAGCGAAAGAGCGTACGACGGTCGTGTTCCGTCCGGCTCTGCGTGCGGCCGACTGGAAATCGAAGTTACAAGTGTGGCGCAGAAGGGAAACAAAATCAGAACACCGACAAGCCCCAGAATCGCTCCTGCTAAACGATGACGACCGCGGTCTGCCGTTGCGTAGGGGGCCAAATCAAGATTCAGAGCCAGCGTCTCAGGCGCAATCTCCGGAAATAGAGCCTGCATAATCCAACGCTCCGACTGATGCGCGACGTTTCGGTCCGTAATCAGGCTCGTGTGCGTCGCATGCACGACATACCGCAAATCGAACGCCCGCTTCTGCGCAAAATCTTCAGGAGCATCCCGATTTCCGCCAGCCGCTCGAAACAGCGCCTCTGCGGCTCGATGCAGGACGCCAAGTTCGTATTGTCCGCTGAAGACGAGAAGATTTGAGGGAATGCGTTTTGGCAGAGTCATGGGAGCCGGAGAGATTGCGATCGTAGCGGCTACCGGAACACGATCCGCCATCCCGATAGCAATGGCCGCGCCCATCGAATGGCCGACGAGAACCGTTTTGGCCGTGTCGATCCGGCCACTTTTGCTCAACGATTCCACCGCCGCAGCAGCGCAGTCCGCCGATTTCGCAAACGAAAAAGAATCCGTGCTGTCGCCGTGTCCGGGAAAGTCGAGCGCGTAGACCTGCAAGCCGTGTCCCGCAAATTCCGAAGCCAGATACATCATGATCCGCCTGTTGGCCGCGAGTCCGTGCAGCAAGATCACCGTGCCGGGCGGCTCGTTGGTGATGCGCGGATTCAGTATCGTGGCAGGCGTGCGGCAGCCGCCCGCGTCTATCACCATTCGCTGCTGCGGCAACTCGCCGCTGCGAATCCATTTCGTTCCGAGAATCAGGCAGATGATTCCCACGACAGCGAAGGCGATCTCCCACCACTTTGATCTAGAAATATTCATTTTGTAGTGTTCGGCGCGCGCCCGAGGGCGATTTCGGAGCGCATGATAGAATTAACTGTTCGGCGCTCTCTACCGGTCCGGAAAGTGGGGGATGAAATTGGCGGTCGTTTCGCAAAGTGAGCTGATTCTCCAACGTCGCGAATGGAAACGCAATGGAAAGCGTGTCGTCTGCGCTATGGGTGTTTTTGACTTGCTGCATCCCGGGCACGTCCGCTTGCTGGAGCAGGCGCGGGCATTCGGCGAAATTTTAGTGGTTGGCGTTCAGAGCGATGCTCGCGCGCGTGAAGAAAAGGGCCGGACCCGGCCCGTCACTCCCGCTTCGGAGCGCGCTGAAATTCTTGCCGCGTTAGCTGCCGTTGATTTTGCGGTGGTATTGAGCGGTGAGCAGGCGGAGAAGGAATTTATAGCGCAACTCTTGCCTGACATGGTGGTGCAAGGCCGAGCCTCAGGCGCGAGTAGAAACACCGAGGCGGAAAACGAGGCGGCACGCGCAGCCGGGGTGAAAGTGATCCGGATTCCGCCCGAGCCCGGCCATTCAACCTCACGCTTGATCGAACGCATCAAACAACTTCGCGCATGATTCTCTCTCTGGTTTCTGAGCTTCTCAGCCGGGTCGCGCGTCGGCCCGAAATTGAGGAAACACTCGTCGCGCTCCGGCGCAGCGCGGGCGAAGTCCGTCTCGCGGGCCTCACCGACCCGGCAAAAGCTTTTATCAGCGCGGTGGCCACTGCTCAGCTTGGCCGGCCGACGATCTTGATTGTGGAGTCCAATCAGCGTGCCGAAATGCTGGTCGAGCCGACCCGCTGGTTTTACCGCGCGATCACCGGCAAACCCGGCCGTCGCGTGGCCCTCTTGCCCGCTTACGATGTTTTGCCATACGAATCGCGGTCGCCGCACGCCGAAATTTCGGAAGACCGCGCCGTTGCGCTTTGGAGATTTGCTCTCGGCGAAGCCGATCTTTTGATCGTGCCCATCCAAGCGGCTGTTTGGCGCCTGCGCGAGCCGGAATTTTACGGAGAGCTTGCGCTCACGATTGCGCGTGACCAATCCATCGCGCACGAAGCGCTCCTGACGTTTCTTTCCAGCGCCGGCTACGACAAGCAAATTACTTGCGAGATGCCGGGGCAGTACGCCGTCCGCGGGGGAATCATTGATATTTTTTCGCCCGAATCGCCGCAGCCGATTCGCGTGGAGTTACTAGGCGACACCATCGAATCGATCCGCGCGTTTGATCCCAACACGCAGCGTTCAACGAATCCAGTGGAACGCGCCGCGCTTATGCCGCTCACGGAATTCCCCCGCCATCGCGAAGTCCTCGACCGATTGCGTGTGCCTTCCGCCTCCAACCGTGAAGACGATTCTCCGCCGGAAGGTTTTTATCCCGGTTGGGAGTTTCGAGAGGTTTTGCACGAAGAGCGCAAATCAACAATTCTCGATCTCGGTCCCGACCCGCTTGTGATTGAAGACGAGCCGTCGCTTCTCGCGGACTGCCTGGAGAAATATCGCAAGCAGCTCCAGGAATCGTTTGACGAAAGCGACGACCCGCTCGCGGAGCCACCCAGCGCTTATCTTTTCAGCGACGAGGACTGGCCGCACGCGGTGCAGCGTCTGCCTCGGCTTGCCATCGAACACCTGGGTCTCGCACGGGAAGGCAGTGCGCCAGACCGCACGCTCCACACGCAGCCCACCACTCGGTATCACGGTGACGTAGCCTCTTTTGTGGCCGAAGTTCGCGGTCGCATCACGGCAGGCGAACACGTTCTTGTCTCGGCCGCCAGCACAGGCGAGCTTGAGCGTTTTGCCGACATCTGCCACGAGTTCGAATTGCCGTATCGCATGGGCGAACTCGAAGAAAACACCACGGTCACGCGGCTTGCCGAAGAAGGTTCCGGAGCCGCAGGTCCGTCCATGGTGCTGATCAAAGCTCCCCTCGAAGACGGCATGGTGTTCGTTGAGGCGAAACTAGCTCTATATGGCAACGCAGACCTCTTCGAGACCCTGGCCCCCGCTTCACAGCAGCGTTCGCGCTCGCGGCCGAAGACTGCGAGTTTCTTCAGCGATTTCTCGGATCTGAAGCCGGGCGATTACGTGGTGCACATCGATCACGGTATCGGCCAATTTGAAGGACTGCGCCAGGTCGCGGTCGAAGGCGCCACCGGCGAATTCATGCTGTTGCGCTACGCCGCAGATGCAAAGCTTTACGTTCCTCTTGCCCGGCTCGATCTGGTTCAGAAATATCAGTCGCTAGGCGGTGTTGAGCCTGTGCTCGACCGCCTGGGCACCACCATTTGGGAAGCGCGCAAGACGCGCGTGCGCAAGTCCGTCACCGACATGGCGGATCAGCTTCTTAAGCTTTATGCCGAACGAAAAACCGCGCCGGGCCACGCGTTTCCAGCCGACACGAATTGGACGCGGGAATTTGAAGACGCATTCGAATTCGACGAAACGCCAGACCAACTCCGTGCCATTGAAGACGTAAAACGCGATATGGAATCGCCGCTGCCGATGGATCGATTGCTCTGCGGTGACGTGGGCTACGGCAAGACGGAAATCGCCATGCGCGCCGCATTCAAAGCCATCGCGGATTCGAAACAGGTTGCCGTGCTAGCACCGACCACCGTTCTTGCTTTCCAGCATTTTCAAACATTCAAACGCCGTTTCTCGGCTTTTCCTGTCCGCGTCGAAATGCTCAGCCGCTTCCGCACGGAAAAAGAGCAGAAGAAGGTTCTCGAAGAAATGGAAGCTGGGAAAGTCGACATCCTGATTGGGACGCACCGCCTGCTTTCCAAGGACGTGAAATTCCAGGATCTCGGCCTGCTGGTCGTGGACGAAGAGCAGCGCTTCGGAGTCGCGCACAAAGAGAGGCTGAAGGAGATGCGCAAGAATGTGGACGTGCTGACCATGTCGGCCACGCCCATTCCGCGCACGCTGCACATGTCTCTGGTTGGTTTGCGCGATATGAGCGTGATCGAAACGCCTCCCAAAGATCGCCTCGCGATCCAGACTACGGTCGCCCCGTTTAGCGAGACTCTGATTCAACACGTGGTTGAAGAAGAGCTCGCGCGGGACGGCCAGGTATTTTTCGTTCACAATCGCGTGGAGTCCATTGCCACGCTTGCGGCGCTGGTGAAGCGGCTGGTTCCGAAGGCGCGCGTGGTGGTCGGGCACGGTCAGATGCGCGAGACAGAACTGGAAAAAGTGATGCTCAAATTTGTGCGCGACGAAGCAGACGTCCTCGTGTCCACCACCATCATCGAGAATGGGCTGGACATTCCGCGCGCCAACACAATCGTGATAGACCGCGCCGACTGTTTCGGCCTCTCCGAGCTGTATCAACTTCGTGGGCGTGTAGGCCGTTCGAATCAGCGAGCGTACGCGTATCTTCTCGTCCCGACGGAAAAGTCGCTCACCTCCATCGCCCGGCAGCGGCTGGCCGCGCTGAAAGAATTCAGCGACTTGGGCGCGGGCTTCCGCATTGCCGCTCTCGATCTCGAATTGCGAGGCGCTGGAAATTTGCTTGGTCGCGAACAACACGGGCACATCGAGGCCGTCGGCTTTGACATGTATTGCCAGATGATGGAACGCGCCGTCGCGGAACGAAAGGGTGAAGCGGTTGCGCTCGAACGCCGAGCCACACTCAACCTCGGACAGGAAATCCGCATCCCACCTGAGTACATCGAGAGTGAGAATCTGCGCCTGCGGATATATAAGCGCATCGCGAGCGTCACGTCCGACGACGAACGCGAAGAAGTTCGGCGAGAACTGGACGACCGCTTCGGTCCTCCTCCGCCGTCGGTCGAAAACCTTCTCGATTACGCCGTGCTGAAAGCGCTGGCTGAAAAATTGCTGGTCGCATCCGTCGATCACCGCGGCGATCAAGTTGCCATCAAATTTTATGAAGACACGCCTTTGGGGCCGGAGAAGCTGGTCAAACTGATACGCAAGCGCAAGGGAATGCGGCTCGATCCCTCGGGCGTCTTATGGTTTGAGTGGAAGGGCGAAAAGGGTGGCCCGACAGGAGCCACCAGAAACGTATTGCTACAACTACAAGCGTAGAGCTAAAATTCAACTGCGAGAGAACCCTATGAAAAATTGTAACGCTTTTTTGTCTTACATTTCCGCTGTAGCTGTTGGCTTGGCCGGGATCGCGCTAGCCATGCCCTCGGATGTCCGCGCCCAAGCGAAGGGAACTGTCATCGAAGAAATCGTCGCGCGTGTGAACAACGACGCGATCACGCTTTCGGACGTGCAGAAGGCGGATCAATCGCTGCATGATGAAATCGGTCACGACTGCCAGGGATGTGCTCCGGAAAAGATGGAAGAGTTGTACAAAGAGAAGCAGAAGGATTTGCTGCGCGATTTGATCGACCAAGCTCTTCTCGTCGAGCGCGCAAAAGACATGGGCATCAGCGTGGATAGCGATTTGGTCAAACGGCTCGATGAGATTCGCAGGCAGAACAACCTCGGCAGCATGGAAGAGATGGAGAAAAAGGTAGAGCAGGAAGGCTTGAGCTGGGAAGATCTCAAGACTCAGATTCGCAACAATCTCCAGACTCAGGAAGTGATTCGCCGAGAGGTTGGGTCGCACATTAATATTCCCAGCGAGGACGTGAAAAAATATTATGACGAGCACCAGAAGGATTTTGTCCGCCCCGAGCAGGTCGTGCTCTACGAGATCTTCCTGAGCACGGAAGGCAAAAGCCCGGAGGAAATATCCTCCGTGGAGAAGAAGGCGGACGACCTGCGCAATCGCGTGGTAAAAGGTGAGGACTTCAACGAAATCGCAAAACATTTTTCCGAGGGCAGCACGGGGAAGGATGGCGGACTCTTGGGAACTTTCGAGCGCGGCCAACTCGATAAACAGCTCGAAGAGGCTGTCTTCAAAATGGACAAAGGGCAGATGACCCCTGTGATCCAGACGAAAACAGGCTTTGAAGTTCTCAAAGTAGAGGCCCATTATGAGGCCGGCTTGCAGCCGCAGGATAAAGTGGAAAACGAAATTATGAACCGTATTTACGCGCAAAAAATGCAGCCGACGATGCGGGAATACCTCGGGCAATTGCGGGAACAGAGCTACGTAATGGTGAAACCGGGTTACACGGATAGCGCAGCGGTTGCCGGCGCAAGCGTGATCCAGGAAGTGGCGCCCACGCCCGACGCGGCAGACGCAAAAAAGAAGAAGAAAATGGTGAAACCAAAAGTTAACGGCCAGTGAAGACACACTACATTTGTGATCTGCAGGACGGGCAAGGGGTCGCGTCGCTCTTCCTCGTCCGCGAAAAGGAAATTCGCACTTCGTCTCGCTCCGGAAAATCCTGGCTTGAGCTCGATCTTGTGGACCGCACCGGCAGAATTTCCGCGAAAATGTGGGACAACTTTGCCGTGATAGCCGTCACTTTCGAGCGCGACGATGTGGTGCAGGTGCGCGGACGCGTGAAGCTTTTCAACGGCCAGAAGGAATTGACCCTGGAACAGATCATTCCGGCGGTTGAGCGTGATTACGACCTCTCGGATTTTCTGGCGCATACGAAATATAATGTCGAGACGCTTTACGCCGGCTTGCGCTCCGCCGTGGCCGGAGTGAAGAATCCCTGGCTCAAGCGGCTGCTGGTGAGTGTTGTTGACGACCCGGTCATCGCGCCCAAGCTGAAGAGCGCTCCCGCGGCCATGACCATGCACCACGCTTTCATCGGTGGCTTGCTCGAGCACATCGTGAGCCTTATCGGTCTGGGACGCACGATCGCGGAGCATTATCCCGAATTGGACGCCGATCTGCTTCTTACCGGCATTGTCCTGCACGACATCGGAAAAATCGATGAACTCTGCTATGGTCGCGGCATTGATTACACCACGCAAGGGCGCCTGCTCGGCCACATCAGCATCGGTGCCGCGATGGTTCGCGAAAAGATTCGCGCGATTCCGGATTTTCCCGCTCCGCTCGCCATGCTGGTTGAGCACATGATTCTGAGCCATCACGGCTCCTACGAATTTGGGTCGCCCTCGCTTCCGCAGATTCGCGAAGCGGTGGCGCTGCATTTTCTTGACGACATGGATTCGAAAATGGGCGCCATCCGCGCCACGTTGGAGTCTCCGGAAGGTAATGACGATTGGACCGCCCGCAATCCCTCGCTGCGGCGTTCGCTTCTGCGCGCGGACCGGTTTTATCCCAGCGGCGAAAAGTCTGGTGCGGCATCCCAGGCTTCCGCGACAGGCGGACACCAAGGTGCAACTTCGCCTCAAGCAAACTTTGGCGGCTTCGTGTCGCCTGCAGCGTCAGACAAGAAAGATAAAGAGCGCGCCTAAATGACCGACACAAAAACGCCGTCCTCGCGACACGCGGTTCTGGATCTCGCCCCTCTGGAGCTGGATTGCATGAACATGCTTTGGCCCATGGGTGAAGGAACAGTCCGCGAAATCCGCGATGCTTTGGCTTCGCGCCGGCCGCGGGCTTACACCACGATCATGACCATCATGGACCGCCTCGCGCGCAAAGGCGTGGTCGAGCGCCGCAAAACAGGCCGCGCATATGTTTACCGGCCGAACTTGAGTGCCGAGAACGCCCGAGCGCAGGCTCTGGCGCAAGTGATCGAAAGTTTTTTTGGCGGCTCCAGAGAATCGCTAATGGCCCATCTAGACGGCGCGCAACCGAAGCCGCGAGCGCTCGCTGCAGCGGTTGCCACTGCTGGCGTAAGTTCGCTGGTGCCGGCGAAGGTTTCTGCGTCACCGGCGGGAGCCGCTTCCGCTGCAGCTCCTCCCGCGGACGGCACTTCCGTAAAATAGGCTTCCGACATGTTTCCGGTTGAAATCAAAATTCGCGATAGAGCCATTCGGCCGGCCACGATTCTGGCGCCGATGGCTGGAGTCACCGACACCGTCTTTCGCCGCGTAATTCGTTCGCTGGGCAGCTGCGGATTGATCATGACCGAATTCACCAGCGCCGAAGGCTTGACGCGAAATTCCGCGCGGACCTTGCATTATTTATATTTCGGTGAGGACGAGCATCCCATCGCCGCGCAAATCTTCGGCTCCGATCCTGAAGTGATGGCTTCCGCCGCCGCGCTTACGCAAGACCTGGGATTCGATCAAATTGACATCAACCTCGGCTGCCCGGTGAAAAAAGTCGTGAAATGCGGCGGCTCCGGCTTGCTGCGCGATTTGCCACACCTCGAAACCCTTCTGCGGAAAGTTCGCGCGGCCGTAACGATTCCGCTCACTATCAAAATTCGTTCCGGCTGGGACCAAAACAATATCGTCGCGGTGGAAGTTGCGCGCATGGCGGAACAAATCGGGGTCGAAGCGATTGCCGTTCACCCACGAACGCGCATGCAGGGATATGCCGGCTCCGCCGATTGGTCCGTGATTCGTGCGGTGAAGCAAGCCGTGCGCATTCCCGTAATTGGCAATGGAGACATCCACACGCCTCAGGACGCCGTCCGCATGATTGACGAGACAGGATGCGATGCCGTGATGATCGGGCGCGCGGCGTCTTCAAATCCTTGGATTTTCAGCCAGATCGCGGATTACATCGCAACTGGCCGCTACGATGAGCCGTCCGAGATGGACCGCTATCATCTGCTCTCCGGCTATTTTCGCAGTTTGATTGCAGCCGAAATGCCCGACGCGATCGGCAAGATGAAACAGTTCGCGAGCCTCTTCACGCACGGTGTTCGCAATGGCTCCGAACTGCGCTATGCCGTGCATCACGCGCATACCGCTGCGGAAATCCTGGATGGCGTTGATTCCTTCTTCGCTCGAACTTCGACCGCTTCCTCGGATTAATTTCAGGTCGTTGCGCTGGGAATTTACTCGTCTCTGGTGATGAGAAGTTGTTTGTAGGCTTCGCGGCGTGTGATCCCGCGTTCGCGCGCAGCTTGCTTCAACGCAGCTTTGGGGTCAACCCCGCGTTCCTTCACGATCTCGTCAACCCGCCGTGCGATCGGCAGTGCGCGGCTCGCATCCTCGGGAAGCACTGCTGTTTGCCCCGCTCCGTCGGAAGGAGCGATCAAAAGCGTGATTTCACCCCGTGGTGCTTTTGCACGAGCCTTCGCGACCAGATCTTCCAGATGGCCGCGCAGGAACTCCTCGTAAATTTTGGTCAGCTCACGCGCAATTACCGCCGGACGATTTCCTAGAATTTCGAGCGCGTCTTCCAGCGTATCCAACGCCCGGTGGGGAGCTTCATAAAGAATAATCGTGCGCGGCTCGCTGGCCAAAGCGCGCAGCGCTTTGCGCCTCTCCGTGGGGCGCGCGGGCAAGAAACCGACGAATGTAAACTCCTCGATGGCCATCCCCGATGCCGCCAGCGCCGCCACAAATGCCGAAGCGCCCGGCACCGGCACCACCCCGATCCCGTGCCGCAAGCAGAGGCTCACCAACCGATGCCCCGGATCGGAAATAGCGGGAGTCCCCGCGTCGCTTACCAGCGCAACCTTCGCGCCCTGCTCCAGTTCGATCACCAGTTCCGGCGCGCGCGTGATTTCGTTGTGCTCGTGATAACTCACCAGCTTTTTTTGAATGTCGAAGTGCGATAGCAGCTTCATGGTTTGGCGCGTGTCTTCGCACGCGATCACGTCGGCTTCTTTCAGAATGCGCAGAGCGCGCAGCGAAATATCCTCCAGATTGCCGATCGGCGTCGCGACCACATACAGGCACCCGGTGCCCGCTTCCTTGGGTTTCATTTTTGTCATCGATGAGTCATGCGCTTGGCGTTGAGCAGCGAATCGACAGTCTAACACACGGCGCCATGTGCACTCGTTGCGCCCGCACGAAGCGCGAAAGGCATGCTACTATTTTGTACTGGGTCATCGTCGGGGGGAGTTCATCATTGCCTTTATACGAATATAAGTGCGAGAAGTGTGGCCACCAGTTCGAAAAAATCGAAGGCCATACCGCCTCGGAGACGAAGAAATGCCCAAAGTGCGGCGCGAAAGCTCGGCGCATGCTTTCCAAGGCCGCCATCCAGTTCAAAGGCTCGGGCTGGTACGTGACGGATTACGGCAAGAAAAACTCCTCCCCCGCCTCTGGAGAAAAGTCCGGCGACGGCGCCTCATCGAAGTCCGAAGAAAAGTCCGCCGAATCAAAGTCCAATGATTCAAAATCCAGCGAATCAAAATCCAGCGAATCGAAGCCCAGCGATTCTAAATCGTCCGAGTCTAAATCCACTGACTCGAAATCTTCTTCGGAGAAGGGAACTAAAAGGAAGAAATAGCCGATCCAGAGTGCCTACAGCTTCAGCCCGCGGAGATATTCCCGAAAATCGGGGCCGAGTTTCGGATTCTTCAACGCGAACTCCACGTTAGCCTTCAGAAAACCAAGCTTGTCGCCGGCGTCGTGTGTTTTCCCTTCGTAAATGTGCGCCCACAGTCCCGGCCCGCGCGCCAACTCCTTCAGCGCATCGGTAAGCTGAATCTCGCCGCCCGTTCCCGCTTCCACTTTTTCCAGATAATCGAAAATTTCCGGCGGCAGCACATAACGTCCTGTCACACCAAGGTTCGACGGAGCCTTATCCGCGTGCGGCTTTTCTACTAGATCGTTCACGCGCAAAAGCCGGTCGCCCCAGCGCGGCTGATTCCCCGGACTCGCCGCGATGATGCCGTAAAGGTGAACCCGCGCTCTCTCGACTTCCTCCACTGCGATAGCGCCCTGGCCCGTGGCATCCCACACTTCCATCAGGGAGCGCGTCGCGGGAACGGCACCGTCCATGATTACGTCGCCGAGCAGCACGGCAAACGGCTCGTCGCCCACGAGCTCGCGCGCGCAAAACACGGCATGGCCCAACCCCCGCGCTTCGCATTGCCGTGTGTAGCTGAAGTGCAAACCGCCGCTGATCTCGCGCACCATTTCCGCTTCGCGCGATTTGCCTTTCTCTTCGAGAAAACGTTCCAGCTCCGGTGCTGAGTCGAAATGATCTTCGATTGCATTCTTGCGCCGCCCGGTCACGAAAATAATACTTTCGATCCCCGAAGCGATGCATTCCTCCACCGCGTACTGAATCAGCGGTTTATCGACCACCGGCAACATTTCCTTCGGCAGCGCTTTTGTGGCGGGCAGAAACCTGGTACCCAGCCCCGCCACCGGCAGAACTGCTTTGCGAACGCGTTTTCGTTGTGAACTCATGGTCACCATTTCTCTCAGCTATTCCTATCGTATAGGAGGAGAAGGAAGCCGTGCGAAATTTATTTTATCCTGTGGAGGCGCCAGAGTGGATGAATGAAAGATCCGGGGTTCCTAAAATGCAGGCTTCGCCCGGCGTGGAGCGCGGGTTACCGCCGTCATACAGCGTGCTAACATACTGAGGGCGGCGCGTCGGACCGCTAACGCATGAGCCTTCAAGAAAATCTCATCTTAGGTATCGAGTCCTCCTGCGACGAGACCGCCGCCGCGATAGTAGCGGATGGCCGCCGCATTCTCTCCAATATCGTCGCTTCGCAAATCGCGATTCACCGAAACTTTGGAGGCGTTGTCCCGGAGATTGCCTCGCGCGAACATCTTCGCCAAATTGTTCCGGTCGTGCGCGAGGCGGTTAAGCAGGCAGGAATCTCTTTAACTGATCTCGACGCCATCGCTGTCACGCGCGGGCCCGGCCTGATTGGCGCGCTTCTGGTAGGCGTGACGTACGGCAAAACTCTCGCGCTCGCGCTCGACAAGCCGCTCATTGCCGTGAATCACCTGGAGGGTCACGTACACGCCGTGTTTCTCGAAGCGGCTGAAACTGGCCATGTGCCGTCGCTGCCCGCTATCTGCCTGATCGTTTCCGGTGGCCATACCGTCCTCTATCGCGTGGAGTCGGACTCAACCAACGGCGCACGGCGTTTTTCCTATGCGAGGATTGGTGGCACCCGCGATGATGCCGCCGGGGAAGCATACGACAAAATCGCCAGGATGCTTGCCCTCGGATATCCCGGCGGTCCCGTCGTAGACCAGTTGGCTCCGTACGGTAACCCAAAAGCAATTCGATTTGGCGTGCCGAAGATGAAAGGCAATGTGTACGACTTCAGCTTCAGCGGAATCAAGACAGCCGTGCTTTACCATCTGCGCAGCCATCCTGAGTTTCAGCCCGAGATTGCAGCGAGGGAGCAAGCTCTCGCGCGGGGCGAACGCTCCGCCGAGGCCCTGCGGCAGCTTTCAACGCCAGCCACGTTCGATCTGGTGGCAAGCTTTCAGCGGGCTGTCGTGGATGACCTCGTAACCCGCACAATTGCGGCGGCTCGGAAGAATAGCGTGCGCTCAATTTTTGTTTCCGGAGGCGTGGCTGCAAACCGCGAGTTGCGTGCGACCTTTGAGGCCCAAGCAAAGCGCGACGGCTTCGAGGTGTTTTTCCCAAGCCGGGCGCTCTCCACCGATAATGCCGCGATGATTGCCGCAGCCGGCTACCCGCGGTTCCAGTCGGGTCAGCATGAAGATTGCACGCTCGATCCCGCAGCGAATCTTCCGCTAGCCTAGTGAATCGGTGTGAGACCGACGTCTTGCGTACTGTTCGGTCAAAGTAACGTAGGCTCGTAAATATACGCCATTCCGCTTTGCGTGGCCGCGTACGCTTTCGATCCCTCGCCGTTCCATCGTAAAATCACCACGCCTTCCGCCGGGTATTCATCGAGCACTTCCATACGGTGCAGGTCCACCAGAAACAGCCGTCCCTTCGCCGAATTCTTTAGCCACGAGCTGTAGCATATGCACAGCGGAAGATGAGGGTGGCAAACGCACAACTCCGCTCCGAATGGCAGCAGCTCGAAATTCATCGTCTCGACCGCGAGGGAATAGGCTTGTCCCGCCGCGCAATAAATAATCTTTCGGCCGTCATGCGTCCAAGAAAGATCGGTGATGTGCCCCTGCGCCTGAAAAGCGTTTTGCTTTTTCAGAGTGGGAACGGCGAGCAGCGCAATGGAATCGTCGGCCCAGTCTCCGTGAATCTCGATCACGCTGGCGAGCGTCTTTTCATCCGGGCTGAACGCAGTCTGTCCATAGCCGCCAAATGCCCCTTCCTCTCCGAACTCAGATTCGTAAGTTTGCCGTTCGAGCCACCCCGGTACGCTGAGTTCGCTTGTGGGTTGTCCGGAAAGCGGGCCTTTAGGCGACATTCCATCATCCCGAACCCGCCACAGCCGCAACGATGCGCCTTTGCCGCCCGAACATGCTTCCACAAAGTATTTTTCGGTACCCGACCACACCAGACACCGTGGAATGACTCCGAATTCTCCGAATGTGCCCAAAAACATTTTGCCGTGCAAATCGAAGGAATGTAGCGCGGATTGCCACCCGCCCCAGGCAGCCACCAGATACCGCGCTCCCGGCGACCACGCGAATGTGGCCGGCAAATCCTGCGTTCCCACGGCGGCCTCGTTGGGCACCGAAAGCGCAATCATCGGTGTGTTCATTTCCATGTCATAGAGAACCACGCGCTGGCCGAAATCTCCGGTCCCGTACTCCCCGGCCCTCCGAAACTGGCGCGAAACGAAGCACGCATGGCCCATACTGGAAATCGCAAGAGAGGAAGTGTGGCCTGCAAATATTTTCTTAACGATCCAGTTGGAATCCCGGGTTAGATCGCGAAGCCCGCGGGCTACCAGCGCGGCGGAACGCACCGCAAGCCCCTGCTGGCCTGCCGGAACAATCGCCCGCGTGGCGGATCGCTCGCGTGTTTCCATTAGCAGAATCTCATTTCGGCGTTTTCAGTCTTCATAAATCTCGTTCGGATGCTCGTCCGCACTGAGCGGTTGACGTTCAACGTTCCAGCCGGCGGTTGGCTTGCGCGATCTGCTCTTCCACTTTTTCGATCATTTCCTTCAGCACGTCGCGCCCATGTTGTTGCGCTTCATCCAGACGCGACTTTAATTGATACAGATCCGAGCGCAAAAGCTCTTGCATCTCCGCTTCGATCTCGGAAAGGCGTCCGCGCGCCTGGCTGATTCGTCGAATGACCCGAATCAATTCGGCTCCGGCGCCTTCGCCCTGCACAGCTTCCGGGCTGCATTCGTACTCAGTCAGAATTCTCAGCAGCTTCGATTCATCTCCGCGCTCGTACGCCTCGTTCGCTTCGGCCATTAATTGCTGGCGCTTGGTGCGATCCTCCCGGTCGGAGGTCAGATCCGGGTGAACGCGCTTCGCGACTTCACGATAGAGCCGTTTCATTTCCGCGGAAGATTCGAAGGCGGCCGGCTCGTCCTTGGTATTTTCACCGGCGCTCGACTTCGTCTCGTTCGCGCCGGCTCGCGCAATGCGCGCAAGCCGCTGGAGCCGCTCGTTCTTGGGTTGTTCCCTGGCCAGACGTTCGGCGATCTCGGCTTTCAAGTCGTCGAGTACCGCGTATCGCAATCCGACAAAGTGCAGATAGCGCCGTTCGAATGCGCCCATTTCAGCGCGGAGATTCGCCGAACGCAATTCTCGCTCGGCTAATTCGATTTCAAGCGTGGACTGTTCCTCGCGTTTGCGCGCGAGCTCCCGTTCTTCGGGTTTCGCATGGCTAATAGTCGTTTTCAAGGTCACAAAGCTCGCCTCAGTTAATTCATAACAAGCGATGCGTCATGAGAGGTAATTCTCGCGTGCCGGACGCCTCTAAACCATTCTCTTAATTCTAAGCCGCGCCGCCTGCTCTGGGCCGTCTTCCGCAAGCCTGGTTTCCATAACCTTAAATAAGCTTTTTGGCACCTCCGGTCTTCGCGCGGTCCCACTCGGTTCTCAGCTCTTCACCTCGATGCATGCCAATTTGGTTGAACGCCGCCCCGCAACTCCTCACTGCAATGTTGTCCTTGAGAGCCGCTGAATTACAATCATTTCGGGGCGATTGGACATCGAGGAGAAAAAATGAATGAAACGCCGCAGCAATACACTCAGCGCATTGTTGGCCACACCGAAGGTCAAGAGCCTTTGAAGATCCAAGCCGCCACTCCCAAGAAGCTCCGGCGTCTCCTGGGCCGTGCCACCGCGTCGAAATTACGCAAGCGTCCCGCGCCGGGCAAGTGGTCCATCGCGGAAATCGTCGTCCACCTGGCTGATGCCGAAATCGCTGGGGCTTGGCGAATGCGGCTCATCCTGGGCGCTCCGGGATGTCCCGTAGCTGCCTTCGATCAGGACTCCTGGGTCACCGCGCTGCACTACGACAAGCGCGACCCGCGCAAGGCACTCGAGCAGTTCCGCGTGGTCCGCGAAACAAACCTCGCTTTGCTAAAAACTCTCACTCCGGAGCAGTGGAAACACCACGGTATGCACTCCGAGCGTGGCCAGGAGACGATTGAACACATCGTCCGCATGTTCGCCGGTCACGACCTCAACCACATCGCTCAAATTGAAGGGATTCTTGCAACTAAAAAATAGGGTTTGTTTTGTCTGCTATGCAGCGGAGCCGGCGGATTTCGCCTCGGAAGAAGTCAACTGCACGATCAGAAATTCCATCAGCGCCCGCGGATTCGGATTTGAAAATTTCAACTGGTTGTCAGCTTCCGCCAGCGCCACCAGGCCCGCAAGCAGATCCTTTTTTGGTATCCGATGGGCTTCCCGCACCGCCGTTTCAGCGGCGGTGGGATTCATTTGTAGCGTGCGCGCGGCTTGAAATCCGCTCGTCCCCGCGGGCAGGTCGCGCGCTTCAATCAACTTGCGGTATCTCCAGGCGATCCCTCCAATCAGTCCTGCGGGTTGCTCGCCTTCGCGCAACAGGCTATCCAGGAACGCGAGCGCTGCGCCGCGTTTGCGGGTGGCCAGCATATCCGCCAGTTGCCAAATCGTATTCTTTCGTGCCGCAAGCACCAGTTCTTCGACGACCTGCAGCGTGATGCGCCCGCCTTTCTGAACGTAGGTGGCAAGCTTCTCGATTTCCATGCGGATACGCGACGGTTCGCTATTCAAAATGTCTGCCAGCAGCGCCGCCGCATCGCGGTCGATCTCGGCGCCGCAATCTATAGCCATTTGTGCCGCGAGTGAAGCGGCGGACTCGCCGCCGATCGTCAACTCCACGATCAGCGCGTGTTCTGCGAGCAACTTGTAATATTTCTGGCGCTTGTCCATGGTCGCGGCTTCGAGCACCAATACCGTAAACGGCGCCGGCGATTCAAAATACTTCTCTAGCGCGCCGACAACTTCTTCGCGCGTTTTTTCGCCGGCTTTCTCCAGCGATTCCACTCCTTCGACGATAATCACCTGCCGCTTCGCCAGCATCGGCATGGTCTGCGCGCGTTGCAACACTTCGTCCCAGCCGCTTTGTTGCACGGCGATTCGCGCCAGCGCCCATTCGCGCGCCGCCTCCGGCACGCAAGCCTCAATAATTTTGTTGCGGCACATCTCGCGCAGATACGTATCACTGCCGTACAGAACGATGGCGGCGACGGGTTTACCCGCGTTCAGGCGCTCGATTATCTTCTCCGCGGAAATGTCGGCCATCAAAAGGTCTCCACCACGTTGGAAACAAGCTGGGCGGCGAGATCCCGAGCTAATCGTTCGAGCGCGGGATCCTGCTCCTCAAAAAACTCCCTCGCATCAGTGGAAATTTGATACTCCTCGCGAAAAACGATATCGTCATTTTTGTACACCACTTTTTGCGTCTTATTGTCCACCAGCAGCACTTTGGTGTGCACGGTGACGAGCATCATGGTCACCTGGCCGGTGATCGCATTGAAGATCATGGGATTGGTCTCAATCGTCAACACTTCGCCGTGCAACACAGCGTCAGCGTCTCCCGTGTTCTGAACGATCCTGTATTTTGTGCGTTGAAGAAATTGCCGGATTACCGCTTCGGTGAACCGCTGCTCGATCCGGTAACGCGTGGTGTCATTCTTGAAGGCAGGCACCGCAATAGTCTTCCATTCGGACGGCAGATTAGCCGCACGCCCGGCAACGTGATAGCCGCATCCCACCGCCGACAATGCCGCAACCAGTAGAGCCAGCAGGGAACTGAGCCGCTTTACCCTCTCAGTCTGGTTACAAAGTCGGCTGCTCAAGTAATTCCTCCGCAATTTGCACTGCATTCACAGCCGCGAGGCGCAGATTGTCAACCGCGCCCCAGATCCACACACCGTTCGCAACACTCGGATCCGCTTCAATTCGCGCGATCTGAATTTCGCCCTCGCCCGCAACGCTCACGTTGCTCGGCGCATCTTCATCCGGGGCCGTCGCCTTCATTCCTAGATTTCTCAATGCGCTCTCGAGTTGCCCCGGAGTCTGCGGCGAACCGAATTCCGCATAAGACGCAAACGCGTATCCATAAAACACCGGCGCTTGCACCAGTTGAATCGCCGGCACAGGCGCTCGTCCCATTAAGTAAGTCGCCACATCGCGCGCAATCGCCGCGCGCAAATCCTTCAACGCAGGTTTGCATTCCTCGCCATATCCAGCCAGCAAATTGAACGCGACTTGGGCATCGAAAACAGGTTTCTCGATCGGACGAAAGGAAAGCAGATTGGTGGTCTGGTTCTCGAGTTCATCTACACCAGCCTGGTCGCGCTCCGAAACGGGTGGAAACAACATCACCGCAACCCGGACGGGTGAAAACTGCGCTAGTCCCGCCGCGAGCGCGCAAGTGATAATCACCGCAGGCGCGGGTGAAGAGTATGGCGCCAACTTTCCCGATCCGTTACCCGCAGCCGCTCGCCGGGGCAGCGCCGGCTCAAGCGAAGGAATCCAGGCGGTGGCGCGCCCAGTGGAGGCGATCGCTCCCGTCATATCAATCACCCTCGCGCCCGAGCGTTGCGCTACCTGCCAATTCCGTTCGGCGTCCTGCGCGCTACCCGCGAAAAAAGCGAGCCCTGCTTTTTCGAAGCTGTCTTCGTCGAGCGCGCGGATGAATGTGGGTTCGCCGCCTGCTTCCGTCAAAGTTCCAGCCAGGACGGGTTCATCCAGCAGGATAATTTCACTCGCGGGAAAATTGCGGTCTTCCAGGACCAGCTTGACCTCTTTGCCCCGCAGGGAAGAAGCGCCCACGATTGCGACGCGCGTCGATTTTTCAGCGCCGCCGGGCATGCTTCAAGCGGTCCGTGAAGCTGTGCGGTGTCGAACAAAACGGATGAGCTGCATGATCGGCCCGTGAACTGTATATGCTGCCGTCAACGTGAATAAAGTGGGGCCGGAAAATTTCACCGCTGCTCCCACCAGCAATGCCAGCAGTATGATGGCAAGCGACGGTCGCCGCCGCGTCCACTGAATATCTTTAAAACTGTAAAATCGCAGCGAACTCGACATCAATACGCCGAGTATAACCAACAGCACCAGCCACAACGCCGACCAGCGAACGTCTGAAATCGGCAGCCCGTCGCGCAAATGCACGGTCGCCGCAATCATTCCCGCGGCCGCCGGCGTGGGCATGCCTACAAAATATCTATTTCCGCCGGGTGCCATTCCCTGGATGTTGAATCGCGCGAGCCGCCACGCACAGCAGGCCACAAAGATAAATCCCATTAGCCAGCCAAGCTGGGTCAGGTGCAGTGAGTCCGACGCATTGGCGGCCGCCAGCGCACGAACGCCCCAGGCATATGCCAGAAGAGCCGGTGCGATTCCAAAGCTGACAACGTCGGCGAGCGAATCAAATTCGCGTCCGAATGCGCTCTCGGTTCCCATCGAACGCGCGATGCGCCCATCCATCGCATCAAACAGGTAGGCAACTCCAATTGCGATCGCCGCGTTGTCGAAGTCAACGAACCGTCCGTCCAGCGTGGCCAACACCGCGTAATACCCGCAAAGCAGATTGGCTACGGTGAGGGCGCTCGGAAGAATGTAGATGCCGCGCCGGAGGCGTCCGTTGCGGCGGGGGCGCCGGCGTTCCTCGTCAGGGCCGATGGGATCTATACCGTTGAATTCCATTTCGCCAGTAAACTTTCGCCGCCTTTTACTTTTTGCCCTCGCCGCACCACGACTTCAGCTTCCATCGGCAGCCAGACATCGACGCGCGATCCAAATCGAATTAAGCCTATGCGCTCGCCGCGTGAAACCGTTTCGCCCGCGCGTTTCCAGCATATCACGCGTCTCGCAATCGCTCCGGCGATTTGTTTGAACACCAAAGCGCCGCCGGGAGTCTGCACGGTAATAATATTCTGCTCGTTTTCCACCGAAGCCGCGGAGCGCATCGCGGCATAAAACTTTCCCGGTCGGTACGCCACTTCTGCGATCGTTCCGGCCACCGGCGAGCGCTGCACGTGCACGTCCCAGATGGCGAGAAAAATGCTGATGCGATGTCCCATCACTGAATCGAGCAATTCGTCTGCGATTTGCACCACATGACCGTCGGCTGGAGAGACCACGCTCCCGGGTTCCGCGGGAATTGTTCGCTCCGGATCGCGGAAAAAATAAAAAACGAAAAGACCAAGAAAAATCAGTATCTCCGCGGCCAGATTCCAGCCGGGGATCAGGCACACTGCGCCGGCAATCAGCGGAGGCAGCGCAAATTTGTACGCGTCTTTTACCATCAGCGAGAGGGAACCCTTGCTTTCGGAAATGAAACGGCCCGATGAATTTTGAGTGCACGGATATTGTACGACAGAAGTGAGTGTGTCGCTGGCCGCTTAGCAAACGCGCGCGCTGCGCTTAGTAGTGTACCTGTCTCTGGCGCAATTGGACCTGTATCACCGTCTGGTTCTGGCGGTGGCGCGCCACGATCAGTTCCATTTGATCTTTCAAAAGCAGCTTCATCTTTTTCAGGGATACTTCGAGCGCCAGGTCTTCTACGTTCCAGTAGCTTTGCTTTACGAGGTCTTGAAGCTGGCATTCACAGCGGGAGTGTTCTTCTGCGAGTCTGCGGAATTCCTGGTCATTTTCCAACAGCGCCTGCCGGATATCGTGTGTCGTGATCGGCATCCTTTCCCTCCAGGTTGGAAAGACTGTTCACATGTCCGTAACATTTATCACAATTTTGCCGCGGAACCAATAGGATAAAAATACGAGCGCCGGCTCAAAGCGGATTCAACCGTTCTGCGCAAGATTCGCGGCAAGCAGCAGCGCGTCATCCGCAGGCTCGTTGTAATATCGCGCGCGGCGTCCAACCGTTCGAAAATCGTGCCGCTCATAAAAACGCAGCGCCGCGGCATTCGAAGCGCGCACTTCCAGAATCGCTTGCACTGCGCCAAATGTTTTGCCCCAGCTCAGAGCGTCCTGCAGCAGCATCGCGCCAATGCCGCGCCCGCGCGTGTTCGGCGAAACGGCGAAATTCAGAATCTCGATCTCGTTTACCACTCTTCGCGCAACGAGAAAACCAACAATGCCCGAATCTTCTTCGCCCACCCACCCTGCCATTTCGCCCCGCGCCACCCGATCGTAATCCCACGCCGTCCACTGTGCGATTTCCGGACACGCCGCTTGAATCGCCAGAATCGCCTCAATATCACCGTCCTGCACCCGGCGGCTCTTCAAGTTCGTTACTGCCTCTTCGCGTGAACTTCGGCGTCCGTGCGGCGAATATAATTTGCATCCAACGTCAACGCGTCCGAAACCGCTCCGCTCTGCGCGCGCCGGTAACCGAGTTGCCCGATCACCGGAGCCAGTACGTTGGAAACTCGTTCGACCCTCGGCAGCGGTACGCGCTCCATCTCAATTCGAGACAGTGCAGCGCTCAGCATTTCCGGCGATGGAGTGATGATCGCGAATTCCGCGCTTCCGGGCCGGGCTCCAATCGCTCGCAGGAATTCCTCCGGACCTAGAACGCACTCTTCGTCTTCGAGTGCTAACGAATTCTTCTGACGGCGGTACACGCCGTAATAAATTTCGCCTCGCCGCGCATCAGACGCCGCCACCAGCACCGTCGCATTGGAATATGATTGGGCTGCGATCGCCTCCAACACGCTGATTCCAACGACCGGCTTCTCGTACACCTCGGCCCAGCCCTTTGCCGCAGCCAGTCCTACTCGCAGTCCCGTAAATGATCCCGGGCCCGCCGCCACCGCGAACAAATCGAACTGATCGAGTTTCAGCGAAAGCTCCTGCAGCAGGAATTCCAGGTGGCGAAACATCCGCGAAGAGTACGTTTCTTCCGCGAGGGTGGATACCACACCAATAACGTTTTCATCGCGCAGTACCGCTAGGCTGCCGGTGGGTGAAGAGGTGTCTAAAGCCAGAATCAGCACAAGCACAATTATAGGGCAATTGGGGGGCCATTCCCGTGAAAATAAAGCGCTTTCCGGCCCCTTTATCCTTCCTGATATTACGAGATTCGCTTGACGCCGTCGTCGCATCTGCCTAAAATTTGATCATGCCCTTCGGGGGGGCTGTCCACCTATGGAATTCAAGCTAGGCGAAAAAGTCGTATATCCGAACCATGGCGTAGGGATTATCGAACAGATAAGTTACGGCTACCTGAACGGCAGATCGGAGCGGTATTACATGTTGAAAATCGCTTCGAGCGGTTTGAAAGTAATGGTTCCGCAGTCCAACGTCGATTGCGTTGGCCTGCGCCCGATCATCCGTAACACTCAAGCAGCAGCCGTCCTTGGATTTCTCGAGAAGGGCCGCTCGGCTTCGCACCATGACTGGAAGCATCGCTTCAAGGAAAATTCGGATCGCATGCGGACAGGTTCGCTGATGGAAGTGGCCGCAGTTTTGAAAGGCCTCGTCGCCCTCAGCCGCACCAAGCCGCTTTCTTTCCGTGAAAAGAAGATGCTCGAACGCGCAAAGTATCTTCTGATCAGCGAACTTGCCACCGTTCGCAACACATCCGAGCAAGCGGTCGAAGTAAATATCGTCCGCGCGCTTGCCAAAGCCAAGTTGCAAATGCCGGAGACAGCGCCCATTCCGGAGTAGCACTCGAAAAGTTTCTCTCCTGCGGGCACAATCTGCGAAGGTTGTGCCCGTTTTGTTTTGCCCCAATATCGCGGACACGCAAAAAAATAGGCGCCCCAAACATCGGAGCGCCCACAATCCCGCGAAAAAATCTCTTCTGTTTACGCCTTCTTCTTGTTCTTCAGCGCATTCAACGCCAGCGTCAAGCGCGACTTGTACCGGTTCGCCGTATTCTCGGTCAGCGTCCTCTTGCGAATCGCCTTGTCCACCTCGGAAAAAGTCGCGGAAGCCAGCTTCTCCGCGCCCGGTGCGTCTCCGGCTGTGATCGCTGCACGCATCCGACGTATCGCCGTTCGCACCCGCGTGCGATTCATCCGATTCACGGCCTGCCGGTGCTCCGCTTGCCGAATATTCTTCAATACCGATTTGGTCTTCTTCTTGTGCTTTACCGCCCCACCCTGAGCCATTCATTACTCCTTAGTAGTTTTATTTCAATCATCGAGAGTATCCGACCCTCGCTTTCGTGTCAATTTCCTCGGTCTTAGGGTGGTGTCCTAATTTGGATTTGTTAGGACGCTACCGAATGCCCAGCGACCGAACCTTCGCTGATCAATAGCTGCGCTCGATTCACAGTCCTAAAATCGTCTGCGTTGTGGCTTTCCACCAGCTCGGATTTACCCGCTCCAGGTAACTCGCAAAGGCTTGCAGCGCAATCATCGCCGGAAAAACGTAGAGATAGACCTTGCCGACTCGGCGGTCCACTACAAGGTCGCGCAACATTCCGGCCACGATCAGCACATCGAGCGCTGGATAGAACAGATCGTGGAAACCGATGTAATGAAATCTGACGAAGGCGGCTTGCATGAGTTGACAACTGGCCATGAAAACCAGGCGACGATGGTATTCGGGCCGTTTTCGGAAATAGATCGCCAATGCCATGCACGCACCGAAGATAAACATGTCGCACCAGAGAATCGGCAGGAACCGCGCAACGTTCTTCAGGTTGAGCACGGTCACGTCGAACCGTATCATAACCACCGACACGACGAAGCCCGACACGACCATGGTCGCCGCCAGTGCCGCGCCAAGCCAGCCCAGTGTGCGGTGTACGCTGACCTTGCGCACGCGCACTAAGGCAGATTGCGTGATGAACAGCACGATCCAGGCCGAGAACGCCACGCCGTGAAACCACAGCAGGACTGGTCTTGGCGGCCTGGCGTGCAACAGGCGGGCATCGACCGTATGGCTGAAGCCCCACAGCGAAAGTGCGCCCATCAGCAGCGCCATGCAAAAATAAAAGTAGCGGCCGAGAAAAGTCTTGAAACCGCGTGTCACGCTGGTGTTCGAACGAGCGGCAATCCCCACATTGCCAACCGCCATTTAACTCTCGTCCTGTGTATTGAACTCACGAGTTTTTGGCACCGCCGATCTCCTCGCAGCGTCGCGCCCGCAACAGCGAATAGCTTTTGATCTTGGGAAGCTGGGCGGCAATACATTAGCGGCAGTTGCCTCCGCATTGCAACTGAGTGTCCTAAAGGCAAACTAGGACACTACCGGTCTTGGTCGAAATGAGTCATTTTACGATATGCACACATAGTCCGTGTCTTCAGCCGCTTCCAATCCGCGAAAGAATATCCGCGAGCTGCTCGGGAGCAGAGAAAAATGGCGAATGATCCGTGTTGATGGAAAACGTCTCCCGGCATGGCGATGCCTTCTGCATCTCTCGCTGCAACTTGAGCGTTATTGCGCGGTCGCGAGCGCATTCAATGTAATAGCGCGGGATTCGGCCCCAGCGCTCTGCCGTCGTTACTACCGGCGTTCCAAGAGGCGCGCCCGACTGGGCGCAAAGGCGTGACTGGGCAAACGCCACGTCATCCTCTCCGCAATTGCCGTAAAACGCTTCGCGGCTGCGTTCCGGCTTGAAGTCGATAGTTCCATCCGCCCGCTGATCCGTCGTGGACGGGTTGACCATGCTTTCCTGATCCTGCGATGCCCAGGTCATAAGCGAGTCGCCGTTGCGCGGCAAAAACGCGCACACGTAAACCAGCGCTCCAATCTGTTTTGGGCAATTCTCGGCGGCCTGCGTGATGGCAACGCCACCCATGCTGTGGCCGGCCAAAATCACCGGCTCGGTTTGCGCGTTGGCGATTTCGCAAATGCGGTCGGTGTAGCTTTTAAGCGTAACGGTCGCAGTAGCCGTCCTGTCATCTCCGTGCCCCGGCAAATCCGGCGCGAGAACCTTGTGGCCCTTGGCTTCGAGCAGTGGCGCAACCTTACGCCAACACCAGCCGCCGTGCCAGGCGCCATGAATCAGCAGATAGGTTGACATGATCGCGATGATTGTAACGGAAACCTGACGCCACAGTCGCAGGTCATGTACCAGGACCACGTTTGCATTGACACTTCTCGCCTGTGCCTTTAGGCTATGCGCCACACTGCCGGGGACGCCCGCGTTCTATGACGTCGGCAGCAGGCGCTATGAACCGCGAAGAAATTGTAAAACTTCTCGAACAAGTAGGCGCCGTCCGCACCGGCCACTTCGAACTTTCCAGCGGACGCCACAGCGCCACCTACATCCAATGTGCGCTCGTCCTCGAACATCCTCAGCACGCTGAACAACTGGGCCGCGCGCTCGCCGACCTTTTCAAGGAACATTCTGTCGCTTGCGTCGTTTCGCCGGCGCTAGGCGGCATTCTCGTCGGGTACGAAGTCGCGCGTGCTCTCGGCGTCCGCTCGCTCTTCGTCGAACGTGACCGCTCCGGCCAGATGGCTCTGCGCCGCGGCTTCGAACTGAAGCCTGGAGAACGGGTCCTCGTAATCGAGGATGTCTGGACCACAGGTGGCTCAACCCGCGAAACTATCGGCGTCGTGGAAGAGGAAGGTGGCCTCGTCGTCGCCGCCGGCGCCTTGATTGACCGCAGCGGCGGCCGCCTCGAACTGAATGTCCCCGCGCGCGCCCTGCTGGAAATGGACGTCCCGAGCTACGAGCCCGACGAATGCCCGCTCTGCCGTGCCGGAGGCATGCCCACACGGCCGGGCTCCCGCTACCTCCGCCGCAGCCTGTAGATTAAGTCCACGGCTCCCGAGCTTCGCCACGCAGTTAAGCGATTCGACCGCCACGCGTGCGATAATCTCATCAGTTGGTGAGATAAACGGAAGGGCGGGGTTTCAACCCCGCCGTAAGCCGCTGCAGTTCTTCAGGGGTTTTAACCCCTGAAGCCCCGTGGCGGAGAAGTTCAACGAGTTGTACCGAGCAAATGCGCAACATCAAGCTCACAATCGCCTACGACGGCGCGGACTTCCACGGTTGGCAATTCCAGCCCGGCTTCCCGACGATTCAAGGCGAAATCGATGCCGCCGCGCGAAAAATCACCCAAGAGAGAATTGTTGTGCACGGTGCCAGCCGCACCGACGCAGGCGTCCACGCGCTCGGACAGGTCGGCCATTTCAAAACAGCTTCGCTTCTGTCAGCCGAAGAATTCCAGCGCGCGCTCAACGCACTTCTGCCCCCCTCGATTCGCATTGTCACCTGCGAAGAGGTGGGGCACGATTTCCATTCGCGCTGGCTGGCCCAGGGAAAAACGTATCGCTATCGCATTTATCGTGGCCGCGTTCTCCCACCTTTCGACTATCGCCGCGCCCTTCACTATCCCTGGCCGCTCGATGAAGCTGCCATGTCCGCGGCCGCGCGCCTTTTCGAAGGCGAGCACGATTTCACGTCTTTCGCCGCATCCTCAGGTTCCGAAGACGACGACGCCGAGCGCGACATGCTCCGCCTGATCTATTCCTCGGAGATCATCCGTCCGCCCGACTCTGACGAAATCCACTACGTAGTTCGCGGCCGTTCGTTTCTCCGTTACATGGTGCGCAAAATTGTCGGCACGCTAATCGACGTCGGCAAAGGCCGTCTCTCGCCGAGCGACATCCCGCAAATATTCGAGCTGCGCGACCGCTCCCGCTCCGGCCCTACCGTCCCGCCGGAAGGACTTTACCTCGTCGCTCTGGATTACCCCGACCCCACCGATTCTCTAGCGTCCTCTGCGTCTCGTCGTCGCACCGTGCAGCAGCCCTGACCGTGGCTCGTCCCAAAACGCTCTTACTTCCGCAGCGCCTTCGTGCCGCCACCTAGGTTTCGCAGTTGCAGTTCGTAGCGCCGGCGTCTCGCCGGCTCTTTTGACTTCTTCATCCGTCCTCCACGTCGCGAATTCCCCCAAATCAGGTACAATCGCAAAAATCATGGCCGTCACTCCACACTCGCTCTCGATGCCCGTCGCGCCGGAGACAAGTTTCGTGGATTCGATCGATCCAGCCACAAATGAAGTCCTCGCGCGCTTTCAAGCCACCCGCACAAGCGATTTTCCGGGTATTTTCCAGCGTGCCCGCCAAGCTCAAAAAGAATGGGCTGCGCGACTGCTTGCCCAACGCTGCGCGGCTTTATTCCGACTTCGCGATGCGATTTATTCTCGCCGGGACGACATCGCCGATGCCATCTCGCGCGAAACAGGGAAGCCGCGCGTCGAAGCCATCTTCGCCGAAGTTCTGCTGGCGCTCGACACCACGCATTTTCTCGCGCGCCAAGCCCCTCGTTGGCTCCGTGCCGAACGCGTGCCGCATCACAATCTCGCGCTGAAAGCCAAATCCGGCTGGACTGAATTCCATCCTCACGGAGTCGTCGCCATCATTTCGCCGTGGAATTATCCGTTCTCAATTCCCGTCGCGCAGCTCGTTCCCGCGCTCGTCACCGGCAATGCCGTTTTGCTGAAACCTTCCGAGCTGACTCCGGGCACCGGCCTGCTGATCGGTGAGCTAGTCGAACAGGCGAAGTTTCCGCCGGGTCTGGTCCAAATTCTGCAGGGCGCGGGTGAACTTGGCGCCGCCATCATTAACGCCGGTCCGGACAAAGTATTCTTCACTGGCAGCGTCGCCACCGGCCGCCGCATCGCCGAAGCCTGTGGACGAAAGCTAATTCCTTCCGTGCTCGAGCTCGGTGGAAAAGACGCGATGATCGTTCTCGCGGACGCCAATCTCGAAATCGCTTCGAGCGCAGCCGTCTGGGGCGGTTTCACCAATTGCGGCCAAGCCTGTCTCTCGGTCGAACGCATTTACGTCGAGCAGACCGTCGCCGAACGCTTCATTAATCTCTGCGTCGAAAAAACAAGAAAGCTGCGCGTTGGCCCTGCGTCCGATCCCGACGTTGAAATCGGTCCCATGATCCGCCTGCGTCAGCTCGAAATAGTCGAGGAGCAATTGCACGAAGCCGTCGATCGCGGCGCCGAAATCCTCACCGGCGGAAATCGCCGCCCGGATCTGGGCTCGAATTACTTCCAGCCCACGGTCGTCACGCGTGTGAATCATTCGATGCAACTTATGCGCGACGAAACTTTCGGCCCGGTGATCGCGATTCAAACCGTCGCTTCTGCCGATGAAGCTGTTGCCCTCGCGAACGATTCGCCTTTCGGCCTCGGTGCCAGCGTCTGGACCGGTGATTCACGCCGCGGCGCCGAAATCGCCTCTCGCATCCGAGCCGGTTCCGTCATGGTCAACGATGTCGCCAGTTATTACGGCATCTGCGAAGCTCCGCACGGCGGTCCCGGAGCGAGCGGCTGGGGACACACGCACTCCCGCCTTGGACTGCTTGAAATGGTTCAAGTAAAATATATTGATGTGGACCGCCTGCCGGGCATCGCGAAGTCCTGGTGGTTCGGTTACACTGCGGAGCTAGCCGCCGCAGCCGGCAGCTTAGTTGAATCGCTGTTCGCGCCTAGCTGGAAGAATCGTTTTTCTGCGCTGGCAAATAAACGCGGCGCTCGCGGCGTAATCTTCCGCCGCGACCGAATTTAAGCCAGGATCTAAGATGTTAATGTAGCGCCGGGGCCTTCAGCCGGGCGTCTTATGTGTTTCACCAGTCTTGGGCCCAGGGAGCCATCGAGATGCCAGACGAATCCGTTCCAGAAACTCCGGCAAAGCCGCCAGCAATCGCAGCTGTGGCCCCGCCATCGCCGGCCGCTCCAGCCACCGCCGCTCCGAGCGCTCCTGCGTCTCCAACCGCTCCTGCGTCTCCAACCGCTCCTGCGCCTCCGTCTGCCCCTGCAGCCGCCGCGGCCACCGCCGTCGCCGAACCCGCCGCGCCCGAAACTCCCAAGGTAAAACCAAAGAAAGCAACGCAGCGCGCATGCGACGAAAAGGACGCAAAAGGAAAGCTCTGCTGTGGCCACTTAAAGCGCTGGTACGATTATCCGAAGGAAATCGAGGCCTTGGTCGGCGGGAAAGTGGAGGTCTATCGCTGCGAATTCTGCAAGACGCTCTACACGCCCGATCGCTCACAGCCGCCCCACAGTTATACCGTGCGCTACTAAGCGTGTGGTGTCTGAGATTCGGCGTGCGCTCTGGTTTTATTCGGGTTTGTTTGGCTTTGTCTTTTGATCCTTTTCTTTGTCTTTTGATCCTTTTCTTGGCCTTTGCTTTATCTGTCATCCCGAGCGAAGCGAGGGATCTGGTCTTCGTAGCGAAGGCAACACGAGAGATCGTAGCGTGATCTGCCCCGGAACGGCGGGGCTTCAGCCCCGCCGTAAGGTAGCCTACGGAAGGGGCTTTAGCCCCTGAAGCCACAACAATGAAACACGAACTCATCCACGACTGGAACACATACACCGGCGCCGAAATCCCGGTAGGCCGCCGCATCATGCTCAACGACGAGACGCTCCGCGACGGCTTGCAGAACCCCTCTGTCCACGATCCCACCATCGCCGAAAAAATCGAAATCCTTCACCTGATGGAATCGCTCGGCATTGACACCGTGAACATCGGCCTACCCGGCGCCGGCCCGCGCGCCTACGCCGACACGGAAGCCCTCGCGCGCGAAATCGTGAGCGCGCGCATGAAGATCCGTCCCAACTGCGCGGCGCGCACGCATAAAAATGACATCAAACCCATCATCGAAATATCCGAGCGCGTCGGCATGCCCATCGAAGCCGCCACATTCATCGGCTCCAGCCCGATCCGCCGTTTGGTCGAAGACTGGACTGTCGATCATCTCCAGCGCACGACCGAGGAAGCCGTAAAATTCGCGGCCGCCGCCGGCCTTCCCGTGATGTACGTCACTGAAGACACCATGCGCACCGACCCGTCCACGGTGATTACGCTTTATTCCACCGCCATCCGATCCGGCGCGCGTGCCATCGTCCTATGCGACACGGTTGGCCACGCCACCCCGCGCGGCGCATTCAACCTCGTAAAATTCGCGATCGAAGAAGTCGTCAAACCGTCCGGCGAAAAAATTCGCGTGGACTGGCACGGCCACAACGATCGCGGCCTGGCCATCGCCAATTCGCTAGCCGCCATTGCCGCCGGTGCCGATCAAGTTCACGCCGCAGCTCTTGCCTTGGGCGAACGCGTCGGAAACACCCCGATGGAGCTGATGCTCGTCAATCTGCGCCTGCTCGGGCTAATCGACCGTGACCTTTCCACGCTTAAAAAATATTCCCGCGCGGTCGCCAAAGCCACACACACCGAAATTCCGCCGAATTACCCGGTCGTCGGACGCGACGCGTTTCGCACCGCCACTGGCGTCCATGCCGCGGCCATCGTGAAAGCCTACAAAAAAAACGATCACGAGTTGGCGAACTCGATCTATAGCGGCGTGCCTTCGCATCTCTTCGGCCTCGAGCAAGTGATTGAAGTTGGCCCGCTCAGCGGCCGCTCCAACGTGATCTTCTGGCTGGAAAAACGCGGAGTCCCCGCCACCGACGAATTGGTTGATCGCATTTTCAACGTCGCCAAACAGTCCGAGCGCGTCCTCACCGAAGAAGAAATCCTCGCCTTGCTCGGTTCCTCCACTTCGCGCGGCAACTAAATCATGCAAGGTCGAATCAGCGTAATCTCTCGAAGACCGGCACGACTGTATTGCTTGCTTCGTTCTCTGGCTGCTAAGATTCGTGCACGAAACACGTGAAACTCTTTCACATCTCCTGTATCTTTCTCTTGATGGTCACACTTTCCGCGCGTGCCACCGACGACTCGATCGAAAAGCTCGCCGTTACGCCCGACTGCGCCCGTGGCCTCGATTGGATCGCCAAAAACGCGGACTGGGTGACCGAACAGCAAATTCGTCTCACAGAAATTCCCGCTCCCGAGTTCAGCGAAGCGCGCCGCGGCGAATTTCTCAAGACCCTATTCGAGGCGACCGGCCTACAGGTTCGCACGGATAAAACCGGCAATGTCATTGCCGAACGTCTCGGCTCGGACGCTAAATCCATCATTCTTCTTGTCGCGCATCTCGACACCGTTTTCCCCGCCTCCACTGATGTGCGCGTCAAACGTGACGCCAATCGCTTGACCGCGCCAGGTATTGCTGACAATGGAGCCGGCCTCGCTGCTCTCGTCGGTTTGGCGCGTGCGCTTTCCGAGTCTCGGATTCGCACCACCAAGACAATCGTCCTTGCCGGCGACGTCGGCGAAGAAGGCGAAGGCAATCTCCGCGGCATCCGCGCCCTGGTGGAGAGCTATGGTTCGCGCCTGGCGGCTGTAATTGCTATTGATGGCGCATCCATTGAGCACATCACCACCCAGGGCATTGCTTCGCAGCGAGTGGAAGTTACAATCACCGGGGCCGGCGGGCACAGTTGGTCCGATTTCGGCGCGCCCAATCCAATCACGGCGCTTGCTCGCGCCATCGTAAAGTTTTCCGCTGTAGCGGTTCCCGAGGCTCCGCGCAGCTCGTTCAATTTCGGCGTTATCGAAGGCGGCACGTCCGTGAATTCCATCCCCGCGAGCGCCGCGGTCAAAGTCGATCTCCGCTCCGAAGACGAAGCCCAGGTGAAGACTATGGAGGCTGCGCTGCGCGACGCGGCGCAGTCAGGCATAAAAGAAGAAATGTCCGCTGCCAGGCCGAACAGTGATTCCCTTAACGTAAACTTCCGTTCGCTTGGTTCGCGTCCTGCCGGAAAACTTCCCGACAATTCGCCGCTTCTCGATACCCTTCGAAGCGTGGACCGTTTTCTGGGCAATCGTTCGCGCCTGGAACGCAGTTCTACCGATGCGAACATTCCTCTTTCTCGCGGCATTCCCGCCGTCTCGATCGGCGGAGGAGGCAAAGGCGGAAGCTCGCACACCCTCGCGGAATGGTATGACGCTACCGGGCGCGAAGCCGGGCTCAAGCGCCTCTTCCTGACCACCGTCGCTCTCGCCGGGGCCCAGCCCTGATGTTTCGTACGATCCGAATTCTTTCGCGATCGGTATCGGCGGACTCGCGCGCGCGCTTGTTTGCGATTCGCATTCGGTTTGTCGCGGTCGTCGTTATCGCGCTCTCGCTCGCCTTCCTCTCTTGGCATGCCATCAAAGCGGAGGCCCAGCAAGGCCCGCTGCGGCAGAATCAATCGGGCGCTCCGTCCTCGCAAATTCCCGCAGACCTGGTCCTGACGAACGGAATTATCAGCACTATCGACGAGAATCATCCACGCGCCAGCATGATTGCAATTCGCGGCGAGACAATCGTCGCGGTCGCGTACAACATCAGCGACGCCGTCAAATCGGAACAGGCAGCCGAGGTCCAAGCGCTCATTGGTCCGAACACACGCGTAATTGATCTGGGCGGAAAATTCGCCATGCCCGGGTTCAACGATGCCCATATCCATCTTTTCTCCGCGGCCTATGCGAAATTGCAAATTGATTTCACCGGCGTAAAGTCGATCACCGAATTTCAAGACCGGGTTCGCGCGCGCTTGAAGGATTACAAACCTGGCGAATGGATCCTCGGGCGCGGATGGGACCACACTCTGTGGCCCGAAAAGAAATTTCCGACCCGCCAGGAACTCGACGTCGTCTCTACGGATCACCCCATGGTTTTCGGCCGACTTGACGGTCACGTAGCTATCGCGAATTCTCGCGCGCTTAAAATCGCGGGCGTCACGCGCGACACGCCAGATCCTCCCGGCGGCCACATAGAACGAGATGCAAGCTCCGGTGAACCGACCGGCATGCTCGAAGAATCCGCGATGTCACTGGTTTACGGCCGCATCCCTCGTTACTCCATGGAGCAGCGTCGCCGCGCGTTTCAACTCGTGATGGACGAAGCTGTGCAATACGGCGTCACTTCCGTGCAGGACAATTCAGTGATGGACGCGGACGACGCAGCAAATTACGGCTGGCAGAATTTCTTGGTTTTAGACCAGCTCAAGCGAGAAGGGAAGTTGAAATTCCATGTTACCGAATGGCTTCCGTTTCTTGCGCCCGTTTCGCGTTTGGAAGAAATGCGACGCTTCGGTGGCAGTTCCACTCCTAAAAATCCAGGCGACCCGTGGCTCAAGACCGGACAAGTAAAGTTAATCATGGATGGCTCGCTCGGTTCGCGCACCGCAGCGATGCTCGCGCCGTATTCGGATGACCCCAGCACCGCCGGAATTCTTGAAATCGAACCTGACCGTCTGAAACAAATGGCCATCGAGCGCGACCGCGCAGGATTTCAGCTCGGATTTCACGCCATCGGCGATCGCGCGAACCGCGTCGCTCTTGATACTTTCGCCGCCGTGCTCGAAGCCGATGGCCCGCGCGATCGCCGCGACCGCGTCGAACACGCCCAAGTGGTCGAAGCTGGCGACTTCGCGCGCTTTGGAAAGCTAAACGTCATCGCCTCGATGCAGCCCGCGCATCTCCTCGACGACGAGCGTTGGGCCACAGCCCGTCTTGGCCCGGAACGTTCGCGCGGCGCGTACGCCTGGAACACCATGGAGCAGAACGGAGTCCGTCTAGCCTTTGGCACGGACTATCCCGTCGTCGCAATCAATCCGCTTCGCGGAATTTACGCATGCGTTACACGGCAATTAACCGATGGCATGCCCAAACGCGGCTGGCAGCCGCAAGAGCGCTTGCGCGCGAAGGATTGTTTCCGCGCCTACACCGTCGGCGCCGCCTTCGCGCAATTCGAAGAGCAGCGCAAGGGAACTATTGCGCCCGGAATGCTGGCGGACATCGTTGTATATCCCAAGGACCTCAACGAAACTAGGCCGAGCGAGATACTTACTATTCCCGTGGTGATGACGATCGTCGGCGGAAAGATTGTTTATCAGCAGGCGCAACAGTAGATTCTCCCTCTCGTATTCCGCGCCATGAACGCCGGCCATTTTGGGCATTGTCACCTTTTCATGCGCCGCTTAAACTCTTTGCGCCATGTTCAGCAAACGCGTCCGCGCCGACCTCGCTTTAGGCTTCTGCGCGCTCATCTGGGGCGCCACTTTCGTGGCCGTGAAGGATGCGCTCGCGGACGTTTCCGTGCTCGTCTATCTCGCAGTCCGGTTCGCGCTCGCCGCTGTGGTGATGGCGATTTTCTTTCGGCGTGCGCTTCGCGGCATCAGCGGAAAAGCAGTCTGGGCCGGCGCGCAAATCGGCTTCTGTATGTTCACCGCCTACGTCTTTCAGACTAGCGGGCTGAAATACACCACGCCTTCGAAAGCCGCGTTTATCACCGGATCAAGCGTCGTAATCGTTCCTCTTCTTCTGGCGCTGTTTGCGCGGCGCCGGATTAACGCGTGGATTTGGGCCGGCGCTCTGGCCGCGCTGGTGGGCCTCTATTTTCTCACCGTGCCGCCGGACGGTCTCGGCGGACTGAACCGCGGCGATCCCATTGTTTTTGGCTGCGCCGTGATGTTCGCCGTGCACATGATCTTCATCGGCCGCTACGTCGGGCAGCACTCCGTCGGCGCGCTGGCCGTGGTGCAAGTGGCCACCACTGCGATTCTCGCCTCGTTCGCTGTGCCGTTGCTCGCCGTCACCGGGTGGGAACCGCCGCGCTTCGTTCCGACCGGCACTTTGATTTTTGCAATTCTCGTCACCGCAATCGGGTCCACCGCAATTGGCTTCTCGTTTCAAACCTGGGCGCAGCAGTACACTTCACCGACTCACACTGCAATCCTGATCAGTCTCGAGCCCGTGTTCGCGGCGATAACTTCCTGGCTCCTCGCGCGCGAACATCTGGGAGGCCGCGTGTTACTCGGTGCCGCCCTGATTTTCGTCGGCATCCTGCTCGCCGAATTAAAAGGCCACGCCCCCGCCATTGCCCCCGAATCCCTCGAACCCGTCATCCACAAGGAATCTTAGCGAGTAAGCGCTCAGCGTTAAAATTTCTTCAATCTGCGGTTAGTTGTGTTGCGGAGGTTCTTGCTTGTGGTATTTCACATCCACCGGATCGTACATCACGGGGAGCTTCAGATTCTTTCCTTCGAAGCCTGTAATGTGGGCATCGTGGACCAGGGTCAGGTCGATGTCGTCGAGCCCGCGCAGCAAACAATCCCGGCGGAACGGGTCGACCTCAAATGAATAGCTCAGTCCGCTATCGTCGGTGACAGTCTGCTTCTCAAGATCTACCGTTACGCGATAGCCCTGCCGCTTCTCTGCGCGCTGGAAAAGCTCGTCGATCTGTTCGTTCGAGAGCGTAACGGGAAGAATCCCGTTCTTGAAACAATTGTTATAAAAAATGTCGGCGTAACTCGGCGCCAGAATCGTGCGAAATCCGTAATCAAGTATGGCCCACGGCGCATGTTCGCGGCTCGAACCGCATCCGAAATTCGCGCGCGCCAGAATCACGGAAGCGCCCTTGTACCGCGGCTGATTCAAAACAAAATCCGGATTCAGCTTTTCCCCCGGCAGATAGCGCCAATCATAAAACAGGACGCGGCCGTAACCCTCCCGCGTCAAAAACTTCAGGAATTGCTTGGGCACCATCTGGTCGGTATCCACGTTTACGCGGTCCAGCGGCGCTACGAGCCCAGTGTGCTTGACGAATGGTTCCATCTATTCGGCTCCGTCCGTATTTTTCCAGTCGCGGATATCAACAAAGTGGCCTTCAATGGCTGCTGCTGCCGCCATCACCGGACTGACCAGATGAGTTCTTCCGCCCTTACCTTGGCGTCCCTCGAAATTTCGATTCGATGTGCTGGCGGAACGCTCTCCGCTCAGGAGAACGTCGTCATTCATGCCGATGCACATGCTACAACCCGCATCGCGCCACTCGAATCCGGCGTCGCGAAAGATTTTGTCCAGCCCCTCGGTTTCGGCTTCCACTTTCACACGACGCGAGCCAGGCACCACCAGGGCCTGCTTCAAATCTGAAGAAACATGTTTTCCCGCCACCACCCTCGCGGCCGCCCGCAAGTCTTCGATGCGCGAGTTCGTACAGGAGCCGATGAAAACGCGGTCGAGCGGAATGTCCTCAATGCGCGTTCCAGGTTTCAAATCCATGTAAACGAGCGCCCGAGTGGCGGCTTCGCGGTCCACCGGGTCGTTGAACGATGAAGGATCCGGGACGCGGTCGGTGACTTGCGTGACCATCCCGGGGTTGGTTCCCCAGGTAACCATCGGCGCGAGTTCATTCGCATGCAAAGTCAGCGTCTCGTCGAACTTTGCTCCCGCATCGGTAGCCAGCGAGCGCCAGTGGTCCACCGCATTTTTAAAATCTTTTCCGCGCGGGACGAACGGCCGGCCTTCCAAATATGCAAATGTAGTCTCGTCGGGAGAAACCATTCCAGCGCGCGCCCCGCCTTCGATGGACATGTTGCACATGGTCATGCGCCCTTCCATGGACAATCCGCGAACCGCTTCGCCCATATATTCGAAGACGTAGCCCGTGCCCCCGGCGATTCCAATCTTCCCGATCACCGTCAGAATGAAATCTTTGGCCGTCACGCCGCGCGGCCGCTTGCCGTTGATTTCAATCTTCATCGTCTTCGATTTGAACTGCGTCAGGCACTGGGTAGCCAGCACGTGTTCGATTTCGCTGGTGCCGATTCCAAACGCGAGCGCGCCGAATGCGCCGTGCGTGGACGTGTGGCTGTCGCCGCAAACAATCGTTTGTCCCGGCTGCGTGATGCCAAGCTCTGGCCCGATGATGTGAATGATCCCTTGATTCTTACTATGCAGGTCGAAAAGATGTACGCCGTGCTCCTGGCAATTGCGCGCGAGCGCTTCGAACTGGCCCAGTGCGTCCGCGTCGAGAACGGGGAGCAAACGGTTCTTCGTGGAAACAGAATGGTCCATCACGGCAAAGGTAAGCTGCGGCTGGCGAACTTTGCGCCCCGCGGCTTTCAGTCCCGCAAAGGCCTGCGGCGAAGTGCCTTCGTGGATCAGGTGACGGTCAATGTAAATCAGGGTGGGCTGCCCCGGTTCTTCCCGGACGATGTGTGCTTCCCAGATTTTTTCGTAGAGAGTGCGAGCTGCCATACGGTTGGTTTTCCACCTGCGGGGCAATTCCCCGAGCCGAAAGCGCAAAGCGCTAACGCTCAACCGCTCCTATTGTAACAAGCCAGTCAGAATTGCGCCAATCGGGTTGTGGAACGGCCTCCCGGCACCGCAGGAACGCCGCGCCGGGCGTCATGCCTAAAATTACGAAGGAAAGGCGAGGCGGCGGATGAGGTCTTGGAAGCGCGGATCGGAATGCAGCGAATTGAATCTGTCGTCGGACTTGATGAATGGCATCTGGCTTTCGCGCTGACGATAAGATTTCTCCAGCCACGACATCGCATTGTCAGCATCGCTCAGCCCGGCGTAAATAGTCGCGAATTCAAACGAAGGAACGTAGTGTTGTTTCGAGATTTCGGTAAGTTGGCTGAGTATTTTGCGCGTCTCGTCCTTCTGCCCCGAGGTGCATATACATAGCCGAGCGCCGCAAGGGCCGCCGGATCTGCGGGACGGAGTTCGATCACCTTCTTGTACTCATCGATTGCCTGCTGCAACAAACCTTGGTTTTCATACACCGCGCCAAGTGACAAATGCGCGGGAACAAAGCTGGAATCCATCTCCAGCGTGCGCCGGTCTAGTTGCATGGCGTCTTCATCCCGGCCTGCATGGTGATATCTCGTAGCCACGGAGGTGTTGATCGACAATGAAAGAGGATCGATCTGCTGCGCTGTCTCGGCTTGCTCCACCGCTTCCGGGAAGCGCAACATGGCAGTGAGGTAGTAGCTGTACCACTGGTGGGCCGTCGCGTAATTCGGATTTAGCTCGAAGGCGCGGCGAAATTCTTCTTCCGATTGCTTCCAGTTCCAGTCGTAATAAAATTCGACTAACGCCAGCGCCGCGTGTCCCTCTGCGGTTGTAGGGTCCAGTTCGATGGCCTTGGACGCGGCGGCGCGAGCCTTCGAACTCGCCACATCCGCCGGCAGCACGTCCGATCCCAGAATCGAATAGGAATCCGCCAGTCCTGCATAAGCGGCTGCAAACGACGGGTCTTTTTCTATGGCTTGGCCGAAATATTCGATGCTTTTATTCAGCCCATCCGGAGTGCGCTTGTTCCAAAAATAGCGCCCCTTCAAATAAGCCTCGTAAGCATCGGGATTCACGGGAGCGGGATTCGCCGGATGCAGGCTAAGCTGTGGCGAGCCTACGGACCCGCGAACTTGATCCGCGATTTCTCGCGCTGCTTCGGTCTGCATCGACAGCTCTGGGCACGGATAACAATGCACCGGCGGTGAAACGATTATGTCCTGGAGGTGAACGCGTAAGTCATTGAAACTACATATTGTAGTGGCAGGCGTTGCTGCACATCCCGGTGCTTAGCGTCCGAGTCAGAATCTCCTATGACCCTTGCGACGCTGTACGCAAGGGGATTCGCTCCGATTCTCGATTTCAGGCACCCGGTCCAGCCCGCCGGCTGGAAAATTTTGGGTTGCTTCCTTCCGGTATCCGGTCAGTTGACGCCTTTGCTTCTCCTGAACAGGCTACTGTACCTAAACTGTACCCCGGCCACCTTGACCCCACTTCTCATCGGACGTATGGTCTAGCCCATTATTTGCCGTGAATCTGAATTTCAAAGGCATAGCGCAGCCCACAGCTATGTCCGAGATTCACAAGGTTAACTCACCCGCCAGGTTAACTCCCGAACGTCACGCTTTTGCGTGAATCATCCCTAACTGTGCTCAGACTTGGGCCCCGGGGGAAAGGAGTAAAAATGAAACTTATCAGGTGTTACACAATCGGTTCAGTTTGCCTATTCTTGTCATTAAGTCCGTCTGTTTTTGGCCAAGGGCAGCCAGGCGGTCGAGGCCCTGGTGGGCAAAATTCCGGTGGCGGCGGCCAAGGCACCACGGCTCAGGACCCTGGGGTCCGCGCTTCGAACAGTGGTCTAGGCCAACCCCTCAGCACACTCACACCCGAGCAAGTCCAATTTTTTAACGACGGCCTGGCCCGATTCGTTCAAATCGATTCGGTGAGTGCGGGTGCGCCCAATGAGCCTGGCAGCGGACTTGGGCCGGGATACAACTCGAATAGTTGCAGAAGCTGCCATTCGCAGCCCGTCACCGGCGGATCCAGCCCAAGCCAAAATCAATATCCGTTTGTCGGTCCTAATCCCCAAATTCTAGCTGGAGCGGATTATGGCGCCTCGAACTCCATGCCATTCTTTATTACGGCGGATGGGCCCGTGCGCGAAGCGCGATTTCCATTCATGATGAACGCCAACGGATCTGTAAGCCAAGTCGCGGACGGGGGAGTTCACGACGTCTTCACCATCGCTGGGCGGCAAGATGCTGAGGGCTGTACCATGCCCCAGCCGAACTTCGAACAAATGCAGCAGCTCAACAACGTGATCTTTCGAATTCCCACGCCGGTTTTTGGCGCTGGCTTGATCGAGTCCATTCCGGATTCCACGATTCTTTCCAACATGAGCGCAAATTCCCAAATAAAACAGTGGCTCGGTATTTCGGGACATCCGAACTACAGCGGCAACGACGGAAGTATCACGCGATTTGGGTGGAAGGCGCAGAACAAGTCGCTCGAAATTTTTGCCGGCGAGGCTTACAACGTGGAAATGGGCGTCACGAATGAGCTGTTTCCAAACGAGCGTGGTAACCCGCCTGCCGCGTGCCTCTACAATTACACGCCGGAAGATTCCACGAACTTTAACTTGTCCGGCCCTCAGATGTTGAGCGATTTAGTCGAATTTGCAAACTTTATGAGGTTTCTGGCGCCCCCGGCGCAGTCCAGCCAGGGAATTCCGGGCAACCCATCCCAGCGGTCCATTCAAAATGGACAGGCCGCATTCTTAAAAGCACACTGCGACATGTGCCACACCCCCTCGATGCAGACCGGTACGTCCGCTTTCACTCCGGGGCTGAGCAATCAAACCGCTCAGCTGTTTTCAGATTTGCTGGTGCATCACATGGGATCGGGCCTGGCGGACAATGTTTCGCAGGGTTCGGCTGCAGGCGACGAGTTCCGCACCGCTCCTTTATGGGGAGTGGGGCAGCGGATCTTCTTCCTGCACGATGGGCGCGCTACTCCGTCAAATGGCGGCCTGCTCCGAGCGATCCAAAATCACGCGAGCAATGGTTCTGAGGCCAATCGGGTAATCGGTCTATTCAATCAACTTTCGAATCAGGACCAGCAGGATTTGTTGAACTACTTGCGGTCTTTGTAATCCCTGGCGTGACCGGCATGCAAGCATCGGGCGTGTTTGCATGCCGGCCTCATACTGACGCTCTACTTTAATACTGGTATCGCAGAGCATGCGACTGCGCACTTCTCGCTGGTTCCCGGCCTATTGCGGTTGTGCAGGTGGAGCGCCGCCGATCTGCGTTCCGATTACCTCGCCGGAAATTATAATTTCCACGCGGCGATTCTGCTGGCGTCCCTCATTCGTGTCATTGCTTGCAACCGGATTGGATTTCCCGAAGCCTGTTGCCGTGATCGATCTGGGGTCCACTCCTTGCTGAACCAGGTAATCGCGAACTGCGCCGGCTCGTCTCTCTGAAAGCGTTTGGTTCACTTCGTCGCTCCCGATGCTGTCCGTGTATCCCTCCACGGAAAGCTTTAAGCCGGGGTGGCCCAGCACGATGCCGGAAAGTTTTGCCAAAGCTTCTCGTGCCGCAGGACGAAGATCGTACTTCCCGAACGCAAAGAGTACATCCGCCATGTTGACTTTCAGTCCTCGCGGAGTGTCCGTCGTGGGCAGGATGCGATTGAATTGTTCCAGCAATTGCGCGCGAAGCTCCTGCTTTTCGCGTTCGGACTGCGCCGCTGCGTCCTGCGCTTGTTGCGCCTTCAGCCGTTCCTGCTCCGCATTCTGCCGTTCGCGTTCCGCCTGTTGTTGAGCCGCCAGGCGGTCGGCATCCGCGCGTGCAGTGGCTGCCGCAGACTGCGCAGCGTCGCGCTCTGCTTGCAGTCTTTGAATTTCCGCCTGCTGGCGGGCTGCGGCCTCCTGCTGCTGGCTTGCCGCGGCGGCGTCGGCCCGAGCCTTCGCGTCAGCTTCACGCTGGGCGGCGTCGGCGCGTTCCTGCGCCATGCGTTCTTCTTCTTGGCGCTGTACGGCGATGTGCCGGGCATCTGCCGCGTTCTGCACTGCGTCGCGCGAAGCCTGAACGATCAACTTGCTGTTTCCGTTGCGTGCCAGCAGGTCCTGCGCCTGCGTCAGAGAGATTTGCGCTTTGTTCAGTGCATCCGCCGCGTACTTTTGGGCCCCTGCGTTTATCGCGATTTGCACCGCGTTTTGCGCCTCGAACAGCTCCAGCGGAACTTTGTTGTCGGATCTTGAGAGGTTGCCGCTCGTTTTTGATACTTCGTAGCTGTACGCGCCGCGATCCAGCAATTGGTAGCTCGCGGGCGCCTGGTCGATTGTCCCGCTCGTCTCAGGCAGCACCACGTTTTGCAACACCACCACATTGCTCGGTTGCGATACCGCGAAATACGGTTCCGCCGTCACGATGAGCCCGAACGTCTGCAGCGAAGTGGTCACGTCGATTTTGCTCTTGTCCCCGTCTAAAAGAATCTCCCCGAGATTATTTGATTTCCCTTCGGGCGTAATGGCCCACAACACATAGGTCAGATATTCGTTGCCGAACTTTTGCGCCGGCTCCAGTTTGCTGAACTGAGCGTTGATTTGGATGCGGCCCACTTTCCCGTTCACTTTGGCCTGTCCCTTTGCAAAGGGCAGCAGAGGCGAGCCCTGGAATCCGATAGTCGTGGATCCGCTGCGGTGCTGGTAGTTAATGGTGACGATGGTGCCCGGGGTCATCGTGACGTGATAGGTGGGCTGATTCTGCGCCGCGTTGTTTCGCGCCCGCGCTGCATTCCCCAGCGAAAGCGATAGAAATGCCAGCACCAACACCGACAGCACAATTGCTCCTCTTCTCATAATTCTCCCTCTATCCGATTATCGATTTTACGCCTGGGGAATTCCTAATCTCTGCATCGTCTCTCAGCCGCTCTAGCCGAATAGGATTTTCCATCGCATCGAACACCGCGTCAATACCCGAGCTGGTGGGGTCCTCGGTCTCTGCGCGACGAGGCCAAATTGATCGGTGAAAAGGAGGACTACCATCGTTATCGCGGAAGCCATCTCAGAAAAGGAAAGAGCCGTCGCCCCTAGTCCAGCGCTTCTTCGGCCTGTGCCACTGTGTCGTACGAATCAAACAGAGGTGCGATCCCGGTGAGATGCAGCACATTCTGCACTCGGTGATTCATTCCTGCCAATGCAAGTTTACGCCCCGACTTATGGCAAGAAACAAACGCGCGGACCAGCGCGCCGATGGCCATCGAGTCCATCATGGGAACTTCCGAGAGGTCCACGATAAGCCGCGGAGCGGCCACGGCTAAAACGGCGTCGTTGAATACCGGCGACGATGACGATGTGAAAGCGCCCTTCAGCACCAGGATGTGCAGTCCCTCCCGGCTGCCGGGTATCGTGATCACTCGAAATGGCTCGATTACCATGCCGGGCATTCTAGTACCGTTCCAATAAATGTTCCTAGCGTTTTCGCCGCCCCCTTCCACCCTGCGTCATTCATCCGACGCCTGCTGTCACATCGCAGCGCGGTAGGACTGAAACAGCTTCCTGCACCCAACGCGACGTGGATTTTGCCCATAAACGTGTTAAGATAGAGCTGCGCTTCCTGAAAGTTTTACGTGGCTTTATCGCCTTGTGGGGCGCGGCTTGCGACCTGTTTTGCCCGACCTCTCGTGTTTTGTTACGCTTGGTCCCTTGCCGCGGTTACTGATTTTTTCAGGTGGCATGTCCGTCCAGCGGCCGCAAAATCCTTGCAGCAGGCGGAGTAAATCGTTCAGGGAGAGAAGAGCATGAAGAATCTTTTTGTTGGCAACATGAGTTTTCAGACCACTGCGGCAGATTTACGGACACTCTTCGAACCGTTCGGGCAGCTAGCGCGAGTTCATGTGGCTACCGACCGCGAAACCGGTAAAGCGCGCGGCTTCGGTTTCGTGGAAATGGTTAATGACGCGGATGCGGCCAAGGCTATCGCCGCGCTCGACGGCAAAGACCTCGGCGGCCGCAATCTCAAGGTCAACGAAGCTCGGCCCAAGTCCGAATCCAGCGGTCCACGCGGCCCTCGCAGCGGCCCCGGCAACGGCGGTCCCGGCGGCAATCGGGGCAGCGGCGGGAACCGCGGTGGCGGAGGCCGCGAGAGATTTTCCAACGAGGATTACCGCGAGGTAGCCCGTCAGCCTCGCGAGCCTCGCTGGTAATTTGTAGCGCCAACGTTAGCGTCGGCGGTTGCCGTGATGTTGCCCCTTCGCAAACCCATCCCAAGGAGAGGCTATGACAACGACATTCAAGAAGCGCCAGAAAGAAATGAAGCGCATGGACAAAGCGCGCATGAAGGCTGAACGCCGTGCGCAAGAAAAGCTTGAGCCTCGTGAGGGCAGTCCATCCGTGGAAGAATTTGACACTCGCATCGAGGACTTGCAGCCGCTGGCTTTTGAAGATTCCGTAACTCCCTCGGACCAGAAATAGGTGCGTCACACTATCCTCGCTTGAATTTCGGAACTCGAGTTTTAAGGTGCGCGAGCGAATATCGATCGAACGGCGACGATTTTTCCGAAATTCCGCGTCTTGCTTACTACGGTGTACCGCAACCGTCGAAGCTTTAGCGGGTTAGAATAGGTGTTATACTTGGCGTTCGTCGCTTCCGTTCAGTGATTTTGGCGCCTGCGAAACTTCGGCGCGACCCTAAGGAGTTCGAGGATGGGTATCCAATTTATAGAGTTATATAGCTGGATTCGGCACCGCAAGATTTTTGCCACCCTCCTCATCGTCGCCACCCTCGGCATCGGTATCCTGATCGGCACGCTGATTTCAGGCCGTGCCCTGGCCACTCGCGATCAAGGAGCCAACGGCGCCCCGCTCCTGGCCATTCCGGATCCGGTCAATCTCTCCAACGGCTTCGCCGTCATTTCTAAAAAGCTCGGGCCCGCTGTTGTGAATATTTCAACCACGCAGATCGTCGAAAAGCCCAAGGGAGGCAAGAAGCCCCACGCCTTGGGCGATCCTTTCCAGGACTTCTTCGACCGCTATTTTGATACGCCCGATACCGGCCAGGACGCCGAGCGCAGCCTTGGCTCCGGCGTGGTCGTCAACAAAAACGGTTTCATCCTCACGAACGATCACGTGGTTGACCAGGCCAGCAAAATCCAAGTCACCATCGACGGCGATCCCAACCATTACAACGCTCACGTAATTGGCATCGACAAGGATACCGATCTCGCCGTAATTAAAATCGACGCAAGTCACGACCTGCCGGTGGCAAAGCTCGGCAATTCGGACGGCGTACAGGTTGGCGACTGGGTTCTCGCCTTCGGCAGCCCCTTCGGATTGAATTCCACCGTCACCGCCGGAATTATCAGCGCGAAAGACCGTTCCAACATCGGCCATCAATTCCAACGATTCATTCAGACCGACGCCGCCATCAACCCCGGAAACTCCGGCGGCCCGCTGGTCAACATGGCTGGGGAAGTAATCGGAATCAATACGGCGATTTATACCGGCAGCCGTGGGTTTGAGGGCGTTGGATTCGCCATGCCTTCCAATGTCGTGATCAACGTTTATAACCAGCTCATCACCAGCGGGAAGGTCATCCGCGGTTCCATCGGCATCACGTTTCAGGATGAGCGCAGCAATAATCCCGTTCTCCTGAAGGAACTTGGCGCCCCCTACGGAATCGTGGTCGAAGCCGTCGAGCCCAACAGCCCCGCGGATAAAGCCGGATTGCAGCCTGGCGACGTCATCACCGACGTGAACGGCCAGCCGATTCATACCGGCGCCGACCTTGTGAATCCGATTGCGCAAACCGCGATCGGACAGTCCGTGCAAATCCGCGTAGTTCACGGCAAACAGACCAGAGATGTTTCGCTCACTGTCGCCGACCGCTCAAAGATTTTCCCGCAGTCCGCGCAAGCCGAAGAAGATCAACCGGGAGAGGAAGAGACGCCCGGCCAGTTTGGTCTCCACGTGGAGGAATTAACGCCCGATCTTTCGCGCAAACTGAACATGGGCAAAGTGACCGGCGTAATCGTCTCCGAGGTCGAGCCCGCCAGCTTCGCCGAAGATATCGGCTTCAACCGCGGCGACGTCATCATCGAAATCAATCACACACCCGTGAACAATCTGGCCGACTATCGTCGCGAGATGGCCCAACTCAAGCCCGGCCAGGACGTGCTCTTCAAGGTTGCGCAGCGCGGAGCCAACGATCGCGTCTTGACACTCTTTCTGGCAGGGGCTGTCCCCGCCGCGCAATAGCGGGCGGTCTCTGAACTGAATTTGTAGCGGCGGCCTTTAGGCCGGCGTCTTTAAGCAGTTAAGGTACGCACAGCCATCCCATTTCATTCATTGTCTAATAAGCGCTCACCCGTTCTCCACGCCTTGTTCTGAGACTTGATTGCGCGATAATAGGGCAGGGAGCCTTTCGATGACGCGAACCATAAAATGCTTAGCGATTGCCGCGGCTCTCCTGGTTGCATCCGCCCAGGTATTTGCATACCAGCAACAATCGGCTTCGTCTTCCTCTTCGCCTTCATCTGCTCCTTCCACTACCGCCAAGAAGAAAACAGTTTCGAAGAAGCATCATTCCAGGCGCGAACCCACGCAAAAAGCCCCCACGCCCGCACGCATTTCTGAAATTCAGTCGGCGCTGGCTCGAAATGGCTATTACCAAGGCCAGCCGAACGGGAAATGGGATTCGAACACCGTCTCTGCGATGCAGAAATTTCAGTCGGGTAACGGCCTGGAGCCATCCGGCAAACTCAACGCGCTCAGTTTGCAGAAATTGGGCCTCGGATCAAGCGTCGCCGGCGTGTCCGCGCCCAAGCCCATACAGCCCGCCGGAAGCAAGCCTCCGGCATCACCTACTTCGTCCACTGCTCCCGCATCTGACCCGCAATCCCCGAACTCAGGCGCTGCTTTGTCCCCCGCCTACAGCTCGGCTTCGGCCTCTACAAAGCCTCCGCAGCGCTGATTTCGCAACCTGTTTTGTGAGTCTCCGCCGCTTTTTCTCCGTATCCACCATGAGCGCGGCGAGAAATGATAGACTCGCGCTCGAACCAGGAAAAATGCCATCGCGAGCGGAGGAGGCCGTATGGGATCTCGGCAACGGAGGGTTACGCCAAGGAGCAAGGAGCTGGAGGCCCTGCGGGCTGCTGATGCGGGATGGTTAAAAGCCTGGGCCGCGAAGGACGTCGACAAATCGGTGGCCTTCTGCGACGAAAAAGTTTCCACGCTGATGCCCAACGCCCCCATTGCCACCGGTAAAAAAGCCATCGCGAAATTGATGACGGCCGGCTTCGCTCTCCAGGACTACAAGCTTTCGTGGCATCCCAACAAAGCTGGCGTAGCCCGTTCGGGCGAACTTGGCTATACCAGCGGCACATACCAGACGAGCTTCAAAGACGCTTCCGGGAAACCTGTCTTCGACAAAGGGAAGTATCTAGTGTTGTGGAAGAAACAGGCGGGCGGTTCGTGGAAGGTATTGTTCGACATGAGCAATTCCGACCTGCCCCCGGCACATCTGCGCTAGTTTGAGACGTGTCAGTGCCGCGATTCCTGGAGCCGAATCACCCAAGCGAGACCATGCGATGAACAATCGCGTGCGCGAAGTGTAGAATACCGGGCATCGCTGGCGGAAATTCAAGACACGGAGGCTAGTCATGGAAAACGTTCAGGCCGCGCAACCCGTTCGCAAAGCGCTTGCCAGTCACATCAAGCCGAGTGAGCTGCCCTGGATCCCCTGGGCGCCCGGACATTTTATAAAACTCATAAAACTGAATCCCGTCACTGGCCAGATTGTGCTTTTCATTCGGTCCGAGCTGGGCGCGGCGCTCCAGGTCCATTTCCATCCTGGGACGGTCGTCGTTTACACCGTGCAGGGCGCGTGGACCTATGACGAGGGCTGGACTTCGGAAGCTGGCGACGTTGTCTTTGAGGTTGCCGGGTCCACCCACTCTCCGCGCATGGTCGGCAAAGTAGAGACTATCGTTTTCGCCGTGATCGAAGGAGCGCTCAATTTTCTCGACGATGCCGGCAACACGGTTGGCGTCGAGAACTGGCAAACGTTCCTGAAGCGCTACCACGATCACTGTGCCGAAAAAGGCCTGACGCCTGTAGACATCACGAAATTCTGATTAATCGCGTTGTTGTTCGCGGATAGCGGCATGGAAGGAGGTTGGCCTACTCTTTCGTCTTCAGTTTCAGCCGAGGTTTGTTTTCTTCCAGGAACGCGCGAAGCCCGTCGGACACATCCAACAGGCGAATCCACTGCTCGTAATATAGCGTCACCGGAAACCGGCCCAGCCCGTACACGCTGACGCCGCCCTTCTCTCCCACCCGAAACTCCAGCGCCCCGCTGCGCTTGGTGCCGCCGGTTTGCTTCTCCAGTTCCGCAATGCGCGCCAGCAATTCTTCTTTGGTTGGTTCACTCATGCTATCCCCCTAGTGGCAACTCCCATCGTCGGCGAAAGTGCCGCTGACGATCATGGCGTTCAGAAACTGGCCGCAATTCCGGATACTCGGCAGAAACGGATCGTTCTTGAGCGCGTCCGGATCTATGGTGGTCGCGCCGTTAAGCGCCTGTCGCGCCCCGAGCACGGTGTTCCACCAACTCGCCAGTTTGCCGGCTTCGTTACGAAGTAGATCGAGAGCTTCGCGGTCGTCGTCGGTTCTCGCGGCCACTTCCGCTTTCGCAAGGCCTGCCTGCACCTGATCGTTGTAGCCCTGCGCCCACCCGTCGCTGATAGCCAATCCGTGCGTGATCATTGCCGCGATAGCTCCACGCCACTCCCTCATATCCGCCAACTCGGCGATCGCCGCAGTTGCAAACGGGCGCGAAATCCCTGGCGGCGGTTGCACGGGCGCGGCAGCGGCCGGAACAGTCGCGGCAGCGGGCGCTGCGGGTTCGGCTGCGGCGGCACTGGCCGCAGCGGCAGTGGACGGAACGTCAATGGGCGTAACGGCAGCGGCAGCGGTGTTAACTTCGGGTGCGGCAACGGCGACCGGCTCAGCGCCAACCGGCGCAGCTGACGCGGTCGTAGCAGCGGCGGACTTCGCGGCAGGTATCTTCAGCACGACTCGAGTGGGTCCGATGACGACGGTGCCGTTCGTGAGTTTCGCCAGAGTTTCAACATCAATGTAAGCGTGGCCATCGATCTCCCGCAATCCCGCGTCGACTGTCTTCCCATTCACGATCAGCGTTCTTTCCGGCGCGCTTTGCGCCAAACTGCTTCCCGCCAGCGCCAGAGCAAATCCCGCCCCCACAAAGAATCGAAAATTGCGATGTTTGTTCGTGTTGTGCGGTGTATTCATGATGTGCGTTTCACCAGAGTTTCCGCCGAAGTTTTAGAAGCAGCCTTCATTGTACACCCTGCTTTTGCGCCCGCCGCGTTCGCGCAGGGTCTTCGCTTTCGCATGGCAGCCGACTATTTGCCGAACACCAGTTTCACGGATTGCACCGTATTTTTATTCTTGTCGCCGCTCAGCCCCACGGTCACGAACGAAATGGGCACGTTCGCGCCCAGGTTTCCCTCCCACTTGACGCCGTATTGAATCGTCACCGTAAGCTGGCTGAATCCCAACGGCCCCAGGCTTCCCGCCGACTTCACCGCCAAAGCCGCAGCTTGAATGGTGCTAAGGAGGTCTTCTGTCAGCGTGGGTGGATTCGGCTTCGAATGCGACGTCAAACCCTTCGGCGGCGGAGGTACCGAGTATTTGAACGTGATGTCGTTGCAAACGTCCTTCTCGTGCGACCCGCCAATTTTGAAAATGAAAAAGTTAATCGAGCCGCCGACGGTCGTGGCCGTGGACGTCTTGAAATCGAATTCAGCGGAAGAAAGCGGAGGCAGCGCATCGGGCCCGCTCCCCAGGCTTTGCTGGTACTGCTCCAGCGCTGCTTTCACTCGCGGAATAACCAAATCCAGCGGCCCTGCGTCCGCCGCCGGAGCCGTGTCACCTACTAACGCCGCTTTCGGGTCCACTTCATTCTCCTGCGCGCGCGCTACACCCGTTCGCCCAAACGTCGCCAGCAGCAAGCAGCAACCCAGCAGCAAAATTCGCCTAAACATAATTCCTCCTCTCCGCATCCATCAATCGCGGTCTATTGTATATTTCATCGGGAAGATCCGTCGCTTGTTAATGCTGGAGGCAACTCGGGGCCGCGCAGGTCCAGGACAGGGCTCCCGGGTCGACGGTTAGTCGAGCCCGGGAGATCAAGCAGGGGCGCTTGGGGAAGAGGCCACGAAGTGGCCGGAACAATTTCCGTTGAACAATTCACTCCGGCGTTGATTAATTCAACGCCTAAGCCGCCGTTCCGGCTCCGACGCGAACCGTGGCCGCCGCGCATGTGTCTGAATTGCAAAGACATAGGAAATCTTCAATGCGGCGGCAAGGCTTGGCCATCAAGATGCATAACCTACTGCGTCTGCCAAGCACTGGGGCCGACCAAAAAAACTGGAGGAAACAAGAACATGGCAAAGAAAACCTTGAAGAAGGCCACGAAGCTCGAAGCCACCAAGCCGTTGACGATTGCTTTCGGCCGTCGCTAAAAGTAAAGTCCGGCTGCAAAAAGTTTATGAATGAAACGGGAAGGGCCTCGGCTCTTCCCGTTTTTTTTGTCTCGACGACACCCGATCCGCGATCTACCTTCTGCGGTGGCTCACCTGCGCAGAGCCTTCGCCGTTCCACCTTTTGCGCCTGCCCGACGTGGCGGGCTGGTTTACCCGCGCAAAGTCGTCGCCTTCGCCCTGAACTTTCACCTTTTGTGAATCCCCGAAGGGATTCGTCTGTCCAGTGAATCCCAAGGGGATTCACCCTGAGAGTCTTGGCGAAGGGAGCGCATTCGCGAAGGGCGCTGAATTATCCGCACAAGCAGTTGGTTCAAAGTTCTCGATTGGGATGGGGTCGTTGTGTTTGTTTTCAGCGAGTTGCGACATGCCTCTGCTTATTTCTTCACCGGAATCACAACTTCATTCATGTATGCCACTAATTTGTCGCGGTGATCCTTGCGGTAGGCGTCGTAGTCCTGAGCAATGCCCAAGTCGGGATGACCGAGCAGCACATAGCACTCGATCAACCCTTCTCGATTCAACTTAATCAATGTAGCCAACTGCGGGTTCAGGTCTTCCAACTTAATTTCCTTCGCATCCAACTCCTCGGAAATCCTGGAGGCCATGGTGGCGAGCGCATCCGATTCTTCGGCGAGCGAATGTCTGTAGTCCTTTTCCTGCGGATACTTTTCCTTAAATGTTTTGTTTTTCCACTCAATCCGAACGCCTTCGTACACGATCCACGCATCCATCCCATCCTTCTTGCCCGGCGCGTTTGGCTGGCCCAGGGTTTTCGGATCGATGGTAATTTCCGTGCCTCCGCCCGGCTTGGCCGCGCTCGAATTCGGCGAGACTATTTTCGGTTGCGTCAGCGCGATGTGGTTTCGCTGCGCCCATTGGATCAGGCCGACCCAGGATTTTTTCTGGTAGGGTTCCGCGACGATCGCCAGCACGTACTTATCTTTGGCCTCGTTGTCCTTGCCCTGCGCGTAGAGCACGTCGCCCCAGCAGCGGTACCCTGTCTCAACGTTGGGTCCCAGGTTCACAGCCTTGTCGAACCATTGGCTGGCATGCTCGTAATCCTTCTGCTTGTAATAGACGTCGCCGGTAAAAAGCGTAGCCTGGTAATTGGTAGGATCGAGTGCCAGCACCGCAGCGTAACCTGCAATCGCACCGGGAAAATCTCCACGCGTGAACGCAGTCTCTGCCGCGCGCATCGCATCGTCCACATCTTTGCGGCTCGAAAAAGGCGCTGCGCTGCCGTCTTCTGGAATGCTGGCAAGCCCGATTTGCAGGTAGTTGCTGTTGTCACCCAGTTCCTTCGCGCGCAGGAAAGCCTGGCGGGCGCGCACTCGCATCTGCCGCCGCTCCTCCGGGTCAGTCAGGTCCACAGAATGTGCAAGCCGGCATGAGCCCAGCATTTCTTGCAGCGCGGAGTCCTGCGGGTGGGCCACCGCCAGAATTTCGACCAGAGGCCAGGCCTGCTCGAAACGATTCTGCTTGTATAGCTCCATGGCCTTCTTGCGGATCTCGTCGTCGCCCGCCTGCGTTTGTTGCGACCGTATCGGATACGCCAGCAGTAAGCAGCAAGCTAGCAGCAACCATCGCCTGGACATAGTTCCTCCCCTCCGCATCTGTTGATCGCGATTGATTGATCGTCAGCACAGCGCACTCGTGCGTGCGGCACAGACTGCGCTCATGTTAATTCTTTGCGCGTTTTCGTTCACCACCTTTTGCGCTAATTTACCTGCTTGTCGGGTGCCCCACGCTTTCGCTCAAACGGGGTTTACCTCGACGCATGTATTAGATTGGAGGCTGCCGCATGCTTCGGTTTTGAAGCGTGCGGGTTTTGACTCGGCTATCGAGTCGCCGAAAACATCTTGAACGAAGCGCGGATAGCGAGCAAACTGTGTGCATGGCGAAGAAGAACGGTCAATCCGTGCGGCGGGCGGCAAAAGAAGTGTCGGAGATAATGGCTGCTTCGCTTTCGCGATTTTCAGCGGCCGAGCAGGATCGGCGGCTCAACGCCATACATAAGATCGCGCTTTGCACCGCAGACCCCGACTCATGAGACATGGTAAGTCACAAGGCTTGACACGACATTGGAAAGGGCTGAAAGTAGTTATTATGCGGAAGAAAACATTATCGAAAGAGCGGGCGGCCGGAATGCTCACGGATATCGCAATGGAGCATCTAGCAGCGTATTCTCCCGCCCAGCAGGACGCGAGAATCCGCGCCTTCAGTCAGAAGGCTGCTACCTTGAAAAAGACCTCCAAATCTTCAAGGCGTTCTCGCGCTTCAGTGGGTCGTCGCCGAGCCCGAGCAGTTTGATTGCGTCTAGAAATTCCCGTTCGGTCCTCGCGTCCAACGCACTTCGGAAACCTCTAAGTAGTTCTTGACGTTTTCGCTCCTCTTCTGGATCAACGCGGCGTTTGCCGCGGCTCTTCTCCTCACGCATCACGTCGCGTAGGTCTTTATCTTCAGCGTCAGTTGTCACGGTGGTGAACTTTATCTGTAATTCTGCGCGCGTGGAAGGGAAATGATTTTGTTTCAAGTGTAGCCTCCGGGCTGTTGCGCCTCTTCAGTCTTGGCCTTGCCGTCTACAGGAAGAGAACTACTCCGCGCTGATTTTTCGCCCTGTTCGATGCGGTCCAGCAGCGCCCACTGCAGTTCCTCTCTTCCCCAAAACGGAAAGTCCACAGCATGCAATTCCTTCCCAAACTGCGCATCTTCGTGCTAGCGTAATTCTGGAGCTATGACGATGGAGCACGGACGACGGACAGGTTGGACCGGTAGGCCAAGGCCCCAGCACGTCTCTGCGCAAGGCTCCTCCCGGACCTGGCAGGTTACCGGTCTTAGCGTGTTGCCAGCCTCGCATGTACACGCCGAACCGAGAATCTCAGCATCGGGGCCTATCAAAACCGCAGAATTAAATCGCCAAACTCGTGTATTTAGAAACGCTGTAACTCGCAGAAAACAAAGAACCGCGACTTGCTCAAATCGCCAAAAAAGTCAAATTTGGAAGTCTGAAAATTTGGGCACAATCTGGACAAAGGCGAGCGCTTCTCGGAAACGGTTTCCCCGATTTCTACCCGGCCTGCCCGCCGTCTTCGTGGGGGGCTTACCCAGAGCGGTTTTTGCGAAGGGTTCGGTCTGCATCAATACATTTCTACCCGGTTCTGCCCAATATGTAGAAATCGCTGTAACGCACTCAAAACAAACGACCGCGACATTTCTACCCGGTTCTAGATTTGCATCTTGGGCTCCCGGCAAATCATCGAATATCGGCAGCAAATTATCGGAGGGATGCGCATGGCTACGGCTGTAATGCCGAAGGTTTTTAAGAATTACATCAATGGGGAGTGGGTGGAGGCGCGGAGCGGGAAGGCGATCGAGAATCGCAACCCGGCGGACTCCAACGAGCTGGTGGGGATGTTTCCGGCGTCGTCTGCGGAAGACGCGAATGCTGCGATTGACGCGGCGGCGAATGCGTTTGAGAAATGGCGGCTGACGCCTGCTCCGAAGCGCGGCGAAATTCTCTATCGCGCGGCGGAAATTCTGACCGAGCGCAAGGAAGACTTCGCGCAGGACATGACGCGCGAAATGGGCAAAGTGCTGGCGGAAACGCGCGGCGACGTGCAGGAAGCCATCGACATGACGTACTTGATGGCGGGGGAAGGGAGGCGGCAGTTTGGGCAGACCACTCCTTCGGAGTTGCCGAACAAATTTGCGATGTCGGTGCGCACGCCGGTGGGCGTGAACGGATTTATTACGCCGTGGAATTTTCCCATGGCCATTCCGTCGTGGAAAATTATGCCTGCGCTGATTTGCGGGAACACGGTGGTGATCAAGCCGGCGGAAGACACTCCGCTTTCGACCTACAACTTGATTCACGTGCTGGCCGAAGCGGGGCTGCCGCCGGGCGTGTTGAACATCGTGTCGGGGAAGGGAACGGTGGTGGGCAAAGCGATTCTGGAAAGCAAAGGGACGCAACTGATCAGTTTTACCGGGTCAACGGAAGTGGGGCGCATCATCAGCGAGGCTTGCGCGCCGACTTTTAAGAAGTGCCATCTGGAGATGGGCGGGAAGAACATCATCATCGTGATGGACGACGCGAATCTGGACCTGGCTGTGGACGGCGCGATTTGGGGCGGGTTTGGAACCAGCGGGCAGAGGTGTACGGCGGCGAGCCGCGTCGCAGTGCAGAAGAAAGTTTACGGCGAGTTTGTGACGAAATTTGCGGAGCGCGCGAAAGCGTTGCGCGTGGGCAATGGGCTGAATGCCGCGACCGACATGGGGCCGTGCATCAACGAACAGCAACTGAAGACGGTGATGAGCTACGTCGAGATTGGGAAGAACGAAGGCGCGAAGCTGGCAGCGGGCGGGCACAGATTGCAAGACGGCGATATGGCGCGAGGGTGGTTCCACGAGCCGACGATTTTCAGCGATTGCGATGCGAAGATGCGGATTTGTCAGGAAGAAATCTTTGGGCCGGTGGTCAGCGTGATCCCGTTTGACACGCTGGACGACGCGCTGGCGATTGCGAACGGCGTGCAGTACGGCTTGTCCGCTGCGATTTACACGCGCAATGTGAACAACGCGTTTCGCGCGCAACGCGATCTGCAAACGGGAATTGTGTACGTCAACGCGCCCACGATTGGGGCCGAGACGCATCTCCCCTTTGGCGGGATCAAAAACACAGGCAACGGACATCGCGAATCCGGCGAAGCGGCGCTCGACTTCTACTCCGAGTGGAAGACCATCTACATCGACTACTCCGACCGCCTCCAGCGCGCGCAAATCGACAACGCCGACTAAACACAAACGTGTTCCGAAACGTCCCTGTTAATGATGGAAGGGCCGCATGCATCTCGCGGTCAAGCGAATTGGTGCGGAAAGACCCTCTGGATGTCGACGAAATGCTCGAGGTTGAAGATCGCAGACGCGAACGGTTAGGGCAAAGCGTTGGGCGAAAGGCCTTCGTGGCGCGCGGTGTCCGAGACGGCGCCGATTTGCTGCTGGATCGCGGTCTGCTGAATGTTGAGCTGCTTCAGGTAGTCCGCAGTAAAACCTCCACCGAATCTGGTTTCCGGAATCAGCGTCACGTTCTGCGCCGCGGCTTCTTGATGCATGGCGATTTCCGTGCCGCGAATTTCGGCGAGATCGGTTTGCAAGGCGTTTAAGGTTTCGCGCGTCGAAATGTCTGTGGGGCGCGGCGCGATTGCGGCGGCGTTGCGCAAGACTCCAGGGTCGATGCCGTTGAGCTGCGCGCGACCTTCGAGGTCGGAAACTTGCGCGTCGAGTTCGGCGCGCTGCTGCAAGAGCAGCTGGATCTGCGCGTCCGTGGTGATCCCGTCGCAGGGCGCGTAAATGTTCAACCCCACCGTCAAGCCCGGCGTGTCCGCCCCGGGCACCGCATCGGACGCGACAAAATTCCGCAACTGCTGCACCTGGTTGTCAATGTCATCCATTCTCGCGCTCAGCGAAAGGTACTGCTGCGCGTACCACGTGGGATCTTTTTCCGGCGGCAGAGGCGTTCGCGCGTTTCGCGTGACGAGAATTTGCGGCGTGAGGGGGCGCGTGGTCGCGGGCGGAACCGAAGTGTCCGGAGCGGCGTTGCCGACCGAGGAGGCTCCATAATTTCGCGCCAGAGTTTCGACGTCTTCATTTGTGTAGATTTTCTTCTCGCGCGCGGGCTTCGGCTGCGCTGAGTTGCCGTCGGGCGAGTTGGCAGCGGCGGCTTTAGCCGCGCCGTCGCCGGCAAAGGCGGGAATCGAAAGCGCGCAAAGGAAGCCGGCGGATAAGAGGATGCGGCTGGCGCGGAGATGGTGCGAATGAGCGTTCATAGATACCTCACAGACTAGTCCAAATATTACATGCGTAGGAAGCGACTGTAAATTGAGAATGTGGGGCGAGGAGTGATTTATTGTGTACCGGTACGGCCGCGACGCTTAGTACGGCATCGTGCGTGGCAGAGCGAATGGGGATGCCCGGATGGTTTCGGTTTGCGGGGCGAAAGCGACTGGCTCCGCAGAGAATCATTCGTAACGCAGAGCGACCATGGGGTCCACGGCGATGGCGCGCCGAGCAGGGATGTAGCAGGCGGCGATCGCGACGAGCAGCAGAATTATCGCGGCGGTGACGAATGCGACGGGATCATACGCGCCGACGCCGAAAAGCAGGCTGGCCATTAAGCGCGTGAGCCCGAAGGCTGCGGCAATGCCGATGGCGATTCCGAGCGCAGCGAGTTTCACACCTTGACCGACGACGAGGCGGAGAACGTCGCTGCGTTGCGCGCCGAGGGCCATGCGAATGCCGATTTCGTGGGTCCTTTGCTGGACGCTGTAGGAGATGACGCCGTAAATTCCAATCGCAGCGAGCAGAAGGGCGAGGCCGCTAAAGAGTCCGAGAAGAACAAGAGTGATGTGGCGAGTCGCGACGGAAGCGTCCACCAGCTGTTTCATGGTATTGACGTTGAAAACCGGCTGGTCTTTGTCGATGCTGGCGACTGCGTCACGCACGGCCGGAGTAAGGCTCGCGGGATCAATCGCAGAACGCAGCACCAGGAACATATCGTTTGGGTGACTTTGTTGGAGCGGCAGATACAGCTCTAGGCGGGACGGATTGGACAGGCCGTAAAGTTTTGTGTCGCCCACGACGCCGATAATCTCCATCCATGGCTCCGTCGATCCGGGATGGCCGAAGTGAAAGCGCTTGCCGGTGGGGTCTTCGTTGGGCCAAAAGCGGCGCGCCATCGTGGCGTTGATCAGCGCCACTTGTGAAGCTGTATCGGTGTCCGCGTCGGTGAAATTCCGTCCGCGCAGCAGGGGAATGCTGAGCGCGTCGATGTAGCTCGGCGAGACCATGTGGAAGTCGGGATGCGGAAACTTTCCCGGGTCGGGAGTGGGCAAGCCTTCAATTGTGATGTCACCCCGATTGTGATTGCCTGACAGAGGGAGAACGGTCCCGAGCGCCGCGGTATCTACGCCAGGCAACGCGCGAACTCTATCGAGAACCTGGCGCCAGAAATTCGAAGATGCTTCCGGTTTGGAGTACTGCGCGGTGCGCAAATTTATTTCCATGGTGAGCACACGCTCGGGGCGAAAGCCCGGATCCACTTGCAGCAGACGATACATACTTTTCATCATTAGGCCCGCGCCTACCAGGAGCACGAGCGCGAGCGCTGTCTCAGCCATCACCAACACGCCACGCAGGCGGTGCTGCGCGGCGCTGGCTGTGGAGCTTCGACCGCCGTCCTTCAATGTTTCCTGGACGTGCGGCTGCGAAGCTTGCCAGGCCGGAACGAGACCGAATGCGATGGCAACGAATACGACCATCGCGCCGCTAAAGAGCAGGACGCTGCGGTCCATTCCGATGATTGCGCCTTGAAGCATGTCCATCGAAACCAACCGGCGCAGGCCTTCAATTCCGAGCGCTCCGAAAAGAATTCCTAGTCCGCCGCCGAGGAAGGCGAGTAGAAAACTCTCGGTGAGCATCTGACGGACCAGCCGCTGACGACTTGCGCCGCAGGCTTGGCGGACGGCAATTTCTCTGGCACGGGCCGCTCCACGTACGAGAAACAAGTTGGCGACGTTGACGCAGGCGATGAGGAGAACAAACACAACGGCGCCGAAAAGTACGAGGATTGGCGGGCGACTGTCGCCTACCAACTCGTCTCGGAGGGATGCCATGCTGATTCCGACGCCGCTATTTGTGGCGGGATATTCTTTTCGCAGATTTGCAGCAATCGTGTCCATTTCCGCTTGCGCCTGGCTGATGGAAGCACCTGAAACGAGCCGGCCGACAGCATCCATGTCTCCGCGGTCTCCGCGGTCCGTCATATCGGTGTCCCCGGCCCAGACGCCGATGGGAGCTAGGATGTCTGTCTTCTCGAGGAGGCGAATGTTTGGAGGAAGGACGCCGATGATGGTGAAACTTCGGCCGTCGAGCGTGATGCTTTTCCCAACGGCACTGGGATCTGCGCCCAAATGGGACTGCCACAAAGCGTAGCTTAATAGGACGATGGGGGCAGTGCCGGGAGCATCTTCCGATGGCAGGAAATCTCGACCGAGAAAGGGCCGCACGCCCAACATCGAGAGACAATTCGCTGACACGACATAGCCGCTGATATTTTCAGGTTGAGCGACACCCGACAAATTGAACTCCCGATTGTTGATTGCGGCCATTTGGCTGAAACTTCTGCTCTGTTTTCGCCAATCGAGAAAATCAGGATAGGAAGGAGAATGAGGTCCAACGCTCTGCGTCGTTTCCCTGAGAACAATCAGTTGTTGAGGATTCGCGTAGGGCAAAGGACGAAGGATGACAGCGCTGACAACCGAGAAGATCGCAGTGTTGGCGCCGATACCGAGAGCGAGGGTGAGGACGGCGATGGCGGTGAAGCCGGGATTCTTGCGGAGCATGCGGGCGCCGTAGCGAAGGTCCTGGATGACGGTGTCGAGCCAAGCGCCGGCGCGGACTTCGCGGACTTGTTCTTTTACTTGCTCGATGCCGCCTAGCTCGATTCGAGCCGTGCGGCGCGCTTCTTCCGGGTTCATCCCTGCGCGCATCTTTTCCTCCGCAAGCAAGTCAACGTAGAAATGCACTTCGTCGTCAAGGTCACCGTCGTTGCGGCGCTTGGCGAAAATATTTCGGAAGAAGTTTTTCATTCGCGAGAGCGTGGGCATGCTTTCTGCTCCTTCCTGACTACGCGAACCTAGGAAGCTTCCAGGGCACGGGCGATGGCCAAGGAAATTCGGCCCCAGCGTTGAGTTTCGGATTCGAGCTGGCGGCGGCCGGCCCGGGTCAATCGGTAATACTTTGCGCGGCGATTATTTTCCGATTCGCCCCAGGAAGAGACGAGCCAGCCTTCTTCTTCCATGCGATGGAGAGCGGGGAAGAGGGAGCCGGGCTTGACGTGAAAAGTGCCTTTTGTGAGTTGTTCGATGCGGCGGGAGATGCCGAGGCCGTGCATTTGGTCCAGGGCCAGAGATTTCAGAATCATCATGTCGAGGGTGCCCTGGAGGAGATTGGTTTGATCTGGTGTCATGATTCTCCTATAGACGATCTGTAGGACAATAGGTTAGCTCCTATAGAGTGTCAATATGAAGTTTATTTTCAGAACTCGTCCGGCTTCAGGGACTAAAGCCCCAAGTCGATGCACGGACGGACGGCGGGGCCCTTCGCTACGCTCAGGGTAAACTGAAGCCCCGCCCTTCCAAAACGAACGAAGTTTACGATCGAGGATTGTGGCGGCAATATCGGTGGCTGGCCTTCAGGGGCTAAAGCCCCAAGTCGATGCACGGACGGACCCCGGGGCTGAAGCCCCCGCCCTTCCACGGGGGAGACTCTAGCCGGCGAGACGCACTGAGGCGCGGTTGACTTGGCGGGGTTGTGCGGTCACAATCCGAACAGCGACACGCCCGCTCTTGCCACCCGACGGAATTTCGGCTCAACTCCCGCACTGGCGTGTGAGATTCAAATCCGAATGAAAGAGGGAATTCGATGATTCGACGCGCTCCGTTTGTTCTGCTGGGCATTCTGATTATGGTTTCGCCGCTGGGACTGGCGGCGCAGAGCGCTGACCCGCGCCAAAATATCGAGACCATTTCGGCGGAAAGTTCCGCGGGAGGAGGCTGCTACACGGCCGGCGTCGGGGATGAACAGACCGGGCATGGATTCGATCTGGCGAATCTGGATCGTTCGGTTTCTCCTTGCGATGATTTCTTTCAGTTTGCCGACGGCGGCTGGGTGAAGAGCCATGAGATTCCCGCGGCTTATCCGTCGTGGGGCACGTTCAATAAACTTCGTGAAGACAACGAGAATGTGTTGCGCGGGATCCTGGAAAAAGCTGCGGCGGACAAGAGCGCCGCGCCGGGCTCGAACTGGCAGAAGATTGGCGATTTTTATGCGAGTTGCATGGACGAGGCTGCCATCGAGACGGCGGGCATCAAGCCGCTGCAGCCCGACCTTAAGCGTATCGAGGACATAAATGATGCGAAGACACTGCAGGCGGAAATCGCCCACCTGCAACGTGAAGGGGTGCGAGCGGTCTTCGGTTTCGAGTCCGAGCAGGATTTCAAAAACAGCACGCAAGTGATTGCCCGGGCGCGGCAGGGCGGGCTGGGATTGCCGGATCGAGACTACTACACGAAGGACGACGAGAAATCAGTAACGCTGCGGGCGGCTTACGTGCAACACGTGACGAACATGTTCAAGCTGGCGGGCGATGACGAAGCAACCGCGGTCGCGGAAGCAAAGAAAGTGATGGATATCGAGACTTCGCTGGCAAAAGCGTCCATGACCAATGTGGAGCGACGCGACCCGGAGCACATTTATCACATGATGACTTTGGCGCAGCTTAAGGAGCTGACTCCGAATTTTGAGTGGGCCGAATTTCTTACCGAAGTAGGCGCGCCGCCGGTTTCGGGCATGAATGTCAGTCAACCCGAGTTTTTCAAGGCGCTGAATGCGTCTTTGACGTCGGTTCCGCTCGCGGACTGGAAAGTTTATTTGCGCTGGCACTTGATCCACGATGCCGCGCCGGGACTCTCGTCAAAATTTGTGAATGAGAACTTTGATTTTTATGGGCGGACGCTGCAGGGGACGAAGGAACTGCTGCCGCGTTGGCGCCGTTGCGTGCAAGCGACGGATGGAACGCTAGGCGAGGCACTGGGGCAGTACTACGTCAAGGAGAATTTCCCGCCGGAAGCGAAGGCCAAGGCAGTGGTGATGGTCAAGAATCTGATAGCGGCGTTGCGAGACGATCTGGCGACGCTTGACTGGATGAGCCCGGAGACACGGAAGCAAGCCGCGGTGAAGCTGGATGCCATCATGATCAAAATCGGGTATCCGGATAAATGGAAGGATTATTCAGCGTACAAAGTGGAGCGCGGGCCGTATGCGGACAACGTGATTCGCGGCGGGGAGTTCGAGGTGGCTCGCGAGCTTTCCAAAATAGGCAAGCCGGTGGATCGCACGGAATGGGGAATGACTCCGCCGACGGTTAATGCTTATTACAACCCGTCGATGAACGAGATCGTATTTCCGGCGGGGATTCTGCAGCCGCCTTTTTACGACGCGAATCGCGATGATGCCATGAACTATGGCGGGATTGGAATGGTAATCGGCCACGAGATGACGCACGGATTCGACGATGAAGGCGCAAAATTCGACGCGCAGGGAAATCTGAAAAATTGGTGGACTCCCGAAGACCTGGCGAATTTTAAAGCGCGGGGAGATTGCGTGGCGAAGCAGTTTGACGAATTTGAAGTGGAGAAGGGGCTGCATGAAAACGGCAAGCTGGTAGAAGGCGAGAGCATCGCGGACTTGGGCGGATTGACGATTGCGTATGCCGCGATGGAGAAGTCTTTTGAGGGGAAACCTGCGCCGGAAAAGATTGATGGTTTCACTGCCGAGCAGCGATATTTCATAGCATTTGCGCAAATATGGGCGGGAAGCGTGCGTCCGGAGTATGCACGAGTGATGGTAGCGACGAATCCGCATCCGCTGGGACCGTTTCGCACGAAGGGACCGGTTTCCAACATGCCTGCGTTTGCAAAGGCGTGGGGTTGCAAGGCGGATTCGCCGATGGTGCGGGCTGAGGCGCTGCGCTGCCGCATTTGGTGAAGCCGGCGCGGGGTTCAGGGCCGGGGGTTTCGTTGAAGAACCCGGACACGAGCTTTAGGGAAGCTCAGACCCAACAAAAATATCGAGTGTTTCCGCGGACGATTCAATGTGCTTACCTTGCGCAACCCCGAGTTGCGCGCGGTTGACGCTTTCAACTCCACCGACTAAACTGAAATGTAAGGTTGGGTTGCTACGAAACTGTGGCGGCGGCCCAGGAGTTAACCTGCTTTAAACCATGAGCCCGACGATCCTACAGCAGAAGCGGCATCAACAGATCCTGACAGACGTGGTGCGCGCATACATCGAGACCGGGGAACCGGTGTCATCGCGCAGCATTTCGCGCATGCACATCGAGCCGCTGAGTTCCGCGACGGTGCGCAATGTGATGGCCGATCTGGAAGACGAAGGACTGCTTTACCAGCCGCACACTTCCGCGGGCCGGGTGCCGACGGCGGCGGCGTACCGTTTTTTCGTGGAGCAAGTAGCGGCGCAGGCTACGGCCAGCCCGGAAGATCGCCAGTGGATTCGCAGAGAGTTGGAAGCGGCACAGACGCCCGAAGCGGTGATGGAGCGCGCGAGCCACGTTCTCGCGGCGGTTTCACGCGGGTTGGGAATTTTTATTTCGCCGCCGCTGGCGCGCAGCGTGGTGGAGCATCTGCGGTTTTTGCTTCTGCCGGATAGCCGCGTGCTGGTGGTACTGATTTCTGGCGGTGGCGTGGCGCGCGACAAACTGATTCGTCCGGAACGGCCGTTTCGCCAGGAAGATTTGGACCGCATCGCGGACTATCTGAATCGCCATTATATTGGCTGGACGCTGGAAGCCATGCGCGCGGATCTGCGAAAACAGCTCGACCGCGACCGCGAGCAGTATGGCCGAATGGCGGATGACGCACTGCTGCTGTGCGATCCGAGCATTTTAGGGGATGGCGGCGACCGCAAGATTTACGTGGAAGGCGCGGCGCAGATTGCTGCTTCACCCGATTTTACGAACCAGGAGCAGTTGCGCGAACTGCTGCAGGCGATTGAAGAAAAAGACCGGCTGATCGCATTATTGAGCGGCTGCATTGAATCGCCCGAGGCCGTGCATGTGGAACTCGGGCTTGATAAAATTTCGAATGGCGGAAAACACCTGGCGCTGGTTTCGGCGTCGTATTCTTCGAACGACCAGGTGCAAGGGACGCTTGGCATTCTCGCGCCGATGCGCATGCACTACGAGCGGGTGATCACGGCGGTTGCGTTCATGGCGCAGTTTTTCTCCGAGAACCAAGAAGGCGGTTGAAATTATGGCATCGAATAAAGACAAAGAAAATTCAAAACCCTTCGTAGCGACCAGAGAGGGCAAATTGGTGGACCGCGGAGAGTCTGCAACAGGTGATAGCCCGGCAGCGGCTCGCGCGCTGGATCCGCAAGTGGAAGGCGGCTCGGCGTCAGAGGAAGTGCAAAAACTGCTCGCCGAGAAGAAAGAACTAACGGATACGCTGGTGCGGCGCCAGGCCGACTTTGAGAATTATCGCAAGCGGATGGAGAAGGAACGGCAGCACGACCGGCATCGCGGCGTTGAATTGCTTATCGAGGGCATCTTGCCGGTGCTGGACGCGTTTGACCGCGCTCTGGAGGCCCGCGACGATCCTCGGTATGCGGAATACCGCAAGGGATTCGAGCTGATCCGGAAACAATTATGGGACTTGCTTGCCAAACAGGGTGTTGAGCGCATTGAAGCGACGGGGAAACAATTCGATCCGCATCTGCATCACGCGATTGAAAGCGTGGAGACCACGGAACACGAGGATGGCACGGTGATTGGCGAAATGCAGCCTGGGTATATCTTTCACGACCGCGTGCTGCGGCCAGCGATGGTGCGCGTGGCGGCGGCGAAAGAATCGTAAGCGCCCGGACGGCATCGAATCAATACCAGTCTGAAGCAGGCTTCCAGTACGCGTGAGCGCTACACTCGAATAGGAATAGAAAAGGGACCGATGGCCGCAACGAATTCCAAAGATTTCTACGAAGTTCTGGGCGTGGCGCGCGAAGCTTCGCCCGAGCAGATTAAATCGGCGTATCGCAAAGCTGCTTTGCAATATCACCCCGACCGCAATCTGGAAAAGAAGCCGGAAGCGGAAGAAAGTTTTCGGGCGGCCAGCGAAGCTTACGCGGTTCTTTCCGATCCGCAGAAGCGCGCGGTGTATGACCGCTACGGCGCTGCCGGACTGGGAAGCCGCGGGTTCGATTCCGGTTTCAACGCCAGCATCTTCGAAGAATTTCAGGATATTCTCGGCGACCTTTTTGGGTTCGACGAGGTATTGGGCGGAGGAAGGCGACGAGGCGGCCGGCAAAGAGGGCAGCGTGGCGCAGATTTGCGCTACGACATGTCGCTCACCTTTGAAGAAGCCGCCACGGGAGTAAATACAAAGATTCGCATCGCGCGGCATGAAGCGTGTGAGGCTTGCAAAGGGACCGGAGCGAAACCAGGAAGCGGCACGTCAACCTGCAGCACTTGCAAAGGGCACGGGCAACTGGCTTACCAGCAGGGATTCTTCTCGATCACGCGCACTTGCCCAGCATGCCAAGGCGCGGGGCAGGTGATTCGCGACACTTGCGTCACTTGCCGCGGGCAGGGCCGCATCGAACGCGAAAGGACTTTGGACGTTGGCATTCCCGCCGGCGTGGATTCGGGCACGCGTTTGCGGATGACGAACCAAGGCGAACCGGGCACGAACGGAGGCCCGACAGGAGATCTTTATATTTTCCTTGAAGTGAGGGAACACGCCTTTTTCGAACGCCGCGGCGCGGATCTATATTGCACGATTCCGATCAGCGTCACCCAGGCGTCGCTGGGAGTGACGATTAAAGTCCCAACGCTGCAGGGTGAAGATACTCTGGAGATTCCGGAAGGGACGCAGTCCGGGCAGATTTTTCGCAAGAAGTCCAAAGGGATGCCAAATCCGCATGGCGGCCGAGGCGACCTCTACATCAGTATCCGCGTGGTGATTCCGTCGAAGGTGTCGCGCGAGCAGCGCCGGCTACTGGAGCAGCTGGGCGCGTCTTTGAAGGTAGAAAACAAGCCTGCCGAGCGATCTTCGAGCTTTTTCGAGAAAGTGAAAGATATATTCGGCTAGAAATTCAGCGAGATTCCTGAATTTACATTCCTCCCACGAACTAACTTCAAGCTAGAATAGCGCCGTGCGCCGCCGCTTCTTTACTGACCGCTTTGATTCGAAGTCCGCGATAGTGCGCGGTGATACCGCCGAGCATCTGGGTCGTGTGCTGCGCGCCGAGCCGGGGCAGCTTTACGAATTGAGCGACGGCGAGCGCGTTTGGCTGGCGCGGATCGAGAGCGTTAAGTCATCGAAGCGGAGCGGCCACCAAATCGAATTCGCGCTGGTGGAGGAAATCGCGGAGCAAGAGGCTGCTCTGCGGATTCAACTTCTCATTTCGCTGGTGAAATTCGACCGGTTTGAGTGGTGCCTGGAAAAGGCAACGGAACTCGGCGTGACCGAAATCGTGGTGTTGGCGGCGGAGCGCACGGACAAACCGCTGCTGGCCGCAGTGGCGAAGAGGCGCGCGCGCTGGGAGAAAATTTTACTGGAATCGGCGCAGCAATCTCGACGTTTGCGGCCCCCGATCCTGCGGACGGCGTCGGAAGAAACAGGAAAAGGCAAAGCCGGCGGTGTGATTCGACCGAAAGAAGCGTTTGCGCAGAATGACGCAGCTTGCAAGCTTGTGCTCTCCGAACGGCGCGATGCGAAGCTGATTCGTGATGCTCTGAGCGTTTACGCTGACCCGTCGGCCAGCCTCGCGATTGGGCCGGAAGGCGGCTGGACTGACGACGAATTAGCGTGTGCCCGAGCTGGTGGATTCGCCGAGGCGTCGCTAGGACAAAATGTCTTGCGCACGGAAACGGCGGTGATCGCTGCGCTGGCGATCCTGGGATTCACGCTGGGCGACTAACGCCATAAATGCTTCGGCCTGCGCGGCATCCCTCCTTTCTTCGGTTTGTTTGCAACCAAAAAGGACTTTGCAGCGATTTGGCGCGCGCGCCCTTACCGTGCTATAAATAATTAGGCGAAAGATGTTTGAGACTCCCCATCCTGGGCAGTTGAATCCAACAGATAACGGGCGCATTCCCCAATTGCGCCGCGAGTTGCGGAGTTGGACGCGCGATCTGGCGGTGGCCCTGGGTTTGGCGCTGGTAATTATTATTTTCCTCTACCAGCCGGTGAAGGTGGAAGGCACCAGTATGGCGCCGCTGCTGAGCGATCAGGAGCGAATCTTTATCAACAAATTTGTCTACCGATTTGAACCCATCGAGCGCGGCGACGTGGTGGTGTTTTGGTATCCTCTGGACAAATCGAAGTCGTTTATCAAACGCGTGATTGGATTGCCTGGCGAAACGCTCGAACTACGCGGCGGGCGGCTTTACGTCAACGGCAAGGAATTGAATGAGATTTATATCCCGCCGAGTTATCTGGACGGCTCGAGCTACGGCCCTATAACGATTCCGTCGGAAAACTATTTTGTGATGGGCGATCATCGCGACAGCTCGAACGATTCGCGGGTGTTCGGGCCGGTGGGCCGGCCATACATATACGGGAAAGCGGTATTCGCGTATTGGCCCGTGGATCATTTTGGATCGCTGACGATGTCATCAACGGTAAACGCGGCATCACGATGAACTTTGGAGGACACACTGACGCAAGACCCGGCAGGCCGCGCGATTCTCGCGCTCGAAGACGGGCGAGTATTTAAAGGCCGCGCAGCGGGCGCTCGCACGCGCTGCGGCGGCGAAGTCGTTTTTAATACGAGCATTACTGGCTACCAGGAAGTTTTCACCGACCCAAGCTACTCCGGCCAGATTGTCTGCCTCACGTATCCGCACATCGGAAACGTAGGCACGAATCTCGACGACGAAGAATCCGCGAAACCTTACATTGAAGGACTGATCACACGGGAATTTTCCGCGCTTGCTTCTAATTGGCGGTCGAGCGAGACGGCGCAGGCTTACCTGGAGCGCTACGGTGTGCCGGTAATTTGGGATGTGGATACGCGCGCTCTGGTGCGGCATCTGCGTGAGGTTGGCGCGTTGCGGGGAGTGGTGGCGACGGACGGCACGGCGGCAGAGAAGCTTATCGCGGAGGCTCGGGCTTTGCCGACCATGGCTGGCCTCGAGCTTGCGAGCCGCGTCACGTCGAAGAAAAAGTACGAATGGAGCCGCGGGTCGATTGATCTTGCTGCGGGTGTCGCGGGCGAGGTGGCCGCGCCTGGTGCAACACAAACGGCGAGTGCTGGTGGCCCTGCGGTCGGTAAGGTGAAGCACGCTGCAGATTCGGACGGTGAGCCGCGCTATAAAGTGGTGGCCTACGATTTTGGCATCAAGCAAAACATTTTGCGGCTGCTTGTGGATTACGGGTGCGACGTGACCGTGGTTCCGGCGCAAACTTCCGCGGAGGATGTGCTCGCGCTCAAGCCACAGGGCGTTTTTCTTTCGAATGGGCCGGGGGACCCTGAACCTATCGGGTACGCAGTGGGCAATATTCGTAAGATGCTGGGGCGCGTCCCGATTTTTGGGATTTGCCTGGGGCACCAACTCTGCGGGCTGGCGCTCGGCGGACGCACGTTTAAGCTGAAGTTCGGACATCACGGCTCGAATCATCCGGTGCAGAATTTGCGGACGAAGAAGGTGGAGATCACGTCGCAGAACCACGGGTTTTGCGTGGATCCGGATTCGCTGCCGGCGAGCGAGGTTGAAATCACGCACGTGAATCTGAACGATCACACGAACGAAGGAATGCGGCATCGGTCGCTTCCGCTGTTTAGCGTTCAGTATCATCCGGAGGGTTCGCCTGGGCCGCACGACGCGCGATATTTGTTCGACGATTTCATTTCGATGATGAAAGAAAGTGTTTGACGAGTTGCGCATGGCTACAGGCGTGCAAGCCAAATACAAGCAACCTGTCATTCCGAGCGCAGCGAGGAATCTGTTCTTGTCATGCAAAGGCACTATTGCACATACATCATGGCTAGTCTTTCACGAAGAGTATACGTGGGCGTCACCAACAGTCTGATGCGGAGAACTTGCGAGCACAAGGAGGCGCGCGTACCCGGATTCGTTGAAAAGTACCGAATCAACCGTCTCGTTTACTTTGAATCCTTTCAGTATGTGCGCGATGCGATCGCGAGGGAAAAACAGATTAAGGGCTGGCGACGTTCGAGGAAGGTCGCATTGGTTGAAAGTGAAAACCCGACGTGGGCGGACCTCGCGGCGAGTTGGGCTTCTGGGAAATTTAACAGAGAGCAGATCCCTCGCCTAAAACCGGGCTCGGGATGACAGGGTAGTGGGGGTGCTTTGACCGAGGATAGGCCGAAGGTTGGCCACCGATAAGCGCGACGCCAAAGTGGAGCGAGGACGGGCTGAATCCGACTTGGACGGACCTCGCGGGGAATTGGGCGGCTGGGAGATTTAAGAGAGAGCAGATCCCTCGCCTTAAATCTGGCTCGGGATGACAGGTTTGTGTAGGTGGGTTCGACCGAGGATGTGCCGAAGTGGGCGTAGGTCGACCGTGAACGGGCTGAAGCTGGCGAATGCTAATGGACGATGATGAAGCGAGCTGACGTTAATGCGGGAACGAACAGACACTAGGAACCATGCCGAAACGGACTGACATTAAGAAAATATTGATCATCGGCTCGGGGCCGATTGTGATCGGGCAGGGGTGCGAGTTTGACTATTCCGGGACGCAGGCTTGCAAGGCGCTGCGTGCGGAAGGATATGAGGTGGTGCTGGTCAATTCGAATCCGGCGACGATTATGACGGACCCGGAAACTGCGGACCGGACTTACATTGAGCCGCTGGCGAAGGAATATTTGGAGGCGATTATTGCGGCGGAGCGGCCGGACGCGCTGCTGCCGACGGTGGGAGGGCAGACGGGGCTGAATCTTGCGGTGGAGCTTGCCGAGGCGGGCATACTTGAAAAATATAATGTGAAGCTGATTGGCGCATCGCTGAAAGCGATCAAAATTGCGGAAGACCGGCTGCTGTTCAAGAATGTTTGCCGCGAAATCGGGCTGGAAGTACCGGCGTCTGAAGTCGTGACTACGATTCCTGACGCTGTGCGGTTGGCGGACGAGCTTGGATATCCCGTGGTGATTAGGCCTTCGTTCACTTTGGGCGGTACGGGGGGATCGATTGCGTACAATCGGGAGGAATTCGCCGACTTGATCGCGCGGGCGTTGGACGCCAGCCCGGTGCATCAGGCATTGATCGAGGAATCGGCGCTGGGCTGGAAAGAATACGAGCTGGAAGTGATGCGCGACGTGCGCGACAACTTCGTGGTGATTTGCTCGATTGAAAATTTCGATCCCATGGGAATTCATACTGGCGATTCGATCACCGTCGCTCCGGCGCAGACACTGACCGACAAGGAATACCAGCGCATGCGCGACGCGGCGGCGGCGATCATCCGCGCGGTGGGAGTGGAGACAGGCGGGTCGAATATTCAGTTCGCCATCCAGCCTGAAACGGGGCGAATGGTGGTGATTGAGATGAATCCGCGCGTTTCGCGCAGCTCGGCGCTGGCGAGCAAGGCGACTGGTTTTCCAATCGCGAAGATTGCGGCCAAACTTGCGCTGGGGATGACGCTGGATGAAATCCCGAACGACATCACCAAGAAGACGCCGAGTTCGTTCGAACCCTCCATTGATTACGTTGTGGTGAAAATTCCCAAGTGGCAATTCGAGAAGTTTCCGGGAAGCGATACCACGCTTTCCACGCAGATGAAGTCTGTGGGCGAAGTGATGGCGATCGGGCGAACGTTTCAAGAGGCGCTAGGCAAGGGCATCCGGTCGCTCGAACCCCACACGCCGTGGCGCGCGCCGGCGGAAGTTTCGACTGCGCTTTTGCGCGAGAAGCTTACCGTGCCGGGGCCGGACCGCATTCACTGGCTGTTTGAGGCGCTCCAGCGCGACATGAGTTGCGAGGAAGTTTGCTCGCTGACGAGGATTGATCCGTGGTTCATCCGCCAGATGATGGAAATGGTGGAAGTGGACCGCCGCGTGGCGGTCGGAAGCTTGGAGAAGACGTCGGCGGAATTACTTCTGGAAGCGAAACGCTCGGGCACGAGCGATATCGAATTGGCACAACTGTGGAACACGACGCCGGACAAAGTACGAGCGCGACGTAACGAGTTGGGGATCCGTCCGGTTTTCAAGCGCGTGGATACATGCGCGGCGGAGTTTGAATCTTTTACGCCCTACCTTTATTCCACATATGAGGAAGAGGATGAGACAGGAGCGGTCGAGCGGCCCAAAGTTGTGATTCTTGGCAGCGGGCCTAACCGAATCGGACAGGGAATTGAGTTTGATTATTGCTGTTGCCACGCGGCATTCGCGTTGAAAGAAGACGGCTACGAGACGGTGATGGTGAATTGCAATCCGGAAACTGTCTCGACCGATTACGACACTTCTGACCGGCTGTATTTTGAGCCGCTTACGCTAGAGGATGTTCTTGCGGTCCTGGACCGCGAGAAGCCGGAGGGAGTGATCGTGCAATTCGGCGGGCAAACGCCGCTGAATCTCGCGCTGGAGTTGAAACGAAACGGAGCAAAGATTATCGGCACGGATCCCGAATCAATCGATCTGGCTGAAGACCGGAGGCGATTCGGAGCGTTGCTTAATGAGCTGAAGATTCCGCAGCCGCGCGCGGGTACCGCGCTTACGCCTCAAGAGGCGGTGAAGGTTGCCACGGAGATTGGGCTTCCGGTAGTGGTGCGTCCGAGCTACGTTCTGGGCGGGCGCGCGATGGTGATTGCGTACGATTTGAAGACGGTGGAAGAGTATGTGGCGCAAGCCGCGCTAATTGGAACGGCATCGGATCCGAAGCGGCCGATCCTGATCGATCAGTTTCTGGAGGATGCGACCGAGGTGGACGTGGACGCGCTCGCGGACGGAGAGGAAGTGGTGATCGCGGCGATCATGGAACACATCGAGGAGGCGGGGATTCACTCGGGGGATTCTTCGTGCGTGCTGCCGTCGGTGACGCTGAAGCCTTCGATACTGGAGCGGATTCGCGATTACACTTCGCGCCTAGCGCGCGCGTTGAATGTGGTGGGACTGATGAACGTGCAATACGCGATCCAGCGCGACACGGTGTACGTGCTGGAGGTGAACCCGCGCGCGTCGCGCACTGTTCCGTACGTGAGCAAGGCGACGGGCGTGCCGCTGGCGAAAGTGGCAGCGCGATTGATGACCGGGCGCAAATTGCGCGACTTGAAACTTCCGTGCATCGAAACGAAAGGGGTGAAGGAAATCGCGGTGGGAAATTTCTATGCGGTGAAGTCGCCGGTTTTTCCGTTCAACAAATTCCGCGGTGTGGATACGATTCTAGGGCCGGAAATGCGGTCGACCGGCGAGGTGATGGGCATTGCCTCCACATTTGGGCTGGCATTCGCGAAGGCGCAGCTTGCCGCGAGCCAGCGGTTGCCGCTCGAGGGCACGGTTTTTATCAGCGTGAACGATCACGACAAGCGTCATCTGGCGTTTGTGGTTCAGGACCTGATGGCGGCGGGATTGAAAGTAGTAGGCACGCGAGGGACCGCTGCAGCGCTGGCTAGCGCGGGCATCGAGATCGAATCAGTTTACAAAGTGAACGAAGGCAGGCCGAACATTGTGGATTTGATCAAGACGGGGAAAATAGATCTGGTCATCAACACTCCTCTGGGGCGCGAATCTTTCTGGGACGAGAAATCGATTCGGCGCGCAGCGATTCGTTACAACATCGCGTGCATTACCACTCTTTCAGCGGCCAGCGCGGCAGCTCGAGGGATTCGGGCGATGGCGGGGCATTCGGCTGACGTCGGCGCGCTGCAAGATTTACACCGGCGCAGGAGTGCGGCCGCAGCCGAGCGGTCGTAAGGCACCGAGAAGCCGGCGTCTGCGAACTTCTCTAAACGGTGAAGTCTAAGTTCGCCCTTTGATATAAAATAGCGACGTGAATCTACAGGGTATCTTTGCTCCGCTCACCACCCCGTTGTCTTCCGACGGCAACGTGTCGCTGCCGCATCTGCGCGAAAATATCGGGCGATATAACAAGACTGGACTCGCCGGGTATGCGATCAACGGTTCAACGAGCGAGTCTGTTCTGCTGCGTTGGGATGAAGTTTACCGTGTCTGGGAGGCCGCGCGCGAAGCGGCGGGGCCGAATAAGATGCTGATCGCGGGGACCGGGGCCGAATCCACCGCTGAGACTATCGAGCACACGAATCGGGCCGCGGGTTTCGGCTACGGAGTGGCGCTCGTGCGAACGCCAAGTTTTTATAAGCCGGCTATGTCGGAAGAGGCGCTCGCCGAGCATTACCTTCGCGTGGCGGACGCTGCGCGCATTCCAATCATGGTTTACTCCGTGCCGATATTTACGCAGGTGACTGTGGAGGCGCCGCTGATCGCACGCGTTTCAAAGCATGCGAATATCGTGGGGATGAAAGACAGTTCGGGGAACGTGCAGGGTATCGCCGATATTATTGGCGCGGCGCCAAAACATTTTCAGACGCTCGTTGGTTCGGCGTCGACTCTTTACGAATCACTGGAGAAAGGCGCGGTGGGAGCTATTCTGGCGCTGGCTTGCGCGTTTCCGGAATTGTGTGCAGAGATTTACGATGCCTCGCGCGCGGGCGAGAGTGCGAAGGCGCATTCGCTGGCGCAACAACTTGTTGCACCGGCAAAAATGTTTGGCCCGCAGTACGGAATTGCGGGCCTGAAATATGCCCTGGACCGCTTAGGCTACTTCGGGGGCCCGTCACGACCGCCGCTCCTCCCCGTTAGCGAAACTGCTCGCCGCGAAATTGACAGTTTACTGTCGAATCTCACGGCGCAATCCGCGCATCTGTTGTAATAGACACAGGTGGACATTAAGGGGATCGGATGTTTTTCGCTAACTTCGCGGGCGCGCGCGTGTCCCACTCCCATTGCTGCGAACATTGCGCGCGTGTATTATGAAATCCTCCATGGAGTCTCATTGTCTTCCGTTTAGCGGAATCCCGCATACCACAAAATTATTTTCAACTTTTGTGGAGGATTTTGCGCGAGTGGCTCGCTATTTCGAGCAGCCGCCCACGATGGCGGGGGTCGTTGCAGCCGCTCGCAAAATCGACCTTCCGGCGCGAGTGCGCAATGGCGTGGCTGATGTCTTGCGGGAGCAGAATCGCTTTTTCGGCGCGGGCGACGATACTTTTCGGAACCTCGATCGCCTCGCTGGCGGGGCAGCCGCAATAGTCACCGGCCAACAAGTGGGGCTGTTTACGGGACCAGCCTATAGCCTTTACAAGGCGATATCCGCGGCACGCTATGCGGAAGAAGCTTCGAAAAATGGCGTCGACGCCGTGCCGGTTTTCTGGCTGGCGACCGAAGATCACGACCTGGCGGAAATTAATCACGTAGCGTGGAACACGGAAACGGGCTCCTCGCAATTTGAGTTGCCAGAAACGCAGGCGGAAGCAGGACGACGTGTTGGCGAAGTAAAATTGGGGCGGGGAATTACGGCGCTTGTAGAGAAGGCGGCTGAAAGTCTGCGGGGCGGTTTCGCCGAGGAAATTGGACGGGCTTTGCGGGAGACATACACGCCAGAGGAAACTTACGGTTCAGCGTTTGGAAAATTGATGGCACGGCTGGTGGCGGGACGTGGAATTATTTTTTTCGACCCTCTGGACGTGCGGCTGCACCGTTTTTCAGCAAACATCTATCGCCGCGCGCTGGACGATGCGGACTCGTTGCGCGAGGCACTACTGGCGCGTTCGAAAGAGCTCGAACACGCCGGATTTCACGCGCAGGTGAAGGTGAGTTCCGGATCCACGCTGCTTTTTTACAACGTGGACGGACGCCGGGAGGCGCTGCGAAGCCGAAATGGCAAGTTTTACGCCGGGCATGCATCATTCACTTTGGAGGAGATGCGCGCCGCGATTGAGAAGACTCCCGAAGCTTTTACGCCCAACGTGCTGCTGCGTCCAATCGTTCAGGACACGCTGCTTCCGACTGCCGCGTACATCGCCGGCCCCGCCGAGATCGCTTACATGGCGCAGGCGCAGATAGTTTACGAAAAGCTTCTCGGCCGCATGCCCGCGATTTTGCCGCGTGCGAGCTTTACGATTATCGAGCCGCCGGTAGCGCGTGTCCTGGCGAAGTTCGGATTTAAGATCCCCGACGTTTTACGGGGCCGCCAGCAGTTGCGATCGCGCATGGAACAGAAAGCCTTGCCGCGCGCTCTTTCGCGCCGGTTCGATGCGGGGGAAAAGGCGTTGCGGAGAGTACTGAAGTCTTACCGCAACCCACTCCAGAAGCTCGACCGAACGCTGATTGACGCGCTCGATTCCGCCGAGCGCAAAATGCTCTACCAGTTTGGGAAAATAAAGGGCAAAGCCGGCCGTGCTGAAAATGTGCGTAGAGGCGTCCTGGATCGGTACGAAGGGTTGTTGCTCGATGCGTTGTATCCGCACCGTGGACTGCAGGAGCGCTCACTTTCACCGTTGCCGTGGATTGCGACCTATGGCCCGGCTTTTTTGGATGAACCATCGCGGGTGGCTTCCGTGGACGCGCAGCAGCATCGCATAGTGTTTCTCTGATTCTATAGCTTCACGCCACCTGCGCACGTTCCGGGCTTCCCGACGTTCCTACCTCCTAAGTCCCGTGTTAGAATGCGCGCTCATCCTCAGACTCGCAATTTTCGGAGGGCTCACGATATGAAGATCACCCCGGGGAAGCAGAAGGGCATGAAAGCGGTGTCGGATTCGCGCGGAGTAATCGCGGCAGCGGCGATGGACCAGCGCGGGTCGCTGAAAAGCGCTATTGCCAAGGACAAGGGAATCGATAAAAAAGAAGTGACCGCGCAGATGATGGAAGAGTTCAAGACCGCCGTGGTGCGCGTGCTGACGCCACATGCGAGCGCGATCCTACTTGATCCCGAATACGGCCTGCCTGCCGCGAAAGTGCGCTCTGCGAATGCCGGGTTGCTTTTGGCGTACGAAAATAGTGGTTACGACAACACGCGCCCTGGGCGGCTGCCAGATCTTCTCGACATTTGGTCCGTGCGGCGCCTGGTGGCGGCGGGAGCGGACTGCATCAAGATTCTGCTCTACTACACTCCTTTTGATTCGCGCGAAGTGAACGACATCAAGCACGCCTGGGTAGAGCGTATCGGCGCCGAATGCGTCGCCTCGGATGTTCCGTTCTTCCTCGAATTCGTCGGGTACGAAGAGGGCGGCGACGAAAAAGGCGCGGCGTATGCCAAGAAGAAGCCGGAGATCGTCACGCGCAGCATGGAGGAATTTTCGAAGCCGCAATATGGAGTGGATGTGCTGAAGGTCGAGGTCCCGGTGAACATGGCTTTCGTTGCCGGCTCCAAGGCTTGCAAAGGCGAATCAGCTTACACGCGCGACCAAGCGAAGGACTATTTCCGCAAGGCTGCTGCGGTCGCGAAGAAGCCGTTCATCTATCTTTCTGCCGGAGTGAACAACGACGTTTTCGCAGAGACGCTGGAGCTTGCCGCGGAATCGGGCGTAAATTTCTCCGGCGTCCTGTGCGGGCGCGCCACTTGGAAGGAAGGCATTCCGATTTATGCAAAGCAAGGAGCGAAAGCTCTGGAAGACTGGCTGCAGGATCAGGGCGTGAAGAACATCAACAATGTGAACTCGAAGTTGTCGGCGGCAAAACCATGGTTCAGCTTTTACGGCGCGACTTCGGCAGCAGCTTTATCGTAAGGCCGGGTTATTCGCCAAGCAAAGAGTGAACGTCTCTTCCTTAGCCTTGCGACTCGCGATTTTGAGGTGTTCGGAGAGTGTTTGCGGAACGCGCGGGTTTCCGTTAGAATCGTTGTTTAAACGGATGCGCGCGGAGCTGCTGTATCGCTGCCCGTAATTCCCGGCCTTCTTGGCTCCCGGACACCCAGAGGTAATGGCGGAAGACAACCACAGTAGCCAACTCGCATTTGACGCAGCTGATGAGTATCGTCCGGAAGCGCCTCCGCCACCTGAAATTCCCGCTTGGAAAGACGGCAGCACCCGCATCGGAATCCATACTTCGATTGCCGGAGATCTTTCCGCAGCGCTCGAAATAGCCCACGAACTCGGCGCAAACGCGCTGCAAATATTTTCTTCCAGCCCGCGGATGTGGGTGCGCGGCCCCTCCCGGATTTCGGAGGCGGATGCGACGCGTTTTCGCGAGCGCCGCAAAGTGCTCGGGCTTGGCCCCCTGGTCATCCACGACAATTATTTGATCAATCTCGCGTCACCGAATCCGGTGTTGCGCACGCGTTCGGTTCAAGCGTTTCACCAAGAAATAGTGCGTGCTCTGGCGTTGGGCGCGGACTTTCTGGTGGCGCACCCAGGGTGCAGCAAGGAGAGCAGACCAGACGCGGCAGTCTCCGCGATTGCGCAAGGTCTGAAGCAAGCGGCGCGCGGTTTGAAGCTAGAGGGACTGCAAATCCTGCTTGAAAATACCGCCGGGCAGGGCACGTCGCTGGGTTCGCGATTTGAAGAACTGCGGGCGGTTCTTGATGCGTCGCCGGATTTGCCGCTGGGAGTGTGCATTGATACGGCCCACACATTCGCAGCAGGATGGGATATTCGCACGACGGAAGGTTTGGAAAAGACGTTGCAAGCGATTGACCGGACGGTAGGCATCGAGCGCGTTCGGGTGGTGCACGTGAACGATTCGAAAACGCATCTGGGTTCGCGCGTGGACCGTCACGAACACATCGGCAAAGGCAAGATTGGGCTGGAAGCATTCGGCCGGATCGTGAATCACCCAATGCTCGCGGGGCGCGCGTTTATTCTGGAGACGCCCATTGATAAGCTGGGCGACGACCGCAGAAATGTGGCGGCGTTGTGGAAACTGCTGGGAGTAAGTATTCCGGTCACGGGAGGGCGTGACGGAATGAAGCCGCGCCGCAAGAAGAAAAGCAAGAAGCGTGCACGCAAAAATGTGAGCAGAGCAAAGGCAGGAGCAAAAAAGCGTCATCGCAAGATTACGAGAAGAAAATCCCGGGGGAAGTGAACTTGTTCGAATACGATCCGCGCCCAGTCGAGTTGAAGTGGCAGAAGGTGTGGGCGGAGCACAACGCATTCCGCGCGGTGGAAGATCCCTCACGCAGCAAGTATTACGTCCTCGAGATGTGGCCCTACCCTTCCGGGACCCTGCACATGGGCCACATGCGCAATTACACGATTGGCGATGCGGTGGCACGCTACAAACGCATGTGCGGATTGAACGTGCTGCACCCCATGGGCTGGGATTCGTTCGGATTGCCGGCGGAAAACGCCGCAATTAAGAGCGGGACGCCTCCACGAGAATGGACGAATTCGAATATCGCGCAGATGAAGGCCGTGTGCGAAAGGTTTGGCTTCGGTTACGACTGGACACGCGAAATATCGTCGTGCGAGCCGGAATACTATCATTGGAATCAGTGGCTGTTTCTGCGGATGCTGGAGAAAGGTCTGGCGTATCGCAAACGCAGCCGCGTGAATTGGTGTCCACAGTGCCAAACGGTGCTCGCGAATGAACAAGTAGTGGGTGGCTGCTGTTGGCGTCACGAAACTACTACGGTGGAACCAAAGGAAATCGAGCAATGGTTCTTGCGCATTACGCACTATTCCGATGCGCTGCTCGAAGGGACAACTGAGCTGGCGGACGGCTGGCCCGAACGCGTTCTAGTGCAACAGCGCAACTGGATCGGCAAGTCACGCGGCACGCGAGTGAAATTCGGAATCGCGCAGATGCCAGACTCCGCGTTGGAAGTTTTCACTACACGGGTGGATACGATTTTTGGTGCTTCGGCGATTGTGCTCTCGGCGGGACATCCTCAGCTAGAACATTTGCTCGAAGGCGTGCCGGGACGCGCGACGATCGAAGGACAGCTTAAAGCCATGCGCCAGAAAAGCATGCGCGCGGCTGACATTGCCACCGCGGAGAAGGAAGGCTTCTTTACCGGACGGTTCGCGGTGAACCCATTTTCCGGCGGGAACATTCCTATATGGGTCGCTAATTTTGTGCTCGCGGATTATGGGACCGGCGCCGTGATGTGCGTACCGGCCCACGACCAGCGCGATTACGAGTTCGCGGAAAAATACCATTTGCCGGTAAAAATTGTGGTGCAGCCGATTAACGGGCCGGCGGTGCGGCTAGATCGAATGAGCGAAGCGTTCACGGAACACGGCAAGCTGGTGGATTCGGGGACTTACACGGGCCTGACGTCCGATCAAGCTATTGAAAAAATGGCGGCTGACGCCAAAGCGAAGGGCTTCGGTGAATCCGAGACAACGTACCGGCTGAAAGATTGGGGAATTTCGCGCCAACGGTATTGGGGCACGCCGATTCCGGTAGTTTATTGCGAGAAGGACGGGGTCGTTGCAGTGCCGGACGACCAGCTTCCCGTGCGCCTGCCGGAGAACGTGACGCTCACGGGGGAAGGCCAATCGCCGCTGGCAGGCGTGCCGGAGTTTGTGAATACGACGTGCCCGAAATGCGGCGGGCCGGCGCGGCGTGAGACGGACACTATGGACACATTTGTTGATTCGTCCTGGTATTTTTATCGATTCACAGACCCGCACGACGCTCGCGCGCCTTTTGCGAAAGACAAAGCGGCGTACTGGTTTCAAATAGACCAATACATCGGCGGGATCGAACACGCCATCCTGCACCTGATCTATTCGCGATTTTTCTGCAAAGTAATGTACGACTTAGGGCTGGTGACGAACACGGAGCCGGTGAAGCGGCTGTTTTCGCAAGGCATGGTTCATAAAGACGGCGCGGTGATGTCGAAATCAAAAGGCAACGTGGTCGGTGCGATGGAAATGGCGGATAAATACGGCTGCGACACGGCGCGCATGTACACGCTGTTTGCAGCGCCGCCGGAGCGCGATCTGGAGTGGAGCGAACAGGGAATTGAGGGCTGCTCGCGATTCCTGAACAAAGTGTATCGCCTGATTGCAAAACACGCGGACCAAGTACGAAACATTGAGACCGACTTAACCGCGAAAACGGATTTCGCCGCCGCTACGGCGAAAGAGAAAGTGCTGGTGCGGAAAGCGCACAAGACGCTAAAGCGCGTGACCAATGATTTCGAAGTTCGCTGGCATTTCAATTCGTCCGTGGCGCTGATCATGGAACTGCTTAACGAGCTTCAGGGACAGGAGCCGCTGGACGTGGAAGTGTCGCCCATGATTCTTAAGCGCGTTCTTGAGATTCTGGTGCTGATGCTTTCGCCTATCACGCCGCACATCGCGGAGGAGCTTTGGGAGAAGCTCGGCCATCCGACCGGCCTGATGGGCGTGAAATGGCCGGCATACCGCGAGGATCTGACGCACGAGGAGCAAGTCGAGGTGATCATTCAGATCAACGGCCGCCTGCGCGGGAAGATCCTGGTGGACGACGGCTTTGGCAGCGACGAAACTCTCAATCAGGCGCTGAAGGACCCGCGCATTTCCGTTTTGATTGCCGGCAAAGAAATTGTGAAAACGGTGGTGGTGCCGAAGAAGCTGGTAAATATCGTGCTGAGATAAATTGGGGCAAATGATATGACTTCGAGCAGCGGCGCGGCGCCAATCAAATCGGGCAAAGAGAGCGAAAGGGCTGGAGGCATCGTGAGCACGCGACACGGGATCGTCGTCCTCGATTTCGGCGGGCAGTATACACAACTGATTGCGCGCCGCATCCGCGAGCAGCAAGTGTTCTCCGCGATTCTACCTTGCACTGCGAGAATTGAAGAGATTCGCGCGCTCGAACCTGCCGGCATCGTGCTATCAGGTGGGCCTAGTTCCGTCTACGACGCGACCGCCCCGGTTTGTGACCCGAAAGTTTTGCAACTGGACATCCCCGTTCTCGGAATTTGTTACGGCATGCAATGGCTGGCTCATACGCTCGGCGGAAAAGTGGAACCAGCCGAGCGGCGCGAATATGGCCGTGCAGAATTGGCGGTGGAGAAGAGTTCGAAGCTTTTCGCAGAATGTCCCGACCGCTTCACAATTTGGAATAGCCACGGCGATCATGTTGTCGGCCTTCCGGAGGGATTTACTGTCACCGGGCGTACTGCCAATGCCATCGGGGCGGTCGAGAATGTGGCGAAGAAATTGTACGGCGTGGAGTTTCATCCGGAGGTCAATCACACGGAGCGTGGAACGGAGATTCTTAACAATTTCGTATTCCAGATTTGCGGCGCAAAACGAAATTGGGATCGCGCCGGATTTATCACCTCCATGGTGGATTCCATCCGGAAGCAGGCCGAAGGCAGCCGGGCCATATGCGCGCTAAGCGGCGGAGTGGATTCGGCGGTGGCCGCGGCGCTGGTTCATCGAGCTATCGGCGACAGGCTTACGAACGTCTTCGTGGATAACGGCCTTTTGCGCCGCAATGAATTTCACGACACGCTCGAACTTCTGCGCGCGCGCCTGGGATTAAACGTGATTGGCGTGGACGCTTCAGACCGTTTTCTCGGCCGGTTAAAGGGCATTACCGATCCTGAAGAGAAACGCAAGCGCATCGGCGGAGAATTCATAAACGTATTCGTGGAAGAAGCGAGAAAACTTACAGCGGCATCGCAAGGGCCCCCAGTAAAATTCCTGGTGCAAGGTACGCTCTACCCCGACGTGATCGAGTCTGTTTCCGTAAAAGGCCCTTCGGCGGTGATTAAGACTCATCACAACGTCGGGGGGCTTCCCGCAGACATGCCCTTCAAGCTGATCGAGCCGCTGAGGGACTTATTCAAGGACGAGGTGCGACTGATCGGACGCGAGTTGGGTTTGCCGGAAGAAATTTTGATCAAGCATCCGTTTCCCGGGCCGGGATTAGCGGTGCGGCTCCTAGGTGAAGTCTCGCGCGAAAGACTGGAGACCTTGCGGGCAGCGGATGCCGTAGTGGTGGAGGAGGTTCGACGCGCGGGGCTGTACCAGAAAGTCTGGCAGGCTTTTGCGGTTCTGTTGCCGGTACAGAGCGTGGGCGTGATGGGAGACGGGCGGACGTACGGGTTTGCGATCGCGGTGCGTGTTGTGAATTCGCAGGATGCGATGACGGCCGACTGGTCCCGGCTGCCGCATGAAGTGCTCGAACGGATTTCGGTGCGCATCGTAAACGAAGTTCCGGGTGTAAACCGGGTGGTTTACGACATCAGCTCAAAGCCGCCAAGCACGATTGAATGGGAGTAAGACCGAAACAAACCGCTAAAGAGTTTTTCCGGATACAGAAAAAACTAGCGGTTGGCCATCTTCTGGGCCATATAAAGCAAAAGCCGGCGGTCGCCGTCGTCAACACGGCTAAGCAACCGGCGGAAGCGGCCCAGGAGCCGCGCCTCTTTCCCCTTGCTTCCCCACGCGATATCGTCGGCAGTCTTCCGCTTTGGAAGATTCGGCAACACAGGTGGTTCCTCGCCGTCGTAGAATAGCTGGTAGAGGGGAATCTCCATGGCCCGGGCTAGCTTTTCCAGTGTCTCGATAGCCGGAACGGTGTGACCGTTCTCGACGCGCGAGATGTAGCAGCGAAGAAGTCCTGTGCGCTTCTCGATGTCGCCTTGAGAAAGTTTTTTCGTTTCACGCAACAGACGGATACGTTCTCCAATTATCATGGCGGGTATTGTTGCATGGACTACTCCCTGTCGCAAGAGCGAATCTTTATATTGCGGCGGCGCCGTGCGACGCTGACCGGAAGTCAGTACTATCAGTTCCAGCAGTCGGTACCATAAGTTTACGTATCGGTGTGGATCACAATTGCTTTAGGCGATTTTAGGATATAAACGTTTTATTTAGCGTAACCAAAACTGTATGGCAGACGTCCCAAAGAGTATGGCGGCAAGCGCCTCGGCGATCTCGCTACCGGCCCGTGCGAGAAAGCGGGAAGAAGAAGCGGAACTCGTCCGCCTGGCTCAGAGCGGCGAAGAAGCTGCTTTTGAAGAGCTGATACGCCGCCATCAGCAACGGGTTTTCGGGCTGGTTCACGGGATTCTGCGCCGGCGTGAAGATGTGGAAGACGTAGTGCAGCAAGTGTTTTTGAAGGTTTTTGTTTCCCTGAAACGTTTCGATTTGCGCGCGGCGTTTTCGACTTGGCTCTATAAGATCACGGTCAATGAGTGCTGGGATTACTTAAGGAAAAAGAAAGTCCGGCCATTGGTCTACGAGACCGATCTTTCCGAGGAGCAAGTCTCACGGTTGGACGGTGTGGTTTCGGCGGAACGTCCGCCGGAGAGCCCCGCGCGACGCGCAGAAACGAAAGACATCCTGGACCAGTTGCTGGACGAATTGCCAGAACGAGACCGGGAATTGCTGATGCTGAAAGAAATAGAAGGATTTTCGGTGCAGGAGTTGGCGGAGATGCTTGATCTGAACGTCAACACAGTGAAAGTGCGGCTGTTTCGTGTGCGGGCCCGGCTGATGGATGTTTACCATCGCCGCGTGGGGCCGAGCCAGGATCATTCGGCCGCAAAAGGAAGGAGGAAAACCGATGGAAGCGAGATTTAACCAAGCGGCCTGTTCGGAATTTGAAGCGCTGTTGGAAGATCATCTCACGGGCGACCTGAGCGGCGCCGATGCGAAGAAATTAGCGGAGCATCTGAAAAACTGCGCGGCGTGCAGCACTGCTCTGGAACATGCTGCTCCGAGCGTGGAATTGTTGCGCTCGGTGCCGCCGTCGCCAGACCCTGGTCCCGGCTTCTCGCGAGTAGTGATGGCGCGGATTCGCGCGGAAATGTCCAGGCGGGGCGAGCAGAAATCCATCTGGCAGCCCTTCATTTCGGTGGCATGGCGTTTTGCAGCCACGGCAACGCTTGCTCTGACGGTACTGGTGACGTTTGACGCCGTCAGGCACATCCAGTACGGGCCCCAGACGAACATGGACTATGCGACGGTAACGGAAACGCGCGATCTATTTCCCGACCCGTCCAGCCCTCCGGCGAATCGCGATGAAGTTTTAATGATGGTGGCGGACACGAATCATGGACAACACTAAGAAACGCGGTGAAGCCGCAGTTCTCGTTCTCGTAGTATTTCTGCTCGGCGCGCTGCTTGGCGGGGTGGGGAACCACGTGTGGGGCGAGCGAGTATGGGGCAAGCAAATCGTAAACACCCAGCCCACACGCAACGAGATCGTCGGCGAATTGACGCGGGACCTGCAACTCACGCCGGACCAGCAAAAACAGCTAGGTTCCATCGTGGACGATACGCGCGCTCAATGGCGGACGCTCTACACTACGATCGAACCGCAGCACGAGCAAATTCGCCAGCAGAGCCGGGACCGCATCCGTGCGACCCTTACGCCGGATCAGAAGCCCAAATTCGAAGAGTTCATGCATCGCATCGACGAGCAGCGCAAGAAAGACGAACAGCAGCTACCCCGCTAAACTCATTCGCGAAAGCGACCTAGAAGGGAATATCTTCGTCCGAAATTTCCGGTCCCGAAACGGAAGGTTCTTCGAGCATTGGTCCGCCTTCCATGTCCGGATCGGCGGGACGCGATTGCGTGCCGCCATGGCCCGCGCCAGCACCGGCGGCCGCCGCAGCGCCGTCGGCTCGTCCTCCGAGCATGCGGAAATTATTGGCGACGATCTCGAAGCTGGTGCGCTTCTGGCCTTCTTTATCCTGCCATTCGCGCGATTGAATGCGCCCTTCGACGAAGACCAGCGAACCTTTCTTCAGATACTGCTGCGCAATCTCGGCTTGTTTGCCCCACACAACGATCTTGTGCCACTCGGTGCGCTTCTGGCGCTCGCCACTCTTGTCCTTATAGGTTTCATCAGTGGCCAGAGAAAAATTGGCTACCGCCTGGCCGCTGCCGGTATAGCGCGTTTCGGGATCCCGGCCCAATCGCCCCACAAGAATCACTTTGTTGACGGACATGACTGTTTCACCTGTTCACAGAATGTTCGAAGATATCGCGAGTATAGCTGAAGTGCGCCTTCGCGGAGCGAAAAAGTATCGGATGCGGCCGGGGTGCGTTGGCTGCGCGAACTCTGCTAAGATTCCGACGGAACACTAGTCGAACTGAACCGGAGGATACGGTGGCACAAAACTTCGAGAATCACACCAAGCTTGTTCCAGCTTTCCACTTCTTCGTTTTGCCAGTGCTCGCGCTCAACCTAGTCTGGTCCATAGAACGCGCTTGGAACTTTTTTTCAGCAGGCACGGTTATCTCGGCGCTTCTGGCTGCCGCCTTAGTGCTGCTGGCGTTACTCGGACGCCTCTTTTCCCTGACGGTGCAGGACCGGGTAATCCGGCTGGAAATGCAGTTACGTTTGCAAAATGTTCTGCCGGCGGAGCTGCGAGTGCGGATTCCCGAGTTCAGCGTGGCGCAATTCGTCTCGATGCGTTTTGCAAGCGATGCGGAATTGCCGGAGCTGGCGCGAAAAGTTCTGGATGAACATCTGACCGATCGCAAAGCAATAAAAAAGCTGGTCCGGAACTGGCAGCCGGACCTTTTGCGCGCCTAGCTTCTTCCGGACTTACCGCGGGGCCGGCGCGCGAGGAACCGTGGCTGCGCCCAGTTCCTTGAGTTTGGCCTGCGCCCGGCGGGCTTCGTCGGAGCCGGGGAAGCGGCGGAGAACTTCGCGAAGGTCGCGGATCCCGGTGGACTTCATTCCCAATTCGACTTCGGCGAAGGCCTTCTTCAAGAGCGCAGCAGCAAGCTTAAAGCTCTTGGGATAATTGCCGGTCACGATTTCATACTGCGCAATCGCGTCCTGGTAATCTCCCTGCGCATAAGATATCTCGCCCAGATAAAACTGCGCATTGGAAGCCAAATCGTTAGTGGGAAAATTCTTGATGTAATCGCCGAACTCCTGGCGGGCGAGATCGTATTTCCCGGTGCTGAAATCGCGCAGGGCATTTTGATAAAGGGTGTCGGCGGACATTGCAGGCATTGCGGGAACCGAATTTCCTGCCTGCGGAGGCTGCGACGAGCCCGGATTCGGCTGGGCAGATTGCGCGGAAGCGGGCCCCGGTGCTCCGGAATAGATATTCTGCGCACTCGACGCTCCGCCTGAGATTTTTCCGTCGATGCTTTGCAACAAACCCTGAATGTCGTTCATCTGTTGGCCAAGCTTCGCCACACGCGCCTGGACATCCTGCATGTTGTCGGACAGGCCCTGCGTCTGCGTGCTCATGGTATCGATGCGCGAGCTGCTATTCGCGGTGGCTTCCTGCACGCTTTTTTGCAGAATGCCCATTTGGGAGTTCAACTGGTTGGTGGCGTCCAGGGATTGCTGCACCAGGGTGCGCAGCGTTGCATTATTCGTGTCGATCGCGCTGCGCAGATCCCTCTGCCCCTGCAAAAGTTGAGTCACCTGTTCCTGCAGCTGAATCATGTCCTTCGAAACCGCGCCGGTGGGCTTGGCGGTGAGCATCGCGCCGCCGAGAGCGCCGATTAGTACTGCTGCGAGTGCGAGCACAACCCATCGTGTGCGCAAGGGAAGCCTCCTTATTGTTTCTCTGCAATCTCTCTATTGAATTGCGCGGACGGCTCGTGGAACGCCGGAGCCGCCCGGAATTTAGATTGCTGTTTGCCTGCCTAAATATTTAATGCCCCGCCACGAAATGCGCACGGCGATTCTGTTGCCAGCACGCTTCATCGTGCTCGGTGCAGAATGGCCGCTCTTTGCCCCAGCTCACGGTATCCATGCGGTCGGCGGAAATGCCGAGCGAAATAAGGTAATTCTTGGCAGCCTGGGCGCGGCGTTCACCGAGGCCAATGTTGTATTCCGTAGAGCCACGCTCATCGCAATGGCCCTCGATGGTCACGCGGACCTGCGAATACGAGCGCAAGAATTCCGCGGTCTTTGTCAAGTTAGCGCGGGCGTCGCCACGAATATCGGATTTGTTGAAGTCAAAGTAGGCGTCCTTCACGTTCTGCTCGAACAGTTCACTCAAGCTCTGGTTTGCGGACGAAGGAGCTTCCACGGGCGCCGCGCCCACGGTGACGCGTGCGTCCGCGGTTGCGGTGCCGCCCGGCCCGGTCGCGGTGATGGTGAAGGTCGTCGATTCCGTTGGGTTGGCCGGCGTGGAGCCTTGCGCCGTTACCTTTCCCACACCCGGCTCGATGTCGAGGTCGGTGGCATTCGTGGATGTCCAGCTCAGCGTGACCGTATCGCCGCTCTTCACCGAGCTCGGCGAAGCATTCAGCGTAACGGTGGGTTGCGCGGTTGGCTGCGGAGCAGCTTGTGTGGGCGGCCGGCTTGCAACCTGCTTCTTGCAACCGCCTGCAAGAGCGATGAAAGCAACTACTCCCAGCAACAATCCCAGCTTTCTCAGACAACGATCCTGCATTTATTGCCTCCTTCGGCGTCCCTGCCAGGGCTAAGCAGGTGAGGTCGTTTTATAATTTTTGCCGCTCAGTGCCAGATCACGATGAAACTGAAAAGGCATTATCGCCGTGATTCAGCGCGGCGACCAGTTCGGTGATTCGTTCTGTCCTTGATACGTCAACTGACGCGGTTCGCTGCCATCGGCCAGCATGGACCAAACCTGCCGTTGTCCGTTTCGAGTGGACTCGAATACGATGTGCCTTCCGTCAGGCGCCCAACTCGGGCGTTCATTCCGGCCGGCATCGCGAGTAAGCTCCACTAACTGCTTGCTGATGACATCCATAACATAGATGTCGAAATTGCCGCTGGGGCGTCGCCAGCAGAAAGCCAGCAGTTGTCCATTTGGTGACCACGACGGATCCACGCTGTAACCCATGTCCGGGAGGTCGAGTTTTTCGACGCCCGAGCCGTCTGAATTCGCAAGATAGAGAACCGGATCGCCGCCGCGATCGCTGACGAAAGCAATCTGCTTTCCGGTCTTCGGATTCCACGCGGGCGAAGTGTTGACGCCGGCAGCGAAAGTAATGCGGTGGAGATTCCCGCCACCCGCATCGGTGACGTAAATTTCCGGGTCGCCGTTCTGGCTGGACATGAAGGCAATTTGCGAACCATCGGGAGAATAGGCCGGAGAACTATTCGAGCCGCGATAGCGGGGAAAGGAAATCAGGCGGTCCGAGGCTGTCGAATAAATGCAAATCTGCGGCGAAGTGATCCCGCGAAAGGGAACGTAGCAAGTGAACGCAATTTTGGTGGCGTCCGGCGACCAGCGCGGAGTGAGCGAAATGGACTTCAGGTGAGTTACCTGATGCTGGTTCGAGCCGTCATAATCCATGGCCCAGATTTCTTTATTTCCACTCTTGCTGCTGACGAAAGCAATTTGCGTTTGCGCGATGCCGGGCAGACCGCCGCTCAATTTTGCCACGATGTCGTCCGCAAACTGATGCGCCAGGCGGCGCGCATCGGCATCGGTGGCGGCGCCGCGATAAATTTTCTGCAGCGCGATGGGAGCAGTCGGATTGTGAACGTCGGACAGAAATCCAGCGGCGGCCAAGTTTGTGCTGTCCACCGACAGGTTTCCGTAAGCAACCATGTATGCGCTGGCGGGGGCGTTGGACCAATCCGCAAACTTCAATTCGCTCGGCTGGCTCGGCGTTTGTGTTGGATAGAAGCTCGGGCTGACGAGATCGAGGATGCCGCAGTACTCGAGGTCGCTCCACAGCACGTCGTGAAATGTTTTCTCCAGAGCTGGCGGCGCTGGGGCGCGAAGTCCGAATTCGGGAACCGCAAGGCGCGCTTTGGAGACTCCCAGGCCAGTGCCGGTTTTGAACCAGTCCTGGGCGAAGGCGGAACCTGCGCAGAGCAGCAGTGCGATTGCGAGTGCTACGGAGATTGCAATTTTTCTCGTCATTGTGTTTTCTTTGTTCTTCTCGAAACGACCAGTTTTCGTTTGCGTACTTTTGCCACTGCAAATCATCGTTTAAAATCAAACCAAAATTCCACGCTGACTTTCGAACCTGAATATTCCGGGGGCAAACGGTCCAGGGGGCTGGCGTCTCGAATCGCGCGAACCGCGGACATATCCACCGAACTGTTGCCGCTCGACTTGGTCACTTGCACATTCGTCACCGTGCCGTCGCGCAGAATATCGAACGTAGCGACGGCTCGCGGAGCGTATTGAATCCCAGGGTCCACAGTGGACTGCAGCCATGTTCCGCTGACGCGCCGCTGCACAGCTTCCACGTACCATGAAAAACGCGACCCGAAATTTCCACCGCCCACGCCGGCGCTAAAGGCGATTCCCCCTTGAGTGGCCGTTCCGGCACCCATTGCAAATGAGGTGTAGGGTACGGTCGGCGTGCCGCCTCCACCGTAGGGAACTGCGTTTTGCGGGGGCGGAGCTTTGTTTTCCAAGACTTTGGAGGGACGCGTCACATACTTTGGCGGCTTCAGACGATCAAATTTTGGAATCGGCGTAGCATCCGGTTGCTTTTCGGGGGTTTTCGGCGGCGGCTCGGATTTGTAGAGGCCTTTCGATTCATCCACCACGCGATTTGGGCTGGCCAGTTCCGGGCGCGGCATCGGAATCCCCGGAACGCTGCCAACCACGCCGACAGAAATTGCGCCGCCCGGGCCGCCCCACGATTCCTCTTGATGCGAATAGGTTGCGGAAATGAAAAGCAACGCGGCTAGGGCGAAGTGAAATACCAGCGACCCGGCAAAGAACTTGCCGAGCGGCCGCGTCCAATTGTCGAAAGCCGGATTTTGTGCAATGGAAGCCATTTCACTGAATCTGCGAACGCTCGCTGAGCGGCTGGGTTACCACACTTATATTCTGGATACCCGCTTGGCGCAAGGAGTCCACTACCGTAGCCCAACTGCCGAAGGGAACCGTTTCATCGCAGCGCACATAAACAGCCTGATGCTTCAAGTCGTGCGATTGCGAAACTACCTGCTGGCCGAGATCGTGGATGTTAATGGCTTTGTCGTTTAGATAGACGCGCTGCGCCCGGTCGATGGTGACGACCATGCGAACTTCGGTCAGTTCTTTCACCGTTTTCGTTTTTGGGACGTCCACTTCGATGCCCGACTGCAGAATCGGTGCGGTGATCATGAAGATAATCAGCAGCACCAATACGACGTCGATAAACGGCACCATATTGATTTCTGAAAGTGCAGTCCCGGTCTCGCGCTGAATCTGAGGCATGGCGGTTTTTTACGCGCTGTATAGAGTTTCGATTTTCGCGACGAATTCTGCAGCAAAGCTATCCATGCGGTTGGCGAGGGCGCGAATGCCCCCGACGTAGTAGTTGTATGCGATGACCGCGGGGATGGCGGCAAAAAGCCCCGCGGCAGTTGTGATCAGAGCTTCAGCGATTCCGGGCGCAACCGCTCGAAGACTGGCGGAGCCCGCATCACCCAATCCCGAGAATGCGTCCATTACGCCCCACACGGTGCCGAACAATCCGATGAACGGGGAAACGGAGCCGGTGGTTGCGAGCCAAGGCATCCATTTTTCAAGACGCCGAACTTCCTCGCCTGCGGCCACTTGCATCTCGACTCCGACCGCGTGGGCGTTTCGCACTTTGGTGGGAGTGGCAGCAGCTCCGGGACGAGTGCCGCCGCCGAGCTGCGCTTCGAGTTCGCGGTAGCCTGCTTGATAGACAACGACAAGCGGAGTCCCGCCCGCGCCGACGCGGAGCGTGTTGGGATCGGGAAGTCCTCGCCCGGCCCGAAACATCTGAAGGAATCTTTTGGTTTGCGGCTCGATTTGACCGAACAGCCGCGATTTTTGAAAGATGATTGCCCAGGAGAACAGAGACAGGACAAGCAGGATGCCCAGGACCACGCGTGCGACCCAGCCCGTTTGTTCAAGCAGAGCGAACGGGCTGGCAAAAATGATCAGCGCCAGACCAGAAATAACATCCCCCAGAAAAAACATTTATAAAACCTTGCTCTGCAACCGTAGCACACGCATACAGGAGGGTCAAACGATTCGCCCGGACGCCAAATTTGGATGATGCCGAAAAGGACACAACGGTAGCGCCCTAATGCAGCGCTACATTGCTTCCGGGACGCGGGTTATTTTTCACTAGAGCGAATGAAAAGAAGAACATGCAGGCGCAGCCGATGGCCAGAATCCAATACGTGTCGATATACGACAAGGTCGCGGCCTGAGCCTGAACGCCCGCATAAAGCCTAGCGAAAGCTTGCCTCTGCGCTTCGTGCATGCTGAGTCCTGCATGGGTGAGCTGTTGCGTCAGACCATTGAGCGCAGCTTCGAATTGCGGATTGCCCGGCGTGATGTGGTCGGCCAGCGCCACTTGGTGGAACTGCGACCGGCGGGCGATGATGGTGGTCACCACGGAAGTTCCCACGCTGGAGCCGATGTTACGCGTGAAATTCACAAGTCCCGCGACGGCATTACTCTTTTCCTGTTGCACACCGATGTAGGCGGCGGTGGTCGCCGGAACAAATACGAAGCCAAGCGGCAAGTATTGAAAGATACGCAGCCAGGTGGCGTGCGCGAAACTCATTTGCTGATCCCATCCACGCACGGAAACGTACATGCCGATCGCCAACATAAACCAGCCGCAAGCGATCAAGTAGCGCAGTTGGAATTTTGAAGTAAGGCGCCCAACGATCGGCAACTCCACCAGCAGCAGCAATGCCGCCGCAGACAACACCATACCCGCCGACTGTGCGGTATAGCCCATCAGGTTCTGTAGGAACTGCGGCATCAGAACAGTGGTGGCGAAGGCCATCGCGCCGACCATGAACATCATCATGTTCGCAGTGGCAAAATTTCTATTTTTAAAGAGGCGCACGTCCACGATGGGGTCCTTATGAAACCACTCGTAGAAAACGAGCGAGGTCAGGCATACCACCATAATCACCGCGAGAGTGACGATGAAATGTGAACCGAACCAGTCGTCCTCCTGTCCTTTGTCCAGCATGATTTGCAGAGCACCTACTCCCAGCGCCAGCAGCGAAAAGCCGATGTAGTCGAGTTTGATGCCGCCCTTTTTGACGCGCTTCAAGTACGGCGGGTCCTCGACGAGCTTATAGACAAGAAACAGCGTAATGATGCCAACGGGCAAGTTGATGAAGAAAATCCAGCGCCAGGAGTAACTGTCCGTCATCCAGCCGCCCAAAGTCGGTCCGATCGCGGGGGCACAGACGGCGGTAATGCCATACAAGGAAAAAGCCAGTCCGCGCTTCTCAGGCGGAAAGGTGTCGGCGAGAATCGCCTGCACCATTGGCTGGAGGCCACCGCCGCCCGCGCCCTGCAAGACGCGAAAGAAAAGAAGCAGACCAAGGCTCGGCGCGATTCCGCAGAGCAGGGAACTGACGGTGAAGATCGCCAGGCAGGTCATGAAAAAACGCTTGCGGCCGAAAATGGTCACGAGCCACCCGCTAATAGGCAGCACGATCGCGTTGGCGACCAGATAAGAGGTGAGGACCCAGGTGCTTTGGTCGTTGCTTGCGCCCAGATTTCCGGCTATGTGCGGCAGAGCGACGTTTGCAATCGAGGTGTCGAGTACTTCCATGAAAGCAGCCAGAGACACGACGACCGCGATGAGCCACGGGTTAGCTTTCGGGCGCCAAGTTTCCTGAGGAAGAGCTACAGCGGCAGCGCTCATCGAACCTTTCACGACACAGAAAAATGAGAAACGATATTACCGCGAGGTCAAACGATTGCACACGGCAGAATGTGGGTTCGACTTGCCGGACGTGAGAGAGCCGATTTGATTCCTGATCCCGGGGAGTCGTGGGAAACCGCAGGGGATTCGTCGCGAATTCAGGTAGGCGAACAAAAGGCGAATATGTTAGGATGCGTCTGTGGACGAAGGACGCAAACGGATTTTGGCAATATTGACCGCGATTCTGGCGGCGCCGCGGATGGCGGATTGGAACTGGGATGGGCGTGCTGGTGCACCGGCGTGCGAGAGCATTGTGGTCACCGCTATGGGAGCAGCCGAGCGAATTATGGAGATGATCGACCGCAGGCACGGGAAACCGACTACCAATTCGATGAGCGTGCCGCAGCGATAGGCAGAATCCGCGGCGGGGTGGCGGGCGGACGGCGTGGAGGAGAACGAATAAGCCAAGAGTTGGTGGCGGGCGCAGCATGCTGCGGCCCTATGAGAAGATTCTGCGGCGCGACCTCATGAGCGATGTGAAGGGGCAGTGTCAGTGACGAGTGAGCGAAAACGAATGGCGGTCTGCAACCGTGTTAGAATTGTATTCGTTCATGAGCAGATCGTTCGATGTCGGGATTGAATCGCTTGCAGGCGGCGCCTCGGCCGTTCCCGCAGGCAGGCACGGGCACTTAGGTTCTTTTGCTGCAACCACTCCCGAAGAATTTTCTCTGGAGCAGAAGCGCGCGTTAGACTCGAATGCTGGTCCTTCGTTAGTGGAAATTCCTTCAGACTCCAAGAAATCTTTCTACATAGAGACATTCGGCTGCCAGATGAATGCGCACGATTCGGAAAAAGTTTCGGGCGTGCTGTTGGGCCGTGGATACCGTGCGGTTGAAAATCCAGTGCAAGCGGATTTGGTTCTTTACAACACGTGCAGCATACGGGAGAGAGCGGCGCAAAAAGTTTTCGCGAGGCTGGGAGACTGGAAAACGGTTGCCAACGGGAAAATCATCGGCGTGTTGGGATGCGTGGCGCAACAGGAAGGTAAGGAAATCTTCGAGCGCGCGCCGTGGGTCAGTCTGGTCTGCGGGTCGGCGAGTTATCGAAAACTTCCAGAACTGCTGGCGCAGCTTGAAGCGGGCGGGCGGCGCGTCACCGGCTTGGATTTAGATACGGATGAAACTTTCGAGACGGAAATCACACGGCGGGATAATCCGATTCGCGCGTACATCACGATCATCGAGGGTTGCGACTATTCCTGTTCGTACTGCGTAGTTCCGCACACGCGTGGGCCGGAGCGCAGCCGATCGAGCGAAGCGGTAATCGCCGAAGCCGGGCGGCTTGCGGATGCGGGCTACACTGAGATTCAGTTGTTGGGGCAAACCGTGAATTCCTATAGCGATCCCTCGGCGCGCAGGTGGAGTTTTGTGGATCTGCTGCGCGGCGTGGCGGCGGTGCAGGGAATTCGACGCGTTCGATTCACTACTTCGCATCCGAATGATTTTCACCGCGGGATCGTTGAAGCGATCGACGAGACGCCCGCGCTTTGCGATCACGTGCACTTACCGGTGCAATCGGGCTCAGACCGCGTCCTGCACGCGATGCGACGCACTTACACGCGGGAAGAATACCTAGCGAAGATCGAATGGATACGCGCGGCGAGCCGGCCGATCAGCATTACCAGCGACATTATCGTGGGATTCCCCGGCGAGACGGAAGCGGACTTCGAAGAATCGCTAACGCTGCTGGATGTGGCCCAGTACGACGCGATTTATTCGTTTACGTATTCGCCGCGGCCCAATACTTCCGCCAAGGACCTGCCGGATGCTGTTCCGGAAGTGGAAAAGAACCGGCGCCTCGCGGTTTTGAACGAGCGTCAGCGGCAGATTCAGATTGCGCGCAACGGAAAACTTGTCGGTGACACGTTTGAAGTGCTGGTTGACGCGAGACATGCCGCGCGCGGACAGTGGGGCGGGCGTTCGTCCTGCAACCGGCTGATAAATTTCACTACAACGCGCGAGGATCTTCTGGGAGAATACATTTCAGTGCAGGTGACGCGCGGCGGACCGAACAGTTTGGTCGGCGAGCAAGTGCTGTGAGCGACGGGAGGCCACCATGGAACTCGAAGTGAAGATACGAGGTCTGATGATGGATCCCGTGACCAATATGCCGGTAGTGGTATTAAAGGAAACTGCGGGTAACGGCGTGCTGCCGATCTGGGTGGGTATTTACGAAGCAAACGCGATTGCGCTGGAAATCGAAAAAGTGCAGACTCCGCGTCCGATGACTCACGACCTGCTGAAAAATGTTCTTACGGGATTAAATGTGCACGTGCAGCGCGTAGTGGTCTGCGATTTGAAGGACGATACGTTTTACGCACTGATCTGGATGGAGCGCGACGGCCAAACCATGTCCATGGACTCGCGCCCCAGCGATGCGCTGGCACTCGCGCTTCGGCTCGATTGCCCGATCTTCGTGGACGATGAAGTTTTGAAACATTCCAAGATAGCCAGCGCGATTTCGGAGAAAAGCTCGAGCGAAGAACTGCGCAAATGGCTCGAGAACCTCAACGACGAAGACCTCGGCCGCTACAAGATGTAGTTGCGCTCGCGCCTAGCGTGTCGCCCCTGCCGGAAAATCAGCGTAGGAATTCAATTTCAGAAAAATAACCCGAGTTGGTCGGGGCGGTACTTCGCTATCAGGCTCAAGGCGATACCCGCGAATGAGTCTTGCATGGAGTGTTGAATCATTCCCGGACGCAGGCTCTTTCGCATCATGGCGAGAATGCCGAAAAGCGCGCCGTAGATCGCGATTGAGGTCATGCCTTTGACACCCTGGTAGCCATGAGCGACGCCGAAAACGAGTGCTTGCCCCGCGATGGCCACGCCGTTCATTCCGGTGATGGCGAAAAACTGCTTCCGCAAATAGCCGCGAAAAATAAATTCCTCGCAGAACCCCGCGGAAATTGACAGCAAGACCCACAGTAAAATTTCCAGGGCGCCGCGCGGCATCATAACCAGCAAGGCTTTCTTGGCGTGGGGATTCTCGCCTAAAGCGTGACCCACGATAAGCAGGAATACTATGACGACGAGCCAGAACATGAATGCGACGCCGATATCGCGCCAGACGTCTCCCGCGCGCGCCCACCTTCCGCCAATAATGTCCGCAAATCTCGTTCCGCTGCGGCGCACACCGAGGAACCATACGTAGGCCAACAGAACCAACTCGAAGAAAATCGAGAATAGATACAGGGGCACTCGAGTACTGAGTTGTAAAGTCTCCGTACGCGCCGCGAAGTGCACTTGAATAAGGGAATAGGAGACTACGAAGAGGACCAGGACGACCGTATGCCAGACGGGCGCGAGTAGTTTTCGGTCGTCGGCAGGGGGTGTGACGATTAGAGTGGTTGCCATTGCGATAGTTGATTTCCGGCCTTAGTAAGGCAGGAGTATAACAGCCCTGGGTTAAGCAGGTAGGGGTCAGGCTAATTGCAGTTGTCCACAGCAGAAATGCATTTTTTGCTTGCGCAGGGCATAGCCAAATGAGTAGAGTTAGGCTACTTGTGGTGTAATTGGGGCAGCAGGAGGCCATATATGGGCCCACGGTTGCAGCATGGCTAGCGGGGGCAAAATTTGACCTACGTCATCGCGGTCGCCAATCAAAAAGGCGGCGTCGGGAAAACCACGACGTCGATTAATCTAGCCGCCGCCATCGCGCTGAAGAAAAAGAAAACACTTCTAATCGATCTGGACCCGCAATCCAACGCGACGATCGCGTTTTTCGAATCGTCGGACATTCAGACTTCGATGTACGACCTTTTCGCTGAGCATCCGGCGGAGCTGTCCAAGATCGTAAAGCCGACAAAAGACCCTTATCTGTTTGTGGCGCCGGGGAAACTGTCGTTGGCCAGGCTGGAGACGCAGCTCGCGGGGCAGTTCGACGCGCCGTATAAGTTGAAAGACGCGCTTTCGAGCGTGTTGAAAGAGTACGAGTTCATAATTCTGGATACTCCGCCGGCGCTGGGGATATTAACGGTGAACGCTCTGGTGGCCTCCACGCATTTGTTGGTTCCAATTCAAGCCGCATATTTCGCGATTGAGGGAACCGACGATTTACTGGAGACCTATGCGCGAATTCGCTCGAGGCCCAATCCGGATTTAAAAGTGCTGGGCGTGGTGATTACGCTCTTCGACAAACGCACCAATATTTCGCGCGACACTCACGAACAGATTCGCGCGGTGTTCGGCGAAGCGCTTTTCAAAACGCGGATCAGCAAAAACGTCCGGCTGGAAGAAAGCCCGGCTTACAAGGAAACTGTATTTTCGTTTGCGCCCAAATCTTCGGGCGCGGAAGAATACAAGAAGCTCGCTCAGGAGGTATTGCAACGTGTCCAAGAGGATCGGGTTGCCCGTCACTCTCAAGATGCGGCATGACGCGCACTACGTAGAAACGCTGACCAGCTTCAGTGGCGCGTCGATCGGGCGGATGATCCCGCTCAACAAGGTTCGGCCGAATCCGGACCAGCCGCGAAAAGCGCTGGGCGATTTGCGCGAGCTCACCGATTCGATACGCGAAAAGGGCGTGCTTGAGCCGCTGCTGGTGCGGTTCATTCCGCGCGAAGACACGTATTACATTATTTCCGGCGAGCGGCGTTATCACGCTTCGAAAGCGGCCGGATTGCACGAGTTGCCCTGCATCGAGAAGATCGCGGACGACGCGGAAACGCTGGAACTCGGTCTGATCGAAAATCTTCAGAGGAAGGATTTGACTCCGTTCGAAGAAGCGGACGGCTTGCAACGTCTGGCGACCCATTTCGATTATACGCACGATGATATTGCCAAGAAAATCGGCCGGGCGCGCTCGTCGGTGACGGAGACGATGTCACTGACCGTGATTCCGGACGCGGTTCGCAAGGATTGCATCGAACGCGGGATATTTTCCAAGTCGCTTTTGCTGCAGGTGTCGCGCCAGCCGAACGAGAAGAAGATGCATGAGATGGTCAACCGCATTGCGCAAGGCGGCTTGACGCGCGACGAAGCTCGCAAAGCGCGGAAACAGGAGTCCGGCTCCGATACGAGGCCGCACCCGTTCCTCTTCGACTATCGCGCGCAGGACGAATCGTTCCACGTGCGCGTGCAATTCCGCAAGAGCCACGTTGGCCGCGAAGAATTGGCTGCCGCGATTCGCGCCGTCTTACGAGAAATCGAGTCTGGCTCCATTTCCTCCTCGGCCGCATAGGGATTTTCCTTCAACAGATGGCGGCTCGAGGTGAGCGGCCACGCAGTCCTCGGCGGCTATCCGCAGAGCGGCTGGAGCACGTCTCTCCAGGTGTACAGGCAGCGGAAGGGTGTGCTAACACTATGGCGACTAGCTGCGTCTCACAGATCGCAATCTGAAGAAATGGAGGTCTGCATGGAATCCAGACTCGCAAAGAGAGCTTGTGGATTGTTTTTATTCCCCTTGGTGGTCCTCGCTTTCGTTCGTTTCAGCGCTGCTGACAATTCTGCATCTTCTGGGTCGGGTTCTGTAGCCGAAACTGCGCACATGCAGATAGCGCGCGCCAGCCATAGTTCGACTCTGCTCCCGGACGGCAAGGTCCTCATCGCCGGCGGATTTGGCGGCAGTGGCACAGAGAACAACCCGTTCCGGAGCACAGAAATTTATGATCCTCGAACAGGGAACTTTCAGCCGACCGGCAACATGAGCATCGGAAGGAGCGGGCACACTGCGACGCTTTTGAAAAACGGCAAAGTGCTTATCGCCGGTGGTTGGACGGGCCGCTACAATCTTCGCCGATCAGCGGAACTCTACGATCCAACCACAGGGATATTCACGCCGACCGGGGACATGGTCATCGAAAGGGCCGGTAATACGGCGGCCCTGCTTGCTGACGGCAGGGTGCTTGTGGCGGGCGGCGAGGACCGCGGTGAGAATGCCCTCGCTAGCGCGGAAGTCTACGACCCTTCGACCGGGAAATTTGCGCGAACCGGAGACATGACCGAGCCTCGTGGAGAAGCGACGGCCACGGCGCTGAGAAACGGCAAAGTGTTGGTCGTGGGAGGAGGTTCCGGCCATTACCCGTCTCAAAACGTTTATCGCAGTGCGGAACTCTACGATCCCGCAACCGGCAAATTTACATCCACAGGGCAGATGACAGTTGGTCGTCACAAACATGCAGCGGTTCTGCTCGCGAGCGGAAAAGTGCTTGTAGTCGGCGGCTCCGACAATCGCGACTGGCACGGAGAGTATTCGAGTGCAGAAATTTACGACCCAGCTACGGCCGCGTTCAGCGCGACCGGGACAATGAGCACCTCGCGGTTCAAACTGCCCTATGCCGCAGCCTTGCTGGACAACCGCACAGTGTTGGTGGCGGGTGGAGGCAGTTTCGCCGAGGTCTATGACGAGGTAAAGGGAAGTTTTAGCAAAGTGGAAGGAACCTTAGGAGCTGCGTGGTTCTTTGCATCCGCAACTGTGCTTCCCGACGGCAAAACGTTGATCACGGGAGGTTACGCGGAAACCGGAGGCGAATTGCCATCCACGGCGCGCGCGTGGATTTACAGGCCTTGAATCGCTCCTGATAGTGTCCTTCTAGCTTGTCTTTGTGTTACGCCACATCTATCCTTTCCGCTGCCGATATGATTCACGAACACAGCAAGCTGCTGCTTTGGGCCGATTTGGCTGGCACATTCCTGTTTGCGGTACAAGGCGCATTGATAGCCGTCCCAGCGAACCTCGATCTCCTGGGTGTCATGGTCCTAGCATTTTCTACAGCGCTGGTGGGAGGAATCATTCGCGATGTCCTGATTGGCGCTGTTCCGCCGGCGTCCCTTCGCGACTGGCGCTACGCAACTGCGGCGTTTACCGGAGGCGTTATCGTTTTCTTTTTGCATCCGTACGTCCGAAGCATTCCCGCTCCGTTCATCATGACGCTCGACGCCGCAGCGCTGTCGCTGTTTGCCGTCGCGGGAACGGAGAAAGCGCTGCTATATAAGATGCATCCATTCATCGCGGTCCTGTTGGGCGCTATCACAGCCGTCGGCGGAGGAACAGTGCGCGACGTGTTGCTGGCGCAGATTCCCAACGTTCTTCGCTCGGACATTTATGCGACGGCTGCCCTGGCTGGCGCGACGGTAATGGTCGCGGCGACAAAGCTGCGGGTACCTCCTGCGTTGGCGGCCGTCTCAGGCGGGCTGGTCTGTTTTTTGCTTCGCGTCATCAGCGTTTGGCAGCACTGGAATTTGCCCAAGGCCTTCACCGGCTAACCTCGGTGCTCTGCATCTGGGATCTTCCCATTTGTTTGGCGATTCCATGTTGATTGTGAACTGCCAGAGGTTAGCTGTTATTCTTTCTGCCGATGGAATTCACTCCGCGGCAGATCTCAATTCTAGAGCGCTTACAAGCGCGCGATTTTCAGATCGTGGCGTTTCCGATGTACGCGAAGTATATCGGCGTGCGCCGGGGGAATTGCGCCGCGCTGCTGGCGCCGATCGGTGCGGATCGCTTCCAGCTCCACGGCCAGCCGGCTTACCTTATCGGCGGAAACTTCAGCGTGCGGGTGACGAGGGAAGGGCGCGACTGGTTCGTCTGGAAAAAACAGAAACTTGAGGTGACCGCTGAGCGCCTCGCTGAGCTTGAGAGTTTTTCCGCGCAATTATCGCAAACGCTTATTCCGGCCATTTAGAATAGCGAGTGGTAGTTGAAAGTTTAGCGCCGCTCAGCGCACACTATGCAAATGACCGATTCTTACGACGTGATATGTATCGGCGCAGGGCCAACGGGCCTCGCGAGTGCCATCGAAGCCAAACGTGAAGGACTGCGCCCCCTTGTGATTGACAAAGGATGCCTGTGCAACTCACTTTTTCACTATCCCATTAACTTGCTGTTTTTCACCACACCGGAACGCATGGAAATTGGCGATTTGCCCATGACGATTTCCGGCGGCAAGCCGACACGCGGCGAAGCGCTCAAATATTATCGGCGCGCCGTCGAACACTATGGGATTGAAGTCCGCCAATACGAGCGCGTGGAGGAGATCACCGGCCACGATCGCGCGTTCGTGGTGCACACGCGCGATAAAGAAGGCGCTGCGCTTGAATATCACGCCGGCAAGATTATTTTGGCCACTGGATACTATGATCTTCCGAATTTCCTCGGAGTGCCTGGCGAGGATCTGCCGCACGTCAGCCATTATTTCAGCGAAGCGCATCCTTACTGGAACCAGGACGTCGTGGTTATTGGCGGAAGGAACTCTGCCGCGGAAGCAGCGCTTGATTTATTTCGCGCCGGTGCGCGAGTCACTCTGGTTCACCACGGTGCGGAAATGGGGAAGAGCCTGAAATACTGGGTCAAGCCCGACATCGAAAATCGCATACGTGCCGGAGAAATTCGCGCCATGTTTAAAAGCGAAGTGACGCGTATCGAAACCGATAAGGTGTGGGTGAGAAACGGAAGCGGCGAGCAAGTCGTTCCGGCCACTCAGGTCTTTGCTATGAGCGGCTATCATCCGGATTTCGAGTTTTTAAAAAAACAGGGAGTTCGGCTGGATCGCGATTCGCTGAGGCCAGAAATCAATCCGGAAACCCTGGAAAGCAATATACCCGGAATTTATCTAGCCGGCGTAATCGTTGGGGGAAAACACACGTCTGATATTTTTATCGAGAATGGGCGGTTTCACGGCCGACAAATTATCGCCGCCATCACTGGCAAGGGGAAGCTGTCGGAAAATCCGCCAGTCTCTCCGCCCGGAGAATAAAAAGGTTCCTCCGCGCTATTCTAGCAAACGTTGATGCAACGAAGGGTGATCCCTGATCTAAGTTCACAGAGTCCAGGGCCTTGAATTGCCTGCCTTCCGCAACTCTGTTAAAGTCGAACGCGATGGCATCAATTGTAAGAGAAGTCGGCGAAACATTCTTTACCCTCTACAAAGGGTTCAGCGTGACTCTGCGGACGATGTTCCGCAAGCCCACGACGGAATCCTATCCGGATGTGCCTGCGAGCGTTCAACCACGTTATCGTGGAATACATGTTCTCCAGCGCGACGAGAATGGACTTGAAAAATGCGTGGGCTGTTTTCTCTGCTCTGCCGCCTGTCCGGCAAATTGCATTTACATTGAAGCTGCGGAAAACACCGAAGCAAGTCGCATGTCGGCCGGCGAGCGCTATGCGAAGGTGTACAATATTGATTATTCTCGATGCATCTTTTGCGGTTACTGTGTGGAAGCATGTCCTACCGACGCCATCACCCACGGCCATAATATCGAGCTAGCCCCTTACGACATTAATGCTCTGATCTATCGTAAAGAGCAGCTCCTTGAGCCCTGGCCTCCTTCGAAATCCTGATTCGCAAATTAAGCCCCTAACCATGCGTGCTGCACGGAAGTACTTGACGCAATGAAACCAGCCGTCCCATTCCCACACTAGCCTTTCCTGGTGTTGTGAAATCCCACCACGCGGATTAACCATCGTCAGCACAGTGCGAGAATGGATATTTATGTTGAGAGATGCGAGGCGATTTGTGTGGGCGGGGGAATTGACTTGTCTAGCTGGCGCGGACGGCTGGCGCGGACGATGGAGCCGCGGCTGTCTTGGCGAGATATTTTGTGATCGGAGTCGTCCGGATCACATGGGGCCAGCGCGCATAAGACTGTCGTGCGGACTTGATGCGATCTGGGTTTAGGCACACTGGCGCAGAACAACCACCTGCACTGGGGACTGGCGGGCAAACGCAAGCACTCGAAGGGCACACGCAGTTCAGGAAGACTAAGGACGAAGTGCGGGCTACGGTGAAGTGGCCCAGGTCATGACGCGCAAGCAAGCACTCGAAGGGTACACGCAGCTCAGGATGACAAGGACGCCTCGCGGACTGCAGCGAGTGACGAGTTCATCGTGGTTGCTGCGGTGTTAGATGAGGGCACCACAGAAAGGGCGGCGGGCGGCGAGGTGAAGTGGCACAGCTCATGACGCATATGCAGAGACTCGAAGCGAGCGCGGCAGTTGAGACGATAACGAGGGAGCTGCGGGCCGCCATGTTTTTCCCGGCGGCGATTCATCCGACTGACGGTGAGTTTGTTGCGGCGGCCGGCCTTAGACCGCGCGCCGTTGATGCGGCGAGAAACGCATGGACGCGCGAACGGGCGCAGAGGGCTGCAGTTTTCCTGAGCGCGCCAAGGGGGCGATCTGAGCGACATCAGCCGAGCCCGACAACCCAGCCACCGCGCGGGGCTTGGTCGCATCGCGTTTCGCCGAATTACGGGCAGCGAATCGCCGGGTCTGCGAGCGGGCACTGTCAGCTCCGTCAGAAGGGCCCGGAGCGGCGGGGAAAAGCGACCCCGTCCGTGAACTCTTGGGCAAGCGCCGGCGCTGCGGGCCGCTCTGTGCAGAATGGAGCGACGCGGCATTTCGACCTGTTTCCATCGGGGATTTATACGCGTTTGGAGCGGCGTGTGCCTGCGAACGAACTTGCCGCTCGAGAAACTTCAAGGCGTCTTTCGCGCTCCCGGAAAGGTGCGTGCCTGGCACGGGCGGCGAATCCCGGCGATCGCGCGCGGAACGAGCGGGAATCGGCTTTACAGATGCCGGCTTGGACTGGAGTTCCTGCGAATTCATCAGGTCATCAAACGGCAGCAAACGATTTGCGGCAACGGTTTTCGCGGAAAGATTCGCAGAGGCACCCGCGAGGTCCGCGTCGGACCGGGCGGCTTGAGTCCGGCGGCATTCGAGAATCCAGCGCGCGAGCCGCGACTGGATTTCCGCTTCAATCCACTCCTCGACTACATCCCGAAGCTCTTTGCGTAAATTGGCGCTTCTATTCAGGCGAGAAAGTTCAAAAGTTTCCAGCGCATCTTCAGACGAGGTGACGAGGTATTCAAGCGGTGAAGCGATGCCCATCGAAAAGGCCTCCTGACGACTCTCTCCCGAGAGTGGGAGGCTAACCGGGAGCATAGTATCAGAGTAATGCTGTTAACTCAATAGTAGACAGCGAGGCGAGCGGCGACCCAAGTGTATCGCACAAGGCGCTATCACACCGGAGCAGTATAGCCGCAACTGGCGGCAATGGCGGAAAAACGGCGGAAGGAAACGGAAGAGACGGACATCCGAATCGTGAAACGCAGTAGGCGGCGGGCAGGCGCGCGCAGGAATGCGGAAGTGATTCTCGGGGCGAGGAGGATCCATGGGCGGAAAGCGGAAACCGATTCCAGCGGAACTCGCAGTGCAGGGCCAAGCGGCGATTTGCGCTGCGCTTCGCAAAAGACGGCGCGCGCGCGGCCGGGAATATATGAAGGAATGGAGGGCCAATCCGAAGCATCGGGAACTTGAGCGCCAGAGGCGGGACGGCGATTACCTAATCAGAGAGCAGCGCAGCGCGCACCGATTGAGGCTCCATCCGCACACCGGAGTTCGTGGCGACCCACATTGCGGATTCTGCGGACACGGACGGCCGGTGGAAATCGTGGAAAGGCTGCGCATTTCAAGAACAGCTGACGAAGAATTCGTAAGAGTGCTCATCCCGTATTGCGGACATTGTTGATGAAAAAACAAAGATGGGCGCCAAAAATGTATCTCCGCGAGTGACGCTTTGAATGCGTGAAAAGAACTTCAGCACCGGGCTGCGAGGAGTGCTTTTCGAAGCGCGGCATTATGCGCGTATGGGTTCGGCGATTTGGCTTTACGGTTGGCTGGTGCTGCGGCAAACGCACCAATCGGGGCCGGTGGGGTGGGTGCTGGGCGGCGCGCCGGTGCGCTACCGTGAAATCGAGGAAGAGACAGGGTTCAACCGGCGGACGCTCGAGCGCTGGCTGAGCGCTTTGCGGCGCGAGGGCTATATCGAGACGACAGCGGCGCAGGAAGGGATCAGCATTCGCATCACCAAGGCCAAAAAATTTCCACAGGCTGTACGCAAATCTGCGGAGGGTGTACGCAAAATTGCGGGCAGTGGTACGCAGAATTGCGAGGCAAATAGGGCGCAAGAGTATATGTACGAGCAACTTGCAGGCGGGATGAATAGTTCATCAATAGTAAGAATAAGAGAAAGAGAAACGCAGCGCGAAAACGACAGCAGCTGTGGAAATCAAAACCACAAGCGGAAACAAAACCGAAGCAGAAATCAAAGGCCGGGCGAATACGAAAGTCCAAATCAAAACCCTTCCGGGCTAGAGCAAAATCAAAACCAAAATCAGTTTCAGAACCGCATTGGGTGCTGCGAGCGCTGCGCGAACTGAGCCACCGCTTGCGGATCGCGCTGCGGGCTCCGCGAATCGAGTGCGCTGAAGTGTTTCAGATGCAGCGAGCGCATCGCGAGCGCGAACATTTGGCCGCGGAATACGCGCGCGGATATATCAACGGGTGGCGCGAATGTTTTCACACTTGCCTCGATGCGGTGGAGGAAGAAATCGAGCGTGTGGACGAAGCGTGGGATGTGGGGGCGATGCTGCCTGCGCCGAAGCCGCCGCGGAAGAACTAGAGGGGCACGACTCACGAGGTGCTGCTGATGAAAGCTGCTGAAATGTTCAACGCGTGTCACGCGCGCTATCGCGGGCTGCATGAATGGCTTGATAACTCGCTTGGCGAAGTGCGTGCGCTGGACCTGGATTCGCCTTCCTGCGGCTACCAGTGGAGGCCGGAACGTTCGCGCGCTTGCGAATACGTTGCGGACTTCGAGCGCATCGGCCGGCAGGCGCTGAAGCGTCCGGCGTGGAAAGGGCGTTTGAAATTGTTTGAGATTTATTTTGTCGGTGGCGCGGACTATCGCAGCGCGATTTCACTCGTGGGGGTCGCAGAAGGCACGTTCGATTATTGGTTGCAGGAAGTGAAAAAAGCTGCCGGGCGTGAATTCTCGCGTACCGGATTGTATCCACCGGTGCGCTATTTTCAGTCTTCGCACGCACGCCAACCTCGCGCCCGCAATTTGTAACGACGGCTGCATGGATAAGGCAATTGGAAGTAATCGCCGAAGCGCGTAACTCACATTCCCCCGTTTTATCTCCTACCGCAGTCGAACCCTCTTAGAAATCTTCAATCCACAACTCACCAGGATTCATTTCACGCATCTGGATTCGCATACGCTCGTAATCCCCTACAGCTGTGTTCAGTGGCTGCAGTCTAGCGGTGCCGTGTCGCACTTTGTCTTCCGCAGAGGGACAAGTCAGATGGCCGGATGGCCTTTATAATCGCGGCGGCGTGTGTTAGACAGGGATGCGATGAATCGCGGCGGGAGCGTCTTGATCACGGGAGCAGGGGGCTGCATCGGCTCTGCGCTGGCGGAGAGGCTTGCGAAATCCAATGCGCGAAATCTGATACTTCTGGACCACGCGGAGCACGAGCTGTATGAAATTGAGTTAGCGCTGTCTGCGATCGAGGTTTGCGCGCCGCACGTCGCCGTGCTTGGCGATATTTGCGACGCCGCGCTGCTGGCCGATGTGTTCAAAGAACACCGGCCGGGCGTGATTTATCATGCGGCGGCTTTCAAGCACGTTCCGATGATGGAAGCAAATCCTCTGGCGGCGATCCGCAACAATGTGATTGGAACGATGACGCTGGCTTTCGCCGCGCGCAACCACGAGGCCGGGCAGGTCGTGATGATTTCAACGGACAAAGCGGTGAATCCGCGCAGCATGATGGGAGTGTCGAAACGCATCGCGGAACTGGTCCTGCTGCGATGGAACGGCATCAAGACGCAAATGAAAGCCGTCAGGCTGGGGAATGTTTTAGGCTCGCGTGGCAGTGTGGCGCCGCTGTTTCGGCAACAAATTGAGCGGGGCGGGCCGGTGACGGTTCGGCATCCTGACGCCAGCAGATATTTTCTGACTCTGAGAGAAGTGGTGGACCTGATTCTCGCGACGGCAAATCTGGAAGGCGGCGTTTTCGTGCCGGAGCCCAGCGAGCCGGTAAAAATTGTCGATTTGGCGCGCGGAATGATTCTGAAAGCGGGGTTCGAGCCGGACGTGGACATGCCGATCGTGTTCACGAATCTTCTTCGCGGGGAAAAGCTTAGCGAAGAGATGGTTTTTGCCAGCGAAACGGTCGAGCCCAGCGGAGATACGAGAATTCAACGTGTGCGAGGCACGGCAATCGCCGCTGCCGAGTTTGATGCGAAGATTGCGCGGCTCCTCGACAGCGTGGGGCGGCGCGATCTGCCCGCGCTTGTGGACGCGCTGGTGGGCATGGTGCCGGAATACGAGCCCAGCGAGTTGTTGCTCAGCGCGCCAAAGCCGCTCGTTCGCGCAGCGACAAAATAGATAGCAAATACAATGAAGCGCAAAATCGCGGTGGTCACAACTTCGCGCGCCGACTACAGCCATTTGTACTGGCCGCTGCGAGAACTTTCCGCGCATCCCGCTGTGGATTTGAAAATCATTGCGATGGGCGCGCACCTTTCACCTGAATTCGGCTCGACGATCCAGGAAATCGAGAAGGACGGCTTCAGCATTGACGCGCGCGTCGAATGCCTGCTCAGTTCCGACAGCGACGTGGGCATGGCCAAGACGATCGGCGTGGCCACACTGAGCCTCGCCGACATTTTCGGGCAGATGCGTCCGGACTTGCTTTTGCTGATCGCGGATCGTTACGAAATGTTGGCGCCGGCGTCGGTCGCTGTGGCGCTGCGAATCCCTATCGCGCACATCGAAGGCGGCGAAATCAGCGAAGGCGCGATTGACGACGCGGTCAGAAACGCGCTGACCAAAATGAGCCATATTCATTTCACGTCCACCCAAGCGGCGCGCGACCGCGTGATGGCCATGGATGAAGAAGCTTGGCGCGTTCATCGCGCCGGCGCACCTTCGCTGGACCATTTGCGGCGGCAAACGCTGTTCACCCGCGAGCAGGTCGAATCGCGGCTGCGCATCGAACTGAAGCACCTGGCGATCCTGGTTGCGTATCACCCCGTAACGCTCGCGCGTGACACCGTGCGAGAGGCGGACGCGCTTTTCGAGGCTTTGGAAAATCTGCCGAATCAGATTCTGTTCTGCTATCCAAACGCTGATGCCGGCAGCCGCAACTTGATCGAACGCGCGCGATCGTTCGCAGCTTCGCGCGACGCGGCGCATGTGTTCGTAAACCTGGACGCGCTAACTTATTGGAGTTTGCTGAAGCAGGTGGATGTGCTGGTGGGAAATTCGAGCAGCGGAATCATGGAGTCAGCTTCTTTCGCGCGGCCCACGGTCAATGTGGGGCTAAGGCAGCAGGGCAGGGAACGCGCGCGCAACGTGATCGATGCCGCGCCGGAGGCTCGCGCCATCCTCAAGGCCATCGCGACGGCAAAGAGCACGGATTTTCGCCGAGGGCTTCAAGGCATGACGAATCCGTACGGCGAAGGCCTAGCGTCTGAGAAAATTGTTGAGGTGTTAACCACGGTGCCGCTCGGCGAGGAATTGCTGCTGAAACGCCACGCACCGCCCCGAGCATTTACCAACTCCGCCGGGTAAACTACGGCGTCTCCGCCATCGCCGGTGCTTGGCGAGCGCGACTACGAAGGGTCGGTGGGTTTGTTGACGAAGGTTATCGCCGGGCGGTTTGGTTCCGGCTTAGGAACCTTCTTCTTCGGCTTTTTCACTTCGCGTCTGCGTGCGTCTTTGTTTCCCATGCCACATAGAATGCCACAACATTTTGCGATTTTGCAACCGCGGTTGGCTGTGCGAATCCCACGCGAAGTGGGCCGGGCCTGATTTCGCCTCCCGCCTCGCAGCCAGCGGGAGCGCCGAAACACTTTGAGCTTTGGGGGTGTTGCGATATCTTCCGGGTATTGGGAGGCGCCTCAAATGAAACTCAACTATGTAATTAAATTCGTTGATGACATGGATCGCGCGGTGAAATTCCATCGCGATATGCTGGGCTTGCCTTTGAAGTTCGAATCTCCGGAGTGGAGCGAATTTGTCACCGGCGATGCCACTCTTGCATTGCACAAGGCTTCGGCCAAAAACGCCGCAGGTTCCGTTGAGTTGGGATTCACGGTTCCCGACCTCCACAAATTCTACGCGGATATGAAGGCGAAGGGCGTGCAGTTCAGCATGCCGCCGACAAAGCAAGACTTCGGCGGCGAACTCGCGCAGTTCGTCGATTCGGAAGGCGGACGCAACAGCGTCGGCAAGCAGTAGGCTTTCCCTCGAGCCGCAAACCCCAGCGACGGAGCGCCTCGCGTGGCCAAAACCTGAAAATTCTTGTACCCTTAGAGGCCTCAGGTGAATCTTATATGCAGGAGGCTTACGGCCATGACGTTGGCAACGAAATACATGCGCGCAGATACGCGGCGTGAATCGGGATTTTCCGCGCGTGGCGCAAACTTTTCCGGGCCTCGATTGGGTCAGCAGATCCTCGCCTTCATGGTGGCGATTGGCTTGTTGTTCGTCACGATGCCGCAGAATTTAGCCGCGCAAGACGCGCAGGCTCCGGCGCAGGACGCGCAAGGCGCGCAGCCGGCGGCACCCGCATACACCACGCAAACTCCCGACCAGTTGGACCAGTTGGTAGCGCCCATCGCGCTCTATCCGGACTCACTCGTGGCGCAGATTCTGGCGGCTTCCACTTTTCCCGCGGAGGTGGTCGAAGCCGACCGCTGGCTGCAGGCGAATCCCAACCTCAAGGGCGACGATCTGGCTAAAGCGGTGGATCAGCAGACCTGGGATCCCAGTGTCAAAGCGCTCACCGCGTTCCCGAGCGTGCTGGCCAATATGGACAAGAACCTTTCGTGGGCTTCATCGCTGGGAGACGCTTACTACAACCAGCAAGCCGACGTGATGGATGCCATTCAGAGGATGCGTCAAAAGGCGCAACAAGCGGGCAATCTGAAAGACACGTCGCAACAAACTGTACAGACGCAGGGATCGAACATCGTGATTCAGCCTGCTGATCCCGATGTTGTTTACGTCCCGGCTTATGACCCCTGGGCTATTTACGGTTACCCGATAGCGCCGTGGCCTTTTTGGTACAACTATCCCGGCATCTGGTTTGGTGGCCCATACCTTTCGTTCGGTCTCGGCTTCGGGATTGGTTTTTACGGCGGGTATGGATGGGGATGGCACAACTGGGGAGCTAATTGGGGCGGTCACTCGCTGGTTTACAACCACAACACGTATATCTCTCACAGCAACACGTTTTACAATCGCAGCAATTACTACCACAACGGCGGAGAGCGCGGCGTAGCTAATAACGTGAACCGCGGAGGCGCCGATCGCAACGGAAACATCGGCGGGCGCGGTGGAGTGGAACACAATGATGGCACCCACGGCGCAAACAACGCCAATCATGGCGGGAACGTTGGTGGACGCGGCGCAGAGCAGAATCGCGCCGGAGAGCGGGCTTTCAACGGTGATAGCCGGCAAGCACGAGGATTTGGAGATCAGCGCGGGCAGAGCAGCTCGCGCTCCTCTGGTTTCAGCGGATACGATCACGGCGGAAACACCCGGAGCTTTTCTTCACGCGGGCAATCCAGTTTCGGCGGCGGCGGTGGAGGATTCCATGGTGGCGGCGGTGGCGGCGGACATCATCGCTAGTCGGTTCCGAACGCCATCCAACGGTTCTTTTTTCGGCCATTTTTAATGACTCTGAAATCCAGAACGGAGAAAAGACATATGCGGCGCACAAAATTGAACTTGCGAAATTTTCACGGCGCAAATTTTCGTACCCTGGCTATAGTCGCTTTCGCTTTGCTCGTATGCCTTCCCGCCGGCGCCCAGGCGCAGCAAAAAGACCAGAAAACGTTTGGATCGGCGCAAGAAGCCGTTGACGCCCTGGTGGCTGCGGTTAAGAGCAGCAACGATGGGGCTCTGCTGGCGATTCTTGGGCCGGACGGGAAAGAAATCATTTCGTCCGGAGACGCCGCCGAGGACGAAGCCAACCGCACGAATTTCGCGAAGAAATATGAGGAAATGCACCGCCTGGTGGCGGAACCGGATGGCACCACGGTGTTGTACATCGGGGCGGAAAATTGGCCCTCGCCCATTCCGCTGGTGAACAAGAACGGTTCGTGGTACTTCGGAACAGAAGCGGGCAAGCAGGAGATTCTGTACCGGCGGGTCGGCCAGAATGAAATGGCGGCCATTCGCGTTTGCCAGGAGCTGGTGGCCGCGCAGAATGAATACTTCGCGAAAGAGAAAAACGAGTACGCGCAGAAATTTACGAGTGATGAGGGACAGCACAACGGCTTGTACTGGCTGGGCGCGGGCAATGAATTCGAAAGCCCGATCGGCCCGCTGGTAGCCAACGCCGGCACCGGAGGCGGCCTGGCAAAGAATCTGCATACTCCTCCTGCGCCGTTTCACGGCTACCTTTTCCGCATCGTGACGCGCCAGGGCAAGAACGCTCCGGGCGGCGCGACCGACTACATCGTTGCTGGAAAAATGACCGGCGGATTTGCTTTCGTCGCTTACCCCGCTGAATATCGCAATTCGGGCGTGATGACGTTCCTCGTCGGCAAAGATGGAGTAGTGTACGAGAAAGACCTGGGCAAGAAGACCGACGCTGCAGCCAAATCAATTAAATCCTACGACCCCGATTCGAGCTGGAAAAAGTCCGAGGAACCGCAACTGCAGACTGCTGAAGCAAAAAAGCCACAGTAAGCCGGTCGCTGAAAAACAGTCCGCGGCTCTACTTGTGCAGCCAGGGGAGCTGGCCTTTGTGCGAAAGCGCTAGCAAATCCATGGAAGCAGCCACCGCGCAGTGAACGCAAACCCCTCCCCAAATTGATTTCAGCTTCCACGCCAGCCATCCCAGAATTAATCCAGCGACCACCGAAGCAGCCGCCTCGGGCCAGGGCTTGCTGAAATGAATCATCATGTAAGGCATCACCGACACCGGAACCGCCAGTACCCCGATGTACCGCGAAAGACCACCCACCAAAAATCCTCGAAAGAAAAATTCCAGCGCGACGAATTGTCCTGCGTACATTCCTTCCCACATCAGCAGATCGGCCCAGGAACGCCCTGCCTGCGCGTACATCGGGTAGTAGTTGTAAAAGTCGGGCGAGAGCGAGACCACCCAGATCACCGGAGATGCCAGCGCGAACAGCACAACGTAAATCCAAAAATGTTGCGCGAATCCGCGAAACGAAAGATTGCAATCGCGCAGCCGGTTACCCGGCCGGCAAGCCATCACCGTTGCGGGTATGGCGAAAAAACTGATTAGGATCCACAGCACCCACCAGGCCCGCACTCGCAGCACCCAGTAGGGGTCGCGCAAGAAAAGTTTCGGCGGGAAAAAGTGCGCGTAGGTTTCGTCGCTGCCCACGAACTGCAGCACCAGAAGCGAGAAGCAAGCCGTCACGCAAATAATGGCGAAGGACCGCAGGTCGCTGTTTTTGAGGGTGTCCTTCAGCGAGTCCCCGATCGAGCGCGGCTCTTTAGATTTTGCGTTTCCCGTAAGCGTGCCGCCGCCGCTTGCGAGCGGATCGCCCGGCCGAGACCTCGGAGAGTTCCGGTCGCGCCCCTTCCGCGACGCGCTGGGGAATCCTCGACGAGACGTCGTCAAATTCCGCACAACTCTGCGCGGTGATAGGGAAGCAATGTCAATCTTCATGTCGTGGAGAAGCCCTTCTGTGTCGTCCCACGCCCCGCTTTCGAAGGGGCGCAGTATGCTGCGCCCGGCGCGAGCGCTTGGCAATAATCTAGCCATGTTGAGCAGGCGTCACCGCGCGGCAGAACGGGATTTGACAAACCGGGATGATACCACCGCATCAGCCAATCTCGGCGTTTATAGGCGGGTGCGGGAAAGCGGCGCCTACAGTTGAAGCTCCATCACAATGGCTGGTTCATCCGGCTCGTAGTAAAAATGCGGAGCGACCTCGCGAATTACGAAACCCAACTTCAGATTTAGTTCCCGCATGGCAACGTTGCTCTCTCGCGTATTGGTAACGATCACCTGAAAGTCCTGCTGCTTTGCGAATTCAATCTGCCACCGCTTTTGCTTCATGCCAAAGCCCCGGCGCCGAAACTCGGGCAAAACCCCGGTACTCATAATGTGCAAGCAGCCCGGCCGCGGCTCGTCGTCGAAGTCCGAATCTCGGATAAACGCCGAGCATCCCACCACCCTTCCGTCCACGATCATCCAGTACGATTCGAATTCAGCCCACTCCTCGGGGATGAAAAGGTCCGCTGGAAAGTCATGAAATATCTTCCGGTCAAGCTCGCACAGCGCGTCCATCTCCGCCGGAACGGTCACTCTTCTGAACTCGATTTTTTGTGTGGCTGCGGCAGTATTGGATTTGTCCATGTCGTACAACGCCGGATGATACCACTGCGCTTCGCTTAGGGGGCATCTGCGTCGCCCGCCGCGTCAGAAAAGCGTTGACATAACACCCGGCGGATGATGTCGTACCTAGCATGAAGCTTCGAGCCGGATTTGTTTACTCCGCGGTGATTCTGATTTTCTTTGGCGCGCTGTATCTGCTGACCAAGGCCTTTGACCTGCTGAACCGGCCAAGCGATACGTCCGTTTTCTACGGAATTTTGATTATTGTGGCGCTGATTGCTCTGGTCCCCTCCGCGTTACACTGGGTTTGGCACCATCACATGACGCCGCACGCGGAACCGCAGGCGCCGTTTACACGAAAAAAGGAGAACGATGCAAATACGTAAATTCATTCCTCTGGTTGTACCCATCATCCTTGTCGCATTTTTCTTTGCCGGATGCGCCACCCGAATCGGCCCCGGGCGCGTGGGAATTAAAGTGGACCTTGCCGGAACGCAGCGCGGCGTCGAAGATTTGCCCATCCGGACCGGCTGGGTGTTCTACAATTTTCTTTCGTCCACCATCGTCGAATATCCCACGTCAATTCAAACCGCCAAATGGACCAAGGACCTGAACGAAGGCTCGCCCACCAACGAGGAAATGTCGTTCAATACCAAAGATGGCTTGACCGTGTACGGCGACCTTTCGGTTTCCTATCATTTGGAAGCGACCAAGGTTCCCGCGTTCTACGTGAAATTCCGCAATGACAACATCGAGCAGTTCACCCACGGCTTCCTGCGCAACGTAGCGCGTGACGCCATCAACCGCACCGGCTCGCAATACACCGTGCAGGAAATCATGGGCGAAAAGAAATCCGAGCTAGAGCTGGATTCGCGCAAGGATTTGCAGCAGCAGGTCACCGACATCGGCGTGGTGATCGACCAATTCGGTTTCATCGGCTCGCCGCGCCCGCCCGAGTCCGTGATTGCCGCTATCAACGCCAAAGTTCAGGCGCAACAAATCGCGGTGCAAAAACAAAATGAGCTGGTGCAATCGCAAGCCGACGCCGCCAAGCTCGTAGCCGCGGCAGAAGGCCAAGCCAAAGCGCAAGTCGCCATCGCCAATGGCGAAGCGGAATCAAACCGCCTGCGCGCCGCGTCCATCAGCGAGAACATCATCAAATGGCAGCAGCTCGCCGTCACCGACCGCTGGATCGCAAAATGGGACGGCCAGATGCCGTCAGTCCAAGCCGGCGGCAACATCCCCGGCCTGCTGCTGGACATCAAGCCGCCAAAGTAAGCTGCGTGGAGCCTGCGCAGGCGACTTTGAGTTCATAATGCATAAGAAGAAACGTATTCTGGATCAGCTCTGGATTGTTTGCGCGTGCGTCCTAACGTTGGGGTGTTGTGCATTCGCTATTTTTGCACAAGGGAAACCAACCGGAGACGAAGACGCAGTTTTGAACCTAAAGATTCGTACCGAAGACGCGCAGCGTGTTTATACAGAAAGAGAAAGGATTCGTATTCGCGTAGAGCTCACCAATGTCAGCTCGCGAGATGTATTTCTAGGGAAAGATATGTGGTCGTGGATATCTCCTTCCCGTGTCACCATGTCCGTCGCGCCCGCTGATGGGCACGCGATGACGGGGGAAGAGGGGGCAGCAGACGGTCTGGCACCAAACCACAATCTTGCCTGGGCGATCCTCAATTGGTGTTTTTTGCTGTCAAGCGGCTACTCGTATGCCTCGACCACGGTTCTGCGTTCGGACTTGACTCCGGGGACTTACAAAGTTCGGGCATTATTCGAGAGTCGCGGTATCGATTCAGATTCTTTCTATAATCCATTGCTAAACCATCCGGAGGAGTTAGAGAAGTTACGATCACAGAATTGGAAGGGTATCGTCGCGAGCAATGAGCTCACGATTAAAATCGTTTCTCGCGATGGAAAGCCGAGTGGCCGTTCGCTGAAGTAGGCCGTCCAGCCGCTGCATATTACGGCGAACTAAGGGACAGGCGGAGGGACTGGCTCCGACCAGTGTGCGTCACGAAATCGCCAGCGGCCGTCGCGATATTGCGCGACTCCTGTAAAGTATCCGTTCTCCTCGGCGTGGTGCCCGTCGGCCCAGGCTTGTAGCTCGTGATAGGAAGCACCCACCACGGCGAGATCCGGCGCAAGCAGGTCCACGCGCAAATCATCGCCCCATTTCAGTTCAATTTGTTTGATGGTAAGCGCGACCTGCGGAAGTCCCGTCGTAACGTCTGCGCTATTTGCAAAAGCGATTTTGCCATCGACGGCCATGAAGAACGCCGGCGTGTCGGCAAAATACTTGCGCCACGCAATGGGGCCATCCTGCGTGACGTCGCGAGCCACGTCGCGCATGAACGCCCGCACGCCCTCCTCGACTCCACCGACGCGCGCCGCTGTCACGGGTTGCGATTCTCCGAGCGCAGTCCGTCGTGCGCTGCTTCCCGCGGATGTCAGCGTGACGAGCAGAAGAGCGTACAGCATGGTACGCATGGTTGACATGATTGCTCCTTTCATCGGACATCTCGTACTCATCTGAAGAACAACTCGGGCGCACTGTACCACAGGTATCTACGAGCACAAATCGCGCGGCCGCGCTCGAAACATTGTTAGAATGCGCGGCATGCGCATCTTCATTCTGACCTGGGCGGCCGTGCTCGTCATGTTGTGCGGTGCGACCGCTGGCGCCCCATGCTTGATCGCGCCGAGCAGGGAACTCCCCACCAACGCGCGAGAAGGAAACGCGGCTGATGGTGTGTCGTGGTCGGTGCAGACCAGCGGGATCGACACCAACTTGCGCGGCGTCAGCGCAGCGGACAATCCGGATTCAACAGGGCAGCACGTAGTCGTGTGGGCGTGCGGCTCGAACGGCGTGATTCTCTTTTCGAGCGACCTTGGCAAGACTTGGAAGCGTCTGCACGTTGCCGGAGGCGACGCTCTCGACTTTCGCAGCATCGTCGCATTCGACGCGAAAACGGCTCTCCTGATGTCGAGCGGCGAAGGCGACAAATCTCGCATCTACAAAACGACCGACGGCGGAGAGAATTGGAAGCTCGAGTTTACCGACAAGCGCCCGTCGTTTTTTCTCGACGCTCTGGTTTGCAACGCGGAGTGTTACGCGCTGAGCGACCCTGTTGACGGCAAGTTCGTAATCGTAGCCACGCACCACTATGAGGACTGGAAGGAACTTCCGGGCGACGCCATGCCCGCCGCGCTTCCGGGCGAAGGCGCGTTCGCCGCCAGCGGAACCGCGCTCGCGATGAATAATGATGGAGACCTATTTTTTGGCACAGGCGGCGGAAAAGCAGCGCGCGTGTTTCACTCGCCCGACTTCGGCAAGACCTGGACCGTAGCCGAGACGCCGATCGCGACCGGCAACCCTTCGTCCGGGATATTTTCAATCGTGCTGGACGCAAAATCGCTCATTGCTGTCGGCGGCGATTACAAAGATCCGAAACGGACGGACCGCGTGGCGGCCTATTCGCAGGACGACGGAAAGACTTGGACTCTCGCTGCGCAACAGCCCGGCGGCTATCGTTCTGCCGTGGTGCGCCTGTATGGCGCGATGCTTGCCGTCGGCCCCACTGGTGAAGACATCTCTGACGACTTCGGCGCGCACTGGAAACACACCGATTCTCTGGATCTGAACGCAGCCTTCGTTTTGGACATTGACAACGGTTGGGCGGTGGGCGCGAAAGGCACCATCGCGCGTCTCGTCAATCGCACGCAATATCAGATTCGGAACGACAGCCTGTGGAATGGGCCCGCGAGCGCGTCCGCGTCTCTACTGCGATGATGGAGTCCTGATTCGGTAAAGCGAGGAAATCCCGCGCTTACAATCGGCCAAGCAAATAGAGGATCAGCAGGATGATCAAAATTAGCCCAACGCCGCCGGTCGGGTAGTAGCCCCAATCCTTACTGTGAGGCCACCTCGGAAGGCTGCCCACCAGCGCGATGATCAGCACAATCGTCAAAATTAAAAACATTCGGTTACTCCTGTCGAGCGAGTGCGTCGGCTACTGCGCGGCGCCGGCGGCGGTTGGCGCGCAGAAGCGATCAAACGCCCGCGTAAGATCATCGGCGATCGCGGAAGGATCGCGCCCTTCGATGTTCGTCCTCTCCAGCATGAAGGCGACTTTCCCGTCGCGCATCAACGTGATCGACGGGGAAGACGGAGCATAGCCCGTAAAATAACCTCGCGCGCGGTCGGTAGCTTCCGCGTCCTGCCCGGCGAACACTGTAAACAAAAGTTCCGGCCGTGCGGCGCGAGAAATCGCTCGGGCAATCGCCGGACGCGCTCTTCCCGCGGCGCATCCGCAAACTGAATTCACGACCACAAGCACCGTGCGCTTCTCTTGTTTCAGAGCGGCGTCCACTTCATCGGCCGTGCGCAATTCGCGAAAGCCGATGCTGGTCAATTCCTGTCTCATCGGTGTAAGCAGATGTTCTGGATACATCGCAACTCCTTTGCAAATTCGTAATCTTGGATTTCGATGATGTGGCTCGCGCCGCGTCTTGTTCGTGCGCCAGCGGCCCGTGCAAGCCGCCACTGCAGAATACCATAATCATTCTATCGCGATTCGGCGCGCAGAACGAATCGCATCACATCTATCGCCGGGCGCAGCAAAACCCGCGGCGTCAGGCTCTTCGATGTGGGTCGCGGTACGGACGAGAGTATGCCGGAGCGGGCCGTGTGCGGAATTTAATGGCGCGTGCGTTTGATGATGTACTTAATCAACGAGAGCCCGCCGGTGATAGGCAGCAAGAAAACCTGTTTGATGATGCCGGTGCGCCGCTCGATGCGATCGTGAATCTGGTCCGCCTCGATTTGTTTTGCGGCGACAACCGCGCCGATGTACTTAACAAAATCGACGCCACATTTCTCGCAGGAGCCGCCTTTGCGCTGTTCGTGCTTGCAAGCCGGGCATTCGTAACGCAGCGTAGCGTGGCAACGCGGGCAGAATCGCGCGACGTCGCGAGCATCCGCGCCACACTTAAAACATTTGACCGTGCGTTGCGAAGCCGTGCCTGGGGTTGCGGGCGATTCAACTCGGCCAGGCGTGGCTGCCCCGCCTGCCTTCACGGGCGCGTCGCCAGGTTTACCGGGCGTGAAAGTTCCACTCATATGCATATTCTAGCTCTACAACCGCGCCTGGAATGCAGCGCTGAACAGAAACGCGGGTTTGCGGTTAACACTGGCCGTGCGTATAGTCCACGGGATTCCGAATTCTCGCTGGATTGCATCTGTAACCGGCGCAAAAGAAGAAATCCCGCCGCCGCGAGAGCGAATGCTTTCGCAGCGACGGCCTGTCTGAGAGAAATCGATAGATTTAGCGGAAGGAAGGGAACTTGAAGCGCTTGCCGTTTCCATTGGCAGCGGCATTCGTCTTTTTGCGGCCGTCCGCATTCGTGTCGCAGCCTGGACGGCGTGTCGGGTCCGCCGGGCGCGGCACAAACTTCCGCTGCATGTGCTCCGGCAGAGGCGCCAGCAACCGCACCACGTGTCCGAGCCTTTCCTGCTTAAAAGGTTTGGCCATGCATACGACGGCGCCGATGGAATGCGCGTTGGAATAGTCGCTGGGATACGCGGAGCGCGTGATCAGTACTACGGGAATGTGGCGCAGGTGCTCGCTCGATTTCACGTGCGCGCAAACATCGAATCCCGGCAAATTCTCACCCTCCACTTCGGCGATCACCAGAGACGGCGTAAATATGTCCAGCACCTCGCGCGCTTCCACGTTCGTGGTCACCGCGATCACTTCATAGCCTTCATTCTGCAAATAAACTTTCAGCGAATCGCGCAGGGCGGCATCGGAATCCACGGTCAAAACGAGCGGCCTTTTCGAAACGTTCGCCGCGGAATCGGAAATGCACACCGGCTCGCTTTTGCGCCCAGGGGCGAAAGGCGTCTCCAATTTCTTGCCGCTGGAATCCACCAGGTCTTCGCCGACTCCCAGCCCCAGTGCGATGGCAACACGGCTGCGCCCGTCGAGACTCCCGTGAACGCGCACCACGCGGCCGTGCTGCTCGGCCTGGACCGCGTGCTTGGCACTGCTGTAGGGGAAGGTGACCATCACATCCATGCCGCGCGAATAGCTGTCCAGCGAAGTAATAAACAGAATGCCGAAGCGCGAAACGTCCACGGTGGTCGAAATTTCATCCGGGCCGCCGTTGGTGACGTCAACTCCGCGCACACGCACGGGCGCTGAAATCAGCGCGCGGCGGCGGCGACGGCGGTCTGCCGCAGGATGCACGGGCATCGCCTTGGCCGCTTCGCTTGCGGAAAGTTTCGCCGCCTGTGAAGCAGCGGACGCTGAAGTGGCATCCCTCTTCGATCCGGAAGATGTCTGGTTGGAGTCCTCGGCGATTACTTCGCCGGATTCTTGCGAACATTGCACGATATCGGTGAGCGAATATTCCGTGACGCAGGCTTCCGCGGTTCGGTCAATTTCCTCAAGAAGTTCCGCGCACTCTTTGCGCGTGTCCGGGTTGACGTATTCGTGCGCTCCGGCCTGAATGGTGTGCAGCAGGCTGGCCAGAGGCTCCGAGCTGTTTTGCGCCTCGAGTTCGGCGGCGGCGCGGGGCGTCTCGGCGATGACTGCTTCGCAAATCGCATCCAGGATGCGCCCATCGGAATCGGCGGATTCCGAAGAGGAGAGATTTGCTTCGGCCAGGCCGCGCTCGATCTCGGCCGCCAGGCCCGCCGGAATATTTTCTGCCACGTTTGGATCCTGCATATTAAGGTCGCTCGCTTCACTCATCCGGCTTGAACCCCCGTGATATACATGTTCGAAGGTCCAAGGTAGCAAGTGGCCCCTGCACGCGCACTAGCGTGAAAGTCACATTCTCGCAGTACTCGGACTGCTTCCTCGCCAGTACTAACGTACGCCCTCGCAGCTTGCTCAAAACCGGGCAGATACGGCTTCGGCGGGAAGTGCAGTACTAGAAAAAGCCCTTCGAGTTCGCTCCGCGTTCGGCTCCTCGCGCCTCAGCGCCTCTACATTCCTCGATTTTTACAAGCCTGTCTTCGACGGCATGCCCGTTTATCCAGCTCCTGTCCGGCCCCCAAGCAAGGCATTCTTTCCTCTTGCACATAATCGTGCAAAAGCATATAATTAGGACGAATTCGTGCAATGAATAAAAACACAGTTGCGGTGCTGATCGCGGATGTAGTGAAGTCCAGTTTGCGTAGCGAGCTGCGCTCGCTGCTGGGCCGGGGACTCGCCGCGGCTTCACGCGAGCACATCAAACGCAAATGGATTCGCTTGCCTTACGCGGTTACGGCAGGCGACGAGTTTCAGACCATCAGCGTTTCGCCTGCGAGCATTCCGGAAGTGATATTGGACTTGCGCATCCGGCTACAGCCGCTGCAGCTCCGCATGGGAATTGGTTTCGGCCCGGGACCCGCGCGCATCCAGCCGCCGGTAAATCGTTTGGGAGGCGCGGCCTTCGTGTTCGCTCGCGAGGCCCTGGAAGGGATCAAGCGGAAGGGTGAATATAAATTCAAAGTCCTTACTTCGTTTCGATCGAAGAACGCGGT
>PMTV01000001.1 GCA_003167215.1 Acidobacteriota bacterium | reverse complement strand
GAGCACAATTCGCTTCTTTGGGTGCAACGTGCCATTGAAAAACGAATTGCGAATACCAGCAGGGAAGAGCAGAGAGAAATTGACGCGCTCATTCAAAGGGCGCTGGAACCGCAGTGTGACTTTGATCGAAAGAACGCAAGACTGCTATACGCTATCGCCCTAGTCCCGGACCAAGTAAGCTGGCGTCTAAAATTACGAGAGAGAATACATCGCCTTCTTCACCGTCACTGACGTTGAGCTCTCAATGACCAAAAGGTTAGACCCTTGTGGCACGCCTTCCTCGGTACCCGTCCGCCCTCAGGCAATCTATGACTGGAAAATTCCTCGCCGCATTTAGGTTAGTGGCGTAACCTCGACCCGCGCCGCAGCACGAGTCTTGAATCTGGCCGCGCAAATGATGCAGGCGGGGGCGAGCGGCTACAGCATCAAGGAAACAAACCATGTGTTGAGTTGAATTCGAGCAGCCAGAACGATCCAACAATCCGGATTCGGATAAAAATGTCGATCAGCGAGAACATCCGTTTTGCAGTTCGAGACGCGGGTGAGGTGTCAGGAATCCTCTTGCGGCCGCAGAGCGCGGAATCTTTGTTGGTGCTCGCGCACGGCGCAGGCGCCGGAATGACCCATCCGTTCATGGAATCAGTCGCGAGCGAACTGTCGGCCGCGAGAGTGGCGACATTGCGATTCCAGTTTCCCTACATGGAGCAGCAGCGGAAGATCCCCGATCGGCCACCCGTGCTCACAGCTACCATCCTTTCAGCCGTTCGCGCTGCCTCGGAAGCGGTTCCAGACCTGCCGCTATTTGCGGGAGGGAAGTCGCTCGGCGGGCGAATGACCTCACTCGCGGCCGCTCAGAACACTTTGGATGGAGTTCGCGGGCTGGTGTTCTTCGGCTTTCCTCTGCACCCACCCAATAAAACCGGGAACGAAACGCGCGGAGCACTTGTCTGACGTCAGATTGCCCGTGCTATTCTTTCAGGGAACCCGCGACCCGTTCGCCGATCTTAAGCTCTTGCGACCGATTTGCGCCAAGCTCGGAGCGCGCGCGACATTACACGTGATCGAAACAGCCGATCACTCGTTTCATGTGCTGAAGAGTTCGGGCAAGACCGACGCCGCCATTTTGCAAGAATTGGCGAGAACCGCGGCTGAGTGGACCCGGCGAGAAATTATTGGAAAACGATAGCATCACTCGTCCCGACGCTGCGTGCCCGACATCGTAAGATCGGATGGGATAGGCGCCCGAAGTGGAAGGGCTGCGACAAGTGACACTGCAGCAAGTGGCGTACACTTGACAAAACCCCGGTAACGGGATGACGACTGGATAGTACAATACGGAGCAATCGACTGAACGGTGTGCCGGTTCAACTTCGAGGATGCGATGCTGCGATGTTTTTTGTCGCGGCTGAAAGGAGATGTCCCGCGAAGGTTCAATCGCGAACATCACGCTTCGGTTTCACAACGGCTAGTAGTATGGTACTCGTGAACCTCATGGAGCAGGATATGGGTCGGAAGCTAGCAATCAGAATACTTTTCATTGCCATAATGGCGGTTCCCGGAATTTCAGTCGGGCAAGACAATAAGGATACGTCACAGCAAATCGCGACTGGATGTCTTCGGAAGAGCGCGACTGGGAAAACCTACTTACTCACAGACGAAGAGGGTAAAACATGGGATCTTCGCAGCAAAGCTGTTTCACTCAGTCCGCATGTGGGTCAAATAGTCACCGTAACAGGCACAATCCCGAGTGAGCCGAAAAATAGCAACGACACCTCACCGCAGAATCATTTGCTCGTCGCGAAACTGGACGTAGTCCATGACAGCTGCAAGCAACCGTAGAATCCTCAAGTTCGCAGGGGGATCCTATCTATTTATCTAATGGATTCGCAGGCTTCGGGCCGCCGTTGGCCTTGAGCTTATCGTATAGTTCCCGCGTTGATACGTTTACGGAGGTCCAGCCGGTTGCGCCCGACTGCGTGGGCTGCTCCGCGGCTTCAATTGCGTAGGCGTCGCCGAGCCAAAGTTCGCGGCGCGCTTGATACGGTGCGCCGTATGTGCTTTGGAGGGAGACCGTAGTCTCACTCGCGGGCGGGCCATAAGCGCCTCTCAATCCCGCGATGATTTCGTCAAACGACTTCCCATGGTAGCTGTTCGTCGGGTCTGGAGAGATGAAGGTAATTTCAGCAGCTACAAATTTGCCGGCTAGAAAAATATAAGTGATAGTTTTGTTGGAGTCGCCGCTAGCGTCAGCCTTATATTTGCCGTTTCCGTTGACAGTTAGGCTTTGACGGCTGTCGGATAACTTGGTGCAATACTCTTTCCCCGCTTTCTTGTTAGGTTGGTTAACGCTCTTGAAGTCTCCCGATGCGCAAGCTCTGAGGGCGTCTCCTTCATGACCTTCGGAGAAAAATTGTTTGGCGGATTCGCCGAGAACATGGTCTTGAACTTTCACCTCCGCGATAGTGGCGGGCCTAAGCGAGAGGAGCACAGCCAGGACGAATCCTATCCGCATTGCTTAATTCTCCTGAATCCGATTATCACCACATCGCGGCTGCCGTGCCGCTATTTGCGAAGACCAGTTGCGGGAGTAATTACCTGATCTGATCTCGCCACGCATCCCCGTTAGTGCTTGTGTGCTTTATGTTTGCCGTGATGTTTGTTCGTACCGTGGCTAGACTCGTGTCGATTCTTCGAGTGGAAATGCGGCTTACTCTGATCGTATCGAAGACCGGTTGAGGCCGGATGCGCGTTGCTTGTCGGCTGGGCTAAAAGAGGCCCATATAATGTAACAAAAAGAACAAGGATAAGAGCCGTTTTACATCTCATGGCTTAGCTACCTCGAGATCCGTCTAGATTGTCCGAAACTGGGCAAGTTATCCATTGTTGTAGCATTTGGATTGCCATCGTCTAAAATAGATTAATGCGCCGACTGGGCTAGCTGGTTATCTCGGAGGTCTAAATATGGAAGCAGCTTCGACCGTTCGGACTCCTAAAAAACCTCTTGCTATAACGGCTCCCAATACGATCAGCGAGACAGGGATCAGCAAGAGCCTGCTCGAGCAGTTGGCCATTAAAATCCTCGGCCTTCGCGGTGAAATGTCTTTGGTCGATCTGTCCAGGATCATGGGCCTCCAGCACTCGGTTATAGAAACTATTTTTCAATCCCTTCGACGCGAGCAACTTTGCGAAGTTAAGGGAATGGAGCTGGGCACGTATCGCATCATTCCCAGTTCACAGGGTAAAGCTCGGGCGATGGAGCTTTTGGCCTTGAACTCCTATGCCGGAGCGGCTCCCATATCCTTGGAGCAATATGGCGCTCGTGTACGCGAACAAAGTAAGGCGAAAACGGTCGTACATGCCGCGGATTTGGTTCAGGCGTTCGCATCGCTCGTACTCAGTGCGGATCTGTTTATTCGGTTGGGGACAGCCATGGTGTCCAGCAGGTCGATGTTCTTGTACGGCCCCCCGGGAACCGGTAAAACCAGCATAGCAAATTGCATTGCGGGCGTTTACGAAGACGTGGTTTGGATTCCCCATGCGATCGAGGTGGATAGTCATATCATTACGGTTTATGACTCCAGCGTGCATCAGCAGGTCGAAGCAACCTTCGCGGAAGAAAATGACCAGCGCTGGGTACTTTGCCGTATGCCGAAAGTGTTAGCGGGGGGCGAGCTTTCGCCTGAAGAATTGGATCTGCAATACAACGCCGTCAGCCGATATTACACCGCGCCGCTGCAGATGAAAGCGAACAATGGCGTATTCGTTGTGGATGATTTTGGGCGCCAGCGATTCGCTCCGCAAGTACTCTTAAACAGATGGATGACCCCGCTCGAGCTGGGATATGACTTTCTTACTCTTTCGGGCGGAAAAAAAATTGAGGTGCCTTTCGACGCTTTCGTCGTCTTCGCCACGAATCTGGATCCCGCGGACTTGGCGGATGAAGCCTTCTTACGTCGAATCCCCAACAAAATTAATGTGGACTATGCGACGCCGGAACAGTTCACGGAGATTTTTCAGATGGAATGCGCGGCACGATCTTTGCCTTTCGATCGGTCTATGGCCCAATATCTCGCCTTTTATCTGCAGCACGAAGTGAAGAAGCCTCTCGCGCACTGCTACGTGCGCGATATCATCAATCAAATTTTGTGGAACGCCGCCTTTTTGGGGGGCGAAGTCCAAATCTCACAGAGCACAATTGAGACCGCCTGCAAAAGCTACTTCCTTGCCAGTGCAAAGCCTACTACTGTGCATCCCGGGGAACTTCCAAATAACCAGTAATTAAGTCTTTAGTTACTTTTGTAGCTATGACTTGCAGCGGGGGAGCATCGCGGGATAGAGCCACCTGCACGACCTCATAAGGCGTGCGGTCTTTCAGTTCAACACAAGAACGCTGCACGTACACGCACACGGTGTAGCGTTGTGTTTTTGCATTTGTGGATTTTAGCGCCACAGCAACTGGGCCCAATTGCTGCGGAGAGGAACCGCGACGAAGTTCAAAAGGAAGAGCGGAGCGTTCGGTCTGTGCGAGCAGTTGATTTAGTTCATCCTGACCGCGAAGAATTTCCCCGTGCTGAGCTCCCACCCGTCCTGCGACGTCCGCCAGCCGGTCAGTGGTGGCCTGCCATGCTTCACGGTTAGCATTGGTCTCGCTTTGGGCGGTTCCCAGATCTTTCTGCAGAGCCGTCAATTTCTGGGCGGTTGCTGGATCCGTTGACGCTCCAGCCTGTGGAATTGTAGGACTTACGCGGTATACGATTCGAGCCGGCACACTCGGAACCGTCGGCGGAGCTTCGACGGCCGCGAGTTTTTTCGAATTCGACAACGATTGAGCCATAGCCAACCGATGGTTTTCTTGCTCCAAATGATCGAGACGATCGTTGATTTGACTAAGGCTCTGCTGAACTTGAACGAGGGCGCGCGAGTCCGCCGCGGTAGATCCGGCACTTCCTTGCGACGCAATTCTGTACCCAATAAATCCCAACCCGGCTATCAATGCGATGCCAAACACGAGCAAAAGAACGCCCGTCACGCTCGGGCCGCCATTCTTCGCTTGCTGGCCCGATGGAACAAATAATTCACGATCGTATTCAATTCCCGTGCTTTTATGGTCCATGTTGTCACCCAGTTGAAGTAACTTATCGCGTCGAGATTTGTGCCGGGTAATGCGTCGCCAGATTTAAAGTAATTTCCTGTGTCTCATTTTCCATTAATCCCAGTGTACGTTTGGCGGTATCGTCCCGCTGACCCCGCATTTCGATCGTATATTTTCCAGGAGCGACCATCAGTAACAGCGGCGTATGTCCGACAAACGCACTATTGATAAAAATCTGTGCGCCGGATGGCGAAGATCGCAACAAGAGTTTCGCCGCATCGGGCCCGGCCTTTTCTTCGAGCAGCTTACGATTTACTTCCTCTGCCGGAGGGCCATTGTGTGCCACCAAGTGCGGAGATCCGGTTTCGGCTACAGGAGTAGCTAGAGCAACTGAGCCCGGCTTTTTCATTTCGGTCGTCCCTACATTCGTGGACACGGTTGGCGTCGTGGGCTGAGTCGAAGCCGTGGCGGCCGCCGCCGCCGCTTGCGCGCTCGCGGGCCGCGGAACCAACAATCCCACAGACAACAAGACAATCCACGTGAATGGGGCTAATGCACTTCTAAGTGATCCCAGTTCATTCATGTTTAATTCCAGCCGGCAAAGGTAACCACATTGACGCTTCTGTCAGGCCTTAGACACACGGATTAGCCTTCACTTGTAGAGCATAAGTAATACCAAAGCGAAGGGCTGTTTCTCACAGCGGGGCTCGGTCGAGCGATAGGCCTTACCGGAGAACTGTACCGGCCCACGGCGCTTGAGCTCATAAGTGGGTACCAAAACAGCTCACTGAAAAGTTTTGCTGTCTCCAAACAGTGACAGTTAGTCCAGATTCCAACCTTTGCGCTCAAGGTTACGCCACGAATTACGGCATTGGTATCACAGGTGCTTTGCCGAAGCTGGGGCGGAGTGTCATCGCATCTTGGTAGCACAGGATTTTCATTGAGTTCGAATAGCGCAGTGCCAGCCAAATCCGCCTTAATGACTCAGCGGAAAGACTCCGGTCTCAAGTTGTTTGGTGCACGGTCCGACGCTTCTCGGCAGATTCTCTCGGATCGTAAGATCGAGACTCCCGTTCCTGTCTTTTTGATCGTGCGCACTTCATTTCCCGTGAACTTCTGGAGCTCCCTGAAGATTGTGCTGGCCCGGCTTAAAATGCTCCCTGGCAAAGACACCGCGCGCTTATTCCGTCCGTTCGCTGCGGCGGGCATACCCGGCCGGTCTTTGACTCTATCCATGCTGCTACACGGGACCTGTATTCTTTTTTTGATCTATTTGCACTACGCTTTGCCTAACGAATCGCCACGCTCGACGAACGCGGTTTCAGAGCGAATCTATTATCCCCTTCCGGTTCGATATATATCGAAATCCACGCCTCGTCTCGCTCCAGCCGGGCCCGGCGGGCCGCATCCTGGAGAAGGCCCTAAATTCGCGGAACCGATTTTGGGAAGCACCGCAAAACTCAAAAATCTTTTCGCCGTTTCGAAACCAGTACGCCCTGACAACACTCGCCAAACAATCTGGCAACGTTCCTCTCCTCCAAATATTCGCATTCAAACAGAAATCAAACTACCCATTATATTGTTGGGGAACCCGAATATTCCTAAACCTGCTATCAAATTTAATCCTTCCAACGCAAAGCCGACTAGAGCTAACAAGCAATATGCTACGGAATCTGCGCCGTTCGAGCAGAGTGCACAAGCCTCACTTGCCACGAATATTATGCCCACTGTCGCTCAGCCCAAATTGCTGATCCCCGCGGGCGCATACGCAACTCCTATCCGATCAGGCAGTGGACATGGCCAAGCGCAAACATCGGGAGCTCCTGACGTGTCGAGCGTTCCTAGCGGCGGTGATAGCAACGACGTCTTGGCGATTGGTTTAGACCCGGGCTCGGGCTCCAGGGTGGTGCTGCCTCCGGGTAATCGTTGGGCTGATTTCTCAGTATCGCCCGCCGGCGGGCAACCCGGCTCGCCAGGCGGAAGTCCGAATGGGACAGTCGGCGGAGGTGGAAGCGGAAAGGAGGGCACTGGAGGCGATGGAAGCGTCGGTATTGGACGCGGCGCTTCAGGTGGCGGCGGAGGAAATTCGACCGACTCACTTCCTGTAAGTGTTTCCGGTCATGGAGAGTTCACGAATGGTGACGGAGCACTCAACAATCGAGCACTCATAACCGAAGAAATGATCGTTCCGGTTACTGCACCTCTCTTGCGCAGAAATGAAACCGTCGTGTCGAGCGGCCCAATCGGTGGCGGAGGCCTGGCGGAGTATAACGCTTTGACCTGCGGCAAGATTTACACGATTTTTGTGAGAATGCCTGGCAGGAGTTGGAATCTCGAGTATTGCCCACACGGCGCCGAAGTCCAAAACTCTGCCTCCGCAGATGTTCGCGCGACTGTCATTCACATGGAAAAAGCGCTGTTACCGCCGCAGCCGACAGAGAAATTTGACTTCCTTAGATTGCCTGTTCCAGAAGGGAAAAGACGAAAGCTTATTGTTCTCAAGGCGGTTATAGGCGAGGACGGAGCGGTCAGTGATGTTCAAGTCTATCGCGGCCTAGTTCCTGAAATGGACGAGGCGGCCCGGATTGCGCTGAGTCGATGGAAATTTATGCCTGCGATTAGAGATGGAAAACCCGTTGCCGTTGATATCTTGGTAGGTATCCAAACGGAGCAATCCGGAACACATTAACTCCAGAATATAAAACATGCCGCCTTTTGAAACTATGATACCGTGCCCTCAAGAGTTCTAACTATTTGGAGCAAATGGGTCGTTGGTTTCCCCCAACACTCTCACTTGCGCCGACTCTAGTATTACCAGTACGTTCAATACGAACTTTCAAGACCTTGATTTCACAATTGCTAGCCTAAATCAGTTAACGAACGATGACGTGTGTCTTTGGAAGTAGACGTGCCAGCAATTTAAACAGACTCGGGCCCGAAACCTCCTGGAAACTCGGTCCTTTGATCGTCTCTTAATTTCCTTGCTATTGCTGCAGCGATCGAAATTGAAAGTAAAAAGTGCGCGACAAATCTAATCTACAGGCTTCACTGTAGGAGGAATATGTCTTTCGACCAGATAAGGTTGTGTCTGATGGGTGCGGATTCTGGTTTAGCCGAGGCAATGGGGCGCGCGCTGGGAGAAGGTTTCCGGGCTCAACATGTCGGCAATTTTGAATTGAACCGGTGGGCTGACTGGAAGGACCGCTGCGATGTCGTGCTTCTTGATTTTCGGACGGGGCCAGCCCTTTCAGACCGCGGATTTTCTCTGATCGAGGAGATACACCGATCTCCTAACCGCCCGCCGGTGATCGCGCTGTGCCACGAAGACGATCGAGCTCTCAGCATGCAAATTCTTGCGTGTGGTGCGTACGACACCCTTCCGAATCCGCCGAACATCGTTGAACTCCGGCTTATCTTGCAGCGGGCGCATAAAATGCGGGTATCGGAACGCGAACTAGAAAGGCTCCGTGCGAGCGCACGCGCGGCCGGAAAACTTCACGACTTGATTGGAACTTCGGCCCCTATGCAAGAACTTTTTACCCTGGCCCAGAAAATTGGTCCCTGCGATGTTAACGTCCTTATTACGGGCGAAACCGGAACGGGCAAAGAACTTTTGGCACGAGCCATCCATCAGTTGAGCGGACGCGCTTCAGGGCCGCTGGTTGCTTTCTCTTGCGCTAATCTCCCAGAAACTCTGGTGGAGGATGAACTGTTCGGGCACGAGAGAGGAGCTTTTACAGGAGCGCTTGTGAGCCGTAGAGGAAGGCTCGAAGCGGCTGACCAGGGAACCCTTTTTCTGGATGAAATCGGGGACCTGAGCCTGGGTCTGCAACCGAAATTTCTGCGTGTGCTTCAAGAAAGGAAATTCGAGCGGTTGGGAACCACTGCGGCCACGAATGTTAACATCCGGCTAATTTGCGCGACCAATAAAGAGCTTGGCGCTATGGTGCAGCAAGGCACATTTCGCGAAGATCTTTACTACCGTTTGAATGTTGTTCAGATGCATCTTCCCCCGTTGCGGGAACGGCGTGATGATATCCCGGTGCTCGCGCAACACTTCCTCCAGATCGCCGCGCAACAATTCAACAAGAAGGTAAAGCGGTTTTCCCAACTCTCGTTGCACGCCCTAGAGGAGTACAGTTGGCCCGGAAACGTCAGAGAATTGGAAAACACTATTCAGAGGTGCGTGGTGTTATCGGAGGGAAATACGGTTGACGCTTGGCATCTGCCAAAAGGCATTCGCAGCACCTCGGAAGAACCAAGTCTCAGCCGTTCTTATGAAGATGAAGTTCGCCAGTTCAAGCGCCGCCTTCTATTGAGAACGCTGCAGGAATGCGGTTGGCGCAAGGCTGAGAGCGCGCGAAATCTTGGAGTTGCCCGGGGCTATTTGCACCGTCTTATAAACCAGCTACAGCTGAGGCAGCCGCAGCCGCAAGAAGAGTTTGTATTAGCAGCGCCTTCCGAGAAAGTTGGACAGTCAATTAGATAAAAGTCCGCACCCGTCAAGGTGAATAGTGAACGACATCCGCATTCTAGAAGATAAGTCGGCTTCAGCCTTTGTTCACCAAGAATGTCTGCCCTATCTTCGTCAGTCGCAGAATATTGACGGCGGCTGGGGGTTTCTAGCAGGCAAAGATAGCCGGGTGGAACCGACGGCCTGGGCCACGCTCGCGTTATCCGAATATTGTCAGGGCAATGAAATACAGGATGCGCTTTCGAAAGCTATCGGGTTTTTTCAGAATTTGCAACTCGCTGACGGCTCGTGGGCAGCATCACCCAGCCAGCTGCGTGGATCATGGGTTACATCGCTTGCGTGTTGGGCGTTGTTAGCAAGTGGCACTGAAACTGAAAATCTTACTGCCGGCTTGCGTTGGCTGCAGGAAGACAGGCCCGGTGATTCTGGTCGCTGGTGGCGTATGCTTCGACGGCTCGCCACGAACCGAAACATTTCCAGGCAAAGCGATTCCTACTACGGCTGGAGCTGGACCCCCGGTACCGCTAGCTGGGTCGAGCCCACTAGTTATGCGCTACTCGTGTTACGTAGTTTACCGGAAGCGGCTTTGTCGACCGAAATGCAAAGCCGGATAAGAATTGCCAAACAAATGCTCTATGACCGCATGTGCCCCGGCGGCGGCTGGAATTGTGGCAATCCCATGGTCTATGGAGTGGCCGGTGAGCCTCAGGTGACGCCTACTGCATTTGCGCTGCTGGCCTTGCTTGAGAGTTCTTCGCGATCCGAAATAGAAGAAAGCTTGAACTGGCTGGAAAAAAATTCTGTTACTGTCGCAAGTCCCACTTCCAACGCACTGACCAACATTGTATTGCATGTATTCGGCAGACAAATAGCGACCCCAGCCCACGCGCTCTCTCATAATCGAGTTCAAGATGATATTTCTTGGAGCATTCCGGAAGCAGGCTGGGTTGCGCTTTCACTAAGCTCGAAGCAGCATTGGCTGAACCTTAAGTGCTCAAGTGTCAGACTCTGATGCCAAGGACGGCGCCACCGCTATTGCCACCGTTTTCTCGACCGCCCTCGCGAGTGGCAATCCGTCGTGTCACTAGCTACCAGTCCGATCTCTCGACCCTGCTGTACGAAACTGTAAGCGAATTCGCGCTACCCGTGCGAGGGAGGACAGTGCTATTGAAACCTAACTTCGTGGGCAGCGACCCGCTGGGCATGATGAACACACATCCTGCATTGATCGCGGCGAGTCGGGAGACCTTCCTAAGATTGGGAGCTGAACGAGTTTTAATTGCAGATGGCCCAGCCATGGACCGGGATACCCGGGCGATTATCGAATCTGTGCACCTTCGCGAATACGTGGGTCCACTCTCTCGCGTTTTTGTTGATTTGAACGTAGATGACGTTGAGCGAACGGTCTTGAGGACACATGCGTCTCGCCTCAGGGAGCTTTATCTTCCGAAAACGTTACTGGCTGCAGACTTCCTGGTTTCTTTGCCCAAACTCAAAACCCACCACTGGGCAGGCGTAACTCTTTCGCTGAAAAATATGTTTGGCGTTGTACCGGGGAGCTGTTATGGCTGGCCGAAGAATATTCTTCACTGGGCGGGCATCGATCGAGCCATCTTAGACATTAACGCGGCCATAAGGCCGAATTTTGCAATTGTAGACGGAATTATAGGAATGGAAGGTAATGGACCCATTCAAGGCACTTTGAAACGGTGTGGCACTGTGATTTGCGGAGACGACCCAGTCGCGGTTGATGCTACATGCGCTCGGGTGATGGGCTTGCGCCCGGACAAAATTAAGCACATTTCGCGCGCCGCAACCCTACTTGGCCATATGCAAGCGGAGAAGATTCAGCAGATCGGAGACACCATCGATCAAACTTGCAATCCTTTTGCAGTTTTGGAAGCTTTTCAGTACTTACGTCAGAAACCGGCCGCAAGGCCATCGAACGTGAATTGACTCACGTCGCATGTCGAGGATTTATGCGAGCAATAAGCACAGACATCGACTCAACAAGTCCTAGAAGGATGAGAACGGCAGAGTTGTCGGTCTGCCGTCGGAATTTTGCCAGAAACATCCGGAAAAATCATGGCAAGTGATTTAAAAGCTCTGACGATCGCAGCCGATCCCGCAAGCGCGCCGGCGTCATTCGGATTCGCTCGCATCAAGATCAGCTTAGGAACTTTTCTCTCCAGCACCTTCTCATTCCCGATGATGTTGGGTGTTTTGCTTGTTGCCGGTGTCTTTTTTACCGGACGAGAGTTCGTGGTTGATCCAGATTGCTGGTGGCATACCATGACCGGGAAAATAATTCTTTCGACCCATCAATGGCCTACTACAGACCCATATTCTTTCACCGTTGCCGGCCAGCCATGGCTATCTTACGAGTGGGGCGGTGACATTGTGCTGGCCACCGCGACCCGCATCGGAGGCCTGCGCGGTCTGGTTGCGATTTCGATTCTCATGGCCGCCGCTGTGATGATTGCGCTATATGGCTTGGCGACGCTAAGTTCCGGGAACTCCAAGGCTGCATTTATCGCCTGCTCTATGCTGATTGTTTTCGCCATACCATCGTTCAACCTGCGCCCACAAATGTTGGGATATTTGTATTTGGTTCTCACGCTTATTGCGCTTGAGCGATTTCGTCAAGGTAAACACAGGGCATTGTGGTTTTTGCCGCTTCTTTTCCTCCTATGGATCAATACCCATGGCTCGTGGATTATCGGACTCGGCGTTATCGCGACGTACTGGTTTAGCGGGTTGTTCAAGTTTCGCGCTGGTGCAATCCAGGCGCTGCCGTGGAAGCCGGCCGAACGCCGACAGATTTCTTTCGTGTTCCTGCTTTGCTTGTGTGTTCTGCCGATTACGCCGTATGGCACTCAGCTCAGCACCTATCCGTTCGATGTTGCGTCATCCTTGCCGATCAGCATGGCAAGCATACTGGAATGGCAACCGATGCCGTTCAATCTGCTGGTGGGAAAGCTGTTTCTGGTTTTGCTAGTGGTATTTTTTCTCGTGCAAGTGACGGTTTGCTTTTCTTGGCGTCTCGAGCAGTTGGGTTTGTTCTTGTTCGGCGCAGCGATGGCTACGCTGCATATTCGTTTTGTGCTTCTTTGCGTACCCTTCTTCGCACCTGTGCTGGCGACAATCCTTGCTCGCTGGGTCCCGTCGTACGATCGCGAGAAGGATCATTGGGCCATTAACGCGGCAATGATCGCCATAGCCTTTGTAGGAATGATCCATTATTTTCCGTCACGGGCCGATCTTGAGAAGAAACTTGCCCAGAGATTTCCGGTCGGAGCCGTCGAATACTTGAAACAACATTCCGTGCCCGAACCAATGTTTAACGCTTACAGCTTTGGTGGCTATCTTATCTGGTCTCGCTGGCCCGAGCACAAGGTATTCATCGACGGCCGAAGCGAACTTTATGAGCACGGCGGAGTGCTGAATGATTACATGCAAGTGCTGCTGGTTCGGCCCCCGGCTCTCGCCATTCTTCAATTCTATGGCATACGCTCGTGCCTATTGGATCGAGAGGAGTCGTTCGCGACTGTCTTGAGCGCCCTGCCGGATTGGCAACAGGTTTACTCAGATAATCGCAGTGTCCTGTTTGTACGACGATCGCAGGAAAAGCTGCCGAAGAATCCCCTGGTGAAGGAGTGAACATGGATCAAACCAACCTCAATCACTTTGGCAGCGCGGTTCAACTGAGTCTTGCTGGTTCCCCTGGCGAACTACAATTACTTACGGTCGTAGTTCCATGCGCCAACGAGCAAGAAATGCTTCACCAAACGAATCGCCGCCTCGTAGCGATGCTCGAAAGTCTTCCGATGGACTTCGAAATCATTTACATAGATGACGGGAGCACCGATTCCACCCCCGATATTCTCCGGGAGCTGCAAGCCCGCGACCGTCGCATCCGAGTCGTACGATTTTCGCGAAATTTTGGCCACCAGATGGCAATTACCGCCGGAGTGGAACATGCTTCCGGCGACGCGGTGGTCATTATTGACGGGGACTTGCAAGATCCACCGGAGCTCATTGTTCAGTTTGTCGAGAAATGGAAGGAAGGGCATCAGGTGGTGTACGGCGTCCGTACCGAACGGGACGGCGAATCACGCTTTAAGCTTTGGACGGCGAAGTATTTCTACCGCTTTATCAGCAAGCTTTCTGATACCGAAATTCCCCTAGATACAGGCGATTTTCGCCTGATAGACCGGAGCGTTGTCGATGCCCTGCTAGAAATGCCGGAACGCGACCGCTTCGTGAGAGGCATGGTGAGTTGGATCGGATTCTCACAGATCGCTGTTCCGTACCGTCGTGCTCCGCGAGCTGCTGGAAGCACGAAGTTTTCTCTACTGAAGATGATGCGTTTTGCGACCGATGGAATCGTTTCATTTTCAATTCTTCCCCTTCGGATGGCCACCTGGGTGGGATTTCTGGCTTCAGGGCTAGCCATCGTCGGTATTTTGCTTACCGTGCTCGAAAGATTGTTTGGTGTCGTCGGATTGGTGAGGGGCTGGGCTAGCCTTGTGATTGCCGTCTTGTTTCTCGGCGGAGTGCAACTCATCTGCATCGGAATCATCGGTGAATATGTTGGCAGGATTTATGGTGAATCTAAACGCCGCCCTCTCTATGTGGTGCGGGATCGAATCGGTTTCGGCGAACAAACCAAACCGGGCGCTGAAGCAAACTGCGACCAAAGGGAGACCTCGTGTCATCTCAAGCGGACGTAACCGCCCTGCACGATCGTGAGGTGGAGTTTCATGACGACTGGGCCAGTGATACCCCCGCTGACGAGATACTCGTGCGGGAATTTTTTGAGGCCCCCACCGCTGTCGAAAACCAGTTCATATTAAAGCGACTGGGAGGACTTAAAGGCAAAAAAATCTTAGACATCGGCGCCGGCCTTGGAGAATCGTCCGTTTATTTTGCCCTTCGCGGGGCACACGTAACGACTGTGGACATTTCTCCGTTGATGGTTAAAAAAGCGGTCGAGCTAGGGAAGAAATTCGGGGTGGAACTCCAGGGTGTGGTTTCAGGCGGGGAGGATTTGCAAGTATTAGAAGACGAATTCGACATCATCTATCTAGCGAACACCATACACCACGTTCACGACCGTGCGAGGCTATTCGAGCAAATTAGTCGTGCGCTTAAGCCCGGTGGAATCTTTTTCTCTTACGACCCGCTTGCCTACAACCCGCTTATCAACATCTATCGGGGAATAGCCACAAAAGTTCGGACAGTAGACGAGGCACCACTGACGCTTGCTGACATCCGGCTAGCAAAAAAGTACTTTCGCGGCGTAGGCCACCGCGAGTTTTGGATTTCCACGCTGGTCCTTTTCGTGAAGTACTTCTTAATTGATCGTATCCATCCTAATCAAGATCGCTATTGGAAACGGATGCTGCGCGAGAAAGATGGATCGCTGCGCTGGTGGACTCCGTTACGCGCGTTAGACAGCGTCCTCACGCGGATACCGGGCGTTCGTTGGATGGCCTGGAACGTTGTGATGTGGGGCCACAAGGCCTCGAAGACTTCCGAATCGTAGCTTTTATACATTGCCTGGTCGACCTAACCAGGATACTGCCAAGTGTGCTTTTAAGTGATTTGTTTCGAGGTACTAACGCCGCGCTACGGCGTCACCAAACAATCGTGGCGAGCTTTGACAGATGTCTCCTAACGGAGACGTTTACCAAACTCCCGGAGGCGGTTTCTTCAACATAAGCAAAATAATGTAAGGCAGTTACAGCGAAATGACATGGCTTAGTAAAGTGGTTCCCCAGGTGCTTATCAACGGATGATGGCGGCGGGTCTTCCTGCCGCTCAGCCTATCACTTCAGGAGGGAAAAAATGAAGAACCTTTTCGTGCGACTGTGGCGGGAAGAAGAAGGCCAGGATCTTACCGAGTACGCGTTGTTGGTCGTGTTGCTTGCGTTGGCTGCCGTCGCCGGCATCAAGGGCTTGGCAACCGCAATCAGCAGCACCTTCGCCAACGCAGCGGCAAACCTGAACACAAACACGTAATACCGCCTGTTTATTCAAGGGCCATTCAAACGGTGGATGCTGGCCGTTGCATGTTCTGTGCGGTTGCTACGGCCAGAGTCCGTCCGTACTTAGCTGAGTCTCGAAAACTCAAAAGGGAGGGATAGCAAATGAGAGAAGCATTCCTTAACTTGTGGTTCGATGAAGATGGCCAGGATCTCACAGAATATGCATTGTTGGTCGTGTTACTGGCTTTAGCCGCCGTTGCCGGAATCCAAGGCCTGGCCACTGCGATCAGCAGCACGTTCGCCAACGCAGCGACGAATCTCAATACCAATACCTAACACGGCCCGATTAGGAAGTCTTGGAATTCAACGGGGACATGGAAAACGATACAAGATGAATCAAAACCTTATGAGCGCAACGGAAATCGTCTGGGCTGTCACATTAGGTTTCACGATGTACGCCGGTTGGGTCGATTGGCGATCTCGCCGGATTCCAAACTGGCTGACGGTGCCAGGCCTCTTCGTCGCCATTGCTCTGCACGCATCGATTACCGGATGGCGCGGTGTTTTGATGTCGCTCGAGGGAGTAGGTCTGGCCCTAGTCATTCTGCTTCCTCTGGTACTTATGCGGGCATTGGGAGCGGGAGATTGGAAATTAATGGGAGCAGTCGGTGCATTCTTGGGACCATGGATGTTCTTGTTTGTGCTGCTTGCGAGCGTGTTTGTATCTGGACTAATGGCCATGGTGCTGATGATCCAGACGAAACGCGTGAAGCAAACCCTGCGCAACCTGGTTGTCCTGGTGCAGGGATTCTTTGCATTCGGAGTGCGGCCTCATCCGGAGATTTCTCTAGATAATCCCACTCTTCTCAAGCTGCCTTTCGGCGTGGCTACGGCAATAGGCGCAGTGATTACGTTTGTGGTTTTTCGATGCGGATTGTATTGAAGCAATGAGAGGACATCCATGAATCGGAATCGACTATTAATCGGGCTCGTCGTTGCGCTGGTCTTGGCCTTTCTGGTCAGCGCTTTCGTCTTTCGACAATTCCAACGAGTTTCATCCCAGTCGGTGGCGGCGGTTCCTACCCGCCACATCGTGGTCGCCGCTGAGCCACTTGAGCTAGGGACATTGTTAGACGCCTCGAAGCTGCGCACGATTTCCTGGCCGGCGAACGACCCCATATCTGGCGCCTGTACCGAACTCCAGGAATGCACGAACCGGGCATTGATTACTTCGGTCCAAGAAAACGAACCTATTCTTGATAGCAAACTAGCTCCCGTGGACGCGGGTGCCGGCTTGTCCGTGACAATTCCCCAGGGTATGAGAGCCGTTTCGGTAGCTGTAAACGATGTGGTCGCGGTAGCCGGATTCGTTACACCGGGAAAGATGGTGGATGTGCTGGTGACCGGCACGGCGCCCGGGGGCGCGATGGCTGGGAGCGCAGTAACTGAAACAATTCTTGAAAATATCCGAGTTTTGGCTGCGGGCCAAAAGACCGTACAGGACCGAGAGGGAAAACCGGAAACCGTTCCGGTTATCACGCTGCTTGTTACTCCCGACCAAGCCGGTAAGCTCACCATGGCCAGCACGGAAGGGAAAATTCAACTCGCGCTGCGAAATACAATCGATTCAAAGATGACAGCTCCGGCGCCGGTATTGCAAGCAGCCCTATTTGGATCCCCAGCTCCGGTTGCCGCAGTGGTCGTAAAGCACACCATCCCTCACAAGGATGCGCAACAGTACGAGATTGAAGTCATAACCGGAAGCAAGCGCGAGATTAAGTATTTTCCAAAAGCTGAGTAATAACTGGGAGCACCGAATGCGTGATAATTTTAACCGAAACCTTTTTCGAGCTGGTTGCCTCACTGCGGTGGCTTCTTTAGCGGCCTTGTGCGCCTCGGCCGCTCTGGGCCAAAGCGCTGTGGGGACGCAGCCGAAAGCAACTATCACTACTACCGAGCCGGTAAAAGAAGCTCTTTCCAGGATATCACTGCGCGCTGGAGCCGCGGCCCAGCAAGCCTCCGAGGTCCCTGAGGCTCTCCATTTGCTGGTAGGCCGCTCCTTAGTCATAACGTCCCCGACGAGGATTAAGCGCATTTCGATTGCCGACACGACCATTGCAGAAGCTACGGCGGTTACCCCAAACCAGGTGTTAGTAAATGGAAAGGCCCCGGGAGGCGTTTCGCTCTTGATTTGGGATGTTAATGATCAAAGCCAAAGTTTCGAAGTCTCTGTTGACATTGATACTCTCAGCTTAAGTCAGAAGATTCATGAAGTATTTCCAAACGAACCCGTGCAAATTGAGACCTCCAAAGATGTGGTGATGCTGTCTGGAAAAATATCCTCAGCCTCGGTCGCGAATAAAATCCTGGAAGTCGTAAGAAATGCTACGCCGAAAGTAACGAGCTTGATGGAAGTTCCCGCTGCTGCCAGCGGGGAAATTCTCCTCGAAGTTAAATTTGCCGAAGTGGATCGGACTGCCCTTACTCAGCTCGGTTTTAACTTGCTCCTTCCGGGTGGCAATGTGGTCGGTGCAGTCGGTACCGGACAGTTCGGCTCAACCGTGCTAACAAATCCCATCGGACCCACCGTTCCGACCACCACAGCTACAACCACAGGAACCACAACCGCCCTCACCACGACCACTCCTCAAACAACGTTTACACTGAGCAGCCTCCTGAACATTTTCCTTTACGATCCTAAGCTCAATGTAGGAGCGACAATTCAAGCGCTCCAGCAACATGATGTACTCCAGATCTTGGCCGAACCAAACCTCTTAACTGCTTCCGGCAAGGAAGCAAGTTTCCTGGCCGGCGGAGAATTCCCCTTTCCCGTCGTACAGTCCGCAGGGGCGGGTTCCGTTCCTGCTATCACGATTCAATTTAAGGAATTTGGAGTACGGCTTAATTTCATCCCCACCATTCAGGACGATGGAACAATCCACCTGAAAGTGGCACCGGAAGTAAGTTCGTTGGATTATTCAAATTCGCTGACGATCTCTGGCTTCACAATTCCGGCTCTCTCTAGCCGCAAAATATCTTCAGAAATGGACTTGAAAGACGGGCAGACCTTCGCGATCGCAGGCTTAGTGGACAACCGTACCACCGAGATCCTTTCGAAGGTCCCGGGCATTGGAGATCTTCCGGTTATTGGCAAATTGTTTCAGAGCAAGTCCTTGAACCGAAGCAAAAATGAACTTTTAGTGATTGTTACGCCACGAATTGTTCATCCCTTGCCCCCGGACAAACTGCCAGCGGGTCCCATTTTTGTTGAACCATTTCTTCCCCCTGCCACCGGACCCTCACACGAACCGGGAAGCCCAAAATAAGGAGTCTGGCACTTGAGCTCCGATTTCGACAAAGTTTTTCATGATCGAGGAACACGCGCATGCTGACTGTCGCGATTGCGGGTAACGACCCAGGCAGCAGTAGCCAGCTGCAGGCTGCTTTAGCACAAACCGGCCTAGTCGGATCGGTAAAGCAATGGACGTTGCCTATGGATAAGCTTCCTGACGTTGGGGAAACCATGCCAGACATCGTGCTTTTGGATCTGGCAAGAGATCCCGAACCCTGTTTCACACTCGGAGCCCATCTGCGCCGGCTCAAAGCCGATATCCGTTTGATCGCTTGTTCTGCTCTAGTCCCGCCGAATCATCAACTGTTGCTCGATGCGATGCGGAGTGGCGTTCAGGACTTTATTCCGAAACCAGCAAAACCTGAAGCTTTGGAAGAACTCCTGAATCGTTTGAGTGCAGAAATACAGCCAGGAGATCGCCGATCCGCGGAAAAGCTAATCGTTTTAATGGGCTCCAAGGGTGGCGTAGGAACAACAACTGTGGCTGTTAATTTGGGTGTCCAGCTCGCCTCGCATACTCAAAAACGAACGGTGCTGCTCGATTTCGCGCGCCCACTCGGAAACGTTCACCTAATGCTCGATCTCCATCCGCGTTTTGGCGTTCGTGACGCGGTCGAGAGCCTTGATCGGCTAGACACGCACTTTTTCGGCGGTCTGCTTAGTCAACACAAAACAAAGTTAGAGATTCTGGGTGGCGTTTTGTTGCCGGAAGAATGGCAAGCCATCCCCATTTTACCGATCGAGCGTATTGTCAATGTGGCTCAGGCTAGCTTCGACATGGTCCTGGCCGACCTTGGTACCCAGTTCTCTTCTGAATGGAGCTCGGTATTGAATAGGGCGCGCATGATCTTGATGGTAGCGGAGGCAAATGTGCCTTCACTGTGGACTCTGGAACGTCGCTTGGTTGCTCTTACCGGCATGGGGGTTGAATCTGAGCGGATTCGCATCGTTATCAATCGCTGGCACAAGGGAGACGATGAGGTTCTAAAAACGATTGAGAAGAAACTGAAGCAGCCAATTTTCGCCACCCTGCCTAATGACTTCAGCAAAGCCAATACGGCCGTAAATCTAGGAACACCCTTGATGGAAAATCATAACAACGTACTGAGCAATCGATATCGCGCTTTGGCCGCCCAATTGGCCGGCACGGAATATGTGCAACCGACTCAGAAACGCAGCGGTTTAAGCAACTTTTTCGCAACTAAGAGGTAATACAGCATGCCAACGATTCCTTCATCTTCAGTCCGAACAGATTTAACGGGGGTCAAGGCCGCCATCCATCGCAAGCTCATTCAGAAGCTGAACCTGGAGAGACTGGCAGGGGTGAAACGCGAGGATGTGCGGCGTGAAGTATCTCTTATTCTTGAGGACCTTGTTGTCACTGACTCCACTCCGATGAACCTGCAAGAGCGGGATAGCATTTCACAGGAAGTACTTGACGAAGTTTTTGGACTGGGTCCCCTCGAGTCACTTTTNNTTCTGGAAGCGACCTCGGTTCAATTTCGCGACGATGCTCATTTAGTGAGCATCATCGACCGAATTGTCTCCGCCGTCGGTCGACGAGTTGACGAATCGTCCCCGATGGTCGATGCGCGACTTCCCGACGGTTCGCGTGTCAATGCCATCATTCCACCGCTGGCCGTCGATGGCCCTTGCCTTTCCATCCGAAAATTCGCTCGCCAACCTCTGACTGCAGAAGATTTGATGGCCGGAAATGCCTTCACTCCCTCGATGTTGGAGCTCATGCAAGGTTGCGTACGCGCTCGTCTGAACATCCTGATCTCAGGCGGCACAGGCGCAGGTAAAACAACGCTGCTAAACGTACTGTCGAGTTATTTGTCTGATCGTGAGCGGATCGTAACGATCGAGGACGCTGCAGAGTTGCAACTCCATCAATCACACGTCGTGCGATTGGAAACGCGTCCTCCGAATATCGAAGGAAAGGGCGCAATCCATCAGCGGCAACTCCTGGTCAATACATTACGTATGCGCCCAGACCGCATTATCGTCGGCGAAGTTCGTGGCGAGGAAGCACTCGACATGCTGCAAGCCATGAACACGGGTCATGATGGATCCCTCACTACCGTTCACGCTAACTCACCGCGCGATGCCTTAAGCCGTTTGGAAACCATGGTGGCCATGTCGGGGCTGAATATTCCCGATAGCGCTGTGCGACGCCAAATTGCCTCAGCCATCGACTTGGTGGTTCAAGTGTCGCGTTTAAGCGACGGCACGCGTAAGGTGACGAATCTGGCCGAAATAACCGGTATGGAAGGGGATGTCGTAACCATGCAGGACATCTTCATTTTTCGCAAACGAGGGATTAAGGACAACGGAGAAGTGGTTGGTAATTTCATGCCGGTTGGAATCCGCCCGAAGTTTGCAGAGCGCTTGGCTGTTTCGGGCATCAATTTACCGACCTCTATGTTCGATGTCCCGATGGGGCGTTAGGCGATCTTGCATGCAGCGATCATTTCAAACGGCGCCCAACGAAGACACACTGTCTTTGTTTGCCGCCAACATTTGCGATCAGCGAGGATGATATGGCTCTTCTAATTGCAATTCTTACTTTCACAGTTGTCCTCGTCATCTTCGGTGGAATTTGGATGCTGACGGGGGGGGACAAACAGCAGGAGATCGTTCGGAACCGAATGGCTGCGGTACGAAAGGCTGAGAAGCGCGGCGAGGTCTCACTAGACTTGAAGCTCATTCGGGACGAGCTATATAGCAGCCTTCCGCAGTTCCAGCGATTTCTTATTCGTATGCCCTGGTCCGTGAACCTCCAACACTACATTACCCAAGCGGGATTAAAGGTGAAGGCTGGCAAGCTGTATCTCTGGATCGCAATCTTAGGTTTCGCCGCCTATGTCTTGATAGCATTCGCCTACAATCAGGTTTTGTTTGCAATATTGGCCGGTCTATTCGCCGCTTCGCTTCCCCTAGCGTTCTTGGCCTGGAAACGTCACCGTCGCTTAGCAAAATTCGAAGAGCATTTTCCCGAAACACTGGATCTCATTGGGAGGGCTGTTCGCGCCGGTCATGCTTTCACCACAGGTCTGGAAATGGTTTCCAAGGAAGCTGCTGAACCGGTGGCGAGTGAATTCCGAAGCACCTTTGAAGAACAAAACTTCGGTCTTCCTTTGCGCGACGCCCTTCTAAATCTTGCGGAACGCATGCCCCTAATTGACGTGCGACTTTTTGTTACGGCCCTACTGGTCCAAAAAGAAACAGGTGGTAATCTTGCGGAGTTGTTAGATGAACTCGCGAGAGTCATGCGCGAACGCTTCCAGATTTATCGGGACGTGAGTGTGCGAACGGCTCAAGGAAAATTGACAGCCATCATCCTAATAGCGCTGCCGATTGGAATGCTAATCGTGATGAAAACTTTGAATCCAAGTTACGCAGACGTGTTGTTCACCGACCCCCTGGGCCCCAAGATACTAGGTGTCGCAGCTTTTATGCAGATCTTAGGTGCAATCATTATCTGGAAAATCGTTCATATTCAAGTGTGATCCAGGAGAAGAGGTATGCTCTTCCTTATTAGCGGTGCAACATTTTTCGCGTGCATTCTTATTTTTGCGGCCTTGTATTATGCGTTCAGCCCGGCCGAAATGGTGGTGGCCGAACGCGTAGCGCGCGTGCTCGATTCCTCCGTTAGAGAAAGCGAGAGAGAAGAACCTAGCGAGAAAAAGCCGGGATTGCTGCGCGAAGCAATCGCATCCATGGGGAAAATGCTGCCGGCAGCAAAAGCGCAAGCAATAACTCGATGGCAGCTGATGGCTATGCGCGCCGGTTATCGCACACCCGACGCAGTTCTGGCTATCCGCGGGATGAAGGTGCTGACACCTGTTCTCCTTGTACTATTTGTTTTGCTAACCGGAATATATCGATCCAGCCCGTTTTTTATTTTGCTCGTAGCGGCGTTTTTAGGATATTTGCTGCCTGAGACATGGCTGAGTTGGCGCATCAAGGCTCGTCAAAACCGTTTGCGCCTGGCCCTTCCTGATGGACTCGACTTACTAGTGATCTGCGTGGAAGTAGGTCTCGGTTTGGATCAAGCTCTTATGCGAGTGGCTAGCGAACTGCTTATAGTTCATCCGGAATTGAGTGAAGAATTGCAGTTGGTGACAGCTGAGATGCGTGTTGGTAAGACGCGAATCGAAGCGCTTCGCGAGCTTGGGCGCAGGACCGGACTGGACGATATTAAGTCGTTGGTTGGTATGCTGATTCAAACAGAACGTTTCGGTACGAGTATCGCGCAGTCGCTTCGTATTTACTCTGAAGATTTGCGCACCAAACGGCGGCAACGAGCCGAACAATTAAGCGCCAAGACATCCGTAAAAATGGTTCCGGCCTTGGTTTTCTTCATTTTTCCGGCTTTGATGGCTGTGATTTTGGGTCCGGCAGTAATATTGCTGATGCATACGATGCAGAAATAAACATATGTCGAAATAGTTCGTTTACAACCTTAAGCACCTAAAGGAGCGTTATGGATTCAACTATGATTCGGATCGGGGCAGCAGTCTTGGCAGTGATAATACTGGCCGTGATTATCTTCCGGCGACGTGGGAAGTCCATCGAGTAAGCAACGTATTGTATTCCACGGTCTTTAAGGGAGCGGTAATCTGGCAATGGGAAAGAAGCACGCAGATAAGTCATTCTATGTCTATAACAAGACACGAGAGACTTTCGTTGCTACGGAAGCCCGTGTGGCAGACAGCTATTTGCGGCGTTTGGTCGGACTTCTCGGAAAGACGAAAAGCTGGACTCGTCTCGGGTGCGGTCTTTGGATAGTCCCGTCTCGCGGAGTGCACACCATTGGCATGATGTTCCCTATTGACCTGATCTTCCTTAGCAAAGAAAAGGAAGTTGTTCACATTGAGGAGTTCTTGCGACCCTTCCGGATTTCTAAAGTGTCCCTCAAAGCAGACAGTGTGCTTGAGCTCCCGGCGCACACAATTTACCGCACGGGAACGAGTATAGGAGATCGCCTAGAAATCACGCCTCTGAGTGCGACGAACTAAGTCGCGAGGCATTTTGCTCGATGTTGAATTTTTGTGGTTGTATCAATTGGGAATCGAAGGGCGCTCAGCGCCGGCACGCAGTTGGACAGGAGAACTAATAATCAGCCGTATCGCTTTTTCAAAGAGATATCAGTAATTCACGAATTATGATAGCGCCACCGACGTCACGCGACTACCGCGCAGTCAAAGAAGCCATCCATCAGAAACTCCGCGAAAAATTGGATGTAGGCCGCATTGCCCAATTAAGCCGAGAATCGGTTCGAATTCAGTTGAAACAGATTGTTGAAAACCTGGCGGCTTGGGAAAGAACGCCGTTAACGCTACAGGAACGTGAGCGGGTTTATGCGGAAGTGCTCGATGAGGTATTTGGGCTAGGTCCACTCGAACCTTTACTTAAAGATGAGACCATCTCCGACATTCTGGTAAACGCTCACAATCAAGTGTACGTTGAGCGAAAAGGACGTCTCGAACGTACCTCTGTACAATTTCGCGACGACGCACACCTAATTGCGATCATTACGCGTATTGTCTCTGCCGTGGGCCGCCGCGTGGATGAGTCTTCTCCCATTGTTGACGCCCGCCTTGCGGACGGTTCGCGTGCAAATGCCATCATTCCGCCCCTGGCCATTGATGGTCCGTGTCTATCTATTCGCCGTTTCGGGAGCCATTTTCTCGAAGCTGACGACCTGGTGAAAAATAACACTCTCACCGCACCCATGTTGGAATTTCTTCGTGCTTGCGTATACGCGCGACTCAATATGGTTGTCTCCGGCGGTCCGGGCTCCGGAAAGACGACCTTGCTGAATGTGCTTTCATCTTTCATTTCTAAACGAGAGCGCATCGTCACAATCGAGGATGCCACGGAGCTTCAATTTCGGCAGGATCACGTCGTACGGCTGGAAACACGCCCGCCGAACATCGAAGGGTCTGGTGCGATCCCTCCGCGACGTCTGGTAATCAACGCACTACGTATGCGGCCCGATCGCATCGTTGTAGGCGAAGTGCGTGGCGAAGAAGCGCTTGATATGTTGCAGGCCATGAATACTGGTCACGATGGCTCGCTCACCACAATACATGCCAGAGCCGGTTATGATGCCATCAGTCGGCTGGAAACCATGGTAACGACCGGCGGCCTGAATATACCATTGCCCGTTATCCGCGCCCAGATTGCTTCAGCGGTTAATCTCGTAATCCAGGTAAGTCGTCTCACCGACGGTACGCGCAAGGTAGTAAATATCTCTGAGATTACCGGAATGCAAGAGGATGGAACAGTCAGCCTGCAGGAAATTTTCGTATTCAACAAGACCGGTATAGGGGAGGACGATGCTATTTTGGGTGAGTTCGTTTCGACCGGCAAACGCCCACAGTGTCTTGAACGCCTAGCGGGGGCGGGGGTCGAGTTACCCCGGTCTATGTTCGATCCAAAAGGTATTCAAGTTTATAACTCGGTCGTGAAGAGGCTCACTAAAGCTACCGACCCTGAGTCGCGCGAAGAATTAGCCGTAGCGCTGTCCAGCAAGGCTTCGTCTCTGGGACAGCTCCATCGAATCGAAGATGAGGTAGAGGTATATGACTCGCTGATCGAGGAGTTCAGTGGAGCAGTGGAGTCCTCGCTTCGGGAACATGTAGCGCGAGCTTTATTGGGCAAAGGTTTGGCATTTGAGAAGCTAAACCGTGCGGACGAGGCGATTCAATCTTACGATTCATTAGTAGACCGATTCGGCGACGCTTCAGAACTGGTATTGCTAGAGCTGATAGCGACGGCGATGGTACGCAAGGGAGGCATGCTTTCCAAGCTGAATCGGCGCGAGAATGCTATTGAGGCTTACGATTTCGTCATAACGCGATTTGGCGAAGTTATCGAACTGGCACTGCAGGAACAGGTCGCGACAGCAATCGTGAGCAAGGGCGTCGCCCTCGGACGGCTGAATCGAAGAGAAGAAGCGATTCGGATCTACGATCAAATGTTGAAACGATTTGGCGAGGCCACGGCAGTTTCATTGCAGGAGCAAGTGGCAAGAGCTCTGTTATGCAAGGGAGTCGCCCTCGGCCGATTGAATCGAAATCAAGCGGCCCTCTGTGCGTATGACTTATTAATTTCAAGATGTGACGGAGCTCGTGAGCTCTCGCTTCAGGAGAATGTGGCCAGAGCGCTAGCGAGCAAAGGCATTGTTTTGTGTCACCTCAACCGACGAGAAGAAGCACTACAGGCTTACGACCTCGTTATAGAAAAATACGGGGAGTCAACGGAACCCTCACTCCAAAATGAAGTAGCCAGAGCCCTTGCCGGAAAGGCAGCGGCGCTCGCCGAACTGGGTCGCAGTGAGGAGGAAATTGATTCCTACAATTCGGTTATCGAGCAATTGCTTCGAATGAATCGTACTAATGCAACTTCCCTAGGGATGCATATGAAAATGAGCACCAATGGACATAAGCCGTAATGCGCGGTCGTCGCAGGCGATCTTGCAGTTCGGAATGTTTGATTGAACCGAGTTTCGCGCTAATTTATTGACCAATATTCTTGAGGGACACATTGTGACGGTAGAAGTTTTCGGCGTGATTGCGACAAATCTTCCTTTAACTGTGCCGCTGACGTTCGCGAGCTTGTTAATTGCGATACTGATTCCAAGGGCAGCGAAGCGAGGAAGACTCCATATCCCAGGGTACGTAGGGATTGCCTCATTCGCGGTCGCTTTTGGTCTTCTGGCCGGGAGATTTGCGGGAATGCGTGGTATTGCTGGGTCTATACTCGGTATTAGTCTTTCAATCGCATTCTTTTTGTTAATGTCCGTCGCTGGTGGTAGCTTCTTGGCCCTCTTTTTCTACGAATTCTCAGATAGGTGAAACGAATTCAAGACCGGCTGGTGACCTTACAACATGATTGCCAAAACAATGAAATGTCTTCATTTGATTACGGTTCCACAGTTAACGTCGTACACGATTGAGTTCTTTTCCTTCACAAAGGCCCTCTCTGAAACCGTTTTAATTTATTCCAGATGCCTTTAAACGATGGGAAACCATGGGTTCTAAGCTCTGATGACTCCCAGGCCTCCTCATCACTCCAAATGGACACCAAGTTGCAGCCAACCAGAGGGAATGCGTGGCCTGTGGTAAACCGATTTAAGAGCCCGTAATCTCGGACGCAAAGTATGGCAACGTTAATTCGTCCCATAATCGCAGAGCCGGATCCTGACGGATCGGAAGAGCGCGAACGAACCAGACATCTCGCGCAAAGGTATCGCTGCGAGTTCATTGACCTTCGCGAGCAGCGCATTGACCCCGAACTGATGCGTAGCATTCCGGCTGAACTGATGTTTCGTTATACCTTCGTTCCACTGGAAGCTCACAACGGCTCGATCGCGGTGGCTCTTTCTGATCCTAGCCGCCTGGCGATGACTGACGAGCTCGCTTTGCTGCTCGGCAAAAAACTGCAAATTCGCGTTGCCACTGCAACACAGATAAACGACATGCTCAAGCGCGCCGAGCAATCCCAACGCGTGCTGGACGAAGCTACAGTTGGATTCACCGGACAAGCCAAAGATCAAGAAGACCAAGAAGAAAATCTCTCGATCGATAACCTCACAGGCGATAAAGCTTTCAGCCCCGTGGTTCGCTTGGTCGACACGGTGATCTTCACGGCCCTCGAGCGCCGCGCAAGCGATGTTCACATCGAGACCTCCAATTCAGAAGTAGTAGTGAAATACCGAATTGACGGCGTGTTGCAACGCGCCATGCAGCCTCTGGCTAAGAATTGGCATGCAACAATTCTTTCCCGTATTAAGGTGATGAGCGAACTTGACATCGCCGAGCGCCGAGTCCCCCAGGACGGCCGATTCCGTGTGCGTTACAAAGGCCGCTCCGTGGATTTTCGCGTATCGATTATGCCTTCCGTCCATGGCGAAGATGCCGTACTTCGCGTTCTCGACAAAGAAACTCTAAGTGAGAAATTCCGCAATCTCAGCCTCGACGTGGTGGGCTTTGACGGCGCGGATGTGGCGAAGTTTCGGCGATACATCCACGAACCGTATGGCATGGTTCTTGTAACAGGACCCACAGGATCCGGAAAAACGACGACTCTGTATGCTGCGATCAACGAAATTAAGAATGATGAGGATAAGATCGTTACTATCGAGGATCCTGTCGAATACCAGGTAGCCGGCATTACCCAGATTCCCGTGAACGAAAAAAAAGGTCTAACATTTGCGCGAGGCTTGCGCTCCATCCTGCGCCANNCACGATCCGGATAAGATCATGGTGGGCGAAATCCGCGACCAGGAAACGGCCCAAATCGCCATCAACTCCGCGCTCACCGGACACTTGGTCTTCACCACCGTGCACGCAAACAACGTCACCGACGTAATCGGCAGGTTCATCAACATGGGCGTCGAACCTTACAATTTTGTTTCGGCGCTGAATTGCATCATGGCCCAACGCCTCGTGCGGATTATTTGCCCGCACTGCAAAAAGCCTGTTCATTATTCCGCTCAGGAGTTGCGGGAATCGGGCCTGAATCCAGACGAATGGATCGACGCGGCATTTTATGAAGGCGGCGGCTGCATCGAGTGTTCGGGCACCGGCTTTCACGGCAGGACGGCCATCTCTGAATTACTCGACCTCTCCGACCGCGTGCGCGAGATGATTATTGCTCGCCGCCCGACCTCGGAAATAAAACGGGTAGCCCGCGAGGAGGGCATGACTTTCCTGCGTGATTCGGGACTAAATAAGATTCGCGCCGGGGTGACTACACTTCGAGAGATCAACAAAGTCACATTCCTCGATTGACTTTTGACCATAACGCATCTGTGGGCCGAAACAGCGCTCCTGAGTAATTCCTATCCCGCAAAAATGATAGTTCGTCAGACGCGGATTCTTAAGATTGTAGTCTTATTGTGAAAAAGTCTCCTGAGAATCCCTACTTGCGCGCGACGAGCTACAGGACTACTACAACTAGAAAGAGTAATTTATAGGTGACGAACGCCGTGTTGCTCCGTTAACGAAAAGCTTATCGCGTGCTCGATTTCTCCAGAAATGGGCATCCTCGACGCAGCGATCTAGGCGCATCTCTGTCATTCTTCTCGTGTTTCCCGCTTGCTTCCCCAATTTCCATTATTCAACGAATATGGCTTCCCGATTGCTTTTTGCGGCCGTAACGCTGCGCCTGTCAGATGAGGTGGGTGCGGTCGGTGTGTGTCGCCCTTTAAACAGCCTCAAGCAAGGTGGCTTGCTAATGGATGATTGCAAAACGTGTCTGACGGATCCATCTCCCTGTGAATCTCCGCTCCGCAGCGATCAACGAGCAATGGTTATGGAAAACGAAGAAATCGATTTGAGTTCCGTGCCGCGGACGCATCAAGAGTTTCAGGCTACAGGGAAGAATATTTCGGAGGGTCTCTTTATGTTGATTTTCAGGCGTATTCATCTGCTGGCAATGCTCGCATTATTTGGGCTGGCGCTTTTCATACCTGCTCTCGCACGGGCCCAGGCGCCCGCGACTGATGATACCTATGCACAAGATGGAGCCAGCGGAACCAATGGAACCAACGTACACCTGATCGTTGCAAGCCCCAATACGAACGCCTACGTCCGATTCAGCCTCGCGGAATTCCCTGTTACGTTCACAGCCAGCAGTGTCGAACAGGCAACACTCAGACTTTTTGTAAACGATCAAGCAAACACACCAGGAAATTTCTATGTCTGCCGATTGGCAACAAGTCAGGTTTGGACTGAATTAACACTGACCGGGCTCAATCATCCCGGTTGTGATTTGAGCACGGCGGCGATTGAAGCTACTGTCCCTTCTGGAGCACACGAGGATTACTTGCTCGTGAATATCACGCCCATAGTCCAGTATTGGCTAGCAAACCCTGGGACAAATAACGGCATTGGAATTTGGTCGAGCAATCCAAGTACGAATGTAGGGACCGGGGTTAACGTTACTTTTGATGCGAAAGAAGACACAGACACAAGTCATGATCCGCAATTGGTCATCGTTGCCGCCGGAGGGGGTTCCGAAGGCGCCACCGGTCCCACTGGCCCCACTGGACCGACGGGACTTACAGGAGCCACCGGTGCGACCGGGCCCTCAGGGGGACCAACTGGGCCCACCGGCGCAACTGGGCCAATGGGACCGACCGGCGTCACTGGCGTTGCAGGCACGAACGGAACGAACGGCGCAACCGGCCCCACTGGGGCAACTGGCGCTGCGGGCGTGTCTGGCGCGAAAGGCGCCACGGGTTCCACGGGTCCAACGGGCGTTACTGGCCCGACCGGCGTTACTGGTGTTGCAGGCACGAACGGAACGAACGGCGCAACCGGCCCCACTGGGGCAACTGGCGCTGCGGGCGTGTCTGGCGCGAAAGGCGCCACGGGTTCCACGGGTCCAACAGGCGTTACTGG
>PMTV01000043.1 GCA_003167215.1 Acidobacteriota bacterium | reverse complement strand
GGCACGAGTTGTCGCCATTCCCAAGCCCTAATTCTACCGCAGTAATCATGACAGTCGCGTGAAAGCAGCATTCTGATGGAACCAGTCTCCGGCAATTTCGCTTCAAAGCACGGCTGAAGGTACTGTCCGCCACTGCGGGGAGCGCTAGCACTCGCGCCTGGACGTTGAAGTCTGTGAGATTATTTGTTAGTCGAACAACAGCCGCTTGCTGAAGCGGAGTGGAAGGTATACGACCCGGCTCAGACGCGAGGTACGCGCAAGGAGCCGCCCTAATAATTTCTGCGTGAGAGATTCCAGGTCGATGTGGCGCCGCCCGCGATGAAGCCGCGTCGCCCGTCCCAAAAACTCCGCCGCAGAAACCGGAGCATCCTCTTCGTCACAAGCATCGCCCTTTGTGATGAGCAAACTCGCGGTTTTCTCCGAAGCCGCCCCATCAACGCGGCGAATGGCCCGGTGGACGACAACCAGCCCGCTCCGCTGGAAAACGATCACGTCACCTGCGGAAATCTTTGCGAAATCACAGCGGCGAATAAAAACAAAATCTCCCGATCGTATCCAGGGAACCATGCTGCCACCCGATACTCGCAAACATGCTGATCCTTGCGAGCGCATTTTGTCCGCAACCGGCAGGGCGGCATCCGGGGCCACCAAGACAAATGGTTCCTTGCCTTCGATAGGAACCCGGGAAACGTGGGATGTGGCGCTCATCAAGGCGTCAATTGCACCGTTTGAGTCGCGATCACTTGGCCGTCAAGCGAAACACGCGTAGTCCACTCGCCGAGCATGTGCCGCTGTTGGATCCAGGTACCGGCGACAGGGAGCGTCTGAATCGCAACCAGAGGTTCGTCTGAGCCCGGCTGTACCGCGAAAGCTATTTGGGTTTGTTGATACAGATTGCCGCCGGGAAGCAAGAGCTCAAGAGTTTGAACGTGGTTCCCGACCGGCACGTTCTGCCAGGACACTTTGACTTCCAGGTCGCGAGTCGCGGTGGCGCTGAAACTTGTTTCACCGGCGCAACTGGAAGCCTCCTGATCGCAGAATGAAAATGTGGCCGTCGCCGGAGGTACGGGAGGTGCTCCGCCGTCCGCCGAGGTCATCTGGCAGTCCGAGAATCCCGCCACCGCAATAAGAACGCTAGCCGCCAGTAGAGTTCTCTTTTGCCAACGCCGATCGTTCACTCTTAAGCGCAACATGAAATCCTCGCTAAAATGGGATGGTAAAAGCGTAAGCCCGTTGATCCGTTGTCGTGACATATATGCGAGAAAGCACTTCATCGATGGACGGGTCGCCCACAGTTCCCTTGGTAGGCCCGACGTTCGTGACTTCATCTTTCACATCGGCTCCGGTCGTGAGCATAAGCTCGTGAATCATGCCATCGCTGGATCCCACATAAACATAATTTAGCCCAATTGCTGACATCGGCGCGGAAGGGTTGGCGATCGTTGTACTCCACACCGTCGCGAACACCGGCGTCGGCTGCGACGTGTCAATGGAAAGCGCGTGAACGGCGGTAGCGCCTGAGAAAATCACGGTATACGGCGGCGTATATCCCAGAACAACCGGGTAGCTAACCATGGGTCCGTCCGTGGATGCGTAAGAAGCCAACGTCGCGCCCGTCGAGGGATTGATCGCATAAATCGTGCTGTTCCCCGCGGTGCACGTGCTTGAGACAATGGAATCACCGACGGTGCCTACGAACAGAACATCGCTTGCGAAAGTCAGGGTCGGCGACGCGTCGATGTCGCCTAGGTTTGCGATTGCCTTCACCGCGCCGGTACTCGGATTGAGCTGCCAGAGACTAGGCTGTGAAGTGCCGCATGCGCTGCGACTGGCGATCCAAACAACACTGTGAACGTAATCAACCAGCGGCGTCGAGTTGATGATATCCAAATTTTGTGCGCCTTCGTTCGTGGTGGTGATGGGGCCGGTGAGCGGCGACCATGGCGCGCTTGCGCCGGTATTGCCGTTCAGCCCAAATATCTGATTCGCGGAGGTCGTTGTCGTGATCCGTGAGCCGAAGAAAACCTGGTCATTCGAGCCGCCGGCGATTGATTTCAATTGGACAGCGGGACCACCCTGAAGGGCCAGCGTGCCGCTTGTTATGGGATTTACCACCCAGTCGATCACTCCGGCATCTGTGTTTAAGGCGTAGACCAATCCATTCTGATCCGTCAAATAATCGATATCTTGTCCCGTGGATGAAGATGCCGCATCGATGAGCGGTGAGCGAGACGCTATGGAGCCGCCAAGCGACACTGGGACAAACTCCCGCAATCCGGTAGCGGCGTCAATGAAAAACACGAGGTTGGTTTGCGATCCCATGGCGGCAACTGTTCCGGGAATCAGGGATGGGCTGGCGAGATCCGTGGCAAAAGTCGCTGCAATCCACTGTGTGTTCTGCTGAGCGGCAGCAGTAGCCGCAGGTGTCGCTGAAATTTCTTCCGTAAACGTTGATCCGTTGGTTATATCCTGGTCAGAGTAATAGTTCGAACTATCGTGCAAAAATACCTTATAGAAATAGGTCGTTCCATTCGCTGGCGCGCCGCAGGTATCGGAAGCGTTGTCCGTGAAACTCGTTTTCCCCGTTGAGTCCTCGAACACGACGGTTCCGGTACCAACGGTCGCACACAGTGCCGGAACCTGGGTATCAGTCGGCACTGAGGTCTTATCCACTGGAGAACTGGTACGCCGGAGGATCAGCACGCCCGTATAAGTTTCAGAGCCAACTGCAGTACCGATCAGCGCAGGAATGTTCCAATTCAGCGTCACGCTCGCGTTGCCGGGTATTGCCGTCAGTCCCGTCACGTTCTGGACGAATGTTACGTCCAGCTCCGGCGATATCGCGTTGCTAGCTTCCTTCGATCCAAAAACAGTCGAAAAGCCATCATCGGCCGCGCTGTCTTTAATTATCGTTCCGTAGTTTGTGCTGCCGTTGTACCAGTTTTGTACATCTGCCGTGATGTTGAATTGGGCGGTCGTGCTGACGTTTGTCACAGACGTCGTGGCCGTCGCCGAACTCGCGATGTCCCCTCCCGCGGCAGTCCAGGTAGTTGTCGCGACCCGAGTATTCCAGCTCACTACATTTGATTGCCAGAAATTTGTCACGTCGTACGCCTGATACGTCAGGGTGCCTGCACTTGCCGGCGGCGCCGTGGTCACGTGCAGGGTCAACATCGCCTGTTTAATGCCCACATTCGGAATGCGCGATAGATCGAACTCGACAATTGCGCGCTCATTCGCGCCCGTGGCCGAGGCCACGGTAAGTGTATTACCGACATTGTTGCTGTTAGGTGTCGCCTGAATGAGCGTTGCGTCTGCGCCGCGCGCTTGCGAGTCAGTTCCCGATTTCTGCAACACGATCGTCTCGCGCGCAATCACAGGCGCGGCCGGCAGCAGCGCCAACCCCAACGCAAACCACCGGCGCCAGTAAATGCGCTGAATTCCGATCAACGGATGTTGTCTATCCACGGAACCTGTTGCCTCCAGCTTATTTGGGCCCAAACTCGGCGCCCGCCTACGAGCGACGCGGTGCGGCGTTGCATACCCCGCCTTGACCAGGCAGTTTCCCGCACGCCAGTGCTAAGGTCTCGTAAATCGGTTCCGAAACACACTGCGGCTTAACATAAGCTCGCTTCTTTTTCGGACGTTTTTCATCGGCGTGGGCAATTTTCTGCATTCTTTCCATTGCTTTTCCTGGGTTTAGTTACTGCCGAAACCGCGAAGCGCTCATCAAGGAGTCAACTGCACCGTTTGAGACGCGATCACCTGACCGTCAAGAGAAACGCGTGCGGTCCATTCACCCGTGATTTGCCGTTGTTGTATCCACGTCCCGGCTACGGGCAAATTGCGAGTGGCAATGAAAGGCTGGTTCGTGTCCGACGAAATCGCGAAAGCTGTGGTAGTTTGCTGGTAAAGACCGCCGTTTGGCACCAGAACTTCGAGCTTCTGAATGTGGTTTCCGGCCGGCACGTTTTCCCAGGCGACGTTGATTTTGACGTCGCGAACCGCCGCAACACTGAAAGAAGTGGCTGGCGAACAGTCGGAGAGTCCGCTCGCGCAAAACGTAAATGTCGCGCTGGCCGCAGGCGGAGGGACTTTGTCCGCGGAAGTCGAATTCGTTTGGCACGCCGAAAATCCTGAAACAAGAAGAAGCATGCCTGCAAGCAATAGGGTTTTCTTTAGAGCCTGATTGCCTTCAACAAGTCCTGAGTGCGACATGGCTGCCTCTTTCAAAACGGATAAGTGAACTCGAAAGCGCGTTGATCGGTCGTTGAAACGTAGATAGTCGATAGCACGATATCGAGAGCCGGATCGCCCACGACGCCGGGCGTGCCGGTATCTACAGTTACGTCCTTTAGGTCTGTGCCGTCTGAAACATCCAGCTCATGAATCTTCCCATCAGCCGAGCCGACGAAGACGTCGCTAAGGTTGGTTAAGGAAACCGGCGCTGATGGTACGGAAATTGTCGTATCCCATAGGTCGGTAAACGTCGGTCCGGTAGGATCGTAGGAAACCGCGTGTACCGCGCTGGCTCCCGAGAAGACGATCGTGTATGGTGCCGCGGTATTCAGTACCAGGGGGAAGCTGACAATCGCTCCGTCGCCCACGCTGTACGATTTCACCATTTGTCCGGTTGCAGGATTAACTGCATAGAGAAGGCCGTTGCCTTGCGTGCAAGTTGATCCTGAAAGAGCGTTCCCATTCGTCGCAACGAACAGAACATCGCCTGCTGCCGACAAGGTCGGCGACGTATCTGTATCGCCCAAACTTGCAGTAGCGACGACGAGGCCGGTATTCGGATCGAGTTTCCAAAGGCTGGGCTGAGACATTCCGCAAGCGCTTCGGCTGGTCACCCAGATTACGCCGTTGATGTAATCAATCTGCGGAGTCGAGCTAATGATATCCATGCTCGGAACGCCGCTCACTCCTCCGGTAGTAGTCCATACGGTCGCACCGGTGTTACCGTCAAGTCCCAGAATCTCATTTGCTGTTGTTGTCCCGGAATTGCGCGTGCCGACTGCCAACAAGTCCGTTGTGCGCCTGTAAGATGCAGGGCTAAACAATTTCAACTGCACTGCGGCGGCCCCTTGAAAGAAATTTGCGGTAGCGCCAGTCGGGTTGGCTACCCACAGAATGACTCCGGTATCGGTGGACACCGCGTAAACCAAGCCATCGTTATCGGCTACATAAATTACGTTATCCCCCGTGGACGACGAAGTGGAATCAATGAGCGACGAACGCGATGTAATCGGACCACCTATCGAAACCGGAGGAAACAGTCGCAGGCCGGTGTTGGGGTTGACCATAAAGAGCAGGTTGCTCTGCGAACCGATCACCGTCACTGAACCTGGAATTAGAGATGGCGCCGCGAGCGTGGTCGAGGCGGTATTGGCAATCCATCGGGACTCTTGACTGGCCGACGCGCTCGGTGTCGCCGAGATCTCTTCCGTGAACGTCGAGCCATTGGCAATCGGCTGCGAAGAGTAGTAATTCAAATTGTCGCGCAGAAACACCTTGTAGAAATAAGTATGATTATTATTCGGAGGACCAATACTGCATGTGTCCGTGGTGGAATTGTCCGTAAAGCTGGTCTTTCCGGACGAGTCATCAAATACAACTTGTGCGGTTCCTATCGTGGCGCACAAAGTTGGATCTACTGTATCGGTCGGGACGGAGCTTTTGTCCACAGGGAGACTCGACCGCCGAAGAATGACGACGCCGACGTATGATTCTCCGGGATTGGAGGTTCCAATCGGCAAAGGAATCGTCCAGTTCAGCGTAACGCTTGCATTGCCGGGCGTGGCCGTAAGACTCGTCACATTCTGAACGAACGTGACGTCGAGTTCAGGAGCATTCGTTGCAACGCTCGCCTCTTTCGAACCGAACACCGTGCTAGCCGCGGTCGCGTCGTTTTACGTTTGGTCCTTAATGATGGTTCCGTAGTTCGGGCTGCCGTTGTACCAGCTTTGCACATCGGGGGTAATGTCGAATTGCGCCGTCGTGCTGGCGCTGGTAACAGTCGTCGTGCTCGTAGCTGTGCCGCCGATGTCGCCGCCGGGAATGCCCCAATCCGTGGTCGCAACGCGTGCGTCCCAGGTAACCGTAGAGGGTTGCCAGAAGGTTGCGACGTCGTATGCGCCGTAGGTCAGCGTCCCCGCCGAAGCGGAAGGCGGCGTGATTACATGCAGCGTCAACAAAGCTTGCTTAATACCCACATTGGGAATCCGTGAAAGGTCAAACTCGATGATAGCTCGCTCGTTGGCGGAAGAAAGAGACTCGACCGTAACAGTTGGTCCAACATTGTTTGAAGTGGGGCTGGCCTGATTCAGCGTGGCATCGCCGCCGCGAAGTTGTTGATCGGTGGCTGACTTTTGCAAAACGATTGTCTCCCGAGCGATCACCGGCGCAGCCAGCAACAGCGCTACCAACAATACTGGGCACCGGCGCCACGATGTGCGCTGAATTCCGACCACCGGCTGTTGTCTATCCATGGCCCTAAGCCTCCAGCTAAATTTGAGCCCAACTCGTCCGCGGCCTACGAACGGCGCGGCGCCGCGTTGCATACTCCGCCTTGTCCGGGCAATTTCCCGCACGCCAGTGCTAAGGTCTCGTAAATCGGTTCCGAAAGACACTGCGGCTTAACGTAAGCTCGCTTCTTTTTCGGATGCTTTTCATCGCCGTGCGCGATTTTTTGCGTTCTTTCCATTGGTTCCCCTGGGTCAGTTACTGCCGGCTTGCACTGCCGGCGTAGCGACCGGCGAAGGAATTGAACACAATTCTTTTCTGTTCGGTTTCTGCGCGTGCAGTGCGCTAGTCGGATTCTGCACACCAGCTAAACCGGCTTTCAGTTCAGCCAGGTCACACGCTCGCTCGTAAGCTCCCAGCAAATCCCCGCCTTCCATCTGCGCGAGTCCCGGGCAACGTTCGCAGTATTGTCGAATCGAACATTTGGAGCACACTGGCAGCTGTGACTCCCGCACCGCTCGTACACGCTCCATCTCCGGCGATTTGAACCAAATCTCCTCGAAGCGCTGCTGCCGCAGGTTACCCGTGGCAACGGGCATCTGCACACACGGAAAAACCTCTCCATACGGAGAAATGTAGCAACTGTTGTGGCCCGCGCTGCACGGGATGTCCTCATATGCGTGGCTTTCAATTCCGCTCGACGTAGCGCTCCCGGTCGTAAGTTGCGCCGTTTGCGCGCTGTCCTGCGAACTAGATGGCGGGTTGAGCGTTGGATCCTGGAGGATCGGCAAGAGGTCTTGCACCGGGTTCCGCAATTGCAAAAGACCCATGTCTCCGTCCATCTTGGGAGTAATCGTCATATCCAGGACGTATGGGACGCCCAACTCCGCCGCAAGCGCTTGTACGTTTCGATAAGCCATCAAGTTCTGCTTCATCAGCGGACACGCAATCTTTACCTGCAAGCCCTCCGCCTGCAGGAACCGAATTGCAGTCAAAGTGCGCTCTAACGATCCGCGAACCTTGGTAATCGCGTCATGAACCGCCGGCTCGGCGCTATAAATGCTGATTTGAATGCGGCGCACGCTCAAAGCGCGCAACTTGCGGGCTCGCTCGGCATCAATTAAAAGCGCGTTGGTTTTTAGGCTGATATCGAAGTGCAGGGAGCGCGCGAACTCCAGCAATTCGAAAAGATCGTCGCGCAAAAAAATCTCGCCGCCGCTCAATGTGAGAAACAGCGTGCCGGATTGCGCCAGTTGCTCCAGCACATTTTTGATCTCATCCGTTTTCATCTCTCCGTGATCTTCGTGATCGAGATAACAATGGATGCACCGCTCGTTGCATCTGTACGTGAGATCCACATGGACGCTCCAGGGAAGGTGGTGCTCCACCGTCCTGCTGATCAACCCGTCCATGACCGGAGTCTTTGCCATTCCTTAGCCTTTTACTTCTGTTGCGACGAACACCAGCTGCTTCTGCTCCAGCGCAGCCACCAATTCGCCGATGTCGGCTCGCGCCGCTTCCAGGCTGACTTCGTATTCTGTGGAAATTCTTTCGGCGATTTCCTCCAGGCTCCGGCCGTCGGCGTGTTTCCAGATCAGGCTTGCGGTCTCGTTCAACTCATGCACTTGGCTGTCCTCCGGCGAAATAATCACCATTTCACCGTCAACTTCCCGCCAAGCGAGTTTTGGATTCCGAACGATGTAGCCTTTCATGCCGCGATCACCTTCCAGAATTCGGCGTGCCGGCGAAAATGCAGCCGGTGGCACGGTATTTCCTCGGTCAGGCCCATCAAGGTTTGAAGCAATGTTTCATGCGCGCGTTTTTCGGCCGTGAAGAACAGAACGCAAGGCAACAGGGCGCGGAGCGCTTCCTTCAAGGACAGCGACTCAGCGCGATCGTCGTTCGCCTGCTTCAGCAAGTACAAACCCGCGATGGGAAATAGCCGGTTGATTCCCGCAGCTCGAAATTCTCCCCAGAAAGGCGTTCCGTGCGCCTGCCAGCAGCCATCGGAGTAGCGCAGTAGAGAAATTTCGTCAGTGAGGACGCTGCCTTCGGGTGACAGGGACGCAACCGTGCTCTTCCCGGCTCCCGAGCGGCCGAAGAAAATATACGCGCGACCGTCCCGTACAACCGTCGCACCATGCAGAAGAAACCCGCGCTGCGGTAGGAGCACCATCGTCAACAAAATGCGCAGTAGCGAGTCCAGCGCATATTCATGGCGCACGCCATAAAACTTAGCCCCTCGGGAACCGAGAATCAGCTTCGCATCGTCCAGCAGATATGAAAATTCGCCCATCTTCGTCCGCGTCTCTGGTTCATTCAGATGAACGGGAAAGCCATTCGCAGAGTTCTGCGCAAATTCGCGATAGCGTCGCAAGGCTGGCCCGAGCAGCGTTTCTTCTCGAATGAATAGCGAAAGCGGCACGTTTCCAATGGAAATTTGAAGCGGAGCGCAAGTATCCGGCCGCTTGACGGGATAATCCAATTCGGCCATTGTTCCCAAGTTCACGGCGGAATGCCTATAACTGCGGGACGTGAGGGCGTCCTCGCAGTCCCCCCAAATTGCAAATCTACCCAACAAAAGATAGGTGCCAGAGCCAGTCTCGTTCGGTGCACGCAATGCGTCAACTGCATATGGGGGGCCCGATGCGTATCTGCCACTAACGCTGGGGAGGCCTAGCGAAGAGATGAAAGGAGGTCTTAAGCGCGGCGACTGGCCCAGCCGTACTTCCGCAAAAGCCGCAGAGGGCGCAGTGCAATATAAAGAGGCGCCAGGGGGCCGGGCAGACGCATCATTTGCCAGTCTTCTTCGGCAGGTATGACGGAAAGCCGCAAGGCATAGCGCCACCCTGCAAAGGTTCCGGACAACATCCGGCGGCGAAAATTGAAGCGTCCGGGAGCGTCGATCGGTCGATAGTCAGGGCTCATGAGACGGTTTGTTATTTCCGAAGCAACATCCGTGGCCACGCGATCGGCTTGCACTCGCTGCCAAATTTCATTCGGCACCGGTGCATCAAGCAATCCGGCCGCGAGAGCAAGTCCGACATGAAGCATTCGCTCTGCGTTTAGGGATTCTGTTCGCTGCATTGTGATATCCCAGTTCAGATTCGGGTAGCGCCTCAGTAGTTCGGAAATATCCGCGATCCATGAAAATCGCCCCCAGAAATCTTTTGCCCCGTGAATGCAAAGTATGGGCAGCCCATCTTCCAACGAGAACGTCCGAACTTCTCGCTCGTTCAGCCTTACTGACGCTAGCCGGAGCGAAAGCTCATCGAGATTGGGAGGCTTCGGAAAATGCCGAAGAGTCAACTCGGTGTGAAGCTCCACCATTACACGCCGTTCTTCGTCACGATAGTTGTACTCGCCCGGAACCGCCGAAGTATCTGCGCCAGACGAAATGACCCAATCGAATTTCGCGCGATACCCAAGTCCAAGCACCAGTTCATGTGCCTTCGGCAGATCGCTCTGGCGCAAAACGATATCCAAATCTTCGAACGCCCGAAGCGTTATGTCGCCATAGGCTTGCACCGCCAGCACAGGGCCTTTGTAAGGAATAGCTTCGATCCCCTGAGAGCGAAAAAGATCGAGAATCTTGATCAGTTCCGCTGCAAGAAACAGGCAGCGGATCGTATTCGCCCGGCAACCATTTCTTAGGCGGTCCGCCGCAGCCGCCGGCAACGCATCCGTCGCAATCGCTTGCAACTGCCGCCCAACGAGCGGAAAGATTGAGTTTTCTTCCGCCTCGTTGAGCATATAGTCCCAATCGAGATCACGTTCCAGCAATTGGGCGATCTTCTGCGCTAAGGACGAATCGAGTTGAATATGCGAGCAGTAGGCGAGAAGCTGTTTCTCGGGGCTGACGGCGGAAGTCATCAATATTTCAGATCGAGAGTTGATGAGAAATTCTACGCTATTTCAATATCTGGGACTGGAGGATTCTTTGCTGAGGTGAGTTTCCGCGAAGCAAATGGAGCGCCACAAAAAGTTCTACGACGCGAGCCGCAAGATCGTTTTCAATTGGCCGAAGAACTCTGTTGCGCTGGCGTTTACTTCGCGGTGATCCAGGTCGATTCATGCAGCAATACCGGGAACGGTGGTACCTTTCATTTCCACTAGCTTCCCGATTTTGCGTAGCCTCGCTCGGAAACTGCCTGGCTCGAGTCCCGCGCGCGCGCAAACCGTCTGAAAATCTGCGTCATTATCGAAGAGAAATTCTTGAGCTTTTCGCTGGACTCGCAAGCTCCCGTTTCGCCAATCGTCTACCGCTGATATGACCACTGCGGTCCAGAGTCTTCGCTCGCCGATCAGTTCCTCAGTTACCGTATTTTGAGGGTCTATTTGATACTGCTCGCCGCCCTTCCCCATGGCATCCCCCTATCCCGCTGCCTCCGTCCCGCTTCCGGCGGAGAGATGAAACGTATACTTTCTACAACAGCAGCTTCAGCGCCATTAAGGGGGCAGTTCAAGCGGAGAACGCTACGCCTCGGAACGACTGCGGTTTCATGACGTTACATCAGGCTGTGAAATGCGAACAAAATTCTGCGCTCAAACCGTCTGTCTGCCTGCGGTCATATGTGTCGGAAAGGTGCACGCAAAGTATTCAGCGATGCGATACGGAGAATCGCCTGGTAAAAGCGAATTCATAACACGCTGGAAATTATTGGACGGTTTCAGCTGTGAGAATTTCTCGAAGCTTCGTCGAAAGTGTAGCCATCGTGAATGGCTTTTGAAGAAGTACCGCATCCATATCTAGTATCCCGTGATGCACCACGGCCTGGTCGGTGTACCCGGACATATAGAGGACATTGATTTTTGGCCGAATCAGCTTCACGCGTTCGGCCAGTTCCCGGCCGCTAATGCCTGGCATCACCACGTCCGTCATCAAAAGGTGGATTGTTCCCGCGTGCATGGCTGCCAATTCCAGAGCGGTGTGGCCATCTTCCGCTTCGATGACTGTATATCCGCTCATCTCCAGATATTCTCGGGCCAATTCCCGGACGCCTTTCTCGTCTTCCACCAGAAGAATAGTTTCCGATCCGTGTTCTATGGATTGAACGTCAGTGCGCCGGTCGCGTCCGCGCTCTCCCTCTTCATCTTCAATTCTCGGCAGATAAATCTTGAAACTCGTTCCGCGGTCCGGTTCGCTATACACCCAGACGTAGCCGCCGCTTTGTTTCACGATTCCGTATACCGTAGCGAGACCAAGTCCCGTTCCCTTTCCCTTCTCCTTCGTCGTAAAGAACGGTTCGAAAATGTGCGTTTGCGTTTCGGCGTCCATACCGCAGCCATTGTCGGTAACCGCGAGCATTACGTATTTGCCGGGTGCCAGCACGGCAGGGGACCCCGAATAGGAGGCATCCAAATCGACATTCGCAGTCTCGATCGTCAGGCGACCGCCCTGCGGCATCGCGTCCCGCGCATTAACGGCAAGATTCAGGATCACTTGCTCGATCTGGCTGCGGTCTGCCTTGATCAGGCCCACGTCGGCACTGGAAGAGGTTTCCAACTGAATGTCCTCGCCGATCAGCCTTCGCAGAATTCTCTCCATGTCCACAAAAATGCTTTGAATGCTGATTATTTTGGGCGCCAGCATTTGTTTTCTACTGAAAGCGAGCAATTGGCGCGTGAGCGAGGTGGCCCGCTGCGAGGCCGTTTGGATTTGCTCCGCGTTGCGCCGCAACGGATCCCCGGCGGCCAGACGATCCGCGAGCAAATCTGCGTAGCCTTGGATAACCATCAAGAGATTGTTGAAATCGTGAGCAATTCCTCCCGCCAATCGTCCGACTGCTTCCATTTTCTGCGATTGGCGAAGCTGCTCCTCGAGTTGCCTGCGGTCCGTGATGTCAAGCGCCATGCAAATCGCGCCCTGCAATTGGCCGCTGGCGTCGCGCAGGGGCTCGACATGGCACGCGTAAGATCCGCCTTTCCATTCGACATGGAAGGTGGTCGGTTCTCCCGCCATTGCGCGACGATGAGCCGCGATCGGCTTGAAACTCTGATCGGACGTCTCAAAATATTCCGGCAGCGACATTCCAACCACTTGATTCTGCTTTAATCCCAGACGCGTCAGCCCCGCTCCCATCGCAGATGTGAACCGAAGATCCTTTCCCACCGTCCAAAGAACAGCGGGCAGTTGTTCGACCAAGACGCGCAAACGCGCTTCGCTTTCGCGTACTTTTTCCTCCGCGCGTTTCCTCTCGATGGCTAGAGCGATCTGCCCGCCGACTGAGCCCAAAAATTCAAGATCCCGCTCCGTGTATGCATTTTCGTTTTCGTAATGCTGAACCACCAAGACGCCTATGGTGGCCGCCGGTGTCTGCAGCGGCACTCCCAACCAGGACGGCGAAGGCGTGCCGACCAGTTCCACTTCTCCTTGCTCAGCGAGCTTGTCGAACGCCTTTTGGGGAATCAACATAGCCCGCCCGGTGCGATACACGTACGCAGTGCAACTTCTTCCGACCTGCTGAGGAGGCGGCGCAACGTCAAACCGGTCTACAAAGAATGGGAAATGGAACATCTCTGTCGCCGGCTCGTACAGCGCCACGAAGCAATTTTCAGTGTAGAGCACTTTCTTGAGTGCGAGGTGAATGAGCCGGAGCAGGTCGTCGAGGTTGTCGGTTACATTCACGCCCCGAATGATTTCAAAGTTTACCTGCCGCTCGAGTTCGGCGCGTTTGTAATCAGTGATGTCTTCTACCGTGCCCTCATAACAAACGATCTTGCCGTGCGCGTCTCGCACCGCGCGCGCATTTTCGGAAACCCAGATTTTCGCGCCATCTTTGCGTCGCAGTTGATATTCAAATTGTTCGACCACGCCTCTCTTTTCGATCCGCCGTTTGAATTCCTCGCGAAATTCCGGATCGGCATAGGCGTCCTGCGCCACGTCGGTGATGCATTCCAGCATTTCCCCACAACTGGAATATCCGCACATTCGCGCAAGCGCGGGATTCATGCTCAGGATGCGGCCTTGCGGTGTAGTCTGAAAAATCCCCTCCACCGCGTTTTCGAATAAGAGCCTGAGCCTTTCCTCCGCACGTTGCTGGGCCTCTTCAGCGCGGCACCGCTCGGTGATGTCTTCGTACATCCCGAAACTGCCCGTGCGCTTTCCGCTTGCGGTCAGCGGCACCGCCACGATCTGGACGTCTACCAGCGAACCGTCGCTGCGGCGGCGCTTGCCCTCTGCCCGCACCACCTCGCCCCTTGTGGCGCGCCTGCTCAATTCCAGGGCCTCGCTCGCATCGCGTGCCGGAACAACCAATAAATCCAGTTCCGCTCCCAGAATGTCTGATTGCCGATAGCCAAAGAGGGTTTCAAAAGCGGGGTTGCACATCTGAACGCGGCCATTGGCGTCCATGACCACGATGGCCAGCGGATTGTTTTCCGTCAGCGCGCGCAGGTAGGCATTGTGCTCTGCGACTTTTTCTTCTGCGGCTCGCCTGGCGCTGATGTCCTGAACAGATGCGAGAGTCGCTTTGCGGCCGCCAAAAAAAATTCCCTGGGTAGTGACTTCGACTTCGAAAATTTCGCCGTTCTTTCGCCGATGGCGCCAGTACCCTCGAAAAGCCAGAGCCGAAGGATTGTTGCGGACGGCTTCGAGCACGCGTGGAATGTCTTCGATCGGGCGTATATCGGTGATGCACATGCGCAGGAGTTCCTCGCGCGCGTATCCATATTGGGCGAGAGCTGCTCCGTTGACGTCGAGAAAAGCCAATGTTTTCGCATCGTAAATGTACATCGGCTGGGGATTGCCGGAAAATAGCAGTTGGGGATTCGTACCGTCGAACGTGTCGCGTAATGCTCGCGCATCCCCGCCCGTAGGAGCCTCGGCGAGAGGACCTGCTGCCATGGGCTCTTGTCCGCGTCTTCGGGGACGCAAGGGCGCCTTCGGATTCGTCCGAAACTTGTTTTTCTTGCTCGACATGTCGCTGGACTTGGAATTGGCGGGTGCCCAGTTCGCCCGACACCCATTTGTAGCGGGCCACGGCGAGGGTCGCAATGGTACGTTCGTACCAACATTACAGATTCCATGACACTTAGGACACCGTTGGAGATGCCGCCGCGCTCGGCCTTTTCCGGCGCGACGGCTTTCTGGAGAAAATCCAGGAGTTAGAATCAAGAATACCGGCAGTTACCCCAGTTGAATAAAACTTTGGATTGATGGCCGAGCATTTCTGCTACAACAAGAGAATTGAACACAACTTCGGCGGCGTAATCCGGCGGCTTTCGCTAAAGTCGGCGAAAATCTAAAATGGAGAAGAAACGTGCGGAAATTAGCGGTCTTCAATAACGTCACTTTGGATGGTTATTTTGTGGACAAGAATGGCGACATGAGTTGGGCGCGTCCGAATAAGACGGACGACGAGTGGGACGCATTTTCCGCAGGCAATGCAAACGGCCAAGGCCAGCTATTGTTCGGCAGGATCACCTATGAGCTGATGGCCGGCTTTTGGCCAACGCCGCAGGCGAGCAAGATGTTCCCGGTCGTGGCCGACGGTATGAACAAGATGCCGAAGGTTGTGTTTTCAAGGACGATGGACAAGGCTTCGTGGAGCAATACGAGACTGGTGAAGGGCGACCCGGCTGCGGAAGTACGAACGATGAAAAAAGAAGCCGGACCGGACATGGTGATTTTGGGAAGCGGCAGCATTGTGTCGCAATTGGCGCAGGAAGGTTTGATCGATGAATACCAGATCGCTGTGGTTCCTGTAGTTCTTGGCAAAGGCAGGACGATGTTCGACGGCGTTAAAGAGAAACTGAACCTGAAGCTGACCAAGACGCGGGCGTTCGGGAACGGGAATGTAGTGCTGTGGTACGAGCCGACGGTGTAAGCGGGTAGCCCCCGCGCACTTTGGCCCTTTGCAGATGGGTGGGCCGCAAATTCCGTCAGACCAAAAAACTCACGATTTCTGACGCGGAAACTCTTCGACGTGAAACTCTCCCTTGCGGCCGAAGTAGATTACTTTTTTGCCGGCCAAGAAAGCCCAATACCCGATGGTTCCCGCAGCGGTGGCCTGCTTTACAAACTCGGGGTAGCGGATTTGGTCGGCTTGTGCGGCACGGATGGCGGCGACGAGCGCAGACTGCGAGAAATCGGCGGCGATCTTCGAGGGCGGAAGCGTCATCCGCTCACGGTGTGTTTCGCCATCTGTGGTGTAAAAAGTCTCCTCGCCGCGAAGCAAGTCGGCGAAGTAGGATTCGACGCCGGCGCTGATGAGCATGCCCACGACTTCAGGAAAAGTGAGCTTTCCCGCCTGCGAACCTGCCAGCGCCCTGTGCATTGCCTCCGTATTCATCGTCTCATTCCATGGGGACCTGTCCAGGCCGTAGCCTGGACAGGCAGTTTGATTTAGAGCCTCATCGCGCCGTCGAAACCAAATTACAAAAGCAGATCCCTCGCGTGAACCGCTCGGGATGACGATCCTTAACGGATCGTCATTTCTTTGGGCGGGATTCGGGCGGCACTTGATTGTTGGCGCGGTAATAGGCGACGAGCAAGCCGTAGTGTTCTCCCATGTGCTCGACGTAGCCGATCCAGTAATCGAGATGCTTGAGGACGCCTGCGTCGCCTTCTTTTTGAATCAGCGTGGCGCCGTCGGTGACGGATTTCTTCAGGTACGCGACCGTCTCGGCTTTGGTTTTGTAACTGGCGACCGCTGGATCGTTTGCCGCTTCACCCAGCTTCGAGCCGGCGACGTGGTTTAAGAAATCGTAGTTCGAGCCGGCGACGTGCAAGAGAACTTGCTGGAAAGTGCGGACATCGGGAGTGAGCTTGTATGTGTATTTATCTTCGGGCCAATCTTCCGCCATGGTGATGAGGCGGCTGCCAACGTCGTTCCAGGCTTCGAGTACGGCTTCGCTCGGAGTTTTAGTTTTTTTCGCGGCGGCGTCTTGCGCGCGGGCTACGGTTGCGCTTGCGCCGCAGAACACAACCAGCGCTACGAGGAAGAGTATGGAGCGAGAAATGTTTCTCATGATCGAACTCCTTCGGTGGATTGTCCCCGCTGTGCGCCCCGGGTGCCCGGTAGCGTACCTAGGAATTTGGGACAAGTCCAGCGCCTGTGGATCAGATCCGACGAGCGCGTTTCTCGGGACTTCGCGCGAAGATGCAGCCTTACAGAGGCTGAGGAACAGGGGGTGCCGTATAATCTGCGGTGATGAATACCATCACCCAGGGCGCATTGGTTGCGCTTCAATGTTTCGTCATTTTGTTCGTGGCGTTGCACAATTGGATTCCTCTCGGAAGGCTCAATGACGTGAAAGGCGCTCGTGCGGCGTTCCCGGGGCAGCAAACTTCTGATTATCACATTCATCAACTTCACTCCGGTTGCGATCGGGCTGGCCGGCAGCGCCTTCCACTTTGGCAGACGCTACCCGGACTGGCTCCTCTGGTGGCTTTGGATCACCTACGGGCTTGCATGCCTCGGCTCGTTGAAGGCGTGGTGGATTCCATATCTTTTTCGGCCGGATCCGGAACTCGCCGCGCGCTATAAAGTGATGTACGGAACGACGCACTCCCTCCTGCACGGGCGCAATGGCATCACGCCGAATACGCTGCATATGATCTTTGACGTTGTGACGATCGCGATATTGATTGCTCTCGGCGCGCTGACGGCACAGCAGTGGTGACCTCGCTTCTGATAACGCGCGGCGCGAGGTTTGGCGAGGCGCGTGCGCTCCGGTAAGATGGTGACTCGACGTTGTAAAGCGGGTTCGCGACTGCATGGAAGAAAAAAACAAACAAGCGGGCGAAGTGAAGGCTGCCGGCGCGAGCTTGCGCGATGAGATTGAGCGGATCGTGCGCGGCGAGAATTCAGATGCGTCGTTGATTCTGGGTCCCCACTGGATCGAGCGCGACGGGAAACGCGTGCTCGTGGTTCGCGGGTTCCGGCCTGGCGCGGTCGAAGCTAGCTTAGTGTGGCGCGGAAATGCGGTTCCGCAGCCGATGACGCAGATTCATTCAGACGGCGTGTTTGAGTCGGTGTCGGCTCCCGGCAACCCCGCTTTGCGCGACGGTGAAGCGTTGGCGCCGAATGCGTATCGTTTGCGATTTCGATTCGCGGATGGCAATACGTGGGAGGATTACGATCCCTACGCGTTCCCTCCTCTGCTTACCGACTACGACCTGTATCTTTCAGGCGAAGGCACCCACTACCTGAAGTACGAAAAGCAGGGCGCGCATGTGCGGAAAATCGACGGAGTGCGTGGCGTACATTTCGGAGTGTGGGCGCCGAACGCGCAACGCGTGAGTGTCGTGGGCGATTTCAATTTTTGGGACGGGCGCGTTCACACCATGCGAAACCGCGGCGTGAGCGGCATTTGGGAGATTTTCGTTCCAGGACTTGGCGAAGGCGCGCTCTATAAGTTTGAGATACGCTCGCGCTTTGGAAATTTTGTGCGGCTGAAAGCCGACCCATATGGATTTGCGGCAGAGTTGCGGCCAAAAAGCGCGTCAGTGGTTTGCAATATCGAGAACTATGAATGGAACGATGCGGCGTGGATGAAAGCTCGCGCAGCGCGAGACTGGCTGCATTCGCCGTTGACCGTGTACGAACTGCACGCGGGATCTTGGCAGCGGAAAACTTCGGAAGGAAATCGCTGGCTCACTTATCGCGAGCTGGCGGAGGAATTGATTCCCTACGTGAAGCGGCTGGGCTACACGCACATCGAGCTGATGCCGATCATGGAGCATCCGTTTGATGGTTCGTGGGGCTATCAAACGGTCGGCTATTACGCGGTGACACGCCGCTACGGCTCGCCGGCGGATTTTATGTATTTTGTTGATTGCTGCCACCGCGAAGGAATCGGCGTCTTTTTGGATTGGACGCCGGCGCATTTTCCGCGGGATGCGCACGGGCTCAGCTTTTTTGACGGCACCCACCTTTACGAGCACGCCGACCCGCGGCGCGGAGCCCATCCGGACTGGGGCACGCTGGTTTTCAATTACGGGCGCAACGAAGTGCAAAATTATTTGATCTCGAACGGGCTATTCTGGCTGGACAAGTATCACATCGACGGGCTGCGAGTGGACGCGGTGGCCTCGATGCTGTATCTGGATTATTCGCGCAAGCCGGGCGAGTGGATACCGAACCCATACGGTGGGCGCGAGAATCTGGAAGCCATTGATTTCATCAAGCGGCTCAACGAGGTCGTGCACAAGCGGCACGCCGGAGCGCTGATGGTTGCGGAAGAATCCACCTCCTGGCCCGCGGTATCGCGCCCCACGTATGACGGCGGGCTGGGCTTCGATCTGAAATGGAACATGGGCTGGATGAATGACACGCTGCGTTATTTTGAGAACGACCCGATTCACCGGCAGTTCCATCACAACGAGCTCACTTTTTCGATGATCTACGCGTTCAACGAAAATTTCGTTCTGCCGCTTTCGCACGACGAAGTGGTGCACGGCAAACGCTCGTTGCTGGGAAAAATGCCGGGCGACGATTGGCAGAAATTTGCAAATTTACGGCTGCTCTACGGCTATATGTACGCGCATCCGGGAAAGAAGCTTTTGTTCATGGGATGCGAGCTGGCGCAGCGAAATGAATGGTCTGAGACCGAGGCGATCGATTGGCGGCTGCAAGAATCGCCGCCGCACCGCGGAGTCCAGCGGCTGGTTACAGATTTAAACTATCTTCACACCAACGAGGCGGCGCTTCATGAAGTTGATTTCGAATGGCCCGGCTTTGAATGGATTGAGGCCAATGATGGCGCAGCGAGCATTCTTTCGTTTGTGCGGCGCGCGCGAGATTCGCACAACTTTGTTGTTGTGGTGTGCAATTTTACGCCTGTGGTGCGCGAGAATTATCGCGTGGGCGTGCCTGAAGCAGGTTTCTACGGCGAGATCCTGAACACCGATTCGGCGTACTACGAAGGCAGCGACAACGGGAATTCCGGCGGAGTGTCCGCGGAGCCGGTGCCGTGGAATGGCCGTGCTTATTCTTTGAAGATTCGCGTCCCACCGCTGGCCGCTGTTTATTTCAAACTTCAACGCAAGTAATGCCGTCGGACGGCTGCGCCCCAAACCCCGCCGTAGTCTGCCAATCCAACCTCGCGGAAAAATCACGGAACATTTGCAGGGGCCACTCCGTACATATGACCAGGAAGAGAATGGGAGGCTTCCCAAAAATGAGAAAACAACTATGCGGGATCGTGATGTTCTGCGTTCTGTCAGCAGTGGCAACCGCTCCGGCAGCTCTGGCCGGGCCGGGTGAGCGATACCTGCACGTGAGGGTGGAGGACGCGACGAAGGGCGAAAGTGTGAACGTGAATGTGCCGCTCTCGATGGCCGAAAAGATTCTTCCGACTGTGAACAAAGGTAATTTGCACAACGGGCATGTGAGCATCGGGTCCGCGGAAATGAACGACGTGGATATTCGCGCGCTCCTGGACGCGGTGCGTACGGCTCCGGACAATGAGTTCGTGACGGTGAAGGAAAAGGATCAAGACGTGCGGGTAGCAAAATCGAATGGAAATATCGTGATTCACGTTCGCGACGGAGCGAAAGGTGAAAAGGTAGACGTCACGGTTCCGATGAAGGTGGTCGATGCGCTGCTTTCCACTGCCAAGGATAACGAGCTTGATGTTTCTGCGGCGATTCGGGCGCTGAGCGATGCCGGCGATGCGCTCCTGATTACTGTGGAGGACGCTTCGCAACACGTGCGCATCTGGGTTGACTCGAAAAACGGTTCAGAGTAAGCGGACAAGATTCTGGCGGAGGTGATTTGTGATCCTGCTCGGGAAAGTTGCTTTGGGAATCGTGGGAACAGCGGTGGCGGGCGTGGGACTGCTCTGCAGCGACGGAATGGTCGAAGTGAAAGTTGTGGAGCGCCATCCGGAAGTGCATCACGTGTACGTGATCGCTCCGGCGATGCTGGTGCCGATCGGCATGCGCTTTGCGCCGCGGAGAGAGTTATCCCACGCTGCCGCCCAGATTCAGCCCTGGCTGCCGACGATTCGCGCAGCGCTGGACCAGTTGCGCGAGAGTGACGATGTGACCTTGGTGGAAGTGAAAGAGCCCGGCGAACACGTGCGCGTGGCGAAAGAAGGTAGATCAATCGTGGTAGATGTGGAAGAAAAAGACGAAACTGTGCACGTCTCCACGCCCATCCGCGCGATTTCGAGCACTATTGAACAGCTTGCTGCTTCGGCTCCCTCGATCTAAAGCGAGGCCGCAGCGGGAATCCGTCACTGGCGGGCGCAGCAAGGCCCCTTGCACGCCCGTTAGCGGCGGAGAGTCTTCGGTGGAATCCAATACACTTCCTCTTTCAGCGACTCTTTCGCAAATCCGCAGCGGAACAAAATGCCCTTCCCGAGTTCTATCATTTGCGGATTACCGCAGAGATAACCTGTTGTGTCCGAACCCGCCAGTTTCCACTGGTCCTTGTACTTGCGGATGAGGTCTTCCACTCGGCCTATCTCGCCGCGCCATTGGGTGTCTTCGTACGGACGGCTTACGGTTGGAATATAAGTGAGCCACGGTACTTTTGAAGCCAACAGCTCAAGTTCTTCGTGATACCCAAATTCCCAGGAGCGGCTTGCCGCGTTAATCAAGTAAAGATGAATGTCGTTGGGAAAACGGTTATCGCTCCAATCTTTGTAAAGCGTGCGCATGTAAGAGATATACGGAGCTACACCCGTAACCGTGCTGAGCAAGAGATGATTTTTGTGACCGCTCTTCAGATCCAGCGTGAAGCGGCCCTTGGCAGCTTTGCGCAGGGAAATATAGGCACCCACCGGAAGCGCGTGCAACAGCGGGGTCAACTCGCCCGCGGGAACAAGCTCGATGAACAACTCGAGCTCGCGTTCGTAGGGCGATGAAACTATGGAGTAAGCCCGTTCAATGAGTTTTTGCGTAGCCTGCACGCCGAGAGTGGCAAACTGGCCGGCGACAAATTGGAATTCCCCGCCGGGATCGAGATGAATCTTCCATAGTCCGGGCGAGAACTCGTCGCGGCTGGTAATCCGTGCACGATAGAATTTTTCTTCGGCGGTGCGCATGGACGCTAAGCTCCGAGAAATGCATGCCCCGAAAACCTCTGCAAAAAACTAAGAGGCGTCCCGAAGGCATCGGGACGCCTCTTTACAATTTCTGAAAAAAGCTAGCGCTTCGACATCATCGTTACTGGGGCTGTTGCTGCTGTTGCATCATCATCTGAGGATTAAACGGCTGCGGCGTGCCCGTAATCTGGTCCTTCGCCCCGCTGATTACCTTGATCAACTCCATGGACGAGTCATTCGACTTTGATTTCACCAGCCCGTACGGAGAAACCTTTTGCGAAACCCAAACTTCGCCCCCGCTCTTCGCACGGTAGTGCTGGCAGGTGAAAGTGCCGGCCGGCACGGTAATGGTTTCGCTTCCCAAATCCTCCCCGCCGGTTCGAACGTCGGCGGTTTGCGGCGCGCGATCCTGATGCATCATTTGCGTGGGCATCTCCATCGGCGGACGGCCAGGCATTTGCATGATCATGCGCGAGATTTGAGTATCGGGACCATTCAGCACCATCAACTGCTTCATGATCATCTGACCGCTTCCGCGATTAAAAGACGTCTCATACCAATATGCATCTTTCCCATCGACCGACTCTTTGCCAACGACAGCAATTTGCATATCGGTCTTATCACCGTTTGCTGATTGCATTTCGTATTCCGCACCTTCTCCAACGACGGGATTCCAAAACCCACTGACGTGCGGGGCCGAAAAGTGCCCCATTTGGGCACTGGCAGCCGTTGCCACCACAGCAAGCAGCATTGCGGTCACCGCGTGACGCCAAGAAATTTTCATGAAATCTCCTCGAAGGGTTGAGATTATATTCTCATTTTGCTCAGAGATCGCGTCCCTGCGTATCTTGCATCTTTGAAATGTCGAAGGTCGTGTGAATTTTTGCGCCGTTCACGGAACAAATAAAATCGACGCTCTTTTCGTCGTCCGCGATGGTTGGCTCTCCATTGGCCGCCTTCCTTAGGAAAATGAACCCGACGGCTTGTACTTTTGTTCCATCCTGCGCCCGGGTAATTTCAACTTTCATTGGCGAAATTTTCTGCTTCGTTTTCTTTTCGATTAAATAGCCGTCGGTCTTGAGCATATCCTCATCCGCCGATTGGAACGGTTTCATGTCCGGCCCAAAGACGACGAGTTCATAAACATCAAGCTGCTTTGCCAGCTCCTTTTCGGCGTCTTCCGGTTTCATCTGCCCGGCCAGTTCCGCTTTGCGGTACACGGCCTTCTCGACCGTTTTGGATGACACCCAGCGTATAAGAAATGATGCTGATCCGGATGAGTTTCCGGAATCTCCGGCTCCGGCGACAGGAGTGCTGACCGCACCAGGCGCCGATCCGCCCATTGCCTTTCCGTTTCCTCCGCCTCCACCCGCAGGGGCCTGCTGGTTTGTGGCAACCGCTGGCCCGCTCGCATCGTTGCCTGAATTGTCCTTGCCGGTCTTCCAAGTAGCCTCGACCTGGATTACTTTTGACCACGGAGAATCTTCAAGTACTCTCTGGACGTCCTTCGCGTCCCACTGCTGATAAGGTTTTGATTTCCAAGGATCGCCACCAGCGAAAACCAAAGCGGCCACAACGAGCACCGCAGAACTTAGGAAGACGACTTTGCGCATAGGATTTTCCCTTACTGGAATTTTTATGCCATGGCCCGGCATATAGGCCGTACTCTAACGACTCACCGGCTTGGCCGCAAGCGCATTTTTATCCGCGTGGGCGGGTGCTTCGGACGCGCGCGATGCCCCGAAGACGCGCTCCAGGCGATAAACCGGGTTCTCCCCGGATTCGAAGTGCGTGCGCATGAGCAACTCACCCACCAGCCCGACGGCAAGCAGTTGAACCCCGAATAGACATAACATCATCCCCAAAACGAGAAGAGGTCCGTGCTGAACGAAGATTGAGACGTCCCAGAAGATCTTCTGAACGAGGAGGACCACCAGAATTGCCGCGCCCAAGAACATTCCCAGCAGGCCTGGAGGACCGAAAAAGTGCAGAGGCCGCGTCATGTACCGCATTAGAAAACGGATGGTTATGATGTCAAAGAAAACGCGTAAGGTCCGCGAAATTCCGTAATGCGACTTGCCTCCGGGACGCACGATATTTCGGATCGGCACTTCCACGATTTTGGCCCCGTTCCAGGCCGCTAGCGCAGGAATAAACCGGTGCATCTCGCCATAAAGTGGAATGTCCTTAATAATCTCGCGACGATAGACTTTGAACGTGGTTCCAAAATCGTGGATGTCCACGCCGGAAAGCTTGCTCATCATCCAGTTGGCGATTCGCGAGGGCAGGCGGCGCATCATGAAATTGTCCACCCGCTTCTGGCGCCAGCCGCTGACGATGTCGCAATGAGTGGCTTCGAGGGCGTCGAGCAGAGTGGGGATGTCGGCGGGGTCGTGCTGCAGGTCGCCGTCCATCGAAACGATGATGTCACCGGAAGCGAAGTCGAACCCTGCCGCCAGCGCGGTCGTTTGCCCGTAGTTCCGTTTTAGCCGAAGGACGGCCACGCGCGGGTCTTCCTCGGCAATGGCTGCGAGGATTTGCGGCGTGGCGTCCGAGCTTTGGTCGTCCACATACACAAATTCAACCGGATCATAGCGTCCAGTCATTACTTCGCTTAGCCGCTGATGCAGCTCACGGACGCTATCCTGCTCGTCGTGAAAAGGGACGACGATCGAGTATCGAGGTGGCACGCCTTGGCTCGCCGGCATTTTGCTAGTGTAACTCCCGATAGCTAATTAGGCGAATGTCCCTTTCGGTTAGTGCACTTCTAACACCGGGATCGAGCAACCCCTGCAATTCGGTTTCTCGTTGGTCCTGGAGCCGGGAGCCGGAGTTCGCCAAGTCGGTATCGCAAATGCCTGGATGAAGCATAATCTCGGTACTGCCGTCGGAAAGTGTGTCAATCATGCGACGGAGAGCAGCGGGGCCCAGTCCCCCCGTCATTGCCAACCCTAGAAAATGGTCGGGAGAACGCAAACCATATTTGCGTGCGATGGTCTGAAACCATGGCGTGACGGCGCGAGCTGCCGCGGCAGCGATCAACTCCTTGGTGCGGCCCGAACTTTCATGGCGAGTCGTCTCCCAGGAATCTCGAAGATTCTCCATGGGCTTGCGTATCCGCGTGATTCCAAGTTCCTTGGCCACACGACCGACGGCCTCCATCACTTTGGGATGCGCGTGAGTGTGCTTGTGCGTGTCGAGATGGGTCGGTTCGATTCCCGCAGAGCGGATTTTTTCGATTTGAGCGCGCAATTCCCGCTCGATGGCCTTCATCCGAATGAATCCGGAGCTCAATCTCGCTACTAGTCCCGCCAAAGACTCCGGCAGATTTCCGTTCGCGTCCGCCAAAGAAGAGATTTTCTCTCGCGGAGCGATCGCCGGACCCCCGACCAGCACTAAGTGACATCCAACTCCCAATTTTGGATTTGATTTGGCGCGCGACACGGCATCATCGAATTCCGCGCCGTTGGCCATTAAGGTGGCGCTGGTGAGGACGCCGTCGCGATGGGCGCGAATGATTCCTTCGTTTACGCCTCGCGTCATTCCGAAATCGTCTGCGTTCAGGATGAGTTGTTTCATTTAGCTGGAAGCATATGCGAAGCGGAAAGATAATCATATCATGGGGCAACGAACGACAAAGCTAGTTGCGGGCGTAGGAGAGTCGAAGATTCTGCGATGCCATGGTGAAAATAGAAATTCCCGCAGAAAGCAATTCAGAAGCCATTCATGTGAAGAGAACGAAAGAAATGTTAAGGAAGTGTAAAAGTTTTCAACAGTTCTGTTGAAAACTATGTGGAAAAGAACGCCGCAACACCGGAATCGAGCGTCTGGCAAAGGCTTACTTCACTTTGCACTATTTCTGTGCAGTTTTTTTCAAAAGAAATAATTTACAGGTGATCTTCAACTTCTTAACTTCAGTTCGAACCGAAGTGAAAATGTTGTGCCGGCATTTTTGTCAAATCAGGAAAAATTTTCGTTCGACTGAGGGAATCCTAGTACCAGTGAGGCGGCGGGTCGAGCTTGATTTGAATTGTTTGCTCGTCGGTTTCGATGTCGTACCACTTCCCAAACGTGTGCCAGCCTTTGGCTATCACCTGGATCAGAATTTTTCCTTGCGGAATTTCCGGAACCTTTGCTGAGCCGTCTTGGTTCGTCTTGAAATTCAGTTCAGTCAGCTTTTCGCGATGGAGGAAGCCGCCCGACTCATTGAATCGGACATAGACGCTAGCGTTTCCAATGGGTTTCCCATCGGCCGCGCTTGCTACCTCGATTCTCAGCTTTACCGTGGCCGATTGGGACGACTTTTTATCCTTTTTGTCGGCCTTGTCAGGTTGAGGTTGCTCGCTCTGCGTGGACGGCTGGTCCTTGGCGGAGGATTGGTCCTGATTAGCAGATTGAGCGGGCGACGAAGGGGCAATGCTCAAGAGTGCCGCAAACAGGGCCAGCGTTAAGAAACCGGACGAAAATTGCCGGCGGCTCGAAGTGGAACTCATCGCACCTTTCTTTTACAGGAATAGCCAGTCGCTCTCAAGTTCTAAAAAACTGCAATCCATAATGGCTTCACTGGCTCAGCGACGGAGTTCTCGTTGAAGCTGTGGAGTTTAGGTGCTCTGACGTATGATGATTATTCCCGATAGGAGGCAAGTGATGGGTTTTTCCACCGACGCGATTCATGTGGGGCAGGAGCCTGACGCTCTAACCGGCGCGATCGTAAAACCAATCTACCAGACGTCCACGTATGTGATTGAGGAGATGGGAAAAAGCAAGGGCTACGACTATGCCCGGACGAACCATCCGAACCGTCAGGCGCTGGAGCGCACGATTACGAAGTTGGAAGCGGGCCACGCCGCTTATGTTTTCACCTCGGGAATGGCGGCGATTGATTCGGTCTTCCGGCTTTTGCGTCCCGGCGATCACGCCATCCTGTCCCAGGCGGTGTACGGCGGAGTATTCCGCCTGACGACTCAATTGCTCGTCCAGTTCGGGATGGAATTCAGCTATGTGGACACTTCTTGCCTCGAAAAAGTGAAGGCCGCCATCAAACCAAACACGAAAATGATGTATGTCGAGACGCCTACAAATCCTACGATGATAGTCACGGATCTAGCCGCCGCTGCAAAGCTGGCGCGCGAAAGAAATCTGACGCTTGTAGTGGACAACACATTCCTCAGCCCTTATCTGCAGCAACCCATCGCGCTCGGGGCGCACATCGTCGTCCACTCGATGACGAAATACCTCAACGGCCACAGTGATTGCATTGGCGGCGCCGTGATCCTTACGCGTCCGGAAGACGCCGAAAAAATATATTTCGTGCAGCGGTCCGCTGGAGCGGGTCTCGCGCCGATGGATTGCTTCCTGGTTTCTCGCGGACTTAAAACGCTTGCCGTGCGCATGGATCGCCACAATCTAAATGGAATGGCGGTGGCAAAGTTTCTGGAGTCTCACCGGAAAGTAAAAAAGGTGATTTACCCTGGGCTTGCGTCTCATCCGCAACATGAAGTGGCCAAACGGCAACAGTCGGGATTTGGCGGCATGCTGTCGTTTGACCTGGGATCACTGGATGCCGCCAAGGCGCTTTTGAATCATGTGAAGCTTTGCTCGCTAGCCGAAAGCCTAGGCGGGGTGGAAACTCTAATTTCGCTTCCAGCTCTTATGACCCATGCTTCCATTCCGGTTGAGAAACAGAAGGAAATCGGGATCACTCAAGGCCTGATCCGCCTCTCCGTTGGAATCGAGGATGTGGAAGACTTGATCGCCGACCTGGATCAAGCGCTGGCGAGAGTATAGTTTGCGCTGCCGGAAAGATTTTCTCGGTTGAAGCCGTAGCGCCTTTATTTCTTTTTTCCTCGCGGCGGTCTGACGGAATCGGAAATCCAGGCGAGGTAGGCCGCGGCGCCGTGGGCGACAGGCAGGGCGATGATTTCGGGGACGTCATAGCTGTGCAGGCGCTTGATCGCGACTTCCAATTTAGCGAACAGAGTTTGAGTGGTCTTGATGATGAGCAAGAATTCCTTTGCGGACTCTACTTTTCCCTTCCAGCGGTAGATTGAGTGCACGGGAGACGCTACGATGCTCGCGCAAGCGCCCATGCGTTGCTCGACCACCGCCCGCGCGATCTTCCTGGCTTCCTTGGCCGAGCCGCACGTGACTAGAACGACTATTTTATCCGTCATCTCAAAATTCTCTGTGTCTTTACTAGTACGCCGCGCATCATTTTGAATGTTGTGGGTTTGCGGCTTGAGGGCCAAGATACAATAGCCGTCCGTGACGAACCAAGCGATTCATTTCGGGACTTCAGGTTGGCGCGGCGTGATTGCCGACAACTTCACTTTTGCGGGAGTGCGTCGCGCGTCCGCTGCGGTGGCGGAGCACGTGCTGGCGGAAACGAAATCGCCGACAGTCGTCGTGGGCTATGACTTGCGCTTCTTCTCCCCTGAATTTGCGCTCACCTCGGCGGAAGTCCTGAAAGCGCACGGCTGCCGGATCCTGCTCTGCCAGGAAGCGACCCCGACTCCGGTGATTGCCCATGCGATTATTTTCAACAAACTAGCCGGCGGCGTGAATATCACCGCGAGCCATAATCCGTTTCAATATAACGGACTGAAATATTCCGGCCCCGAGGGCGGACCTGCGTCGGTGGATACGACCAACGATATTGAGAAGCGCGCGGCCGCTCTGCCGGAGGATACAACTCCGTTTCACGAAATCGCCGATAAATTCGAGCCGATTCATCCACGGGAAGCTTACTTCGCGCAACTGAAGAAGATGATTCGCTTCGACGTACTGGCGAAAGCCAAGGGCAATTTCGTTTGCGACGCGGTGCACGGCTGCGGCGCAGGATGGCTCGACCGAATCCTGAAAGAACACGGCCTCGCGATTACCGAAATCCGCGCGGATCGCGATGTATTATTCGAAGGCAAAGGCCCCGACCCGTCGGAAGAAAATCTCGGGCTGCTTAAAAAAACTGTACTCGAGAAAAAAGCTTTGGCGGGGCTTGCGACCGACGGAGACGCTGACCGATTCGGAATTCTGGACCGCGACGGCTCATTTATCGACCCGAACCACATTCTCGGCCTCGCGTTCGATTATTTGCTGGAGACGCGTGGAAAGAAACTGGGCGCTGCACGCAGCGTGGCCACCTCCCACCTGCTGGACGGGGTCGCAAAATTGTACGGCGTGCAAATTTATGAGAGCCCCGTGGGATTCAAGTACGTCGGGCCGTTCCTGCGCGACGACAAAATCGCGATTGGCGGCGAAGAAAGCGCGGGAATGACCATACGCGGGCATTTGCCGGAGAAAGACGGCATCCTGGCGTGCCTGCTGATAGCAGAAATGATTGCCGCGCGCCAAACTTCCCTGCGCGATCAGCTTCAGGATCTGTTTCGCAGAGTCGGGCGCGAATATTGGCCCGTTCGCGTGAACTTGCCACTTTCCGATGATGCGCACAAGAAGCTGCTCGAGCGACTGAAAGCCGACCCCAAGGAATTCGCGGGCAAGCCCGTGGTAAACGTGAATCGACTGGATGGGTTGAAGCTGGGATTCGAAGATGGTTCGTGGGTGCTGATGCGTCCATCTGGAACAGAACCGGTAGTGCGGATTTACACGGAGACGGCGAGCATGGCCGCTTCGAAGAAGCTGGCTGAGGACGCCCAGGCGTGGATCACGAAATGAATGGCCACCGGGTAGACGAACAAAAAACGATGAAGGACGAAATCAACGATCAGAGCGTCAGCTTCTTCGAACAGCTCGGTCAATTCTTCCGTCGAAATATGTACTGGTTCTTGATCGTGGGCTTCGCTCTGCTGTTGCTTCAAGACACGTTTGGGACGCACGGTGTGCTGGCAATGAGACGTTCAAAGAAAGAAACACAGGAAATTCGAAAAGACATCTTACGGCTCGACGAGGATAACCAAAAGCTACAGGAGCGCGTGAAGTCGCTGAAGACCGATCCCGCGGCCATAGAGAAAATCATGCGCGAACAGATGAAACTGAAGCGACCAGGTGAAATCATCTTCGAAACGCACCCGAAGCCCGGCGTTGACTTACACAGCGCTCCGCCAACTTCCGGTGATCCAGTGAAAAAACCTTAGCCTTCCGCCACCGAGCCTCGATTTCGTTTGAACCAACTGAGTATTTCCGCTCGATGATCCGTCCAGCGCGTTCGAGCTATCGAGAGAAGCACCATGGCGCCGGTAATAATCAGAAATCCTAACGTCGCCATCGGAATTGACTCGCCGTTCTTGGTCAATATCGAGAATCTTCCGTAAACGAATTCGATATGCACCCAGTACACAAGCAACGAAGTTTGTCCCATCTGAATCATCGGGCTAAATCCCACTTGGCCTAGTCCCCAGCGGCACCACATGTAGCTGGCGAAAACAATCACCAGGATGATGGCAACACGCGCGAGGAAGAAATTCGGGCTCGTGTGCCAGTAGTCGTAATCGGGATAGAGTTGCAACGCCCGCGCGTCGAGCCAGTTCGAAAGATAAAATAGTCCTACGCCCCCGAACCCGCACGAGACCGCGATTTGCAACAGATTTTTCTTTCCCCATTCGCTGAAGAGAAGATACCCCAGAGCCAATCCCGCGAACGCAAATCCAGCCCAGGGAAAAATCGGGAAAAGCCACGGTCGAGGCGAATCGTAGATATGTACGCCGTTTATGTAGGACTCGAGGTACCAAGGCAGCCAGCGCGGGCGCCAGGTGGTGTAGAGAAACGGTGTGGCAAACGCTATTCCGGCTGTTGCCGCGAGCGCAACTGCAATGTTCCCTGCGCGGCTTCGAGTCAGGCGCCCGACTACTCCCATCAGCATGATCGAAATGCCGATCGTGTTTAGGATGTCCACGCGTAGCAAGTCCGTCCAGGGCGCCCAGGGTATGCCGAGCAGGTATTCCTGCACTCGAAATAGCAAGCCGAGCCCCAGGATTTCCGCGCCCCGAAGAATCGTCGTTCGCGCGATCTGATTCGGCGTAGCTCCCTTCGCGCGCATTTTGTCCGAGACCAGCGCAAAGGAAACACCGGCGAGAAAAAGGAAAAGCGGCGCGGGAATCGTGCCGCTCAGCTGCGACCATTGCATGAAATGTGAATCGCGCGCGCTGCCGCCAAGCCACGAATCGTAGGAATGCACTTCAAACATCAGCAAACAAGCAAACCCGCGCATCCAATCAATATAGGCGAGCCGCTGTGGTTTACCGGGCTGGACCATGGCACTCAAGCCGCACAAGAATCGCCGAGAGGCAAACGCAAAGCAAGTTTTTCTCGTAACCCTCGTGCACTTCAGTAAAATCCTGGCATGGCCCCGCCTTCAAAATCCTGGCAGATGGATTTGCCGACTGCGGTCGGGGTGTGGACGCCAATTGTCGTATTCGTGGCGCTTCTGGGCTTGCGCATGGGTTACCGAGGGCCGCGCTTTGGCATAGCTCTTGGAGTGGCCGCTGTTCTCTTCGCCTTTGAATTTTTCCTCGCTTGTCCGGGCGTTCTCGAATGGGCGCGCGGGATGCTTGGCGAGCACGGTCGCGTGCTCGCGCCGCTTGTGCCTCTGTTTGCAGTCCTAATCTATACGCTGACCGTCACGGGCAATTGGAAGATGGCGCTCGTTGGCGCGGCCTATAGCGTGTTGCCTGCCCTGCTCGTCGCAAGCAGCACGGGCAAGCCACCGGGGACCTGGGAAGACTATGCCGCGATGATGCTCGTTTGGCTGCCGGTTGAATTTCGCTGGATGTACCGGGTATTCCCGTATCCAACGGAACTAACCCACTCCCTCACGATTTTGATGGCACTCGGCGCTGGGGTTGCTGGGTTTGTCCTGTTGCGCCGCATGGACGGCATCGGCTACGAAATCGTTTGGCGCAAAGGATTTGGCCCGAATGTGGCCCTTCATTTCCTAATTTTCGCAGCAATTGCAGTAGCACTGGGAATCGAGATCGGGTTTCTGAAGTTTGATCCGACGCTCGCTCGTTTGCGTTCCCTCCCACTGGCGGTGGTGGGAATTACGTTCTTCACCGCGTGGCCGGAAGAATTTCTGTTTCGAGGCGTGTTGCAAAACCTTCTTTCACGAACATTCAAGAATCAATGGACGGGACTGGCGATTGCGTCCGTCATTTTTGGCTTGTCGCACATTCTGCACGCGCCGTTCCCGAACTGGAAATATGTCTTTCTCGCGACCATCGCAGGATTGTTTTACGGCCACGTGTGGATGAAGACCGGCTCGCTGTTTCCGGGCGCGCTCGTCCACGCGCTGGTGGACGTTTCATGGCATGTTTTATTTCGCTAGCGCGATTTGGCGCGGGCGACTAGCGCACAACGCCGTGAAGAGGGCTCGACGCTGTGGCATACAGTTTTTTCGGAATGCGCCCGGCAAGAAACGCTTTGCGGCCCGCGTCAACTGCAGCGCCCATCGCTTCGGCCATCAACACCGTATCCTGAGCTTCGGCAATCGCCGTGTTCATCAGGACGCCATCCGCGCCAAGTTCCATCGCGATGGCAGCATCGGATGCGGTCCCGACGCCGGCATCCACGATCAGCGGCACTTCCGTCACGCGCTCACGCAAAATCTGCATGTTGGCAACATTCTGAATCCCCATTCCGGAGCCAATCGGCGCACCGAGCGGCATCACGGCCGCGGCGCCTGCATCAATCAATCTTCGCGCAACGATTAAGTCGTCGTTGGTGTAGGGCAATACGACGAAGCCTTCGGCCACCAGTGTCTTCGTGGCGCGAATCAGCTCCTCGGTATCCGGGAAAAGCGTCTGCTGATCGCCGATTACTTCCAACTTCACCCACTCGGACAATCCCACTTCCCTCCCGAGGCGAGCCGTGCGAACGGCTTCGTCCGCGGAGTAGCAACCCGCAGTATTCGGCAAAATGAAAAAGTTTTTGCGGTCGATGTAATCGAGCAGAGATTCTTTCGTGCGATCGGTAAGGTTCACGCGGCGAATGGCAACCGTCACCATCTCGGCGCCGGATGCTTCATGCGCGCGGCGCATCTCTTCAAAGCTGCGGTACTTCCCTGTCCCCACGATCAGACGCGAATTAAATGCGCGCCCGGCAATCAGCAATTGGTCCGCCATGAACGCTCTCCCTGATATATTGTACCGCTTGCGTTCGCCGCAGGCAGCCTACGCCAAATGCTGGGGGCGAGGCTCTTCCACGTCGGCATAGAGCCGCGCGATCACATCTTTGTAGCGGTCCTCGATGACGCGCCGCTTGATCTTCAGCGTATAGGTCAGTTCGCCGCTGGCAAATGTGAAGTCCTGTTCGATCAGCGCGAATCGCTTCGGTTTTTCGTACTGTGCCAGCGACGCCGTAAGCCGCTCGATTTCGCGTGAGAGCAGATCGCGCACCCACGGATCCGAAATCATCTGCGCCGGACCGGAAAAATCATTATTCTGTTTTCGCGCTTCATTCTCGATGCCCGCAAAAGTCGGAACGATTAGCACGGAAACGAATTTGCGTTTGTCGCCCACCACAATCGCGTTGGTGATAAATGGAGACTGTTTCAGCAGATTCTCAATCGGCGCCGGTGCCACGAATTTCCCGGCCGCGGTTTTCAACAGCTCTTTTTTGCGGTCGGTGATGATCAGATATCCGTCTGCATCCAGACGCCCGATATCTCCAGTGGAAAACCAGCCGTCGGAGGTCAACACTTCTCGAGTCTCTTCGGGCTTGTGGTAATAGCCCTGCATCACGCATGGGCCCTTTACCAGGATTTCGCCGTCGGCGGCGATGCGCACCTCCACGTGCGAGATCGGGAGCCCGACCGTCCCCACTTTATATTTCTTGGGCACGTTCGAAGCGACCACCGGCGCGGTCTCGGTTAGCCCGTAACCCTGCAAGACCGGCAAATTCACCGACCAGAAAAATTCGGAAAGCTCCGGTGCCAGCGGCGCGCCACCAGAGAAAAAATATCGAATTCTTCCTCCCAGACCGGCGCGAATCTTCGAATACACGATGCGGTCGGCAATTTGCCAGCGTTGTTTTGTCCAAATCGATGGATTCTTGCCGTACGCTCGCCACGGAATCGATTCCTGCGCCACACGCAAAGACCAGTCAAAAACCTTCCTTTTCAAGCCCGTCTCGCGACGCCCCTTGTCCAGAATGCTGGCGTATATCTTTTCGAAAAAACGCGGCACTGCGGCGGCGCATGTCGGCTTCACTTCAAGAAACGCCTGCGGAACAGATTCTATTTGCTCCACATACGCGATCGAAACACCCCGAAATAGATAGCCGTAGTCCACCGTGCGTTCATAGATGTGCGCAAGAGGAAGGAAGGACAATGCGAGATCTTCCGGAGAGAAATCGTACGCCTCCAGCGAGTCGACGACGTTCGAGCTCACGTTCGAGTGGGTCAGCATCACTCCCTTGGGCTCGCCCGTGGTGCCCGAGGTATAGATGATGGTCAGCAATTGGCTCGCGGAAACTTCGGCAGCGCGCTTGCGGTACTCAGAGATGTCGGCGTCACCCGCCGTGGCAATCAGAGTCTCGTAACGCAGAACGTCGCCGTGCAAATCCGAAAGCGGAGCCACTGCGATCGCTTGTTCGAGCGCCCCAAGGCGATCGCGGCACTCGGCGATTTTTTGCGCCTGTGCTTCTCCAGACGTGAATATGATGCGCGCGCCCGAATCGTTCATGATGTAGGCAAGCCGGTTGAGCGATTCGTTAAAATAAATCGGTACGGTTACCGCGCCCACTCCTTGTATCGCAAAATCAGCGATGTGCCATTCAGGACAGTTCGGCGCCAAGATCGCCACTCGGTCGCCGGATTTGATTCCTAATTCGCCGAACGCCTTCGACAAGCCCGCCACGCGGCGCAGCATTTCCCGCGCAGTAATCGCCTGCCAACCGTCAGCGGTCCGGTACATCTGCGCGCGTGGACTAGCGAAGCGGTCAACGGCATCGAGAAAAGATTTTGTGAGCGGAGGGTAGTCCATCGTTGTAACTTTTACTTTAGCGTATGGGGCAGCATCGCGCAACGCGGCCGCACAGTTCCTAATGAAGTCGCCGACCTATAAAAACCCTCCTGTGGTGAGCTAAGATGTTCCTGGAGGTTTCCGATGTCGAAGGTCGTGACAGAAAACACAACCGGGTATCAGCCGGTTCGCGCGCCGCGCGGCACTACTCTGTCCTGCAAGGGCTGGCAGCAGGAAGCGGCCATGCGCATGTTGATGAACAACCTCGATCCGGAAGTCGCCGAGAAACCGGAAGATTTGATCGTCTATGGCGGGCGCGGAAAAGCGGCGCGCAATTGGAAGTGCTATCACGCGATTGTTGCGTCTCTCAAATCCTTGGAAAACGATGAAACTCTGCTGGTGCAATCCGGCAAGCCCGTCGGTATTTTCCGCACGCACGCTTACGCGCCGCGCGTTCTGATCGCAAATTCAAACCTGGTTGGACATTGGAGCGACTGGAAGCACTTCGACGAACTCGACCGCGCCGGCCTGATGATGTATGGCCAGATGACAGCCGGAAGCTGGATCTACATCGGCACCCAAGGAATTTTGCAGGGCACCTACGAAACGTTTGCTGCGGCAGCGCGAAAACATTTTCAGAGCGATCTGGCTGGAAAGCTCGTGGCCAGCGGCGGCCTCGGCGGAATGGGTGGCGCGCAGCCGCTCGCTGCCACGCTGAATGGCGCTGCATTTTTGGGAATTGACGTGGACCCCGAGCACATCAAGCGCCGTGTGAAGACCGGCTACTGCGACGTGATGGTGAACGATCTCGACGAAGCTCTTCGCATTTTGAAGAACGCAGTTCGCAAGCGCGAAGCCACTTCCGTAGGCCTGGTGGGAAATTGCGCGGACGTGATTCCCGAACTCGCGCGGCGCGGCGTGGTGCCCGATCTGCTGACGGATCAAACCAGCGCGCACGATCCTATTGGCGGCTACATTCCGCAGGGGCTCGATGTGGCGCAGGCTGCCGAGCTGCGCAAAAGCGATCCCGAGGCATATCGCAAACGCTCTCTTGAATCCATGGCTAAACATGTGGAAGGCATGCTGGCCTTGCAGAAGCTGGGATCGATCACGTTCGATTACGGGAATAACATTCGGACCTTCGCTTTCGAGCAGGGCGTAAAGAACGCTTACGATTTTCCCGGGTTCGTTCCCGCCTACATCCGCCCGCTTTTCTGCGAAGGACGCGGGCCGTTTCGCTGGGCCGCGCTTTCCGGCGAGGCCTCGGATATTTATCGCACGGACAAGCTCGTCCTCGACATGTTTCCGCACGACGAAGTTCTCACACGCTGGATTCATCTGGCGCAGAAGCGCGTCCGATTCCAGGGATTGCCGGCGCGCATCTGCTGGCTGGGCTACGGAGAGCGCGACAAATTCGGCCTCGCGCTGAATGATTTGGTGGCGCGCGGCGAACTGAAAGCTCCCATCGTGATTGGCCGCGACCATCTTGATTGCGGCTCCGTGGCTTCGCCGTACCGCGAAACTGAAAAAATGCTCGACGGATCGGACGCCGTGGCTGATTGGCCGTTGCTCAATGCCCTGCTCAACACCGCCAGCGGCGCGAGTTGGGTCTCTATTCACAATGGCGGCGGCGTGGGCATCGGTTACTCGCTCCACGCCGGCCAAGTGACGGTGGCGGATGGCACAAAAGAAATGGCGGACCGCATCGAACGCGTGCTCACCAACGACCCCGGAATCGGCGTCGCCCGCCACGTTGATGCGGGCTATCCTGAGGCGATTGATTTCGCGAAAAAGTCCGGCGTTAAAAATCCAATGTCCTGAAGGCCGCTAACAACTTCAGCCTGGAGAAAAAATGATTGCTATAACGGGAGCCACCGGAAACACAGGAAAGCCTGCCGTCCAAGCGCTGCTTGCGAGTGGCGAAAAAGTGCGCGTCATCGGCCGCGACGCAAAAAAGCTCGAACCCTTTACTCAAAAAGGCGCGGAGGCCTTCGTCGGAAAGGCTGAAGACGCGGCGCAGATGTCGAAAGCCTTCGAGGGCGCGACAGCCGTTTATCTGATGATTCCGCCACTAATTGACGAAGATTACCGAGCGTATCAAGACCGCGTCTCTGATGCTTACTTAACCGCAGTTACGAACGCGCGCGTTCCGTACGCCGTCACGCTAAGCAGCTTGGGCGCGCAACATCCGGAAAAGACTGGTCCGATCGTTGGTTCCCACCATTTGGAACAAAAAATGAACAGTGTGCCGGGGCTCAACGTCCTGCATTTACGGCCCGGGCCATTCATGGAAAATTTATTTATGAGCATGACGCCGCTTCGTACCATGGGTTTCCTTCCCGGCGGCGCGCCGGGCGATGCGCCGCTGTCGATGATTGCCACCAAAGATATCGGGGCCTATGCCGCCAAACGTCTCCACGCCCACGATTTTTCCGGAAGCTCGATTCAGGAGCTACTCGGACCGCGCGACATCACTATGAAGGAAATCGCAACAGCAGTTGGAAATGCTATCGGCAAACCCAAGCTTGGTTATATGCAAGTGCCCTTCATGATGCAGGAGCCGGCCTTAGTGCAGACCGGCATGCCGAAGAACTTCGCCAAGTTGCTTATCGAAATGTGGAAGGCCGGCAACTCCGGTCTCCTTGCGCCGCAAGAGAAGCGCTCGGCAATAAATACGACACCCACCACAATAGAATCGTTCGTGACGGAAGTATTCGCACCCGCTTTTTTAGCTCAGTCCGCCAGTGCGTGAAAGCGCGCTCTCCGAGGCGCATATTGTGGGCAGCAACGGTAGTTTTTTGCGTGTTGACGCGTTAGTATCGTCGCTTCCGTGCCTGACTGGCTTATTACCGGCTGCTCGCAGCTTCTGACGCTGCGCGGCCCTGTGCCGCGGCGCGGCCGCGCACTCGGCGAAATTGAAATTATTCGAGACGGCGCGCTGCTGACCCACGACGATCGCATCGTCGCAATTGGGTCGCGGCGGCGCGTCGATCGTTTGCCCAAGGCACGGCGCGCGGAGAAACTGGATTTAGGCGGCCGCGTTGTTTTACCCGGATTTGTCGATTCGCATACGCACCTGATTTTCCCCGAAAGCCGTGCCCTTGAATACGAGCAGCGCATCGCCGGCGCGACGTATGAAGAAATCGCCCGCTCCGGCGGCGGAATTCGTTCGAGCGTCAAAGGTCTGCGCCGCGCTTCTGCAAGCACCTTGAAGACTCGCGCGCTGAAAAACCTGCGAGAGTTTGCAGCGCACGGCACAACCACCATCGAGGCCAAGAGCGGCTACGGGCTGGACTGGAAGAGCGAGTTAAAAATTCTCCAGATTCTCTACGACCTTCATCAGGAGCATCCCCTGGATATCCATGCAACATTTCTGGGAGCGCACGTCGTTCCTCCTGAATTTCGCCGCCGCCCGGATGCTTACGTAGATGTCCTCGTGCGCCGGTGGATCCCGACGGTCGCGACTGCCGGACTCGCTGAATTCTGTGATGTTTACTGCGATCGCGGTGCTTTCACGGTTGCGCAAGCGCGGCGGATTTTGATGGCCGGACGCGCCGGCGGTCTGGTTCCGCGCATTCATGCAGAACAACTGGCGCATACCGGAGCAGCTCGCCTCGCGATCGAGTTGCAAGCCGCGAGCGCCGATCACCTGGAAAAAATCGATCGTAAAGACATCCGCGCGCTGAGCCTTTCCAACGTCGTGTCCACTTTGTTGCCGGGCTGCTGTTTTCATCTGGGACTGAAGCATTACGCACCCGCGCGCCAATTGATCGAGGCCGGTGCGGTGGTCGGCATCGCTACCGACTTCAATCCCGGCACCAGCCCCACGTTGAGCATGCCCATGATTTTGTCTCTCGCCTGCACGCAAATGCGCATGACGCCCGCCGAAGCCATCGCAGCCGCCACGATTAATCCCGCCTACTCGTTGCGCGTGCACGATCGCGTCGGCTCGCTTGAAGTTGGCAAGTATGCAGACCTGGCCGCCTTTGACGTGGCCGACTACCGCGAAATCCCGTATTATTTTGGCGTGAACCTTTGCAGCTTCACCATGAAACGCGGCGCCATCCTGCACATGAAGAACCTTTAACCGATGAAACGGCTCGTCGAATGTGTCCCCAACTTTTCCGAAGGGCGCGACGCATCGAAAGTGGATGCCATCGTGTCCGCGATGCGCGAAGTTCCCGGCGTGTATTTGCTGGACCGCGAAAGCGACAGCGATCACAACCGCAGCGTGGTGACGCTCGCCGGCGAACCCGAAGCTGTCGCCGAAGCTGCGCTGCGCGGAGTGGGCAAAGCTGCCGAGCTGATCGATTTAACCAAGCACTCCGGCGCGCATCCGCGCATGGGCGCCACGGATGTGGTCCCATTCATCCCCATCGAAGGCGTAACCATCGAGGATTGCGTCGCTCTCTCCAGGAAAGTTGGCCGCGAAATCTGGGAACGTTTTCGCATTCCGGTATATTTCTATGAAGCCGCAGCCCAGCGGCCGGAACGCGCGAACCTCGAAAATATTCGCAAGGGCCAATTCGAAGGCCTGCTCGAAGAAGTTCCGCGCAATCCTAATCGTGCTCCCGACATTGGCGAGCAGCGTCTTCATGCCACCGCCGGCGCTACCGTAGTCGGCGCGCGCAAATTCTTGATCGCTTACAATATCAATCTGAACACCTCCGACGTCGCCATCGCCAACCGCATCGGCAAGAATATCCGTTTCTCAAATGGCGGCTTGCGTTACGTGAAGGCCATGGGAGTGGATTTGCGCGGCAGGAACCTGGCCCAGGTGTCCATTAACCTGACCGATTTCGAGCAGACTCCCATCCATCGCGTATTCGAAATGGTCAAGCGCGAAGCCGAACGCTACGGCGTCTCGATCGTAGGCAGCGAAATTGTCGGCTTGATTCCCAAGCGGGCTATCGAACTGACCGCTGACTTTTATCTGCAACTCGAGAACTTTTCGCCCGCGCAAGTGTTTGAGAACCGTATTGAAGCTTCCTTTGCGGGCGCTGCATCGGCGGAAGGGCCCGGAAAACTCGCGGCGCTTGCGCAACCATTTCTCGACGCCGTCGCGCAACCTACGGCGACTCCCGGCGGAGGCTCCGTGGCGGCGCTTGCAGGCGCGCTGGGAGCCAGCCTGGGCCAGATGGTTGCCGGGCTTTCACGCAAGAAAAAGTCCCAAGCAGCTTTTGTCGAGCCGCTCAGCGACGCTTTGGCGGAATTTCATTCTACTTCGCGCGCGCTGGCGGAAGCGATTGATCGTGACGCTGCCTCCTTTGAATTCGTGATGGCGGCGTACAAGTTGCCGCAATCGACGCCCGAAGAACAAGGGCGCCGCGAGTCCGCGATTCAAAGTGCCCTGCAAGGCGCGGCCGAAGTTCCCATGGAAGTGGCGCGCAAAGCCGCGCACTTATTTGACCTTCTCGGGCAATTGGAAAAGATAGCCAGCCCGTCCATGCTTTCCGATATACGTGTGGGGCGTCTAATGGCTACAGCGGCGGTTCAAGGCGCGCTCGCGAACGTAGCCATCAATCTAGAATCCATTACGGACGCCGGATTCTCAAGCCAGATGCGCTCGGAATCCGAGTCACTTTCGGCGCGCTTGGCCAAAAGTTGATTCCGCCAGGAAGGTCTTAGCATCTATACTGTAGAGGTACTGTGTCGCGGTCCAATCGTCGCTAAACGCATTCCTGCGGCCCGGCAGTTTCATTAATCAATCAGAGGGGAAAATAACTTGAGACAGCCAATCATTCGAATCGTTCTCTTTACAGCCTTGGCAGCGGTCGCGCTGCTCGCCTTTTTCACTGCGGCTCCTTCACGAACCGACGCGGGGTCAATCAGCACCGCTGTCATCGGAATGTTTCCAAAGTCCACCGACGAGTTCGCCTATGCTGATTTGAAGTCCGCCCGAAAGCTTCCCTGGTTCGCGCAAATGCAGGACCAAATGCTTCCCAAGCAGATGCGCGACTTCGAAACGTTTCTCTCGTCCTCGGGCATCGATCCAAACTCGCAAGTGACTGACTTGGCCTGGGGAGCGATCATGTCAGCAGATGGTTCCACCGGACAAATCCTGGGCGTTGCTCTGGGCGCGTTCGATCCCTCCAGCACGGAAGCTCGATTCAAGGCTCAGAAGCTGCCTATGATTGAGAGCAACGGTTATCATCTATATGCCTTCGGAAGCGGCGGCGGTGCCGGTGACATCCTGTTCTTTTTTATCGACTCCAATACTGCGGCTTTCGGCAATCGTTCTGCTCTCGAAAAGCTGATTGAGGTCCGGATGGGCACAGCGGAAAGCCTTTTCACCAACGATAAGATCTATCCGCTGATCACCGAAGCAAACGGCAGCGGCCTCATCTGGGCGGTCCTGGATAAGAACTCCACAAACCTGGCTATGCATGAACTGCTTCCTCAAGCCAGCCAGTTTCCCCAGGCTGCAGCAATAGTCACCCGCATTCATGCCATGATCATCAGCGTGAGTGCTGATAGCGGCATCGATGTCCAATTCCAAGCCGTCTGCGATTCCGTGGACGACGCCAATGTTTTGGGCGCGGCAATGCAGGCGGGTATCATGTACCGCCGCTACCAGGAAGCGCAGTCCAACCCGGATTTCGCGAAGGCACTGGATCACGTTAGCGTGAAACCTTCGGGAGATCGCCTGAAAATAGACGCGCCGGTAAGCCAGGATGAGTTGCTATCGTTGATTCGCACCAAGGCTCTTGCGCCGTCGTCGATGTAAGAGGAATTCGAAGGGACGATCCCCGATTGCGGTTAGGCTTTCGCGCGCCGCTCGTCGCAATACTTGATCAGCGTCATCCGCGATACGCCGTCTCGCGTTTCGTACTGCACGCGATCTACACTCATCTTCTGTAACGCTCCGCTCAGTCCCGCTTGCGAGCCTGCGCTACTTGCGGCGTGGCAGAAAGTATCGAGTCCGGCCGATGGGAGCGATTCACCGGAATGCTCGATAGAAACCTCCACGCGGTCGGGAAAATCCGAGACAATCACCTTTAGCACGGAATCCTTACTCCCATTGCTATTCACCAGCGGAAAGGTCTCGCGGCACGCTTCCGCAGCGGCGGCGGCAAGTCCTTCCTGCGCTCCACTCGAAAGGCCGCAACGGTGCGCGGCGAAAGACACGATTGCAACAACTCCCGCCATCAGGCGCGGGTCGTCGTGCAGCGTTAACTCCGTCCTGCTTGGATCAGTGCTCATCGGTGTCTGCAAGCCGCACGTCGCAAGCTTCGCGGCAATCGGGACAATAATACAGCCCATCTACGCCCATGCGAATGTTGAACTGCGACTGGCAGAAGCAGCAGTACTTTTCACAAGCACATTGCTGTTCCGGCTTTTCGCATATCGCGCAAAGAGTTACCACCTGCCCGCTCTCCAGTGGCCCAGGATATCGCCTTTCCTCAATCTTAGGTCATGCGCGTGCGCCGGACAAGCGCCTTGCACGCGGGAATTCCCTCGCAGCACTACAATCGCACTATACGCCTTATATTGCTGTGGGTTTCCATACCGCTTCGAACTCGAACTCGTACAGGCCGAAGTAACGGAGAAACCCAAAGTTACTCCCGGCCGCGTTCCTTGACACTCGAAAACACGCATGCTAGCTTCGATGTTTCGTCGCAATAATGAGAAATCCTCTGTGACCACACCGGCAACCGCTGAAGTGCGCAAGACAGCTCTGAATTCCATCCATCGCCAACTGGGCGCCAAGATGGTGAATTTCGGCGGCTGGGACATGCCACTCGAGTACTCGGGCATTCTGGCTGAGCATGAAGCCGTACGCACGCGAGCGGGGCTCTTCGACGTAAGTCATATGGGCGAGATCGAAATTCGAGGCCCTGGCGCGCTGGGCCTGGTCCAATTGGTCACATGCAACAACGCCGCGAAGCTCGCGGTCGGGCAGGCTCACTATTCAGGGCTGATGACCTCGCGCGGAACTTTCGTCGATGATTTGCTGGTGCACAAAATTTCCGACACGCACTACTTGCTCTGCGTCAACGCCGGCAATCAGGATCACGATTTCGAGCACATCGTCGAGCACAACAAATTCGATGCCAAGGCGGAAAACGCCGGCCCGCGTTACTCCCAACTCGCGATTCAAGGGCCCCGCGCAAAGGATATCCTTCAGCGCCTTACTCCCGCTCCGCTCGACTCAATTCACTATTATCATTTCGCCTTCGGCAAAGTGAGCGGCATCGATTGCCTGATCGCCCGCACCGGCTACACCGGCGAAGACGGCTTCGAAATCTACTTTGCGCCCGAACATTCCGAAAAACTGTGGAGCGATCTAATGCACGCCGGGCAACCGGCCGGTATGATTCCCTGCGGACTGGGCGCGCGGAATACTCTTCGTCTCGAAGCGGGCATGTGCCTCTATGGCCACGAGATTGACGACACGACCACGCCTTGGGAAGCAGGCCTAGGGTGGATCTGCAAAATGGAAAAGGCTCCCTTTCTGGGCAGCGACGTCCTGGCTCAACAAAAGAAGGACGGCCTCGTGCGCAAGTTGATCGGATTCGAAATGCTCGACAAGCGCATCGGCCGGGATGGCTATCCGGTTCTGATCAACGGCCAGGAAGCAGGGCGCGTTACCAGCGGTGGACCTGCTCCGTTCCTGAAGAAAAATATCGGCATGGCTTACGTGCCGCCGAAATCGACCGCCGTCGGAACAGATGTCTCGATCGGTATTCGCGGCCAGTCAGAAGCGGCACGAATCGTCGCTCTGCCATTTTACAAGCGACCGCAATAGGCTGGAAGCATCCAAATACGCTGGGTTCACGGAGCGCTTATGTACCCTAAGGACTATCGTTACACCAAAGAGCACGAGTGGGTGAAAGTTGATGGCTCGAATGGAACCATCGGCATCACGGACTATGCGCAACACGAGCTCGGTGATGTCGTCTTCGTCGAGATGCCCAAAGTCGGCACGCAGCTCAAACCGCGGCAGTCTTTTGGAACCATCGAATCCGTTAAAGCGGTCAGCGAGATTTTCAGCCCCGTCTCCGGCGAAGTTACTGAAACAAATCCCGCGCTCGCGGATTCTCCCGAGCTAATTAACAAAGATCCGCACGGCGCTGCTTGGCTTATAAAAGTGCGGCTCGCGGACCCTAAGGAGGCCGCGGCGCTGATGGACGCCGCCGCTTACGAAGCCTATATCGCCGCCCAAGCGAAGGAACACTCCGCCTGATGCGCTATCTTCCCAAGAGTCCTTCCGAACGCCAGGAAATGCTCGAAGCGATCGGCGCGCGTTCAATCGAAGAGCTTTTTAAGTCCATCCCTGAAAAATTCCGGCTGCGCGCCCCGCTCGCGCTGCCCGGGCCGCTTTCGGAAGCCGAGATCATCCAATATTTTCAAGCGCGCGCTGCGGAAAATTCCCGCGGCTACACGTCTTTTCTCGGCGCGGGAGTTTATTCGCATTTGCGTTCGGTGGTCACCGACTCGCTCATCCAGCGAGGCGAGTTCCTCACTTCCTATACGCCTTACCAGGCTGAATTTGCGCAGGGCACCCTGACTGCGATTTTCGAGTTCCAGACTTTGATGTGCCAATTAACCGGCCAGGAAGTCGCCAACGCCTCCATGTATGACGGTTCAACCGCGCTCACCGAAGCTGTGTTGATGGCGGAACGGCTCACTAGCCGCCATCGCGTGCTTGTCGCGCGCAGCGTGCATCCCGAATATCGCCACGTATTGCAGACCTATGCGAAAAATCTCGGCATCGAGATCGAAGAAGTGGGCTATACGAAATCCGGCCAGCTCGATCGCGCGGCGCTGAAACAGGAAAGCCTCGCGCAAGCTGCCGCTATCGTGGTCCAGTCGCCAAACTTTTTCGGCGTGATCGAAGAGCTTCCTGCGCTGGCAGAGGTGGCGCATGCCGCTGGCTCGTTGCTTGTCACCAGTATTGCCGAAGCTGTTTCGCTCGGCATCGTTCGTCCACCTGTCGAGGCCGATATTGTGGCCATGGAGGGCCAATCGTTCGGCATTCCTCCCAGCTACGGAGGACCCTACGTCGGCGTGATTGCCACGCGAGACAAGTACGTCCGCCAAATGCCCGGCCGCCTCGCGGGCCAAACGACGGACGCACAGGGACGCCGAGGATTCGTTCTCACGCTGGCAACTCGCGAGCAACATATCCGCCGCGAAAAAGCCACCTCAAACATCTGTACGAATGAGGCGCTCTACGCCCTGGCGGCTACGATCCACCTTTGCTTGCTTGGCAAAGAGGGGCTGCGCGAACAAGCCCTTCAGAATCTCGCCAAAGCGCGCTTCGCTCAGGCCGAACTTGAAAAAATTCCCGGTGTGCGCCGCGTTTTCTCCGGACCTTCATTCAACGAATTCGTGCTCGAGTTTCCGCGCTCGATAAAAATGGTGAATACCGACCTCTTGCGCGAAAAAATCATCGGACCGTTCGCTCTGGGAATTCATTACCCGGAGTTGACCAAGCGAGCGCTCGTTTGCGTGACCGAAACAACGCCGCGCGCCGAAATTGAACGCTTGGCCGCCGCCATTAAGCGAATTCTCGAACGCCCGGTTTAAGGAGCTGTTTGAATTGAACTCCAAGTCCATCGATATCGAAGCCCAGGTTGGAAAGATTCTGAAGGTCCGCCAGCACCCCAGCCAGAACGAAGGGCTGATCTTCGAGAAGTCTGCGCCTGGCAAGCGCGGGATGGAGCTTCCGCCGCTCGATGTGCCGGTTGTGGATCCTGCGAAGGCGCTCGGCAAAGAATTCACACGCGACGCAATCGAAGGATTTCCCGAAGTCAGCGAAATCGAAGTGATTCGGCATTTCACCCGGCTTTCCACCTGGAACTACGCGATTGATCTCGGAATGTATCCGCTCGGGTCTTGCACCATGAAGTACAACCCTCGCGTGAACGAATTCGTGGCGCGTCTCGACGGCCTTGCAACCGAACACCCCGAGCAGCCCGCGGAGGTTTCCCAGGGCTGCCTGCGCATTCTTTACGACTTGCAAAAATGTCTGCTGTCGATCACCGGCATGGACGCCGCCACGCTTCAGCCCGTGGCCGGCGCGCAGGGCGAGCTTACGGGCTTGTTGATGATTCGCGCGTATCTTCAGAGCCAGGGCAATCCGCGCAAGACAGTTTTGATTCCCGATTCCGCGCACGGAACGAATCCCGCGTCCGTAGTGATTGCCGGATACGAAGTAAAAAACATCAAATCCAACGCGCGCGGCCAGATTGATACCGATCATCTCCGTGAGTTTTGCACCGAAGATGTTGCCGCTCTCATGCTCACGAATCCCAGCACCCTCGGCGTGTTCGAAGAGCGCATCGCGGAGATTGCCGCTATCTTGCACGAACGCGGCGCCCTTCTTTACATGGACGGCGCAAACATGAACGCGCTGGCCGGCGTCACTCGCCCGGGCGATTTCGGCGTGGATGTGATGCACTTGAATCTGCACAAAACATTTTCGACGCCCCATGGCGGGGGCGGTCCGGGCGCCGGCCCCGTCTTGGTAAAGAAAATTCTCGAGCCTTTCCTCCCTGTGCCGGTCGTGTTCCAAAAGGAAGATGGCAAGTTCGCGCTGGATTACAACCGCACAAAATCCATCGGGCGCGTGCGCGCCTATTGCGGAAATTTCGGAGTACTCTTGCGCGCCCTCGCCTACACGCTGGCTTACGGCCCGGGAATGCGGCAGGCTACGGAAGATGCCGTGCTGAACTCCAACTACATTCGCAAGAATCTCGAGGACCTTTTCGATTTGCCCTACAATCTTCCCTCCATGCACGAGGTCGTTTTCAGCGACGCGCGTCAGAAAAAGCACGGTGTAAATACGATGGACATCGCCAAACGCCTGATCGACTACGGCTTTCATCCCTATACCACTGCGTTTCCGCTGATCGTTCCGGGTGCAATGATGATCGAGCCTACCGAATCGGAATCGAGAGAGGAGTGCGATTTTTTTATCGAAGCCATGCGCTCGATCGCGGCCGAAGCTGAAGCGAATCCCGAACTGGTGAAAACCGCGCCGCATTCCACGCGCGTCGGCCGGCTCGACGAAGTCGCCGCTGCGCGCAAACCCATCCTGCGATGGAAACCTGAAGAAAGAGGTTCACGATGACTTCCGACCAAGCTGCATTCCTGCTAACGATATTTATTCCCGAAGTCAAACGGGAATCGTTAACCACTTTGCGCGTCCTGTTGGCCGTCCCCGCGGACAAAAGCGGCTACCGCCCACATCCGAATTCGTACAGCGCCCTCGAGCTTGCCTGGCATCTCGCTTCCGCCGATATCTGGTTCCTGGACGGATTCCTCGCCGGAAAATTCGAAATGGACGACGACACCATGCCCGCGGATTTCAGCAGTGCCGCCGACGTGGCCTCTTATTATGAGGACAACTTGTCCACCAAGCTCGATGAGGTCGCGAAACTGCCCGCCGTTTTTTGGGCTACGCCTCTGCCCTTATTCGGAATGTTCGATCTCCCCGCGGTGCTGTACCTTCAGTTCATGCTCAATCATTCGATTCACCATCGTGGCCAGCTTTCCTCGTATCTCCGTCCCATGGGCGCGAAGGTACCCAGTATTTATGGCGGCAGCTTCGACGAACCAATGCAGCATTCCTCCGAATCATAGTCGTCAAATCTAGTTATTAGTCTTGCCGGTTACCGGGACTATATGGGTCGGTATCTCTCGAAATCTTCGCAACCGTATTGTTGAGGAAAAAAAGAGAAGCCGTGGCGCGCGCCAGAATTCGGTCAACGCACGCCCACGACTGTTAGAAATGGACCAAAGACCGCTCGTTGTCGGCGGCAGCTTTACTTCTTCTCGTTCTTCGCCTTTTCCACCGGTATGCTCCGGCCTGCCGTGGGCGTTGTCCTGTTTTGCGCAGTGACTTCCATTGCCGCCGTTGCAGCAGGGAACACTACTGGACGCCCGTCTGAGCTTGCGGCCGCGGCGCTAGTCGTTCTTTCCTTCGCCGCTGCCGTCACTGGAACCAGCGCGCCTTCCGCTTCCTTTAGGAAGGTTAATCCAAGTTCGTGCCCATCCCAACCAATAGAGATCACATCGCCAAGTGATACTTGCTCCGTTGCCAGCAGGCTGGCCAACGGATACACCACGTACCGCTCTATGGCGCGTTTCAGATGCCGCGCGCCGTATTTCATGTCCGTGCCTTCGCGCAGCAGAAATTCTCGCGCCGCCGATGTTACGCGGAACAAAAAGCGCCCCTTCGCCGTCTCCAGCACGCGTTGCTGCACCATCCCGAGTTCGATTTCCAGAATCTGTTCGAGCTGCTGCGACCGCAGTGGGTGAAACACGATGACTTTGTCTATGCGGTTCATGAATTCCGGTGCGAACTTGCGCTTCGCCGCTTCCGCCGCTGTCTTTTCAACTTTTTCGTCCAGACGCACTTGGGTATCGGCCTGCACCTTGGGAGCGAAGCCCATCCCTCCGGTCATCAACTCGGTGATTTCTCCGCCTCCCAGGTTCGAGGTCATGAAAATCATGGTCTGCGACAAATCCACGCGGCGGTTGTCTCCCAGCGTTAGCGTGGCTTTGTCCAGAATGCCGAGCAGCAATTGCCACAGCGCATCGGAAGCTTTCTCGATTTCATCGAATAACAAAAAGCTGATCTTTAATTTCTCGGTGTGATACTGCGCCAGCGCTTCCTGCGTGATCAGCGGATGCGTCTCGCGGTGCCCCAAATATCCCGGAGGCGAGCCAATCAGCTTCGCGATTTCATGGGAGTGCTGGAACTCGGCGCAATCCACTTTGATCACGGCTCGCGGATCGCCAAACAAGACTTCGGCGGTGGCTTCCACCACGCGTGTTTTCCCGGCGCCCGTGGGCCCCAGAAACAATAGATTGCCGACCGGACGGCCCGGCGAATTCAAGCCGGCGCGAAATACCTGGTAGAGGTCAACGACCGCCTGTACCGCTTCGTCCTGGCCGACGATCTTCCGCCGCAGCCCTGATTCAAAATCCCGTGACTCCAGACTGCGTTGTGTCGGGTCAAGTTGTAGCGCTTGCGCTCCCACTGTCGTGCTCCCTCTACCGGAACTCCCTGCCGCTTTCAGGATTGCGGATTTCGGTTCGCTCGAATTGATCCAGCTTGATGTCGAGCGTCGAACGCAACAATCGTAATTGCGTGACCAGTTCACGGCTCGAATTGGCTCGGTCCGTCAACAGCAGCATCGGCGGTGACAGATCGGCCAGGTCCATGTGAAGGTTTCGTAACGAATGCATCAGGTTCTGTACGTACGGCGAGCGGATATCGAATAGCTCGATTCGGCTGTTCACCTGCTCGCGCAGGCTTGACCAATCGAGATCAAGAAACGGGTGGTTGCGCGAAACCTTTCGCACCACATCGTCCGTGATCCGCGGCCTCTCGCCCAGCCGCGCCAGGTGTAGCTGCTGAACCTTTCCTTGGCGCCGTACGTTATGCACCAGGAAATAAGTGTTGCCTTTGCGTCTTACGAAAGCCACAACACCTCCTTTTTGATTCAGCGTACGTAGTGTAGAAAGCGTCCACTACGCCGTCAATGGTACGATGCGGTGGACGTTCCAAATGCTGCTAATCAGTTATTAGTCTCGAAGCGCTCTGTGTAGCGGCGTGGAACAGCTTTCAATGCGAGCTTCGAACCTGCGAATCGTACTGGCGTCGCGCGGGGAAATTACCTTTCGGAATCGATCTACCTTTACCGTACTCTTTACCTGCAAGTGAAACTTAGCCGCGCAGCGTGTCGAGAGGGGACGAGATGTCGTGGGACCCGGTCTATCGCCTCGTGAAAAAGATCCCGCGCGGCCGCGTAACAACCTATGGCGAAGTGGCGAAAGCGCTGCGTTTCCCCGCTGGAGCGCGTGCCGTGGGCTACGCGCTGGCCGCATGCCCCAGCGGGCAAGGCATTCCCTGGCATCGCGTGCTCGGAGCCGGAGGAAAGATTCGCGTGCCGGAACCGCACGCTGCATTACAGCGCAAGCTGCTGGAAACCGAGGGCGTTACAATTGGAGTAACCGTTGACATGCAGGTTTACGGATGGTCGTTTAGCAGATCGAAAGCCACCATCGCGCGGCAGAAAACGCGGTCAAAGTTACGTCGATAGCGCTCAAATCTCCGGCGATTGTGATATAGAGGAACACTCGAAAAGGCAGGGGAATATTTCGTGACGGAACCCGTTATCCAGGTCGAAGGCCTTTATAAGAATTACGGCACCGTAGCTGCTCTGCGCGGCGTGGATTTTTCCGTCGAACAAGGAGAAGTCTTCGGCCTTCTCGGCCCCAACGGCGCCGGCAAAACAACCACGGTGGAAATACTGGAAGGCATGCGCACCCCGGACCGCGGCCTCGCGCGCGTCTGCGGCCTCAATCCGGAAAAGAGCGGCAACCGCTTCAAGGAAATGATCGGCGCCGTTCTGCAATCCACTTCCCTGCCCGATAAAATCCGCGTGAAAGAAGCCATCGAGTTGTTCGCGAAATTCTATAGCGCTCGCGCCAATACGGATGATTTGCTGAAGCGATTTCAGCTCGATGAAAAACGCGATGCTTTCTACAACCAGCTCTCCGGCGGCCAAAAACAGCGGCTCGCGCTGGCCATGGCTCTGGTGAATAACCCCCAGGTCATTTTCTTGGACGAACCGACCGCCGGCCTTGACCCGCAGGTTCGCCGTGAGATTTACGACATCATTGAAGAGTTAAAAAGCGAGAAGAAGACCGTTTTGCTCACCACGCATTATATTGAAGAAGCCGAGCGCCTCTGCGACCGCGTCGCCATCATCGATTATGGCCGCGTAATCAAAACCGGAACACCTCGCGAGCTGAAGCACACTTCGGCTGGCACAACGCGCATCGAAGTTCGCCTCGCCAGACCGGTGTCCGATGGCATTCTGGCGCGTCTGGACGGTGTCGCGGATTGCCGCGAATTCGACGGCACCTACGTGGTGCACTCCACGCGCGCCCCACAAACCATCGTCGCTCTGGTGAAGGAACTTGAATCGGAGAATAACGAGCTCCAAAGTCTCGAAATGTTTTCGCCGTCGCTGGAAGATGTTTTTATCGAACTCACCGGCCGCAGGCTCCGTGATTGAGCCGGGCAATTGAATAAAAGGACGAACATGGCATCGAATCCCATTGGCAATACCTTGACGCTCACAAAAATCCGCGTGCGCCTTGCCATGCGTAACCGGACGTTTCTCTTCTTCAGCCTGATCATGCCGCTCGGATTTCTATTCTTCTTCGTCACCATATTCAGTAAAAACGATCCGGTTTGGACTGCTTACATCCTCGGCGCGATTCTCACCATGACGGTGATGGGCAGCTTCTGGGGACTCAGCGTGCAACTGGTGATGTTCCGCGAAGCCGGCATACTTCGTCGCTTCCGCCTCGCGCCTTTGGGTGCCGGGCCCATGCTCGCGTCCAGCATTCTGGCGAACTACATCCTTGTGCTACCGTCCGTCGCCATCGAGATTCTCGTCACCAAATTCGTCTTGCACATGCACGGCTGGGGAAATTTGTGGGCCATTTTTCTTCTGGTTACTATCGGCTCGGCTACCTTTTCCTCTTTCGGTCTGATCGTTGCGAGCGTGACGAACACCATGCAGGAAACGCAGGTCATCAACCAAGTAATCTGGACCGCTTTTCTATTTCTCTCCGGAGCCACCGTCCCGCTGGCCAGATTCCCGCATTGGATTCAAGGCGCTTCTCTTTTCATGCCCGCCACATATCTCGCCACCGGCCTTGAAAACGCAGCCACGAACCTGGCCACCAACAGCGAAATCATCACCGACTTGATCGCTCTGACCATCGGAGTTCTCGTCGCTTTCGAAATCTCGCGGCAACTCTTTCGCTGGGAGCCGGAAGCAAAAGTTCCCGGAAGCGCGAAATTGTGGGTACTTGTCGCCTTGATTCCCTTCCTTGCTTTTGGAACATACGAAAACGTCAAGGGCGATCGTCTGGCCCGCATTCGCCAGGATTTTCAAATGATGAATCGTACGGCGACGGCTGAGCCGCCATCCAGGTCTCACTGACGCAAGGGCCGGCACGAAGATACTGATTTTACCAACGGGTTCACCGCCTCGGCTGTTTCAGAGGTTAAATACCTAGGCTACGACTTAGGCCTGCCTTACAAGTGGATAGAAAAAGGAGAGCCATCGTGAAAGTATTCGTAACCGGCGCTACGGGCTACATCGGATCCTCTGTTGCCGCTGCGCTTCTAAAACATGGTCACGTTGTAATCGGTCTCGCGCGATCCTCCGAATCGGCCCAGAAGCTTAAGAACTGCGGCGTCGAGCCATTTCGGGGTGACATTCGAGATAAGAATTCCTTCAGCGCTGCGGCTCGCGAAGCAGACGCTATGATTCACGCGGCGTCTCCCAACGACTCCACGTCCGCCGAGGCAGACAACGCCGTAATTGATACGGTATGCGAGACATTGCAAGGCACTGACAAACCGTTCATTTACACCAGCGGCATTTGGGTGATCGGAGAAACGGGAAATAAAGTTGCCGACGAAGATTCCTCCCTTTATCCCATCGATCTGGTCAAGTGGCGCGCTGTTTGCGAACAACGAGTGCTGGCCGCGGCGAAAGGTGATTCGTGTATTCGCGCTTCGGTCTTGCGTCCCGGAGTCGTCTACGGCCGCGACGGCGGAATACCAGCGTCATTCTTTCAATCCGCGAAAGAGCGCGGCACCGTGATTTTCGTCGGAGATGGCGAAAACCACTGGCCCGTCGTTCACGTCGATGATCTCGCGGATCTTTATGTCCGAGTTCTTAGGATAGAAGAAGGCGGATTAGTCTTCCATGGCATCAGCGAAGAGGCCGTCAAGGTTCGGGATATCGCCATCGCCGCTAGCGAAGGCGCCGGCATCCCTGGAAAGATTTCGCCTTGGCCCCTCGCCGAGGCCCGAGAAACTCTCGGCTTGTTCGCCGATGCTTTGGCGCTTGATCAGCAAATCTCAAGCGCTAAGACCAGGACGCAACTTGGGTGGGAGCCAAAAGCGCCGCGCGTTATGGATGAACTGCGCCAGGGCTCCTACAAAGCCGCAAGCGCCGCATAAATAAAACAAACGGAGGGATTGATGCAGCGCACAGCTACCGCGGTCTGGACTGGAGCAGTAAAGGACGGCAAAGGATCCATCTCGACGCAAAGCGGCGTACTCTCTGATTCGCCCTATTCCTTCCTCACGCGCTTCGAAAACGCAAAAGGTACGAATCCGGAAGAATTAATCGGAGCGGCTCATGCAGGCTGCTTTGCCATGGCCCTCTCAGCTCAGCTCGGTACCATGAATTTTACGCCGCAAACGATCCGCGCGACTGCGACCGTCACGCTGGAGAAGCTCGACGCCGGCTGGACCATATCGAAAATCCATCTCGACGTAGCCGCGCGCATCCCGGACATTTCTGACGCCGCCTTCCAGTCCGCGGCCTCTAGCGCGAAAGCCAATTGTCCCGTGTCGCGCCTTCTTAAGGCTGAAATCACGCTGAGCGCCGTACTGGAGCAAGCGGCATGAGGATTCTTCCGGTCGTCGCCGGCTTCCTCATCATCTCAGGCATCTTGCTGGAAGCGTTTGAAACGATCGTTCTTCCGCGAAGGGTGACGCGCCGTTTCCGACTGACCAGGCTCTACTATCGCGTCCTGTGGATTCCCTGGCGCAAGATTGCCCGCCTAGTGAAATCACCCAGAAGCCGCGAAGGATTTCTGAGTTATTTCGGTCCGCTTTCCCTGCTGGGATTGTTTGCGCTATGGGCGGCGATGTTAATCATCGGCTTCGGGTTTTTGTATTTCAGCGACGCCCGCATAGATCAAACGCATCCGACTCTGGAGACGTGCTTCTATCTAAGCGGCACAACTTTTTTCACCTTGGGCCTTGGCGACGTCACACCGCACACTACCATGGAGCGGGTGCTGGCGGTATTTGAAAGCGGGCTGGGCTTCGGCTTCCTGGCGCTGGTACTCAGTTACTTGCCCGTCATCTATCAAGCGTTTTCGCGCAGAGAGGTTGCCATCGTGCTGCTCGACGCGCGCGCAGGCTCGCCACCTACCGCCGCCGAACTTCTTCGGCGTCACGCCGGTGTTCATGGCCTCGACGCTTTGGAAAGGCTTCTGCGCGACTGGGAGCGCTGGGGTGCGGAACTGCTCGAGAGTCACGTGTCTTACCCCGTGCTCACTTATTTTCGTTCGCAGCACAATAACGAGTCCTGGCTCTCGGCGCTGACCGCGATACTCGACACCTCTGCCCTGGTCGTTTCAGGCGCCGAGGGCGCATGCCAGCGCCAGGCTCGGCTGACCTTTGCCATGTGCCGCCATGCCGTCGTGGATTTGGCTCAGGTGTTTCATGCTGCTCCCCTAGCTCACAACGAGAATCGCTTGCCTGCATCCGAACTTCTTCGCCTTCGTGGGGCTGTCGCGGAATCGGGCCTGAAACTTCACGACACGCCGGAATCAAACGAGAAGCTAATCAAGCTACGCGATATGTACGAGCCTTACGTTGAGGCTCTGTCCCAGTTTCTGTATTTTGATCTCCCACCTTGGATCTTGGCCAAAGAAAGCGCAGACAATTGGAAAACCAGCGCATGGGGCCGCATCTCCGGTTTTACGGCACAGACCCAAGTTGAACGCGCACAGGACGACCACTCTTAGTAGCTTGGAGCCTCATCAAATCCTTAACTTGCTGCTAACAATGAAGAGCCGTCGCTCGTCCATATACCGAAAGGGTTAGTCGCGGCCGCAGCTTTACCAAACGCGCCAGGTGGGTGCCATGCCTTCATTCCTTCAAGACCTGCACTACGCGGTGCGAATGTTGCTATTCTTACAGGCCTGCTCTTCGGCTTGGCGCCGGCGCTGCAATCTGCGAATCCGAATCGGGTTGAGAACCTTCGCGAAGGCAGCCGTGGCTCTGGTTCCGGCAAGCGGCACACGCGCCTCTCGCGCGTGCCCGTAGTCTCAGAGGTAGCGCTGTCTCTCATATTGCTCGCAGGCGCCGGACTTCTTCTTCGCAGCTTCTGGCATGTATTGGAGGTGCATCCCGGCTTTAATCCGAGCCACGTCACCACTGCGCAGATTTGGATTCCCGTTCCTAATAACCCGAACACCGATCCTTACCGTACTACGGACAAGCGGGCTGCTTTTCTGATGGAAATCCTCCGCCGCGTCTCTGCTTTTCCGGGAGTGGAGGGAGCCGCGATCGGCAGCACGAACAGCCTGCCCCTGGAACAAGCTCGAAACCAATACCCGTTCACTATTCAAGGGCGTCCGACTGATTCGGAGCGCGCGCCGATTTCGGAATTCGCTACCGTCACTCCTGAATACTTCCACGTACTGCAAATCCCGCTGCTTGCCGGTAGAAATTTCGCTGAATCTGACGCCGAAAAAGCTCAGCCGGTTGTCTTGATAGATCAAACTATTCAGCGGCGATACTGGCCCGATGAGGATCCACTTGGAAAACAACTTAAAATCGGTCCGGCGAACCAGCAGAACCGTTGGCTTACGATCGTCGGCGTAGTAGGTGACACGAAGTCGGACGGTTTCGACGCTCCAACGGCCCCGCACATATATTTGCCCGTTCGTCAAAATCCTGCCTACGCGTCTGTAATTTACCTCCGCAGCGGAGCCAATCCGGAAAGTCTCGGCGAAGCCATCCGTCACGAAGTCCAATCTCTCGATCCCAACATTCCCGTGTTCAGCGTGCGGACGATGGATGAAGTCATCGCCAGATCGATGGCCGAGCGGCGCTTCGCCCTTCAACTTCTCGGCGCCTTCGCCATGGTGGCGCTTCTGCTTGCGGCTATCGGCATCTACGGCGTGATGGCGTATTCCTTCAGCCAGCGCACGCACGAGATCGGTATCCGCATCGCACTCGGTGCGCAGCGCATAAACATCCTCCGCCTGTTTGTGGGTGAGGGCATGCGGCTTGTTGTAATCGGCCTCGCCTTCGGCCTTGTTGGAGCTGCGGTCCTTACGCGATTCGTCCGTACCATGCTGTTCGATGTGAGCCCCGTTGACCCGCTCACCTTTGCCGCCATCTCCGGCATTCTCGCCGGCGTCGCGTTTTTCGCCTGCTACATCCCCGCCCGGCACGCGACCCGTGTGGAGCCGCTCATAGCTCTGCGCGAAGAATAAAATACTGTCGCCCTAGGTAGACGCGGCCAATTTGGACGTGCCGTGCTCCGTAATCCAGCTTCCCGCCGGACATGGACTTGAAAACCGGTATGCTATAATCCGTTCTGCGCAACAATAAAAGGCCTCGCTAACGCGCCGGAGCAGCCCTAATGCCCATCCCGAAAACCCAAAAGATTTGGCATAACGGAAAGTTTATCGAGTGGGACGACGCTAACATTCACGTCCTTTCGCACGTCGTCAGCTACGGCTCCGCGGTTTTCGAGGGTATTCGCTGCTACGACACTAAGCAAGGCCCCGCCATTTTTCGCCTTCGCGATCACATCCAACGCCTGTTGAATTCGGCCTACATCTACCGCATGGAAGTTCCATTCACCCTCGACGAACTCTGCGCTGCGAATCTCGATCTCGTCCGTGTCAACAACATTAGCGAGTGCTACCTGCGGCCGATTGTTATGCGCGGTTACGGCGAAGCGGGCGTGGACCCCAAAGGCTGTCCTATCGAGGTCTATCTCGCTTGCTGGAACTGGGGAAAATATCTCGGTGAAGAAGCGCACCGCAGTGGAGTGGATGTGTGCATCAGCTCCTGGAATCGTCCCGCCCCCAACACCTTGCCGCAAATGGCTAAGGCCGCCGCGAATTACATGAACTCCCAGCTCATCCGTATGGAAGCGCGGGCGAACGGCTACGTGGAAGGCATCGCGCTCGACGTCCATGGCCACGTTAGCGAGGGTTCCGGCGAAAACATTTTCCTGGTAATGGACGGCACGCTGGTCACTCCGCCGCTTTCCAATTCTGCACTGCCCGGAATCACTCGCCACTCGATACTCACGATTTGCCGCGATCTGAATATTCCCGTCGCCGAACAAATTATCCCTCGCGAAATGCTTTATATCGCCGAGGAGGTTTTCTTCTGCGGCACCGCCGTGGAGATCACACCGATTCGCTCGATTGACAGGATCAAAATTGGCATAGGCTCGCGTGGTCCGCTGACCAAGCGTATCCAGGACGAATTCTTCGCGCTTACCGGCGGGGTCAAGCCCGACCGTCATCACTGGCTATCGCCGGTCAACGTTACCGCCAGCGCCGGCGTCGCCATCCGCACCTAGTGTCGCCGGTCAAAGACTGCCGCGCGCAAGTCATCCGGCTCCCACGCATTAATCCCTGGCAATTCTAGAGCCTCGATTCCTGACCCCTATCTGTCAACTCGCTTTCTCCCGGCGAATTCAGTAAAATCGCGCGCGGCCCTGCAAATTCTGTTCGAGCCGAGCGCACTGGGAGGAATTCTCTGTATAGCTTGCCTCAGAAGCTTCTCGCGGAATTCCTCGGCACATTTGCGCTGATTTTCTTCAGCATCGGCGCGATTTGCGCCGATCAATATCTCCGCACCGCCGGCCAGCCTTCCATTGGCATTCTCGGTATCGCCATCGCCTACGGTCTCACCTATGCAATCATGGTTAGCGCTGTGGCCCACATTTCCGGCGGTCATTTGAATCCCGCAGTCACCGTCGGCTTTTGGGTCACCAGACGCCTCAGCACCTTGCAAGCTCTTTTCTACTGGATCGCGCAGCTTCTCGGCGCCGTTGCAGCCACCTATGTTCTCATCGCGATCGTCCCGGACACCATTTGGAGTTCTGCGGGAAGAGGCATCATGCTTCTGGCGCCGGACTTCACGCGCCTGCACGCCATGCTGCTCGAAAGTGTGATGACGTTTTTTCTCGTCTTCGTCGTCTTCGCCACCTTCGTTGACGCCAGAGGCGCGCTTAACAGAACGTCCGCCTTTGCCGTTGGCCTCACGGTCGCCGTAGGCGTGCTTTTCGGCGGTCCTTTCACCGGCGCCGCGATCAATCCGGCACGCGCCTTTGGCCCGGCTCTTGCGGCCCGCTACTGGGCCAATCACGGAGTCTATTGGGTAGGTCCGCTCTTGGGTGGCGTCCTCGCTGCCGTGATTTACGACCGCCTCTTCCTTGCCGACCAGCCTCCCGTTTAAAGCGGAACTTGCCCTCGTTAGGTTACCCCGACGCAATACCTGACCCAAAGTACAGGTTGGCAGTTTAGAAATGCCTCTCCGGGGTTTTCTTGCTACCCCCTGATGCGCGTGCTAGCGTGGTTTGAAGCTCCACAGCCGAGGACTTTCGCTATGGCCATCAGCATTGATGATTTATTGCGCCGCGCGGTAGAAAACAGAGCCTCCGACTTGCATCTCAAAGTCGGTAACCATCCCTACTTGCGTGTGGACGGTATCCTGAACGGGCTTACCGACGTGCCGCGCATCACTCCCGAAGAAATGCTCTCGATGGCTTTCAGCATGATGACCAACCGGCAAAAGCAGAAATTCAAGGAAACAGCCGAGCTGGACATGGCTTACGGCGTCGCCGGTCTCGGCCGCTTCCGCGTGAACGTATTTCAGCAGCGCGGCAACGTCGGCATGGTTCTACGCGTCATCCCTACGAAAATTCGCACCATCGAAGAACTCGAACTTCCGCGCGTCCTTTCGCAGATTTGCGAAGAGCAGCGCGGCTTGATCTTGACCACAGGAACCACCGGTTCCGGTAAATCCACCACTCTCGCAGCCATGATCGACCGCATCAATTCTCTGCGCGCCGAGCACATCATCACCATTGAAGACCCCATTGAATATCTGCATCGCGACAAGAAAGGTTTCATCAATCAGCGCGAAGTCGAAGTCGACACTTCCTCGTTCTCGACAGCGCTCCGCGCCGCGCTTCGCCAGGACCCTGACGTCGTCCTGGTCGGCGAAATGCGCGACCTGGAAACAATTTCCACCGCCTTGCTGGCCGCTGAAACCGGCCACCTGGTGCTCTCCACCTTGCACACACTCGACGCCACGGAAACGATTCAGCGCATCATCGCCGTCTTTCCGCCGCCCGAACAAAAACAGATTCGCTTGCAGCTTGCCGGAACGCTGAAGGCTGTCATCAGCCAGCGCCTCGTGCGTAAAGCCGACGGCAGCGGCCGCGTCCCAGCCGTTGAAGTAATGGTCTGCACCGGCTACATCCGTGATTGCATCATCAATCCTGACAAAACGCGCATGATTCGCGACGCCATCGCCGCCGGCACCAGCCAGTACGGCATGCAGACCTTCGACCAATCGCTCTTCGATCTCTATTCGCGCAATCTGATCACTCTCGAAGAAGCTCTCATGCGCGCTTCCAACCCGGACGACTTCCGCCTCCGCGTTCAAGGTGTCCGCTCCTCTGCCGACGCCGCTCGCGAAGAAATGGAACGCGCCATGACGGAATTCGACCGCCTTGGCCACCGATAAAAATACGGCGAAGTTCCATCCTTCAATTTTTGGATCAGGGCTTTAGCCCTGGGTTTAAGAGTCGGCGCGCGGCGCCGTCCATTGCGCTGTTTCTCTCCTGGCAAGTATTTCCGCACTCGGTTTTTTATTATTCAGGCCGTGTCTCCCGCTTCCGCAATCGGTAGACCACGTGCCGCCGGAGCGGATGGCCCTCAGGCAGGTTCGGGTGATCGAAATCATCTGAAGCATCATGCGTCATCCCCATCTTCTCCATCACCCGTCGGGATCGCATATTTTCGGGAACCGTGAACGACACGATCCCTTCGAGCCCCAACTTCTCAAACGCATAGCCGGCCATCGCGCGCGCTGCTTCCGTCGCCAGACCGCGCCCCCAGTGGTCGGCCGATAGTCTCCATCCAATTTCAACGCATGGAGTGAAGCTCGCCTCAAACGTCGGCACGGCAAGCCCTGCATAACCTATAAATGTGCGGCCCTCGCGCAGCTCCGCCGCGCATAATCCAAAATCGTGCTTGCGGAAATGCTCGTTGATGCGTTCAAGAAGCACATCGCTCTCCGCGCGCGTCAGGCACGCCGGCATAAATTCCATCACCCGAGGATCCGAATTCAGGCGGTAAAACGGTTCGCGGTCCTCTTCCCGCCAACGCCGAAGTAGCAATCGCTCAGTCTGAATCAACAATTTCTCCTTGCGCTCATATAAACTGACGGCCACCCAGGAGATTGATCTTGCGCCCGTTGCCGTTCGTCAACACCACCTACGCAGTAATATCTTGGATCACCTTCATTCTCTGGATCGTTCCGGAGTTCATAGTTTCTAAAAGAAGAGCGCCCAAACTTTCCTCCAAGTCCGATCGCGGCTCTCTCGTTGTGGTAATGCTGCTTTTGTGGATCGGAATCGCCTCGGACTTCGCGCTTTCTTTCCAATTGCCGCAAGCCGCCATTCGCTCGCAGCGCGTGCCGATCTTTTTTGTCGGCATCGGATTGATGTTTGCCGGAATGGCTCTGCGATCATATTCCATCTCTCTTCTTGGCCGCTATTTCACTTTTGAAGTCGCAGTTCATGCGGATCAGCCGGTCATCGAGGCTGGCCCCTATCGCTATATCCGGCACCCTTCCTATTCCGGAGCACTGATCACCATAACCGGACTTGGATTAGCCCTCGGAAATTGGGCCGGCCTGATCGCACTTCTTGGTTGTATGGCAGTCGCATACGGTTACCGAATTCCAATCGAGGAATCTGCCCTGGTCGCGGCCCTCGGAGAACCATACGAGAAATACATTCGCCGTACTCACCGTCTCATTCCTTACATTTTTTAAACCGCGCAAGATCGCCCTAACTGAAATTTACGAATCGCCTTCTCGCGCGCCCAACGTGGCGCTATGCTGATAGAAGCCGATCGGCGCAGAACATCAAAGGGAGCAAGCAATGAATCAGCGAATCAGCATGAAGAAATTCAATCCCAAAGTCTATGCTGCCGTCTCTGCCATGCAGCAATATGTTGACCAGTGCGGTCTCGAGCCTCTGCTGCTCGAATTGATCAAGCTCCGCGCTTCGCAAATCAATGGCTGCGCTTACTGCCTCGATATGCACACCAAGGACGCGCGTGCCATAGGCGAAACCGAGCAGCGGCTCTACACCGTCGCCGCCTGGCGCGAAACTCCCTTCTTCACCGAACGCGAACGTGCCGCGCTCGCTTTCACCGAAACCGTCACCCTAGTCAGCGTGGACCACGTCCCCGACAATGTTTACGATCAGGCTCACGCGCAGTTCAGCGATGCCGAGCTCGTTGATTTAGCCATGGCCGTTGCAACGATCAATACTTGGAACCGCTTGGCCATCACTTTTCGCGCCGAACCGGGCCACTACCAGCCGACCGATCGGGTAAAACTCCGCGGAGCTGCCGCCACGCAAAAATAAATTCTCGTTGGAACACTTTGCGCAGATCGGCGACGACGCCTTCCTTGCTTCGCGCCTCCCTTGCCTCTATTCTCGTTGTTCCGATGCGACAGCGCTCTTCACCTCGCAAAGTTTCCACCGAACAGGAACTTTACAATTCCGCGCTTCGCGCCCTGATGCGCCGCGCATATTCGATCCACGAAATGAAGGACTATCTCGAACGCCGCTCCGAGGACAAGGAATTCATTCCGCCCGTCGTCGCGCGTCTGCGCGAACTGAAATACCTTGACGACGCACGCTACGCCCTCGACTACTCCAATCAGCACGCGAAATTGCGCCGCCAGGGACGCTTTCGCATCGCGCGGGAACTCCGCGCCCGCGGCGTGCCCGACCGTTATATCGAAGCTGCTCTTCAGACTGTCTTTGCGGAAACGGACGAATCCACTTTGGTTCGCACCCGCGTAAAACGCCGCCTCGCACACCTTCGCGGCGCGCTCGATCAGCGCAAAATCGCGTCGCTTTATCGCAGCCTTCTCAGCGCTGGTTTCTCCTCGGACGTCATTCGCGCCGAGCTCCGCGGCATCACCCACGGCGACCTCCCCGACTTGCCCGACCCTTCCGTCACCGACGAGGGTTAGCCCCAAGAATCCTTTTGGCCGAGCGTCCCGGCCGCTGTAACCCTTTTGCTCCCGAAAAAACAAAAAAAATGTAAACTCCCTTGAAGTCTTTTCTTCGAGAGACCGTCTAACAAAATCAGAATTACCTAGAACATTTACGCCCTACACCTGTTCGGTATCGAGACTACCAACCGAAATGTGTGCGGCGGCGAACAAAGGAGCAGGAAAAATGAAAAAGTTAGCCTTTTCAATTTTGGGTCTCACACTGCTTGCGGGTGCCGGGGTGACGCGAGCTGGCTTGCCCTCAGCGCAAACTGCACAAACGGCGCAATCTGCCGACAAAACCGCGCCGAGTTATGACATGAAGGGTCAGGCCCTCGTAGACCTCGACGGTGTGAACAAGAAGTTCATCAGTCTCGCTGAAGCCCTACCTCAAGACAAATTCACTTGGCGCCCTTCGGAAGATTCTCGCTCCTTTGCCGAAGTCTTTCTTCACGTCGCCGGTGAACGCTACGGCATTTTGGGATTGATGGGTGCCGCGCCGCCAGCGGGATACGATCGGAAAACCTTCGAGAAATCGACCACGGATAAGGCCAAGATCATCGAGGAATTGAATAAGTCGTGGGAATACGCGCAGAAGACGATTCAAGGCATGGCCAACTCTGACTTCGCGAAGCTTCTGCCAAAGCTTGGTCCCGATGCAAATGAAGGCGATGTTATCTACATTCTTGTCGCCGACGCCCACGAGCACCTAGGACAGGCCATCGCCTACGCGCGCGTCAATGCCATCGTACCTCCGTGGACCGTTGCAGCTGCCGCAGCCGCGAAGAAGGCTCAGGAGTCCCAGAAGTAGCGCAGTCGACTGGACGGGGGAGCCAATCCGGCCATGGCTCTCCGCCCCGCTGGGCATCGCTGTGGACCGGGTCTAGGGAGAAGTGGACTTCACACCTTGACCTTGCTCGACTCCGCCGTGTAAATATCGTGTCGGCGTTGTTCCCAATTGTTTCCGGAACATCGATATGAACGCGCTAGTGCTGTTATATCCAGCTTCCAGAGCCGCTGCCGTCACCTTCTCTCCTGCGGCCAGCCGCTGCATCCCATGAAGCAGCCGAAGCTGCTGCCGCCACTTGTTGAAAGTCATTTTTGTTTCATCAAGGAAGAGACGCTGAATTGTTCTCTTGCTTGCCCCGCAATCCTCACACAGCTTTTCAAGCGTTCTTTCATCACCGGGTTCCGCAAGCAAAGTCTTTACTACTCTCTTTGCTCGTGAGTCCGAAGGATGCGGCAACTGCAGCGGTATCGACTCCACCGCTTTCAACTGATCGATAATGATCTCAACGATCCGTCTCTCAGCCGGGATTCTCTTGTGCAATTTTGGAAACGTGCAGGCATGAAGAATCAGTTCCTTTAGTAACGAAGACACATTCATCACAAAGCATTTCCTGGGAAATCCGCGGCAAAGTTTAGGTGAGAAGTACAAAGTCCTCATCGACACCGGCCCCGACATAACCACGGAGTGAGACGTGTCCGCTGGAATCCACACGGCGCGCAGCGGCGGAACCACCCATACGCCCTGTTCCGTGTTCACTGTCATCACGCCTTCTGAAGCAAACAGCAGTTGGGCCTCAGGATGGGAGTGCTCGACGATCACGTGGCCGTTCTTAAGCTCGACAGACAGGCTTGCAATCTCTGCGGCAAAACGGCCGTCTTGATCCAGAAGTACGCTTTGGCACCTATGCGACATTTGTTGTCACAATAGCGAGAGAAACAAAGCCGCGCAAGTGCTATTTCTAAACCTGTAGGCCGTCAGGAGGCAACTATGTTGGCTTCAGCAAAAATGGTCGGGTTCGTTCCCACTAAGGACTACGACAAGGCCCGAGCGTTCTACGAGGGTAAGCTTGGGTGTGATTTCGTCAGCCTCGACCAATTTGCACTGGTCGTAAGCATCGGCGGGCACAAGATTCGCATCGCAAAAATCCCGAGTTTCACTCCGCTTCAAGGCACCATCCTAGGCTGGGAGGCCCAAAATCTCCGCTCGGTAGTAACCTGGCTTCGTGATCGGGGCGTTATTTTTGAAAAATATCCATTCGCCCAGGATCAGGAACTCGGCATTTGGACCGCGCCCGGCGGCGACCAGGTGGCTTGGTTCAAAGATCCGGACGGGAACATTCTAGGAATCTCGCAGCACGCTGATCCCGCTTCAAAATAATTTGCAAAACCATTCGCTTCTGAAGAGAATCACGCATCCGCGCGGCGCTAGTCCGCATTTCGCTTGGGAGGCTCTATGACCAAATCGCTCTTGCTGGGGGCCATTCTCGGTGGCTTGACCGCATTTATCTGGAGCAGCATTTCCTGGGAAGTTCTCGGCTGGCACGAAAAGCCGATGCTTGCCTTTCAAAACGAAGACGAAGTCGCAGCCGTCATCGCGTCTCACACTCCCCAATCCGGAATCTATCTTCTTCCTGGCGCGCCTTCGGAAGGCTTGACCGCGGATCAAAAGAAAGCCGCGCAAGCAACTCAAATTGCAAAAATGCAGAAGGGACCAATCATGTTCGCGGCGGTTCGGACGGGCGGATTCGGATCGTACACGCGCGGCCTGATCATTCAGCTTCTTTCCCTGATGGCTGCTGCAGCGCTACTTACTTGGCTGCTCATGCAAACCAGCGGCTTAAGTTACACAAGGCGCGTCGTGTTCCTCGCCGTCGTTGGACTCGCCTCCAGCGTAATCGTCGATCTGCCCAATTGGAACTGGTGGGGCTTCTCCGGCGCTTACACCGCTGTAAACCTTATCGACTTCACGCTGATGTGGCTCTTCGCCGGCTTCGTCATCGCCAAAGTCGCCAAATCTCGATAGCATCCTAATTTGATTTCGATTGGATTTTAGAGATCCCATGGAACCCGCAGCCTGCTACGGGTTCCGGCCATTTCTTGGGAGGGCAATTGATTTCTGGCGCTCACATAATTGTCTATAGTAAAAACGCCGAGGCGGACCGCGCGTTCTTCCGTGATGTCCTCGATTTCAAATCCGTGGATGCGGGTCACGGCTGGCTGATCTTCGCCCTGCCGCCGGCGGAAGCCGCAATCCACCCATCCGATGCGGGTGGTACCCAAGAACTCTATTTCATGTGCGACGATTTGAAAGCCGAAATGGCCTCCCTCGCAAAGAAAGGCGTCGAGTGCTCTAAAGTTGAAGAACAACGATGGGGTTCCATCACAAAAATGCGGCTCCCCGGTGGAGGCGAGCTCGGTCTGTATCAGCCGAAGCACCCCACGGCCTTAGGCTTGAAATGAAACACTGGTTTCCAATTAGAGCGCTACCCCGATCTCGAGCCGCGTGATCTTGCGCCTACTCGAACTCGTGAAGACGTAGTACGCCGTTGCCAATAAGAAAAAAGGATCAGTCAGATGCAAGCACTCCGATTCCATGAATTCGGCGGTTTCGACAAGCTAAAGGTTGAAGCGATTCCCGATCCTCAGCCGAAACCGGGCGAAGTCGTCGTCCGCGTGCGCGCGGCCTCATTGAGCCCGAGTGACGCCAAGAACGTTCTCGGTCGCATGGAAGGCACAACATTGCCGCGCACGCCGGGCCGTGACTTTGCCGGAATCGTCGTCAACGGGCCATCCCGGATGATCGGGACCGAAGTATGGGGCACTGGCGGCGATATTGGCTTCACTCGTGACGGCGCGCACGCCGAATTGCTGGTAGTTCCCGTTGGCGGAGTGCGCCCCAAACCCAAAAATCTTTCGTTTGAAGAAGCCGCGGTTGTGGGAGTAAATTTCGTGACCGCCTGGATCGGACTGGTAGAAATCGCCCATTTCCAATCGGGAGAGACTGTCTTCGCCTCTGGCGCCGCGGGTGGTGTCGGCAGCGCGGTCACTCAAATTGCAAAATGGAAGGGCGGACGAACTATCGGCGTGGACCGTGGCCCGATCTCCCAGGAAACTCAAAAACAATTTGGAATCGACCACTTCCTTGTCGCAGACGAAAACGAGAATTATAAGAGCATGATCGCTAGCGCACTGCAATTCAGCGCTGGCAAAGGTGTGAATGTCGTGTTCGATTGCGTAGGCGGTCCATTGTTCGAGCCTTGTCTCAAAACTCTCGGCCAACTAGGGCGCCAGGTAAACATCACATCCGTCGGCGACCGGCGAGTTTGTTTCGACCTGCTGGATTTCTATCACCGCCGTCTCACTCTCTTTGGCGTAGACAGCCGCGCCTATGACACCGAGGCTTGCGCTGCAATTCTCGAACGACTGACACCCGGTTTCGAATCGGGCGCGCTCAAACCCATCCCCATAGCGAAACGCTTCAGCCTAAACGAGGCCTTGCAAGCGTTTACCCAGGTAAACGAAGGCACTCTTCACGGAAAGGCCGTTTTCACCTTTCCAGCGGATGGCACATGAACTCGACACACCTCCGGGACATAAGAGTAGCGAATGCAGGCTAGGAGAAAATCCGTGAAGACGCTGATTTTTGCAATCATTGCCATCGTCTCAGTTTTAAGCCCTACTCGCCTGCAGGCTGTTCCAGCAAAGCCGGCGCTGGAAGTGGTTGTGCTCGGTTCTGGGGGTCCACGCCCGTTCGGTAGGGGCGGATCCAGCTTCATCGTCGTCCTCGACGGTCAACCTCGAATCTTGGTGGACGCCGGACCGGGCGCGTTTTTGCGAATCGGCGAGTTGGGCCTGGACTTGGACAAAGTAGATACGGTTTTGTTGACGCATCTGCATATCGATCACTCCGGCGACCTGGCAGCCTTCTTCAATGCCCGAGCGCTCTCCGCTGACGGACCAATCACGTACCATATTTTCGGACCCGATGGTGCAGGGCTTTTCCCCAAGACTTCGCGTTTTGTCGATTTGCTGGTGGGCACTGGCGGCGCGTTTGCCTATCAAAAGACGTTCGGCGCGGACGAAACCTTTGCCGTTCGCGATCTGCCGATTAATTTGGATCCAACCCTTAACAAAATCATCGATCGCGACGGCTTAGTGGTGGAAGAAATTGCGACGCATCACGATGACTGCCCCTCGGTCGCTTACCGCATTTCCTACAAGGGAGCGGTGCTGGTCTTCTCGGGCGACATGGACGCTTCAGCTCTGCCGAATCTGGTACGCCTGGCAAAGGATGCAGACTTGCTGATTTTTAATTGCGCTGTGCTCGATCCTCCGGCCTCGCCACCGCAGTTGTACGACCTGCACACGCCACCGAAAAAGATCGGCGAAGCCGCGCGACAAAGTGGAGTAAAGAGTTTGTTGCTCAGCCACACTGCGCCAGATGTCGAGAGCCAGGAGGACGCCGTGCGGAAATCAATTCGTGCGAACTTTGCAGGCCCGGTCGCCTTCGCGACCGATAAGTTGCGCGTACCTGTCGGGAAGTGAGCGACAGATTCAGGTGGCTCAGGCACTCTGTCAGGGAACGATCACCGCAGCGCCATCGATGCCATCGGCTTTCACCGCTGCGAGAGCGTCATTCGCTCGATTCAACTTAAAAACCGTCACCTTGGGAGTCAATTTGATCTCGCCCGCCAATTGTAAAAAATCCTTCGCGTCTTGCCGCGTCATGTTGGCAACGCTGCGAATTTGGCGTTCTCCCCAAAGCAAGCTGTCGTAGTCAAATTCAGGGATTCGGTCCAGATGGATGGCGTTGATCGCCACCACTCCGCCTTTCCGCAGACTCTTGAGCGCCGCAACGACGACATCTCCGCTAGGAGCAAACGTCACCGCACGATCCAATTCCACGGGCGGTTTATCTGTCTCGCCCCCGACCCAAGTCGCTCCCAGAGAGTTTGCCAGTGCGCGATGGGACGTTCCCCTGCTGGAAACATAAACAGCGCAGCCCCAAGCCTGCAGCACAGCAATCGTCAAACTCGCAGACGATCCGAAGCCAAACAATCCCACTCGTTCTCCGCGTTCAACTCCCGCCACACGCAGGCTCCGAAACCCGATGATCCCCGCGCACAGAAGCGGCGCCGCATGTAAATCATCCAAATTCGGCGGAAGAGGAAACACAAAGTCCCGGCGCGCCACCGCAAATTCCGCATATCCGCCGTTCACCGAATAACCAGTGAATGTTGGGACGTCGCAAAGATTCTCCATTCCGTGCTTGCAGTACCAGCAACTGCCGTCCGTTCCGCCGACCCACGACACTCCCACGCGCGCTCCAACCGGAAGTTCCGCCGATCCGCCCTCGACTACATCGCCCACAATCTGGTGCCCCGGAATTATTTTTGGCAGAATCGCCGGCAGCTCTCCGTCAACAATGTGCAAGTCCGTCCTGCAGACTCCGCATGCCCGCACGCGCAGCAGCACCTGCCCCGGCCCGGGCTCGGGCTTTGTAACCTCCCCAATAGTAAGAGGCAACGCTGTCTTCGGCGCACTGAGGAACGCAGCTTTCATCGACACTCCCGCCGCTAGTCTCTACGACCTACGCAGCCGGTCAGAACCGAAGCAACTCGAAGATACAAAATGATACATCCAAACTAGAATATCACCGGCCGCCTCTTCGCGTTGCGGCTCTGGAATTCGTCTGCGATAATGATTCACTTAACCGAGGGCCGTCTTTGACTCGTACTGACTGGACTGGCAACGAAGTTCGCAAAACATTTCTGAAATTTTTCGAAGAGCGCGGCCACCGCGTCGTGCGTAGCTCTTCGCTCGTCCCTACCAACGATCCCACGCTGCTTTTCACCAACGCCGGAATGAATCAGTTCAAGGACGTTTTCCTCGGTCTCGAGCGGCGCGATTACAACACCGCGACGTCCTGCCAGAAATGCGTCCGCGCCGGCGGAAAACACAACGACCTCGAAAACGTCGGCTTCACCAATCGCCATCACACTTTTTTCGAAATGCTCGGCAACTTCTCCTTCGGCGATTATTTCAAAGAGAAAGCCATCGCCTACGCCTGGGAGCTGATCACTTCTCCGAATTGGTACGGCGTCCCGCTGGAAACACTGTACTTCACCGTCTTCGGCGGCGCGGAAGTCTCCGGACAAAAACTTCCTCCGGATCATGAAGCCGCCAACTTCTGGATCAAAATCGGCGCTCCAAAAGATCGCGTGATCGAAGTCCCGGGCCTGAAGGAGAATTTCTGGGCCATGGGTGACACTGGCCCCTGCGGCCCCTGCAGCGAAATTCATTACGACATGGGCCCTACAGCTTCCGACGCGGGCCACAATGATTGCAAATTCGGCTGCGAATGCGGCCGCTACGTCGAAGTCTGGAACCTCGTCTTCATGCAGTTCAACCGCGACTCCTCGGGCAAGCTCAATCCCCTGCCCAAGCCCTCCGTCGATACCGGCATGGGCCTTGAACGGATGACCGCCGTCTTAGAAGGCAAAATCAGCAACTACGATACAGATTTATTCCAACCGCTGATCCGTGATGCCGCCAAGCTCGCAAACGCCGACGTGCATGACACAAAGATTCAGCCGTCGTTACGTATCATCGCCGATCATTCTCGTGCCTCCACTTTTCTAATTTCCGATGGTGTGGTTCCTTCGAATGATGGCCGCGGCTACGTCCTGCGCAAAATTATTCGTCGCGCCTTGCGTCATGCACGGATGCTTCAGGCTCCGATGCCTTTTCTTTCTCTGATGTCGGGTACAGTTCGGGCGGAGATGAAAGAGGCGTACCCCGAGCTTGAGGAGCACGTTTCCCGTATCACTAAAATTCTCGACGAAGAGGAACGCCAGTTTACCCGGACCGTCGATGTGGGACTAAGAAAACTAGACGATAAGATCGAAGAGATTCGAGCTGGCAATATGAAGGCAGACATCCACGAGAGCGCCAAAGTGTCTGCATCGATACTGCCGGGGCCCGACGCCTTTAAGCTGTACGACACCTACGGGCTGCCGGTGGATTTCATTGTCGACGCGCTCCGCGATGTCGGTATGAGACTTGAGATGAAGGACTTCGACCAGGCAAAAGCGGAACAACAGGCTCGCGGACGGGCAGCGTGGAAAGGCGTGCACAAAGATGCCGCGAGTCCCGTGTACTCGAAGCTTGCGCAGACCTACAAGACCGAACCTGATTTTTACTTCGGTACCGACACGCGCGACTGCCGCATCGAAGCCATCGTCACAAAAACGGGCCAGGTAAACGAAATCAAAAAAGGTACGGAAGCTGAAATCGTCCTCGACCGCACCTCCATCTACTCCGAATCCGGCGGCCAAGTCGCCGACATCGGCGGCCTCTTCGACAATTCCGAATCTCTCGAAGTAGCCGAAGTGCGCGGTGCGTATTACCCCGTCACCGGGTTAATCGCGCACCGCATCGTAGCCAAAGAAGATTTGCACGTAGGTGATCGCGTCGCCACCGTCGCCGACGCCGAGCGCCGTCTCCGCAACATGCGCAACCACACAGCGACGCATCTCCTGAACGCCGCGCTCCGCAACATTCTCGGCACGCACGTAAAGCAAGCCGGCTCGCTCGTCGCCCCCGACCATCTTCGCTTCGACTTCTCGCATTTCGCCGCCGTCGACTCGAGCGAGCTCGCCGAAATCGAGCAGCAGGTCAACGAGGAAATCTGGAAAAACCTCGAAATGCGGACCGACATCATGAATATTGACGAAGCTCTCGCTTCCGGCGCCCTCGCCTTTTTCGGAGACAAATATCCAGAGTCCAACGTCCGCGTGGTCACCATTCCCGACACCGCCTCATCGCGCGGCTTTTACAGCAAGGAACTCTGCGGCGGCACGCACGTCTCGCGCACCGGCCAGATCGGCGTCTTCAAAATCCTCCGCGAAGAGTCCACCGCCGCCGGAGTCCGCCGCATCGAGGCCATTTCCGGCGACCGCGCTCTAGCCGATTACCAGAAGTCGCTTTCGACCCTGCGCGCCGTCGCCGGCATGCTGAATTCCGGCGAAAGCGACGTAGTCGCCGCCCTCGAACGCCAATTCGAGTCCGTCCGCCAGCTCGAAAAGCAGCTCGAAGCCCTGAAACGCAAAGCCGCCGGGTCCATCGCGGATCAGCTTCTCGAAGATGTGCGCCTCGTGAAGGAAGTTCGCTTTATTGCCGCCAAAGTTGATGGTTTTGGCCGCGAATCCCTTCGCCAGCTCGTCGATTCCCTGCGCCAAAAGTTGGGCTCCGGAGTGGTGGTTCTGGCTACCGCAGAAGACGGCAAAGTCGCTCTAATCACAGCAGTTACGAAGGACCTGACCGCCCGCGTCCATGCCGGCAAATTGATCCAGGAACTCGCCAAGTTTGTCGGCGGTTCCGGGGGCGGTAGGCCTGATCTAGCAGAGGCTGGCGGAAAAGACACATCCGGCATAGAAAACGCCCTCGGCCAGGTATACCCTCTCCTCGACCGCTTGTTATAATGTCAATAGCGCCAGAACTTTACGCCGAGCAGCCACCTTTCTATCGGCGGAACAGTTCTGTGATTTCGAGAATTTGTGTCTCTAAGAGTTTGAATCGCTCTCTGCCTTCCCCTGAGGCACGTAGTGGAAGTTTCGAAGCGTTCGGTTACTCGCGAAGCGTTTAGCGACGAGGGACCATAACAAATGCGTCAGCACCCTATTAGCGTCGCCGTCCTGGTCGCCGGGATCTTCTTCTCGCTGGCATTGCCAACCCATGCCCAGATTGCCAGCACCTTGGACAATCATGGTAAGCAAGTCTTCGTGAATGAAGATTCCCCAGCAGGCCGTCGTGGGAGTACTATAAGTTCTCCAACGGCTCCAAAGGGCTTTCATTCGACGACTTTGTCGCCGACCTCGGCAACAGATGTCACGGACCCGCGGCTCGATCGCATCGTACGTGATGCGGCCGACCGGCATCACGTGGACCAGGCGTTGGTGAAAGCGGTAATCAACCAGGAGTCTGGTTGGAATGCGGGAGCAGTCTCACGCAAGGGTGCGATTGGCTTGATGCAGTTGATTCCGGGTACGGCACAACGCTTTGGCGCTGGGAATCCGTACGACCCGGCTCAAAACGTGGAAGCTGGAACGACGTATCTCAGATCGCTGCTGGATCGTTACGACAATAATCTGTCCCTTTCGCTTGCCGCATACAATGCAGGCGAGCGCGCCGTGGACCTGAATGGGGGCGTCCCGGCGTACAGAGAAACGCAACAGTACGTGCAAAAAGTAACTGAAGCATACTTCCGGTCTGACTCGGGCCGCAACCCGACGTTCTGGACTCCGCCAAGACGTCCGGTGCGAAAAGAAGTGGACTCGAAAGGCCGCGTAGTTTACACGAACGAATGAAAGCAAGTGTTCTCCGCCAAAGTTCATAGGCCGATGAAGTTTTTTCTGCTGGCGATCGCGATACTTGTGTCGCTTGCGGCCCCCGCCTATGCCGACCGAAAATCCGAAGCGCGCCAGCAATTCGAGCGCGCGGTAAGAATCCGCACCGCCCTGCAGGAACGTCCCGAAAAAGACCGCACTCTTGCCGATTACAAGCAAACCGTAGCCGCCTACCAGAAAGTTTATTTGATCACGCCGCAAGCCGAGGAAGTCACTCCTGCGCTGATTGCGGAGGCCGAGCTGTACCAGCAGATGGCGCGGCAATTCGACGAAAAATATTTTCAGTCCGCCATCGATACTTACAATTTCCTGCTCAAGCAATATCCCGAGACTCGCTACCGCTCTGAAGCGATCTTTTCCATCGCGCAAATCCAAAAAGACGATTTGGGCCGGCCGGAAGTTGCCGAAGTTACCTTCAAGGATTTTCTGAAGCGCTTCCCGAAATCGGAGAAGGCGCCCAAAGCGCGGCAAGCGCTAAAGGAAATCTCGGATTCGCGCGAACGAGCGAATAACAAACCTCCTGAAATCAAAGGCCAAGTCGTTCAGCAGCGCGAGAGCGCGCACGGCACGCCCCACGTCACCGACGTCCACGCGTGGAACTCTGAAACCTACACGCGCATTATCGTGAACCTCGAAGACACCGTGAAATTTGATTCCGCGCATATTGCTTCTCCCGATCGGGTCTATTTCGATTTACACAAAGCGAACCTCGGCCCCGGGCTGGGAAAGAAAACAATCGATGTGCAAGACGGCCTGCTGAAATCTGTCCGTGTCGGGCAGAACCGCGAGGGGGTAGTTCGCTTGGTTCTGGATGTCGATGGCGCGCGCGACTATTCGGCTTACCTTCTCTCCAACCCCTATCGCCTGGTGATTGAAGTACACAGCCAAGCTGCCGTTACCACCGCGAAAATCGGAACCGGCACTCCCGCTCAGCCCGCTGCGAATGCGCCCACATCCGCGCCATCGAAGGATGACGCCGGGGCTGCCGAGACGAACGCCGCGGAGAAGACGAACGAAACAGTCTCCGCCAGCAGCGAAAAAGATTCTGCAACCGCCAAACTCGCGGCGAAACTTGCTGCCACGCCGGCTTCGAAAAGTACACCTCTGAAATCGAAGTCCACAGCTCCGAGCAGCGCTGCACTGCAGCCCCCTACCGAGCCCAAGCCCACGCGCGATGGACAGCATTCTTTGACCCGCGCGCTCGGCCTGAAAATCGGCCGCATCGTCATCGACCCGGGCCATGGCGGACACGATACCGGAACCATCGGGCCCCACGGCTTGATGGAGAAAGATCTTTGCCTGGACGTCGCGCTTCGGCTGGGCCATCTTATCGAACAGAAACTTCCCGGCGCGGAAGTCATTTACACGCGGAAAGACGACACTTTCATTCCGCTCGAGCAGCGTACGGCCATGGCCAACGACGCCAAAGCCGACCTGTTTATTTCCATCCACGCAAACTCAAGCCACGATCATGAGGCGCGCGGAATCGAGACCTACTACTTGAACTTCGCCACCTCGGAAGAATCGCTCGAAGTTGCCACGCGTGAAAATGCCCTCTCGCAAGAGGGGCTGCATGATTTGCAGGATTTGGTGAAGAAGATTGCGCGCAATGAAAAAATCGAGGAATCGAAAGAGTTCGCCAGCGACGTCCAGGATTCGCTCGCGCGTCGAATGCAGCTGGTGAGCCAGAACGAGAAGAATCGCGGCGTGAAAAAAGCGCCCTTCGTTGTGCTGATCGGCGCGAATATGCCCTCCATCCTTTCGGAAATTTCATTTATCAGCAATCCCAGCGACGAAAAGCTGCTGCGCAAAGGCGATCAGCGCCAGCGCGTTGCCGATGGCCTCTACCGCGGCATCGCTGCATATCTCGATAATCTCAACAGCCTTTCCTACGACAAATCCAAGCTGGTTTCAGACAATCGCGCCGGAGGCTTCCCGGTCAAGGCGGCCATGCCGGCAAGCGCTTCTATCGATCAGTCCGCAAGTGGCGCGGAAACTACCGCTGCAGTGGCGTCCAACGGGAACCCCAAGTAGAATTCTGGCATCTAATCAAAGATGCGGATGCGCCACTACATTTCTCTTTCCCTCGCCGCTTTGCTTTTATCTTTCGCGGCAATTTCCACGCCCGCCCAAGGCGTAGTTCCCGATTCATTTGCAGGATGGAGTTGCAACGGCAGATCCTCGTTTAATCCTGCCCAGCCATCGCAGATCGCCTCGCAGACTGCCAGTTCAGCCGGAAATGATGTCTTGGCGGAATACGGCTTCGTTGCTGGGGAGCAGTGCGAGTACACGCGCAGTTCGGAAAAGTTGGGAGTGCAGGTCTATCGAATGAAGGACCCGAGCGGAGCGTACGGGCTCTATTCCTACATGCTGACAGCGGATCTGCCGCACGGCGCTCTGACGGAGCATTCGGCCCTTGGTAGCTCGCGGGCCCTGGTTCTCGATGGCAATCTTCTATTGGATATTCGCGGGACCGATCTTCCGAGGCGTGAAAAAGATTTGAAGGCCCTCGTCGCTAACGTAAAGCATCACGCCGAAGAAGGTCCGCTCCCGACGCTTCCGGATGAAATGCCTGCCGAGGGAATGATCGAGCGGTCGGATCATTATCTCTTGGGGCCGGCGGCTTTGTATCAATTCCTACCTGTGGCCTCGAGCGATTGGCTGGGATTTTCGCAGGGAGCCGAGGCCGAATCTGCGCGGTACAGGAAGGAAGGCCGCGAGCTGACGCTTTTGCTCGTGGACTTCCCCACTCCCCAAACTGCTGCAAAGCGTCTGCTTGATATACAACAAAACTATCACGTGAACGCCACCACTTTCGACCCAGCTTCGTCGCCGCTTTTCGCCAAACGATCCATGACGCTGCTGGCCATCGTCTCGGGCGCGCGAACCAAAGCCGAAGCGGATGCTTTGCTGCGGCAGGTGGCGTCATCAGAGGAGATTACCTGGAACGAGCCCACCTTCCAGTTCAAGGAGCCGCCCATCAGCGCCATGATCGTCGGAACAATCGTTGGTGCCGGCGTCATTTGCATGTTCGCGATAATATCCGGCATCGCCTTCGGAGGAATCAGGCTGGTCGTAAAACGCTATTTCCCCGACAAAGTTTTTGACCGCAGCAGCCATCTCCAGGTCCTACAGCTCGGCCTGGGAAGTAAGCCCATTAATTCAGAGGATTTCTACGGTCTCGAACGTCCACCGCGTAAGTAGCGCTGTTCCTCAAAAAATCAAAGCTCCCACTTCTGGAATCATGCGCTGGGTTTGTCAGGAACCGGCTGGGTGGCGTAAAAATCCTGGTGGAACCGCCTCGCATAGGAGTCAAGCAATTCGGTTATTCGCTGCTGCTTGGGCGAACGCAGTACGAATCCCGCGTGATGATGCTTTGGAATGCGTAGCACGATCTCCGGGTCGTTATAGGCGGAAGTATCGGGATTATCCTGTCGCGCCAATGAAATCACCACGCCGGCGTAGTCGCGCCGCGTATCGGGCAGGACGTAGGGCGTTTTTCCTCCGGCCACTTCGATGCGCGCCCATTCCCGCCAGAGATTGATTCCAGTGGCGGCTTCGATCACGTCCGAAATATAAGCGCCGCCCACCCGCGCCGCGATCTCGATAAAGTAAATTTTCCCGTCTTCGTGCGCGCGTAGGAATTCAGCATGGGTCACGCCGCGCACGAATCCGAGCGCCTCGATCAATTCGCGATTAATCTTCAGTAGCGCCTTGGATTCCGCGGATGCCCGCGACAAAGTTTGTGAAGTAAAAATACCGCCTTGGTGAGAAACCTCCAGCGGCGGCTTCCCGTAGCCATGGGCTTCGGCAAACACCACTTTGCGCTCGGAGACGATGCTGTCCACGTGATAAACGTCGCCGGAAACGAACTGCTCCAGCAGAAAAAAAGACTGTTGGTCGCCCAGTTGATCGAGCCACGGCCACAGCTCCGCGGGCTCCTGGATCTTTTTCATGCCGATCCCGGATGCCTGCGACCGCGGTTTCAGCAGCCACGGCGGCTTCACGCGAGCCATGAAGCTTTTCAGATTTTCGTAATTGAGAACGTGCACGAATTCCGGAACCGGGATGCCGGATTCCTGGGCGCGGCCGCGCATCGCCAGCTTGTCTCGAAAGTAGCGCATGGTGGTGAGCCCCATGCCCGGGATGCGCAGATGTTCGCGCAGCGCCGCGACGTTTTCCATATCGAATTCGTCCAGCGCAACGATGCGGTCGATCGGCTGCGTACGCGCCATGAAACTGACGGCGCGGATTATGTCCGGAGTAGGAAGGTCTTCCGGCGTATAAAACATCTCGTCGATTGCCTCGCTCGGCCAGTCCGCGTTACGGAGTTTTTCCAGCGTGAGGAGCAGTACGCGGCAGTTTTCTTTCTTTGCCTCGCGCAGAAATTCCTGCCCTTTCTCGTAAGAGCTGATGCACAGAATGGTTAGCGGTCTCTCTGGGGGCAAAGACGATGGCCTCGGATGCTGCTGAACTAAGCTGGTTCTGCGGCTATGACGGTAATGCGGATTATACTGCGGTCTCGCCGGAGGGAAATAGGAATTGCAAGAATGGCCCGACGCGTCGTCCCCAAGCATCTTCGTTGTGCTCGGCTCCCGGAATCACTTCGAAATGTAGGTCGCGGCCTTCCTGCCAACCTTTCTCAGCAAGAACGTCGCGTAGCTTCTCCACGTTCTCTACGCTGCGCCCGCCTTCCCTGGTGCCGGCGTCTAACCAAATCCTGGGGCGATCGCGCAACTTCGCCCGTGCTGCAAGTTTCAATATCGAGCCTTGGTTCCACCATACCGAAGGGGAAAGAATCGCGAGCTTGCCAAACACTTTTGGGAAACGGAGACCGAGGTAAATCGCGAGGAGCCCTCCCAGCGATGAACCACCCACGCCCGTATTCGCAGGTCCCGAGAGCGTGCGATATTCAGAATTGATGAACGGCATGATTTCTTCGATTAACATCCGGCCATAGCGGCCGGCCCTTCCTCCGCCCATTTTTTTATCGCGCGTAGGCGTGTACTCGCCAAGTCGCCCTTTGCCCGTGTTGTATATGCCGACGATGATGAGCGGTCGAATCGCACCTTCTGCAATCAGCCGGTCAGCAGTCTCCCTCACGTGCCAGTCCATGCCCGGGATGAATGACGTCGCGCCATCAAACAGGTTTTGGCCGTCCTGCAGATAAAGCACCGGAAGGCGCAATTGCGGGTTTTGCTCGTAGATGGCGGGCAGATAGACGATCAGGTCGCGCTTGCGAGGAAGAAAGCGCGAGCGATACCCTTCATGTTTCCGCAACTGGCCGGCCCCGGACGCGCTCAATCCCGCCGCCATTTCTCGGGAAAGCACCAATCGGGATTCCTCCACTTTAAATTGCGTCGCGCCAGATCCGCTCCGGCTGAATCACTAAGCAAGAAGCCTCCTCGTCGAATCGCGCATTCTATTACAATACCAGAGCAAAAATTCAGAGGCATAGAGTTTCCGGGTTCTGTGCCGGTAAACGCCGTATAATACCGCGCTCAACCTTAGGCTCGAATTTCGAGCCGCAGCTCAAGACCAGGAGCAACATGAAACGGGAATATCATCGGTGGTATTCGCATCGCCTCGGCCTCGATATGGGAGTCGTTGTTTACGGCCACTGGGGGCCTCCGCTCCTGGGATTCCCCACCAGCGCCGGCGATGAGTGGGAGCTTGAGGGCCAGGGCCTCATCGGAAGTTTGTCGCCCTTGATCGACGCTGGCCGCGTGAAGTTTTTCAGCATCAATTCCGTGAATTCCGCCGGTTTCTATAACAAGAGTGCGCACCCTTTTCATCGCAGTTGGGTTCAATCGCAATTCGACGCCTATGTGCGGAACGAAGTGGTTCCTTTCATTCGCGACAACTGTCAGTCACAGGACATCGCGATTTCCACCATGGGAGCATCTTTCGGCGCTTATCACGCCGCAAACACTCTGTTTAAGCATCCCGATGTTGTGCGCCGCTGCTTCGCGCTTTCCGGCGTTTACGACATTAAGAATTTCATGAACGGGATGTACGACGACAACACCTACTTCAACAATCCGGTGGACTACCTCTCAAATCTTTCAGACGGAAACGTAATGGCGCAGCTCTCGCAGTGCGACATCCACATCGCGACAGGCTCCGGGCCGTGGGAACACAGCGGTCCCTCTTACCGTCTCTCGAATATCTTGTCGAGCAAAGGAATTCCTCATCATCTCGACGATTGGGGGCCGCAAGGCGGCCACGACTGGCCCTACTGGAAACATCAAATGTGGGAATACATCACCAGGCTATTTTGAAACGGCTACGCCAACCCCAAGCGGTCAAGTAGGTAGCGGCCCTTGGCAATCACTTGCTCTTCGTCAATCCACACATCGCAGGCCCGCGCTAGCACGTCCACATGCGTTCGCGAAGTCCACGCGGCGTGCGTTTGGCTGCCGTAGGGATCGCCAAAAGCGAGATGAACACCAGGAAGCTTTTCGTCCTGTAGCAGAACGCCAATCATGTTTGACAGGCTGAGGTTCGTCCCGAAAGCCAGCTCGCCAACGCGGTCGCTGTTTTCATCCGTGTGGCAATATTTCCAGAATTCTTCTTCCAGATCCTTGCGCGCGCATTTCGCTGCCACTAATCGGCCGCCGCTAATCTCAAGCGAGAGCGGCGTTTTCTGCAGGTCGCCGTATTTTCCACAGAAGTGATCGCCAGCGGTGCCGTCGCACACAAACGTGCCGTCCACCTTCGCTGGCGTAGTGAAAACCTCGCCGGCCGGCAGGTTCGACCAGTAACGCCGATTGATCAGTCCGCTGGTCTTCACCCAGTCGAGCGCGGCGTCAAAACTCGCAACCAGAGAAGTGCCCGCATCCGTGCGCACCGTAAGCGAACGCGCGGAATGCATGCGCTGTAGCAGGCGCTCGCTCAATTTGTCCACCATGGTGTAATCCGCGCGCATTCCCTGCTGCATGATTTCCGGCGTCACCCCAACCATGTGCGCGTAGCGGATGTGGCGCCTCTCCACCACTCCCACAATGTCTTTGCGTGCGGCCAGCTCTCCCAGCATCGGCTGCATGCAGAGAATTCCGGCATCAGCGCGGCCGAGCGAATCCAGCACCGGTTGCGGAGCGCGCAGCAGCGGCCGCGCAGCAAGATCCTCGAGCAGAAACGGATCGCAGATCGCTCCACGATCCACAATCGCCTTCGCTAGACTCGCTGCAACAATCGCGCTCGGGCGATCCGCAATGAGCGTCACGCGCTCATTCGGCTGTATCCCCAGGCACGTTTCCACCGCGTTTCGGGCGCCGGGCATTAGCTCCGGCTTAACAGTTCCAAAAGTCATTCAGTTATTGTAATTTTGACGCAGAGTTTTTACCACGGATAAACCTTCGCTAAAGCAAACTCTGGTTATCATCAGCGCGGATCGACGACGAAGGAAGGAACCTGGCCGCCGCCGGAGGTGACGTTCGCCAAACCGGTTGAACTCAACCGCGTCAAGCATCCAGCCATGCGGCCGCGGAACAGATATGGCGCGAAATCCACGAGCATGTCGCGCATCTCGATTCCGTTCGGCGTACGCACCGGAAAAACTTCGCGCCGCACCGCGATGCGCTGCTGCACCACCCATTTGCTATCGCGGTCGGAAAGCGCCCGCTGCAGGGCGTCGTCCCACGCTTGGTCGTCCATTTCCCAGCCCAGCGTCACACCCGTGCCGCCGTACTCGTCGTTCGGCTTCAGCACGAAATCATTTCTGCGCTTGCGAACGTAATCGAGTATGCCGAAAGATTCGCCGTCGCGCGTGGTCTTGGCGTCCTCTAGCAAACGCGTCCACGGGATGTGGCGGCGGATCACTTCGCGCTCGTTCGCGCTGAATAGTGATGAGTTTCGCTCATCGGTAAGAACTGCGAAGAACGCTTTCTTGTGGGCGATTTTGCACGTCAGCGCGTTCGCCACGCAGGCAGCCCCCGCTTCGTACGCCTTTACCAGCGCTTCGCATTCAGCAGGACGGGCAAGAATGTCGTTGATAAGCACTCGGCGATAGACCAGGTCGATGCGGCGGCCATTCGCCATGAGCTTCGTGCTGTCAAATACGAGATCGGACGGAGTACAGACAACCGTCGGCACGCCCGCTTTTTCAAAACGCGCCTGCAAAATTTCAAACTCGCTCCAGGTAGGCACCTCGCGCCAGTCAACGATCGCGATTACCGGAGGCGAAGCCGTTCCGCCCCATTCGCGATAGCTCGCGAGCAGCGCCGCGAGCAACTGCTCGATCAACGAAAACTGCCGAACCGTGTAGTGCTCCGCGAAACGTTCCATGATCGGCAACGTGCGAAATACTCCCGCCAAAGTCTCGGCGTAACCGGGCCCCGCAGGCGACTCAGCATTGTATTCGGCGAACTGCAAGGAGTTGGGAAGCAGAAAAGCATCGAGACGCGAAGCGGTGCTGGCAGTCTTGTACCGCGGCGAAATGCGCGCGAGGCGCTCTTCTTCGCGCGACAGCCCTACTTGCGCCAGCAATGCCGGATCGGCTAGCGCCCGCGCTACAACGCGTTCGCCAAGCTCCGCGATCAGTTCCGCGACTTCGCGCACACGATTTTCATCTTGCGTGCTGAGGAAGAAAGGCCGCAGGAATGGACAGTGTACGCGGTCTCCAAATGTGAGTTTCTCCGCGCGCATGCGCGCATTCAACTCAGCCCAAAACGCGGGAGCAAGCTCCACGTCCGGACGCAAGAGCCCGTGCCAATGCTCAGCGGGAGAAGACGGTGTTTGCGAAGCCCGGACGGAACCGCTCACGCAGTTTTCGCTCCCGCGCGGCCCTTCTCCGGTGCGCCCGTAAAACCGCTAGCAGCGCCGATGCCCAGCATTTCTTCCCACCGAGGCCAGGAATTTGCCGGCAAGCCGTTAAGCGCGCGGTCGATTACCAGCCGAGCCATTCGGTCCACGACAGTTTCGAAGTAAAACTCAGTAATGCGATCGCGCTCGAAATCCGGCGCAGGATTCAGAAAATCGATGGCGTAAGGCACGCCTTGCTTGACCGCAAATTCAATCGTGTTCATTTCGTATCCCAGCGCTTGGTTGATTGTTTGCGCATCGCTCACAATCCGCGAACCCAGCTCCGCGGATAGATACTTGTGGTCCACCAGATAGCGGCGCTCCTTCGGATCGTAAGCAACTGGCATGATATCCATCTTGCCGAACGTGAAGCAGCGGACATACTTGTCAAAATCGATAAATTCCTGAAGCGTCATGCAGGTGGGCCCGGTGGCGTCGTACGCGGCCAGCAGCTCTTCTCGATTATTCACTTTGTAAACGTGCTTCCATCCCCCGCCCGAAAAAGGCTTCAAAATCGCCGGCCGGCCAACTGCATCGAGCAAAGCGTCCCAGTTAATCGGGTATTCCAGATTTCGCAACGATTCCGACGTGATGTCCACATCGGACGGATAGGACTTCTGCGGCAACAGAATCGTCTTGGGAATGGCGATACCAAGCTTTGAGGCCACGGCGTAGTTGAAAAATTTGTCGTCCGCTGTCCACCAGAAAGGATTGTTGATGACGTAAGTGCCCTGCAGCACGGCGTGCTTCAAATATCCCCGATAAAAGTCCACTTCGTGCGAAATACGGTCCACGATCACGCGATACTGCGCGGGTTCGCCCATGCGCACCCCGCCCAGGTGAACGAATTCCGCCGTGACGTTGTCGCGCTCCCCCAGCTCATTTACTTTCTCGATAAAGGCCGGCGGGAAGCTGTATTCGCGGCCGCAAAGAAGTCCAATTTTCATCGCAGCACTTCCTTTATTGGGAACGGAACTCTTCACGTCTGGTGAGGCATCTCGTTTTGGCGAGTTTCGCTCGTTCAGCATAACAATTCGCTTCCAGCCCATCTTGGCGCACCCAAAACGGCCTATGCCGAGGATGCTTGCTGGGTTATACCCTCGCTCGTTTCTTCCACAATGTGCTTCACTACTTGCTTCAAATCGCCCGTTTCCTTGAATACGCGCAACTGCCGTTCGGCGCTGGTGCCCTCTCGCAGAATCCTGTGAATCGGTTCAAGCGCTGCGCGGCTTCCCAGATCGCCCGCGACATCGTATGTGAATTCAAGAAGCTCTTCCCCCAACTCCTGCATGGGCACTTCCGCTTGCTTGCCGAAATCAATGAGTTTGCCTTCCACTCCCCAGCGCGCCGCCCGCCATTTATTTTCTTCGATCAGCGCGCGAGGATACATGCGATAGCTGATATTGCGCGTGTAAAGCCGATGCAGCTTCACCACGAGAGCCTGCGTCAGAGCCGCGATAGCGATGCCTTCGTCCAATCGCGTGGCCACGTCAAATACTCGAAATTCAAGTGTCCCGAACGTGGGATGCGGCCGAACGTCCCACCAGATCTTTTTTGCGTTGTCGATGCAGTGCAGATGCACCAGCAGATTTACGTAATCCTCGTACTCGCTCCAGGAGCTGAAGTGGTCCGGAATTCCCGTGCGCGGGAAACGCCGGAATACCGTCGTGCGAAATGACTTCAAGCCCGTATCGCGCCCCATCCAAAAAGGCGAACTGGTGGAAAGCGCCAAGAGATGCGGCAGAAAATAGCGCGCCATATTCATCAGGTCGATCATGCTCGTGCGATCGGGCACCGCCACGTGCACGTGCATTCCGAAAATTAGCAGCGAGCGCGCCAGTTGCTGCAGCTCTTCAACGATGTTTTGGTAGCGCTCTCCCGGCGAGATCACCTGATCGATCCAGCTTGAAAAAGGATGCGTGCCGGCGGCAGCAACTTGCAGGCCCACTTTTTCAGCAGCTCGCACCAATTCGCCGCGTGTGCGCCGCATGTCCGCCGCCAATTCGTCCACGTTGTTGCAGATCTTCGTGCCGATTTCAACGATGGACTGATGCATCTCGGGCTTAACCTGCTCGCCCAGGCCCGGCGAAGTGGCGGCAACAAGCTCGCTTACGTGCGAACGCAGCTCTCCCGTCGCCGGGTCAACAATTTGAAACTCTTCTTCGACACCTATGGTGAACCGGTGATTCATGAGAGGTCTTCTCCGGTCCGAAACACGGGGAGTTCGCTACTATCATACGCGAACTTTGGCCGAATTACATGGCTAGGGCATGGTTAGAAGGGCTGCTTGCATTCGGGTTTAGGTTTAATATCGCATAGACATGTTCTTCGTTTCCCTCACACGCCTGCGGGTGCGATCTTGGCGTTACCTTCCGGCGTTTTTCATCCAAGCTTTCCGCTCGGCGCAACAGGCCAAGTCCGCTGAAGGGAGTCTCGTTGTTACCGTCCTCCGCGATGCCCACAATACGTTTTGGACTCGCACGGTCTGGAACTCCGAGCAGGCCATGAAGGCTTATATGCTCTCGGGAGTTCATCGCCAAGTTATGCGGCGCTTGCCGCAGTGGTGCGACGAGGCTGCCGTCGCCCATTGGACTCAGGAATCGCCGCAGCCGCCGTCCTGGGAAGAAGCTCATCAGCGCCTTCAGCAATCCGGGCGGCCGTCAAAGGTCAACCACCCGTCGGAAGCTCACCGCAATAATCTTAGTATTCCCGCACCCCTGATCCGCCCCTCCAACGAACTCCGATTCAAATGATCATGTGGTAGTCTGATTGGACGCATTGAGATCTTGAAATTAATCTGGGGAAAGCCTGTTTCCCCCTTCTCACAAGAGGAAAGAATGGCTATCGCGACGATCAATCCCGCCACCGGCGAGCTTATAAAGTCTTTCGACGCCTTGTCAGACGCGCAAATTGAACAAAAGCTTCATCTCGCAACGGAAACCTTTCGCTCTTACAAAAGCGTTCCCTACTTGAAGCGAGCGGAGATGATGTTGCGAGCGGCTGAAATTCTCGAGAAGGAAAAAGAAGCATTCGGCCGCGTGATGACACTCGAGATGGGCAAACCCATTCGCGCCGCGGTGGACGAAGCCGCGAAGTGCGCCGTCGGCTGCCGCTATTATGCCGAGCACGCCGAGCGTTTTCTGGCCGATGAAGTAGTCGAAACCAGCGCCTCACGCAGTTTCATTCGATATCAGCCCCTGGGCCCGGTGCTCGCCGTGATGCCTTGGAATTTTCCCTTCTGGCAGGTGTTTCGCTTCGCCGCGCCGGCGCTGATGGCCGGCAATATGGGACTCCTCAAACATGCCTCCAATGTCCCGCAGTGCGCTCTTCTGATTGAAGACATTTTCCTTCGCGCCGGTTTCCCGCAAGGAGCGTTTCAAACTCTGCTTATCGGTTCCGACAAAGTCGGCGGCATTATTGCCGACACTCGAATCGCTGCTGCCACGCTGACCGGGAGTGAAGGCGCAGGAATTCAGGTCGCCGTAGCTGCGGCAAAGAAAATCAAAAAAATCGTGCTGGAGCTTGGAGGCAGCGATCCCTTCATCGTGATGCCCAGCGCAAACCTTAAGGAAACGGCCGCTGCCGCGGTGAAAGCTCGCGTGCAGAACAATGGCCAATCCTGCATCGCCGCCAAGCGGTTCATAGTCGATCAGCGCATCGCCGACGACTTCGAAAAACTCTTCGTCGAGAAAATGGAATCCCTGAAAATCGGTGATCCGTTCGATGAAACCACGGAGTTAGGCCCGCTAGCGACGGCTGACGGAGTCACCACGCTCGACGCAGATGTCCAAAAAACGATCAAAGCGGGAGCGAAATTACTCACCGGCGGAAAGCCTTTGAACCGCCCCGGAAATTTCTACGCTCCCACGGTGCTGAGCAATATCCCCGACGGCTCTCCCGCAGCTTGCGACGAGCTTTTCGGCCCGGTCGCTTCCCTGTTTCGCGCCAAAGATATCAACGACGCGATTCGCATCGCTAACGCCACGCCTTTCGGATTGGGCGCCAGCGCGTGGACCAGCGAAAAAAGCGAGCAGGATCAGTTCATCAATGGCATCGAGGCGGGCATGGTGTTCATCAACCGCATGGTCGTGTCTGATCCGCGCCTTCCCTTCGGCGGCGCCAAACGGTCGGGCATCGGCCGTGAACTGGGAGTTTATGGAATTCGCGAGTTCACCAACATCAAAGCAGTTTGGAATCAGTGATAGCTGCTATAAATCGGGAAGGTGAACTCGCAGAACTATGAACCTCTCCAGGTTTCCCTTGAAGATCTTCAATTCACCCGTCCCGATCCATCAGACACTTTCACCGCCCCAAGATTCCATATTCGGCTTGGCGGGCGCTGGATTGACACCAGGAGTTAGCTGGGGTAGGGTTTTTCGGAATGAACGAGACTAGCGCGGCGCCTAATCGCTTCAATCGTGTGCTCGATTTCATCCCTAATTGGCTGGCGAAAAAAACGTTGCGCATGGCCATGGTTATGGCTGTAGTGGCTATATTCGGCGCCGTCACCGCCTTTCAAGCTGGGAAAGCGGAGCTGGATGCTTCGCTCCACGAGCGTATGCTGGAACACGGCCAGTTGCTCGAATTGAAATACTGGCAGGAATATCTTTACGATCTTTCTCAGTACAATAAGTATTGGGCCACGAGCGACCTCCACTACCAGGAAAGTTATAATCGCAGGCTGAACGCCGAAGATCTTCGCCGGAACCATGATCTTGCCGGCGCCGCCCTTCAGGATCTCTATTCTCAGCAACGTTCCGCCATGGGCAAATCGCAGATTCCCTTCTATAAGAACTTCGCCAACTTTGGCTTGCGATATGAGGACACCAAGGTATTTCCGGCGGCCAAAATACAGCTGGCTATTGCCAACACCCTGGCGGGCTTTGGCTTCGAAACCAACGGACCACAGCAATGCTCGGTTGAAAACGCCGGCATTTGGAACGGTCTGGAGTGCGAAATAAGAGCTGCCCAGGGGCGCGTAAAGCGCCTGGCAGTTTCTGTTGTGCTCCTTGTCATGTCGCTGGCCCTGTTTACTTTTGCCCAACTGTATAGGGACAAACCCCGCGTTGTGATTTGGCTTCTACGCCTGGCATGCGTCACTGCTATCGCCGGAATTCTACTGTCCGTTTGGGGCGACTTGGATTCCTGGAAGGTGTTCGGAAGATATAGTTTAGTGATTGCCGTGCTAATGATCCTGGGATATTGGCTTTCCACCACTTGCAGAATCAAAGAGTTTTTCCTGCTGGACAAGGAACTGGAAGACGACGAAGTCGTCCACGCCGGAGAAATTGGGCCGCATTCGTATTGCGCCGAGCACGTCCACGTCGGCCTCGATAAGCACCGATTTCATGTATGGAACGTGGCCGCCATCGCCATCACAGCCTCACTCAGCGCCCTCGATGGCGTCTTGTATAGCGTCGCGGGAATTCACCAGAGCCAGACTGCAGGCGAGGCGCTTCGCTATCAGATGGAGATGGTGAAGAGCAGTACGCGAAGGACCGCGCAGAATAACCAGATGCTGCAGGAGCTTGCTGACGGACAGGAATATCGTGCGCAGTTTAGGGCGGGTCAGCAGCGGTTAGACCTCGCCCAAAATCGAGTTCCGGGCGCCGATATGGAAGATGGCAAACTCGCTATGGAGCCTTGGCAGGACTTTACCGAACAGTCGGACCACAAGTCGCTTACTGCCTCGCTCGACGGGCCCCAAGGCCCGGATAGTGACGCGTTTTTCCCCAGGCAGCTCATGGCCAAGGATCTAACCACAGAACAAACGGACTTTGCTAAGTGGGACGGCGAAAACGAAATCAGCTTGGCCTGGAGCAAGGCCTCGACTCGTTACCTCAGGGCCCTCACTCTCTTTGCCATTGCCCTCTACTTGTTCGGTCAGGCGCTCAGCATGGGACGCACGCAGGAGGCGTTCATTTTATTCTGCTGCGGGTCCTTTTTGGCGCTCGCCGGGCTTTGCTGGATGGCTGGGGTGACTTATTTCAATCTCCGGATTCCCCGCGGCGATAAAGTCGAGCAGGCAGCAATCCTCTATGGCCAAGGCATGGNNACACTTTCGCCTTGGCGAACTACTACCTCGCTCTCGCATTGTCGAACCAGATGACTCCCCAAAAAGAGGGCTATCAGAGCCTGCATCTCAAACAGTCCCTCCAGGAGATTGTCGATAAGGAAGAGGACGCCATTGTCGCGCTAGGAAACGAAAATCTTACGCCTCCCATGGATTTCCTTCTTAATCACGGCTACGACAGCACCGATCTCGGGCTGACCCAAAGACAACGCGACCGTGTGGAACACGGTATTGTTGAGGAGCAGAAAGCGCTCGGTCGGGACAGTACCAATACCATGCTGCTCTTCAACACAGGTATGGCCCTATTGGCGGACGGCCCGCAAAGAAAATCGGAGGGTCTCAAAACTTATGACCAGGGCTTCGAGAGCCTTAAGGCGCCCGGCAACCGCCCGGGGCTTGCTGCCGGCGTAATCACCGATCTTGAGATCTTGCGCAAGTATTGCTTCGCGCTTAATACGGCGACCTACTGCGATGAAATTGACCGCGAAGTGAAGAAGCAAAAAAGCCGCATGTCAATTGCGGGATGGATGCCTACAGATTGGTCCGCACCGGCGAACGCGGGCAACTCTCAGATTTCTGACGTGAACCTGTTCGCCTCCCCCGCTGGACTGGGATGGGAAGCCCGCGTGCCAATGGATTTGAGCGACAACAGTTTGGTGGTTGTCTGGTACGCCTGCGATACCGCCTATCCTGAGAGGCGCGCTTGCGACTCCACTACCCTGGCCACTGAAACTGGAGACGGCAACTGGGGAGTCTGGTGGGTTTTGCCCGGCATTTCGGGTCGCGTCCTTCCTGCCGACTTGCTCGATATGCCCGAGGGAAAGAAATATGCGTTCAAATCAGCGTTGCAGTCCAGCAGTGTAAATAGCTGTATTCCTCCGGGAGAATTTCGCGCTGAGTTTTATCTCAATGGACAGCCTCTCGATCTCGGATCGAACGGCAAGATTTCTTTTGGCCAGGGCTCTTCGCACACCGATTCGCAATACAAATCCGCCATCCTGCGCGACCTTGATCTTGAAATGTGCTACCCCCAGCGACTGGGTCACCTGGACTTTCAAAGATAAGCCGGATCCCGGATTGATGGCAGGCTATTCCGCCCCCGATCGCAGCAGCGCTGCGTTTTTGTTCACTTATTACTATCCTAAGCCGGATGCCCAGACGTCTGCGTCCGTAAGAAGTGCGCTCGTGGAGAAGTCACTCAAATCCCTGGCATCCGAGGGGTTTATCTCGCAAAGCAATATGTCCCCGGAACCGCTCTCCTGCACCAGTTATCTGGAGGATTCAAGCATCTCGCGCGCTCGCTATCGAAGCGCGGAAGGAAGCGTCCTCGCCAAAGTGTGGTTTGCGAACGATGGAATCGCTCACGTCGGCTTGGTGTTTCGCCGCAACTCTGGGGCCCAGGCGTCGCAGGAATCGGCGGTTACAGGAATCCCTGACCGTCAAAGTTGCGACGTATTCGCCTCGATCCGTGTCTATTATGCGAGTTGGCTGTTCCCCAACCCGCATTAGTGATCTGTCGCATCACCGTGCCATGCGGGCCCTCGCAGCGCCCGGCCCGATTTCGCCCCGGTCAGCGCCCCATGGTCAAATTCGAGTTGCCCGTTCACGAAAACGTAGTCCACGCCCTCTGATACTTTTGTCGGCTCTGTGTAGGTAGCCCGGTCGATAATCGTTGCCGCATCAAAAATCGTTATATCCGCATAAAAGCCGGTTTTGATCAGCCCGCGATTCACCAGGTGTTCGCGCTGCGCAGGCATGGAAGTAATTTTTCGAATAGCTTGTTCCAGCGGCATTAGGTGCTCATCGCGAACATAGTGGCCCAGGAATCGCGGGAAGGAGCCAAAAGAGCGCGGATGCGTGTGCGGCTCGAACAGCGGACCATCCAGCGAAAGCTCCCCACTGTCCAGGCAAAGTGAAGTCCAGGCCTGTTTCAGCCCGTAAACCAAATCCTGCTCGCTGGCCATGAAATAGATCGCGCCGGTCTGCGCCTTATCCGCCTGGATGAAATCAAACAGCGCGTCCAGTTCCGGTTTGCCTTCTGCCTTGGCCATCTGCGCTACGGTCTTGCCGTCGTATTTCTTCAACTCCGGATTGACCACGCCCGATATCATCACTCCTTCTCCGCCCCCGCAATCGAAATAGAGGTTTTCCCAGTCGGCGTGCTCCGCTGCCATTTCATTCTTGATGCGCTCGCGAATCTTTGGATCCTGCAAACGGCTGAGAAGTTTGTCCACTCCGCCATCCGCAACCCATGGCGGCAACGACGAGGCCAGCTCCGTCGCACCTGCGACGTACGGGTATTGGTCCGCGCGAATATCGAGCCCGGCGTCTCGCGCCGCCTGAATTTTTGCCACCACCGCGGGCATCGTTCCCCAGCGCGGCTTTCCGCTCACTTTCAGGTGGAAAATCTCCACCGGAATCTGCGCCTCGCGCCCGATTTCTATAGCTTCATCGAGCGCCGCCATTTCGCTGGCCCCCTCGCTGCGCATATGCGACGCATAAATACCGCCGTACTGCGCCGCAACTTTCGCCAGCGCAATCAATTCGTCCGTCTTCGCATAATGTCCCGGCGGGTAAATCAGCGCAGTAGAGAGTCCCAACGCACCATCCTTCATCGCTTGCGCCACGAGCGTTTCCATCTGTTCCAGTTCGGCGGGAGTCGGGGCGCGATCATCGTCGCCAATCACGTTCTCGCGCACTTGCGCCGCCCCTACGTATGTGCCCAGATTAATCGGCGTGCCGTCTTTTTCCAGCCTGCGGAAATAACCACCGAGCGTCGTCCAATCAATTGTCAGGTGATAATTGGCCAAAAACGGAGCCATCGGCGCCAGCGTCTTTTCGTTCTGCGGCGCGATAGAACCGCCTTCGCCTGTAATTTCCGTCGTAATTCCCTGCGAAAGTTTGCTCAACGAGCGATTGTCGATCAGCAAAGACATTTCCGATTGCCCCAGCATGTCGATAAATCCCGGCGAAACGATTTGCCCCGTCGCGTCGATCACTTTTTTCGCTTGCGCGTCGCCTAGCTGCCCGATCGCCGCGATTCGATCTCCGCGTATTCCGATATCGGCGGAATACCACGGCCCGCCGCCCCCATCCAGAATGTGCCCGTTCTTGATAATCACGTCGAACGGCGCCGCCTTGTCCGGCGGCGTGGAATAAATCGCCCCGGCAATTTCGCCCAGCGCCTGTCCCGCGATTTTCTGCGCGGCTTCCGGATCGTCCATCGAAATCGGAACACGGTTTACGAACGCTGCGAATGCCAGATGCCGGCCGTCAACCGTCGTCATATAACCCGCAAGGCCCTTTCCGTTGAGCATCAGGTCCTTGTTCAAAGCGTCGTACGAGCCATCGGTGCCGGTCTTGGCGAAAACGTGGCCGGCAGCCGGGGAATTCACTTGAATATTCCAAAGCGTGCCGTCACGCCCGAGAACCGGCAGCGCCTTTTCGAAGAGCGCAAAATCTTTTTGTTTCGCCATAAATGCTAGGTATTGGACCATGAAGTCCGGCGTGTAATACGCCGATTGCGCGCCGCCCGCGCCGTCCGCTTGTGAAGCGCCGCTCAAGTCCAGTCCAGCCTTGGCCAGAAAATCATGCTCCAGATCGAAACCACCCTGATCGATATCCTGCGTCTTATGGCCCACGATCGCCCCCAAAATGAACGGCATCATCGTGGCGTGCAAATTTTGACTGACCTTCAACGTCACTCTTGTCTCTTCGGACAGCGGCGGAGAAACGTTCTCGGCTACTACATTTTCCTGCGTGTAATTGCCTGAGACCGATTTGAAGTCATGCTTCCCTCCAAACGGAGCAACATCTACCTTTATCAGCTTTTCACGCAGCGCATCAACAAATGTCGCCTCCGCGAATCGGGTAGGCTCCGGGACGGTGTAGGTGTAAAGGATCCCAGGGCCGCCGAGCGGAAATTTCCCGGTCAACGTGACCGTGTGCGACCCGTCTGCATTCGTCACATCGGCGGGCGGTTTTATATCCGGCTTCGAACCAGCTGGTCCCGTGGTGATCTTGTTGACGAACGAAACGTACGAACTTGCAGGCGAAACACTAAGCCCTGCCAAAGCGTCTTCCTTGCTCCCCGGCGAAACGGTCAGGTCCACGACATTGTCATTCACCGAAATCGGTGAAACCACCACGTTCGTTCCGAGTTCTCGATCGCCTTCCGGAAATAACGTCGCGTCTACCAGCACGCGCCCTTCTATCCGCTTCACACCGTGCGCCGCCACCTGCACAGCGAGCTCGCGAATCACTAGGAGCGGATCGCCCGCCACAGCTTTTGTGTCCGGGCTGCCCTCGTAAGAATGGTCCTCGTTCTCAAAGGCGAGCGTGCCGTCCGGTTGGATTCGGCCGGACAGATTGGGATCGCCGCTCGCCACTAGAATCAGATCTCCTTTCAAGATGCCATTTGCGCTGATTGGGCCCGTGCGGTACACGCGCGTGTGGAACCGGAAATCCGACCCCAGCAGCTCGAGGCCCGTGCCTTCGGTCAAAAGTTTGGTCGTCGACGCCGGCGTGAAAAGATCCTGTCCATGAAGTGCAAAAATAACTTTCTCTTCCTCCAGCGAATACACTTCCACGCCGAAGGTCGAATGCTTGTACTCCGGCCGGCTTGCGATCTCGTGAATTTGCTCGGCAAGCACGCTGTCCTTTTGCGCGGCCGTTATGTGTGCCGGCGATAGCAATGCAAAGGTGACTCCAGCCGCGAGCACGCACAGCAGAGCTGCTTTCTTGCGATCCATGATTGACCCTCTAGAGTGAAATAAGTGGTAAGACAAAGTGATGTGAAATTGGGAAGTGAATATCGTCCCCCGTTCAATTGCGTCCGCGTCGTCTTGCCCGCATCGCATCAAACGCATCTGCGAGAAGCTGAGCCGAGGAGAGAACTTGAACCTCCCGCCTGTCGGCCGCCAAATGGATGTTTTTCCTCTAACTCATTGACGCTCAGTGTATAACATCCCACTCCTTTCGGCGTCATTCACGGTACGCTGGCGCGCTTAACATTGTCTTGACAATTCTTTACATAACGGTGTACACCCTCACAGAACGGAATACCGAGATTATCCTCGCAGGAGGGAAACCCGTCGGCGATTGTACTAATGCCCGGACGGCGCCCATATGGAAACTTCAATCGGAGTGTTTAGTTCGCGTGACCGAGCGGAAGAAGCGCTAAAAGAGCTGCTGCAGAATCATGTCCCGGAAGACTCCATCGTCTACCTCACTCGCTCCGAAAGTGAAGCAATAGCCTTGGGGAAAGAGATCGGTACGGTGGCCGGGGGTTTTACAGGCGGCGCCATCGGCTTGGGTGCGGGAATGGTAGCCGCATCCTTGGCTCTAATTCCGGGTATCGGCCAGGTCTTCGCCGTGGGTGTCGGAGCCGCTGCACTGCTTGGGTTTCTTGGAACCAAGACCGGCGCCAAAGTTGGCAAGTCAGTCGCGAAGGAGACCGAAATTCCGGCTCCTACCACTGATGAAAAGGCCCCTGAGGATGCGCAACTCTTCCTGGAAGTTTTGAAGACGGGGCGATCCCTCGTTGTGGTCAGGACCGAGTCGCCTGAAATCGCAAAAGTAGCCTCTGGCATCCTCGATCGCGCCACTGTGACAGCGCAACCAAAGACGACCACGAGGATGCAGGCCGCTGTTCGCCAAGTCTCGGCGGGTGTCGCTGCCGTGGACGTGAAAGGCAGAATCGTAGTCGGTGAAGGTAATATCGTGCTTCGCGAGACGATTCAGAAATTAGTGGATGATGGGAACATCAAGGTTCTTTTGGTCATGCAAGAAGTGGAGCACATTGACAGTTCCGGAATTGGAGAAATCGTGAGGGCTCACGCCATGATTCGCAGGGTGAGCGGCCAGTTGAAGGTCGTAAATCCCAGCGCGAAGGTCCAGGAATTACTTCAGATGACCATGTTGCAAAAGGTTCTTGACGTTCACAAAGACGAAGCCAGTGCTATCAAATCGTTTGGCGCTTCGTCCGCGGCACCGGGAACCACCTAAGGAGCTAAATTGCGAGTAGGCGCATATCTTCTGGCGGGCGCGGACTAGTACGTCTCGTTATATTTGTCGCGCTTTCGGTAGGCCAAATAAGCGATGACTGCGGTGATGAGAACCGGGGGCAACATAAGGATCAGGATACCGCTCTTTAGAGCCTGAATGCTGCGCGGGCCGGAAGCCGCCGCACTTTGATAGCACATCGCGCAACCTTGTGCGTAGAGGGCGCCAGGACTCGCCAGAACCAACATTGTGCCCGCACAGCGCTTTAGAAACCCTGAAATCTGGCGTGTTGGTGAAATCATGGATCCCATCCCTTCCTAATCGTACTGCGATAGCACACAAAAGTCGCCAGAGGCTTGCACAAACGATTACTGGATCAGCAGTTTTAGTTTCGCCAAGCGATACGCGTCCGGCCAAATCTGGTTCATCATAAGCAGGACGAACAACACCGTGGGTATCAGGCTCCAGAAAAGGCTGGGCCGCTCGTATTTCAAATGCATAAAATACATCAGAGCGATTCCCGCTTCGATAAAGGCAAGTACCAAAAGAAATGCAAGCAGCTCGTGCACCGGGAAATTCCTGTAAGTCAGGAACACTTCTATCCCAGCGATGCAGATGAGGCCGATCCAAATTCCCACGTATGATTTCATTCTGGAGCTAGTATCCGATTCCATGCGCACGTCCCTCCGTCCGTGGATTTCTTCAGCGCGACGCATTCATCAAATACACCAGCGGGAACACGAACATCCAGACCAAATCGACAAAGTGCCAGTAAAGCCCGGTGGTCTCCACGTGGTTCGCGTCCAGCCAGTCCGTGCTGTAGCCGATTGCTATAACGATCAGCGCGATGACCCCGGAAATCACGTGCATGAGATGCAGGCCCGTGATGCTAAAAAACGCCGCCCCGAATATCACCGGCCCGCCCGTGGGGTTCTGGAATAATCGCCAGCCTTCATCGAACATGTGAAACCACTCGCGGATGTGGAGCACAGCGAACAGCGTGCCGAGCAGTACCGTTCCCCCCAGCCACTTCAAGCTGGCGGCCTTGCGTCCCGCCTTCGCGGCTTCCACCGCGCCGAGCATGGTGAGGCTGCTGGTCAGCAGAACGAAAGTCATAACCATGCCGTTGATGATACTGGGAGAGAAACGGAAAGGTGCATTCCAATTAGGAGTTCCCGCTCGCAAATACGAAAAGACCATAAGGATGGCGCCGAAGGTGACCGCGTCGGAGATGATGAATAGCCACATCGTCAACTTCTTCGACTGAATGCCGTAGGGCGACGGCTCCATGAAAGCGCCGTGGCCGCTTTGTCCGGCGCTCAAGGCCATTTCCGATTCGCTCACAACCCCTCCTAGAACGCTTACTTGCCCGTGGCAAGAAGCAACAGCCGGTACACGCAAAGAACTTCCACGAAATACCGATAAATTAAAAGCGCGCCGAACCCGCTCGTGTCAGCTACTAAATCTCCATACCGGCTCGCGGTCAACCAGTTACGATTTTCTCAGGCGACGTTTGCATAACGTAATCGTTCGCCGTGCCCTCTACTCCATATTCATTCGGCCCCTGGTATACAACCATGTGGCGTCCGCCGAAATTATCAAAAGGCGGCGGCGAGGTAGTCGACCATTCCAGCGAAGTGCCCTCCCAGGGATTATCGGGCGCGATTGGCCCGCGGAAACGGCTCCAGATTAAGTTGAACAAGAAAATCAGCTGCGCCGCTCCGGTTGCCAAAGCTGCTATGGTGATGAACTTGTGGACTGGTATCAGCGCTATCAGGTAATCATCCACGAACGCCGAGTAGCGGCGCACATTGCCGGCCAACCCCAGGTAATGCATGGGCATGAAAATGCAGTAGACCCCGATGAAGGTCAGCCAGAAGTGCCACTTGCCCAGCGTGTCGCTCATCATGCGCCCATACATTTTGGGGAACCAGAAATAAGTGGCGGCAAACACTCCGAATATCGACGCAACGGCCATCACAAAATGGAAGTGCGCCACGACAAAATAAGTCGCGTGCAGATAAGTATCTAGCGATGGCTGTGCCAGAAAGAACCCGCTGATTCCTCCGCTGATAAACACCGAAATGAAACCGAGGCAGAAAAGCGCGGGCGTTGTGAACCGCATCTTGGCCCCATAGACCGTGCCGATGAGCAGGAGCGTTAGGATCGTCGCTGGAATCGTGATGATAAGGGTTGGAACCGAGAACAGATTCGCCGAGAACGGGTTCATGCCGCTCACGAACATGTGGTGGCCCCAAACCATGTAGCTCAGGAATCCGATGGCGATCATGCAACCGATCGTCGCGCGAGGACCTAACAACGGCTTGCGGGCAAATACCGGCAGGATGTGGCAAACGATGCCGATCGACGGCAGTATCGCAATGTAAACTTCCGGATGGCCAAAAAACCAGAATAGATGTTGCCACAGCAGCACCGACCCGCCCGCGTGTGGCTGCAGGCGATCGCTAAGCACCAGGCCGGACGGAATGAAGAAGCTCGTTCCTGCTGTGCGATCCAGAATCAGGAGGATGCACGCCGGCAGCAATACGGCGAACGCCAGCAAGCTGATCACGGCGGTCACAAACCAGGCCCAGGTGCTATAGGGCATTCTGCTCAGCGACATTCCCTTCGTGCGCAGATCGAGGGTTGTGGCGATGAAATTGAGTGCGCCCAGAAGAGACCCAATACAAAAAATAGCAATCGAGATGGCCCATAGATTTTGGCCCATAGCTAACCCTGGCCCTGCGTCCTTCCCCACAGCGCTGAGCGGCGCGTACGCAGTCCATCCCGAAATTGGGGGCCCGTCCGTGACAAAAAAAGCGGCTATCATCACCAGAAAGGCCGTGAACGTCGTCCAGAACGACATCATGTTAAACCGAGGGAACGCCATGTCCTCTGCGCCGATCTGGATGGGAAGGAAATAGTTGCCGAAAGCCGCGAACGGGGCATTCGTGAGGACGAAGAACACCATGATGGTGCCGTGCATCGTCATCAGTGAAAGGTAATATTCAGGCGTCATCACGCCCGCAGGCGCGCCGACAGCCGAGAGCTTGTCGAGCCCCGGGATCGGCCAAGTCGGCCATGCCAAATGAATGCGCATCAGCCAGGAGAGGACCATGCCGATAAATACCGCCAGCAGCGCCAGCCCGTAATACTGTTTTCCGATTACTTTGTGATCGAGGCTGAAAATATGCTTGCGAATAAAGCTCGTGGGGGGCGCATGCTGATGAACAGCGTGTTCTGATGTTTCATGCATATGTTGGCCTCGAAATTTCCCAAATGCACCGCGCCACCGTCGGCACGGTTCGGTAAAATTATTGCCCCGCTTGGCTCTTCAGCCACTGCTCCCACTGATCTTCCGGCATCACCTCGAGGTATGCCTTCATGTTGTAGTGGCCCAGCCCGCAAAGCTGGGTGCATACAATTTCAAATTTGCCTGTCTGTGTAGCCGTGAAGTGCAAAGGAATATCCAGACCTGGGACGAAATCCTGTTGGACCCGAAGTTCACGCACGTAGAAGGAGTGGCCGACGTCCTTTGAATGCAGCGTAAGCTCAACGGGACGATTGACCGGAACCACCAGAGAGCCAACCACGATGTCATCGCGAGCTGCGATGTCATTGGCGGGATCCAGACCAAAATAATTTCCGCTTCCATCATCAATCTTATCGGGATGGAGTCCGCCGAATTGCCCATCGGGGCCCGGATACCGAAAATAAAACGCGAACTGTTCCGCTTGAACGTCAACCCTCAGCGAATTAGCGGCGGGAGGAGTGAGATAAATGGCGCCCCAAGCCTTTGAGCCAACGAAAGTCAGAGTCAAAATTTCAAGGCCAACCAGGATAATCGCGGCCGTAACCAGAGGCGTTGCGCCTCCCGGAAAAATCCTGATCTTCCGGCCGCTTTTCCGGCTACTCGATCCCCAGACGAAAACTCCCAAAACCAATTGGCCCGCGAGGAACAGAATACCCGTTCCGATCATCGTGTCATTCATCTGACGATCGACGGCTGGGCCGGTGGTCGAGATGTCTATAGGTAGCCACCAGGTGTGCATCACAAATATAGCTACGGAGATGAGCGTAATCACGAACACCACTGCTGCGAACAATTTGCCCATGTTCCATCGCCTCTGAGCTTTACGATCGAAAGATAAGGTCCGGACGGGCGACTTTCACAGTGAAGAGGTTGTCGCCGCTGCCCGCGAATCGCTTTTTAGTAAGGCAAAACCTTAAAAACAAAGTTGGCGGTCTTGGCTTCGCTTCCACTAATCGTTACTTCCTGCGATTGCGCGGGATACTGCTCTTGCCACGCCGTCACCGTATATTTCCCGGGAGGAAGACCCTTGATGTCGAAGGAGCCATCCTCGCCGGAAACTGCATAGTGCGACGTGTTCAACACAATGAAATATCCATGCATCCACGGGTGGATGTTGCACTTCACCGGAATGAACTCTGGTTTGTCATACTTCGTGTCGATCGCCGGCGAACCTGGCGGCTGAGACTTGTTCCACTCGGCGTTGATTTTGGAAAGCGGGTGGATGTTGTGCGAGGTCTGATCGTCGTTGTAAATCTGAAGTCCTTGATCAACTTGCATGGGCAGAACATGAGGCAGATATTGGCAGCCCTTCTGGTCATATCTCACCGCTTGAGAGGGCGCTGTCGATCCTTGATCGCCTGCCGAGATATATACCACTACCCATTGGAGGGCATTCCCGGGCCCGGTGGCCACATTCTCGGTGAGTACCGGAGTCGCATGTTGTTTTGCGCAGGACGGTTCTTTGGACATATCAATTGGCTTCATCTTCGGAGGCGTGCCGGTGTAGGTCACCTTTCCGGTTATTGAGCCGGATCCCGCGGGAGGCTTCGCAAACACCAACATTCCGCTGCCCAGCAACACCGCCACCGCGAGAGCTGTGAAATACCTACTTCGCATAGGATTATTCCTCCGAATATAAAATAGACTACTGCCCGCCCGGTGCCGCGTCCGGACCTATCGGCTTCAGGTCCGCGCCATGCGCAGCCCTGTAAGCCATCCAAAGATCTGCCTCCTGCGTCTTAAGCGGTTGCAAAGTCCGCAGAAAGTGCACCAGATCCCACGCTTCATTCGGCTTCACGACGTCGGCAAAAGAAGGCATTGGCGATCCGTCTAGTCCCGTCATGAAAATGCGGTACAAGTCCCGATTGGTTGTGCCACACATGAAGCGCGATCCCGACGAAAAATCATACGGCCGAATCGGATTACCCTTGTCGTCGGTAAGCGTGAGAGCCGAAGGACCGTCTCCATGTCCTTCGGGCCCATGGCACTTCCAGCATTCCAACTTCTGAAAGAGTTCTCTCCCGTGAAGGATGCTCTCGATCGTAACGGGCGTTTCGGCCGGGATGTCCAGCGGAGCCCCAGCCTTCCCCTTCGTCCACCGAGGCGACCATGTTTTCACGAATGCAACCAGGTCGGCTCGCTGTTGCGGCGTTAAGGGTCTCCAGGACGGCATATTCGTCGTCACGAATCCCCGAGTGATTGCGTCATAAAGGTCCTGATCCGTTGGCAAAGTTCCGGTGGGGGTCGATCGGCACTTGAAAGTGGCCTCGGTGAAGTCCCTCGGCTTGGGATCGATCCACTGAGCATTCATGCCCTCGCCGTTCCCGTCAGGGCCGTGGCACCCAATACAATACCGGCGATAAAGCTGTTTACCTTCTCCGGCGTGCCCCGTCATGTTCCCGATGTGGCTCTCTTCGGATGAGACGCTAGGCGCCCCAAGCGATGGGTCTGGCGAGTTTACGTGCGACTGCGCGAGGATGGATGTGGCTCCGACTGTTACCAGAGCCATCGACCCCAAAGCAAATGTCACAGCAAGTTTCTTTAGTGTCATTGTGGGCCTCTTCTCTAGAAGTCGAAATCAAATCCGATAAATACGCTGCTGCTCCAAACACCGTTGGTCGGCAAAAGCGGAGGTAGCCCAGTGCCATCGCCGCTCTCTGGAACGATACCTATGGACTTAACGATGGAATACTCATTGTGCCAAGCCAGTCCCGCGCGGCTAAACATGATGGGATACCACCGATAGCCGACGGAGTAGGCTGTGACATTGCCATAATCGCCCGGAACATTGCCGCTGTCGAACGCTTGCTGCCCCACATTTATTTTCTCGAAGCGGCCAAAGAACACAAGTTGTGGATTCACGAAATACTGACCTTCAAGAAAACCACCGTTGAAAGTCGGCGCGTGAGCCCCCGCCGGCAAAGCTTGGGAGTCAGGAACGCCGGCCCCAAGATAGGCATTGTCGTGCCCATGCATAAAGTATGGTAACAACTCTATGTTTTTGAAATGAAGTTGGCCGGCGAAGCCAATGCGATAAAAAGGTTCATTGCCCAAGCCGACTATGGGAACTCCTTGCGAGGTTTGGTAAAACGTGGGCCTTTGACCCACATAGGCGTAAGCCTGAAATTCTTGATAACCCCAGCTTCCCAAATCGAAAGCCTTGGTAAACGCCATATAACCATCATAGCTTCGGCTTGATGCGGTACCGCCTGGAAGGTTGTTATTGGTAAGGTTAACTCCGCCTTCGTTGCTGCTCAGCAAAGCAACAGAATACCGCGTGTAGCTGTTCGTATCGTGACCCGCCAACTCTATACCTATCTGATTGTCACCGATTCCAAAGTCGTTGATGCTCCCAGGAACATTGAAATGATAAGTTTGATAGATTCCGCCATTCGCTGAAAGGAACAAAAAGCGCTTCTCGGAAACCAGATTGTCGAGTTCAAACCGTCCGAATTTGAAGTTGAGCCAAGAACTTCCTTTTATGTTATCAACGCGAACCCAAGCGCTTTCAAAGTGCCAGACCGCAGTCGGATCCGAAGAAGGAAGCAAAAGGAAGGAAATGTTCTTGAACAGGGTCCCTGCCGACCACAGGTCCATTCCCGAGAGATCGAATCCGGCCTGTGTCACGTTGTGTGACACCAGAACAGAACCTGTTCCCCCTCCCGGAATCGAGTCAATGGGTTGATTGCTCGCGGTCTCACGATGCCAGTTTGGCGTGATCCGGAAGGTTATCGGGAAGTAGGAAGGATTTTGCCAAATCGGCGAGTCGCGATCGTTCATCAGCTGATACCCGTTATCGCGAAAAACCATCCCGAAATTGTTCAACTCCGGCCAAGCCGTGTGGCAGGCAGAGCAAGGAAGGCCGTACTTGCGCGCGAACGCGGGAATCGCCATCACTTTACTTGTTGGTGACGCGCTCGCTGTCTGGTAATCGCAAATCACGATTGCCATTACCAGTAGCGCACACGTGACCAGTGGCCGCGCAAATGATTTCCGGATTCGGCCTGCACGATTTGGAAACCGCTTAAACATACAGCCTCCTATTCCAGCTGCCAGAAGAGTGGATTGTAATTCGCGTCATCGACACTCGAAAAAAGTAAACATCAGCGCTTGCCGCTAGCAAGCTTGTGGCGGGGAGAACGATTTCTTCGCGGCATCCGAACGTGAAATGGCTTGGATTATTCATCTGCTCGCACAGCCCACACCTTTCAAATTCCCCAAAACGCCTCGAAAATACTCCTCCCGATTAAGGAACGCAAGCACAAAAATTAACAAATCTTAACATGTGGGTACCCCCTGGGGTTTGTCCCAGCCTATGCCTGATTTCCGGGACCAGTTTTGGATGTTTTCGTAGCCGAGACTGAGAGGGTCAGGCCAAACGGAATCCTGAATTAAGTTCAAAGATGGGGACAGCAAAGAATTTGACACGACGGGATCTGCCGCGGCTCAACTTATTAAAGGATGTGACACCCGTACAAACCTGGGCGATTAAACACCCGAGCTGACTGGTATCGCCTCTTTGGCGGTTGGCGTTTCGTTCGCCGTCAAGGGGAATTTCAATTCGACCACCAGACCCCCATCCGCGCAATTCTCAGCCTTCACGCTCCCGCCGTGCAATCGCACCGCGCGGTCCGTGATCGAGAGCCCCAGTCCTGAACCGCCGGCAGACCTCTCCCGGGCGTCACCCACTCGATAAAAAGGAAGGAAAATATCAGCTAGAGACGCTTCCGGCACCCCCTTACCGTGATCCCGCACGCGAATCACAGCGTCTCCCCCCTGCGAGTTGGGCGCATGCTGGAGTTCGACGTCTACTTGCGTGCCTTCCTCCGTGTGGCTAACCGCGTTGCGGATCACGTTTTCAGTCGCCGCACGAACCAATTCCGCGTTTCCCGTGATCGTACAACGATCCGCGGAGACTAAGCGCACGCGCCGGTTGCGGCTCTGGGCTTCGTAATCTGCATCGGCAGCGACTTCGCGGACTAGAGACTCGAGCTCCACCGACCTGCTTTCTAGGATTTCAGCGCCGCTCTCGAGACGTGCCAACTCCAGCAGGCTTCCAATCAAATGATTCAAGCGCCTGGATTCTAAATCGATCCTGTCGAGAGCGCTGGAGAATTCCGGCCCGGCATGCCGCCGGGCAAGTCCCGACGCCACGCATAAACGAGTCAGTGGAGACCGAAGCTCATGAGAGATGTCGGAGATCAGTCGATGCTGCGATTTCAGCAAGGATTCGATCTGCTCCGCCATGTGATCGAAATCCCGGCTCAGATCTGCAAGTTCGTCTTTGCGTCCGGCATCGTGGCCTCCTACGCGGGCCGAAAGATTTCCCATCGCCAGTCGATGCGTTGCCGTACGAAGGTGCCGGATCGGGGCCGTGATGTAACGGGCCAGCCAAAAGCAGACCAGCCCGGCGATAAAAAGGATCGCTGCCCCTCGCAGGATTTGAATTCCCAGCGGAGCGCGCAAAACGTTGGCGACCGACTCGACTTTCGTTCCGATCACAAAAACATAACGCGTTCCTGTTGATCCAGTCGTTCTCCTGGCCACATATTTAATTCCGTGCGAGACCAGGAATTTTGTATCGCTGGCTTCCAGACCCCTTTGCGCCAGGGCATCAGCCTCTGCAGGCGTCGGCTGCGACAAAATTTCTTTACCTTCGTCGTCAAATAGAAAGGCCTCCCAGTTCAAAGTTGTTTGCAACGATGTCAGGTAATCGGCCAAGGCGCCCATGCCGTGATCGTCGAGGATGTCCGCGGCGCGAGCCGCCACAATGGGGATCAACGTCCTATCAGACTGTTCGGAGCGGCTTAAAGTGAATTGCGACTGCGTCGTTACGACTGAATAAATCAAAGTGCCGCTGACCAAAACCATAGCCAGCCAAAAAGAAAGGAAAATCTTTTGAAACAAGGTTCGCATTTTGCCTACTCTTCCTTTGGCATACCTGGAATCGCGTAAATATATCCCACCCTTCGGATGTTGCGGATGCGATTGGCTCCATCCGCATAGGGACCCATTTTCTTTCTCAGGTTGCTGATATGCACGTCAATACTGCGATCCAAAGGGACGAGTTCGCGGCCCAGCACGGTCTTAACCAGCTCTTCGCGCGTAACCACCTGCCCGGGTCTTTTCAGGAATATTGCAAGAATATCGAATTCCAGCGATGTCAATTCCAATTCACGGTTGCCGCAGCGCGCGATGCGCGCGTTCTCTTCCAGTTCCACGTCGCCCAGAATGATGCGTTCGCCCGCCGTCGTCGAATTTCGGGTGCTGCGCCGCAAAATGGCTTGAATGCGCGCCGCGAGTTCCCGCGGATTGAATGGTTTCGGAAGATAGTCGTCGGCCCCAATTTCCAAGCCAACGATTCGATCCACGTCCTCGCCACGGGCCGTCAGCATGATGACCGGCAACCGCGACTTTGCGCGGATCTGTCGAAGCACTTCAAACCCCTGCATACCCGGAAGCATCACATCCAGAATGGCCAGAGAATATTCACCCGAAAGCGCGCTCTCAATTCCTCGAATGCCGTCGTAAACCGCCTCGACTTCAAATCCTTCCGGAGTCAGATATTCCGCAACCAACTCGCATAGTTCGACGTCATCGTCCACAACCAGAATGAGCGGTATCGCCCGCTCTGCCGCTTTCTCGATTTTAGCCTGCTCGATCACCGCAATCCCATTCTCCCCGGACCGCTTTCGCCGCGATTCCTATCACAATTTTAGCCTATTAGGCTATGGTCCGTTCAAAGGACGATCGTTTCAGCCTAATTCCCCGCTTTATACGCCTTGAGCATCGAGGCAACATTGCGGTATTGTAATTTCGAGCCAAAACCGGTTGGCTGCTCCTTGCCAGGAAAGTATTTTGCGAAGTCCTGCGCCTTTGGGCTGATACTTTTTGGGACTGCCGGACTTGGATAACCGATGCGGACTTTACCAGCGGTGAAGGAAAATGTTTTGAGGCAACCTCTTACTTGGTCGCATTGCTGGAGTTTTTTCTTAATTCTCGCATTCTTGGCGCCTGCTATAGCGCACGCCGCACCACAGCGGGACAAATCCCCATTCCCCGAAGGTTTTGCGATTGACGTCAAAGCCTCAGAAGACGATGTCGTAAAAGCCGTGCAGAGTGTTACCGAAGATCAAATTATCCATGGAACTTGGGTCTACGCGCGGGAGACCACGCTGACCGATGCCTCAGCCGAAGCCTCTTCTTCGTTCTACGGGCCCTGGCAAGGTCCCGGACATGTCTTCTATAAGGTCCGCCGGGGTGCTCTGTCACCCAAGCATTTCAAGGACAGCACTGACATTGGAACAATCACCGTACGATACGTCGTCCAAGCTGTATCTCCGAACCGAACTCACATTCAAATCGATGCTGCATTCGTCGAAGATGCCACGCACAAAGTTCATGCATCCGACAGCACCGTCGAAACAAGCGAATTCGCCGAGATCAATACTCGCCTTCTTGAAATCCAGCGGGAAGAACAAAAGACCGCAGAAGCTCTGAAGCAAAGGGAGCTGGAAGTGCAAGCTCGGGCTGCGTCCAAACAGCGCGACGAAGAAATCGCCCGCCTCAATTCCGCGGAGTCTTCGCTGCGGGATTTGCAATCGCGCGCCCACCAGTTGCGGCACGATGTCGAGGTAAGAGTTAAAAACCCGAACACGGAGCTAAAAGCTGCCCCTTTCCAGCGCGCGGCCAAGCTCCAATCTCTTGTCGCCAATACGGAAGTTGTCGTCGAGATCATCACGCCGTATTGGTACGGAATCGAAACCGCGCAAGGACAACGGGGTTGGCTCCGTCAGGACCAGGTCGAGCCACTGCCATGAAAAAATCGCCAAGCTTTATATTTTATGCTGTCACTCTGCTTCTCAGCATCGTGGTTGCTCCCGGCGGTCCCGTTTTTGCACAGGCTCATTCCTTCGAGCGAACTTTCCCCAATGCCCTCTCGGAAGTCCAACGAGTGGTCGATGGTCTTCGTTCATCGTCCAGCGGCCGTCTGCCGATTTTAGACGGCTTTGTCGATGCAGCCGACCATCCCCTCACGGATTATCAGCGTGGCTACTTCGTTTGCACCCTTCGAGTCCTTCCAGCTCCGAACGGCGGAGCCTTGGTCCAAGCGACGGCCAAGATAACAGCGTGGTACATGGATCCCACATCGGCGCAACCGGGCTACCGGGAGTTGGTCTCAAATGGCCGCGTCGAGACCGACCTGTTGGACCAGATCGAACAGAGCCTGCCTGGCAACGCCGCCGGGAAGTCAGCAACCTCGCGCGCTCCCGCTTCTGCTCCTTCACCTCCTCTCAGCGCCACAAATGCAACGCCCCGGCAACCTGAGCGCAAAATTGATACATCCGCGGCCTCCAGCCCGGAATCGTCCTCGTCCTCAGCCAGAAATGCGCCGGGCGTCCCTGCTCCGGCAGGCCGCTCCAGCAAGCCAAGCGCTACAGCGCCCGCTGATCCGGCCCCGGTGGAAACTGTGGAATCCATAAGAGCTCGTCGTGACGACGCTGAAAGACAAGCGCAGGAGGTTAGCGCCGATATAAAAAGTCTTGAAGAAATTCAGCAGAATCAGGTACGGCCTGCGGATTTGGTTGTGGTCAAAAAGGCCGGCGTAGCAATCTTTTCCAAGCCGGAAGACGGCGCGCAAGTGCTGCTCTCCGCGGATCAGGAGGACGAGTTTCAGATACTCGACGTCGAGGGCTCTTGGGTGCATGTGCAGATTTCAGGCGCCTCTCGAGGCTGGATGCGGCGCTCTCAAGTGGAATTGCCTCCGAGCTATAGCGCCGGTAACAAAACGAATAATGCCGTGCCGGCGAGTGCCAACCTTTTCAAGGTCGCGCGAGAAGAAACGAATACTTTCAGCGGTAAATGGCAACCTCTGGTAGGAAAGACCGTGAGAGTAGTCTGGATCGAGCCGGCCTCAGCCGCCGCATCCAGCGCAGCGGAAAAACGAAAGTTCGCAAAATCGCTTCTGCTGAAAGCCTACAACGACATGAATGCTTCGAATCAAACGGTCGCAGGAGTCGTAATTGTTTTCGATTCCGCGGACGGCGGACAAATCGCTGCCACCATGGAGAATCTAAAAGCGCTCCAGGATGGTTCTTTGACCGAGGCGGCCTTCTGGCGACTGTGCTCTCTCGATCCCCCCGAAACGTTTCAAGACTCCGCGAAGTCTTAGAGGAAACCTCGGTCCGCGCTAGCTGTGGATTGGGACGCCACTTAGAAAAATCCGCAGTATCAACCTAGTTTTCGGAGATTGAAAACTGCACATCGCTTGTCTGGCCCTTTCGCACGACAACTTTCTTGGCCCAGGTTATCGGCTCGCTGTACACGGGCCGGCTCACCTCAACCTGGGACCCGACATCTAGGACTTTTTGTTCCGAAGCGATTCGCCAACCCTCGTGCCAGGCCTCAATCTCGTACTCCCCGGGCGGAACGTCCGTGAGCTTGAAAAAACCATGATTGTCGGTGACGGCGTAGTACGGATGCTTCACCACAAGCACTTCCGCGTTCATCCACACGTGCCCAGCGTTGCACTTCAGGTCAACGACGCCGCTCCGCCGCATGGCGATGGGGATGTACTGGTTTTGGAACGGAAAAGGAATGTTGTTGGACGCCGCGCCCGCCATGTGTATCGTGTGCAGAACGGAATCGCTGCTCTTCATTTGCAAGTCTGTGCCTTGTGCCACAAGCAGAATGTGCGGGATATAGCGGCAGCTCTTCTGGTCCAAATGCTGGACCGCATCAGGAAGGTCCATGGCCTTGCCTTGGCTGATGTTCTTCAGATATACCACGGTGTTAGCAACTCCGCCGTCCGCGCCGATCACCAATCGCTCCAGATCGCGCGTTTTCTCCCCATCCGGACTGCACACCTCGGCATTCTTCGTTATCGGCAGTCTGGGAATTTTGGGAATCGGCCCGGCCCAACGAACGATCCCACTAATGGTTCCCGCGTCTCCGACTGTAATCGCGGTGTAATCTGACTGACCAGCAGCGCGGCCCGCGCATGAAACAGCGGCAAGGCAAAGCGCTAGGCCGAATATTGCGCGCCTGTTCTTGATGAATTCGCCCACGGTTATCTCCTTGCAATTAGACCTTTATGATCGGCCGTCTTGGATTTTTCTCCATAATCGGCCTGCAGTGTGCGCAAATAATGGACTAGGTCCCAAGCTTGCGCGGGCGTCACCCAGTTAACATACGACGGCATCGGTGTTCCGTCCAGTCCCGTCATGAAAATACGATAGAGGTCGCGATCGGATTCCCCGCACTTGAAGCGTGTTCCAATAGTGAAATCATAGGGAACGATCGGGTTCTCCTTGCTGTCGCGAAGCGATGAGGCAGAGGGACCATCGCCGCGTCCCTTTTCTCCGTGACACTCGAAGCATTTCAGGGATTGATACACCTCGCTGCCGCGCTGGATGCTCTCCGGTGTAACCGGTGTTTCGGTGGCAATATCGACAGGCTTGTCCGGCTTTTCCTCCACGAATCGCCCCGAAAAAGTCTTCACATATGCAACCAAGTCCGCGCGGTTTTGAGGCGTCAGTGGAAGCCAACGCGGCATCCCGGTCGTGTCGATGCCCCTCCCAACCGTATCGAACAAATCGCTGTCGAGCGGAATGCTTCCAGACGGCGTGGACCGGCATTTGAAGAGGCCCATCGTGAAGTCGCGCGGCTTCGGATTTAAGTAGGCAGCGTTCTCGCCTTCTCCGTCTCCGCGTGAACCGTGGCAGCCCACGCAGTAGCGCCCGTACAATTCCTTCCCGCGCTTGGCTTGCCCCGTCAGGTTTCCGATCTTGCTTTGTTGCGCGAACACGCCGGAACAGCTCAGCAGACTTGGCCATAAAATGGCCGTCGCCACGAGCAAAATTCTTATTCTTGTCCAGGTCATCCAGCCTTTTCCCCGAAAGGTGAAAATATCGTCGCCAAGGAGCGCCGTTTCTGTTTCATCACTTGGCAGAAATTCATGAAAATGATTACTCGTAGCGACCCGCGAGGAAGCTGAACCCTCATCAAATTATCGATCGCCTAGCGAAGGCCCCGCTAAAAAGAATACTCCCGCCAAAATTCTTTACAAATTTATATTGACCGGAATTTCCGATTTGGAACTCCTTACTCGTGCGCGGAGAACGCTTCCCCTGCGCTCGCCACAGCGAATTTCCTCGATGCTCCACACTCCTTGCTCATTGAATCGTTAAAACCGCAAACGAGTACGCCGGCTTTCTTATGTTGTTGGGAACACCCGGACGTCTGCAGATTTCTTCAGCGGGCAATCCGGCTTATCGGGACTTAGCCGCGTGGCCGGCTACACAAGAGGGCTCCACGTGTGGGATTTCTACGGCCGATCGCATCGAACGCTTCCGCAAGAAGCTGGAGCCGAGAGGCGGACTTGAACCGCCGACCTGCCGATTACGAATCGGCTGCTCTACCAACTGAGCTACCTCGGCACCCTCATTGACTTTAACATTGCCACTGCCGCAAAAAAAGTCTCAAACATTGTGAAAATTCCGGGCAGACTTCAACGCGAGAAGGGATACATCAGCCAACCAATCGCAATGGCTGCCGCCAAAAACTTAAGGAAGCAAGACGCCGCATATTTAACCCGTTCCAACGCGGTTCTCTTCGTCAATCCTGCAATCGCGATGGAAATCAGCAGCGCGAACAAACACATCGCCGCAAGATGGGAAATCTGCGACCCGCCGTTGCGCGCGCTGGCGATTTCCGCCCACATGGCGATCACATCGTTCTCCGGCCCAGCGCGATTTCGTACGCGTCGAATACGCTAAGCAGATTCACAATTCCGGCGGCAGCGATGAACCGCGTTCCGTAGTCGCCCGCGGCGCGTGAGACATCCGGACCTGCCGATTCAAAGAAACGTGACAGAAAATAAAAAATCCCCGATCCGAAGTCCGCGAAGAAACCGAGCATGGCAAATGGGTCGCCGGCCCGGGGAGAAAATACGTTTCCGCGAAGTAGATAACCCGCAATCGCGAGGCCTCCCACCGCGAGGAAAAAAATCAGCGCGCGGCCCCAGCGTCGCAGCGCCAAGTGACCCAGGCCCGGAACAATCCAAGCAGCCACAGCGATAAATGGCGCCACCACATCGCGCCTGGTTGCGCGTTCGGTCGCACTGCTGTCATCTACCGCGCTCTCGTGTGTGAGAGCGTCGGACGGTGATGTTCCATCAATAGGTTGGTCGTTATTCACGAAGTGAGATCAACCAACTCAAACGAGCAGAGGTAGAATTTCTTCCTGCACCGCGCCGGTCACGCGCGCTTCTTTTTCGTCCACGTACACATTCACTTCGCTTCGAATGCCGAACTCCGGCAGATAGATTCCCGGCTCGATCGAAAAGCAAGTGTGCGGAACGATCTTGCGGTCGTCGCGCGTTTCCAGCCCGTCCATATTCGCGCCGTTGCCGTGAACTTCCTGCCCGATGCTGTGCCCGGTGCGATGCACAAAGTATTTGCCGTAGCCCGCTTTCTCGATCGTCTTTCGCGCCACTCGATCCACTTCCCATCCGTGAATTTCCCGCCGCTTGGCGACTGCTTCTTGAATAAATTTCACCGCGTTGTCTCGCGCCTCGCGAACGATGCGAAAAATCTTCGCGTAAGAATCCGGCACTCGATTGCCAAGATACCCCACCCACGTGATGTCGTAATAAACGCTTCCCGCGATTTCGCGCTTGGCCCAGATGTCGAGCAGCAGCAAGTCTCCCGCGCGGATCGGCCGCGAAGACCCTGCCACCGGCGCGTAGTGTGGATTCCCGTTGTTTGGCTGCACCGCAACAATAGGCGGCTCCGCGCTGGTTAATCCGCGCGCGTGAAATTCATCCACGATCCACTGCTGCAGTTGGTCCTCTGTCAGCGGCTTCCCTTCCTTCACGAACTCGGCCGCGCGCGCAAACGCCTCTCGCGTAATTCGATCCACGATTCTGCCGGCTTCAAAGTGTCCCTGCGCTTGCTCGTGCGACCAGCTCGCCTCGAATTTCTGCACCAGGTTTGCCGAACTCACGATCTTCTTCTTGAACTTGCGCAATAACTCGATCGTCCCCGCATCCACCAGCCCGATGTACGGAATATTGTTTTCCGGCGAATACTGCATCGCGATGGTTTTGCTCCCGGCCAGCAGCTTCGGCAAATTCTTGTGCAGCTCTTCCCAACCCGAGTAAACCAGTTTCTTTCCGTCCAGCCCATCCAGCGCGCCCTGTTCGATCCGGTGCACCAGTTTCCGCGGCTCGCCCTTTGCCGGAATAAAATAAAACCAGCGTCGCGTCGCCATTCCATTCCTGCCGACTCCCAGGATGTTCGCCGCAATCGGGTCGCGATGGTGATGATCGTAAAAAAGCCAGCCATCTATTTTGCTGTCGCGCATCTCCGATTGAATTGCTTTAATGTCCGGCATAGCGTTTCACCCGCCTCCACAACAACCTTTTAAATACCCAGCGCCTTGATTGCTTGCGCGCGCGTCACATCGGCAATAGAAACTCGCTTCATGCGGCTCTTTTCGCCCGCCACGATTCTAACAGCCGCCATCGGTACGTTCAAACGCTCGGCCAGCAATCGCCTCAGTGAGTCGTTCGCGCGGTCATCCACCGGCGGCGCCGTTAATCGAACCTTCAGCGCGCCGCNNCCGCGAATGTCACACCGCCATCTCGCTCGGTCATGTCCATGCCAGACCCCCACGCTGTAAACAATTGATTCTAAAAGGATGAAAATAAATCACGAAGCCGTCTCTAGTTCAGGTAATATTTCGCGCTCTCACTGCGTATCAGGATTGACCGCCAACAATATGGACGCTATCACACTCGAAAATGTCACCAAATCCTATGACTCCGTAACCGCCGTCAACGGCGTCAACCTGCGAGTTCGCCAGGGAGCCATTCTCGGCCTGCTTGGCCCCAACGGAGCCGGCAAGACCACCACCATTCGCATGATCATGAACATCCTGGTCCCGGACGACGGCTCTATTAAGGTCCTCGATCAGCCCGTCAATGACCGCACGCGCGATTTAATCGGCTATCTCCCCGAAGAGCGTGGCCTTTATCCACGCATGAAAGTCCGTGATGTCATTATCTTCCTCGCGGCCCTTCACGGGCTCACCGAAGAGGAAGCGGGCCGCCGCGCCACGGAATGGCTCGACCGCCTCGGGCTGGCCGAGTGGTCCGGAAAAAAACTCGTAGACCTCTCCAAGGGCATGCAGCAAAAAGTGCAGTTTATCACCGCGGTGATCCACAAGCCGCCGCTCGTGATTCTGGACGAACCCTTCTCCGGCCTCGACCCCGTGAACGCCGCCACGGTCGAAGAAATCATGCTCGAGATGCGCGCGAAAGGTTCCACCATCGTTCTCTCCACCCACCGCATGGAACAGGTCGAGAGAATGTGCGATTCGATTTGCCTGATCGACAAAGGCCGCAACGTCCTCGACGGCGAGCTCCGCGCCATCAAGCAGTCCTACGGCAAGAACACCCTGCACATCGAGTTTACCGGCAGCGAGAATTTTCTAAGCAATCCCTCCATCATCAACATAACGCGCCTCGGAAACGGTGTGGAAGCCAAGCTGAAGCCCGGCGCCGACCCGCAGGAAATCTTGAAAGCTGCCGTGCAAGCGAATGTCTCCATCACGCGCTTCGAGCTTCTCGAGCCCTCGCTGAACGAAATCTTTATCGATAGGACTACCCGTGCGTAAACTTCGCCTCATCATCAAGCGCGAGTATTTGACCCGCGTAAAAACCAAGGGCTTCATCATCGGAACCATCATCGTGCCGCTGATTGGCGTGGCCTTCTGCTTGCTGATTATATTTCTGGTGAACCACAAGCCCACCCAGACCATGCGCCTCGTGATCGTGGACAATTCCGGCACCCTCGCGCAGCCCATCACTCACAACCTGGATGCCAAGCTCGAAAATGGCCAGCCGGAATTCACCATCGTGGAAACCATCGTTCATCCTGCGTCTCCCGACACCGTTCAGCAGGACCTCCGTTCGCGCATCAATTCCGAGAAGATCGACGCCTACCTCTGGATTCCCGCGGACCCAACCCAATCGTTTGAGCTGCACATGCGCAATCCCGATAACTTCGCCCTCATCGGCCCTCTTTCGGGCGCCGTCGATCAGGCGGTAATCTCAGCCAGACTCAGCGATCGCGGAGTCCATTTGGACGACATCAAGGAAATTCTCCGCGGCACCGACCTCAAACTCCTCAAAGTAAGCGAAACCGGTGAGTCCGTGGAAAAAGGACAGAGCATTGGCGTCGCCATCGCTCTGGTGATACTGCTTTACACCGCGCTGCTGATGTACGGCATCATCACCATGCGTTCCGTCCTCGAAGAAAAGACCACGCGAACCATGGAAGTCCTAATCTCTGCCGTCAGCCCCTTCGAGCTTCTCTGCGGGAAAATCCTGGGCGTAGCAGCAGCCGCGTTCACCCAGTTCGCCATCTGGATGATTTCCACCGCTTTGCTTTTTACTTATGGCGCTTTGGCCGCCGCTGGCATGGGCCAGGGCTCGGCTTTGTCCGGAGTTCACATTCCGATTTCCCTCGTGCTCTACGCCGGCATCTTTTTCTTCGGCGGATATTTTCTGTATTCCGCGATGTTTGCCGCAATCGGCTCGGCCTGCTCCAACGACCAGGACGCCCAGCAATTGCAATGGGTCGCCATGGCCCCGCTGGTTTTCTGTATGGTGATTTACAGCGTGGTCCTCAACGACCCCACTTCAACCACTTCCGTCGTTCTCTCTGAGATCCCATTCTTTTCGCCTGTGCTGATGTCTCTGCGCATTTCGTTGCAGACGCCGCCCGTGTGGCAGATCGTCCTTGCTCTGGCTCTGCTCTTTCTCACCACCATTGGCTCGATCTACGCCTCCGCAAAAATCTATCGCGTCGGAATCCTGATGTACGGCAAGCGTCCCTCCCTCGTCGAAATGTTCCGCTGGCTCCGCTATTCATAGCGCCGAATGTTTCGCTTTTCGTAGCGCCGGCGTCTCGCCGGCTCTTTTTCTTTTCGTACCGCCCACGCATATCTATTGATTCAATTTCCGCTCGCCGAAAATCCCCGTCCCCACTCGAATCTCCGTCGCGCCTTCCTCAACCGCAATTTCGAAGTCGTGGCTCATCCCCATGGAAAGCACGGGCAGCGGCCTGCCAACGCGGCGAACCAAGC
>PMTV01000006.1 GCA_003167215.1 Acidobacteriota bacterium | reverse complement strand
CCGCTCTATTGGAGGCTGATTCACGAATTTGGCCTGCGAACGGGCGTGCCCGTAGTGATGAACACCTCCTTCAACCTGCGCGGCGAGCCGATTGTTTGCACGCCTACCGATGCGATCCGGACATTTTTCAGCTCAGGCCTAGACTCTCTGGTGATCGGCAACTTCGTGCTGGAGAAATAAACTGTCTCGCGCGCGCAAATGGATGGGCGAGTTGATGTTGCATACTCCTGCGTCGTTTCGTTCGCTCCGCAATGTTCCGATTCTTGGCAATATCATTCATGGACTCAGCCATCGGATGCTGCCCGCGGATGCAAAAGTGTGGGCATGCGTGGAAGCGGGACCGGCGCAGGGCATTTGGCTCGAACTCAACCCTCGCACGGGCCAGAGCTATATTCAGGGAGAGGCGGAAACGGCGGTACAGTCAATATTGGCCGAAAGACTGCGGCCCGGAATGGTCTTCTACGATCTCGGCGCCAATATCGGGCTCTTCACGCTGCTGGCGGCGCGGCGCGTTGGAGCCAGCGGAAAAGTGCTCAGCTTCGAGCCTGATTCTGAAATCTCGGTGCGATTGCGGCGTAATATCGAGCGCAATGGATACGGAAACGTTACGGTGATGGAAATGGGGGTATGGTCCGCGAGTGGGCAAATTAATTTCGTCACTGCGGACCGATCGTCTCCTGATCGTGGAATCGGAAAATTCGTGGCCGGAGAAAACGCACCGCCCGGTAAACCGACTCGCTGCGTTTCGCTCGACGATTTCATGTTAAGCGCACCGACGCCGGACGCGATAAAGTGCGATGTTGAAGGGGCGGAGGTGGAAGTGTTGCGCGGGGCGGAAAAGCTCCTTTGTGCGCATCGGCCTTGGATTATTTGCGAGATGCATTCCGAAAAAAATGCCCGGAACTCGCGCGAATTGCTGAGCCGGTTTGGTTACAGCACGGAATCAATTGACGTTAACCACGTACTGGCGTTGCCTTCATGAATTTTGCGGATCAAAAGAACGGTGAGAAATCCCTAGTCGCCTTGCTTGGCCGCCCTGACACGCCTACGGACGGCGTGGCAGATTACTGCACATTTCTCGCAAAGGCGTTGGAGGCTCGAGGGATCCAAATGAGTTTGGCGCCAGTGCGCTGGATGGAAGATGGCTGGTTCAATGGACTACGGCAGCTCTGGCACGCGAGCGCCGAATGGCGTGGTCAGTGGGTTCTATTGCAATATACAGCGCTCGCGTGGTCCCGCCGCGGATTTCCCTTGGGAGCTGTCGCGACACTAGTCATACTTCGCCGGCGTGGAGTGAGATGCGCTGTTGTGTTCCACGAGCCATACCGCCAGATCGAACACTCGTCTCGATGGATCGATCGGATTCGCGGTGCGTGCCAGGATTGGACCGTTCGCGCTCTGTACCGGCGCACTGAGAAAGCTGTCTTCGCTGACCCTCTCGAGACCATCGCTTGGCTGCCAAAGAATAGAACTAAAGCTGCCTACATCCCCATCGGGGCCAATATTCCCGAAGCATTGCCGCGAAGTAACAATGACTGGAACAGCCAGAAGACTGTTGCCATCTTTTGCTTAAGCGACGCTCCGAACCGCCAGCGAGAAGTAAACGACATTTCTCAAGCGATGAATCTAGCAGCGGCGAATGGTATACGGCTTCGGGTGGTGTTTCTTGGCCGCGGGACTGCGGAAGCAACCGAAGACATCGGGCACGCGTTTCAGAAATCCTCGGTGGAGGTGTTGAATCTTGGACTTCGAAGCGCGGAAGAGATCAGCCGCGTCCTCAGCGAATCCGACGCAATGCTCTGCGTTCGCGGAAAGCTTTTCCCGCGGCGCGGTAGTGCCCTCGCCGGAATCGCCTGCGGAGTTCCTATCATCGCTTATGCTGGATTGGCAGAAGGAACGCCTCTTGCAGAGGCCGGGATCGAGCTAGTTCCCTATGGCGATAGCATAGCTCTCGGGAATACGCTTGCGCGTACCCTCACGGCTCAGAATCGCTGGCAGGAATTGCACGAAAGAAACCTGGAGGTTCACGAGAAGTATTTCTCTTGGAACTCAATTGCAACGAAGCTGATTGATGCATTGGATATTGGGAGGTCTAGTCCATGAAGGTCCTCTTGTACTCCAAAACTTTCCTGCCAGAACCTGGCGGGATCCAGACTGCCGTCTTTGAACTTGCCCGCGGGCTGGCAGCGTGGAGATCGGAGGACAGTGCCGCTGGTTCAATCGATGTGATTGTGGTAACTCAGACACCAGGACGACCCGAGGAGGATAAATCTTTCCCATTTCGAGTTATTCGGCACCCCGGATTCTACGAATTAGCTGGACTGCTGCTCAACACGGACATCATTCACCTCGCGGGCCCAACGATATTGCCACTAAGCTTAGGGCTTCTTTTACGTAAACCAGTAATTGTGGAGCACCATGGATTCCAAGCTGCATGCCCAAATGGGCTGTTATTCTTCGAACCCACTCAAACGCCCTGTCCGGGACATTTTATGGCAGCGCGTTACGGCAAGTGCTTAGAATGTAATCGCGTCACGCTTGGCTCGATTAAGAGTTTATCGATGCTTCTGCTTACACATGTGAGGAGGTGGCTGAGTAACCAAACCCGCATGAATATTATGCCAACTAATTGGTTAGGGACGGTGTTAAATCTCAAGCGCATGAGAACGGTGTCTCACGGGGTTTCCCCCAGTGGTGCCGCAACTTCTGTTCAATCTACAATTCCAATATTTGCCTTTCAGGGCCGCCTAGTTACAACGAAAGGCGTTCGGCTTCTGCTCGAAGCGGCGCAGCAACTGCGCGATGAGGGATACAAGTTCAAGCTGAAGGTCATTGGAAACGGGCCGGAACAAGAATCGTTAGAGAAGCTGGCTGCCGGATTGGATGGCGACGTCGATTTCCTCGGTTATGCTCCCGGCGGTCGTCTGGAAGAGTTGCTCGCGGATGTTTCTACGGTTGTGATGCCGTCGCTGGCTGGCGAGGTTTTCGGTTTGGTGGCTGCCGAAAACATGTTGCGAGGAAAGCTTGTAGTTGTTTCTGACATCGGAGCACTCTGCGAAGTTGTGGGTGACACTGGGTTGATTTTCACCACCGGCAGCGTCAGCGATCTCGCATCCTGCATGCGGCAAGTGCTAGACAAGCCTTTGCTTGCATCGACACTGGGCTCGGCGGCCCGCTCCCGCATAATGCGAGTTTTCAGTCAAGACAACATGATTCAGGGTCACGTTTCAGTCTATCAAGAGGCCATTCACCCTTGAGCCTTCCGCAGCTTGAAACGACTACGATGCCCGGACTTCACGACTTCGTCGTGAAAGAAGTATTGGCTCGTTTCGCCAAAACTAATGCGCGCGCCGTTGATCTTGGCGCGGGAACGGGAGCTCTCGCCCTGCGCATGCGAGAATTAGGGTGGGATGTGATGGGAGCGGACAAGAATACGGCTGGATTCAAGGCCTCGCTTCCTTTTACGGAAGTGGATTTGAATGACCCCACGTTTTGCGAACGCCTCGGCATAGGTCAATTCTCGATGGTGACCGCCGTGGAAGTGATAGAACACGTGGAGGCTCCAATAGGCCTGCTCCGGAACGCGCGCCGATTACTGAAACCAGGCGGTCACATCGTGATTACAACTCCTAACGTGGACAGTATCCCAGCCCGTCTGAAGTTTCTGCTGACCGAGAAGATTCGCATGATGGACGAGACGAGTGAGCCGACGCATATCTCGCCTATTTTTTGGGATCTCTTCTGTCGCCAATTTCTTCCCATCGCCGAACTTACGGTGAAAGAACATCATTTTCATCCTTCGAACGGTTTCATAGGTACACGCGCGCGATTTGCTTGGGCAATGAGGGGCCTCTCTTGGGTTCTTCCGGGGCAGTGTAAATTTGGTGACAATCATATTATCGTGCTTCAAGCAAGGGACGAGAATTCACGTTGAGTCCAAACATTCCTGCGGCGGAAAGCTGTACGGCTCAGGATGCGATACATAGGCAACCTTCAGCCCAGCAAAGATTATGTCTTGCCGTTTTTGGATGTGGCGAAGAGTTATGGCCGGAAGAGAATGACCAGAGGGTGTAACGGGGCTAATTACGTATATGAGAATGTGGCAGGAGCAGAAAGACGCTGACTTTACTCTCAGTTTCTCTGTCGCACATTAGGCGAAGAGCTAGAATCGTCGCGATCTTGCGTGCAGACCAATGACGGCGACACCCACCCTCATAGATTTTGAACAAATCATCGAAGCGCTGGCAAGGGATCCTAGAATTGCGCCGGATTCGCCAGATTGGATTCTTGACAATATCGCAGCAGGCGGCGACAAGCTTCGAGTCTTACGCTACGTGTTGAAAAACACTCCCAACGGCAGCGCGCCAAAGCTGCTGGATGTGGGGGCTCAGATAGGGGCGCTCGCCCTTTTCGCAGCTAGCTTCGGTTGTCGGGCATCGGCGGTAGACTACAGGGCTTTCGCCAACAAGTACGGAAAAATTGCTGCTGATCGCGGTGTCGATTACCGCGAATGTGATGTCGGCAACCAGCCATTGCCTTTCGCCGAGAACAGTTTTGAATTTGCCACCTATACGGATGTAATCGAGCATCATTCGTTTTCACCCAAGAGAGTTCTGCGCGAAATCCATCGAGTTTTGGCGCCGGGCGGGCGTCTAATTATTACCACTCCGAATCACGCCTCCATCTACAATCGTGTTTTGTTGCTGCTAGGAAATACCGTCAACGACAACTTTGAACAGTATTTCGAAGCTAGCGCGGACTCTGATGTTTATCACGGGCATCATCGTGAATACACGCGCACCGAATTAAGGGCCGCGTTGGAACACACAGGATTCAAGGTGAAGGAATGCCGCATCGTCGAAGAGCCCCTGGGTCCGCTCCTTTATTATTTCTTTCGAAGACGAAGACGCCCGGTCAGTGGCAGTCGCGTTCGGAACATCCTAGTTCGTACGCTGGGTAGAATCTGGGAGCCCTTGCGCTTGCCATTTGGCCGCCAGATTTGGGCCGTTGGCGAAAAAGAGCGTCAGTAAAAAACAAAGCCGATCACCACTTAATCGCAATCCCCGCGTCTTGAGATGCCTTGCTAATATAGAATGCCTTTGCACTCAATCCCGAGTTCCATTCATACGCAAAAATGCCGGATCTGAGGAGATGAAAATCTGCTGAACGCGCGCATCCCCGCGGTTA
>PMTV01000062.1 GCA_003167215.1 Acidobacteriota bacterium | reverse complement strand
AAGATGTTCCGCGATGCGGCCCGATATGTCGCCGAGATGGCCGGACAGGGCAAACGAGTACTTTTTCTCGGCACTAAACGCCAAGCGCAGGAAGCCATCGCTGAAGAAGCGAACCGCTGCGGTATGTTTTTCGTCAACCATCGCTGGCTCGGCGGCACGCTAACGAACTGGGCGACGCTACAAAAGTCCATCAAGCGATTCAAGCTGCTGAAGGGCATGGTGGAAGACGGACGCATGGCGCAATTTTCGAAGAAAGAAGCGGCGCGGCTCGAACGCGAGTTGAAGCACTTGAGGCAGAATTTTTCCGGCGTAGAGAATATGACCACCTTGCCCGACGCCATGTTCGTGATCGACCCGAACGCGGAAGTGATTGCAGTTCGCGAGGCTCGGCGCATGGGCATCCCCGTCGTGGCCATCGTGGACACAAATTGCGACCCCAATCTGGTGGACTGGGTCATTCCCGGGAACGACGATGCTTTGCGTGCGATTCGGCTTTTCACTTCAAAGATTTCCGACGCGGTTCTGTCGGGCCGCCAGTCGTTTGAGCAAACGCAGATCGCGGACCAGAAATCCGGCGAAGGCGCCGGCGAAGAAGGCGTGGATTACGTAGACACGAGCGCGTACGAGGTTTACGAAAAGCAGGAAGGTGATTTCGTCGAGCCGGATGCTGAAACGCCTGTTGAGCCTGCGGTTGAAGCGAACGCAGCGGCGGCCGGAGAAGAAGATTCGGTGGCTGGAGCGTCGCAAAAATCGTAGATTCTGCCCGCCGGCTGAAGCAGCCTGAGCGTTGCGCTGCTGAGGCCGCACCATAAGCGGCAAAGCCCAAATTTATCAAAGAGGAATCGAGTAAATCTATGGCTACAACCAGTAATCCGAACGTTTCGGCCCAACTCGTGAAAGAGCTGCGCGACCGCACCGGCGCGGGTTTCACCGCTTGTCGAGAAGCGCTGCTTGAATCTAAAGGCAACATCGAACAGGCCATCAGCATCCTGCGCAAGAAGGGACAGGCCGCAGCGGCAAAGAAAGCGCAGCGCGCTACTTCCGAGGGACTGGTGAGCTACTACATCCACGCCGGCGGAAAAATTGGCGTGCTGGTGGAAGTGAATTGCGAAAGCGACTTCGTTGCGCGCACCGCTGATTTTCAGCGCCTAGGCCACGACGTGGCGATGCATATTGCCGCGCTGGACCCGCGATTCCTGCGCCGCGAGGAAGTGACGCAGGAAACCCTCGACCGCGAACGCGACATTTACAAGGAACAGGCAAAAGCCACGGGCAAGCCTGAAAACGTAATCGAAAAGATCGTGAATGGAAAGATGGAAAAGTTTTATGAAGAGAACTGCCTCTACGAGCAGCATTTCATTAAGGACGAAGGCGTGACGGTGAAGGAGCTGGTGGACCAAGCCATCGCCAAACTGGGCGAAAACATTGCGATCCGCCGCTTCTCCCGCTTCAAAGTCGGCGAGATGGATGGTGCGGCGTCGTCCGCGGGAGCCACGGATGAACCGGACGCGCCGGATGCGCCTGCGGTGCCGTCCGCATAGAATTGCTTAAGACCCTGCTGGAAATCCGCCGCTCTTGCGGCGGATTTTTTTTGCCCAAAGGTGCACATTGAGTTTTGCGAGGCGTTACCGCCGCGAAGTTTGTCTGCTAGAATGCCCCTGGCCAATTTCAGGCCCATTAAAATGGCGAAAGCAAAACTGACAAAGCGAGGCGCTCCGGAAGGAACACCAAGCGGCGGCACGCCCGTTTACGAACGCCTGGTGCTGAAACTTTCGGGCGAATCGCTTTCGGGCTCGCAGGATTCCGGCATTCACGCTGAAACAATTCAGGGAATCGCGCGTGAGGTGAAAGAAGTCCGCGATCTCGGTGTGTCCGTCGCGATTATGGTCGGCGGAGGAAACATTTTCCGCGGCACGCGCCAAAAACAACTCGCCATCGACCGGGCCACCGGCGACTACATGGGCATGCTTGCGACGGTGATCAACGGGCTCGCGCTTCAGGACGCGCTGGAAAAATCGGGCTGCCAAACGCGGCTGATGAGCGCGATTGAAATGCATCAGGTGGCAGAACCCTTCATCCGGCGCCGCGCTACGCGTCATCTGGAAAAAGGGCGTGTGGTGATTTTTGCCGCCGGAACAGGGAATCCCTATTTTTCGACCGACACCGCCGCGGCACTTCGGGCGATGGAAATCAAGGCGCAAGTGATCCTGAAAGCCACGCGAGTGGATGGAATTTACGATGCCGATCCGGAAAAGGTGCCGGGCGCTAAGATGTTCCAACACATCACCTATCTGGACGTGCTGAAAAAGGGTTTGATGGTGATGGACTCGACGGCCATCTCGCTGTGCATGGACAACAAGATGCCGATCATCGTGTTCAATATGAATGTGCCGGGAAACCTGAAACGCGTGGTGCTGGGCGGGCGGGTGGGCTCGGTCGTCACAGCAGCATAAATAAAACTGGCGGAGGCAATTCCTAGATGACCACGATTGCCACAAGCAAAGACGCACTCGCACAGGCGAAGGTGCGGATGGAAAAAGCGGTGGAAGATTTTCGCAAGGAACTGGCAGGCGTGCGCACCGGCCGCGCGAACGTGTCGCTGCTGGATCATGTGCGCGTGGATTATCACGGCACATCCATGCCGCTCAACCAGCTCGGCACGCTGAGCGTTCCTGACGCGACGATGATCATGATTTCTCCCTGGGACGCCAGCGCGGTTCCGATGATCGATAAAGCGATTCGCACTACGGATCTGGGATTGAATCCGACAAATGACGGGAAAGTGGTGCGCGTCCCGATTCCGCCGCTCACCGAGGACCGCCGCAAAGATATGGTGAAGCACATTCACAAGGTGCTGGAGAATCACCGCACGGCGGTGCGCAATATCCGGCGCGATATTAAAGAAGCGGTCGAGAAGCTCGAGAAGGACAAGAAAATCAGCGAGGACGATCGTAAACGTTCGCTGGATGAGCTTGAAAAATTGACGCATTCCGAAACAAAGAAAATCGAAGATCATTCCGCCTTAAAAGAGAAAGAAGTCCTCGAAATCAAGTGATGGCCTTTCTGAATCCAGCTTCCCGCACAGAGAAAGTCACCGGGAACGCAGAGACTTTCTCGCCGCATAACTGATTCATGCAAGAGGCCCGACCTAGCCGGACGGCGATGCGCGTAGCGATGCGGCGCGCTGCGCACCAACTCTTCGATCATCCCAAAGTCTTGGACGATCCGATCGCATTGCCAATTATTGGGCCTGAAGCCGCGGCAAAATTAGAGGCCGAGCGGAACAGGCATAAAAGCCGCGTGGCGCGAAACCTTCGCGCGTTCCTCGTGGTGCGCAGCCGGTTTGCAGAGGATGAACTGGCGCGAGCCATTGTGCGCGGTGTAAGGCAATGTGTGATTCTCGGCGCTGGCCTCGACACCTTCGCGTATCGAAACCCTTATGAAGATTACGCGCTGCGAGTATTTGAAGTGGACTACCCGGCTACACAAGAATGGAAGCGCCAGCGGCTCGCGACGGCTGGGATCGCGATTCCGCCATCGGTGACGTACGCGCCAGTAGATTTTGAACGACAGACACTTGCGGAGGGGTTGAAACTTGCAGGGTTCGATGCTTCGAAAGCCGCTTTCTTTTCTTGGCTCGGCGTCACCATGTATCTCACCGAAGATGCAGCGATGGCCACCTTCGGTTTCATCGCCTCGACTTCGCCCGGCGGAGGTGTGGCCTTCGATTATACAGTTCCGCGTTCGTCATTAAATTGGGTTGGACGCCTGGCTCTGGATGCCTTGTCGTACCGCGTAGCCGCTGCGGGCGAGCCCTTTCGCACATTTTTCGATCCCAGCGTGCTTGAGGAGCGACTTCGACGAATCGGATTTAGCCGCGTAGAGGATCTCGACGCAGCAGAGATCAATGCGCGCTATTTCAAAGATCGCGCCGACCGACTGAAAATCACAAGCAGCCTGGGTCATTTGATGAGTGCAGAAGTGTAGGCGGGAGCAAACTCTTGCGCCGGCAAGAGGTACGCGGGCCGATAGGACGATCTGAATTGCAGTAGGGGCGGATTGTTAATTTACGGTGTGCAGGTTTTCCGGGAGAATCAGCGTGAAGGTGCAATTGCCTGTGGTAGCCGAGCAGGCCAGCGTGCCGCGCCTGACAATTTTCGCCGGCGTGGCGTCGGGAAACATCGGTCCAAAATCAACTGCGCGCAACCGCTCTGCGAATGGCCGCAAATTTTGATTTCCGCTCACAAACTTTACCGCTTCCACTTTCGGATCCCTGTTTCCCGGCGACAGCAGAACCAGAAAATCAGCCTCCGAGTTTTCGCCCGAGCTTTTTCCGATGGAGAAAGTTCGATGCGTTGTGAGTTCAGGTTTCGCTTGGTTTACGAGATCCTCGATCCTAGCGTGAGGGCCCAGCAACTCCACAAGCCGGGCGCGGGTTTCCGGCACCGAATGGGCCGCGCCCATGGATAACGAATACATGTGAATGGCCTGATCTTTTTCGCCGCGCTTTTGGTCAATCTGCGCCAGATGATCGCCCACTTCGCCGTGCTGGTCGAGAAGCCAGGAGGCGCGAATGTAGCGTTCGGCGTCTTCCAATTCGCCCTTTTGGAAATGAACCCATCCGAGCGTGTCCCAATAAATACCCAGGTTTGAAACTGCTTGCAGGTCATCCATGGAAAGGTGCGTAAGATTGATATTCCGAAGATTTGCCGTCGTCGTCGCAACCGCCGATTCCGCATATTGCTGAGCTTTGTCGAGCTCCAGTTGATGATCCGCCAGGCTATAAGCAACGTTATTCCAAACCGCTGGCGTCTGCGCTAACTCGACTCCCTTTTCAAACGCAGCGAGTGCTTTTTCTTTTTCGCCGGTATTGATATACGCCTGCCCTAGGCTGACCTGAAGTTCGGCATTCTCCGGGGAAAGAATTGTGGCTTTGTCGAGTTCGGGAACAGCCTCGGCGTATTTGTGTTCCTCGAGGTACAGAGCACCGAGAGCCGCATGCGCAACCGGGTCGATTGGATTTACTTCGATCTGCTTTTGGAAAGCCTTTGCGGCATCGGTGTAATTCTGCTGCTGCTGAAGCGTGAACCCCAGATAGTTGTAAACGTGCTCGTCGTACGGATTCAGTTCAATCTGCTTTCGGAACGCTGCACCGGCATCGTCAAATTGTCCCAGCCGCAGATACGCCAGGCCAAGATCGTTCCAGCCCTGTTTGTTTTTAGGATCCAGTTCAAGCGCACGCTTCAGAAGCGGAATTGCCGCCTTCAAATTTCCGGAGTTGAGTGCGGCGAGGCCGGCTTCGAGAAGTTCGCCGGGCTTCGCGGCTTCCGGAATCTCCGGCGCTCCGGGAGCGGAATTCTCGGCGAGCAAAGTCTGGCTTTCATCAGATTCTACGGCGCGAGTGAACGCGAGGTAATCGCCCACGCGCGACACAGGCAGCTCCCGCATCTTGAAGTTCAGAGTACGCTCGGCCACGAGCGTGTGGGCTTCAAAGCGGTAGCTTGATTTGAAAGCAGCGTAATCCCGCACGATCGAAACTGCCACGGGAGCCTGCGCCGTGAAATTCGATGGCAGCTTCAGCTTCAGTGTCATGGTGACATCGAGCGGGCTTCCAAGATGAATCGGCTCGACCGTATCCTCAGAGGCATCCGGCATGCCGATCATCAGCAGCGGCACGGTGACTTTGCTTTTCTTGCTGGACCAATCAAGGAAATTTGCCTGTGAGAACTCGAGATCCAGTTCGAAAGGATTTTGTGTATCCGAAGGATCGCTCGGTTTCACCGCGGTTATATCTCCGTGGATGCCGTCCAGAGTCGCGATCGTCTGCCCGAGTTCTTTCCATTGCGTTTGCGGAGTGCGGCGAAAGGCAACGCGAAGCGCCAGCTCGTTGTCACCTCGAAGAAAGTACCGCAGCTTGGCTGAAAGCTTGCCGAGGTCGCTCACCTCTGCGTCAATTTCCACGCGCTGGGTAGAGAGGAATGGCGGATCGATCGGGGTCTCGACAATTCTTCCAGCGCCATCCGGCGGGACGAGCAGGGCAGACTTATTGCGCAGCGCAGGCGAAAGCAGCCGGAAAGGCGCAACTTCTGCCGTCGAGTCCATCCAGAGCAGGCCATTGTCCGCAGGGACGGCTGTGATCACGTGGTCGAATTGCGACGGTGAAGGTATGGACGTATCCAGATCGCTCGCAAACGGAATTAAAACCGCGTCGGAAGGAATGTTTGCAGCCTGCAGCATTGCGGCGAGCAAGGTGTGTTTGTCCTTGCAATCGCCATATTGGTTTGCAAACACATCGGCCGCGGAGTGCGGCTGGTAACGTCCAAGCCCGAAGGAAAGACTAACGTAGCGAATGTTTTTGGCGACGTAGTCGTAGAGCGCCTGGATTTTGTCGAGTTTATTTTCGTGGCCCTGAATCAGTTCGAGAGTTTTCGCGCGAATCTCAGGCGTGGGGTCGCTGCGGTCCTTTTCGAGTTTCGCATACCATTGCGCCACCTCCGCCCAGCTCTCGAACGTTGTGAGTTCCACATCAGGCCGCTTTGCTTTGGCAGGTTGCTGCTTTTTCTTGACTTTTTCGTCTTCTGGCGCCCGGACTAAGTTAGCCCGCTGCCAGTGATAGGTCGTCTGTCCATTTTCATCTGACTTCGAAAACGGAATCTTGTGCGAAGCGGGATCAACGGCAGTGCCGGGCTTGACGCGCAATTGATAATCCTCGCGGCCATTAGTGATAGAAATCTCCGGCGAGTGGACGGTGATCGCTCGGCCTTGCGGCACATCAATCTCCAGCCGCTCGTCGAGAACGATGGACTCTTGGAGAAAATTGTAAGCGAACCAGAACTGTCCGGGCGCTAGCGACGTGAGCGTTCGCGTGAAGATTTCGTACTCCAGCGTGTCGCCGGCGTGCAGCGACGGCACCGTAATGTGTTTTTCCTTGTAGTCCGTGTACATCGGCGCATCGCGCGCGACGCTGGCGGTCATTTCTTTTATGGACTCGGGCCCCGCATTGACGACGGTCCCGTCTGGTTTGTGCACGCGCACGGTTCGGACTTCCATTTGCTCGTTGCCGGAGTTGTAGCCAAAAACAAGTTCGCCTAATTGTCGGACTCCAGCATCGCTCTGCACCTGGATGCGTACCGCAAGATCGCGCTGGCTTGTGCCGTCGTTTCCAAAGCGCGCTGTCGTGTAATACTGCTCGATGACGAAAGGTTCTTGCGAGTAATTTGCCGCAATGGGCTTCTGTGCCGCCGATGAGTCTACTGAATGAGGGGCTCCATTGGCCGCGGGCTCCTGTTGTGCCCTCATAGTACGAGCTAGGACAAAGGCACAGAGCAAACACAGGCCAAGGCAGAAACGTCTCATTCGTGCTCCCATTGCGGTTTGACGGACATCAGTTTAGAAGGCTTCACCAGTTAGGTAAAGCCGCTCGGAGGCACCTGTTGAGCAACTTTGAAACACCCTTTGTCAGCGCCCGCGGGGCGCTCTATTTTGCTTCGATCTCGGCCCAGAATAGTCCAGAACAAGCTCGGTAAGTATTCCCCTAAGCTGCTTGTAATCAGTAGTTTATTGATGCTTCTTACCCTCTGGCTGCGGTCAGACGGGCTTTCTCAGCCGGGGAAGCCCCCAACGCCGCTTGGGGAGCTGATCTAGAGGTGAAGTTGATCTGTCTGAACTGGCTTGCCAGACCCCGAACTTTTTTAGCATTTATTTGCGTTCGGGAATCGAGTTGACAATATCTGTTATTTTTCCTATACTTCCGCGGTTGCATTGAAGCAGTTGGACTTGGTGGTGATTAGGGAAGTCTTCCGACCCCGGAACATAGAAGAACGGAACGGGGACAAGAAGAACGGCCGAAATGGGGCGCCAGCCCCGCAAAGCCGTGTGAGCCTCTCCGCTATTGCGTTAGATGGAGTTCACTCCTCGGGGTGAAGCATCATCGCGGAGTACCTGGTAATTCCTTCGGGTTATGGCGCCTTTTCTGTTCATTCACCCGCAGAATTTTGCGCGGGCGGATTTGTTATGCGCAGAATTATGCCGCAAAAATAAAAAGCGGATGTCGATTCGAGGGGGAACGAGTGCCGACGTTTTCACAACTGGTGCGGAACGGCCGGGAAAAGATCCGGACAAAGACAAAATCGCCGGCGCTGGAAGGCTGTCCTGAAAAGCGCGGTGTTTGCGTCCGTGTCTACACCCAAACGCCGAAGAAACCGAACTCAGCGCTGCGCAAAGTTGCCCGCGCGCGTCTGACAAATAGCGCCGAAGTGACCACGTATATCCCCGGCATCGGACACAATTTGCAGGAGCACTCCATCGTGCTGGTTCGCGGCGGCCGCGTGAAAGATTTGCCGGGCGTTCGCTATCACGTGATACGCGGAACGCTCGACGCAGCAGGAGTTGAAAATCGCAAGCAAGGGCGCTCGAAGTACGGCGCTAAGCGGCCAAAAGCCGCACAGAAGTAGGAGAGCGGAAATATGCCACGTAAAGGCTGGGTTCTTCGTCGAAAAATTCCGGGCGATCCGGTTTACGCCAGTGATCTCGTGCAGAAATTTATTTCGAGCATGATGTACGACGGCAAGCGCGCCACGGCCCAGGCAATTTTTTATAAGGCCATGGACCAAGTGGCGAAAACCACCAACGACGATGCCTTCAAGCTGTTCAAGAAGGCCGTTGAGAATTGCAAGCCGGTTCTGGAAGTGAAATCGCGGCGCGTCGGCGGCGCGAACTATCAAGTGCCGGTGGAAGTGAATCCATTTCGGCGGCAATCGCTCGCGATTCACTGGCTGGTTTTGTATTCGCGGACTCGCGGCGGCAAGACCATGACCGACAAGCTGGCCGGAGAAATTGTGGACGCTGCGAACGGCCGCGGCGGCGCTGTGAAGAAGAAGGAGGACGTGCACCGCATGGCCGAGGCTAATAAAGCCTTCGCTCATTATCGCTGGTAGTACAAACAAATTTTCGAATGCCACGCCAAGTCCAAATCGATCAAACCCGCAACATCGGGATTATGGCTCACATTGACGCCGGAAAGACGACGTCAACCGAGCGCATCCTGTTCTATACGGGTGTGACTTACAAGATTGGCGAAGTGCACGAAGGCACCACAGTAATGGACTGGATGGAACAGGAGCGCGAGCGCGGCATTACGATTACTTCCGCGGCGACCACGGCTTCCTGGAAGCGCTTCGACAAAACGTACCGCATCAACATTATTGACACCCCGGGACACGTAGATTTCACCGTGGAAGTAGAGCGCTCGCTGCGCGTGCTCGACGGCGCAGTCGCCATTTTTGACGCTGTTGCCGGAGTGCAGCCGCAATCGGAAACGGTCTGGCGCCAGGCGGACAAGTACCGCGTTCCGCGCATTGCGTTCATCAACAAAATGGACCGCATCGGCGCGGATTTCGACCATTCCATTCGTTCGATGCGCCAGCGCCTTTCAGCTCACCCTGTTCCTCTGCAATATCCCATTGGAAGAGAAGACAATTTCATCGGCGTCATCGATTTTATCGAAGAGCGCGCCATCGTGTGGAAGGACGAAACGCTGGGGGCGGAATACGAAACGCTGCCTCTCGAGAAGCTCTGGGACGCGGAATTTCTCAAGTCGCGCCCCGAACTCGAAATTGCCATAAAAGCTTCTGCGCTAACTCCGGAATTTTACAAAGAGCACCGCGATAAAGTGGTTGAATACATCGCGGAACACGACGACGCCGTGCTCACCAAGTACCTCGAGCAGCACAAACTCGAACCAGCGGAACTGCGCGCTTCCATTCGCCGCTCAACCATTGCCCTGAAGTTGGTGCCGGTGCTGGCGGGTTCGGCGTTCAAGAACAAAGGTATTCAGCCGCTGCTGGATGCGGTAGTCGATTATCTTCCTTCGCCTGCCGATGTGCCGCCGGTTGAAGGCGAGGATCCGAATGGCGAGGAAGCGATTTTGCGGCGCGCCTCGGACGATCAACCGTTTGCCGCTCTGGCCTTCAAAATTATGACCGACCCCTACGTCGGCCACGTGACCTACATTCGCGTGTATTCCGGCGTGCTGAAGGCTGGGGCCAACGTATACAACTCGACCAGAAAGACGCGTGAGCGCATTGGACGGTTGTTGCGCATGCACGCGAACAAGCGCGAAGAAATTGAGTCCATCGAAGCCGGAGACATCGCGGCCTGCGTAGGCCTGAAGAATGTTACGACCGGCGACACGCTATGCGATGAAGAAAAGCCAATCGTTCTCGAAAACATTGATTTCCCCGCGCCCGTGATTTCGGTGGCTATCGAGCCGAAGACGAAAGCGGACCAGGAAAAAATGGGTACGGCGCTGGGAAAATTGGCGCAGGAAGATCCTACCTTCCGCGTTCACACCGACCACGACACGGGCCAGACGCTGATTTCAGGAATGGGTGAACTGCACCTCGAAATTATTGTGGATCGCATGATGCGCGAATTCAGCGTGCAGGCCAATGTAGGCCGGCCGCAGGTGGCGTACCGCGAAACGATTTTGAGAGTGGCCGAAGGCGAAGGCAAGTACATCAAGCAGACCGGCGGGCGCGGCCAATACGGGCATGCTGTGCTTTCCGTGCACCCGCTTCCCAACGCTGGACACGAAGACATGCACGAAATGTCCACGGATGAGATCGACGAGCTCGCCAAAAGCGTTGCAGGCAAGGGCGGAAAGTGGCATTTCGACAAAGAACACCGGCTTTTGTTCATTGACAAGGTGATTGGCGGCTCGATCCCCAGAGAATTTATCCAGCCGATCGAAAATGGCGTGCGCGAAGCCATGGAAACCGGCGTTCTGGCCGGCTACGAAATGGTTGATTGCGCGGTCGTACTTACGGATGGCAGCTATCACGATGTGGACAGCTCCGAAATGGCTTTCAAGATCGCAGGCTCCATGGCCTTCAAGGAAGCTTGCAAGAGAGCGAACCCGAAGCTGCTCGAGCCGATCATGCGCGTTGAAGTGGTGGTCCCTGAGGATTACATGGGACCTGTGATTTCAGACTTGAACTCTCGCCGCGGACAAATGCAGGGAAGAGAATCGCGTGGCGGCACGGAAATTATCAATGTGAAAGTGCCTTTAGCCGCGATGTTCGGTTACGCCACGGAGATACGCAGCCGCACGCAAGGGCGCGGAAGTTTTACCATGCACTTTTCGCATTACGAGCAAGTCCCGGGGAACATTGCAGAGGAGATTATTGGCGGAGCAAACGGCGACAAGCCGAAGAAATAATTACGGTCAATTGGTTCGAAAGTAAGATCGCAGGATAGAGGAGCGAGAAAGATATGGCGAAGGAGAAATTCGAACGAAATAAGCCGCATGTGAACATTGGGACGATTGGTCACATCGACCACGGCAAGACGACTTTGAC
>PMTV01000054.1 GCA_003167215.1 Acidobacteriota bacterium | reverse complement strand
TTTCAAGACCGCCGGAGTCAACCGCTTTCCTACCCCTCCTGCATCATCAGTTTACTGACAACTGGTCTCGGTTCCAACTATCAACACGTAGGACTCACGAACAACTAAGTCAATATTTGACCAGGTCTTCGTCACCACGAATAGATCGCCAAAAACTTAGGCGAGCGACCTTAGAGATCCCGCCCCTGCGCATCTTCCATCTTTGCAACTTCAAAGGTAGTCTGAATTCTTGCTTTTGCGGGAGCGCATACAAAATCCAAGTACTTTTCGTCAGGTCCGACCGTCGGCTCTCCGTTACCCGTCTTCTCGGGAAAAACAAATACGACACCAGTGATTTTCTTTCCGTCTGGGCCGCGCTGAATCGCTACTTTAAGCGGAAGGATTTTTTGCTTCGCCTTTTTTCCAGAGATGAAGGTAGTCGCCTGCAACGTCGTCTCATCTGTTGAGTCAAATGGCGTCATGTCCCGGCCTCCCACAAATACCTGATATACGGCCAAAGGCTGCGCGAGTTGCTTTTCTGCATCTTCTGGTTTCATCTGGCCTTCGAGAACAGCGTTTCGGTATCCGGCTTCACGGATCGTCCGCGCAGAAGCCCACCGAATCGCGAAAGTGGCCTTCCCGCGAGCGCTCGGATCATCGCCCGCGCCTCCACTGCCCTGCCCCGTCTTCAGAGCCATCCCACCGTCGTCCGACATTTCATACTTGGGGCCGGTCTTCCAAGTGGCGTCGATCTGCACAGTTTTGCACCAAGGTGAATCCATAAAAATCTTCTTAATGTCGCTAGCATCCCACTGTTGGTATGGCTTGACTTTCCACGGGTCTCCACCAGCCCATGCCAGAGCGGCCAAAGCCAATAAAAATAACGATGTCCCGACAAACTTCAACGAACTATTTACGCGCAAGGAAATTCCTTCCTGTGATTCCATAAGACCTCCAAGCGAGCTTCGCTCGTCCGTCACCAGCCATCACCATTCGCCCCCAAAATTGCTGCCTCATCAACCAAGATACTAACAAAAACCGATACAGATACGAAACGTTGCTGTACAGCTTTATACAATTTAGTGTAGCTTTGTCTTGATTCGATCGCTTGTTGTAAAGTGCTGCGCTTCTTTTCAGGACTCACTTCACCGAAAATTGATGCTTGCCGGAAATACTTCTACAACCCACGGTGCTGATTTATCGACGGGCCATGCGAAGGGAGCTTCAACGCTCTTTCGCCATTTGTCCGGCAAGCATCTGGTGGCTGCGATGTTACTCGGTCTGGCCTTGCGCCTGTTTTTCGTCATCCATTTCCCCTTCTATGCAGGTGATACAAAATTTTACGAGGAGCTCGCGCGTAACTGGCTGGACCACGGAGTCTACGGGCTTTTCGTTCACGGGCAATTAGTGTCGGTGGATATGCGTATGCCGGGATACCCTGCGTTTCTTGCCGGCGTCTACGCCGCATTTGGACGAACGAGCAAAGCAGTTATGCTTTCCCAAGCAGTCGTCGATTTGATGACTTGCGTCTTGACCCCCATCGTTGCGGCACACATCGCTCCCGTTCGAAGCAAGACCCGTGTGGCAACTATTGCCTTGTGGCTAGCCGCACTTTGTCCCCTTACCGCAAACTATAGCGCCGTAATTCTCACAGAAGTTTTGGCATCCTTTCTCACAACGTTGGCCGTGTTAACTTTTGTGACGGCCCTTGGCCGGTCCACGGATTCTTCCAGCCCGCGCCCAGACAGCAGGAGATTGTTTTCGGATGCTGCGGGGTGGCTGCTAACAGGGGTGGTCGTCGGCCTAGGCACCTTGATACGACCGGAGGCGCCGCTTTTGTTGCTCGCAGCCGGATTCGCGCTTGCGGTTCACTGGCGGCACCGCAAAAACTGGTCGAAATTGTTTTTGGCCGCGGCCTGGATGTCTGCCGGCTTGTTTCTTACTTTGAGTCCCTGGGCGGGGCGGAACGCAAGAACAATGGGCCGTGTGGAATTTCTGTCCCCGCGTTATGCAGAAACCTACGGGGATTTTATCCCCCGCGGGTTTTATGCCTGGACGGGGACGTGGATGGTTCGATTTAGCGAAGCCTACCTTGTGACCTGGAGGCTTGGAAAAGAACCGATTGGGATCGGAGAATTGCCTTCAGCCGCGTTCGATTCGAGTGCCGAACGTGCTCGCGTAGAAGCACTGCTGGACCGCTACAACAGCAACCTGCAGATGACACCCGTTCTCGATCACGAATTCGCCGTGATCGCGCACGAGCGAAGCGCGCGCCGGCCCCTCAGAACGTACATTGCGATCCCCTTGGCTCGGATGGGGACGATGTGGTTTACGCCGCGCATCGCATTGCTACCGTACTCGGGAAATTTGTGGCCGCCTGCGGAAAGTTGGCGGAGAAATCGGACGGACTTCGGCGTGACACTGGGATTCGGAGCCTTGAACTTTGTTTATTTCGGTATCGCGTTACTGGGTGCGTGGCGTTTTCGCCGACTGCCCGCCACGGCCTTTCTGGTTACGTTCGTCGTACTCCGCACGTTCTTTCTAACACAGTTGCAAACGGTCGAGCCTCGCTACGTGATCGTCTGTTATCCCGTGATTTTGGTTCTTGGCGCGCTCGCATGTTCGCTTCCTCCACCGCACGATTCATTAGCCGCTGATTCTGCCCCGCAAATTGGGCAAGAGATATAACGCATTAAAAGCGAACCCCGATTAGTTTGAAAGACCGTTGTGATACGATTTACGGAGCAATGCGGCCTGCACGCTAAAATTCTCTCCCGGGCAGATGGAGTACGAATGATGCGAAAAGCAATCGTTGTCGCGGCAATATCTTTTATCGCACTAATCGGGTTCGGCGTTGGCTTCGTGCACGCCCAAAACGCTTCCGAACAGTCACAGTCTCCCAAGCCCAGCGCTGTTGACGACAATCAGCAGAGCGATGTCCCTGCGTACCATGCCAGCCGTCCCAAAACACCTTTGCCTGAGACACTCCACCCGGAGCAATTCACTGATGTGCAGACTCAGAATGTTTATGCGTTGGCCGCCAAGATCAAAAGCGTCCTTTACCAGCAGCCGTGCTATTGCCATTGCGACAAAGAAATGGGGCATACCAGCCTCTTGAGTTGCTACACCGACCGCCACGCCTCTGTATGCGCGTTGTGCCAAAAAGAAGCGGTCCTTGCATACACGGAATCTCAACAGGGCAAAACGGCCGCGCAGATTCGCAAAGACATCATGGATGGGAAATGGAAGGACGTCGACCTCTCAAAATACGAAGCGCCGGCGCCATCCAACTAATCAATTGACGTTGCGTCCTTAGCGGCGGAATTAGTGAACGGGATGGGAAGACGGGCCGGTCGGCCAGTCCTGCGGAGCAAAATCAACACCCCAGAAATGCGGGCTCGGCGAAAGAAATTCGACGCCGACGCGGGTCCCTTTTTCGGAAGTGTCGCCAAGGTAAACGACTCGGCATTCTTGCTCTTCCTCTGTTACCGGATTAATCAGCAGCAGGTCTGCGCCAAGCGCGAGCTCTTCTTGAAGGTAAAGCAGGCCTCCGTGAGCATTGATCACGATCGTCTGGCTGTTCTCGCGGAATTTCCGGCCCTGAATGCTCTTGCCCGATGCGCGCACCGGTATGCGGGTGAAAACTCGTGAGCTGCGGCGCTGTTGGCTGCTACTTTGCTCGTTGACTTGTGCTTCGCTCATAGCTGTTTTCTATCGTGCACGGCGCGCGACCCGGAGTCAACAACGCCCGCCGCGGCAAGTGCCTAAAAACACAGTTCAGCTAAAAACCTTGCTAAAATCGCTCAAGGTTCCGATAGAATTACGCGTTTGTGCCATACAATGCAACCGGCCACGGTGCCCGCGCAGTTGGGGGGAGTCAGGAGCGCAGTATGAAGTTGATAGACTACATTGAGTCACGCCGCGACGAAAATCTGAACGAGCTGAAGGAATTTCTCCGCATTCCCAGCGTCAGTACGAAAAGCGAGCACAAGCCTGACATTGAGCGAGCCGCTCAGTGGGTAGCGGAGAAGTTGCGGGCTGCGGGTCTAGAAAACGTCGAAATTGCGCAGACCAAGATGCACCCTCTGGTATACGGCGAATCGCTGCATGCTCCCGGTAAACCCACCATCCTTTTTTACGGACATTACGATGTGCAGCCTGCCGAGCCTTTGGATCTGTGGACCACTCCCGCATTCGAACCCACTGTTCGCGGCGGAAGCCTTTTCGGCCGCGGCACTGCCGACGACAAGGGTCAGGTTCACATTCATTTGAAGGCTATCGAGGCGCTTAAGAAAACAACGGGGCAGATACCGCTGAATGTGAAGGTTATGATTGAAGGCGAAGAGGAAATCGGCAGTGTGAGCCTGTGGGACTTCGTGCAGAAGAATCGCGAGCGGCTGAAAGCCGATGCCCTGGTTGTGTCGGATACTTCGATGCTGGCAAGGGGCGTCCCATCCATCACCTACGGCTTGCGAGGATTGAATTACTATCAGATTGAGCTCACGGGTCCCGCGCAGGATTTGCATTCCGGGGTTTTTGGCGGCGCAGTACCGAACCCGATTACGATCCTGGCGGAAATGATTGCGAAGCTGCACGACAAGAATTTTCGCGTCACGGTCCCAGGTTTTTATGACCAAGTACAAACACTTTCTCGCCAAGAGCGTGAAGCTCTGAATTCCCTGCCATGGAAAGAAAAGGACTTTCGCAAGACTGTGGGCGCGCCAGGATTATGCGGCGAGAAGGGCTACACTATCGTCGAACGGCTTTGGACCAGGCCGACACTCGATATAAATGGAATCTGGGGCGGATACATGGATGAAGGCGCTAAGACCGTGATACCGTCGAAAGCGTGGGCAAAGTTTTCCACGCGCTTGGTGCCGAACCAGGATCCGGGAAAAATCGCAAAACAAGTTGAGAGACACATTCGAAAATTGCTGCCGAAAACCGTTACCGCCCAGTTTGAAGTTCTGAGCACCGGCAAGCCCTGGGTAGCTTCGTATTCCCATCCGATTTTCAAGAAAGCGATTAACGCGCTGGAGACGGGCTTCGGCAAAAAAGCCGTGTTCATTCGCGAAGGCGGTTCCATTCCGTTTGTGACCCAAATGCACGATACTTTTAAAGTTCCCTGCGTCCTTCTAGGCTTCGGGCTGCCGGATGAAAACGCGCACGCGCCCGATGAACACATCGCGCTGGAAAATTATTTTGGCGGAATTAAAGCTGTCGCACTTTTTTACAATCAGCTGGCGTCGCAATAAAATTCTGATAGAAAGTAAGGGGCTTGAGGAAAGGGCCATTTTTCGGGCTTTTTTCAAGGATTTCCTTGCGTTCCGTGGACGGTGCGGCTATAGTCCCCAAGGCATCCCGGACCCCGGGGCCAAAAAGAAATTACAACGAAGAGGAGAAAGTAACTCGATGGCAAATCCGCTGAGCAAGTCGAAAATTATTGCGCACATGGCCGAAAAGGTCAGCACTCCTGAAAAGCCGGTATCCAAGAAACAAGTCGCGTCGTTTTTTGACGAATTCTTCAAGCTGGCCATAAAAGAGACGAAGGGCGCGGGGAAATTCGTGATCCCGGGCCTGGGCCGCTCCGTGAAAGCACATCGTAAGGCGCGTATGGGCCGCAACCCCGCCACGGGCGAGGCCATTAAGATCAAGGCCAAGACGGTCGTACGCTTGCGCGCTTCAAAAGCGTTTAAAGACGCCGTACTGAAGTAGCCAATTCGGCGCAGAGATTTGCGGCAAAACCCCCAGGCATCGCCGTCCCGCACCACGCGACGGAGGTTTGGGGGTTTTGTCTTTTCATCGAAGCTCGGTTTTCTTATAGATGGCGCAAGTGCAGCTTTTTTGCGTGGATTTCGATGAATCTTGAGGCAAAATGACTTCGCCGCATTGGGACGAAATTCGTACAGAGGAATATCGGCGCTTCCGCTTCAATTTTCCTGAAAAAACGCTTGCTGGGAAGACCGTCGTCGCGGGCGGGACTGGCGGGCTGGGCCCCGCAACTGTGTCACTTCTCGCGCGTGAAGGTGCGCAGCTCGTAGTCGGCTATCGCGCGAACCGGGCGCGCGCTGAAGAACTGCAAACCGCGATCGAGGAGGATTTCAACCGGAAGATACTTTTAGTCCCGGGCGACCTCGCAAGACTGGAAACCAAGCGCAATTATGCCGCAGCCATCGAAGAACTTCGAGCTCCGCTCGCCGGCGTCGTGATTTTTGCTGGAGATCCCGCACGCGTCACTTTCGAAAAACTCGACCGCGACGCTCTCTTGGCTTCGCTTGAGGCGAATTATGTGGGACCTGTTTTGCTGGCGAGAGAGTTAGGTGAAGTGATGGAACGCAGCCCACAAGGCGGCAGCATAGTCTTCTTGGGTACTATGCAGGCGCTCTCTGTCTTTCCGTCGAGTCTGAATTACGCTGCGCCGAAAGCGGCGCTCGTGCATGCCGCAAAAATCCTGGCGCAGCAATGGAGCCATGTTCGCGTAAACGCGGTGGCACCCGGTGCCACGCTTGCGGGAATGGCTGCCGCGAGCATTCAATCGGGTAAATATGACACGCATATCGACAGCGGCGCGATTGAACGCTTTGGCTATCCCGAAGATGTTGCGCGCGCAGTGCGCTTTTTTCTTGAACCGGACAATTACATCACCGGACAGGTAATCGTAGTCGACGGCGGACTCAGCTTACGCCGCCTTCGCGGATAGCCGCCGAATGCTTGAACACTCAGGACTCTTAACCGATCTCTATGAATTGACCATGGCGGCCGGATACCTGCAGACCGGCTTCGATGCTCGCGCTACCTTTGAATTATTCGTCCGGCATCTACCAGCCAAGAGGAACTACCTCGTGACAGCCGGACTCGAACAGGCTTTGGAGTTTCTAGAACACGTTCATTTTACAAAGGATGAAATTTCTTACTTACGCCGGCATCCGATTTTTTGCAATATACGCGATGAATTCTTCGACTACCTTGAGAAATTCCGCTTTTCCGGCGACGTTTGGGCCATGCCCGAAGGATCACTCGTATTCCCCGGCGAACCTATGCTCCGTGTCGTCGCGCCCATCATCGAGGGCCAGATTATGGAGACCTATCTGCTCGCGACGCTGAGTTATCAGACCATGATCTCCAGTAAAGCGGCGCGTGTGGTTACGGCAGCCCAGGGCCGTCAGATTGTTGATTTTGGAGCTCGGCGCGCGCATGGCAGCGAAGCCAGCCTTCTAGCAGCTCGTGCAGCGTCCATCGGCGGATGTGAAGGGACCTCAAACGTTCTCGCCGGACAACAATTCGGAATGGACACCTATGGAACCCAGGCGCATTCCTGGGTGATGGCGCACGCGAATGAAACAGAAGCGTTTCGGCACTTTCTGGATGCTTTCCCGACGCATGCCGTGCTTCTGCTCGACACCTACGATGTGCGCGTCGCCACAAAGACAATCATTAAGATGGGACGCAAGCCTGCCGGCGTGCGGCTGGACAGCGGCGACCTGGCGAAAGATAGCCGCTGGGTGCGCCGCGAACTGGATCGTGCCGGATGGATGGACGTCAAGATATTCGCCTCCGGTGATCTCGACGAATACAGAATTACGAAACTACTGGCCAAAGGCGCGGCGATTGACGCTTTCGGTGTTGGCACATCCTTGGCCACGCCGGGTGATGCACCACACTTGAATTTGATCTATAAACTCGTGGAGGTTGAGCGCGCTGGACAAATTCGCGAAGCAGCAAAATTGAGTGCGGCAAAAGTTACATACCCGGGTCGCAAACAGGTTTTCCGGTATTCGAATGGCAAAAGCCAATACCAAAGCGATAAAATTGCACTGGAAGGCGAACCGGCAAACGGGGGTGAGCCCATGTTGATCGAAGTAATGCGCGGCGGCCAGCGCATCTCGCCGGCTGAATCGATTAGTGTTTTACGGGGCCGGTGTATAAATAGCCTGACTCGGCTGCCCCGCCGGTTCCTGCAGATCGACCGAACCGCGGTCTATCCCGTACGTTATAGTCAGCGGCTAAAAACGATGCTGGAAAAGGTGCGACAACGTGTTCGCAGTGCCGCGCAAAAATAAATCTTGGCGCGGACCGGGAATATTAGTCCATGCAGAATAGGAAGATTGTTTTCTGGGAAGTAGACGCGCAAGAGGATTTCATGCTCCCGGGAGGGAAATTGTACGTTCCCGGCGCGGAAAAGATCATTCCAAATATTAAGCGATTGGTGGACATGGCGCGTGAGGGCCGCCTGTTGCTCATTTCCAGCGCCTGCCGTCATCTGGCCGATGATCCGGAATTCCAAATTTTCCCGCCACATTGCGTTCGTGGGACGCGAGGAGAGCGCATCATTCCGCAGGGACTAGCGCAGAAGGTCTACTCTATTCCCAACGACGGAACTGCAAAGCTGCCCGACTCTGTTTTCGAGAATCAGCAGATCGTTCTAGAGAAGCAAACTCTGGATGTCTTCGCCAATCCTCATACAGAAGGAATTGTTAATCGACTTGGCAAAGATACCGAATACTTGGTCTTTGGTGTGGTTGTCGAACACTGCGTACATTTGGCCGCGAAAGGCTTGATCGATCGCGGCCGCAAAGTCTCGATTGTTAAAGATGCTATCGAAACTTTAAAAGGCGCCGATGGGCGCCGATCGCTCGATGAGCTTAAATCGCTTGGCGCAGCATTCGTCTCTACCGATGAAGCAATCGCGATGGTTGCTGGCAAGGCTGCGCGCTGAACCACCGTCATAAGAGAAAATTAAATGTCGCTCGAACAACAGCAGTTGGCTTGGAAGCTGCTCCAGCAAGCTTATCAGGCGCAGATGCACGGCGATTACGACCACGCCATCGAACTCTACACAAAATCGCTGGATACTTTCCCGACTGCGGAAGCGCATACTTTCCTGGGGTGGACATATCACTTCCAGGGAAAAGTGGACGAGGCCATCGCCGAGTGCAAACGCGCTATCGAAGTCGATCCCGAATTTGGCAATCCCTATAACGACATCGGCTCTTATTTAATTGCGCTAGGACGCCACGACGAGGCGATTCCCTGGCTGGAGCAAGCAATTGTCGCCCCTCGCTACGACCCGCGCCACTACCCGTATTTCAACCTGGGCCGCGCTTACTACGCCAAAGGCATGCTCACCCGGGCGCGCGAATGCTTTCAGGAAGCGCTTCGCATTGAGCCGCAGTACACTCTCGCGCGCCAAGCCATAGAAAATCTCCGCCGGATGGTGAACTAGGGCCGCTTCGCAAATGCCAAGGTTACGAAGTCGCGGCAATCTCCTGGCTCGGTTTCACAATTCGATCGTAAATCCACAGTAGGAACGCTGTCAGTACACCAATCCCTGTCACTACCCACCAGATGCGCTGGGGCTGATGCGTAACTTCCCCGAAGTGGTGAATCAGTTTTCCGCCGAGCCACCCGCCGATCAGTGAGCCAATTCCTATCGGTAGGAACGCAAAGCCCATGTAAGTCCCCTGCTGGCCGGCAGGCGCGAGGCGAGAAATATATTCATAATAACGCGGTGACTGGGTGATCTCGCCCAACGACACCGCGACCAGCGTAAGGATTACCATTGGAACCGTGGGGTGAATGATTAGGATGATCCAGGCCAGCGCGGATATCAGCGTGCCTAGCGTAACCGCCCGGAATGCGGGGATTTTCTGCGTGAGAAAACTCGCCACCATCTGCAGGCAAATTACAGTGAGCGGACCGGTGATCAGTATCAGTTCCGTGTCCGTTTTCGGATTAATGTAATCGTGCACGTAGAGCGGTAGAATTATGAATTCCTGCCAGTAAACGATCCAGTAACCGGAGAAAATCACGAGGAAAATCATAAACCGCGGGTTGCTGAGTACGGTCCAAAAATTCCGCGCCGCTTGCCCTAGCGTCGCTGCCTGAGCTTCCTTCGATCGCCTAGGTTCCTTAAAAAAAGCAAGTACCGCAAAGAACATCAGAAAAACGCTGAGCGCCGCTACCCGGAATACGGCTTCGACGCTTAGATGCTGATGCACCCACGACGCCACAAATGGACCGGCCGCACCGCCGATATTCACCAACGTGTAGTAAATTGAGTAGCCAATCGAGCGTACGTTTTCTTTTGACGCGCGCGCCGTTGTGCCCACAACGCACGGCTTCACCAGAGAAATCCCAATTGCTGGAAGCATGAGAACGATGGTCACCAAAACGACCAACGGTACCGCTGCTCGCACTGGACCAAGCCACGGCGCCGCGAGAGAACCAAGCAGGAAATATGAACAACTCAAGACCAAATATGCGAGTGAAAGCGATCGCCGAAATCCCAGCCGGTCCGCGAGTGTCCCGCCAAATGCCGCAAGAAACCAGACCATGCCGCCAAACAGCCCTGTCAGGCTGCTCGCCTGCGCCACTGGGAAATTCAAGGTTTCATGAAGGTAACGCGCGAGTGACGCAAAGGCGGCGTAGTACGACAATCTCTCGAAGAGCTCGCTGACGTTTGCGACCCAGAAAGTCGGCTCAAAACCGGAGCGGATTTCTCGCAGACGTTGTGTGAAACTCAACGGTCCCCCGGCACCACGTTAGCAATACGCGGTGCGTAGTTTTTCGATGCCATGTCAGGCCGCGATTGTAACGGAACACCCGCCCGCGCGCTCTCGATTTTTGCGTTTCTCGTGCGTGTGTTAAGATTGCGCGTTTGGTCTGAAGGACGGTTTCCAGTAAACGATGGCTGTCGCGACCATGAAGGCTTTGCGCAAGATGCGTCCCGAGCGTGGCGCCCAGCTTGAGTCAGTGCCCATCCCCACGCCCGGCCCTACGGAAGTGCTTGTCCGCGTTCGTGCTGCTTCGATTTGCGGGACCGACCTGCACATTTACGGCTGGGACCGCTGGTCCGCTTCGCGCATTCACCCTCCGATGACCTTCGGGCATGAATTCTGCGGGACAGTGGACAAAGTCGGATCAGAAGTCACCTCCGTCAAGCCTGGTGACTTCGTCAGCGCCGAAATGCACGTGAATTGCGGGCATTGCCGCCCGTGCAGGATGGGCCAGCCTCACGTCTGCCAAAACGTGAAAATCATCGGCATCGATAAGGACGGCTGCTTCGCCGAATTCGTGATCATCCCCATACGCAATATTTGGAAGATCGATCCGGCCATTCCTGAACACTATGCCGCAATACTCGATCCGCTGGGGAATGCGGTCCACACGGTGCTTGCGGGAGAAATCGCGGCGCGCAATGTTGTTGTCACGGGAGCTGGGCCCATCGGGTTAATGGCCATCGCCGTAGCCCGCGCTTGCGGCAGCGCGATGATTTTTGCCACCGAGGTAAATCCGCACCGGCGAGAGCTCGCCAAGAAAATGGGCGCGGACGAAGCTCTCGACCCGAATCAGGTCGACGTGGTCGCGCGAGTTTTGGAAGCCACAGACGGCGCAGGCGTTGACGTCCTCCTCGAGATGAGCGGGAATCCGACGGCCATTCATCAAGGCTTCCAAATGCTGCGGCCCGGTGGGCGCGCCTCGCTGCTGGGAATCCCGAAAGACCCTGTCACCTTCGATCTTGTCAACGATGTCATTTTCAAAGGCGCCACGGTCCAAGGAATTTATGGCCGAAAGATGTTTGAGACCTGGGTGCAGATGACGGAACTTCTAAAGCACGGCAGGCTGAATCTGGAACCTCTGTTCAAAGAGCGCTTGCCTTTGGAACAATTCGCCGATGCATTTTCTCTTCTGGAGTCCGGAGAAGCCGGGAAAATTCTGTTCTATCCCAACGGCTCGCAAAAATAGTTAGTCCCGCAAGATTATCGGAGAAATCATGAGCACAACCAGGCGCCCGCAGCTTCAGTACCTGCATGAAGCAATCGAAGATCTGAAGACGAGGCATCTTTATTTTCGCCTGAAGGTTTTGGAAGGCGAACAGAAGTCCGTCGCAAACTACGACGGTAAGGAAGTGATCAATCTCAGTTCGAATAACTATCTCGGATTGACGACCCATCCCAAGCTGCGCCGCGCAGCAATCGACGCCACGCGGAAATTCGGCGTGGGCTCCGGTGCCGTCCGTACCATCGCTGGAACCATGAAGATGCACATGGACCTCGAAGAACAGATCGCCCGCTTTAAACAGGTCGAGGCCTGCGTGGTTTTTCAATCCGGCTTTGTGGCCAACGCGGGAACGGTGTCGGCAATCCTGGGTAAAGAAGACCTGATCATTTCCGACGAACTGAATCACGCTTCGATCATAGACGGCGCGCGCCTCTCGAAAGCCACCATCAAAGTCTTCAAACACAAAGACATCGCCGATTGCGAACGCATTTTAAAAGAAACCGAAAACTGGAATGGCAAAAAGCTTCTGATTACCGACGGGGTTTTCTCCATGGACGGCGGTATCGCCAATTTGCCTGCGCTCTGCGATCTTGCCGAAAGATATAACTGCATCATGATGGTGGATGACGCGCACGCCTCGGGCGTGCTGGGAAGCCGCGGGCGCGGCACCATCGACCATCTCGGATGCCACGGCCGCGTTGATATCCAAGTCGGCACTCTCAGCAAAGCCATTGGTTCCATCGGAGGCTACGTCTGTGGCTCGCGGGATCTGATTGAATTTCTCTACCAGCGCGCCAGGCCGTTTCTTTTTTCCACTTCGCACCCGCCCTCCGTGACGGCCACCTGTCAGGCTGCCTTTGCGTTGCTCGACTCCGCGGCCGGTGACCGGCTGGTAAAGAAGCTCTGGTCAAACACGAAATTCTTCAAGCGCCAATTGAAAAAGCTTGGTTTTAACACGGGCAAGAGCGAGACGCCCATTACGCCCATCATGGTGGGCGATGCGGAAAAAGCCTTCCAGTTTTCGCGGGAGCTCTTCTCCGAAGGCTTGTTCGTCGTCGCCCTCGGTTTTCCCACCGTTCCGGAAGGCAAGGCTCGGTTACGCACAATAGTCACCGCAACTCACAAGCGTAGTGATTTAGAACGGGCGCTCGAGATTATCGAGCGTGTTGGCAAAAGGCTCGCAATCGTTTGAGTATTGCCTTATCGCATCGGCGCTAAGCTGCCCGCTTAACGGACTGAGCCGAACTAATTTCTCAGATCGCCGTAGCTAGTTGCGGACGCATATATCTGTACAAGGCCAGCACCATGCCGCCCATACCCCAGACCAGCACGACAAACGCGATCCAGCCTCCGATGTACGGCAACATATGAACTGCGCGCAGGATCAAGAGGCCTAAAGCGAGCCTTCCAAGTGCGGCGCCAACTCCGACGCCTTCGCCCAGGATTCTTTCACCCAACCACGATCCCACAAACACCTGCGCTGAATAGATCGCGATAACCCAAAGCAATAAAGCCGAGATTCCGACGCCGAGGCCTACGATCGTAATACAAACTATAATCGCTACAATCGGCGTGGCGAAGAAGAACAGTAAACCCAAGCCGATCGATTGTGCCGCCTTCCTGCAGGCGCGCTCCGCGTCGAAGAAAAATCCCGGCGCGAGCAGGAGCACCGCTAGTCCAAAGACGAAACTTGCGCCCCAAAGCAGTGTTTGGTGCCAGTAGAATCTCGCTGAAGAATAATCCTTTTCAGGGCCACGCTTCTTCAGCGTGAATTCCAGCGGGCTTCCCAATTTCGCAGTCGGCGAAACTTCCGGCTGCTGATGCGCCTCGATCTTCGTTTGTCCTTTGATCTCAGCCCTTGGGCCAATCGAGACATTACCGGCGTGAATCATCGCGTTGTGCCCAAGCGACCCATTGACTCCCATTTCTCCACCATACGCAAGCAGATCTCCCGCAACCGCGCCGTCCAATTGTGCCTGACCAAACCCAAGCGTCATGGTTCCGTTCACTCTTGCCTTCTCATCCAGGTTCACATCGCCCGCCCAACCCATTACGTTTCGCCCGACCGTATTATTGAGCTGAAGGGTTTGAACGCATGCGCGCACATTTCCATCAACCGGTCCATCCACGCGCAATTCCTGGGCGAACGCAATCACGTCCCCTTTCACGTGCCCATTCACAGTCACATTGCGAGACCACACGATTAGATCGCCGTCAACGTCACCATTGATTTGCGTGTGGTCGGCAAAGACGATCAAGTCCGTCTTCACTTCCTCTCCCGCCGGCAGAGTGTAGTTGGGGTTGCCGTTTTTTGTTTCTGCAGCATTTGCAGCCGGAGGTATCGCCAGCGAGCAAATGATCGCTCCCATCACGACCGCAATCGTTGGGGAACTCCGCCAACGGCGGCGCAGCAGCCACATTACGACCAGCCCGAGAGTCGCCACTGCCAGGAATTCCATTAAGCTTCGCATCGCGTCCCATCCTTTCCAAAATGCACCGCTGAAAAAAAGCATAGTAAAGAGATTGCCCTGCGTAAAGCCCGCTTGCGCGGCCTGCGCGCGCCATGGTTCCACAAATCCGCTCCAAAGTGTGTAAGCCCCGCCTGCGCTAAGGCCCAGCGCCGAAATCCATCCCCACGGCGCGGGGTGCCGCTCCGGCGCGTTAATCAGGTGTGCGGGAACTGATTCATCCTCTCCGGCGAGCGATTCGCGCAACCACACCCCTTCGGTCTCCAGCGCATGAAGCAGTTCGCGGCATTCAGCACAGGAAACAGCGTGGCCGGCGATATCGCGCGCGTGCTCCGCATCGAGTTGCGATTCCAGGTAGAGCAGCGCGGTCATTTCATCGAAGTGACTCATACTTTGCCCCCAGCGGCGCCGCGAATCAGCGGAGCGTCATTCCCTGCCAGTACATCGCGCAATTGATGACGCGCGCGCAAAAGCAATACCCCAACGAATGCGCGGCGTACACCCAGCGTGTCGGCGATCTCGTCATAACTCATTTCCGCGAAGTAACGCAGCACCAGCGCCATTCGCGCACGGTCCGGCAGCTTTTGCAACCCGTTGCGTACTTCTTTACTGCCGTGCTCCGCTTGCAGACGTTCGAGCTGGCTCGGATCCGGGTGCTCGAGCGGCAATGTTTCCAGATCTCCGGTTTCCAGATCTTGCCGAATCCGGCGCCGGCGCAGCGTATCCCAGCAATGATTGCTCGCGACCTTATATAGCCACGCCGTGAAAGGCCTGGACGAATCGTAGGTCCCGAGCTTTTGTCGCACCTTCATAAACACTTCCGTAGTCGCGTCCTCTGCATCTTCGCGCGTCGGAAGCGCCCGGCGGCAGAACCGGAAAATTGCCGGGCCATACATCCGATAAAGTTCGCCCCAGGCATCCGCATCGCCGGCCCGGACTTGGGTAAGCACTTCCGCGATTTCAGCGGCGCTCATCTCTCCGGTGGCCTTTCGTCGCTCCATATATGGATACGCAGGGAACTTGAAAATATTTCACTTAGGTCACAACTGGCGGCTGCCCGATAGGGGCCAGCCCGCAAAGTTACACGAGGTAGACCAGCGTAACAAATGCCTTCTGAAACTCGGAGTTATTCCTATAAACAGAAGCGGCTCGGATCCCCGGAATAGCCCGAGGGCCGAGCCGCTGAAATAGCGCTGCGTCAAGCGAGATGCCTAGAACATGAGCTTTACAGCAAACTGGATGCTTCGCGCTCCGCCGCCACCCAGGACCGGATTGCCCAACCCAACGTCCGACGTTGCCGTGAGCGGGTAAAATCCCTGGCCGCGGCCCAGCGGAAGAACACTAGGGCTACTTCCGGTGCTGATGCCATTGAAGCCAGCATCGGCAAAGAAAGCCGGAAGCAAAGGACTGGCAAAGTTAGGATGGTTCGCAACGTTGTAGAAGTCCGCTCGGAACTCCAGTTTAAAACGCTCAGTGATAGGCGTCATCTTGCTGATGGCAAAATCCAGGTTTCTGTAATCCGGGCCAAGCAATGAGTTGCGGCCTTCGTTGCCGAAATGGCGCGTTCCCGGAATACAATTCCCTGAAGTAGTGATGAACTGTGGGGGCCCGCTCGGGTTGAGGGTGCAAGGCACGGTAAACGCTGACAAGTCGAGAAATTCGGACGGATTGCTGCGATCGTAATGGACCGGTCCCACGACGTCGGGCCGCCCAAAATCCTCCCCGCTGCCATCGTAGTCACCTTCAAAGTCATAGTTCAAGCTAAACGGGTGCCCGCTCATTAATGTCAGGATTCCGCTGAACGACCAGCCCTCTCCGAATTTCTTAAACTTGTCTATTTTCGGAAAATCGTACACGGAAGACATTACGAATCGATTGCGCACGTCGAAGTTGGAAGGGCCTTTGTTGCCGGCAGGGTCTGTACTGTCATTCGGCTGCGAAGCATTCGGCACGTAATCTTGACCGTCGCTCGCCGTATCAATTGAATGCGACCAGGTATACGCGATCTGATTATTGAAACGGTGCCAACTGCGTTGCGTCAGTGACACCTGAAGTGAGTTGTAATTCGAATTCGCGCCAGTCTCCACCTCGTTAACAAAAAAGGGCGCGTTGGGAGCCAGTGCGCTAAGCGGCGTGGTGAAACCGACGATGGGAGCACCGGGACACTGTGGTGCGCCGCGCGCAATCGAGCCTTCACCTCCATCATCAGTAATCCCACAGAAGGTATCAATGGCGGTTATTTGGGCGTGGCTCGGTTGATTGATATCGCGAAAATAGAAGAGTTTCCGTCCGATCGATCCTACATACCCCACTTGGAGTACCGTCTTGCTGGTCAGCTGTTGCTGGATGTTCAAATTGTAATTATAAACATACGGCGTACGGAGGCGGGGAGAAACTGTGAACGCATCCGTGGTCTGATTCGTCGGCCCAGCGATCACTGAATTCGGATCGAAGACCGGCACGCCGGGTTGAATTATGGAGTTACCGCCGGCGTCCACGGGTAGCGCTGGATTCAGAGCGAATGTAATATAAACAGGATTGGGGCCGATAGCATTGTACGCAGGCCCAGTGTTAAACGTGTTGTAGGCTAGTTGGCCAGTAAAAAAATCCTGCGAGAAGCCGTCGTAAAAAACGCCTGCACCTGCGCGAATCACCGTCTTCCCCTTCCCAAACAGATCATAAGCGGCGCTCACGCGCGGGCCGAAGTTGTTGAAATCCTTGGGATATAGCGGGCTCTTTTGAACCAGACCCACGGCCGGATTATAAACGCTCAATTGATTTCCATCCGCGCCTATCACACCGTCATAATCCCAACGGAGACCCAGGTTTACCATCAGCCGACTATTCACGTGGATTCCGTCTTGGATGTATAGCCCGTGAGAGTTCTGGTGCGCGTTTCGCGACGTGTTCCCCACGTTGGTGTTCCCGCCATCGAGCCCACCTCCAAGAAATTCCGCAAGGCTGTCGAATTCGAGCGTGCCGCGTTCTACCAAGTCGTTGAACGAATTCACTGTGGTCCGCCGGAATTCGTAGCCAAACTTGATATCGTGGCGACCCAATTTCCACGAAAAATTGTCGATAAGCTGCCAGTTCGAATCCACGCGATTTCGAGGGTTTGAAAACGCCGAGGAGCCCAGGTGCGCAAGTCCGCTCACTTCAATCGTAGGCAGACCGAAATCGCGCGGATTCGCGGTGCCTGCACCTTGAAGATTAATTGTATTTAGCGCGAGGGATACATTGGGATCGCCAAAGATTGACGCGTCCTCAGGAAAGAATCCGTTCCGGTACCGGTTCCAGCCAAATCGCAGTTCGTTCACTTTCTGAGGTGAAACTGTCCTTACCCAGCTAACGGACACCAACTGAGTCCGAATTGGCGCGTCGGTATTCGTATTGGGCAAATTATTGCCGCCGCCAACGCCGAGCGGAAAGCTCTGATGACTATTCCCGAAGAAGTAGCGTCCTGAAATCTGGTTGTTGGCATTCAGGCTGTGATCGATCTTAATGAGAGCGCTGTCCAGATTGTTCGTCGCCGGTCCGCCTGCGGCAGTTGTGGTGGGCCAAACATTTTTCCCGCCCGAGCAGTGCCCATTGTTGTTGCACAAATTGTACAGATTCAAGATGACAGGGTTGACGACGGCCGAGTTGCCCTGGATGCAGGCGATAACGGTACTCGTGCACAGCGCCGGATTGCCTCCCAAAGAAGTGATCGCTTGCGCGTAATCGTTAGGATCGCCCGGAACTCCGTCATTTAAGGTCGGCACGCTGTTGATCGAAGTGATGGCCATTCCTTCGCGCTGCCCTTCGTACGAAGCGTAGAAAAAAGTCTTGTCCTTGGTAATTGGCCCACCCGCCGAGCCGCCAAACTGATTGTTGCGAAAGGCATCTTTCGGCTGGCCCACTGCGTTGAAGTAGTTTCGAGCGTTCAACACCGCATTCCGGAAATCTTCGAATGCGCTGCCGTGAAGCTGATTCGTTCCGCTCCTCGTAACGATGCTCACTACCGCGCCGGAATTTCTCCCATACTCCGCTTCGAAATTCGTCAGAACGTTCAATTCCTGAATGGAATCCTCGGGAAGTATCGTCCCAGGCACGCCAAATACTCCGCCCTGATTGATTGCCGGCAGGTTCCGGTAGCCGTCATTCATATCCGTGCCGTCGAGAAGGTAGTTATTGGAGCGGCCGCGGCTGCCATCTGCACTGAAAAGGCCGTAGGAGCCCGGCGAGTCACCGCCGCCATTCGGCTCACCTGCCGTGCCTGGAACCATGATGAGAAGCTTGGTATAGTCCCGGCCATTGATCGGCAGTTCTTCAATTTCGTGGTTCTCGAACGCACCGCCAAGTGTATCGCTCGCCGTCTCCACTACCGGCAACGTCTCGCCTGAAACCGTAATCTGCTGGCTCACCTCACCTGGTTTCAAAATGGCGTCCACACGCCGCTCTGCCGCCACCGAAACGAGTATGCCGTTAGTCGCAGTCTTCTGAAAACCCTTCATTTCGATGATTACGTTGTAGTTGCCCACTGGAAGCTCCGGCATCAAATAACCGCCGTCGGTAGTGGTATCTGTGCTGCGGTCGACGCCAGTATCGACATTGTGTACTGTCACGTGGGCACCCACCACAGCCGCGCCAGTACTATCCGTCACCGTACCCAAAATCGTTCCACGAAACGTCTGGGCCTGAATTGTCGTCCCGCTCGCCAGTATGACCAAGACTGCTCCGCACACGAATGCGAAGCGAAGGCTCCATCGGCGCAAGGTTTCCATGAATACTCCTCTGAATTTTCAAAACAGAATCGCTGCCACTTCAATTGTGCAGAGGTTTCACTGAACGGGTATCCCCCAGCCGTTCAGCTCTGCAGTCGTGCAAAAAATGATGTAATACCTATAAGCCTCAATGGGTTATGAGTCAAGCGCCATTGTTCGTCCGCGCCCGAGTTCGCCTAACCCGGCGCGTAAGCAGATAAGCGCGACTCTGATATACTCGGCGTGCGCTCTGTTCCGAGCGCACCAACCCGGCTGAATGCCTTCCAAACAGACAAAGCGCCTCTTCTTAGTCGACGCCATGGGCTACATCTTCCGTGCCTTTTTTGCCCCCATGGAGAGGCTTCAAACCAGCGGCGGCATACCCACAAAAGTCCCCTATCTTTTTGCCACCATGATGCGCCGCCTGCTCAACAACAAAGACCGGCGCCCCGATTACCTCGCGGTGGTTTACGACCATCCTTCACCCACATTTCGCGACAAGCTTTTTGCCTCCTACAAAGCCCAACGCCCCCCGATGCCCGATGAGCTTTCCATTCAGATGCCCTTCGTTCGCCGCTATTGCGACGCCATGCGGCTGCCCATCCTAGAATATCCCGGCTACGAGGCCGACGACGTAATCGGCTCTCTGGCACGCCAAGCCCGGCAAGAGAATCTCGAGATTTACATAGTCACCAGCGACAAAGACCTGATGCAGTTCGTGGGCGGACCTGTCCGTCTGCTCAACCCGACAAAAGGCGATCTGATCGTCGATGAAAAGATGGTCGAAGAATTGATGGGCGTGCCTCCCAATAAAGTAGCGGACGTGATGGCCTTGATGGGCGATTCCATTGACAACATTCCGGGTGCGCGCGATCCCAACGACAAACCTGCCCCCGGCGAGCGTCGCAAAGCCGGCATTGGCGAAGTGGGCGCGCGCCAACTAATTCAGCAATTTGGCAGCGCCGAGGAAGCCTTAAGGCGCGCCAGTGAAGTGAAACGCTCCAGTTACCGTGAAGCACTCGAGAAATGCGGTGAATTTGTAAAACTCAGCAAGCAGCTGGCGACAATTCCTCTCGATGCCCCGGTTCCACTAGAACTCGAAGCGCTGAAGATCCAGCAACCGCATCTTTCCGCTCTGCGCGATTTGTACGCTGAGCTCGGATTCACCTCCCTGCTTCGCGAGCTGGCTCCCGCGCCGGATGAAGAGAAGACTGACTACACGCCATTCGATTCGCGTGACGAAGCCGGGAGTTTTCTTAACGGAACGGCCCGCGGCACCGAAACATCCGTGTGGCTTTCACTCGACTCAAACGATCCGGACGAAGAAGGCTATGGCACATTTGTCTCGAGTGTAGAAGTCTCTTCCAAGCCCGGTAGCGCGCGGACCCTGGCAAACGACGCCGAGAATAAAAATCTGGCCGTGTTGAAAGAATGGTCCGCGGACGTCAAGCGTCAGAAAATAGTTCACGATCCGAAGCTTTTTCAACTTCTGACGCCGTCTCACTCTGCCGACTCTCCGCATGCGGTTTCCGGGATTCGCCACGCCACCATGCTCTATTCCTATCTGTTGCGCCCCACCACTTCGAATCATGAATTTGCCGAAGTAGTTCTGCGTCACTTGAATAGAACCCTGTCCGGCGCTTCCGGCGAGCGAGCGGATTTTCTGCTTCGCCTGGCGCCGATCTTGCGCGCGGAGGTTGAAAAACAAGGCCTCCTGGACGTTTACGAGAGAATTGACCTGCCGCTAGCCTCCGTACTGGCCCGTATGGAGGCCGCCGGAGTTCGCGTTGACAAGAACGAATTGGATATCATCTCCAAGAAGGCCCAGGAAGAGATCGGCCGGTTAGAAAAGAGCATATATGAGCTCGCAGGTTTCGAATTCACCATCAATTCTCCCCTGCAACTTGCCGAAGTGCTCTTCGACAAACTGAATCTGCAGCCACCGCGAAAGAGCCGCGTTAAGTCGCGTTCCACCGCCGCCGAAGTCTTGAATGAACTCGCTCTGGTACATGAGCTCCCCAGGAAAATCCTGGAATACCGCGAGCTGGCAAAATTGAAATCCACTTACTCGGACGCTTTGCCCAAGCTGATTCATCCGGTCTCCGGACGCTTGCATACGCGTTTCTCCCAAACCGGCACGGCCACGGGCCGTCTCAGTTCTTCGAATCCAAACTTGCAGAACATCCCGGTTCGAACTGAATTGGGCCGTGAAATCCGCGCCGCATTCGTCCCCGCGCCGGGGTACAAGCTCCTTTCCGCGGACTATTCCCAAATCGAGCTGCGAATCCTGGCGCATCTTTCAAAAGACCCCGTGCTGGTCGAAGCCTTCCGTCGCGGCGAGGACATCCATTCTCGAACAGCGCAGGAAGTTTTCGGCGTGGCGCCCTTCGCGCAAACCCCAGACCACCGTCGCGTAGCCAAAGTCATCAACTTCGGAGTGATTTACGGCCTTTCAGCGTTCGGCTTGGCACAAAATCTGGGCATTGATACCAGAGAAGCGGCAAAGTTCATCGCCGCCTATTTCGAACGCTATAGCGGAGTGAAAAAATATCTCGATGCGCAAATCGCCGAGACCCGTAAAACAGGTTTTACCAAAACGATTTTCGGGCGCCTTCGTCCCATTCCGGAAATAAATTCCCCGCAGCCCAACATGCGGAACTTCGCCGAGCGCACGGCCATGAACACTCCGATGCAAGGCTCCGCCGCCGACTTAATCAAACTCGCTATGATCGAGCTGGACCGCCGCTTGCCGAAAGACTTCAAATCGCGAATGATCCTCCAGGTTCACGACGAATTACTTTTTGAAGGCCCGGAAGAAGAAATCCCGCGCCTCACCAAGCTGGTTAAAGAAGTGATGGAAAACGTGTACAAGCTCAGCGTCCCTTTGATCGTCGATACCAAGGTCGGCTACAACTGGCGTGACATGAAGTAGAAAATTTGTTTATTCCGTATCCGGAACTTTTTTTACTACTATTAACCTGCCGATCGTGAGGAGGAAATAATGGACCACCCCGAAGGCTTTCTGAAGCTCGTCAAAGACGCGAAAAAACGAATCAAAGAAGAGGATTACCGCGAGGTAAAAAAGAAAATCGACTCCGGCCATCCCTTGGTTCTCGTTGACACTCGCGAGGACGGCGAATGGGCTCGCGGCCACATTCCCGGCGCCGTCCATTTGAGCAAAGGCATCATCGAACGTGACATCGAAAAGGCTATCCCGGATAAAAGCTCGGAAATTGTGCTTTATTGTGGCGGAGGATTTCGTTCCGCTCTGGCCGCCGACAATCTTCAAAAAATGGGCTATAGCAATGTGATTTCAATGGACGGCGGCTGGCGCGGCTGGACCGAATCCGGTTTTCCGGTAATCAAAGATTAAGCTTCTCTGGTTCCTCGGATTCTCGAATTCCGGAAGTGGCTGGGGCGGGTGGATTCGAACCACCACCGTCTGCATTAACAGTGCAGCGTCCTACCAATTGGACCACGCCCCAACAGAAGTTCTCATCATCATGCGTGAAAGGGTGTTGATCAGCAACCCCTCCGCCAAATACCTCCAGCTAAGAATCCGTAAATAGCTGGCCGCGAGGTTGCCCTTTCGCAAGAGGGGCTGGAGCGCCAGGCTCGCTGAAATCCTTCGTCCAACTCCAATTCCGAATCTCCGGCATATCTTGAAAATGCTGCCGGATATAAGCATGGTGCTCGTACAATTTCCGGTTGAACATATCAACCGCGTCCGACGCCTCCGAACGCAATCGCCCCACATGCTTCAGAGCATCGATGGCTAGGTGGAACCGGCTCATCTTGTTGAGCACCACCATATCGAATGGAGTGGTGGTCGTACCCATGTCATTAAATCCGCGCACGTGAAAACGTCCCTCGCTCGCGCGGCCATGTACCATGCTGTGAATCAGCCACCGGTAGCCATGGAACGCGAAGACTACATCCACATCCGGTGTAAACATCGCGTTGAAAGAAATATTGTCCATGCCGTGGGGATGATCGTCCGGGCTCATCAGGGCAGTTAAATCGACGACGTTCACCACCCGCACCTTGATACCAGGCACATACTTTTGCAGCAGCCAGGACGCCGCGCAAGCCTCGATCGTAGGCACATCGCCCGCACACGCCAGCACGATATCCGGTTCCCCTCCGCAGTCGTTCGTCGCAAATTTCCAGATCGAGGCTCCCTGCGAGCAATGAGCCAGCGCCTCTTCAAACGTCAGCCATTGCAGCTCCGGCTGTTTTCCGCAAGTAACCACGTTGACGTAGTTCCGGCTGCGCAAGCAGTGATCGAACACGTTCAGCAAGCAGTTTGAATCCGGCGGGTAATAAACCCGCACCACCTCGCTGCGCCGTTGCATCACGTTGTCGACAAACCCCGGCGCCTGGTGGCTGAAACCGTTGTGGTCATTCCTCCAAGCGTGGCCCGTGATGAATACATTTAGAGAGGCAATCGGTCTGCGCCAGGGATACTCGAGGCATTGCTCCATCCACTTCGCGTGCTGCGTCACCATCGAGTCAACCACCTGAGCGAATGCTTCGTAAGAAGACCAGATGCCATGTCTCCCAGTCAGCAGATAACCTTCGAGCCAGCCTTCGCAAAGATGTTCGCTGAGCACTTCCATCACTCGGCCGTCCGGTGCTAGGTGATCGTCGATCGATACGATTGGCTCCATAGTGCAACGATTCGTCGCGTCAAATGCGGCATTCAGCCGATTCGAATTCGTCTCGTCCGGACAGAACAGCCGAAAATTGTTCGGATTCAGTTTGATGATATCGCGCAAATACTCCCCCAACTTGCGCGGCGCTTCCGCCACCACCTGGCCCGGGCCAGGTATCGACAATGCGTATTGCGCAAAGTCGGGCAGATCGAGTGCTTTCAGCACTCTTCCGCCGTTTACACTAGGATTCGCTCCCATCCGGCGATTTCCGTCTGGAGCCAGCGCCGCAAGCTCCCCGATCAGACGTCCTTCCGTGTCAAATAACTCATCGGGCCCGTACTTCCTCATCCAGGCTTCGAGCAACTTTAGATGTTCCGGATTCTCGCACACGGTCGAAAGAGGAACCTGGTGTGCGCGGAATGTGCCCTCAACGGGAATACCGTCTACCTCCTTCGGGCATGTCCAGCCTTTCGGAGTGCGTAAAACGATCATCGGCCACGATTGCCGCGCGAAGTCTTTATTGGTCCGGGCTTCCTTCTGGATTTCGCGTATGCGCGCGTAGCAGCGATCGAGCGCACCCGCAAGAAGTTGGTGCACGATTTCGGGATCATCCCCTTCGACGAAAATCGGCGTGTAGCCAAGCCCCGAGTAGAACGAACTCAGTTCTTCGTCGCTCGTGCGCGCCATCACCGTGGGCCCGGAGATTTTGTAACCGTTCAAATGCAGAATCGGCAATACCGCCCCGTCTCTCGATGGATTCAGAAACTTCACGCCCTTCCAGCTTCCTTCCAGCGGGCACGTCTCCGCCTCGCCATCGCCGACAACGCAAGCCGCAATCAAGTCAGGATTGTCAAAGACCGCTCCAAACGCATGCACCAGCGAATATCCCAGTTCGCCTCCCTCATGCATGGAATTAGGCGTATGCGGCCCGCAGTGACTGGGGATGCCGCCAGGCGTGGAAAAAGAACGAAAGAGAAGCCGCATGCCGTTGATGTCCTGTGTAATCTCAGGATGCACCTCGCTATAAGTTCCTTCCAGGTACGCGCAAGCGTTCAGCGTCGGCCCTCCATGTCCGGGGCCTGAAATGTAAATAATATTTGCATCCGTTTCCCGGATCAGCCGGTTCAAATGCACGTAAATGAAGTTCTGTCCCGCAGACGTGCCCCAATGCCCCAGCAAGCGCGGCTTGATGTTCTCTTTTACGAGCGGCTCGCGAAGAAGCGGATTATCGAGGAGATAGATTTGCCCGACGCAAAGATAATTCGCGGCGCACCAATAGCGCTGCATCTTGTCCAGCAGCTCGGCCGAAAGCGGCCCGTTTGGCTTCACGCCGGCAGGTTGGGTTTCAGCGCCTAGCGATTTCTTGTCGACTTCTACGGCCGTCGATAACGCGGCGTTAAATTCAAGCATTTTTGCTCCTAAGCCCACACGACGAGACTGCGGCAAGTGTCTCAACGCGATTATATAAGTTTACATCGACGGGCTTTAGCGAATGTTAACGGCAGAAGAAATCGCGGCTGTAGAAATTGTTAGGAATTCGTCCATCCGAGCTTGGACAGAACATGCCGCACGATCATTAGATCTTCGTTGGTTTTTATCACGCGCACTTTTACGCCGCTTGCCGGGGACGATATCAATGCTGCGTTGGCCTCATTGCTCGGCGCATCCAAACGAACGCCTAGAAAGTCCAAGCCATCGCAAATCCCTTTGCGCACGACGGGTGCGCGCTCTCCAATTCCTCCCGCGAACACGAGCACGTCCAGCCCTCCGAGCACTGCGGCATACGCGCCGATATATTTCTTCGCCCGGTAACAGAAAAGTTCCACAGCTTCTCCTGCGCGACTATCCTGTTGCATCTTGTCCAGCAAGTTCCTCATGTCTCCGGACGTCTCCGAAACTCCCAACAACCCGGATTCCTTATTCAGCATGGTGCTCATCTCTTTCGCGGACATTTTCTTTTGCTCCAGAAGATAGAGCAGCAGCCCGGGATCGACATCACCAGAACGCGTACCCATCACAAGCCCTTCGAGCGGGGTAAAGCCCATTGAAGTGTCGATGCTTTCCCCATCCTTCACCGCGACCATGCTGGCGCCGTTACCGAGATGTGCGATGATCACCCGCCCTCTAGCGATCTTCCCTTCGAGCTCTCGCAGTTCGCCCATTACGTACTCGTAGGAAAGACCGTGAAAACCATACCGAAGGATTCCCTGATCGTAGAGATTTCCAGGCAGGGCATACATGCGCGCAACCTTCGGAAGAGAGGTATGAAATGCCGTGTCGAAACACGCCACTTGCGGCAGTTCCGGAAATTTCTTGGCGATGAATTTAATTCCCCGGATCGCCGCCGGCATGTGGTCAGGGTCTAGCGGAATTAATTGTTCGATCTCCGTCAAAAATTCTGGAGTGATCCGCTGTGGCTCCCTGTACCGCGACCCCCCGTGAACGAGCCGGTGACCCGCAGCCGCCAGCCCAGAGAGAAACTCGTGTCCGCCCAGCCACGCAAACATCACTTCCAACGCAATATCCGGGTCGCTAGGATCGACGGGAGAGTCTAACAACGCAGCTCCCCTCGGATCTGTAATTTTCAAGCGGTCGCCTGAGCTGCCCGCCTGATCAACCGTCATCGAAAGCTGAGGCGCTTCGTGGTCTCCCGCTTCATAGAGCGCAGCCTTCAAAGTCGCAGACCCACGGTTCATCGTTAAAATGCGTCTTTGTAGTGGACCCGTCACAAAGTCATCCTACAGGAATATCATCGCCGATTTGATTTAACCTCGCGTTACGCTCGCAGCAAAATCCGTGGGTGTGGAAATAGTCGCAAGGTGGCGGAGCCGGACTACCACAATCCAGGACAGAACAGGAAAAGTTTGAAGGGGGCACTACTTTGGAGGTGAAGCCGAGGGAAGGAAGCCGGCCCAGCCCTCAATCCCCGAAGGGATCCTCGGCTTTCCTTCCCTCTGACGTCAATCGGAGTCGCACGCCGAGAACCAAAGCTATCCCACTGAAAACACTAGCCTTTCATATTGTGTGGCGAGTAAAAAATCCAAAGAACTGCTAAAATTTCCTGCTCCCCCTTCGCAAAGAAGCCTCGCTGTTTTGCCTTAGTTTCGACTCCTCCCTGCCGGAGATCCCATCCCAACTTGACCTCAGCAAGTCCACCTTGCTATGTTGATAGATTACCTAGGGCGAGTTATCCCCAGTGTATGACAGTCTGTGTGTGCGGTCGTGTCTGGCAGCGGCCCCATTCTCAAAATGAGCCTGAAGAAAATCGTTATCCGGGGCGCCCGGCAACACAACCTGAAGAACATCCACCTGGAAATCCCTCGCAATACGCTCACAGTGGTCACGGGGCTTTCTGGTTCGGGCAAATCCTCGCTCGCTTTCGACACGCTTTACGCCGAGGGGCAGCGCCGCTACGTTGAATCCCTCTCGGCCTACGCGCGTCAATTCCTCGATCAGATGGAGCGCCCGGACGTCGATTCGATCGAAGGGCTTTCGCCTTCTATCGCCATCGAACAGAAAACCACCACGCGGTCCCCGCGTTCGACCGTGGGCACGATTACCGAAATATATGACTACTTGCGAGTGGTCTACTGCGCCATCGGCACGCCGCACTGCCCGAAGTGCGGAAAGCCCATCACTCGACAGTCCACGGAACAAATTGTGCAAGCAGTTTCAGCGCTGAAACCCGAAGAACGCATCATGGTGCTTGCGCCGGTGGTGCGAGGCCGCAAGGGCGAATACAAAAAAGAACTCGAAAAATATGCGAAGGAGGGCTACGTCCGCGCGCGCGTCGACGGAGAACTCGTAAATTTGGACGAGCCTATCCCACTAGACCGGCGGAAAAATCATACGATTGAAATCGTCGTTGACCGCCTGCTGCTGAAAAACGGCGTCGCACAGCGCCTCGAGCAATCGGTGGAAACCGCGTTGAAGCTTACTGGCGGGCTCGTAACCATTGCAGTCGTTGGCGGCGAAGAACACGTGTATTCCGAAAAGCTAGCCTGTCCGGATTGCGGCATTTCCGTGCCGCAACTTGAGCCCCGATCGTTTAGCTTCAATTCTCCGTACGGCGCTTGCACCGAATGCCACGGCCTGGGCTCGAAATACGATTTCGATCCGGCCAAAGTGATCGTGGATTGGACCAAGCCTCTTTTTGAAGGTGGCCTCGGTCCGGGCTCGGGCTCGACATCTTTACAGCGCACTCTGCGCATCGCGGCCGCCGCGCATGGATTCGATCTCGACACTCCGTTCGAAAAGCTGTCGCGAAAAGTACAAAATCTGATTCTGCACGGCAACCCTTCGAATGGAGGCTCGAGCAAGGGTCTTAACTTCCAAGGTGTTCTCGGACATCTTGAGAGCAGCCTGGAAGAGTCCAAATCCGATAACTATCGCGAATGGATCGCGCAGTACTTGTCTCCTGCGCCTTGCGCCGCTTGTAACGAACGCCGTCTGCGACCGGAGAGCCTGGCAGTAAAAATCGCGGGACTCTCCATCGCGGACTTCACATCGTTGCCTCTGTTGCAAGCGCGTGCCGCCGTCGATAAAATCCGCGGCCAGTTAACTTTGCGCCAAAGGAAAATCGCCGGCCGGCCGCTAAGTGAAATCGCTGAGAGACTCGAGTTCCTTCTCAACGTTGGCCTCGGTTACCTTACTCTGGATCGCTCCGCAGCAACTCTTTCGGGTGGAGAAGCGCAGCGGATACGCCTGGCCACACAAATCGGCTCGCGCCTGCGCGGGGTCCTTTACGTGCTTGACGAACCATCCATCGGCTTGCACGCGCGTGACAATGGCCGTCTGCTCAGTACGCTCGAAACCTTGCGCGACCTCGGCAATACGGTGCTTATTGTCGAGCATGACGAGGAGACTATCCGTCGCGCAAATTATGTGGTGGATCTCGGCCCCGGTGCCGGAAAAGCCGGCGGACATTTGGTAGCGGCAGGGCCGCCTGATGAAATCGCTGCGAATCCTGACTCGCTGACCGGCCAATATCTCTCAGGGAAAGTTACGATTCCGGTCCCGGAGCACCGCCGCAGCCCGAACGGGAAATCCCTCATAATTCTGGGCGCGCACGGCAACAATCTGAAGAACATCGATGTCACTTTTCCGCTGGGCCTGCTAACCGTCGTAACCGGAGTTTCGGGCTCGGGAAAATCCACATTGGTAAATGACATCCTCTACCGTGCGTTGGCTGCAAAACTTTATCGCTCCATGGAAAAACCCAGCGCCCACCGCGCTATCGAAGGAATCGAACACATTGACAAGGTCGTTCAAATCGACCAGGCGCCCATAGGCCGCACGCCGCGTTCGAACCCTGCCACCTACACCGGAGTCTTCGCGCCCATTCGCGAAATCTTTGCCATGCTGCCGGAATCGCGCGAACGCGGCTACCGTCCCGGCCGGTTCAGCTTCAACGTGAAAGGCGGCCGGTGCGAAGCGTGCCAGGGCGATGGACTGCGCCGAATCGAAATGAATTTCCTGCCCGATGTTTACGTCACTTGTGAAGTTTGCCGCGGCAAACGCTATAACGCCGAGACTCTCGCGGTGCGTTACAAAGGCTATTCCATCTCCGACTTGCTGGACCTTCCTATCGAAGACGCGCTGAAAGTGATGGAAAACATTCCCTCGATTCAGCTGAAACTCCAAACGCTTGTGGACGTCGGCCTCGGTTACATTCAGCTCGGCCAATCGGCGACCACCCTTTCAGGCGGCGAAGCGCAACGCACAAAACTCGCTCGCGAACTTTCTCGCCGCCAAACTGGCCGCACGCTTTACATTCTCGACGAGCCCACTACCGGCCTGCATTTCGATGACGTAAAAAAACTAATGGGCGTGCTGAACCGCCTGGTTTCACTGGGCAACACCGTCCTAATCATCGAACATCATCTCGACGTGATTAAGCAGGCCGACTGGATCATCGACCTCGGCCCCGNNGGCCCCGAAGGCGGCGAAGAAGGTGGCCGCATCGTCGCGCAAGGAACGCCCGAGCAGGTCGCGCGCGTGAAGAAATCTTACACCGGCCAGATCCTTGCCCGCGCATTCAACGGCAACGGATCGAATGGCATTCTAGCCAACGGAAAGCGCGCGAGCTGAAACTTCGATGAATCCTGACGAAAATAATTTGTTTGAGCGAGAACCCGCGCCGTCCTCCAATCAATCCGGAGCGGTTGACTCTTCGCCCGTCGCCTTACCCGCCGCGTCACCGCTGGCCGAATCAGACAACATTGCCGGGATATCGGACCCCTCAAGACATCTTCCCCCCACCATAAATCCCGTCTCGGAAGATTTTCGCGTGCCCTGGGGTTGGGCAGATCTAGCCGCCTTCGTGGTACTCGCAATCGCAGGTTTTCTCCTTCTCAGTCTGTTGATCAGCACGGGACTTGCGATATCGGGCGTCGACATCCGCCGCCTCCACAAATCTCCGCACGAAGAAATCCTGCTGAACATATTGATTCAAGTGATTCTCGATTTGGGACTCCTCGCCTATCTTGCGGTTCAGATGCGCATGCGATTTCGTTCGCCTTTCTGGCGTACCATCGGCTGGCGCAAACTCGAGACAGGGCGTTTCCCAAAAGGCGCGGTTTATTTTGGCCTGGTTCTCGCCGGTTTTTTCCTGTCAGTAATTGTCTCGCTGGGCTCCGCATTATTCCCCCCAAAGAAGGATTTGCCCATAGAAGTTCTGTTTCAGGATCGCAATACAACGCTTTTGTTTATGCTGATCGCTGTTTTCCTCGCTCCTTTGGTTGAGGAGACCATCTTCCGCGGCTATATTTATCCCGTAATCGGTCGCAGTTTTGGAATGGTCTGGGGAGTCGTAGCTACCGGTGCACTTTTTGGCCTGTTGCACGCCGAGCAATTGTGGGGCGGGTGGGGTCAGATCGCGCTGCTGGTTTTCGTCGGAATTGTGCTGACGCTCGCGCGCGCGGTTTCGCGAACTGTCGTCACAGGTTTTGTGATTCATACGAGCTATAATTCAGTCCAGGTTATCGGCCTTCTTATTGCAACGCACGGCCTGCGTCATATGTCGGGCCTGCATTAATCCTATTCGAACCGGCATTCAGAAACGCTTCTCGGAGATAGCAATTGCACACGGTGGAACCGATTCGATGGACGCCCGAGGGCGTCGTTCTGCTGGACCAACGAAGGCTGCCCAGCGAGGTGATCCATCACACTTATACCGATTATCGTGAGCTCGCGAAGGCTATTAAAGACATGGTCATTCGCGGAGCGCCGGCCATCGGTGTTGCCGCCGCGATGGGCATCGCGCTCGCCGTTCAGAGGTCCAGAGCAAAATCGATCGAAGAATTGCGCGCCGAGTTCCCAGTCATTTGCGAAACGTTCGCGCACACCCGCCCCACCGCGGTCGATTTATTTTGGGCTATCGAGCGCTTCAAACTTCGATTCGAAGATCTCGCGCGCCCGGCTTCCAAAGACGAAGCGGCAACGCTGGAACGGATCCGCACAGAACTAGTGAAAGAAGCCCTAAAAGTCCACGAAGAGCGCCGCGAAGGCGACAAAAGCATCGGACGCTTCGGCGCCAAACTCCTGCCTAAGAGCGGCCGCGTCATGACCCAATGCAATGCCGGCGCGCTTGCAACCGCCGGCATCGGCACTGCCTTGGGAGTCATCCGCATGGCGATCGAAGGCGGCTACCGAATCGAAGTGATCGTTCCGGAAACTCGGCCGTATCTGCAGGGCTCGCGCCTCACCGCCTGGGAGCTTCACCAGGACCGCATCCCCCTCACTTTGATCACCGACAACATGGTCGGCCATTTCCTCAAGACCGGTGGCGTGGGGGCTGTGGTGGTGGGCGCCGACCGAATTGCGCGCAATGGCGATACGGCCAACAAAATCGGGACCTACGGAATCGCGGTTATCGCGCGTGAAAACAGCGTGCCGTTTTATGTAGCCGCACCACTTTCCACCATCGACTATTCAATTTCTTCCGGCGAGCAAATTCCCATCGAAGAACGCTCTGAAGAAGAAGTAACGCATCTCGCCGGCATCCGCATCGCAGCCGACGTCCGCGCGGCGCATCCTGCCTTCGACGTCACACCCGCGCGCTACATCACCGCCATCATCACCGAACGCGGCGTAGCCCGCCCGCCATTCGAAGAATCGCTAAATAAATTGGCCTGCGCTTCTTAAGAGCCGGAAACTTTCCCGCGTCAGGCGAGACAAGTATTTTCTTCTTCCGTCGCAGTGGTATACTGTGTGGAAATTCGGCCGGACGGAGGTGGCTGTGTCCCGGCTTTACGTCTCAATGTTCGTACTGACCTTGATTCTGGTAATCCCTCAGAACGTCTTCGCCCAAGGCATGAACGGAAATGGTGGCGATCCCGTAAGTCTGACCGGCACGGTTTATTCCGAGAAATCAAAACGTCCGATCGACCAGGCCGCCGTTCGCTTGTGTGACACCGGCGGCAACTTGATTGAACAGACTATAACCACGGATTCTGGACAGTTTGATTTCCGTGGAATTCGTCGCTCTAATTACATCCTGACTGTCGATGCTCCTGGTTATCAGGCAGACACCTTGCATGTCGAACTGAGTTTTACCTCGGACCGAGGCATTTCCGTTTATCTGAAACCGAACGCAAGCGACCCGGCAACCTCGTTTCCCGCCGCAAATGTTTCAGCTCATGAAATGTCTATGCCCCAAAAAGCTCGTGATTTACTGGCATCGGGTGAAAAGAAACTGTATTCGGACAAGAACCCGCAGGCAGGTCTCGCGGATTTTCAACAAGCCGTTTCGGTCGCCCCTGGCTTTTACGAGGCCTATTACCAGATCGGGATGGCCTATTTGACTCTGGGAACGCGAGAGGAAGCGGAGAAGAGCTTCCGAAAATCCATTGAAGTGAGCGCCGACAAGTATGGAGAACCTGTTATCGGACTCGCCTCGCTCTTGATCGATACGGGAGATTTGGCGCAGAGTGAGAAAATGATCCGACACGGGCTCGAGTTGAGCCCGAATAACTGGTTTGGCCACTATCAACTCGGCCGTATCCTGTTCACCGAAAACAAAGTCGCGGAAGCTCAGAAATCGGCAGAGCAAGCCAGGTCTCTGGCTCCGAACGCCGCAATTGTCTACCGCCTTCTTTCCAACATTCATCTAAGCCAAAAAAACTACCCAGCCCTAGTTGGGGACCTGGATGCTTATATCAAGCTCGATCCTGATAGTCCCGCCGGGGTGAGGGCTAAAGAGATCCGTAATCAGGTGCAGGAGAACATTTCTAAGGACAAGCCAACTCCCGCGGCGAGTCCAGCGCACCTACAGTAAAGCTACATCCTCGGCTTATGAGTTCGCAGGAGCCGCCGCACCAGCCAAACAACGAGATGGATTGCTGGGTGAAACCCAGCCTAGACATTTCCGTGGTTGGCTCAGGATGGTCTTCAAAAAGAGGAATCGGAGTCTTAGAAAATAGCTGGCGAATAAACGAAAAAAGGGGCGGCCTTGGAAGGCCGCCCCTTTTTTACAAGTTAGAGTTTAGTTAGAACGTGAACTTAGCGATTACTTGAAGGATACGAGCACTCGCCAAAGAACCCGCGAACGCACCGTACGGCGTGGTCGGTGGGCTGGTGGTCTGAACGATCGCACCAAACAGCGCTCCATTACCTGTCGAATTGACTGGGTTCTGGAAGTTCGGGTGATTTAGCACATTGTACGCGTTTGCCCCGAGTTGCAGACCCAAACGCTCCGTTACACGGAAGTTCTTTCGAAGGCTGAAGTCGGTGTTGAAGTAATCTGGCCCGCGATAAGAATTCCGTCGAACTGTCCCGAAACCAGTGGGCGCGGGATTGAGGCAATTAGGTGCACATGGACCCGTTAGCGCCGGATTCACCTGGCCTGCGAACTGAGCCAGATTGTAGCACTGCACGGTAGGGCTGGTGCAGGACGAACGAACGGCTACGATCGGCTGCGCCAACAATGTTCCACCTGCACCATTGGACCCGAACAACTGCTCATCGAAATCACCAGAATCTACCAGGCTGAATGGGAATCCAGTATGGAAATACACCGTTCCGGAAACGATCCACCCACCAAGCGCCGTATCCACTAAGCGATTTTCGCTGTGGAACGGCATTTGATAAAGGTAGTTACCAGTGAGGTTGTGCCGCAAGTCATAATCCGCATTCGAATAATTGAGACAACGCAGGCAGTTAGGATCGAGTTGGCTCAAGATGCTGGTTTGAGAGAACGTGATTTGGTAAGGCAGGATACCGCCATTCGACACATCGTCCAGCGCGTGGCTGTAAGAGTAATTTAGCCGACCCGTGAACCCGTGCCAGTTGTTCTCCTGAACCGAAAAGGTGACGCCGTTGTAATTTGAATAGTTGCCGTTCGAAAGTTCCGAAACGTTCGCAACACGGGAATCAAGGGCAGTCGTTGGAAGGTTGCCGAAAGCCCCTGCATTGAACGTGTTCTCATAAGGGTTGGTAAGCAATCCGTCGTATCCGCGATTGCCGACATAGTTGACGGAGACTACCGTCTTGGCGCCGAGCGTACGTTGAATTTCCAAGTTCCACTCAGTGTACTTCGGATTTAGCAACTTGCCCACGCTGTTCAAACCAGGTACCTGACCAGCGCATCCCGGGGTCGCGTTGAAATCGGCCAAGTTTCCGCCGCCGTGGTAAACGGATTGGAAAGCCGCGTTGCAAGTCACAACTCCATTGGCGGCAGAACCGGGGTCCGTGAAAGCGAAATTACTTCCTGATTCGTTAAAGTTGAAGGCCGTAACTTGCGGAAAGTTCGTCGTGAATCGATCCAAGATGGTGCCGGGGTACAGATCCGAGAACTGTCCAATACCCGCGCGAATAACCGTCTTGTCTCCCCACGGCGTCCAGGCAACTCCAAGGCGAGGCTGAAACACAACCTTCTCTACTCCCGTTACGATGCTGTGCGAGCCTGGATTCGTGATTGTGTCAAACGCCAGGTTTGGGTCATGGTTCATTTCATTGAACGGAACGAATGGCGCTGAGCCGCAATCCGACTGGCAAGCGCCGCCCGAATTCCGATCGGCACGAAGAGCTATCGTCAACTTCAGTCTTGAACTGACGCGATATTCATCCTGGAAATACAAACCGAAGCTGTAAAACGCGATGGGTTGGCGAGAGGCTACAGCGAACTGCTGCCCGAGGTTATCGCCAACGTTGCCTGTCGGCAGCGGGTTAAGCACGTCATTGGAGAAATCTAACGCGTTTATGCCGACGGCCGGAAGCAGGCCTTCGCTTGCCGTATAGTCACTCACATCATCGCGGCGGAAGTTGATTCCCATCTTGAAGCTGTGATTTCCGCGAGTGATCGACAAATCATCGACAACTCCCCATTGGGTGACGTTGCGGCCTTGTGGAAACAGCGAAAATGCAGGGTCAAACCCGGAACCCTCGCCAAGGGGCGCAATGCCAATGTTGTTAATAAAGAACAATCCAGGGAAAGCTGCAGTCGCCGCCGGCAAGTTTGGACTCTGGAAAATCGCCGAATACCACAGCACAGATCCAACAATGTTGTTAACCACGTTGGGGCTGAATATGTGCGTGTAGTTTAGTTGGCCCTCATCTTGCGGCTGAATACTATGAATGTCGAAAACCGAATTGACGGGGTCAGTGTATGTGGGTTGCGTGCCACGGTCGAACTTTGTGCGCCCAAAGACCTTATTGTTCTCATTGACGTTCCAGTCCACGCGTCCGGAGACCAACCACTCTTGGTTTCCGTTCGGGCTGGTTTGGAATACGGTTCCCTCGCAAGCATCGGTCACACCACCCTGCGTGATACCCAACCCATTTAGACCGCCAAGGGCTGGGCTGCCGCCGCAGCTTCCTGCAATGGGATTGGCATTCGCAGCAGCGAAGTGAGATGAACCATTATACAGATTAAACAAACTTGTATAGAAAGGAAGCGCCGTTGCCGCGGTCGGCAGGGTCGCCACATTGTTCAATACGTAAGTCTGGAAAGCGGTCGTAGGATAACCCTCATCCCCGCCAGCGCCCAACGAATACCGGAGGCCTTCCGTGTTCGCGAAAAAGAACACTTTATCCTTTATAACCGGTCCGCCTATTGCGGCTGCCCACTGATTGTTTACCTCATGGGTGAAACCGTCAAAGTAGTCGGTACCGTTCATTCCGGCGGCATTGTAGTAGTACACGGCATCGCCATGGAAGGCGTTGCCCCCGGACTTGGTCGCGTAGTCGATCTGTGCTCCTGCCTGCCTACCGTACTGCCCGGTGTAAGCGTTGCTGATCACCGACACTTCCTGAATTTCGTTCGATCCGAGCAGCAAGTTGCTGGCTCCCGAGTTGTTCAAGTTCAGGAAAGGATCGTTGTAGTCGTTGCCGTTAATCGTGAAAAGATTCGCGGTACCCGGCAGACCGAACGCGCTGAAGTTTCCGTATCCGCTGCCGGAGGTGTTCATAGTCACGCCCGGCGCAGTCTGCGCGATGTTACTCAGGTCGCCGCCAGGATTCGGAAGGTTTTCGATTTCCGCGGTTTCAATGCTGGTGGAAATGTTGGCGTTTTCCGTCTGCAGCATCGCGCCTTGTCCCGTCACCTCGACGGTGATCGAACCGCTACCGAGCTCCAGCCTCACATTGAATACCAGCGTTTCGCCGAGCGCGACGCTCACAGACTCGGAAGTCTGCTTGAAACCCGAGCGCACCACGATCAGGCTATAATTGCCCGGCTTTACAAGCCCGAACGAATACGCGCCGGTTGCAGTGGTTTCAGCAGTGAGCGCTGCACCAGTTGCGGTGCTCGTTAACGTCGCCGTGGCGCCGACAACGACCGCGCCCGAAGGATCAGTCACGGTGCCGGTGATGGCTCCGGTAACCACGCTCTGCGCCATGGAAATGCTGGGCAGGAGTAACAGCGCCGCAAATACAGCGACGAGAAAACGCTTCCAGTTCATACAGCCTCCTAGAGATTTAACTGAGAAAATTGGAGAAAACCTGCTGGACATCAATTGCCCCCATGCAATAATAGCTCTAGCCCGACGTATCCCATCGCACGTTCAGTTCCATGTAGGTGCAATAATATATCGTTTACAATCAGCATGTTACGCGAGAGCAAAATTTCGTAATGTATTTCATATACCATTTTCCATATCCGTACATATGAAACCGGATGTTTTTCAGAGCCGGGAACCCTTCGTCGAGGTTCGTTAAGAAAGGACGTCGCCCGATTCTTGTGCCGACCGTATTGATAATGAGGCGACCGCGGCCCCTTGGTTTCTCGCACTGAGCATGCCGGGACGTTTCCTCTCGTTTTTCGCATTGGCGCTTGGATCTACGGCACAAAAATTCTAGTATTTTTCTTCCAGAACTTCCGCACAGGCGTGCATAATTTTTTTCGTAGGATTATTGCTTGACTCTAAAATAGTGTTTCTGTAGGATGGGGGTTCGTCTGTAGTTCTTCCAGTTGACCTGGGAGTACCTGCTCTTTGACAATCGGATGATACATGCCAGAACCCGTTTGGTTACTGCTTTGTTCCAAGTGTACCGGAGCAAGGCGAATTGAGATAAACCGAGCGATTTAAAGTTCGTTACTGATCGTAGCAACCCGGTGCAAATCGGAAATTGTTACGGTCAGAACACCAGATTTCAAACGAGAGTTTGATCCTGGCTCAGAGCGAACGCTGGCGGCGTGCTTAACACATGCAAGTCGAACGCGCAGCATTCTGTAGCAATACAGGGTGTGGGCGCGTGGCGAACGGGTGCGTAACACGTGGATAACCTTCCTTCAGGTGGGGAATAACCCAGTGAAAATTGGGCTAATACCGCATAACATGACGATGGCACATGCTGTTGTCTTCAAAGGCGCAAGTCGCCAGAAGAGGGATCCGCGGCCGATTAGCTTGTTGGCGAGGTAATGGCTCACCAAGGCATTGATCGGTAGCCGGACTGAGAGGTTGGCCGGCCACACTGGAACTGAGACACGGTCCAGACTCCTACGGGAGGCAGCAGTGGGGAATCTTGCACAATGGACGAAAGTCTGATGCAGCAACGCCGCGTGGGGGATGNNAAGAAGCCCCGGCTAACTACGTGCCAGCAGCCGCGGTAATACGTAGGGGGCCAGCGTTGCTCGGAATTACTGGGCGTAAAGGGTCCGTAGGCGGTGCGGCAAGTCGATAGTGAAATCCCTAGGCTTAACCTAGGGGCTGCTAGCGAAACTGCCGTGCTAGAGTGTGAGAGAGGCGAGTGGAATTACGGGTGTAGCGGTGAAATGCGTAGATATCCGTAGGAACATCCGAGGCGAAAGCGGCTCGCTGGATCACAACTGACGCTGAGGGACGAAAGCTAGGGGAGCAAACAGGATTAGATACCCTGGTAGTCCTAGCCCTAAACCATCAGGACTTGGGGTTTGCCCTGTACGGGGCAAGTCCCGTAGCTAACGCGTTAAGTCCTGCGCCTGGGGAGTACGGTCGCAAGGCTGAAACTCAAAGGAATTGACGGGGGCCCGCACAAGCGGTGGAACATGTGGTTCAATTCGACGCAACGCGAAGAACCTTACCTGGGCTTGAACCGCACAGGACCATCTTTGGAAACAGAGACTTCCCGCAAGGGACCTGTGTAGAGGTGCTGCATGGCTGTCGTCAGCTCGTGCCGTGAGGTGTTGGGTTAAGTCCCGCAACGAGCGCAACCCTTACTCGTAGTTGCTACCCGCAAGGGAGAACTCTACGAGGACTGCTCCGGATAACGGAGAGGAAGGTGGGGATGAGGTCAAGTCAGCATGGCCTTTATGTCCAGGGCTACACACGTGTTACAATGCGCGCCACAAAGCGTCGCGAACCCGCGAGGGGGAGCTAATCGCAAAAAAGCGCGCTCAGTTCGGATTGCAGTCTGCAACTCGACTGCATGAAGCCGGAATCGCTAGTAATGGCGCATCAGAACGGCGCCGTGAATACGTTCCCGGGCCTTGTACACACCGCCCGTCACATCACGAAAGTGGGCTGTACTAGAAATCGCCGAGCCAACCGCAAGGAGGCAGGCGCTCAAGGTATGACTCATGATTGGGGTGAAGTCGTAACAAGGTAGCCGTAGGAGAACCTGCGGCTGGATCACCTCCTTTCTAAAAGAAAAGGGAGTACGACCTGCTTCGGTAGCAGGTACGACTCTTCATCCCGGATCTTAGGATCTTGGGAGCTCGGTCCGTTTCTCAACTCGACTTGTCGAGTTAGGAAACACTCAATGGGCCGGACGGGTTCTGGTAAGTCTCATCCGATATCAAAGAGTTTGCAGACAAACGCGAGCCCCGGTTCGATGACAATCGAGCCGGGGCTTTTTGTTTGCATCCTCCCTCATTTTTTTGCATCTGAAAACCGCACCGTTCATTTAATTAGCTCAGTCAATGTCCAAACACACGGTGAAAGCAAGAAAGCCTTTGGCGATAAATGCTGCCTCGCTTGAGCATGTGCGGGAGAGCTTTGCGCGCCAGGGGTTGATGAAGCATCTCGGCGCGGAGCTGGTCGCACTCCATCCTGGCGAATGTGAGATCCGAGTGGCGCATCTCCAAGAGCTCACCCAGCAGCACGGCTACTTTCACGCGGGCGTCACTGCCTCAATCGCAGATAGCGCTTCTGGATACGCGGCCTATAGCATGATGCCGGCAGACTCCAGCGTGCTGACCGTGGAATACAAAATCAATCTGGTCGCTCCGGCTAAGGGAGAAGCTCTGATTGCTCGAGGCCGCGTTTTGCGTGCGGGCAAAACACTGAAGATTTGCGCTGCGGACGTTTTCATCGTGAACGGCACGGAGGAAATTCTCTGCGCGATTTCTCTTTCCACCATTATGGCGCTAGCTGGACTTTCGGACTCGCAGCGTCGCTCCACAAAGTGAGTCGTTTCCTAAGCCGTGGGCTGCTGGCCCCGTCTGTACTCTGCTGAATTCGCCGCGCTCGTCGAACGCGAAGGTCAAGCCCTCCGAACTACCGAGTGGCGCCGCAAAAGGTGCTAGGGTCCCGGGACGAAGATTCTATCCGCTGACGAGATTTCTACTTCCTTTTGTTCCGTTCGCACTCGGAATTTGCGGAGATCGCCTTTGGCTTTTTTCGAACGCTCCGTGGCATAACTCAGCCAATATTGATTCTTGAGAACCATGTCGAGCTGTTGGAGAAAAGGGGAGAAAGATACGGGAGTTTGAAAACCCTGAAAGAAAGACTCTCCGCCCGTAGCATCCGATATTTTTGAGAGATTGCTTTGTCCAAGGGAAACGCGGAACGAATTTCGGCCGGCGCGCCCGACCCCATTGGCAAAAAGAGTATGAATCATAATGCCCACTTTCTGCGCGGTGTCTACAGTGGCATCGACATCAGGACTGATCGGGTAATCGCCTCGGAAGCGGTCAATGCCGTCCGCGATCAGCAAAATCTCGCGTCGAGCACCGGTCGCGGGCCAACCTTTGATCAAGTTCATGACCGAAAGATAGATGCTGGAATATGCTCCGGTATATCCGAGCGGCATTCGCAAGGTCTTGGCCACGGCTTCGTGGTCCTGGGCAAATTGGGAAGCCGTTTGGATCGTGCCATTGCTGGCGTAGAACACGCCGATGTTCGTCGTCTTCGGTTGTGCTGTGACAAAATTCCTCAAATCGCCCAGTTGACTGGCGACATCCGTGGTATCCGCGTCGTCGATGACGATGGCGAGGAGAAGTCCAGCCTTATCGCCCTGCGCCGGAATCCAGTTGGTCACTTCTCTCTTTTGTTTCCCCTCATCGACGTTTACATCGGCTTTGCTCAGCGCAGGAGGCGCAGTGTATTGGGGACCAAGAACGGTGACGTAAGTGGTGACAGACACATTGTTAGGGGATGTCGGCTGGTTTTGAGCGTGTGCAGGGAACACGCTGACCATCAAAACTACGAGAACTAATAGGCTTGAGAAAATGTGCTTTGACTTCAGCATGTACGCCTCCCAAGAAAATACTTTAGACGCTCAGTTTGAACCGGGGAAAATATAGCAACAGTAAGAAACTCTTACAGTTTAACTCTATTGGGAGAAATACCGTTCTGTCAATACCGGGCTTAACCGCAGCGGCTAATAGACGAGAGTGAGCCGTTTCCGGCGCTCGACCCATTCCTGACTGGCGAAAATCCTCGGCGTGAGTTCGATGAGTCGCGGCAGCATATTGAACACCGCAACCGGGCCCCACTCCGTTCCTTTGCGAGTGAGAAAGCCTTTCTTGTTGAGCTCCTCGGCCACCTTGGTCAGAGAAATGTCCTGGATAATTAACTCCATCATCGACAGAAGAAACTGCATTTCCGAAGGGTTTTCCTCTAAGTGCTCGCAATCGCCAGAGACGCGGGTGCCAAATGGAACGTCCTGCACTGTCATGGACGCGCGTTCAGTGTCGTCCTCCGTCTCTCGTCCCCACTCCACGCCGACGATTCGCCAGCCTGCCTCTTGACGCTGTTTCAGGTGTTCCGGGTTAATGTTTCCTTCCAGTGATTCCCTAATGCGTTGCATCTTTGCCATGATGCCTCCTTTGCCCGAATGGATACATTTCGGACCGGACCTTCATTCGTCTGCCTCGAGTTGCATGCACCGATTAGTTTTTCCCTGAGCCATTGGCCGCGACGCCGGATTGATGCTGTTTAAGCCAAGATTGCAAAAATGGTTGCTGGTGTGTACGCACGTCGATGCAAACGTTAATTTGTTCGAGGGCCAACTTCAATTCGCGCTCGGCTGCTGGAACTTTGTGTTCCGTGAAGAATTGCTGCACTTCATCACGCTTGGCCGTATCACAAAAGACACTGGAGGCCTGCACCAGCGAAGCGTCGGAATAATTGCTGAGCTTAGCTTCTATATCAGTCCAATGCTGCCGGACAAAATCCCAAGCGACCTGGTGCCCGGCGGGATTTGCCATTACCGCACCGATCACTCGGGGCGCATCCTGCGCACGCATCATGGGAGAGATGGCGAAATTAAGAGTGCGCATCAGCTGAGCGGGGTCGCTAAAGAGGCACAACATCTGGCCGTACAGGATAAATTCGTCCTGAGTTTTTATTTGCGCGAAGTGGGCCAAGATTCTGTTGTACAGCACTGCGTCGCCGTCACGGGCTGTGATGCGCAATGCCGCGGAAAGCATTGCGTGATCAACGGGTTCGCCGCTGAGCGCCTTGTCAACCATATCCTTCGACATTTGGATGATCTTTGGATCGTGACCTGTCAAACCGAGTATGGTGAACAGGGCAGCACGGCGGGCCCGCGTTTCGTCAGAATCGTCGGGGGCCGCGACCCAACCGAGCTTCTCAGCGACGGGGCTGAAGGTGGCACGAATCCAGGCTTGGTATTGCGTGCGATCCGCGTCGGTGACGAGGTAATCGGCTGCAAAGGTGAGTTGGTTCGAGAGGTAATTGATCACGGCAGTGGAGGTGTCGTCTTTCATGTCCTGGGCGAGTGCCAATAGGTCGCCCACCGTCAGACGGTTCAAGCTCACTTGTGCCGTTACGTCGGTGAGAAGCAAATATCGCTCGCCGGGAGAAAGCTTGCCCTCAGCGGAGGAGGAAATCAGCTTCAAGTTTTCCGGATCGTAACCCGAGCGGTAATAACCTCGCGCGCCTGCATTGCCAAAGACTGCAGTTCCGCATCCAGACAGAATGACGTGCTGCTCTTTGGAGGCCAGGAGTTGGCACTTTTCGTCATTCCCCGCTTTCAAACAAACCGGAATTTGCCACTGTTCTTTCGAACCAGCTTCGAATGTGACGCGATCGGAGAAATAGCGTTGCTGAGATAACGTCACTTTCGTTTTGCCGCCATCGCAGACTGTTCGAAGAGTCACCAGCGGCACACCGGGCTGTTTGACGAAGGTTTCCATGATGCGGTCTACGGGCTGATGCGATACCTGGGTAATTTCATTCCAGAAATTTTCCGAAGTAGCGTTGGAGTAAGAGTACTTGGCGAGGTAAGAGTTCACCCCTTTGCGAAAAACATCTTCGCTGACATCGCCTTCCACCATGGAAAGTACTGCTGCTGCTTTGTTGTAGGTAATGCCGTCGAACAATTCCTGAATTTGCGCGGGAGTTTCGGCGTGCGCTTCAATCGCGCGAGTGGAGCTAAGCGAATCGGTATCCATGGCCTCGGTACTTGAACTCACGGCGTCGGTCTGGAAATTCCACTCAGGTTTCCAGGCTTCCATGGGCTTGAACGACATCCAGGTAGCGAAACCCTCGTTGAGCCACACGTCGTCCCACCATTTCATGGTGACCAGGTCGCCGAACCACTGATGGGCCATTTCATGCGCAACAAGATCCTGGGCTACGATTTTTCGCAGAAAATAGGAGGATTGCTCTGGGTCCACAAACAGCAAATCGCGAGAGATGATGCACGCCGTATTTTCCATGGCGCCCGCGGAGAAATCCGCGACACCCAGGATATCGAGTTTGCCGTACGGATATTTGATTGTGAAATAACGATTGTAAAACTTCATGGTGTACTCGGCGGCTTCAAGGGCGAACCCGGCGTATTGCTTTTTGCCGGGAACTCCGCAGACACGAATGGGAATATCGTCGGCGCTGCCTTCCAGGCACTCCCAGTCACCGACAGCGAGCGCGACGAGATAAGACGACATTTTAGGCGTAGTGGAAAACTTCAGCGTGTGTTTGCCATCACCCGGTCCAGGCGTGTCGGAAATAATTTTGCCATTCGAAATAGCGGTGTCGCCCTTATCTATGATTGCAATCATGTCGAATGTCGCTTTGTAGGAAGGCTCGTCGAATGATGGATACATTCTGCGCGCGTCTGTATTCTCGAGCTGCGTAATCGCGTATTTGCGATTGTTTGCCTTGCTCAAGTAGAAGCCGCGGAGTTGGCCGTTAAGAATGCCGGCGTAGCGGATGTGGATTTCAGCTGGCCCGGCTTGAAGCGATTCTGCCACCGTAAAAGTTGCCATTTCATTCTTTTCGTCGCTGGTTACTTGGGCGGTCTGGGTCTTGCCGCCTGACGCGATGGTTACTTCCGCAAACTTGATCTCCGCAGCGTTCAACGTGATGGATGCGGACGGTTTCAGAAGATCAATTTGGATCGTTTCATCGCCGGCAAAGTTCTCATTCGCCAAATCTGGTGTGATGGTGAGCTGATAGTGTTGGGGCGTAGCGATCGCAGGTATGCGTTGCGCAAACATGGCGGGCGCAACCAGCACGAACTGCACAGCCAATCCCATGACTATTACCGCCTTTCTCATACTCACCCCTTTAGTTTGCGAATTTTGTGATTCCTGCCCATGTAGCAACGCCAGTATGAATGTATCAATTTTGGTAGAGGCCGGCATCCAAAACACCTCCGCGGAACTGGCGCGTGGATGCAAGCAAGCTTCGGGCCTCTATGAATCCGTCAAAGACTATGCCAAGAAAGTACTTAGGGGTCATTTTTCGGAGGCCGCGCTTATGCGCTGCGCGGTTCCGGGATAGATTGTCGCTAAAGCGGACATCGACGACGGTCAGAGTCAATACGCTGCTCTGGATTTACTTGCGATCGGAGCTTGTTTATTCTGACGGCTACCATCATGCCATCCAACATGGGAAACCCGCTGCCGCCAGCCGATTGGATTTGTGAAAGTATTGGTGGGCCTGGGTAGACTTGAACTACCGACCTCGCCCTTATCAGGGGCGCGCTCTAGCCACCTGAGCTACAGGCCCACGGCAGGCAGGTTGCCCGCTTGGATTTCACGATTCTAGCATGTCCCACCAAGGAGCCGTATAGCGGAAGTACAGACAAATTATCCAGTCAGGCCGTGTTGGAATAATGTGCCGGGTTGCGGCTAGAGCTTGTTGAGGCCGTCGAGTGCGGCGACTTTATAGGCTTCAGCGAGAGTTGGATAGTTGAAGACGGTATCGCGGAAATAGTCAACTTTGCCGCCGTAATAAAGCACGGACTGGCCGATGTGAATGATTTCGGTGGCGCGCTGTCCGATAACGTGAACGCCAAGAAGTTTCAGGGTATTGCGGTCGAAAAGAAGTTTCAACATGCCGGTCTCATCGCCCAGCATCATGCTCTTGGCAAGCTCGGCGTATTTGGCGATGCCCACTTCGTAAGGGATTTTGGCGGCGGTGAGCTGTTCTTCGTTTTGGCCCACCATGGAAATTTCCGGGATGGTGTAAATGCCGTACGGAAATAAATCAGACATATGTTCGGAGGGCGCGCCGAACATGTGGCAACTCGAGAGCCGGCCTTGTTCCATGGAAGTGCTGGCAAGCGCGGGGAAACCGATGATGTCGCCGGCGGCGTAAATGTGCGGAACAGCGGTCTGATAATGTTCGTTGACTTTGATCTTGCCGCGCGAATCGGCTTCCATTCCCGCTGCTGCGAGATTAAGTCTGTCGCCATTTGCTTGGCGGCCAACCGCGTAGATGAGCGCGTCGCCTTGTACTTTCTTTCCGCTTTCGAGTTCGGCAAAAACACGGTCGCGGTTGGGATCGATTCCGACTCGTGTCACTTTTTCGCCGAGACGGAAAGTCGTGCCCATCTGGCGCAGGTGATAGGCCAGAGCTTCCATGATCTCGCGGTCAACGAAATCCAGGATCGTGGGACGCTGGTCTATTAATGTGACTTCGATTCCCAAGGCCGCGAAAAATGACGTGTACTCAAGACCGACGACGCCCGCTCCGACCACGATAATTTCCCTGGGCAGTCCTTCCATGCAGGAAATACTGTCAGTATCAACAATTCGTTTGTCATCAAATGGAATCTGAGGATCTCGGGCCGGGCGGGTGCCGCAGGCGATCAGAATATGATCCCCACGCACTGTAATTTTCTCGGTGTCTCCCTGGACTTCCAGGGTGTGCGGATCCACAAATTGAGCGGTGCCCTGAAAGACAGCCACACCATTGCGCTTGAGCTGCGAGCGAATCACGTCTGTCTCTCGCGAGACGATCGCTTTCACGCGGAAGGAAAGTTCCTGAACCGTAATGTCATTTTTCCCGCGGTAGCTTTCTCCGTAAAATGCCCTGACCGCATTTCCAGTGAGCTGAAAAATCGCTTCGCGAACGCTCTTACTGGGGATTGTTCCAGTGTGGACGCAGACTCCGCCTATCATTAGTGTGCGGTCGATCACCGCAACACGCTTGCGCATTTTCGCGGCGCAGATGGCGCCTTTTTGTCCGGCAGGGCCGCTGCCGATCACAATCAGATCGAATTGCGAATTATTCATGTACCCTTCCGATTAAATTCAGATCAAGGCCGCTCACGAGCGACGACACACACGACTAAAACGAGGGAGATCCAAAGACGCAATCATCCTGCCCTCGGTTCCTTTACCAGAATATGAACGTTGTCTAGGATACTGAAAAAACGGATGGCACGCCATTCGCCAAGGGACTGACGGCGAATGGGTTAACGGCTGACTACTACTTTCCGAGCTGTTGCTTGATCCCGATTTTTTCAGTACTTTGAAGATTCAAGACCGGGAGGGCGTTGGGAGTCTGGACTCTCCATATTTCTGTGTGGCATAGCCCACAATCAAGCCCACCAGGCCGCCGGGAAGCATAATGGCGAAATAATATCCGTGTTGCATGTGCGCAACGAAAAACGCCAGCAAGAGACCGACGGCGAGTCCGAAGAGAATTCCCAACGTTAACGAATGTACCTGGCGCGCGAAGAACCCAATCAGCACGCCTGCTATGACTCCCTTAATCGTCGAGCCTACTACGATCATTAGGAGTTGCGATCTGACCTCCGGCGTAAACCACGAGGTAAGGCCGTCAAAAATTCCCAGAATTCGGCCAAGGATCAATCCTTATACGACTTTATTCATTACGTCCTCCCGGGTCGCAGTATCCTCACGCCCTCGCCATTCTATTAACCGCGGAACTGAATTCCTTTAGCGCCGAAACCACAATAGCAATAGCGCCCGCACGACGAGGTACGTCAGGACCAGAACGATTGCCAGCCGATATCGGGAAGCCCAGCGCGCCAACTTGCGGAAGATGTTCTCCGGATAAGCCGAAACTGGCAAGCCGTCCAGATAGTTGCCAATATCCTGACCCAGCGCGATCGAGGAAGCATACCGGCTAGCCCGATCCGGCGCCATCGCCTTGCGGGCGATCGCGGAAAGGGGCCGCAGTGGTGTGCCGCCAAGGTTCGTCAAAAGATATTGGAGTATTGCGCCCAGAGAAAATATATCCGAGCGCGCGTCAAGATTTTCGATCTCACCGCGAGCTTGTTCGGGAGACATGTATCCAACGGTGCCGAGGACAGCGCCATGTCCGGTCTCCAAAAGCGCAGTCGTTTGCGAATCGGTTGCGTGTGTGGCATTTCCATCCGAGACGCATTCGCCGGCACTTTCTGGCGTGGAGCGAATAATTTTTGCGACTCCCCAATCCATGACTAGCACTTCGCCGAACGACCCAACCATTACATTGCCGGGTTTTAAGTCACGATGGAGTATGCCGTGGGCGTGAGCGAAAGCAACCGTGTCGCAAATGCGCTGAAAAATACGCAGACGATCGAATAGTCTGTCCTTCCGCGCATCAAGCTGATCGAGGCGGCGGCCCTCTACGAATTTCATGGCATAGAAAACGCGGCCGTCGGTAAGTGTACCCTCATCATGGACTGGGACGATGCCCGGATGCTCCAGACGGGCAAGAATATGCACTTCCCGCAGCAAACGCGTCGCAAGTTCCCCGGAGACGTCTGGGAAATCGAGGACCTTCAGAACCACGCGCCGTCCAAGAATAGAATCCTCTGCTAAATAAACTACGCCCATGCCTCCGCTGCCAACCCGTTCCAACAGGCGATAACGCGTTCCGGCAAAGTCCGGCATGGCGCTCGCGACTTGCAGGCGCGAAATTGCGTCGTCAGAGAGCCAATTCATTCGGATTCGACCCCCAGCAGCGCGCGAGCCTCGCGACGATATTCGTCTTCCGATGTAGTCATCTCGCGTACTTTTTCCAGCGCGATGCGGCGGAATTCGCGTCGAGAGAAAGCGAGATAATTGGTCACGTCTGTGACAGCAATTTTAAATTGCGCTGCCAACTCAGCATAACTTGGATGTTTTGAATCGGCATCCTCAAGATCGAGTATTTCGAACAGACGGAAGTGCGTGTTCTTTCCACGGCCCTCGCAAAACTTCCGCAGGTCTTCGACGGCCAAACCGAACAGGCTGCAAAGGAACTCCTTTTCAAGGAATTCGTCGATACGTTCGGGTGAAGCCGAGTTCGTTAGTGATACCTTCGCTTGTTCCATCTCTAACTCGGCGACGGCAAAGTCCAGCGAAATGTGTTCTGCCGAGCCGCCACGTTTCAGACGCTTCGCGGCCTTGGCTTCATTTGCGACGAAATGATCGACGCAAACCCGCAGGAAAGTCCTGAGACGCGCTTTCGATGAATCAAAATCAACGAGATAGTTTTTTTCGATCAGGCGGGTAAAGAATCCCTGGGTTAAGTCCTTCGCGTCTTCGTCGGTTTTTCCCCAGCGAATGCGAGTGTATTTATAAATTGGCTTCCAGTAGGCGGCGGTGATGGTTTCCAGCGCCCGCTTTCGCTCGGCTAGATCAGGACTGCGAGCGGCGCGGACCGCCGACCATCGCGTAGCCGGAAACTTGCCGCTCGGGCCGCCGATCTGCGTATCTAGTGTCATCAATACTCGCTGACCCTTTTTAAGCCAATGCGATCAAGTCAATTTCGACGCGGAAGTCGCGAGGGAGCCGGGCAACTTCGACCGTCGATCGCGCCGGAGGATTCGCCGGAAAGTAGCGCGCGTACACTTCGTTCATGGCTGAAAAATCGTTCATGTCTTTTAGGAATACGCTAACCTTCACTGCGCGATCGAGTGAAGAGCCTGCAGCTTCTAGGATCGCTTTCAGGTTTTCGAGCGTGCGCTCGGTTTGTTTTGCGGTGTCGCCTTCTATCGGTTTGCCGGCAGCGGGATCGAATGCCGTTTGGCCGGAAATAAACACGAAGCCGTTCGCTTTGATTGCCTGTGAATACGGGCCTATCGCCTTAGGCCCTTTGTCGGTCGAGATAATTTCCCTCACCACGCCTCCTTGAGACCACGTCTTTTGTTCTAGTTTTTGCCAACTGCCGCCCGCTGGTATTTTTCTCTGAATTCCGCGGGAATGCCCGGTTTGTAAAGCCACGCGCGGAATATCGGGGCAAGATCCTTATTTGTTACATTCTCGAGCGCTGCGCGGAGTTCTTGAAATCCAACTTCCTGACCGCGCAACAAGCTGACCACCTGCGCGAGGGCTTGTCGCACGGACGCTTCGCCATAAGCATCTTCAAGAGCGATAAAAAACAACGGAGCTTTTGCTAGGGCGATGCGGCGCTGCTCGATAGAATCAGAAATGGTGGTCGCAATAAGCGGCCTTTCGACCCCTTCTTTGCACGCGGCATCGTATTCATGAAGGAATCTCAATATGCGATTATTCCGCGCGGAATCGCCGTGACGCGCTTCATCGATTACGATAACCGCATATTCGGACAAGCCTTCGCTGATGCCGACCGCTGAATTCGACGAATATATCTGGACGCCGAACCAATTGCCCGCCAGTGCGTGCGCAACCAAATCCAAGAACTCTCCACTATGCACGCCCTGTGATATCTCTTGCGGATCGACGAGCACGCCGCCGAAAAAAGGAACAGCTGACGGCATGTCGCCGCCAATGTGACGCAGTCCTGGAGATTCGACTACGTGGGGAGCAAGATTCGTATTCCCAAGAGGTCCGAAATTCTTCTGGAGAATATTCCAGTCTGATGCAATTTGTTCCTCGGCGGACGCCCAATCTCCCTTAAGCGGTTCGAGAGTCCAGAAGGAGGCCCCGCACCCCCGGCCATTCGAGCAGGAATCTACATATCGTCCAGCGACGACGAAAGGCGCCGGATCGCTGCTGCGCAATTCGAATCGAGATTTAACTTCTCCGCCATTTTTCGTCCGACCCACCCGCTTTCCCGGCGCCAGCAGAAGAAAATTACCCGGAGCTTGGACCGTATAGGTTATGCGCTCCGGACTAGCAGGAAATGGAGACAGCACGTGGTTAGGAGGCTGCAGCAAAGGAAACCACGTGTGCGAAACGACATGGAAGGATGTGGAGCTCAGACCGATGTTCACGCCGGAATATTCGGGCGAGGCAAAAGAATATTCGATGACGAGGTCGCGCCTCTGTTTCTGGCTCCATGAAGGATCAAGCGAAATTCGAAACTTGCTTAACCCGGCTTCTTCGGGGTCCACCGAGAGTTCCGCAACAGTAGCTTCGCGGCCATTGACTTTTATAAGCAAGCCCTTTAGTCCGTGGCTACTCTTGTCCGGGAGAATCACATCGATAGAAGCCAAACCACTGTTACCGTAATTTTCGAGAGTGTAACTCGCGCACACGCGAAGCTCAGGATTCTGGCCAGGGACGAATTGCGTCTCAAGCGATTCCTTAATAATTCGATAAGCGGGCGCCACGGAGACGGTGCAACTCGCAGTGCATAAAACGAGACAAAGCGCGAGCGCGCCGTTCAGAAGTGAATGCAGGGCAGAATGTTTCGCCGTGCTGCTGACCGGTCGTTTCAAGGTGAAGAGATTCTACCGAGCAAGTTCGAGCGGGAAAAGGCAGAAATGGAAGAACGAACGGGAATCTCAGGTGAACTAGCTCGCGCTTAGGCAGCAGGATAACGGCGAAGAATGTCCGCTTCGCTTGCACCGTGACGATGCAATCTGATAATCGTGGGGCCTTCGGAATCAGGAACTCCCCGCCGTACAAGTTCAAGTAGTATGGATTCGCGCATTCCGGCGTTTCTCATGTTCGAAAGAGCAGCTCCGGACAGAACGGGCTTCCCCGCCGCCTCGTGGCGAGCCACCTCAAGGACGATGGAATCCGAGAGACCAGCAAGACGTATCAATCGCAATTCGCCTGCATTAACACCCAGCTGATCAAGACTCGCCAGATCCAGAATCGTATCTGCGCGCAGGTGAGCTTGAACCAGGCCGGCGACCGTAGCGCCCGCGTTGAACGGTCGGTTACGGACATGATATATCCGCACGATTTCGATGCAGGTCTCGTCGGGAAGTCCTGCCGCACGAGCTTTGGCAATCTCGGCAAGTTCAGCTCTCGTGATATCCATCGCTTGTAACTGCTTGATCGCGGGGTAAGTCATTCCTGCGATGTCGAGAGGCTTGGTATCAAGCGGCATCATGCGCTCACATCCGGCGACCAAAAGCATTAGCGAGAAGAATACAATTGCGGAAATGCCGAGGAATACGTGACCTGCGCCGCGGAAAAGCACACCTGCAGATTTATGCGTTCGAACACTTTCCATTGATCTGATTCTACCTACGGTCACAAGAAACGAGGTTCGAGCCGCGCAGAGCTGTCGCCGACTGATCAACCGTTTTTGAAGTGGTGGACGGCTATCCGGAGATATCGATCAGACGTTATAAACGCGTTCGATGTCAAACACGCCCGGAATCCGTTTGATCCCGTTCAAAATTCGCTCGAGCTGTTTGCGATCGTGCACATCGAGCGCTACTTCGATGCGCGCACGTAAATCTTTGCCGCCGCTTTCAAACGTGCGGATATTAGCGCCGTTGTCGCTGATCACAGCGGTGATGCCGGCCAGTATTCCGGGACGGTCTTCCGTGAAAATTCGCAAACGAACCGGAAACGTAGCCTTTGACTCTCCGGCCCATTCCACCGGAATTCGCCGCTCCGCTTCGTAGAGCAAATTCTGCACGTTCGGGCAATTCTTGCTGTGCACCGCGATACCGCGGCCACGGGTGATGTAACCCACGATGTCGTCGCCAGGAATCGGATTACAGCATTTTGAGCGAAAGACCATCAGGCCGTCATTTCCGTGGACAAGAATCGCCGAATCGTCCATTCCGAGCATACGTTTAACAGTGGAAACGAGTTTTGGCTGCTTTTCTTCGGTCGGTTCAGCGAGCGGCTGCCCGGTCGCCTTCGCGAAAACTTGTCGCGCGGACCATTTTCCATAGCCCAATTCAGCGTAGAGATCTTCAATACGGCTGCAACCGTATTCGGATGCAACGCGCGCCCAGTCCTCGTCCGAGACCTTTTTCAGGCTCGCTCCGGTCTGGCGAGCTTCCTTCTCAAGCAGTCGGCGCCCGACATCGGTGGCTTGATCGCGCTCATGAAGATTGATCCACTGGCGGATTTTGCTTCGCGCACGCGAAGTTTGAATGGACGAAAGCCAGTCGCGAGAGGGCTCATGCCCTTTTTGCGTGACGATCTCAACAACGTCTCCATTAGCGAGCGCGTGACGCAACGGGACGATCGCGCCATTCACTCTGGCGCCCACGCATTGATGTCCCACTTCGGTGTGGATGGCGTATGCGAAATCAATGGGTGTGGCGCCGCGAGGAAGCACCACAACTCGGCCTTTCGGCGAAAACGTATAAACTTCTTCGGGGTAGAGATCGACGCGAAGTGTCGAGAGGAACTCGCTGGGCTCCTGCATCTCCTGCACCCATTCAATCAACTGGCGCATCCACACGATTCGCTGGTCGTCGGACTGCGATACCTCACGGCCATCTTTATATTTCCAGTGGGCCGCCACACCTTGCTCGGCGATGCGATGCATCTCCTGCGTCCGAAGCTGAACTTCAAACGGCTGGCCTCCATGAATCACCGTGGTATGCAGCGATTGATAAAGGTTTGGCCGCGGCATAGCGATGTAGTCTTTAAACCGGCCGGGAACGGGCGGCCAGATCTGGTGGATCACGCCGAGAGCCGCGTAGCAGTTTTTTACCGTATCTGTGATCACGCGCACGGCCAAAAGATCGAAAACCTGATCGAAAGTGCGTTGCTGCTTTTGGATTTTCAGGTGAAGGGAATAAAAACGTTTCACGCGCGCCTGGACTTCGGCGGGGATTCCGTTCTCGACCAGTTTGTCGCGGATCGAGCTTTGCACTTCTTGTAGGAATCTGTCGAAAACTTTCTGTTTCGAGGCCAGCTTTTTCTGTACCTCGAAAAAGGCTTCCGGTTCCAAATAGCGAAAGGAGACGTCTTCGAGTTCGCCGCGAATCAAACCCATGCCGAGACGATTGGCAACGGGCGCGTAGATATCGAGAGTTTCGCGGGCAATGCGCTGCTGGCGCTCAGTATCGAGGTATTCAAGCGTGCGCATGTTGTGCAAGCGATCGGCGAGCTTTATGACCACGACCCGTACGTCGTTCACCATGGCCAGAAGCATCTTTCGAACGTTTTCTGCCTGCCGAGCTTCCGGCGCCAGCAAATCCAGGCGGCTGATTTTGGTTGTGCCCTCGACGAGTTGCGCTACGTCGGCGCCAAAATGGTCAGAGATCTCGCTCAGAGGAATTTTCGTGTCTTCGACAACGTCGTGAAGAAGAGCAGCGCAGAGGGATGTTACATCCAGTTTCATTCCCGCGAGAATGTGCGCTACTTCGACGGGATGCGATAGAAACGGTTCGCCGGACAGTCGCGTCTGCGTTTTATGCTGTTCGGCTGCAAAATCGTAGGCGCGGCGCAGAAGTTCAAGATCATCCCCGGGACGGTTGCGGCGCAACTTGTCCATCAACTCGACAAAGCGCAAATCGACTGCGCGTCTGGCGGCCTGCGAAATGGCGGGTTTGCCTGCCGGTTCCATATAGCCGTTATTCTAGCCCTTCGGTCATCGCGCCGCGAGTTTTCTATAACTGCTTGTTGACGTTCGTTTAAGGGCTGAAGTTCGGAGGAACGATTCTTTCGAAGCTTAGTGAGAGAACCTGTGGATAAATTGAAGGTCGCGGACGGATGGACGCGTTAGCCGAAAACGCTCTGAAAAAAAACGCCGGCTGCCTTGATCGGGCCGCCGGCGCAAGTAAGAAATTTCAGGATTGACCTAAGAACTCGGCTCCGGATTCTCCATCTTTTTCTGCTTGATGGCCTTGACCTTATCCACCAAGTCGTCCGCCAGTTTGATGTCGGCGTCGCGCGCCTCGGGAGTGGTCTCCATGTCAGACTTTTGGCGATAAAGGAGATTCAGGTAAGCCATTGCGTCGTCATAATCCGGGCGCAATCCCATGGCTTTTTGAAGGTCCGCGATGCCCTCGTCCACTATCGCTCCATATTTCTGCTGAAACTGAGTAGCGAGGGCGGCCGGCATCGGATCCGTATCCTTGATGGTCTTTTTGGCAGTCTTGTTGTACTCCTCGCGCATGTCCTTATTTCCGCGGAACGCGAGCGACCAATCAATCACGCCGATCCAGTAATACGGCTCCGGGTCGGAAGGCTTAATCTGGATGTGCCTTTCATGGTAAGCCTTCGATTCTTCCATCTTCTTGGGATCGAAGGGGGTGCTGGCCATGCTGTAGAGAATTGAGCCGATGCCGTCAATTGCATTCAGATTGTTTGGATCTTTATCCAGGACTTCTTGCCATTCCTGCATGGCCTGTTGGCCCATGCGGACATTTTCATCGGAGGGAGCGCCCGGGATGTACTGCGTTGCGTACGCGGTGGCGAGATAGAGCCTCGCATTCGTCAGCGAAGGATCGAAATCCTTGGCTTCTTTGAAGTCTTCAATAGCGCGGTCAGTCTGGTTAGCCTTGTAGGCCTGTACGCCCTTGTTGAGCTTGTCGCGTGCGCGGAGCTTGTCGCATCCGGCTCCAGACGCGAGTGAAATTAAAACAATGGCTAGAACAAAAAATGTGTGAAGCTTCCGCTGCATCCCGTGCTCTCCTTGATGAAAACTGGGCCAGCCGTTTGCCCATCGCCTGAGCCGACGAGGCTAGCACAATCTTCTTGAGGACTATCGCTACTGACCCGCTTCGACCTTGGCGGTGATCAAGCCTACGCTATCGATCCCCGCTCCGCGCATAATGTCAATCGCACGCGCGACTTGGCCGAAGTCAACAGCGTCGTCACCTTTAACGAAAGCCACTTTTTCTGCACGCAACTTGAAGATATCGTCCAAGCGAGATCCGAGGTCGTCCCAAGTAACCTCATCCTGGTTGATCAGTACTTTGCCGCTTGCGGTGACCTGGACCACAATTGTCTTAGCCAGAAGTTCCTTGTTTTCCGGTTGGTTGGGCGGAGATGGCTGCGGCACCAGCGTATCGAGACCTTGCGGCGTCGTAGGCGTGATCACCATAAATATAATGATGAGCACGAGCAGCACATCAATAAGTGGAACGATGTTGGGTTCCGACATCGATCCTTTGTTTCCTCCTACTGCCATTCCCATGGAAAGACTCCTTTACGACTTTACGATGTTTCCGCCCCGCTAGTCGGCTCCTGGTGGAGGCGGAGCCGCGGGAGCACCACTCTTCAGCCGGTTCTTTTCAGTAAGCAAGCCGATCTTGTCCACACCTGCAGACCGGACTTCGTCAACCACCTTAACAACTTCCCCGTACTTCGCGCGCTGATCGGAACGAACGAAGACGGTCTTGTCGAGCCGGTTCGCAAGCAAATCTTTTACCTTGGTTGTGATCTCGTCTAGGTTTACTTGCGTGCTTCCCAAATACATATGGCCATCCCGGGTGACTGCCACAATGATGGCATCGTCCTTGTCGGCGTCCTGCATGTCCTGAGCGTTATTTGCCTTGGCCATATCCACCGACACGCCCTTCTGCAACATGGGCGTCACTACCATGAAAATAATCAACAACACCAGCATGATGTCCGCCATCGGAATCACGTTTGGTGAAGCCATCACTGGTGGTGCTTTGGGTTTGTATCCCATGAGTTACTTCTTTCCGCCCCGGCGGGTGATGAAGTAGTTGATCAATTCCATCGAGGAATTATCCATCTCGACGTCGAAAGCTTCCACTTTGTTCGTGAAGTAGTTGTACGTCCACACCGCGGGCACCGCGACAAGCAGGCCGAGCGCCGTGGTCACCAGGGCTTCCGCGATACCGCCAGCTACTGCCGACAGTCCGGTCGCCTTGGATGCCGAAATACCTTTGAACGCGTTGATGATGCCCATGACCGTTCCGAACAGCCCGACGAATGGAGCCGTTGATCCGATCGTGGCGAGTCCGGAGAGGCCGCGCTTCATTTCAGCGTGAACGATGGCCACCGAACGCTCAAGTCCGCGCTTGGCTGCTTCGATCACTTCTTCGTCACCTACTTGCGCCGAAGCTGCTTGAAATTCGGAGAGGCCCGTTGCTACTACCTTGGCAATGTGGCTCTTCTTATTGCGCTCGGCGATCGAAATTGCTTCGTCAAGCTTGTTGTCTTTAAGCGCGCCCGCGACCTGCTGAACGAAAACGCGGGATTGCTTCCGCGCTGCGCTGTACATCAGCGCCCGGTCGATCATGATGCCCACCGACCATGCGGACATAATGAAGAGAATGAAGACGACCGTTTTGGCTGGATAGCCCATGTTGTGCCACATCGTAAGCAAATCCCACCCAACCTCCTGCTGCTGAAACATCACTAGACTGGCCAAAAGAAAATTCGAAAGCATAGAGTTTGCTCCTCCGTTCGTGCGAAACGATCACGGCAGAAATATTCTGCCGGTCGGAATTAACTGCTAATCAGCCCAGACCCCCAAGAGGATGCCCGAACCGTGCCCTTCCTAACCACCCAAGGTAAACACAACCGAAATTGTAGTGTCCACATCGACCGGGTCGCCATTGAGCAGTGTAGGCTTATAGCGCCACTGCTTGACAGCGTCCATCGCGTTCTGCATCAACAACGGTGGGCCAGAGATGTACTGGAGGTTCTGCACCGTCCCGTCCTTCCCGATAATCGCATGAAGCAGTATGGTTCCGGAAATATGCGCAGTCTTCGCTATCGCTGGATATGTAGGCGTTACCTGGTGAATCAAGTTTGCCTGCGCCACGTTACCGCCGACGCGAATACGAGATGGAGCGACCTTTGGGGGCGGCGGTAAACCTCCACCCGTACCACCAATGATTCCACCGAGAACACCTCCGGCCTGCCCGCCCGGAACTCCGCCTGGTACACCACCAGTCACACCCACGGCACCCACGTCCGGCGGCAATTCCTCCTCCTTAATCATCTCGACTTTTTTGGGGATCACCGTTGGGGCTGTCATCTGCCCGTTGTGAATCAAGCGCGCCACAGGCTTAACGATCCTTTGTATCGCTGCTGCAGGAGGAGGCGGCGGGGGTGGCGGAGGAGGCGCAACAAGGAAAGTAGTAAGCAATTGTTTAGGCAGCGCTTCCGTGTAGATCAGTGGAATCAGGATCATCACGAGCACAATCCCAATCTGAACAGCAAACGACAACGCTACCGTCCAGGGCTTGTTTGTCTTAATTGGGTTTGCGCTGGAAATGACCAGATCATCAAACATAGCTACCTCCTTGCACCTGCCGCCACGCGCTTATCGGCTGCGGATCCGGCGCGAGCGGCAGTTCCTTGTCCTCTGTACTTGTTCCACAGCACCACGATGGGTGCCGCAATTCCGAAACTGGAGTACGTACCTACCACAACTCCTACCACCATGGCAAAAGAGAACGCTCGAAGAACCTCTCCGCCCATCAGGAATAAAACCAGGACGGTTAAAAAAGTGAGTCCACTAGTCAAAATCGTCCGCGAAAGAGTCTGATTGATGGCTTTGTTCACCACCTGAGCGAACGGCTCGCGCCGCATCAGCCTCAGATCCTCTCGCACGCGGTCGAAGATGACGATCGTATCGTTCATCGAATAGCCGACCAGAGTCAGCAGCGCTGCGATAACCGTCAACGAAATCTCGAAATGAAATATCGAGAAGAAGCCCAGCGTGATGAGCACGTCGTGAAAAACGGCGATAACAGCCGCCGCTCCGTACACCCATTCGAACCGGAAGGCAATATATAACAACATGCCCGCTAGAGCATAGAGGGTTGCAAGAATCGCCTGGCGTCTCAGCTGAGCGCCGACTTTCGGTCCGACAACCTCAACGTCTCGTATCGTAAAATTATCCAAGGCGAAACCGTCTTTTAACGCAGCCAAAACGCCCGGTGTCGCGCCATCGAGGTTTTTCAAATCATCGAAGTTCGTAACGATGCCGCCATGGTCTTTGTCCCGTGCGTTGGTAAGTCTCTGAGCGAGCTGGTTGTAACGATCGTTGGCATTCGTGCCCAGCGAAAACGGATCCTTCTGTGTCAAGTAGGCAGCAAGACTAGAAGGCGTAATCGAGTTGAAGTCTTGCTTTCCAGCCGTGTTTGCAGTGCCGAACGTCTTGTGCAAAACATCCAGGATCGCTTGCTTACTCGCGTCGAGGGCTTCGTCGCCTTCGCCCTTCTTCTCGATGCCAATCACGACATCATTCTGTGAATTACCGTTCAGCACGTTGTCGCTGATGGTTTGAATGGAACTGTTGGCCAGGCCAGCGTCCTGCAGGCCTTTGCGAATCTGATTGACCGGAGCAGGTCCGGCAAAGCGTACATAGACGAGCGTGCCGCCTCGAAAATCAATTCCGTAACGTAATCCGCCATACCGCAGAATTGAAATCCAGCCGACGGCCAGAAGGATCAGGGAGAGCGCGACGAAATACTTCGCCTTTCCCATCCAATCGACGTTTACATTCCGAAAGAATTCCATCGAGTCCTATCCGCCTTTATTTGACACCACTTCATCCCGGAATGTTCCCAAAACTAGATACTTAGACCGGCTTGCCGGTCCATTCGAGACAGATGCCAATCGAAAATGGCGCGCGAAACGTAAATCGACGTAAACACGTTAGAGAGCAACCCAATCACCAACGTCACGGCAAATCCGCGCACCGGCCCGGTTCCGAACAAAAACAGGAAAACTGCTGAAACGATGGTGGTTACGTGCGTATCAATGATCGTCAGGAATGCCCGGTCAAACCCCACAGCGACCGCCGAAGCCGGAGCTTTTCCACTCCGCAGCTCTTCTCTTATGCGCTCAAACACCAGAACGTTGGAGTCCACACCCATGCCAATAGTTAAAATCACGCCGGCAATACCCGGCAAGGTAAGCACCGCTCCCGCGTAAGCCATGAATGCCAGCAGGATTAGCAGGTTAAGCGCGAGAGCCACTACCGCATTGACACCGCTTAGACGGTAGTAGATCACAAGGAATATCATCACAACGATGATGCTTCCGATGGATGCTCGGACACCTTCGCGGATGGAATCGGCTCCCAAAGACGGCCCCACCGTGCGCTCTTCAAGGTACTTGATCGAGGCCGGCAAGGCTCCCGCGCGCAACACGAGTGACAGATCTTGCGCAGATTCCTGGCTGAAATTCCCTTCAATAATCCCGGAGTCCTCAATGCGCCCGTTAATTGTGGGCGCAGTATAAACCTTGTGATCCAAGACGATAGCCATCCGATGTCCGATGTTCGCTTCCGTGAAGGGACCGAATCGTGCGGCTGAGGCCGTGGAAAGCTGAAAACGTACTTCGTATTGGCCCGGATAATTGGAGCTTGGCGCCGGAGTCGCTCCACGCAAGTCTTGTCCGGTGATAATGGGCGCGCGATCAAGGATGTAATAAACCTGCTGTGTCGGTTGGCCAGCTTGAGTGCTTTCTGCTTTGCCCACGACGATTTCGGTGCCGGGGGGCAAGACTCCGCCATGACTGGCTCGCGCGGCGCTTTCCGAAGGAAATGTTTGGTCGTCAACTACCCGCTTGAGTTCAAGTTGTCCGCCGGCTTGAATGACGGATTTGGCTCGAGTGGGGTCACCTTCTCCAGGAAGTTCAACGAGAATCTCATTGTCGCCGCGACCGGTAAAAGCGATGGTCGGTTCCGTGAGGCCGAGGGCGTTGATGCGCCGCGTGATGGTCTCCAGCGCCTCATCCATCGTATCGCGGCGAATATCGGCAACGATCGACGGCTTCATCGCGAGCACGTAACCGTTCGCTTCACCGGCGGCCGGGGACAAAGCCCAGTCCGTAAATTGATTGTTAACCAGGTCGCGGAAAGCCCCCGACGTGTTCGGGTCAACGTTGCGTACGAGTATGTGCGTGTCGTCTACTCGGCTAATCTCACCGACGGTGATGTTCTTCTCGTGGACTTGCTTCGTGATCTGATCGACGGCCTGGTCGCAGCGCTGCCCGATGGCTTCATCAACTTGTACCTGAAGCACTAAGTGGCTGCCGCCCTTCAAATCCAAACCAAGCTTGATGCGATCGGCAAGATTCTGCTTAATCTGCGACCAAGATGTCGGAAACGTCGGTACGCCTATAAGGCCATAAATGCAAAGGAGTATCACCGCAGCGATAAAAATAAATTTCCATCTGAGCTGGGAATTCATGCCGGCTTTCTAGCTCTCCTTGGGAGGTTCTGCTTGAAGTCCTGCAATTGCGCTGCGGGCCACTTTCATCTTTACTTGCTCGGCGACCCGCAATTGCACCGCTTCGTCTTCCAAGCCGACGATGGTGCCGTAGATTCCGCCATTGGTGATCACTTTGTCGCCGGTCTTCAGGGCCTTAAGCATGTCCGTGACTTTCTTCTGGCGGCGCTGCGCCGGCAGGATCATCAAAAAATAAAAAATAACCATGATCAAGATCAGCGGAAGAAAGAGCGCGATCCCGCTCGGGGCCGCTTGTACCGAAGTCGCCGCGAGGAGCTCAGAAGTCCTTAAACTCATCGTCACGATGCTTACGCCTTTCCCGCTGAAGCGGGCACGCCGGCCAAGGATGGCAAACCAACAAACCGCGCTCCGAAGACTCTCCTCCGCCTTTTACGGCGCCCAACATCTGCTTAGGTTTGCCTATGTGAGGCGGGCCTGAAGGTCAGAGCGGAATCTTTCGAGCTTCCCAAAACGAATAGCCTCGCGAATTCCACGCATTATGTCAAGGTAAAAGTAGATGTTGTGGTGGGTGTTTAAGATGGCTGCGAGAGTTTCGCCCGCCAAATAAAGGTGTCTCAGATACGCGCGGGAATAGCGCTGGCATACTGCACAGCCGCACTTTTCGTCAATCGGCCGCGAATCATTTGAGTACCGCGCATTCTTAATCAGCACACGTCCCTGAGAAGTATAAAGGCACCCGTGCCGTGCGCTGCGCGTGGGCAGTACGCAATCCATCATGTCTATGCCGAGTGCGACGTAGTCCGGAAGCTGCTCCGGCCGGCCAACCCCCATCAGGTAGCGCGGCCGGTCGGCTGGAAGGCGTGAAATAGCCGCGCGCGTCATGTCGCAGGTGATGTTATGCGATTCACCGACGGCGAGTCCTCCAATTGCATAGCCCGGGAAATTCAGTTCTACAAGCGCGTTCGCGTTTTCGCGCCTCAGTTCCGGGTAGGTCCCGCCTTGAACGATTCCAAAAAGCATCTGCCGTGCGGAATCGCCGTGCTCCGCGAAATATTCACGCGACCGTCGCGCCCACTCGAGCGTACGAGCGGCAGCTTCCCGCGTGCACCGTTCGGTAGATGGAGCTTCGATGCATTCATCGAGAACCATGATGATATCTGCGCCCAGCGCGATCTCGATCTCAAGCGCTTTCTCGGGTGAAAGGAAATGCGTCGTTCCATCCAGGTGCGACCGAAACGTTACGCCTTCGTCCGTTACTTTACGTAATTCACTCAGGCTGAAGACCTGGTAGCCTCCAGAATCCGTAAGAATTGCTCTGGGCCAGGACATGAATTTGTGCAGACCACCCATATCGCGGATGAGCTCGTGGCCTGGACGGAGATACAAATGGTACGTATTAGACAGGAGAATCTGAACGCCGAGCGATTCCAGGTCCGCCTGGGTCTGCGCCTTCACCGTTGCCGCCGTGCCCACAGGCATGAACGCCGGCGTTTCGATCACACCGTGCGGCGTCGTCAACCGGCCCAGCCGCGCGCCCGTCGGGTCGGTTGCAACTACTTCAAACTGAAATCCCATCCGAGCGAGTGTATCAGGAGAATGCCGCCGCGATACCGACCTTACAAACTACATAAATGGCCCACACGACCACTATTGTCCCTAGAGCTTTGCCAAACGAAATTTTCTTTGGATTTGCCGCGTTGTAGCCTATCCCCATCAAGATCATGCTCCAGAAAGTAAAAAGATCAAGAGAACTCAGCAGCGATTCTTGCCATTTCGGCGCGTCGTCGGAGAGAAATGCCCCAGCATTGGTCGCCACAAGATGCTGGATATCAACCGTGGACGGATCTTTGAGGAATAGGACGAGGATGCCCAGCAGCCCCGCAATGAGCCCGGGCACCCACGAGTGCGCGACGATACCCAGGGACGCGACAAAGCCGATTCCCCCGCCGGTCATCATGTTAAACGCAACCATCAGAACGGCGGCCACGATCACGGCCACAATGAAAATTCCCAGTACTCCACCTACATACCCGAAGATCGGCGCAATCTTAGTCTGCTGGTCTAGTATCTTCTCGCGCTGCTCGGGCGTCATCTGGTCCATCTGCTTTTGGAGTCGCGAGTTTTGCTGATCCTGCCGGACCATAAAGCTGCGCCAGCCAACCCGCTGCCCGAAGATGAAAATGGTCACGATCGAAAGCAGGCTAAACAGTACCAGCGGCAAAATCCAAGTAGGCCGCTGTGCGATGGATTCAAATGTCGGCTTGGGGTTGAAAATCGCACCGAAAATTCGGCCGACTGAGCTAACGGACGATGCGGATTCCGGCGAGGGCGTCACTGGGCTAGCCATGTTCTTTTCCTCCGACGGTCAAAGGGTAGAAGCGCTGGTTCCTAGTTCGAGTACGCTTGGACGCTGCGAAAAGTTACAGGCGGGCAGAGTGTATCGCAATTCAAGCAAATTGGGGAACGTGGACCCTGCGGATAGGGCGATTGACGCCCCTCGCCAGTTTTGGGAGAAAGATGCAGTCACATCAGGCCGGAATTTGTGGTACGGCAGCGATTAGGGATTTTGTGTACGGATGCCTCGGAGCGCCGAGCACGTGGCCGGCAGCCCCGATTTCAACGATCCGTCCGCTCTGCATCACCGCTACTCGTGTGGCGAGCTGCGCCACCACGGGAAGACTGTGCGAGATAAGAATCAACGTCAGGGAGAATTCTCGCTGGAGGCGAGCCAGCAGTTCCAGAATCTGTGCTCCGACCGAAACATCCAGCGCGGACACCGGCTCGTCTGCGATCACAAGCTCCGGCCTTAGGATCAAGGCTCGCGCGATTCCAATTCGTTGGCGCTGACCTCCGGAAAATTCGTGCGGATAGCGATCCAGCGATTCCGCGCTCAGGCCGACTGCTTCCAGAATTTCCGCCACGCGGTCGCGGCGCTTCGATCGCGACAGGTCCGGCTCATGGACGGCCAGCGGCTCGCCGATAATCGCTCCCACGCGCATCCGTGGATTCAGCGACGCGACCGGATCCTGAAATACCATTTGCATTCGACGGCGCAGCGCCCGCAGATCCGCGCCGCGCGCCCCGAGCCAATTCTGCCCGCGAAAACGAAGTTCACCTGAGTCCGGCTCGATCAGCCGCAAGAGCATCCGCGCGAGCGTTGTTTTGCCGCATCCTGATTCGCCGACAATCCCCAATGTCTCTCCGCGCTCAAGCGCGAAACTTATCTCATCGACAGCGACGGTCCGGCGCTCGGATTTCGTGAACGCGCCTGTCGAAATGGGATACGATTTCCTGAGATTGCGGACGTCGAGAAGCGCTTCGGCTTGCATTCAAGTCTTCTCGGAGGCGATATAGATTCCGGTGTTGACTATGTAGATGCCGGGCTTCTCCCCGGGCCTTACCACCTCGGCAGGCTCGAATCGCGGATGAAAATCAGCGCCGTCATCCATCATCGAAGATTCCATCAGTCGGCGAGCCTCCATGTATTCGCGGTCGGTTCTTTTCCATCCGGCAACATGCATCCAGTGATCGAACGTGCGTGGATGCCCGTGTGCTTCGGTCGCAACGATACGTAGCCCCGCAGCGGCAAAAATCCGATCGAAGTCACTTCGCGCAAGCGAGCGAGAGTGCGAGTCGTCGCGTATGTACTCGATTCGATGGTTCAATTCGCGAATCTTTGGATCTTCCGGGACCACAATGTCGAGCACACCTACGCGGCCACCGGGTCTCACCACGCGCGCCATTTCCCGCAGCACCTTCGCCGGATCCGAAATGTGGTGCAGGCTATAGCTGGTGACGGCGATGTCGAGCGAGCCATCTCCAAACGGCAGAGCTTGCGCATCGCCGAGAGCGCACACAAGGTTTGCGAGCCCATCCTTAATTGCATTGCTGCGTGCCCGCGCGAGAATCGCGGGAGTAAGGTCGAGCGCGCAGACCCACCGCACGTGGCGCGCAAAACGCAGAGCAAGAGTTCCAGGTCCGCAGGCCAGATCGGCCGCGCGATCGTTTGGGCCTGCTGATACCATGCGCGCAAGCAGCTCCGCATCCCTGACACGATGCGCAATAGCATAGTCGCCGAAAACTTCCGCGGTGCGCGTGAATCGTTCGCGTACAAGCGCCTTCAGTTCGTTGTCGTTGGCTGCGCACATGGGACGAGAATACACCTCGCATTATGATTTTTACTCGCCGGCCGCAGTTCCGGCACCGCGGCGTCGCATTCGGTTACATGGTATGGACACCGAGGCGCGAACGCGCAGCCCGGCGGTAGCGCGTTCAATGCCGGGACCGTGCCGGGAATCGGAATCAAATTCCCGCGCGCAAGACGAGGGGCTGCCCGCAGCAGGCCTTCTGTATACGGATGGCGCGGCCGCCGCAGCACTTCCGCCGTTGGACCGTCTTCCACAATCCGGCCCGCATACATGACGATGATTCTGTCCGCTACCTGCGCCACGACCCCGAGATCGTGCGTGATAAAAAGCAGCGAAAGCTGGAGCTCCTTGCGCAGCTTGGCCAGCAATTCAAGAATTTGCTTTTGAACCGTCACGTCCAGAGCAGTGGAGGGTTCGTCGGCAATTAGAATTCCCGGGCCGGGTGCCAACGCCATCGCTATCATCACGCGCTGTCGCAAGCCGCCCGAAAGCTGATGCGGATATTGCCGCGCGCGCTGTTCCGGCTCGGATAACGCGGCCTGTTCGAGCGCTCGAATCGCGCGCTGGTGAATGTCGTTTTTACTTGCGCCGCTTTCGTGGACGCGGATCGCTTCTTCAATCTGCGAGCCCACCCGCATCACGGGATTAAGCGCCGTCATCGGTTCCTGGAAAATCATCGCCATTTCGCGGCCGCGCAGCGGGCGCATTTCATCGGGCGATGCTGCGATAAGATTTATTCCTCGTAAATCCGCAGCGCCATCGCGCTCGTGCAGCCACGCTTCGCCTTTCCTCCGCGCTCCGGGCGGTTCCAGGCCCATCAGCGCCAGCGAAAGCATGGTTTTGCCCGAACCCGATTCCCCGACAATGCCCAGTGTTTCGCCTTCGCCGAGCGTGAAAGATACCTCGTTCACCGGCCGCACCCAGCCGGTCTGCGTCGGCAATTCCACCGTAAGTTTGCGGACGTCGAGCCTTACCGCCATAGGAACATGATAAGGCGCACCGCGAACGGAGCAGCGAAAATTTCGGCCCCGTATTCTTCAAAGCAATGCAGGAATGCCGGGCGCTCCTCCAGCTGACCGGATTTATGCCGAACCCGAGGAACCGAAGCGCTCAGCGTCTTGCTAGAGGTATGACAAAGCGGAGGGCTGTGTGTGTGCCGGAGAAGCGGCACACTTTGTTGTCCGTGAGTCCGGCTGATTTCCCCGCATTGATAACACCGATTTCGCGAATGTGTTTTTGGCCTCGCGGATAGACGACCCAAATCCCGCCTGATTTTGAAATTAAACGAGAGAGAGATTTCAACTGCGAGAGGTCTGCTCGAGCTTCCGCGGAGAAGAAGAGCAGGTCCGCATTGTTGATGCGGTTTCCGCGCGAATATTCCGGAACGATGGCCGCCAGATCCCTCAGGAATTCCGCGTCTTCCACGCCCAGTACGACGATGCGCTGGCCCGGCTTCACTCCGAGCTTGTCCATGAGAGTGCGATGCGAGTAATCCCGTTCAGGGACACGCACTTTTGATGGGTGCTTTGCCGGCATCGTCTAGTTTTCCACAGTTGTCTTCTCACCGAATTTCTGCCCCAAAGCGTTGAGATAATCTTCCATCGTTTTGGTGTATCCCATGAGAAAACGAGACACGAAACGAAAGAAAATATTGCGAATCTCGCCATTTTCAGTGATGCGCAGCACCGTGCCGCCGTTCGCCTGCGGAGTGAGTTCGTATGTCCAAGTCCCGCCGAAGGGCAGGTTCGGATCTGCAATACGCGTCACAAGGCGTTGCGGCGGCTTCGACTCATCAATTTCGAAAGGGAGTGAGTGATCGTACTTATCGAATTCGCGCCACGATGGGTTGCCGTTCGCTGAAGGCAGCGCCTCCACGCGCGTCACGCTCTTACGCCATTCAGGAAACTTCGAGTAATCCGTGATCGCGCTCCAGATTGCATCCGGCGACTGATGAAAACGCGCCGCGCGCGTAGCGCTGTGCTGCTTGGGCAGCAACGAGCCGATTAGCAAGACTGTCGCAATCAACGCGACAATTATTCCCAGCGCCCAGAGAGCCCATTTCATCGTAGGAAGTCCCCTCGCGGAATTACACGCAACAATTGCGGCGAATCATACACCTATTTACCTGGCTGAGGCGCTGACACATAATGCGCTATCAAGCATCTCCAACTCCGTGAGGAGGTAAGCTCTATGCTCCCAGGCTTAAAAGCGGCGCTGAATTATCATCCGATCTTCGTTCATTTTCCTATCGCCTTTTGGTTCGCCGCGCTGTTGTTTGAGCTGTTGGCTGTTTGGCGCGCGAGTGACGAAATGCAGCGCACTGCGTCCAGAATGCTCTATCTTGGCACGCTGGCTGCGGTTGTGACGGCGTTGACGGGCCTCGCTGCGGAAAACTCCGTGCCTCCGGGAGTTGCCCAACGTATCGTGGGAATCCACCAGGCATTGATGCTCGTCTCGACCAGCCTCGGCCTTGCTCTTTGCATTTTTGCTTTTTCGGTGCGGCAGAACTTTACCGCTCAATTGAGGAAATTTATGCTGCTCGGCCTCAGCATCCTCGCAGTATTAGTTATTTTCGGAGCCGACCGCGGCGCCGAGCTGGTGTATGAGTACGGCTCCGCTGTGAATTGGTCCACGGCCCAGCAGCAAAAATAGGTCAGGCTCGGGAGTTGAATTTGCGAGCGCTGGGAAGAAAATTATAAATGGAGACCGTTGCCATGAGAAAACCACGGGAATCAAAACGGATGAGCGATGAAGCGGTGAAGGAGAGAACTGGCAAGGCCTGGGCGGAGTGGTTCAAAATCCTCGACCAGGCCGGCGCGAAAAAGTGGCAACACAAGGAAATTTCCGCTTACCTTCGCGACGAGCAAAAAGTAGGGCCATGGTGGTGCCAAATGGTCGCTGTCGATTACGAGCACGCGCGCGGTATCCGCGAAAAATTCCAGAAGTGTGACGGTGAATTTGCAGCATCCGGAAGCCGCACGCTAAGCGTGCCCATGACTATGCTCTACGAAGCCTGGACCGACGAAAAAATCCGGCGGCGCTGGCTACCCGGCGCAAAAATGGAAATCACCACCGCGACGCCGAATAAATCGCTGCGTGCAAAATGGGACGATGGCAAAAGCCGGTTAAGCGTGAATTTCTATGCCAAGGGATCAGGAAAGAGCCACGCCAGCGTCGATCACATGAAGTTGGCCAGCTCGGAGGAATGCGCGAAGATGAAGTTCTATTGGTTCAATGCGCTGGACCGCTTGCAGAAAATCCTCGAAGTCTAGCTCATACCCAAACGCGAGTCTAATACCCGCCCTCGAGCAAAACGGGAAATCCACTAGAATTAATAATCGTTCGCAGACCCTTCCAGGAAAGCTCGGAGCTTGCGCGAGCGCGAGGGGTGGCGCAACTTGCGCAGAGCCTTCGCCTCAATCTGGCGAATGCGCTCGCGAGTGACGGCAAAGGACTGCCCCACTTCTTCGAGCGTATGCTCGCTGCCATCGTCCAGACCGAAACGCATCTTGATCACTTTCTCTTCGCGCGGCGTGAGCGTCTTCAACACGGACGACGTCTGTTCCTTCAAGCTCAGGTTGATCACGGCATCCGACGGCGAGACCACAGCCTTATCCTCGATGAAATCGCCGAGATGCGAATCTTCCTCTTCGCCGATCGGAGTTTCCAGCGAAATAGGCTCCTGCGCGATCTTCAAAATCTTGCGCACTTTCGCGACAGGAATATCCATGCGCTTCGCGATTTCTTCCGAGGTAGGTTCCCGGCCGAGTTCTTGCACGAGCTGCCGCTGTGTGCGGACCAGCTTGTTGATCGTTTCGATCATGTGCACGGGAATGCGGATGGTGCGCGCTTGATCGGCGATAGCGCGCGTAATGGCCTGGCGGATCCACCACGTCGCGTAGGTGGAAAACTTGTAGCCCCGCCGCCACTCGAATTTGTCCACGGCCTTCATCAACCCGATGTTGCCTTCCTGTATCAGGTCGAGAAACTGCAAACCGCGGTTCGTGTATTTTTTCGCGATGGAAACCACCAATCGCAAGTTTGCTTCGATTAATTCTTTTTTCGCTTGTTCCGCTTCCGCTTCGCCCCGAAGAATCACCTGGAGCGCACGCTTCAGCTCGGTCGGACTCACTTCGCTCGCCAGTTCGATTTCGCCCAGTTCCTGGCGGCGATTCCTCAGGTCCTTGCGCGCTTCCGCCTGCACATCGCCCTTGGAAGCTTCCACACGGCGCTCGAGTTTGACCGTATCGCGTTCGAGAAAATGAACCCGCTCGACCGTCTGCCGAATTTTTTCGATCAGGCGCTTCTTCTCCAGCGGATTAAAATCCAGCTCCCGGAAGCGATTCGACATCTCTACGCGCGTCCGAGCCAGCGTATAGCGCGCTCGAAGGTAGGGGCGCTTCTTCGACCGCGGAATCTTTTCCAGCTTGGCAGCCTGCTTGATCGCCACCAGGTAGAGCTTGGCGACCTTGTCAATCTGCTTAAGCGTCTCTTTTGTCTTCTGCTCGATTTTTTCTTCGGTCAATTCTTCGTCGTCGAATTGAACGATTTCCTTGATCGAGCGCGATCCGTTGCGCACGTCTTCGCCAACCTGCAGAAGTTCTTTCAAGATAAGCGGAGCGCGAGTGATCGTTTTCAGCACCAGCAACTGGCCGCGTTCGATTCGCTTCGCGATCGCCACTTCACCTTCACGCGTCAGCAAGGGCACGGTGCCCATTTCGCGCAGATACATCCGGACAGGGTCGTTCGTCTTCTCCAGGGTTCCCGGGGTCAGATCCAGCTCGCCGTCTTCGGAAGCCGACGAAGCGGGCTCTTCTTTTACTTCCGCAGTATCGGAAGGATCTGCTGCTGCCAGCGCAGCTTTTGCACTGGAAAGGTCTTCGTACACATCAATACCGTAGCGCTCGAAAGTCGAGAGCAAATCGTCAATTTCCTCCGAGGAGTGAACCTCGGGCGGCAAAATATCGTTCACTTCATCGTAGAGCAAATAACCACGCTCTTTGCCCATCGCGATGAGTTGTCGTACCTGATCGTATTTCTCTTCAAGAGCTACCGTCACGCTTCCTCCCTCTGCTGAACCGAGCGGCACACGCGGGGCTGTGTCCAAAGCAAAAAGCGGCCGGCACTAGACACCCCGGCACACCTTCGCGATGATCACGAATAAACTGTTATTTTTGAGACGATTCGAACTCGATCTTGGCCCTGCGCCCTTACCCGACAAGCCCGCGCCGCTTCTCCCACGTCTATATGATGCTCGTTGCGCGCTCTTCGTTTCATCCAAAACCTTACGAATATATAACATACACGCCACTGCGGTCAACCAAAGCCGTAACTCATTGGCCTGCCAAGAGTTTTTGCAGCTCCAGCCGCCGGGTTATGATTCGCCGCAATTCCTCTGCAGTAGGCTTTGCTTCCAGCTGCTGTTGCAATTCGGCGAGTTCCTGCTCCACGCGCCTGTTGCGGAGCACACTCAGACAGCTTTCCGCTTCGTCCCAGGTGTGCTCCGAGAAAGACTCAAAGAAAATCTCGAACAGCATGCGCCGGTCCCGTTCATCGAGAGCTTCGGCGAAAGTGGCCGGATCCGAGCGCTCGCCCGCCTTGGTGATTAGCAAATCGAATATCTTCTCGGTCTCAAGACCTCGATGCAATCCGCTGGAAACAATTTCTTGGGCGAGTTTTTCGCGGAATCCGTCCGCTTCTGCCAGCATGTGAATCAAACGGCGTTCAGCGCCCTTGATACTCGGCCCCAGCAATTCGGCCTTCGGCTTCACCTCACTGCGACGTTCGGTGACCGCTCGGCGAAGCGCTTCCCGCAAGACAGGCTCGTCCACGTGCAGTTCGGAAGCGATGCGCGTGGCCCACTCCGAGCGCAGCAGCCCGTTCGGAAGCCGTTGGACGTACGGCATCAGAAAATTGAGAGCCGCCACACGTCCGTTCGCGGTGGTTCGATCCATCAAACGCGCGCGGTCAATCAGATAGTCCAGATACGGCGGAGCCTGCGTCAAGAGTTTCTTGTAAGCCTCGGCGCCCTGCACTTTCAGGAATTTGTCAGGATCGGCGCCCCCCGGAAGCGTAAGCACTCGGACGTCAAACTCTTTTTCGAGCAGAAGGATCAAGGATCGCTCTGTGGCCGTGCGTCCCGCCGTGTCCGGATCGTAATTCACGACGACGCGTCGCGTAAACCGGCCGAGCAATTTTATTTGTGGCTCCGCAAGGCTCGTGCCGCAGCTTGCGATCACGTTCGCGATTCCTGCGCGCGCTACGGCAATTGCATCCATGTAGCCTTCCACCAAAACGCCGAAATCATTTTGCCGCAGCGCTTCCTTGGCACGGTCGAGATGATAAAGGACATTGCTCTTCGAATAGACGGGCGTCTCGGGCGAGTTCAAATACTTGGGCATGTCATCGCCCATCGCGCGCCCGCCGAACGCTATTACCTTGCCGGCTTCATTAGCTATGGGAAACATGATGCGGCGGCGAAAACGATCGAAGAAGCGGCCGTTCTGCTCGCGGGAAAGAAGCCCCGATACCTCCAACAGCGTTTCTGGATATTTCTGTTTCAGAAACCGCAGGAGCGCATCACCGGACGACGGCGCATAGCCCAGCCCGAATTTCATCATGGCCTCGCGATTCAGCCCGCGATCCTCAAGACACGCATAGGCAACCTTTCCTTCCGGGCTCTCGTGCAGTTGGCGCGTGTAGAAAGCTGCGCCTTCGCGGTGCATCTCCACCAGGGCGCTTCGTTGCTGGTTTTCGCGGCGCTCTTCTGGCGAACGTTCGCGCGGCCTGGGAATCGCGATTCCGCATTTCTCCGCGACTGTGCGTATCGCTTCCGGAAACGTACACTTCTCCAGCTCCATCACGAATTTGAAAACGTCGCCGCCCGCGCCGCAGCCAAAGCAGTGGTAAATCTGTTTCACGGGATGTACTGCAAACGAAGGCGTCTTTTCTTGGTGGAACGGACACAGCCCGGTGAAGTTCTGACCGCTTTTCTTCAGGCGCACGTACTCGCCGATCACGCGGACTACGTCCGCCTGCTGCTTCACCCGCTCCGCGAATGAACCTGCTTCAGCCATCGGGACGTTATTCTAAGCCAATTATCGCACGGGGTGTTCACGCTGATGTTTTCACGGGATGTAAAGCTTGAAGATCTTGGGGCGAGTAACGACTGCCGGCGCGCTTCAACTTCGCAGCTCAGCGATGGTAATCGCTGTACCGCCTCGATCTTCCGCCTCATGGCGAACGTTGTCGACCAGTGGATGGGTGGACAAGAATTCTGCCAAGCCGCGACGTAAGGCTCCCGTACCGTGTCCGTGAATGATTCGAATGCTTGGCAAGCTGCCGAGCGCCGCCTCGTCGAGAAATTTATCTACTCGGCGGGTAGCTTCCTCCACCGTGCAGCCAATGACGTTTATTTCCTCGTTCGCGGGCTCATCGCTGTGCTGCGCGTGAACCGTTACGCCGTTTGGACGGGCAGATGCGGGCATATCTGTTTTCGATGGCTTCGCATCAAGAGCGATGCCGATCACATCCGCAAGCGGAACACGCATCCGCAGAGGTCCAGCCTCCACTTCCGCCATCCGCCCGTCCAGTCGGCGAAATATCAACGGCTGTTTGAATCCTTTAACAACCACGCGCAGCCCAGCAATAAGCTGTTCGGGAGCTACTGGCTTTGCTGGGGCCTCCGTTCCAACTCCAAGGTCCGCCTGCGACGAAGCTAAGGTGTCGAGCACGGCCGCATCAGTCTCGGCGCGCGCTTCCGACGCAAGCTTTCCCATTCGCTTCCCGGATTGTTTTTCGAGTTGTGCTCGCAACGCCCGGTCGTGAATATCCGCCGTAGCACGCGCCATTTCGCCTTCGAGCCGTTTCTGCGTCTCTTGAAAACTCTTCTCCAACTCGGCGATACGTTTTTTCTGCCGGCCAACCCACTCCGTTTTAAGCGAGTTCCTCTCGACCTCAATTTGTGCAAGCTCCTCGCGCGCCTCGCGTTTGATTGCCTCCATTTCATCGCGGCTGCGATGAAGGTACGCGATCAAATCGCGTGCTTCACGCGATTCCGGCGAGAGACCCGCTTTAGCGTGCTCCACTACTCGCGTCGGCAGACCGAGCCTTCGCGCGATTTCGATTCCGCTCGACGTTCCCGGCACGCCGACCAGCAGGCGATATGTAGGCCGCAAGTTGACTTCATCAAACTCCATGGCCGCGTTGACGATTCCCGGCGTGGTCGAAGCGTAGGATTTCAGACGATCGTGATGCGTCGTCGCAATCGTCAGCGCATGAAGTCTCCGGAACTCTTCCAGCAGCGCCACCGCCAGCGCCGCACCCTCCTCCGGAGCAGTGCCTGTCCCCATTTCGTCCACCAGTATCAGCGAACGCTCCGTTGCAGTCTCAAGCATGGATTTCAAGTTGAGCATGTGCGCCGAAAACGTAGAAAGATCCGCCGCAATGGATTGTTCGTCGCCGATGTCGGCAAGCACATGATCAAAGATCGGCATCTCGGCGCGTTCGGCTGCAACCGGAATACCGGATTGCGCGGAAAGCGCGGCCAATCCAACACTCTTCAGCGCAACCGTCTTCCCGCCGGTGTTCGGCCCGCTGATGACCATCACCGTCTCTTCTCCGCCCAGTCCCAGCGACAGCGCAATTGCTTTGCGTCCCTGTGGCCTGAGCGTGGCTTCGAGCACGGGGTTTCGTGCCGCATCCAGACGCAATAAATTCCCCTTCGTAAATTCCGGCGTCACGCAATCGAGTTCGCGCGCGAAGCGAGCCCGGGCGAAAACCGAATCCAGGTGGGCCAACTGCGCGCCCGCGGCTTCCAACGGGCCGCGCTCTGCACGCACGCGGTCGGTCAACTCTTCCAGAATCCGCGCAATTTCCGCGACCTCGTCTTCACTCAATTGAACTAGACGATTATTCAAATCGATGGCTTCCAGCGGCTCGACGAAGACTGTCTGGCCAGTCGCGCTTGCCGCGTGCACTACCCCCGGAACAGCCCGCCGGTCGGCGGCGCGAACCGGGATTACGAAACGTTCGTTTCGGAGCGTGATGTAATCCTCTCCAGCCGGTTCGCCGCGGGAACGTAGAATCCCTTCGAGTGACTGATGGATTTTATTGCGTGCCTGCCCCATGCTCTCGCGTATCAGTTTCAGTTGCGGTGAGGCATCGTCGCTGATTTCTCCGTTTGGCAGAATCGCGCGTCTGATCGCAATCGAAAGGTGTCGAAAATCCACCAGCGTTGCCGCGACTCGGGTGAACCGAGGATATTTCGCGGCCTCCCCTTTGAACGTTTCCCGCACCGCATGCGCCGTCTCCATCAGCGATGCGACGTCTAGAAGCTCTGCGGGAACAAGAATCGAACCTGGAATAATCAATCGAGCGAGCCATTCTTCGGGATCGGCAAGCGAACCAAAACCAAATTTAGAACCGGCGCGAAAGTACTCCACACCTTCGCGCACCAGCGCAAATTCGGCGTCGAGAGCTTCTGCATCCTGACGCGTCACGAGAGCTAGCGTTGCGCGCTTGCCGGGTGCGCACGTGGTGTAACGGCTGACGATGTCTTTCAGCCGGTCGAATTCCAGAAGCTGTTCCGCCGATCTCATTTTCTCTTCTTAGATTGCGGGGAAGCGCCAAGCGTCTCGACCATTGCAACGCCAATCGCATCCATCGCGGCTGTGGCGTCGTGTCCGTGTGCCGTACTATTGTTCCCGAAAATCGTAAAGACCAGATGTTCGCCGCGAGCGGTTGTGGCATAGCCGGACATTGCTCGCACATGCTCGAGTGACCCAGTCTTCGCCAATATCCGGCCTGACGCCGCCGTATCCTTCATCCTGTTTTCGAGCGTACCGTCCACACCGGCTACCGGAAACGTCGAAATGTAATCCGCTCCCCAGGGCTGTTGCGATACGTATAGCAGAAGCTGAACGATCGCCCGGGGTGTGACGAGATCATCTCGCGATAGCCCCGACCCGTCTGACAGAACAACGTCCCCATCCGCAATTCCAGCCGTTTTCAGGAAATTCTGCTCCACCCAAATTCCTGCGTCAGTCGAGCCAACACCCGCTTTTTCCCGCGCCACGGTGCGAAGAAATAGTTCCGCATGCAGGTTTTGGCTCACTTTGTTCGTTACGCGAATGCTCTCAAGCAGCTGTGGGGAAATATGCTCGGCCAGCACGAGAGTATTCACTATCTTGGCCATTTCGCCGCTCATGCCGCCGGGATTAAGCGGGATGTCTGCAGTCGGTCGAGTAGCCAGAGTGAGGGCATCAAACGGTTGAGGTGGCGCCGCATGCTGCACACGTATTCCGCCAGTCACGTGCACGCCGGCGTTTTCGAGAGTCTGCTTAAGCGTCCGTGCAACAACTTCGGCCGGATCAATCATTGCGAAGTCGAGTTTTATCGGCGCGTGTCCGGCGGGGATGGAGCCGCGCAGAAGAATAAATTTTTGTCCTGGTTGGCGGACTACTGAAAAATTCGGTTTCCCGCTGCTTGGGCCGGTGCTCAATTCGTGCCCGAAGTCATTCGAAGCAGCCTCCGGTTCGACCATGAGCTTTGCCGGATCGCCCTCCCGGTCCGCGGGGCTTACTTCGACTGAAAAAGAATTGTCGTTGAACGCAAGCGCGCTGACGGGCGCGCCAAATGTAAAATACAAGTCCCCAACGTTCCAGCCGGCTGGATATGGATCGTAAGGAAAATAACTATCATCCGCGACAATATCTCCGTCCACCACCTTCAGCCCTTTAGCCACCGCACTTTGCACCATCTCAGTTAAGGCCGCTTCCGAAGGACCTTCGCGTTCCACTTTTCCAGCGTACGGAAATTTTCGATTGGAGAGATCTGGATCACCGCGCCCCACTAAAAACAGGTCGCCGGCAAGCCGCCCATCGCTTCCGAGCTGGCCAGATGTCTCCAAGGTGGTATGAAAATGAAAATCAGGACCCAGCATCGAGAGCGCAAGCGTGGAAGTGACAATCTTCGCGTTTGACGCAGGCGTAAAGAATCTGTCGGCATTCAAATCGTAAAGCGTCTCTCCGCTGTCGCCCTCCACTATCAACACTCCCCAGAAAGCCTTTTGCGCATGAGCTTCAGTCAGGACTGAATCGACGCGCGCGCGAAATCGCGCCACATCTGGTCGTTTGGCTGCTGGTTTTTTTTTCGCCGAGGCTGCCCTTGGGGCATCCTTCGGGTTCTGCGCGACGACAGGCGCCGCGAATCCGCTTAGTCCAATCAGAAGTGCTCCCGCAATAGAAAAATAGCGGCGTCGGACGCGTGAAAATATGGTGAATTTGATCATAGTGATTTGTACCGAATTGAAACGGAACTGATTATATTCGAATGTGTGGCTCTCCACGTCGCTTGCAGAAAGGTTGCGATTCCAAGGTGAAACTCATATGATAGATGCTCATTAAGGAGGAAATCTATGAAGAGCATTCTATCGGCTCTGCTGATTGCGGTGCTAATCGGACTGCCCGCAGCCTTTGCCCCCTCTACCGTGAGGGCGGATGATGACACCACAAAAGACGAAGACCGCATTAAGAATGCAGGTCAAGTCGTAAAAGAGATTATGAATATTCCCGACAACATTCCGCAAAGCCTCATCGACAAAGCGGACTGCGTCATTGTATTTCCGTCGGTGCTCAAGGCCGCATTCATCGTGGGCGCCAGCTACGGTCGCGGCGTCATGACCTGCCGTCGCGGCGATAATTTCGACGGTCGCTGGGGCGCGCCATCAATGATGGCTCTGGAAGGCGCCAGTTTCGGCTTTCAGGCTGGCGGACAAGCAACCGACTTCGTTCTGCTGGTTATGAACGAAGATGGCGCTAAAGGTATTCTCGCCAGTAAAGTGAAGATCGGCGGCGACGCATCCGCAGCCGCAGGCCCGGTTGGACGCAACGCCTCAGCGGAAACGGACGTCACTTTGCGCGCGCAAATTTTGACCTATTCCCGAGCGCGTGGTCTTTTCGCTGGCATCTCGCTCGCGGGTTCCACAGTACGCCCGGACAACGACGCGAACGAACGCGTCTATGGAAAGAAAATTCCGGCCAGGGACATCGTCCTTCATGGCGCCGTTCCTCCGCCACCGTCAGCCGCGCTGCTTCTTTCAACTTTGAGGAAGCATTCACCGAAGCACAGTTCCTAATCGAAACGCACTCTATATTCCTTATATTCGGCTTCGGTTTGGAAGCCGATCGAAGTCAGGTTGATGTACAATCAGCCTGCTTCGGATACTAAGAGAAAATCCCAGGTCAGGTAATACGATTCCGAGCTTCAGCTCCGAGTCCATCCTAGTCAAGAAAGGTTGAACCGTGAAAAAGAAAATGATCGTTTTCGCACTTTGTTTAGCTGTAGCTTCTCCCATGTTCGCTCAGAAAAAAGAAGAGGAGCGTCTATCTAACTCGGCCACGGTACTGCGGGAGATTCTCGTGGATCAGGGTCTGCCTACCAGCATCGTTGACCAAGCCGATTGTATCGTCGTGTTTCCCAGCGTCAAGAAAGTAGCCATTGGCATCGGCGGCAGTTATGGACGTGGCGTACTTGTTTGCCGCAATGGCGCGAAGATGGATGGTGACTGGGGCGCACCGGCGATGTACCGGCTCGACCAGGCCAGCATTGGCGTGCAACTCGGCTCTACGGCCACTGATTTTGTGCTGGTGGTCATGAACCACACCGGCGCAGAGCAAATCCTGAATGGGAAGACAAAGCTCGGAGCAAATGCCGCCGCCGCTGCTGGTCCCACGGGCGCTCAAGCTGTCGGTTACAATGCCGCTTCCATGAAGGTTGACGTCCTCACGTACTCGCGGACCAAGGGACTATTTGCCGGTGTCTCTCTGGAAGGCGCGTCGATGGACTCCGATGACGATGCCAACAAGGCTCTGTACGGCAAAGCGATCAGCGCGAAAGACATCGTTGAAGGCGGACAGGCAGTTCTTCCGTCAGCCAAATCGCTGATTGACGAGCTCGACAAGATTTCAGGCAATCGCAAGTAGTTTCGAAACGAAACAGGAACACGCAGGTTCAGCTAGAAGGGTCTCTATAAGAACTTGGACCGCCCTTCCGAGCTGAACCGGCCGCTTTTTATCTGCTGCGCCGGGGAGAAAATCCCCGGCGCAGCGAACTTCCCGCTGAGTCCTTTTGCGCTGGTTTGATCGTCTTGACCTACCATCCAAATATGACTTATAGTCGTATTCGTCTATAAGTCATTATTAGGAGTTCCTCACAAATGAAATCTTCCAGTGCGGTTCGCTCCCCTCGCCGCGCTTCAGGCTTTCGGCCCTCCGATCGGCGCGAGCGGCGTCGCGCAGAAACTCGCGAACGGATCTATCGTGCCGCCCTGCGGATCTTTGCCCAACGTGGCTATCTGGAAACCACCGTCGAAGACATCACGGACGCCGCCGACGTAGGTAAGGGAACATTCTTCAATTATTTCCCCACTAAAGAACATGTCTTGGCCACCTACGGCGAGCAGCGCGTCGCCGCGATCGAACGCGCCTTAAACAAAGCTCGTTCGACAAATCACTCCGTGTTAGCCGTTCTCAAGGAATTGGCTACCAACCTGGCCGGACAGTCTTCGCAAAGTCCCGATTTGCTTCGCTCAATTTTCGCGGCTCATTTGTCGTGTGCGCCGGTGCGCGCAGAATTGCAAAACCGGCTTCAGCGCGGACGGCGGCTGTTGGCGGAAATGTTTGTTCTCGGTCAGCAAAAGGGCGAGATTCGCCGCGATCGTTCTGCTGCCGATCTCGCTCGGCTAACCCACCTCATCCTGATGGGAGTGACCATAGCTTGGGCGTTGAATCCGGATTCCCTCCTGCGAAAGTCGGCAGAGGAAGTCTGGGAGCTGTTCTTTCCAAGCCTTTCTGCCGATATTTCTATGTCAAGGAAGGGGAATGGGAAAGGCAAGCGTCAGAGGAAAGCAGCGCGCTGACTGCTTCGTTGCCGTCAAATTTGACGTAGCTCGGTGAATCTCGAAGCGCTGGGTTTCATCATACATAGCATAGAACTGGAGGAGATTCCGTGAAACATCGATTGGCTGCCATCGCCCTTGTGCTGACAATCTTCTCACCAGCGGCCAAGAACCCTCTGTTGGCGCAGACCCCCGTCGGGCCTGTCGCCTCCCAATCCGGAAACTCAAGTTCCAGCGCCGGCAACACTTCTTACTCTGCTCCTTCTTCCGCATCTTCACCCGCCGCTGCGCAAGGACAAAATTCATTCACAGGTAGCGTGCCATCGAAACTTGTTCCCGGCGTTCTTCCGATTTCGCTCGAAGATGCCATCAATCGCGGCCTGAAACAGAACCTCGGCTTGTTACTCTCGAGCCAGGACGTCGGTTCAGCTCGCGGCCAGCGCTGGCAGCAGTTGAGCTCGCTCTTGCCTAATCTTACGACCACCAGCTACGTCAATCAGTCTCAAATTGACCTTGCCGAATTTGGGTTCAGCTTCAAAATTCCTGGCGCAAGTATTCCTTCCATCGTCGGCCCTTTCACTTATTTCGACAGCCGCGCTTATGTGACGCAATCAGTTTTTGATTGGAAGGCCATCAACAACACCCGCTCCGCTTCGCAGAGTGTGAAAGCCGCGCAATACACGTACAAGGACGCGCGCGATCTCGTCGTTCTCGCGGTCGGTTACAACTATCTTCAGGCCATCGCCGACGAAGCGCGCATCGAAACAGCCGAAGCTCAAGTCAACACCGGACAGGCCCTCTACAATCAGGCCTCCGATCAGCTCAAAGCCGGAACTTCCCCGGCCATCGACGAACTACGCGCGCACGTCGAGTTGCAGACGCGCCAGCAGCAATTGATTCAGGCCCGGAATGATCTCGCGATTCAGAAGCTGACCATCGCGCGAGTGATTGGACTTGCGCCAGGCCAGGAGTTTGATCTGACCGATAAATCTCCGTACGAACCTCTCGAAGGCATTACCGTCGAGGACGCACTGAAGCGTGCGTATGCAACGCGTTCGGATTTTCAGGCCGCGCTGGCAACTGTCACTTCCGCAGAGTATTCGCGGCGTGCGGCCCACGCCGGTTATTACCCGTCGCTCTCCGTCAGCGGCGATTACGGAATTGCCGGAACTTATTCGGATCTCTTCACGCACGGGGTATTCGACCTGCGCGCGACATTGAGTGTTCCAATCTTCCAGGGCGGCAAAGTTCACGGGGATGTCTTGGTCGCTGATGCGCAGCTTCAGCAGAGCCGCGATCATCTCGACAACCTGCGCGGACAAATCGATGCGGACGTTCGCACCGCGCTGTTCAACCTCGAGTCTTCGAGCCAACAAGTGGTCGTAGCTAAGAGCAATGTTGCTCTGGCAGATGAGAGCTTATTGCAATCGCGCGATCGTTTTGCCGCAGGAGTTACCAACACGGTGGAGGTTGTCCAAGCGCAAGAAGCCGTCGCGAGCGCGCACGAAAACTATATTTCGGCTCTCTACAATTATAACTACGCGAAGATCGCTTTGGCGCGGGCTATTGGTTTCGCGGAAGAAGGCGTGAAGCAGTATTTCAAAGGAAAATAAATGGCACAGAGAACAGACGTGGAACCACCTAAAACTCCGCCGGACCAGAGCGTCGCTCCGTCTGAAAAACCTGCTGCAGCCGCCGCAGTTGCCCCGGAAACCCATTCGGCATCACAGCCTCCACCGTCTCGTGCGGGAAGATTCATTCAATCGAATCCTAACGCTCGTTTTTTTCTGATTGCAGCGATCCTTCTGGTGCTCGTCGGTGGATTCTTCGCTTGGCGATATTTTCAAAGCTATGAATCCACCGACGATGCGGAAGTGGACGGCCATCTAATGCCGCTCAGCGCGCGAGTTTCGGGCTACGTCACAAAAGTAAACGTAGACGACAACCAGTACGTCACTGCGGGCACTGTACTTGTTGAAATCGATCCCCGCGATTATCAAGTCGCCGTGGACCAGGCCAAGGCCGCTCTAGAAGACGCGAGGGCCACAGCGCAGGCTTCCAACCTGAACGTCCCGATTACGAACATCAATACCGCAAGCCAAGTCTCGTCTTCGGAAGCGGACGTCGAAAATGCGAAGGCCGGGATCGCAGCCGCTCAGCAGCAGTACGACGCCGCTCAAGCGCAGCTTGCCGAAGCTCAAGCCAATGACACAAAAGCCCAGCTGGACCTCGGCCGTTACAAACAGCTTGTCGATAAACAGGAAATTTCACAGCAGATGTATGACCAGGCAGATGCCGCCGCAAAGGCGAACGCCGCCGGCGTAGTGGCGGCACGCTCTTCTGCTGCGGCAGCAGCGCAACAGGTGACGCAAGCACGCAGCAAGCTTTCCACCGCCGAAGCCGGCTTGCGCTCATCGCAAACTGCGCCGCGGCAGGTTGCTACCTCCGAAGCGCGCGCCCTTTCCGCCGACGCCACAGTCCTACAAAAACAAGCGCTCCTCGATCAGGCCCAATTGAATCTTCAGTACACCAAGATCGTTGCGCCGGTGAATGGCGTGGTTACGAAAAGCGTTGAAGTCGGAATGAACGTCCAGCCCGGCCAGCAACTGCTCTCCATCGTTCCCCTCGAGGACGTCTGGGTCACTGCCGACTTCAAAGAAACTCAGTTGAAGAACATGCGCGTGGGACAATCCGCCAAAATAAAAGTGGATTCCAATGGACGTACTTACAACGGACATGTAGATAGCTTTGCCAATTCCAGCGGCGCCCGCTTAAGCCTGCTGCCGCCAGAAAACGCCACCGGTAACTATGTCAAGGTAGTTCAGCGCATCCCGGTGAAAATTGTCCTCGAACCCGGGCAGAACAAGGACCTTTCGCTGCGGCTGGGGATGTCGGTGGAAGCCAACGTTTACGTGAAGTGACTCCGGCGCTCTTATGCCATCGGACGCCTACCAACGGCCGCCTGTAAACCCCTGGGTCATCGCACTCACGGTAACGCTCGCTACGTTCATGGAAGTGCTCGACACGAGTGTTGCAAATGTCGCGCTCCCTCACATTGCAGGCAGTCTTTCCGCCGGTCAAGACGAAAGCACCTGGATACTCACGTCCTACTTGGTTTCCAATGCGATCGTTCTGCCCATGAGTGGCTGGTTTTCACAGATGATCGGCCGCAAGCGTTTTTATATGTCCTGCGTGGCGATTTTCACCATCAGCTCCTTTCTGTGCGGACTGGCTCCCAGCCTCGGCATGCTGATTTTCTTTCGCGTATTGCAGGGAGCAGGCGGCGGAGGCTTGCAGCCCAGTGAACAGGCAATTCTCGCTGACACATTTTCTCCGGCCAAACGCGGAATGGCATTCGCGGTCTACGGCATGGCTGTCGTGCTTGCTCCGGCTATCGGCCCCACGCTCGGCGGATGGATCACCGACAACTTCAATTGGCGCTGGATTTTCTTCATCAACATCCCGGTCGGCATTATTTCCCTCCTTCTCACCAACCGGTTAATTTCCGATCCTCCCTACATGAAGGAGCAAAAGCGCACGGGCTTTAAAATCGACTACATCGGATTAGGATTGCTCGCCCTTGGCCTCGGAACTCTGCAGGTCGTGCTGGACAAAGGCCAGCGTGACGATTGGTTTGGTTCGCACTTAATCGTCATCATGACCACCATCAGCGCGACTGCCTTGATAGCAGTTGTGATCTGGGAGTGGTATCACAAAGATCCCATCATCGACTTGCATCTGTTCAAAGACCGCTCTTTTGCCGTCGGAAATATGTTGATGTTCATGGTGGGATTCGCATTGATGTCCAGCACTGTTTTGCTGCCGCTCTTTATGCAAACGGTTATGGGCTACACCGCGGAGCAAGCCGGCCTCGCATTGATGCCCGGAGGATTCGCCATTCTGGTGGCCATGCCCGTCGTAGGCTTTCTTCTAGGCCGTTATGATGCGCGGAGACTGCTGCTCTTCGGAATGGCTATGCTTTCGTTTGCACTATTCCACATGACTCGATTCGATACCGCTATCGATTTTCGCACTGTGGCTACCGCGCGTGTATTCCAAGCTATCGGCCTCGCATTTCTCTTCGTTCCCATCAACACCGCGGCGTACGCATTTATTCCCAAAAACAAATCCAACGCGGCTTCCGGCTTGATCAATCTCGCGCGGAACATTGGCGGCAGCATAGGAATTTCACTCGTCACCACAATGCTCGCCCGCCGTACCCAGTTCCATCAGGCCAACCTGAACAACGACATACACGCGGGAAGTCCACAACTCCAGACCATGATTGCTGAGACTACGCGGGCGCTTATAGCCAAAGGATCCTCCGCCTATCAAGCCTCACACCAAGCTTATGCCATCGTCGCAAATATGCTCGATCGACAAGCCACCATGCTGGCGTACATAGACAACTTCTGGCTCCTCGGCGTATCCGTGCTCGTCATGCTCCCCTTTGTCTTCCTGATGAAGAAAGTGAAGCCGGGCGGCCCAATAGCTGTACACTGATGCTCCGGGAGGAACGCTATGCATGTCCGGACCATCACCGTCGAGCGCGAATACGGCAGCGGTGGTGCGCTTATTGCCCGCCGGCTGGCCGAAGAACTAGGCTGGAAACTCTGGGACGAGGAACTCACTGCGGAAATTGCGCGCATCGCCAAGGTCGACCCTAAGGCGGCAAGGCAATGCGACGAACGCGTGGACCCTTTGGTTTATCGCCTATTCAAAGTTTTCGCTCGAGGAAGCTATGAAAGGGCGCTCCCCCTGGAGGGCACTGCTTCCAGCTTTGACACGGATCAGATGGTCGAGGTGCTGCGCAAAGTGGTGGAGGATGTCGCTTCCCGCGGAAATTGCGTCATCGTAGGGCGCGGCGCGCCTTACATTTTACGAGATCATCCGGACGCCTTCCACGTCTTCGTCTACGCCTCGCGAGAGGAAAAAATACTCCGCATAAAATCGATCGGGAAAACCGAAAAGGAAGCCGCCCAACTGGTCTCCGAAATCGACGCGGAGCGTGCCTCTTTCATACGCCACTATTTCGGCTCCGAGTGGCCCTGCCGGGCGCTCTACAACGTAATGATTAACTCGAAATTTGGAGATGAGTACGTCGTCGAAATGATTCTTCGACACATCGCCGCGGTTGAGAGGCTGCACGTTCCTCAGAGCGCCAATGCATAGCCCTTCTTTCCGTTCTCGTTAGGACAATCTACTTCGCTTCGCCTGGCTTGAAGTTAGGGTTCTGGATGATGCCCAGAACATTGCCAAACGGATCCCGCACCGCGCCAATCAGAATTCCTCCGCCCACATCCTGGATCTCTTCAAGCGGCGACGCTCCCATATCCACTAGACGTTTGTAAGCAGCGTGCGCGTCCTCCACCCCCCAGTAGGCCACTCCCGCGCGAGCGCGCTTCGCAGCCGAATCCTTCTCTGGCAGAAGTCCCAGTTCATATCCGCCTACGTTGAAGCCAACGTAGAAAGGCTGATCGAAATAGGGCTGTTCGTCCAGCACTCTGCTGTACCAGGCTTTTGCTTTCGCAATATCCGGCGCGTCATATACAGCGGTTCGCAAGCCTAAGAACATGGGCTGCTCCTTCGCATCGCCTCTCACAGACTTCGCCGCTGACACATCCACGCGGCCGGCCAAAAATGCGCTTAAACATATCACGGAGACAAGCACCGTGAACGCGGACACGTGTTTCAGCTTCACGCCCCGCACACGTTTTGTTTCCGCAGGCAAACCAGCAACTTGCAGTTCCATCTGCCGCGCGATTTTCCCGCGGCCACCCGCCCGTTTCCTTGATTTCGCTCGAGGCATTACGCTCCTCCTCCTTGCCAAACAAGTTGCAGCTGCGGCGACTTCCAAGCCCGGGATTCGTCCGTGCGTGTCCGCAAACCAAGTTCATACTTACCGCGCAGTTTCTCCACACGAGCGGTGATCTCCCTGCGATACGTCTCGGGCACGGTCCCATACCGCCCGTACCACGCGCGATATTGTTGCGAAAGTTTCGGAAACTTCTTATCCAGAAATGGCATGAATTGCTTCAACGATGCCGGCATCAGGAAAAGTACTCTTCCCGCAAGCCATTGCGCCCCCGCATCTCGCGCACCACGCGCCAACGTATCCAGATCCTCTTCACTGTCCGTTATCCCCGGCAGGATCGGCATTGCCAACACGCCCGCTGAGATTCCAGCCTCGCGCAACTTGCGAACCGTTTCAAGCCGCAGATCCGGCCTCGGAGCACGAGGCTCGAGCAGCCGTGCCAGCCGAACACGCATCGTCGTGATACTCAAGTTCACGGTGATAGATGATCGTTCCGCGATGCGCCGCAGCAAATCGATATCGCGAACCACCTGATCTGATTTCGTTGTAATCGAAAGACTCAACCCCTCGCGCTCCGCCATTTTTTCCAGTATGGCGCGCGTAGCCCCGAACTCGCGCTCCGCCGGTTGGTAAGGATCGGTAGCCGTTCCAATCGCGATATGCTCTCCCCAGATTTTCTCCGAGGAGAGATCGCGATTCACCAGCGTCCCCGCATCCTTCTTGACGTAAATTTTGGACTCGAATTCGCCGCCATCAATGTCCATGTATTCGTGCGTATAGCGCGCGTAGCAATACTTACAGCCGAATTCACAGCCGCGATAGGGATTCACCGTCCATCGAAACGGCACCCTCTCCGAATCGCAGTAGTTTAGGATTGACCGTACCGGCAGGAGAAAATACTCGGTCCCGCGCTTGGCTTCAGCGCGGAGAGAGGAAGCGGCGAGGCGTGCAATGCCGACCAGTTCCGTAGCGGGCTTCGTTCGGAGCGGTGATCCCGACTCTGTCGGGACCGGCTCCGGGGGCGCGGAAGCGTCACTCGGTTGCTCACAGGTGCCGTGGCGAGCGGCTGTGGGGAAAAGGGTGAGACTGGTTTGCTCCGGACCTGGCCGTCGACGCCGTAGCGTCGCTGGGGCTGCCCGGAGTATGGGATAAGTGGCCATTGGAGCCTCGCCGTCACGTGTTGCATCTTATTCGCCTTTTGTTCGCTATGTCAAGCACTATTCTTCGCTTTGTTTTCGCCTGTTCCCGGAGCCAAGGCCGCCTTGGAAACCCTGCACTTGACCGAAACTCCGCGCAAACTTCTCCCCGCTATACTGAAGTTGCATTCCTCTGGAGACCCCCGTGGCAGAAGTCGGAATCCTGATCATAGACGACGATATCGGCAGCCAGCGCGCGCTTAAAAACGTCCTCGATTCCGAGGGCTGGCGTGTCCGGCTGGCCCCTCTCGCTTCGGAGGCAATGTCCGAGCTAGCCAGCGGTCAGTGGAATCTCGTCATCGTCAACATCGCGCTTACCGACGTTCGTGGCCAGCTTTTCTCCATCCTCAAGGAACTCGCCCAGACGGAGTCTTATCCCGCGCCGCAAGCCGAAAATGAGGCTCCGCCGAAGCGCATCCGAGTTCTCTTTCTGGTTCCTTTGCTCGCAGCGAAGCAGGCGCAGCCCATCCTCGAGCAGGAGGGTCTTCCTTATTCACTCAAGCCGTATCACCTCCACGATTTCCTCGAGAAAGTAAGCGAGCTGCTGGTGGAGTCCGGCGCGCTCGCTGAACCCATCCGCAGCATGGGAGATTTTTCCGCTCTCAAAAAGCGGCAGCGCAAGATCCTCAATTCGCGCGACAGCCGCCGGGGCACCATGTTCGCGTCGCGCGAGGATTATCAAATGTCAGAGGAAGAATTGCTCGAGTTCGAGAAGCAGGAAGAAGAACAGCGCAAGAAGCGCGAGAAAGAATTGCACGACCGCCAGCATCTCGGATAGCCGCCGGAGCGCGACGAATAATATTACTACTCCGCCGATTTAGTCTGACGCGGACGAACTTCACTACGGTCTGGCGTCTCCTTCAGCAGTTCCGCGATCGTCTTCTTAAGAATAGGATGCCTTACTCTTGGGGCAATCTCGGCGAACGGCACAAGCACGAATCGCCTTTCCGCCATGCGCGGATGCGGAATCTCGAGTTGCTCTGAATTCACCACGCGATCCTCATAGAATAAAATATCCATGTCGATGAAGCGCGGCCCCCGCGGCACGCGCCTTCGCCGCCCCAGTTCGCGCTCGATATCCAGCAGTGTGTGCATCAATTGCGGCGGTAGAAGATTTGTTTCCGCTTCTATCACGCAATTTAAGAACCAGCTTTTTGAAGTTGTTTCCACCGGCTCGGTTTCGTACAGGGACGACTTACGCCTGACACTCACTCCATGCGCACCGAGAGCCTCCATCGCCCGCGCGATATATTGCGAACGGTCTCCCTTATTCGAACCCAGCGATAAATAGACTGTCGCCATAGCCGCAGGAAAATCATGATAACCGGAAACCGTCGTATCGCGGAATCAGTCGTTAGCTGAAAAGTCCGGGCTGGCGGCGAGGCTCATCCATGCCGAAGTGTTTGTAGGCCAGGGCGGTCGCCACGCGCCCTCGCTGCGTGCGATCGAGCAAGCCCAGTTGCATCAGGTAAGGCTCGTAAATTTCCTCGATGGCGTCTTCTTCTTCGCTCAGCGAAGCCGCGATAGTATTCAGCCCCACCGGCCCGCCAGAATATTTCTGAATGATCGTCAGCAACAAATTGCGATCCACTTCGTCCAGCCCGTGTTCGTCCACTCCCAGCATAGCGAGCGCGTCGCGAGCCACCGTGACATTGATTTGGCCCTTCGCCCGCACTTCCGCAAAATCGCGGACGCGCCGCAACAACCGGTTTGCAACGCGCGGCGTCCCGCGGCTTCGCCGCGCGATCTCGGCGGCGCCTTGCTCATCCATGGTGATGCCTAGAATTTTTGCCGAGCGCTGGACGATCTGCAGGACATCTTCCGGAGAATAAAATTCCAATCGGTGCACGATTCCGAATCGCGAACGCAGCGGCGCCATAATCAATCCCGCACGCGTAGTTGCTCCGATCAAAGTGAACTGATTAAGTTGATAGGGATGCACTCGCGCGCCGGGCCCCTGTCCAATAATCAAGTCCACGCGAAAATCTTCCATCGCCGGATACAAAATCTCCTCCAGCGAAGGCTGTAGCCGGTGAATCTCGTCCAGAAAAAAGAAGTCGCGCGGGTCCAGCGACGTGAGCACCGCCGTAACATCCCCCTTTTTCTCCAGCAGCGGCCCTGAAGTTATCTTTATGGCCGAGCCCATCTCATTCGCAAGAATCTGCGCTAGGGTGGTTTTTCCCAGCCCCGGAGGCCCGTAGAGCAGGACGTGATCCAGCGCTTCTCCGCGATTTCGGGCCGCGTCCACCGCAATCTTCAGGTTTTCCTTCACCCGCGACTGGCCGATAAAATCTTCCATGCGCTTCGGCCGGACGCTCGCGTCAATGCGCGCGTCTTCATCCAGCGCCTTCCCTGAAATAATCCGGCTCCGCCCGTCCGTGATCTTCTCTGCCAACTATCCCTCGTCTTTGCCGCTGATTCAGACTGCGCCCTTCCCAAAAAAAGTTCAATTATTCATCGCGCCCGGCGCGAGCCGTTTTCTTCATAGACGCGCCGCCGAGAATTTGAAGTGTAGCGCGCAGCAGTTCCTCAAAATCCCCCGGTGCCTTCACGCCCGCCTTTTCAATCGCGCTGTCCACCGACCGCGTGTCGTAGCCAAGGTTCACCAGGGCAGAAGCAACATCCGATTCAAGTTGTGAACGCGTCGTGGGTTTCCCAGCTTGCGGCACATCCACAACTGCCAGTTTATCCCGTAACTCCACCACCATGCGCTCCGCCGTTTTGCGCCCGACGCCCGGAATACGCACCAGTTGCGCCAAATCCCCTTTGCGAATCGCCGGAATCAGCTCTTCCAGACTCATGCCCGAAAGAATCTTCAAAGCGAGCGATGGTCCCACGCCCGAAGCCGAAATCAACAGCTCGAAGCAATGTTTTTCGCGCGAAGTAAAAAATCCGTACAGCGCCAGCTGATCCTCGCGCACGTGCGTGTAAATCAGCAGTGTCGACTCGCTGTGAAGCGCGCCCAGGCTGGCAAACGTAGAAAGCGGAATCACCACTTGATAGCCCACGCCGCCCACATCAATCAGCACCAGATTTGGCCGCTTCTCGATCAGCTTCCCGCGCAGTGATCCAATCATATGGAGCGATTATTGATTAGCTCCGCGGGAGTGTCAACGCAACCCCGCAGGGCTAAACGAGGAATTTCTTCAGCGGGTCCCCATAGTGACTATGCCAGCCCCGCTCGAGGGAGTCGAACTCACCTTCTGGGAAACCCGTGTGATCCAGAACTAGCAAGGTCTCGGAGCCCTGAGGTTTCAGGTCAAACCTGACGATTGAATATACGCCCGGATCCCAATGCGTGGGTCGCCAAGCCTGCACGATCCGCTGGTTGGGGATCAGTTCGACGTTTCGTCCCACGATCAATCCCCCGAACATGGAAAATGCGCCGCCCGCCTTAGGATCGATCTCGGCAGGCACGCCGGAGAACGCGGCGAACTGTTTTGAATACAAGAGCGCCTCATAAATGCGCTGAGGGCTCGCCTTAAAATCGATCTCCATGTGCAGCGAAGTTCGCTTCTCATTTGCCGTAGCGCTGGGCGTTTCCTTCATCGCCTGCTGCTGAGTTTTTCCCAAAATCTCGGAACCCGCAGCCAGACTGCCAAATGCCATGGCAGCTCCGGCCATCAGTTGCCGTCGCGTAGCGGTGCGGACCACGTTGCTAGGGTTCGTTTTCTCGGTCATCATTTCCTCCTTCCAGATTCCTGAGTGCACTTGTGCCAGCATAAAAACACGGCGTTGCAATGTATTCAAGATTATATTTTTATGGAGAGTAAAACGCAGACGCTCCGTGCTTGCAGAATGTGGCCCGCGGGCTACATTTCACGGAACTAAAAACCGCAAACCTCCGTATCTTGCATGGTAGGCGATACCCTATATTCTCTCGCTCCATGAAACTGTAACGGTCAGATGGCAGTTCATTTGCCCGCATAAGCACCCGCACGCTCTAATCTTTTGTTGTTAAATCTCCGTTGCAATGCTGCAGAACTGCGGGGTTGCCTGCTCATTGATCTCAATCTGGAACAATTGCGCAACATCATCTTGTACGAATATTCATACTGTCGCACTTCTGCAACTGTTTCGAACCCCTATTGTTCGCTTTAGGGAAATACACTGTTCGTTTTCGATGCAGAAATATTCTGCATGCACGTGATGAAAATAATTTTCTGAATTTCTTGCTATCCCTGCTTTCGACAGGATTACCGCCGCGTCTAAGTGGGTGCAAGGGGCGAGTGAGACTTTCAGTCAGACTTAAGGAGGAACTAAAAATGTCGCGTCGCAAAATGAATGGAGTGTTAACAATCCTTGCAGTAATGACTCTCGCGCTATCGATCGCAGCTCACGCGGCTCCGGCGAAGGACGCTAAATCAACCGTCACTCCGATTGTGAAGACGGATTTGAGGCTGCTAAGCCCGGCCACCTTGGGCGCCACCGACCTGAAAGCTGGAGAATATTCGGTGACTGCTGACGACACACATGCGAGGTTCTTAAAGGGTGGAAAAGTCATAGCGGAAGCGTCCATCCAATGGAAGGACGAAAGCGCCAAGCGGCAATACACTGCTGTCGTCGTCGATGCCAATCAGATCAAGGAGATACACTTCGCCGGCAAGATGAAGTACGTCGAAATCACCCAGTAACGAATCCCAACTTGTGAAGCGGGCGGTGATCGCCACTCGATTGCTGCCCGCTTTTTTTGCAGATTGGAGTTTTCGGGGAAGACTGCATTTCCGGGAACCTTTGCGATCGCAACAACAGTCGTGGTATCACCGCCGCGAGCGATCCTGCTTCACTGCTTCGTCCACCAGCGATTCCAGCTCGCGCCGCGTCAAATTGATGCGCTCGGTTTCGGCGGCTTCCGACGTCACCGGCGACACCGGGCCCAAATTCGAAGCAGTCTGCAGGCCGTAGCGCGCGCGCGCCGCGAACAATTTCTCAACGTCGCAATCCGAGAGTAGTACTTGCTTGCCCAGCATTTGCGTCACCAGCGCCACGCGGGCAAAATGTTCGGTCGTCTCCATCCGGAAAAAAGCTTTTAGCAGATCCTGTCCGTAGGTGACCACGCCGTGATTCGCCAACAGGATTGCGTCGTAACCTTCCACCAGCGGCTCGATAGCGTCCACCAACTCTGATGTGCCCGGCGTCCCATATCGCGCCACTGGCACGCATCCCAGCGAGAGCACCAATTCGCAGAGCAGTGCCTTGTTCAACGGTATTCCTGCGGCGGCATAGCCCGTTGCCACTGGCGGATGAGCGTGGCATACCGCATTTATCTCCGGACGTAGGCGGTAAATCAGAAGGTGCATTCCCAACTCGGAGGAAGGATTCCGCCGCCCGCTCACTTTGTGGCCCTCAAGATCGGTGACTACTAGATCGTCCGCCGTCATCATGCCTTTGCAGATTCCCGTGGGCGAAGTGAGGATATGCTGAGGGTCCAGTCGCAGCGAGATATTCCCATCAGTGGAAGCAACGTAGCTACGATCGTGAATCCACCGGCCAACAGCGCAAATATCCCGGCGGTGCTCGTCTTCCGTCTTCAATGCCCCGGGCGAAATCGAATCAGGATACATAGCTTCCTCCCTGGCAAATCGGCAACGAATCTAGGCGTAGATTCCGCGCAGCCTGAGCGCGCGAGCTACCCGATCGATCGCCACAATGTACGCAGCGATCCGATTGTTCACTCCGTGCGTCTCCGCGTAGCGAATCACTTGCTCGAAGCTGAGGTCCATGACGTCTTGCAACCGTTCATTCACTTCGCTTTCGCGCCAGAAAAAGCCCTGGCGGTCCTGCACCCATTCGAAATAGCTGACGGTCACGCCGCCCGCGTTTCCGAGAATGTCCGGAACGATAAAAATCCCTTTATTCTCGATAATGGAGTCCGCGTGCGAAGTGGTGGGTCCGTTCGCGCCTTCGCAGAGAATCTTGCAATCCACGCGGCCGGCGTTTGCACTGGTGATCTGGTTTTCAGTGGCGGCCGGCACCAGAATATCGCACGGGTGAAAGAGCACTTCCTGGGCGGTCATCTTGGCTCCGCCGCCGGGGAATTCTGGCAGAGGTTTGCGCTGGCCGTACACCCAGTCCACCACTTTGGGAACATCGAAACCTTTTTCGTTGTAGAGCCCCCCGTGAATATCCGCTATACCGATGATTTTGTAGCCTGCTTCGTGCATCAGTATCGCGGCTTGCGAGCCGACGTTGCCGAAGCCCTGAATGATCACGCGGCAGCCCTCGCGCTTCATCTTGAGTTTCGTCAGCGCATTATTGCAGCAGATCATCAGGCCACGCCCGGTGGCTTCTTTGCGCCCTTGCGAGCCGCCCAGCTCGAGCGGTTTGCCGGTGACTACCGCCGTAGTCGCCTGCCGCACGTGCATGGCGTAAGTGTCCATCACCCATGCCATGGTCTGTTCATTGGTGCCGATGTCCGGCGCCGGGACGTCGCGCTCGGGGCCAAACCATTCGCTCAGTTCAGCCGTGTAACGCCGCGTGATACGCTCAAGTTCGGTTTTCGAAAGCTTGCTGGGGTCGCAAATGACTCCGCCCTTTGCGCCGCCGAACGGAATATTTACCACCGCGCATTTCCACGTCATCCATGCCGCCAGCGCGCGCACTTCATCAATCGAAACGTTCGGCGCGAAACGGATGCCGCCCTTCCCCGGGCCACGAATCGTCGAGTGCAGGACACGATATCCGATGAAGACTTCGAGCCGTCCAGTGTCCAGCGGTACCGGGATATACACTGTGATTTCTTTGCTGGGATGCTTCAGGTAACGGTAAAGGCCATCTTCCAAGCCTAATTTCTTCGCGGCGATTTCAAAGCGCGCTTCGGCCGATTTATAAACGTTCAACTCATCCTGCGTAACCCCAGCCATCACAACCTCCAAAATTGCCCAAAGTCTATGAAGTCCTATTAAAGCCCTCGGCCAGCCCTAGCAACAGGTCGCTCTACACCACAAGGCCTTCGGTACAGCGGCGGTCAGTATACGAACACCGGCAAACCGGCGCAAGAAAAGCATTTTAAATTCGGGTTCCGCGCCCGATTGTGAGCCGCTCAACGGGCCGGGCGGCGTTTTACGAACTCATCCAACAGAAGCCGGGTCAGTCGCTTCTGGTCGTGGCGAACGACTCCACGATGATGTAAGAGGTCCCCTGTAACGTAGCTCAGTCTCATGCGGTCTAGTTCATCAAACGACGGATTCACCGGCTCGGCGTCCTGGGCCCGATAGCGCCGCAGCACACTCGCAGGAACGCGCGAGCGGTTGATCACCACAAAATCGAAAAGATCCTTGTGCGTATGGCCGTAAATCGCGCGGATGTGATCGGCCACCGAGTAATGCTGCGTTTCGCCCGGCTGGGTCATCAGGTTGGCGATGTACACGCACGTCGCGCGCGAGCGTTTGATCGCTTGCACCACTTTCTCGATCAAAAGATTCGGAATAATGCTGGTGTAGAGCGAGCCCGGTCCCACCAGAATCAAATCGGCAGAGTGGATGGCTTCCAGTGCTTCCGGAAGGGCGCGCACACGGCGCGGCACCAACCGGATCTTGCGAATCGGTTTTCGCGAGCGCGATATATTTGTCTCTCCGTGCACCACGGTTCCATCCACCAGCTCCGCTTCGAGCGTCACGTTCTGCGCCGTGGAGGGAAAAATCCGCCCGCGAATGGCGAGCACTTGCGACGACACGCGCACCGCTTCCGGAAAATCTCCTGTAACATTCGTCAGCGCGGTGAGAAAAAGATTTCCGAAGCTATGGCCGCCAAGACCGCGCCCCGCGGGAAAGCGGTACTGAAAAAGCTTCCCAAGCAGGTGCTCGTCTGTCGACAGGGCTACCATGCAGTTGCGGATATCGCCCGGAGGCAGGACGCGGTACTCGCGGCGCAACCGTCCGGAGCTGCCGCCGTCATCGGTGACGGTGACTACCGCCGCGAGATCCGCGATGGGCTGGCGTTCTTTTTCTTTTTTTGACGAGGCGACATATTCTTTCAGTCCGCGCAGAACGGTGGAGAGGCCCGTGCCGCCTCCGAGAGCGACAACGCGTACGGGCCGGGAACGCTGCTGCGAAGAATTTTTCACGGGAATCGCGGAGAGTTAGTTTGCCGAGCCGTCTCGCTCCGGATAGAGCAACTCGGTGAAGCGCGGGTCTTCCTGCAAAAAAGAAAAATCTTCGTCGTTGCGAGCGTGGTAACGATTTTCTGGACGCAATTGAATTGCGACTTTCAAATTTTGCATGGCGGACTCCGCTTCGCCGGTGAGGCAATCGAGCGCGGCCATGGCGTATACGATGTGGTCAGCTTTCGGAGCGGCTTTGCGCGCGCGGTCGAGATGCTCGCGAGCTTCGTCCCAGCGGCCAAGATTCATCAGCGCGATGCCTTGCGTGTAATGCTCTTCGGCGGATTTCACCGCGGGAACCGGAGGTCGCGTGATGCGCTGTTCGCAAATGCGCAGATGAACATGCGCCCGGTCACCGAGTTCTTTGCTAGGACCTTCCAGAACGCGTTCGAGCGACTGTTTGGCGCGGAGGAACTTTTGCTGCTGAAAAAACTTGAGAGCCTCTTCGTAAAATTTCATTTGCGCCTGCTTGGCGGGAGCGTCGGGGTCGGGAGGCAGAACATTCTTCTTCGAGGAGGCTCTTAACGTCTTCTTTTTCAATAGCTTGTGGCTATTCCGTGCCGCTGCTGAGGTGCGGATCGTGCGACGCTTCACTGGCAGCCTCCAAAAAACTCCATGCGCGAACATAGCAAAGTCGCAGAGGCGCGTCAATGTGTTGAAATTGTTCCGGCTTAGAGCGAGCGCTGGCCCGGATTGCGTCAACGTCGGAGCGAAAGAGGTGCGATGTCCTGATGCCTGACATGCAATTCTGGCCCCGGTTAGAAATTGCCCCGTCGTTTGTTTTGAGTGAGTTACGGCGATTTCTGTTTGTAAGCCAGAACCGGTTAGAAATGTAGCGGGCCCTTCCGTTGTCGGCGCAACCGGGCGCGAGTATCGCGCTTCTTTGCTTGCAGGGCACATGGGCTGGAGACAAAAGTGAAGGCTCGCGCCCGCTCGGTCTCCGTAGGCGACCTCCAGGGCAGGCGGGAGTGTAGCGCGAATGGTGTAAGTCAGCGACGTCCGTTTCTCGATCTGGAGGCGGGGAACTTGGGATGACGGGCGGGCAGTACGCCGAAGCCAGACTTTGGTGAAGCGCTCGACGATATTCTATTTTAATCACAAGAAACGCTAGCACGTGATTCGGCGAAATTCAAGGATGTGCATGTTGTGAGCATAAGTCGGCGAAGCGGCTCCATTCCCGTTTTGAGAACGAGGTAATGGTCCATCGCTGCGACGCCAAAACCCGAACCTTTTCTGCACAAACCGCAGAAAAAGTTCGGCACCCCGCTGATTTCGTCCGTGAGTTAAATGATATCCGGTGTGGATGAGCAAGGGTGAGCCACTTGCCAAGAGAAAATGAGCTAATCGGTCACTCGGCCGTCGCCAGGATCATGGGCAACAGGAATTCTTGCAGCTTTTTGCTCTCCTCTGCGCCGGCGTTTTCGATTTGCAGTCCCATGGAATCCTTGCCTGTGGCGCGGACGACGCGTGCGGGCAAGCTCAATGGATAGGCTCCGGCTTTGAGTTCCAGCAGAACTTGGACGACTGAGCCGACGGGGAGCGTGCGTGAGGCTTGGACGAACATTCCGCCAAGGCTCAGGTCAACAGTTATGCCGCTGATGCGCTCTTGATTCAAGACGATCGCGAGTTTGCAGGGGACTTTGACACGTTGGTAGCGGCGGGCTTCGCGCTGGATGGGAGCATGTGCGACACGCACCAGTCGCAGCAAACGATGGCGGTCGATGGGCTTATAGAGGAAAAAATTGGCGCCGGCGTTGAACGCGTCGGTGAGAGCGGAGCGGTCATCTTCACCGGTGATGACAACGATGGGCGTGCTGCGGTTCATGCCCGAGGCGCGAATCTGCCCGGCTAATTCGATGCCGCCCGGGCGAGGCATGTGCACGTCGAGAAAGACGGCTTGGAATTTTTCCTGTGCGAGGCGCGCGGAGGCTTCCTTGCTGTCGGTGAGCGTGACGGCGTCCATCTCCACGGAATCCAAAACTTCCTTGACCAGCTCGCAGACGAGCGGGTCATCATCCACAACGAGCACGCGGCTCAGCATAGTATTTCTCCCAAGAAACTTTTGCAGCGTTCAGCGACGGAGAAGTTAGCCGCGCACAGGGGCAGTCTGCGGCTTCTCCAGCTTCTCCGCGAAACGCAACCAGCGGTCAAGATGCTGGCGCAACGATTTGAAATCCACTGGCTTCGAAATACACGCATTGCAGCCAGCCTGAATGACGCGCTCGTGGTCCGTCACCATGGCGTGGGCGGTGACTGCGAGGACGGGTAGGTGACAAAGGTGGGATTGCCCTCGAACCCAGCGCGCTAGCAAGAGGCCGTCCTCTGCGCCCAGTTGCACGTCGAGCAGGATAGCGTCCGGCGGCCCACTCCGGAGAGCGGCAAACGCTTGGTCCAAGTTTTCGGCAGCGATCGGCGCGAAGCCTTGCACTTCCAGCCAGTCGCAAAGAAGCTCGCTGTTGGCCGGATTATCTTCGATCACCAGGATGCGATGCTTCATGATTTCTCCGCGAGCATCGGTGGCACCGCGCGAAGCAACTGCTTGATCAATGCGTCCTGCCAGGGTTCCTGCTTCTGAAATAGCACGCCTGCACTGGTGCGGAGGTAGTCTTTTTCCTGCAGAGTGAGATCCTTACTGGTCAGAACAAAAACAGGGAGTTCGGAAGTGCGCGAGTTCGCGCGCCATTCGGAGAGCAACTGGAAGCCGCTAACGTGGGGCAAGATCAGGTCCAGGATTACGAGTTCGGGCAGGGAAGCGGCGACCGACGCGCGAGCTTCCAGGCCATCGGAAGCAGTGGCGACGACATAGCCTCTTTGGCACAGGAATTCGGTGAGGAATTCGCTCGTGGCGATGTCATCTTCGACGATTAAGATTGGACGAACGGAAGTCATCGACTCACGCTTGTTTAGACAACGTTCAATGGCAGACAGCAAGGTTCGCTTGTCCACCCGTTTAACGATGTATTCGTCGGCGCCGAGCAGTGCGCCGGTGCCCGGCTGGTCCACCACCGACACGATAATCACTGGAATCGCCGAGATACGCGGATCGGCTTTTAGTTTTATGAGAATCTCCCAGCCGCCGATTGGCTTCATTACGATGTCGAGAGTGATGGCGCTGGGGCGCATTTCTGCGGCTAACTCGAGGGCGCGCTGAGGATCGGCACACAATATCGGTTCGTATCCCGCAGAGCTGAGATGCGATTGAATGACATGCGCCGCCGCGGAATCATCTTCAACGACCAAGATTCGCAGAGATTCGTTCGAGCGTGATTTCAGTTCGAGCGGACGGCTTTCGCCCGGCACTAACGTGGGGACGAGCGGCAGAGTGAAATAGAAACAGCTTCCCTGGCCCGGCTGGCTTTCGAGGCCGAGGTTGCCGCCTTGGAGCTCCACTAGACGCTTGGTGATAGCGAGGCCCAAGCCAGTGCCTTCGGTTGTTTTGGATTGTTGCAGCCGCTGGAAAGCCTTGAAGATGCGCTGCTGTTCTTCAAGGGGAATCCCCGGACCGCTGTCGGATATTTCCATCCGGACAACCTCACCGATTTGAAGCGCCGCTACTTCTATTTTTCCGCCGGCGGGCGTGAACTTCACCGCATTGCCAAGCAGGTTCATTAGAATTTGTTTCAAGCGCGTGACGTCGGCGCGGACGCTCAGCTTCACGGACGGCTTTACAACAACAGTTTGAGATTTCTTGTCAGAGAGCGGGCGCAGGCAGTCCACAGCTTCAGACATGCAGCTGTTGACCTGCACGTTTTCGATGGCCAGTTGCAGGCGCCCTGCTTCAATTTTGGAGAGATCCAAAATGTCGTTGATTAATCTGAGCAAGTGCTTACCGCCGGTGCTGATATGGTTCACGTAACGGCGCTGACGCTCGTTCAACGAGCCGTAAGACTCTTCGTTCAGCAGGTCGGAGAAGCCCAGCACGGCGTTTAGCGGAGTGCGCAGCTCGTGGCTCATGGTGGAGAGGAACTGGTCCTTGAACTTGTTGGACTGCTCGGCCGCTTCCTTGGCTTGCGACATGGCTTCCTGCGCGAGCTTATTTTGCGTCATGTCTCTGGCTAGCTTGGCGTATCCGCGCAGAGTCCCCTGATCGTCGCGAAGGGCGGTGATCACCACGTTGGCCCAGAAAGTGGAGCCGTCCTTGCGGACGCGCCAGCCTTCATCGAGAAGGCGGCCTTCCTTGGCCGCTACCTCCAGTTCGAGTTGGGGCTTTCCAGCCTCGACGTCGGCGCGTGAATAGAACCGGGAGAAATGCTTTCCGATGATTTCATCCGCGCGATAGCCTTCGATCCGCTCCGCACCGGCGTTCCAGGTTTTAACGTGGCCGTCGGTATCGAGTGTGAGAATTGCGTAATCGACGACGTTTTCCACCATCAAACGGAACCGCTCCTCGCTTCGGCGCAAAGCCTCCTCAGTTTGTTTTAAGTCGGTTACGTCGCGGCCGATAGCATAGATCAACTGGCGCTCGACGAAAGACGTAGCATTCCAAGACAGATGTCGATAGGAACCGTCCTTGCAGCGGTATCGGTTCTCGAAGCTTATAGTGTCGACTCCGACACTCAGCTTTTCGACTTCTTGAATCGTAGGTTCACGGTCATCCGGATGCACAAAATCAATGAATGGCGCGGTGGTTAGCTCCTCGATGGAATATCCGAGTTTCTTTTGCCAACTCGGACTGAGCCGCTTGAAAAATCCATCGGTGCCGGCAATACAGAGCATGTCGAGCGAGAGATCAAAGAACTTATCGAGTTCTTCGCGTGCGCGTGCGCTTTCCATTGCAAGGTTGGCTGATTCTCGATTCGCTAGTGCTAAGCGCCGGGCGGTTTCCTGGGCTTCGGTTCCGCGTAAACGAGCTTCCGCTTCCATTCGCCCGGCGTGCGCGCGCAATTCTTCGGTGCGCTTTTGTTGGTCAATGCGCTGCTGTTTGAGGCGAACGAACTCGGTGACATCCTCGACGCGATGAATGATGTAGGCCACTTGCTTGTCGGGGCCAAAGACCGGCGCGTTAAACGGGCTCCAATGCCTTTCCTCGAAGCCTCCGCCCTCCTCCTCCGGCTTGCGGATGTCGTACTTCTGGATCGCCATGGTGTCCGCCACGCCATTCTGCAGCACCCGTTCCAGGGAGGTTCGCAGGTTGCGGACACCTGTCGCGGACGGATCGCTCGGATTATCCGGAAATACTTCGAAGATTCCCTTGCCAAGAATTTGTTCGCGCTGCGTCATGGTTGCGCGCAGGTAGGCATCGCTGACTGCGATAATCTTGAGGTCAATGGTCAGCACCAGATACAGCCCAGGCGCCGATTCGAATACGGTCTGAAAGTCGAGGGCCGAAGAGGGTCGCACAGAGTCCGCCGATACGTTTCCCAAGAAACCTTTACTCAAAACATAAACGTAGAGTTTCGATAAGTGCTTGGCAATGGTACCTGGCTCCGTGGCGGCGTAAGTGATACTCCGTGTAAGGAAGGTTTCACCTGCACTTGAAACCGTCGCATGCCGTGCCAGGAAGGGAGCGCGATGCTAGCTGGGCTTGGACAATACTTCGTGCAGGGCGAGCATTTCTCCCTCCTGGTAGGGACGGCGGGGCCAGAAGAAGCCGCGGAGGCCGTCTTGGCGTTTGCGGGGGACGATGTGGACATGAAGATGGGGCACGCTTTGGCTGACGATGTTGTTGATAGCGACGAAGCTGCCTTCTGCTTTCATTACCTCCTGCACTTTTCGGGCGAGCATTTGAACGTTAGTGAAAAACGGGCCGATCACGGCGGTGGGGAGATCAGACAAAGTGGGGTAGTGCGCCTTCGGAATCAGCAAGACGTGGCCGGGGAAAAGAGGGCGAACGTCGAGGAAAGCCAAGGAGATTTCGTCTTCGAAAATAATTTTGGCTTCCACTTCGCGCGAAACGATTTTGCAGAAGAGGCAGGATTCGTCCTGGTCTGCATGTTTTTCTTCCGATTCTTTGCGGGGGCGTGATTTTCTCATGGGCACAAGATTAATACTTCGCGAGCGGCTTGAGAATAGGGTTAGAAAAACCTTCCTTCCTTTTGCTGCCAATGCAATCAGGAGCGAGAAGGCTGCTGCTGTGTCAAGCAATGAATGGTGCCGAACCCCCAGACCAAATCAACGGAATGGATTCCAACTACCGAGCGTGTGGGGAACAAATCGCCGAGAATGCGGAGAGCTACACGGTCCCTCGGATCGTTGAATGTAGGCACCAACACGGCAGAATTCGAAATGTAGAAGTTCGCGTAGCTGGCGGGGAGGCGCACGCCCTTGAAAAGGAGAGGCGACGGCATGGGCAACTCAATGACGTCTATTTTGGTTCCGTCTTCCAGCCGTGCCCCTCGCAAGCGCTCCCAATTTTCTTCGAGCGGCCGGTAGTTCTTCTCACGAGAGTTTTTCTCGCGACAAAGGATGACAGTGCGTCGATTCACAAAGCGGCACAAATCATCGACGTGACCGTGCGTGTCGTCCCCTGCGATTCCTTTGCCGAGCCATATAATGTTTTTCACGCCGAGGTATCCTCGCAGCGCCGTTTCGGTCTGCGCACGATCGAACCCCGGATTTCGGACCTGGCGTTTTTGATCGAGAAGGCACTCTTCGGTGGTGAGCAGCGTGCCGGAACCATTCACATCGATGCTTCCGCCTTCGAGAACCACATCACCTTGGCCGATATGGGCGCGGAAGATCTTCATTTTCAACCGGCGCACGGCTTGTGCTGGAATTGCATCATCTTTTTTCCAGTCTGGATAGCGAGCCCAAGCGTTGAAACGGAACCGGGCGATGGCAACTTCGCGGCGGGGCTTTGCGCGTTTGACAAAGATGGGGCCGAAGTCGCGCGTCCATCCTCTATTCGTGGGGAAACGCAGAAATTGTACTTTGCCCAAGTTGACACCTACGCTTTTCAAAACTTGGCGTGCTTGCGCTTCATGCGCTGTCGAATTCACCAGGATGCGAACGAGTTCGCCCGGAACAATTTTGCGGACGATCTCGCCGTACACCCAGTGGATGAGAGCGATTTTCCCGGGCCAATCCGTTGAGTTATGAGGCCAACCGATCCATGTAGCTTCGTGAGGCTCCCATTCAGCGGGCATGCGGAAGCCGAGCGCCGCCGGGATATTTTCTTCAATGGACCGGCTGATGCGGTTGCGTGATTTCAAGGTTTTTCGTCGAGGAAACGCTGTTCGAGGCCGGCATAGGCATCAATTCGGCGGTCGCGCAGGAACGGCCAATTGCGGCGAACGTCTTCCAGGTGCGCGAGATCTACTTCGCCGTACAAAATTTCTTCGCGGTCGGTGGAAGCTTCCGCGATGACGACTCCCTGAGGATCGCAAAGGAACGAGCTGCCCCAGAATTCGAGGCCGGCTCCGCCCTCCGCCGGGGTTTCGTGTCCGACGCGATTGACGGCCGCAACGTAGAGCCCGTTGGCGATGGCGTGGCTGCGCTGGATGGTGCGCCATGAATCGCGCTGCGCTTCGCCGTTAGAATCTTTCTCGCTAGGGTGCCAACCGATCGCGGTGGGATAGAAAAGGATGCATGCTCCATTCAAAGCTGCCAGGCGCGCGCCCTCGGGATACCATTGATCCCAGCAGATCAACGTGGCGATTTTACCGGCACTGGTGGAAAAGGCGCGAAAACCCAGGTCTCCGGGCGTGAAATAAAATTTTTCGTAATAAGCGGGGTCATCGGGAATGTGCATCTTGCGGTAGACGCCGGCGATCCGGCCGTCGGCGTCAATGATCGCGGCACTGTTGTGGTAAATTCCCGGCGCCCGGCGTTCGAAGAGCGGTGCAACGATAACGGTCTTAGTTTTTTGTGCCACGCGACCCAATTCTTCCGTGGTGGGTCCTGGCACGGACTCCGCCAATTCAAAATTCGCGGTGTCTTCGCGCTGGCAGAAGTACTGCGAGCGAAAAAGTTCGGGCAGGCAGACTACTTGCGCGCCCGCGTGAGCGGCTTTCTCAATATGAGAGCTAGCACGCGCGAGGTTTTCGGCGGCTTTGGCGCCGACGGCCATCTGCACCAGGGCAACGTTGAATTTGAGCGGTGTCGGCACGATACGAAAATCTACACGAAAAGCCGGTGCAAGACCAGACGCTCCGGGCCCGTCTTATTTTTCATCGCGCGAAAAAAGTGAAGAAAGCAAACCGCAAGGAAACGCGAAGGGTCAAGGTTTTTCCTTCTTCAATTTCAGCGCTTTCTGGTCCTGATATTCTTTCCAGGTGAGGAATATCAGCAGGCCGTCAAAAAGAGTGAGGATAATAAGCGCCCATGAATGCGTATGAGTGAATCTGTAAATTTGGTAGATCATGAAGGCGCCGAATACGACCATCGTCAGCGGATAAGCCCAAAGCCTGTTGAGCCAAAGGCAAATTACAAGCACTGCCTTGACGAGCCCATGCGAAAGAAGGTAGAGCGAGGCGAACATCGGGCTGCCGCTGGCCAATTTTTGTGAAGCATCGCTTATGTGGCGGAAAATAATATCGTGCTTATCGCGGGCGAGTTCGTGCTGGCATAGCGCCTGCAGCCAAGCGTTCAACGAGTTGACTTTAAACCACAGCAACACGCCGCCGAATGCTTCCAGCACGCCATCGATTCCTTTCAAGGTAATGCCTACACGAAAAGAATCGTGAAGCAGGATGTGGGTGAGCCGTTTTTTGAGCATTTGCTGCGGGCCCGGATTTACGTTCGCGGGATGCGCTGATCCATCATCGCATTGCCGGCAGGCATTCACAATTGTGCCGAGCAGGGTGAAGGTTTGTTCTAGAATCGCGTGGCAGCAATGAGGGGGTTCCCATGAGTTCGCGAGCGCTTATCATCTTCTCCGGCATTTTGCTTTGCATGCCGGGCGTTCAAGCGCAAAGTCTAGCGCCCGGCGCAGTGAAATATCAAGCGACACTCGAGACGGTGAAATATGTTTACGGTGTAGCGCCACCTGTAGCACGACTCGCGCCAGGAGACGTTCTCGAAACGAATACGCTTGATGCATTCGGCGACGCTATTCAGAAGCCCGGTGATACGCTCGCACTCGTCAAGGGCGACAATCCGCTCACCGGTCCTTTCTATATCGAGGGTGCTGAACCGGGTGACACGATTGCCATCGACTTCGTGACGTTGGAAGTGAACTCGACACAGGGAGTCGGTGCGTTTGCACCCGGCTTCGGCGCGCTTAACTCGACAAATTACACGCCGATGATTCAGGTGCCGCTGCCCGAGCGCATATGGCTCTATCCGATTCATCCCGACGACAACACTGCGACTTTTCAGGCGCATGATTCGAATTTCTCGGTGAAGATCCCGCTGCATCCTTTTCTGGGATGCATTGGCGTGGCGCCCTCCTACGGCGAAGCCCGCAGTTCCGTGGTTCCGGCTGAATTCGGCGGCAACATGGACTCTTCTGAGGCGAGTGTAGGTAACACTCTTTATTTACCCGTCAATGTGCCCGGCGCGCTGCTATACATGGGTGACGGGCACGCTGCCATGGGCGATGGTGAAATTGCCGGCACGGCGATCGAGGTACCGTTGCGCGTTCGGCTGCGCGTGCGCGTAATCAAGGGACAAAAAATTGATTGGCCGCGTTTCGAAAATAAGGATGAAATCATGGCCGTCGGCATCTACCGTCCGCTTGACGATTCGTTACGCATCGCGTTTACCCAGCTTGTCGGCTGGATTCATCAGGATTACGGCTTGTCCGAGCTGGACGCGTACGAATTGCTCTCGAAAGTCGCCACGATTCACCTTGCTGAAATGGTCGATCCGAATTACGTTGTCATTGCAAAAATTGACAAAAAGTACCTGCCCGCGCGCAAAGCCTCACGCTAAGTCATGAAAAGAGTCAACGCCTTTCGCCCGGGTATCGGGTTTGCCCGCGCAGTATCGTTGACAGTGAGGCGCTTGGCACCTAGAATCGGCGCCACGCGGGACGCCTTATAGCATGTGCTAAATTCCCGCCGGAGACCACCATCACTCCCGCTGCGACTAAACCTAGAGTTGCGATTGTCGACGATGAGCACAGCTTCCGCTCAAAGATTGCGTCCGCTTTGCGATCGGAGTTCGAAGTCCTGGAGGGTGATGATCTCGCGGAGGCCTACAGGCTGCTCCAGGGATCAGAGCTGGAAGTCCTTTTACTGGGTCTTCCCCTCGGCGATGCAGGAGTCCGCGAATGCACGGAGTTGCTTGCCCGGCTGGTAGGAAGCGAAATCGATACGCTCGTAATCGTAATCAGCTCTGACGAAACCAAACCGACCGCTATGAAAGTGATCGATGCAGGCTCTTATGACTACTTTCTCAAGCCCCTCGACACCGACGTCCTCCGGCACGTGGTGGAGCGCGCTGTTGAAAAATTACACATTCAGCGCGAAAACCGAATTCTCCGCCAGGAGATAAGCCGCAAGAGTACGCATGGCGATTTGATCGGCTCGACCGATGCGATGAGCCACGTTTTCGATTCCATAAAGCGAATGGCCAGGACGACCACCAACGTCATCATCCGCGGAGAGAGCGGGGTGGGTAAAGAACTTGTCGCAAGGGCTCTTCACGAACAGAGTCCGCGACGAAACCGCGCATTCGTCAGCGTGAACTGCGCCGCGCTTCCCGAAGGCTTAATGGAGGCGGAGCTATTTGGCTATGAGAAGGGAGCCTTCACCGGCGCAACAGCCATGAAGGAAGGGCGCGTTGAAATGGCCCACCAAGGAACGCTGTTTCTTGATGAAATTGCGACACTTACGCCCGCACTCCAGAGCAAACTCTTGCGTGTGCTGGAGGATCGCTCGTTCACTCGACTAGGTGGCAAAAAGCCCATCCGCGTGGATTTCCGCCTAATTAGTGCGACAAACGAAGATCTGGAGGAGATGGTTCGCGAGGAAAGGTTTCGCGAGGATCTCTATTACCGGATTCACGTGGTGCCCATCTTTGTGCCCTCTCTCCGCGAGAGAATGGAGGATATACCGGTCCTTACAGACTACTTTGTCAGCGTGTATTGCGCTGCCAATAGTTTCCCACCAAAGCGCATCGCAGATGACGCCATGCTGGCGCTAAAGCGCTATCCATGGCCTGGGAACGTCCGGGAACTCCAGAACGCCATTCAAAGGCTTGTTATCATGACCGACGGCGAAGTGATTTCATTGAAGGACCTCCCCGGCGAAATTGTGCAAGCCTCCGGCCGCGATTCGCGCAACCGCTTCCGGCTACCCTCGGGTGGGATCAATCTATCGAAGGAAATGGAGACTTTTGAGCGGCGCTGGGTTCAAGAAGCGCTGGAGCAAGCCAAACAAGGAAAGGCAGATGCGGCGCGATTGCTGGGAGTGGACCGCAACCGGCTCAACTACTTGTGTCGTAAGTACAGTCTGTAGCTACTCGCTTACTTTTTCAGCGGAGTGGTGAGAATTTCAACACATTTGACCGATCTATCCCGGAAACAAGACAAGTCGGGATAGTCTAAAGCATTATAAAACAGCACTTTAGCTTCGGTGTATTTTCGATTCGCATTGGCACTCCTTTTGCCTAAAGGAAGGCGTCGCCAAAGCGACTCATACCAACGGAGGAACCACCATGGCCAAGAAAACCTTGAAGAAAGCAAAGAAGCTGGAAGCAACGAAGCCCCTCACGATTGTTGGCGTGGGTAGGCAATAAGTTAGCGGTTCGCGTCACAGGTGTGACTGCTTAATTGCACACGCACCGATCAATAAATTAATAAGGAATTAGAGGGCTGTCACCGAAAGGCTGGCAGCCCTTTTTTGTTAGATGGATTCTTCCCTTTCCCGAATTCGTCTCGAGGTCTTAATCTCCCGGGCTTGATACGCGGCCATTTTCCGCTCCGCAATCATAAATGAGTTCCGTGAGGACTCACAGTAGCTTCCCCGGACGTTGAATTATTCAACGCGATCGCAAGAAATTAAACACATTCAATCGCGGGTATCAGCGCATTGTGCTTCTCACTGGCGATAAGTGCTTTTGAATGAGGTTCGGGCAATTGGGAAGACGCGACGAGAGTTTGGCGAGCGGATTGCACTAATTGCAGTGTAGTCAGAAAGAAAACAAAAAATTCTAAGGAGACTCAAGACCATGGCAAAAGCAAAGACAGTGAAAAAGGGAAAGAAGCTCGGATCAGTGAAGCCTCTGAACAAGTTCGGCGTAGGCCGGCCGTAATTTCCTTTAATTAGAACCGGCTGGCTTCGCGCCAGCCATCAGTTAGCAGTTGCACTACCAAGGGCTGCCGTCCCAGGAACGGCAGCCCTTTTTCCTTTGTTGTCGGGGAATTTCGCGCCGCTTAAACGACTTAGATGCTTGGCCGCTCTTCCGTTTAGCAGCGGTCCTTCGAGGATGCGACATGAAAGCGCCGAGCCCGAAGAAACTCCAGATCAACTCTAAAACCGCGTACTATGATCTTCGAATAGGGCCCTCTTCGCTTCATCGCTATGGAGTGTTTGCGCTCGAGGACATTCCTCGAGATCGCCGCGTCATCGAATACACCGGAAAACGCCTCAGTTACGAGCAGGTTTGGGATATAGAATTTCCCCAAGACACTTACCTCGCGAAGATGAACGACCTCTGGTTTCTGGACGGGAGCTCTGGTGGGAGCGGTGCCCAGTTCATCAACCACTCGTGCAATCCTAATCTGCTCTGGCGCTGTGTTCGCAACCACCTGCTCTTCTTCAGCCGCCGGAAGATACGTACTGGCGAAGAGTTGACGGCGGATTATTGCTACCCTGTCAAGCTTCAGCGCGTGCCCTGCCATTGCGGCGCTCGCCGATGCCGTGGCACATTCAGATACATTTTGAGTTGACTCTGCCATGCTCGGCCGGGTTTCGGCCTGGATTTCTTACCAAAACTGCGAACGCACCCAGCGCCATGTCGCTTGGCCGGTCTGCCAGGCCAAGGAATGCCGGGGCCCGGAAATTTTGGCTTTTCCGGTCATGCCTTCCCGCAGAGACCCATCGGGGTTTGGAATTTCCATCTCAACCGCAACGAAGTTCGCTAACTCTTGCCCTAAACGCGTCAGCTTCTCAGTCTGGGCGACTGGATGATCCAGCGCCGCGGCCGGAAGTATTTTATCCACGTGGCCCGAGTAAGTTCGGTATGGAAACGGGAGCACCTTCACCTTGGCAGGCGCGCCGGGTTGAACGTCCGGAAGCTCGCGGTCCTGTATGAGGATACGCGCCTTCATGGTGCTGCGATCCACCACCCGGGCAAATTCGTCCCCTGCCGAAAGGTATTCGCCGGCTTCCTGGTCCACATTGGAAGTAATGACGACCCCGTCCATGGGAGCTCGAATTTCGAGATTCTGCACTCTCTTCTGCGCTACGGAAAGCTCTTGCTCGAGCCGGCCGCGATCGCGAACCACTTGCGCCGCTTGGCTGAAGTCTGAGCGATCCTGATTATTGCGGAGATTACTGCTGGCGAGTGCTAACCGCTGCGTCAGCGATTGCGCGTCGGAACTTATGTCGGGATTCTCCAAAATGGCCAATATTTGTCCCGCTTTCACTTCATCGCCCTCCCGAACGAACACTCTTTGAATTCTGCCTCCCACAGCGGCCCGAACGCGCACATCCTTTCCGGGTTCGAGCACCAAATCGGTGGTGACCTTTGACGAAAACGGAGGCAACAGAAACAACAGAACCAGTCCAAGGGCGCCAACCTGTTGCGCACGAGTCACTTTCCAGGCCATATATTTCTCCTTCTTGTCCCGTATCCAAGCCCGTGCAACGGGCAAAGCTTTTCGCAAACTCGTTCTTGCAAAAAAATAAATGACGCCAAGGGTTGCCAGATATCCCCATTCGTCGCCCATTTGGCTTACGAGTATGTTCTTAACAAACAGAAGCATAAGAATCAGAAGAGATGTGCTGTAGATGATGGCTGAAATTCCAAACAGGAAGAAAACACGGCGCTGGCGCTTGCTGGACGGCGGCAAGTCTATGTCATGCCGGAAAATATATTTTTGCACCCAGGCCCGCAAGTACCCGAAGGAGTCTTCGCGCAGGTTATCCATGTTGAGAAATTGTGACAACGCATAGTAGCCGTCGGCTTTGACTAACGGGTTCAGGTTCAAGAGCGCACCCTGAATGCCGCTCAGCAGCATCATTTTGTAAAAAAAATCATTCGTCAGCGAACCGGGAGCGGTGAAATGCCAGACCAATGCGGCCAGGCCGCAGATCACCAGTTCAATCCAAATGCCCGCGAAGATAACCCACTGCCGGGGAGCTCCGGTCTGGAACAGAAGGATGTCTGTGGTGTCAGTGAAAAACGCGGGGGTGAAATAGATGAGCAAAAAGCCCATTTGATGCACATCGCCGCCATAGTGTTTGCAAGTCAGACCGTGGCCAAATTCGTGTACAGCGCCCAGACCCAGCAGCAGGATCCAAAAAATCCAGATGTCATAGGCGCTCTTACCCGCAAAATCGTATAAGGCCGAAGTGTCCTGCTGCACTCGCGTCCAATCGCCCGCGAGCAGATAAACCGCGACGACAAATACGAACAAAGAGAAGATGACAAAACCCTTGGTGAACATCCACCCGAGATAGCGATCCATTTTCCCGAGTGTCTCGTCCGGATCCCAGGCTTTAAAACTGATGTAGAGCGCACTCGATTGATCGATGCGCCCTTTGCGCTCGTCGCGAATGCGCTCAAGTACAGCCAAGTTTTTTTCCCCGACCGAGCGCTCCCACATGGTGGCTTCCACCGAGTCGAGGAAGTCGAGCACGTCGGCCTCGCTGGTGGTCAAATCGGGATCCTTTTCAGACATGACCTGTGCAATCTCAGCAGCCGTACGAGTTCCATCGCAAAGTGATAGCAGTTGATATTCCGTGGCCCCGTATCGGTTGTAGGAGTTCGTCTCGCGGTTTTTGACGACGTAACTGATTTCGCCCGCTACCGTTTGTTCGCTGATGCGCAGATCGGTGCGGAGTTTGGGTCGTTTAAGGCCTTTCGCCAGGACGCTGGAAACTTGAAGGCTGGTAGGACCGAAACGCATGGTCGAGATCCTCTACGGCTTTGATGGCGAGGTTCCAGGCCATCCGACGCGTACAGCCATTCCGGGACGCAGATCGGAAATCCCCGAGCCAGTGAGTTGGGCCACCACATTGTAACTATCGCTGGACGGATCCACGGTAGGGCTGACTTTCACTACCTTCGCGCTGACCTGGCGATCGGCACCTCCCACGAGCGTGAGGTTAACCGGCGCGCCGAGTGCGGGGCGCGGGCTGGCCAATTCGGAAATTTGAAACTGGACCTGCAGAGGATAGAGCTGACTCACTCGAAAACACTTGTCACCCTTGACGATGGCTTGCCCTTCTCGAACGTAGCGGCGCGCCACGACGCCCGAGAAGGGAGCGCGCAAAACGGTTTGGTCGATTTCAATTTCGAGACGGTGGATTTCGGCTTGGCCGCTTTCAACCAAGGCCTCATATCCGTGCATGTCGTACTCAGCGCCTTTCGCTTCGAATTCTGCGGCTTCGAGATCGGCCTGGCTCGACAATCCTGCTTCCCGCAACTGCTGCTGACGACGGTAGGCTGCGCCCTTAGCCTTCAGTTCCGCTGCTTTATATTGCAAGTTGTTCTGAGTCACCTTTAGATCGTCGCGCGCCTTGATGAGCTCCTGTTGCAGGCTTCGGTCGTCAAGCTTGCCAAGAATTTCGCCTGTCTTGACCACGCTGCCTTCGTCTTTGACGACGGACGTCACCGTGCCATCGCGTTGCGAGGAGAGATCGACCTGATGTTCTACTGTGAGCACGCTTAGAATATCGGCCGTCTCGGTCCCTTTTGCGGAAACTGCGCTCGCCGCGGGAGTCTGAGACGAAGCTGCGTTGGATGGTGGGGGCGCATTCTTGGGGCTGGAAGCAACAGACGAATTGTCGCAACCATTTCCGACAATTGCCATTGCGGCGATTAAGATCAACGCGGCGCGTTTCATATTAAAGGTTCCTCTTTTTTCACGGCAGCCAGGGCCATATCTTTTGCCAGATCCATCTGAACGGCGAACGCAGAATAACGTACCCAACCGGGTACCATCCGCTGTCAAACCACCCGCCCCGCGACCGAATTCTCACTCGCCCAACCATTCCATCGCGAGCCTTTCCTCCGGCGTTCTCGAATATCGCGCGCACCAGGAAGTACTGGTCTCCAGAATCAGTCCGAGTCTGTGCCCCGATGCGATCTACGGTCCCCTCGAACGTAGTTGTCGGGAACGCGTTTAATTTCAGAGACACATTTTCCCCTGGCCGTACGAGCGAAAGATCGGTTTCGGGGACGCTCATTTCCGCAGCCATGCGGTCCTGAGATACTACTTCGCAGAAACTATCTCCGGGTTTAATCATGGACCCGGATTTTTCTTCCACCTTCGGAGTGGTCACGATGCCGGCGATGGGTGAGGTCAAGCGCGCGTCATTTATTCGTTGCTGCTCAAGCGCGACTTCAGCGGAATATAGCTGCGAGCGTATCTGAGCCTGTCCTGCCGCTGCGGGGTCATTCCGGAATTCGGCTTCGGCTAATTCACGCCGCACCTGAGACAACGCGGTGTCGGCTTCTATTAGCTTTATGCGATCCTCGCTGTCGTCGAGTTGCGCAAGCAGCTGGCCTGGTTTCACCAAATCGCCTTCGCGCACGAAGACTTGTTTTACGACTCCGCCCTCGATTGCGCTCACCATGCGGCGCTCGGATGGGACCACCGTAGCGTCGGTGCCAACGCGCATGGGCCATGGGATTATCGTCAGAAACAGGGCCACGATGCCGGCGCGTTGCGCGTATTCCATCATGCGGCTCTGCGGCACAGCGGCCAGGAACTTTTTCTTTCTCTGCGCAAACGGCTGGAAAATATTCGCCAGTGGAACTTGCTGATAAAGCTGGGCGTTGCGGATAGCAACCGTAGTCTGGCTGGCGAGGATGGCCAGGGTTTCCAAATGGCTTTCTGAGAGAAAATCGGCTTCCTTGCTCAGAAGAATCATTGCGCCGAGCGTTCCTTGATCGTCGCGCAGTGGTAAGCCATAAAAGCCTCGGTATTCATGGGCTTCCAGGAACGAGACAACTTGGGCGTGCGCCTCTGCAGGCTCGACTTGCCAGCCATCCTCATGAAAATTCGCCGCAACGTGACTATCCTGTTCCGCCACCCACTCCATGCGCTCGCGCAGCTCGCTCATTTCCCGCGTCTTCGGAACTTCCGTTTCTCCGGAGACGGCTCCCAGGACGAAGCGCCCACGGTCGTAAAATCCAATAACGCAACTCTCAAACGGCACGACTGATGCGGACTGCGCCACTACCGTGGTCAAAACGTGATCGAGATCCAGAGTGGAAGTAATTTCCTGCGAAATTTTCAACAAGGCATCGAGGGCGTGAACCTTTCGCTCGGACTCCAGCAGGTTTGCATTGTGCAGTGCCACCGCGGCCTGTTCGCTGATACTGGAGAGGAAAAATAGATCGTCTTCATTGAACAGCGTGCCGTCCGCCTTATTAATGATCTCGACGACACCGAGAACCTCGTCGTCTTTTCGCAGGGGCGCTGCCATCCAAGACTGAAGCTCGAAATCTCCGCCAGCTTCAATGCGTTCGGCGAGCCCGGCTTCCCCGCTCGGGTCTTCGACTAACTTCGGGTTCGCTTGCTGCGCAACTTCAGCCAGCAAACCTTCACTTAATGACGCGGTGGCGTCCTCTTCAATCGTAGGGTCATCGCCGATTTGCCTCGCGAGATTGAGTTCCTGTCCGTCAGGCGAAGCCAGCCAGAGATTGCAGGCTCCGGCCCCCAAAATGTCGCGGATTTTACCCGCTACGATGGGGAGAAGCTCTTCCAGTTCCAGAGTTGATGTAAATGTCTGGCCCAGGTCGTATAGCGCGGTCAGGCGTTCGAGAGTCGCGAGTTGGCTCTGACGTTCCTGTTCAATCGCGCCCAGATTGGTCAGTGCGCGGCCTGCCAGCTGGCATGCTTCTTCCAGGAAGTGCGCGTCTTCGGCGGTGAAGTCTCCGGCGCGCTTGTTGAGAACCTCGACTACGCCTTCCGGCCTTTGCGCCCCCGGCAGGGATGAATACAAAGCGGATTTCACCCGGGTACGGCTGAACTCATCAAGATGCTCAAGATCTTCTGGTGCGATTTCGCGTGCGGGCAAACGTCTGGTGGCGGCTGATTGGTACAATATTGCGAGCGTTCCTCCGTTGACAGGCAGTTCGGTGGGATGTAAGCGTTCGCCCGGCTCAGTCCAGCGCATGCGGCAAAGGAGTTCCTCTGCTGTTCCGTTCGTCGTCCATACGAGCACGGCGCGCGCTCCGAGTGTAGTGCCCACTCGGGCGGCGAAGGTCTTCAGCAGGGTGTCTTGATCGCGGCACGCTAAAGATATGCTCGCGAGTTCGAAAAGCGCGGAAGATGTTTCCATTACTCTCCCAGCGGCAGGGGGATACTCTTAGTCGCGGGTAAAAACCGCGCGCGAATGAAGAGATAGTGAGGCAGCCTAGCAAATGCCATGTATAGCGTCAAGGAAGACTGCTGGCGGCATCTGCCGTATTTCTTAGAAGTTTTTTGCAGGGACTTGATTGCCGGACATAATTCAGATAGCTTTGCAAAGCGCAGTGAGGCACATGTGAACATTGGCATCCGCAAAGCTGGCCGAGCCACAATCCTGGATCTCGACGGGCCGCTGAAATTGGGCGACGCTGAAGAATCTTTTCGCAATCAGATTCAGCAGCTCATCGAAGCGGGAACCACACACATAGCTGTAAATCTCGCCGGCGTTACGGAACTCGACAGTTCGGGGATTGGGGCACTCGTTCGTGCGTTCACCACGCTGAAGCGCGCGGGCGGAAAATGCACCTACTTCGCGCCGAATAAGCGGGTAGTGATGCTGTTGAAAATGGTCCGGCTCGACACAATTCTTGACCTCGCCGAAGACGAAGCTACAGCTCTTACGCGCATCTAGACCCTCTTCCTCCATGTACTATCAAAAGCGTTACTCTCGTTAGAAGAAGTGTGTCCGGGCCGTGGCGTGTGGGCAAAAAAGATGTCTAACGGCGGTCGAGCGCTGGGTGCCGTACGTCGCGGCCGGCGACGAAGTAAATCACGTCTTCGGCGATGTTTGTCGCGTGATCTCCGATGCGTTCGATGTTTTTCGCCACGAGAACAAGCTCGAAGGCGGTGAACACCACGGCGGAGTTTTCCATCATGTAGGTGAGCAACTCGCGGAAGAGTTGGTCGCGCAGCCGGTCCACCTGGTCATCGCGCTGGAGCACGCTATGGGCTAGCTCGATATCTCCTCGCACCAGGGCATTCAAACTATCGCGGACCATCCCTTCGGCCAGCTCGCTCATTCGCGGCAAATCAACGTAAGGCTTCACCTGCGGATGGCGCATGATCCGCGTTGCCGATTGCGCAATATTGACAGCTTGGTCTCCGATGCGCTCGAGGTCTCCGTTGATGCGCGAAACCGCCAGCAAGAATCGCAAGTCGGCGGCCATAGGCTGTTGCAGTGCCAGCAAGCGTTGCACGCGCTCGTCGATTTCAATCTGAATCTCGTTAATTGCATCTTCTTCAGTCAAGACGGTCTCGGCGAGGTGCTCTTCACCGTCCAGCACCGCGTGGATCGCCTGATGGACGGCTCGCTCGGCGAGGCTTCCCATCCAAAGCAGTCGCTGTTTCAGCTCTTCGAGGTCTCGCTCAAAATGTCGTTCCATGTTTCCTCAGACCTTTCCGTTTCTGCGTGCAATAGCCCGATAAACCAATCCACTTTAACCGAAGCGGCCGGTAATGTAGGCCTCAGTACGCGGATCGGTAGGCGTCGTAAATAGTTTAGATGTTTCGCTGTGTTCGATGAGTTTGCCGTCAAGCATGAAGGCTGTGAAATCGCTGGCGCGGGCTGCCTGCTGCATGTTGTGAGTAACGATTGCCATGGTGCAGCTATCCTTCAGCTGAAACAATAATTCTTCAATCTTTGCGGTCGTCACCGGATCCAGCGCGGAGCAGGGCTCGTCCAGCAAAAGCACTTCAGGATTCACGGCAAGAGCTCGCGCAATACACAGCCTCTGCTGCTGCCCGCCGGAAAGCGCGAAAGCCGACTTGTGAAGGTAATCCTTGACTTCGTCCCAAAGCGCCGCGCGGTGCAGGCTGCTTTCTACGAGTTCGTCGAGACGACCCTTATAACCGTTGATGCAAAGTCCATACGCCACGTTTTCATAAATCGACTTCGGAAAAGGATTCGGCCTCTGAAACACCATTCCGACACGACGCCGCAGATTCACCACATCCATCGAATGTATATCTTGGCCGTCGAGCAAGATTTCGCCATCCACGCGAGTGTTCCTGATGATCTCGTTCATGCGGTTCAACGTGCGCAGGAATGTCGACTTTCCGCATCCCGAAGGTCCGATTAAGGCGGTCACCTTGTTCACCGGGATATTCAGGTTCAGCCCAAAGATGGCCTGCTTTGGGCCGTAGAAAAAATTCAGGTCGGAGATCTGAAAGCGCACCGGCGTCTCCTTTTCCGAAGCCATCGAGCGAGGATCATTCATACGCACTTGTGGAGCGAGTCTTGCGGCGGTGGCATTGCTGCCTTGGGAAATCGACGGCATATCACGTGCTCCTGACCGCGCTGCCGCGGTTCAGTAGAAGACGGGCACCCAGATTTGCAACCAGCACCAAGCCCAATAATACCAAGCCCGCGGCCCACGCCTGCCTGTGCCAATCATCATACGGCGCGATGGCATATGTATATATCATTACCGGAAGCGACGCGGTCGGCTGTTCGAAACCCGGGCTCCAAAAGCGGTTGCCGAAGGCGGTGAAGAGCAGCGGCGCGGTTTCCCCGGCAACGCGCGCGAGCGCCAGTAGCATTCCAGTTAGTATGCCGCCGCTTGCTGCGGGCAGCACGACGGTAACGATAGTCTTCCACTTACTGGCTCCCAGCGCCATTGCGCCTTCGCGCAGGCTTCCGGGCACCGCCCTAAGAAACTCCTCCGTGCTTCGTACCGTGATCGGGATCACCATCATCCCCAGCGCCACGCCGCCGGCCAGCGCGGAGAAATGCCTCACCGGGAGCACCACCAGCGAGTAAGCGAAAATACCTATAACGATAGATGGCACGCCGTTCAGCAAATCGGTCGTGTAGCGTATGATAAACGAAAACGTTTTTCCGCCAAACTCCGCGAGATACACGCCGGTAAGAAGTCCTACCGGCAGGCCCATCAAAGCTGCCAACATCAGCAGCTTCAGGCTGCCCACAATGGCGTTGGCCATTCCACCGCCCGATTCACCCACGGGCTTCGGAAGCTGCGTAAAAAAATTCCAATTCAGCGATTTGCCGCCGTTCCAGATCAAATACCCAAGGATAAAAAACAGAATCGAAACCACCCCAAGCGCGGCTATTCCGGTCAAGCTCAGCATTACGTAATTCAATGACTTTCGCCAGACAATACGCGGATTACTCATGCGGGCCGACCTCCTCCGCGTCCGGTGGCGACAATCAAAATCCGAGCCAAGCCATTCAGAATAAACGTGATCAGGAATAGCACCAGCCCCAACTCGATCAGCGAACTCAAATACAAGTCTCCGGTCGCTTCCGTGAATTGGCTGGCGATGGTGGAAGCGATTGTATCGCCGGGCGAAAGCAGCGAGGCGGCGATCGTTGGCGCATTGCCTATGACCATGGTAACGGCCATCGTTTCACCCAGCGCGCGGGCCAAGGCGAGGAATACAGAGCCCATGATGCCGGTGCGAGCCCACGGGACCACTACCTTCCAAGTGGATTCCCATCGCGTTGCGCCCATCGCCAGCGCCGCTTCGCGCTGCTCGCGCGGCACCGTCAACAGGACTTCCCGCGAAACAGAAATAATGAACGGCACGACCATAATCGCCAGAACGATCCCAGCGGTCAGAAAACCAACTCCGTAATTGGGTCCGTGAAACAACGCCCCGATGTAGGGAACATTACCGAGTGTGTGAATCAGGGCCGGCCCTATCGTCGTGCGCATCACTGGCACAACTATAAAAATTCCCAGCAGGCCATAGATCACGCTGGGGACGGCCGCCAGCAAATCAATCAAAAACGAAATGACGTCACTGACCTTGCGCGGCGCGAGCTCGGAAAGAAAAATCGCGCTCGCAAGCCCAAGCGGAACCGCGAGGCAGAGCGCCACTGCCGAAGTAACCAACGTTCCATATATGAACGGCGCCGCACCAAAGTTGTCAAAGTTCGGATCCCACACCCTAGTCCAGAAAAACATCCATCCGAATTTTGCCCGGGAAAGATGTGAATTCGCCCAGAGCTCGTACACCAGCATCGACGTGATGAGGAGTATAAGGGCTGCAAACGTGAGAGTAATCAGATGAGCGATTTCGTCGCCGCCGCGCAGCCGGCGAAGAAACGCGCGAGGGCCCGCTTGCGGCGGAACCTCGTGCGCGATTGTTGTAGCGGCAGCGGACATTTTACTGAATCAGCGAAATCGCTTTAGTCTCCCGCGCGATTACTTCTTTGGGCAGCTGGGCATACGTTAAGCCCTCATTGTACTTCTGACCTTCTACCAACATCCATTTCAGAAAATCCTTGATGGCCTCACGCTTCGCTGCGTCCTGAATTTGCGCGGGAATCAGCAGCCACGTAAAACTTGAAATGGGATAAACCTTTGGCCCTGGAGCGTTAGTGATCGAAACGCGGAAGTCTTCCGGAATGTTCTTGGCATCGGCGGCAGCTGCTGCCGTCACTCCTGCCAAATCCGCCTTCACGAAGTTTCCCGCCGCGTTCTGAACTTTCCCGTAAGGAATGTTGTTTTGCACGGCGTAGATCAATTCGATGTAGCCGATCGAGTTCGGCGTTTGCTTGACCAGCCCGGTAACGCCTTCGTTGCCCTTGCCGCCCAGCCCGGCGGGCCAATTCACGGAAGTGGCCGCGTTGCCCACTTTTTTCTTCCAATCCTCGCTGACCTTCGCCAAAAAATCCGTCCAGATGTAGGTGGTTCCACTGCCGTCCGAACGGTGAACCACGACGATATCGGCATTCGGAAGTTTCACTCCCGCATTTGCTTTGGCGATTTCCGGATCGTCCCACTTTGTGATCGTTCCGAGATAAATTCCAGCTAATGCTTTCTGCGTGAAGTTTAATTCTCCGGATACGCCCACGATATTGTAAGTCGGTACTACCGCGCCGAGCACGGTGGGAAAATGCAGGATCTTGAACTTCGATTGCCCGAGCTGCTCGTCCGTCATGGGTCCATCCGAAGCGCCGAAATCCACGGTGCCGGCCTGGAGTTGACGTATCCCGCCGCCCGATCCGATGGATTGGTAGTTAATCTGAACGTTCGGGTGCGCGGTGTGGTAAACGTCAAACCACTTGGAATAAATCGGATAGGGAAAAGTGGCGCCAGCGGCATTTAGCAGCACCGTTCCATTTTGGGCTGCCGCGATGGCAGCCAGGCCGAGCACGAGCGACACAATTAGCAGGCTCTTTCTCATGTTCGTGAATTCTCCTAGCTCCCATTTTTTATCAGAATTGTTACAACCGTGTTACATCGACGAGAATGAGGGGTGAAATGCGGGACGCTTTGGCTTGGCGGCCACGCTGCCGGGGCTCCCGCCGCATCCGGAAGGCGCATCCGGGCGGTTCGTATAGATTACAAAGTTCCTGCCGCGAGGCTGTCTTCGGTCGAAATTTCGACTTGCCTTGCGCGTCCGTGGCGGACTTCCAGCCCGCGAACCCAGAACAGGATATCCTCCGCGATATTGGTCGCGTGATCTGCGATACGTTCGAGGTGGCGCGAGGCCAGCACGTAATGCAAATTCGGAGCCGCCAGAGAAGGGTTCAACGTCATGCCGGACAGCAGGGACTCGAACAAATGGTCGCGATATCGGTCAACTACGTCGTCGCTTTCGAGCACTTGGGTCGCGAGGTCCACGTTTTGGTAAATCAATGCTCCTAAACATTTCGAAACCATCGCGCGCACCGCTGTAGCCATGGGCTCAAGCTCGACTGGAATGGGCACTTCGCCCATCGCCGATAGCGAAATGGCGCGTTCGCTAAGGTTCACGGCGAGATCGCCCATGCGCTCGAGGTCGTTATTGATTTTGAGTGTGGCGACTATCAGCCGCACTTCGGTATCTCCCAGGTTTCCCTGGCGCAACATGCGGATGGCGTGCTCGTCAATCACGATTTCCATTTCGTTGATGCGGGGCTCATTCAGAAAGACCTCGCTGGCCAACCGCTCGTTGCGCTCCAGCAGCGCCCAAAGAGCGCGGTTGACAGAGGCTTCCACCGTGCGCGCCTGGGAAACCAGGTAGTTCACTAAAACACTTTGAAAAATTCCTTCAGTGCTGGTTTTTGTAGCCGCCATTCGCCACCTCCTGCCTAAATCACCGGGGTCCAATTAAATGTCTACGCGTACAGGATGGCAGGGAAAGACTGCAACCGAATTAATGGCAGGTGAATGCTGTGAGACAACTCGAGGCTTAGCTGGCCAGAGGAATGGAAAAAGAGAACTTCGATCCTTGGCCGACCGCGCTCTCAACCCACAGGCGTCCACCGTGAGCTTCCACAATGTGCTTGGCAATCGAAAGCCCCAGCCCGGTACCGCCGGCTTCCCGAGATCGCGCAGCGTCCACTCTGTAAAAGCGCTCGAAAATCCGCTCCTGGTCGGCCTGCGGTATTCCAATACCGGAATCTGAAATCGTAACGGTTGCCTCGTGAGGCCCTGCCGCTGCTCCCACAACTACACGGCCGCCCGGCGGCGTGTACTGGATGGCGTTATCGAGCAAATTCTGCAATACGTCATGCAGCAGACTCGCGTCGCCGCGCAGAGCCGGAATCCCAGCTGGAACTTCCATGCTGAATGAAATTTGCTTACGGCTGGCTTTCAACAAGGTCGTCTCCGCACAGCCTTCGATCAGTTCCTGCACGCCGACCGGAAAAAATTCCAATTCAAGCTTTCCTGCCTCGATGCGGGCTAGTTTCAATAAATCATCTGTTACGCGAGCCAGGCGTACTGCATGCTCGCGAATGATTTCCAAAAACCGCCGGTTGTTCTTGGGATCGTCAACCGCTCCGGCCAACAAAGTCTCGGCAAAACCTTGAATAGCGGTCAAGGGAGTCTTGAATTCGTGCGAGACATTTCCGACAAAATCCTGGCGTACATGTTCGAGCCGGCGCAATTCGGTCACATCGTGCAAAACCACCACCGCTCCGGATGGCTTGTCCGCTGGCACGTTTCGATCCGCGTCCAGGGCTTTCACCGGCGCTGCGGTCACTGAAAAACTTAGGGGTTGCACGATCCCTATTTCGATATCGCTCTGAAGGCCTTCCTCTCCGTGCAATGCTTTGCGAATAAGACCGATCAATTCCGAGCTTCGAACGACTTCAATTAACGGACTGCCTTCGCTGGTCACTGATTGAACATTTAGAATGTCTGAAAACGCGCGATTGCAGAACACTAGCCGTTCTTGCGCATCCACTACGGCCACGCCTTCGACCATGCTGCGGAGGATCGCGCTCGACCGGTTGCGCTCGCTGCTTAGCAAGCGTATCTCACGGTCCAGGTGCGCCGCCGTTTTGTTCATCGAGTCAGCGAGATCGGAAAGTTCGTCACGTGGTCCCACCGCCAGCCAAGGGTGAAAGTCTCCAGCCGCGATTCGTTGTGAGAAATCTTTCAGGTGTTCGACACGCGCAACGAAAACGCGCGCGAAAATCAGGGATACCCCAATTCCGATAACTAAAATGATTAGCGAAGCAACCAGTAACCGCTGACGAAGCTCTTTTAGCGACAAATCAATTTGCGCCAGCGGCAATGCCAGGCGAATCACGATAGGCGAATCAGAAGCTGGCTGAAAACGTTGCGCTCGGCACACGAGTTCACGGACACTATCAACCGACCGTCCCACACCATTAGCGAGAGCTTGTTGCACCTCAGGCCAGTCGCTCGGTTTTTCGGGGTCGCCTGCGCCATTTGCCGAGTCCGCTAGAACCCCTCCCGAAGCATTGATCACGGTGACACGCGCTCCGCTTTTCGCCATCCAATCGGTCCAGTCACGCACTGCCACCTCGCTGGATGCGTCCGGTGGGCGCGCCTGCGCAAGATTGAACAGCGAAACGAGCTGATCGTTTGCAGAGCGTATCGAGTGGCTACGAACGACGCGGGCAGAATAGGAATCAACGGCGATTAAAACGCCAAGCAGAAGGACCAGGTACGTCAGTCCCAGCCGCCAGAAAAGCCTAGCTCGCACGGGTGGTTTCGAAGAGGTAACCGGCTCCGCGAATGGTTTTCATGAACCCTGGATGCTGCGGATCCGTTTCGATTTTCTCGCGCAATCGCCGCACGTAGACGTCCACGCTGCGCGGCGTGACAAATCGTTCCGTGCCCCAAACGGCGTCGAGTAACTGATCGCGCGTAAACACCCGATTGGGACGCGCCGCCAAAAAATAAAGCAGCCGGAACTCGAGGGTGCTCATCTGCACTGGTTTTCCTGCGCGCGTTACACGGTATGCAGCCGGATCAATTTTCAATGCGCCAATCTCAAGCGGTTTCTCGGAGGGTGCTCCAGGTTCGGCTCGTCGCAAGAGCGCCTTCACTCGCGCAACGAGCTCGCGGGGACTGAATGGTTTCGTCACGTAATCGTCCGCGCCAAGCTCCAGTCCCACCACGCGATCCGCTTCTTCGCCTTTGGCCGTGAGAATTAGAATCGGCAGGCGGTTCAGCGTGACATCCTTGCGAACCTCTTTGCAGATCTCCAAGCCCGAAAGCTTGGGCAGCATCAGGTCGAGGATCAGCAGATCGGGCGCGGCTTTTCGAATCTGCGCCAGACCGGTTGAGCCATCCCCACTTGACGCAACCTGATAACCGTCCTTCTCCAGGTTGTAGCGCACTAATTCAACGATGTCTTTGTCGTCTTCTATCACCAGTACGCGTTTCATCGGCTCTCTTTCTAAGAAGTCTCCACACAATAGGGGAATCATACCTCGGAAGCAAGCAGACGCAGATTGCTGGCCATTTTTTAACACGGTGTTAACATCGTTTCATACTGGCACTCGGCGTCCTTCCTGAAACATTTTTTCCGGCGAATGTTCGCGCAATGAAACTCTGGCAATAGGGTAGTTCACTGATTCTAGATGCCTTGCCCTCACTTGACGATCATCAGTTTGGCCTCCTGTCTGCTCCCTTCCCACCCGTTCCGTTCGCCATCGTGATGGCTCTCGAACAAGGGTCCGTTGCTTCAGTCCTCTTGGGCAGAAGGAAGGGGAATGCGCAAGCGCAGTGGTTGGATAGTGAGGATTGAGTTTCTCTCGTGCATCACTTCGCGCGCGCTCGCGCAAATCGCTCTGGTGGGATTTCTGGCGTTACCGGCGTGGCCGCAACAGGCTTCAGCAGACCTGACGACAAAGAGTCTGGAAGATCTGATGAATGTCGAGGTGACTTCGGTATCGAAAGACGAGCAGAAACTTTCGCGCACAGCGTCAGCAATATTCGTGATCACGGCCGAGGATATCAGCCGTTCGGGCGCGACGAATATCCCCGATCTTCTGAGAATGGTGCCGGGTATGAATGTGGCTCAAATCAACGCCAACACCTGGGCCATCAGCGTTCGCGGATTCAACGGAGAATTCAGCAACAAATTGTTGGTGCTGGTGGACGGCGGCACTGTATATACCCCCACCTTCGGCGGAGTGTACTGGGACGTGTTGGACATCCCGCTCGACGACATTGAAAGGATCGAAGTGATCCGCGGTCCCGGTGGAACGATTTGGGGTGCAAATGCCGTGAATGGCGTGGTCAACATCATCACGAAGAAAGCTGCTGATACGCGCGGAGCATTACTGGTCGCCGGCGGGGGAAGCCTCGATCAGGGATTCGGAACGGCGCAGTATGGAAGTTCCTTAGGCCATGATACGAATTATCGGGTTTACGCCAAGTATTTTAACCAGGCCGAGCTGCCCGGCCTTGCCGGCCAAATCGGAGGCGATGGCTGGCACCTTCTCAGCGGCGGTTTTCGGCTGGATAGCGCTCTTTCACCGAACGATACCCTGAGCATCCAAGGAAATTTATACCGGGGAGATGAGCGGAGTCCCACGCAGATTCTAACTTCCCTAACATCTTCAACTCTTCAAAACGTTGATCCGACCGTAAATTTATCCGGCGACGTTTTTCAATTGGACTGGAACCACGTTTTTTCCGCGCGATCACAGACCAACCTCCAAGTGTCCTACGACGATTATAAACGCGACTCCATTGTCGCGGAGACTCGCCACACGCTTAATCTTGATTTCCAACATCATTTCGAGTGGGGCCGGCGGCAAAGCATTGTTTGGGGCTTGGATTATCGCTATTCCTCTTCAAAAACTACCGGGAACCTCTCTATCTTCTTCAATCCCGCCGACCTCAACACTCAGATAGTCAGCTCATTCATTCAGGACGAAATCGCTCTCTCGCCCGAAAGACTCTATCTTACAGTGGGAACAAAGCTGGAGCACGATTACTACACGGGATTCGTGTTATTGCCGAGCGCCCGGTTGACGTGGCAACCGGCCGGACACCAAATGTTCTGGGCGGCAATTTCGCGAGCTGCTCGCACACCATCGCGTGAAGACACTGCCATAGGTATCAACTTCGGTGGATTCCCCGGCGCCAACGGAGTTCCGGTTGAGATCGGGCTGGTCGGCAATCCTCATTTCAAGAACGAAGACTTGACCGCTTATGAAGTTGGTTCTCGAACTACTCTACGGAAACGTCTCTCGGTCGATTTCGCGGCCTTTTACGGCAATTACACTCATCAGGAAACAACTGAACCAGCTGCACCTGTTTTCGAATCGACCCCGCCTCCTCCTCACCTATTCATACCCTCTACTTTTGAAAATCTGATGCATGGGGAATCTCAAGGAATGGAAGCCGCTGCTAACTGGAAGGTATCCGATCGCTGGACGCTTAGTCCCGGGTATGCCTTCGAGCAGATTCATATGCATTTAGATCGGTCGAGCCAGGACACCACGTCGGTGTCCGCGGCGGAGGGAAGCAACCCGGTAAATTCAGCTCAGCTTCGATCGCACTTTACTTTCCCTCGCAACCTGGCGTGGGACACCTCGGCATACTTCGTGGGACGTCTTAGCGATCCAAAGATTCCTTCTTACACCAGGGTCGACACAGGGCTCACCTGGCATTACCGGGAAGGGCTGTCAATCAGTCTGTTTGGACAAAACCTTGCAAGCGATCACCGGCTCGAGTTCACGGATACGACTGGATCCAACAGATCGACACTGATCAAGCGCAGTGGCTATGCCAAGGCCACGTGGCGATTCTGATGGAGCCGGCAAATTGAACTTGCGTAACATAGCCTCGAGCCATTTATCGTCTGATGCTGTCGGCGAGCGCCGCAGAATCTCTAGGCTCGTTTTGCGTTTCCTTTTACAAATAATTCTTTTTTCCTCTGCCTTTAATTTCCCAGCGGTCTTGCCGGCGCAAGTGAGGCCTCCGAGCGAATATGAGTTAAAGGCCGCGTTTCTTTTCAATTTCGCGAAATTCGTGGATTGGCCTTCGAATATGTTCGCTGATCCTAAGGCTCCTTTCTTGGTCTGCGTTCTCGGGACGGACCCTTTTGGAGGCGCGCTCGATAACGCGTTGCGAGGGAAGATAATTGCGGAGCATCCGGCAAGTGTCAGCCGGATAAAGCGCGTTGCTGATATCGATGGCTGCCAGATCTTGTTCGTCGCGGCTTCCGAGAGTCATCTGCTGCCCGAAATCCTGGCCAAGATTCGCGGCCAATACGTCTTAGTGATCGGCGAAACCGATGATTTCGCATCTTCAGGAGGTGCCATCCAGTTCACTCTGGAGGAAAACCGAGTCCGTTTCTTCATCAATCCGGATGCCGCTGACCGCGCCGGTCTGAAGATCAGTTCGAAACTCTTGGCATTGGCAAAAATTGTGCGTGACGCTCCCGCCACTGGAAAAAGCTGATATGCATCCCCTGCGCAATTTCTCCCTCCGTGGAAAGTTGACTGCCATCATCATGATCACCTCTTCCGTCGCCGTACTGGTCGCCTGCACGGTTTTCGCCCTCTATGACGTGACGACGTTCTGGCGTTCGCTCGAGAGCGAATTGGGAACCGTTGCTGAGATCACCGGCTCGAACATGACCGCCGCTCTGACGTTTGGCGATGTCAAGGCCGCGAATGAAATTCTCAGTTCCCTCCGTATCCAGACGCACATCGTCGAAGCCTGCGTTTACCGGGCGGACGGGACGGTCCTTGCGGAATTTAGACGCGGGGGTTCGAAAGAATCGTTCACGCCTCCGGCCCCGCTTCCTGACCAGACTTTATTCGTTTCGGACTATATGCTCGTGTTCCGTCAAGTTCGGTTAGACGGAGAAGTGATCGGATCAATCTATCTGAAGTCCGATCTCGGCGAACTTCACGCTCGCATTGCGCTCTTCTCTGTAATCCTATTGGCCGTCTTCATCTTGTCTCTCGTGATTTCATTCCTGCTCGCCGCGCGCCTGCGACTATTAATCTCGGAACCTATCGGACAACTGGCGCTAACGGCCCACGAGGTCTCCGTCAAGAAGGATTATTCCCTTCGAGTTGCAAAAGGAAATAACGATGAGATCGGATTTCTGGTCGATACATTTAACGAAATGCTCGAACAGATCGAACATCGCGAGGCGGCTCTGCAAACTGCTCACGACGGATTGGAAATGCGCGTGGATGAACGGACTCGCGAGTTACAAAAAGAGGTTGCCGATCGCACAAGAGCCGAACAGGAACTCGAAGATCGCAAACAATTCCTTAACTACCTGATCGTAAATCTGCCCATCGCAATCGCTGCCATCGACAACGATGGCGCAGTGGAGATGTGCAACCCTGCTTTTGAAGCTTTATTCCTCTATTCCCAGCAAGCCATCCTGGGACGGTCGCTCGCCGAACTGGTGACAAATTCAGAATCTCGCTCGGAGCTGGAGTCGCACAGAAATAGCCTCCTGCGAGGGGACGGCGTGCATGTGGTAACTCGACGGAGCCGCAGCGACGGAAGCCTGGTGGACGTGGAAGCCCATTCCGTCCCGCTCGGACGCGAAGGAAAACGCACGGGCGGTTTGCTGCTCTATCAAGACATAACCGAGCGCAAATTGGCAGAGGAGGCCATGCGTCATGCGAAGGAAGCGGCAGAAGCAGCCAGCCGCGCGAAAAGCGAATTTCTGGCCAACATGAGCCACGAAATCCGCACGCCCATGAACGGCGTCCTGGGCATGACCGAACTCACACTCGAGACAGAATTAAGTTCCGAGCAGCGTGAATATCTCGGCATGGTCAAGACATCCGCCGATTCGCTCTTGATACTGCTGAACGACATCCTGGATTTTTCGAAGATCGAAGCGGGCAAACTCGATCTCGACCTCACGCAATTTCCTCTGCGGGAAAGCCTGGGAGAAACGTTAAAGACTCTAGGCCTTCGCGCCCACCAAAAGTCGTTGGAACTTGCCTGGCAGGTTACGGAAGAAGTTCCCGAGTACTTGGTCGGTGACTTGGGCCGTTTACGCCAGATTTTGGTTAACCTGATTGGTAACGCTCTGAAGTTCACGGAGCATGGAGAAATCCTCCTGCTGGTTGAAAAACTCCGAGATTTGCCCAAAGAAGTTGAGTTGCATTTCTCGGTGCGTGACACCGGCATTGGAATCGCGAAGCACAAGCAATCTGAAATTTTCGCTCCCTTCACTCAAGCAGACGGTTCCACCACAAGGCTCTACGGGGGAACGGGGCTCGGACTTGGGATTGTTGCGCGTCTGGTGGAAATGATGGGAGGGAAGATCTGGGTTGACAGCGAATTGGGCCGCGGCAGTACTTTCCATTTCACAATCCATTTCGCAATCTCGGAAGACAAGAATCGAGAGCGCAAAGTTCCCGACCCCGAAGTACTCCATGATTGCAGCGTTCTTGTAGTCGATGACAATAAGACGAATCGAATCATTCTGCTCGAAATGCTCACGCAATGGGGACTTCGTGCGGAGGCAGTCGACGGAGCGCGAGCAGCCCGCGCGGCCTTGGAGCGCAACCGGGCTGCCAACCAACCATTTGATCTCGTAATCACCGATCTCCACATGCCGGAGATGCATGGGTTCGGCCTCGTCGAAGCGATGCGAAAGAATTCCGCCTCAACTCACATTCCCATCCTAATGCTCAGTTCCGGTTCGCAGCGTGGCGACCGCAGCCGCTACCGCGATCTCGCGATTGCAACCTGTCTAATGAAACCTGTGCAACCTTCCGAGCTTTTCGATGCGCTTTTGGACGAGTTAACAAAAGTAAAACCAAAACGCGCCAAAGAAACTGTTGCCCAGCAGCCTGTTGACGAAAAAAGACTCGCATTGAAAATCTTGCTTGCCGAGGACAATGCTGTTAATCGGCTTCTCGCTAGGAAGCTGCTTGAAAAACACGGCAACACAGTAAGTGTTGTCGAAAACGGCCAGGAAGCGCTTAAGGCTATCGAGCGCGAAAGACCCGACCTGGTGCTAATGGACGTACAGATGCCGGTCATGGACGGACTGCAAGCCATTCGAGCGGTACGAGCCAAGGAGCAAATTTCCGGCCTGCACTTGCCGGTCATTGCGCTAACCGCGCACGCCATGAAAGGCGATCGCGAGAGATGTTTGGGCGCCGGCGCGGATGAATACCTGACTAAGCCAATCCGCGTGGCCGAATTATTTGCTGCCCTCGGCCGCATGAAGACTGGAAATATTGGACCGAGCTCTTCCTTTGGGCCGGCAGCGGAGCTGCCCCGGCCCTCTTCTTCCCCGATCCTGGATTTGGCCGAAGCCCTCGTTCGAGTCGGGGACCAAGAAACTCTTGAAGAACTGGCAAGACTCTTCATCGAAGAATGCCCGAAACTAATGGTACAAATTCGTCAAGCTCTCGGAACGTCCGACGGCATTGCGCTGGAGCGTTCTGCCCATTCTCTGCAAGGGTCCGCCGCGAGCCTTGGGGTTCCCGTCATATCTCTCGCTTCCCAAGAACTGCAAAAACTCGCTCGTTCCGGACATTGGATTGCCGCTCGATCGGTATTCGCAAATCTAGAGAGGGAAGTCGCCACGTTATATTCCGAACTTTCTACCCTGCTGCGCACGGTGCCCTCTTGAGACTCTTGTACCGTAAGCAATCGGCGATAGAAGCTTCTTCGCTTGGAGGCGCTTGGCGCGCTTTTTTCCCCTGGACGTGCAACCCTCGGCGCGTATTCGTTGGCGTTGTTTTTATCGCGCTCCACCTGTTGCTAGACCGGGCAACCGTCGTCTCTCACATGTCGGTTGGAACGGACGTTTGGTATCCACCCGCGGGTCTCGCGCTGGCTCTCTTGATGGGATTGGGGGTTTCTTACGCTCCGTTAATTTTTGTCTCAGGATTTCTTACTTCAGCTATTAATTACCTCTTGCCTGTTCTCGGCGGGAATATTTGGTACGTCAACGGTGTGATTGCCGTTTGGTACGGTGGAGTAGCCATCGTGCTACGGCGTTACTTCCAAGTGGACGGCGCATTTCGCTCGCTCCAAGAAGTATCCCGATACATTTTCGTGGTACTCGGTTCAACGCTCGGGTTGGCATTTTGCGGCGCGCTCAGCTTCCTCTGGAGCAAGCAAATCCGAGTCAATAGCTATGGCAGCTCTGTTTTGAACTGGTGGGTCGGCGATTCGGTGGCTCTGTTCTGTTTGACTCCGTTTCTTCTTGTCCATGTAATGCCGTGGCTTCGAGTGCAGACCACGCACAGTAGCTCAGCAATCGTGCGAAGCCCCAAGCCAGAAACAGACCCATGGCCAAGGAGTCCCAATCCGCGCGTTCTTTTTGAACTTTTTGCTCAGAGCGCCGGTATCTTAGCGTCGCTTTACATTGCTCTAGGATCGCGTTTCTCTCGCGAGTACCAACTGTTCTATATCTTCTTTTTGCCGGTCATTTGGATAGCGGTGCGAAAAGGTGTGCGTGGAGCCACCGCCGCCACACTGCTGCTCAACGTCGGCGCAATACTGATGTTGAACAGTTTCCCTCAGGAACCGAATCGGCTCATCTCCTTGCAAGTCCTCATGCTCGTCGTGTCCGTAACAGGATTGTGCCTGGGAACGCTTATTACCGAACGGAATCAGGCGGATCAGGAATTGCGTGAAAGCGAAGGGCGTAGGCAGGCCCTCATCAGCACCATCGACGAAGTGGTATTCGAATTCGACGTGAATGGAACCTACAAAAACATATGGACGGCCGATGAATCTCTGTTAGCTCGGCCTAAGGCTGAATTACTTGGCCGCCGAGCGGCTGAATTCATGGCCCCGGAGGTGATCGATCCGATTTTAAGAATCTTTAAGAGAGTATTGAAAACCGGCCTCGGAGAAAGCATTGAGTACTCACTGTCACTTCCGGCAAGAAAGTGGTTCCTGGCGCGCGTAACCCCCATTCCTTCCGCGGACGGAAAACCTTCGGCAATTTGCATGACCGCACGCGACATCACCGCGCGCAAGCTTGCGGAGGAACAACTGCGAACAACGAGCGAGGCTGCTGAAGCCGCCAGCCGCGCGAAGAGTCAGTTTCTCGCCAACATAAGCCACGAGATTCGAACTCCGATGAACGGCATTCTCGGAATGACAGATCTCGTTCTCGATACCCCCGTAACTCCCGAGCAGAGGGAATATCTGGAAATGGTAAAGGTGTCCGGCGATTCGCTCATGGAATTGTTGAACGCTATCCTGGACCTATCCAAAATTGAAGCCGGAAAGCTGGATCTCGAGCCCATTGAGTTTCTATTACCTCTCCGTTTGGCGGAAACGCTGAAAATGATGCAATTTCGCGCGAGACAAAAAGGGCTGGAGCTAAGTTGGCATTCCGCGACAGACGTCCCCGAGCTCCTGATTGGAGATCCCATGCGGCTTCGCCAGATCTTGGTAAATCTTGTCGGGAATGCAATCAAGTTCACCGAGCATGGCGAGATCGTCTTAGATGTCCAAGCGCAAAAGATTTCGCCGGAAAGCGTTGAATTGCATTTCCGCGTTCAGGATAGCGGGATTGGCATCGCGGATGACAAGCAAGCGATGATTTTCGAAGCGTTCACCCAGGCTGATAGCTCCACGACTCGAAAGTACGGCGGCACAGGTCTCGGCTTGGCCATTACCAGCCGCTTGGTGGATTTGATGGGCGGAAGAATCTGGGTCGAAAGTGTGCCGGGCCGGGGCAGCACATTTCATTTCACAGCAACGTTCGGATTGCCCCGCGGCGATACTGCGGTCGTAACGAGTTGGCAACATAGCGGAGGTGCGTTGTGAAAGAAGAGAAAGATTTGAAAAAGAAAATTTTGATTGCCGAAGACGACCCTATTTCCCGACGATTGCTGGAAGTATTTCTCAACCGGTGGGGATACGATGTCGCTGTTGCCGCAAGCGGAACCGAGGCCCTGGATCTTCTCGAACAAGTCGACGCTCCGCGTCTCGCCGTGCTGGACTGGATGATGCCTGGTCTTGAAGGCGTTCAAGTGTGCCGGAAAATTCGCGAGCGCAAGGACCGCCCCTATGTCTACATATTGTTGCTTTCCGCTCGCGCGCAGAAGGAAGATTTGTTGCTGGGGTTGGAATCGGGCGCCGATGACTATTTGACTAAGCCCTTTGACGCACCCGAACTTCGCGCGCGTCTCCACGTCGGCCAGCGAATTTTGCAATTACAGGACGGACTAATGGTAGCGGGCGCCGAGCTCCTCTTCCGCGCCACGCACGACTCGCTGACCGGCATATCCAACCGTGGTGTGATTCTCGATTCCCTGCGCCGGGAGCATTCCCGTCAGAAGCGCGAAGGCGGCTCGTTTGGTATCGTTCTGTTGGATGTCGATCACTTCAAATCGGTAAACGATACCTACGGACACTTGTGTGGAGATACTGTACTGCAAGAAGTCGTGCGAAGAGTAACTTCAACCGTACGAGCCTATGACACGGTGGGACGTTACGGCGGCGAGGAGTTTCTGATCGTTGCGCCTTCCTCCGGCGCGGAGGGTATTCTCCGACTCTCCGAAAGAGTCCGCTTGGCAATCGAGGCAACACCGATCAAGATGGATGCTGGAGAAATTTCGGTTACTGTAAGTTTAGGCCTGGCTGTAAGCAGCGAAGCTGCGCCACTTGATCCCAAGCTCATGCTCAGCACTGCGGACGAAGCCCTCTACCGCGCCAAAGCAGACGGTCGAAACCGGTCCAAAATGGGCATCTTGGATGCTAGCCCCTCGGATAGTGCGGTGGAAATTGCGCTGGTCAAAACCGGCTCCCACTAGCTTGCCCTTTCTTGGGACTCGATACACCATAGGCTGGAGGCACTGCCTTCGAAGTATGCCGCACGAGATTCAGTTCGTGGCTCAGTCTCGAATTGAGGCGTCCGCCGAGGTTGTCTTTCGCTGGCACGCAGAACCAGACGCGCTTGAACGATTAACACCACCATGGGAGCCCGTTGAAGTCGTGCAGCGGGCACCGGGAATCCATGACGGCGATCGTGGAATTCTTGGCGTTCGCCTGGGCCCACTCAGGTTTCGGTGGGTATTCGAGCACCGCGACTACATCGAAGGGCGCCAGTTCCGGGACGTCCAGATTGAAGGCCCGTTCCACCGCTGGGAACACACCCATAGAATGGAGCCGCACGGCGCCACAGGTTGCATTCTCACAGACTACATTCAATACGAATTGCCCCTTGGCTTCGCAGGAAAGGTTCTTGGCGGCTGGTTCGTACGCCGAAGGCTTGTACGTCTTTTTAAATATCGCCATCGAGTGACAGCCGCGGCGATGCTCGCCCACGACAAAGCTTGAAGTACTGAATTTCGCTCGGCATGGAGTAGGGTGCGCTAGTCCGTCGGCGATTTCATGCTCCATACGATAGCGTATGGAAGATTCTCTTGCTGCTCTGTACCTTCGTGTTGAAACCAATTCCTTACGCAGCACGCTTTGGTGTACATTATTACTTTAGAAATCCGCTTTGCCTTGTTTCCTGAGTCTTGAGAGGGTCAGGCTATGAGCTCGACCAAACCCGAATCCGTCATCAACGATAAAGCTCCCTCCGCAACCCGGCGTGACACTCTAAGCATCACCGACAATCGCACCGGACGCCAATACGAGCTTCCCATCAAGAATGAGACGGTTCGCGCTCTCGATCTGCGTCCGATGAAAGTGAACGATGAAGATTTCGGGTTGATGGGTTACGACCCGGCATTCACAAACACGGCTTCCTGTTCGAGCAAAATTACGTTCATCGACGGCGATAAGGGAATCCTGCGCTACCGCGGCTATTCCATCGAGGAGCTGGCGGAGAAAAGTACCTACATCGAGACTGCCTACCTAATTCTCTATGGCGAACTGCCCGACAAGTCGCAACTGGCGGATTGGTCCTACCACGTCACGCACCACACCTTTATTCATGAAAGCATTAAAAAATTTCTCGACGGTTTTCATTACGACGCCCATCCCATGGGCATGTTGATTTCGACAGTAGCCGCGCTTTCCACGTTTTATCCGGATGCAAAGGATATATTCAATCCTGAATCGCGGCGCAAACAGACCTATCGCTTGATCGGCAAGATGCCCACGCTAGCCGCCTTCGCCTACCGCCACAGTTTGGGAATGCCGTTCGTATACCCCGACAACGATCTAAGCTACTGCGGAAATTTCTTGAACATGCTGTTTCGCACTACGGAACTGAAGTATCGCCCGAATCCGACGCTCGAGCGGGCTCTGGACATCCTCTTCATTCTGCACGCAGATCACGAGCAGAATTGCTCCTCCACCGCGATGCGCTGCGTGGGCAGTTCGCATGTGGATCCGTACTGTGCCACCGCCGCGGCCACCGCGGCGCTCTACGGTCCGCTTCACGGCGGAGCCAATGAAGCCGTGCTCCGCATGCTTGTCGAAATTGGATCGATAAACAACGTGCCCGCCTACATCAAGAGGGTGAAAGCGGGCGAGAAGCTATTAATGGGATTCGGCCACCGCGTCTATAAGAATTACGACCCTCGCGCCCGGATTGTGAAGCACATTGCCTATGAAGTTTTCGACGTAATGGGTAAGAATCCTCTAATCGAAATCGCCTTGGAGTGCGAACGCATTGCGCTCGAGGATGATTACTTCGTGTCCCGCCGTCTATATCCCAACGTCGACTTCTACACCGGCCTCATTTACCAATCGATGGGCTTTCCGATGACCATGTTCCCCGTGCTATTTGCCATTCCTCGCACGTCGGGTTGGATTGCGCAGTGGGAAGAGATGCTTCTCGATCCCGAACAGAAGATTTCCCGGCCTCGTCAGGTGTACCTGGGTCATGACCTCCGTAACTACACACCCCTAGACCGGCGCGGTTAGACCGCCCTACGCCGAATTCTTGGCTGTCCCCGACGGGGTCTCCAGACGTCCTGGTACCACCGAAAGTGATTGCATCTGGACTCAATCTCTGGCAAAACACTCTGACGTCCCGCGGGGGCCAATCTTAAATGGACATCTCTACGCGCCAAGCCGGAGTTGCTACGATTGTTGATGTGGTTGGCGACATTACGCTCTATAACTCGCCGGAGGTTCGCAAGGTGTTGCTGAATCTCTTGAAAGATAAGAAATCTCCTCGCGTTATCGTGAACATGCTCAGCGTAAAATACATTGATAGTGCTGGCGTCGCCTCCTTGGTTGAAGGTTTGAAGGTTTCGCGCGATTTGAAGAGTACCTTTGCTCTGTTCGGGCTCAGTCGGACCGCGCAGGAAGTGTTCGAGCTTACTCGGCTTGTAAGAGTTTTTGAAATTTACACCAACGAAGAGGATGCCTTACGGGGCGGCAGCGCCAACACAAACGTTGCTCCCATTAGGTAAATTCCGGGCGGTCTGCGCGATTTCCTGGGGATTTTAGCCCGTCCGGATTCAACGATGGCACTCACAGAGACGATCGGCTCAGCCACAATCAATGGACTGGCATATATTGGCGGATTGGCGCGTCTAGCCGGCGGCTCCGTCCGGACTATTTTTATCGAGCCCATCCGGGGAAAGAAATTCCACCTCAGCCGTGCCGTCCATCAAGCCATGGCCGTTGGAGTCGAAGCGCTCCCTATTGTTTCCCTGATTTCCTTTTTCATCGGCACCATCCTCGCTTTGAACGCCGCGTACGAACTCCGCAAGTTCGGCGCGTTGCAAGTTGTCGCAAGTGCCGTGGCGATTTCCGTAACCCGCGAGCTGGGACCGCTGATGACTGCTGTGGTCGTAATTGGCCGCTCGGGTTCTGCATTTGCTGCCGAGATAGGCACCATGAAGGTGAACGAAGAAATTGATGCGCTCGAAACCATGGCCCTTGAGCCGGTGGATTTTCTGGTCGCGCCCAAGTTCCTTGCCATGCTACTGATGGTCCCTTGCCTCACAACCTGGGCCGATTTCATGGGTGTGCTTGGCGGCGGCGTTTTCGGTGTGTCGGCAGCGGGCTTCACCTGGGGCAGTTACATTCGCGCCACCCTCGACGCTTTGCAGTCCCGCGACATCGTCACCGGTTTGATCAAAGCCGCCATGTTCGGCCTCGTAATCACCGCCGTCGGATGCCAGGAAGGCTTTTCGACGGGATTGGGATCCGAGCAAGTCGGGCGTTCCACCACTTCTGCCGTGGTCAAATCCATTTTCATGGTCGTCGTCGTGGACCTTATATTTACGGCAATTTTTTACCTCACGGCGCCGAGATAAAGAGCACATGGCACCCAGCCCACCAGCAAAAGGCGACCAGTCACAAGCTCCGGCCGGTGCGGCTGTCGCCGTCCGGAACCTGCGCGTGAACTATGGCGCCAGAGAAATCCTGCACGGAATTAATTTTGAAGTGCCCGCGGGCGAGACGTTGGTCATCATGGGCGGATCGGGCTCGGGCAAAAGCACGCTGTTACGCACGCTGGTGGGTTTGGAAAAACCAAGTGGCGGCGAAATTTGGATGCGGGGCAAGAATTTTGCCGCGATGTCTGAGGAAGATCGCGACGAACTCCGCAAGAAAATGGGGATGTCCTTTCAAGGTGGAGCGCTGTTCGGCTCGATGACCGTCGGCGAAAATGTTGCGCTGCCACTCCAGGAACATACAAAACTCGACGAATCCACGATCGAGATCATGATTCGCCTGAAACTTGACCAGGTTGGTCTCTCCGGTTTTGAGAATTATATGCCTGCGCAATTGAGCGGCGGAATGAAAAAGCGCGCCGCGATCGCCCGCGCACTCTCCATGGACCCTGAAATCTTGTTTTTCGACGAGCCTTCCGCTGGCCTCGATCCCATCATCGCCGCCGGAATTGATGACCTGATCTTGAAGTTAAAGAAAGCATTCCGCATTACGATCGTGGTAGTCACCCACGAGCTGGCCAGTGCGTTCCTGATTGCCGACCGCATGATTCTGCTCGACAAAGGCGTGATCGTCGCCAATGGCACAACCAAGGAACTGCAGGAGAGCACGCAACCTCGCGTCCGCCAGTTCCTTGACCGCATACCGGAACCGGAATTGACTGGAGAAATTGATTACTTGCAGATGTTGACGGGAGATATCCCGCCCATTCGGCAATGAGCCTAGCTAACTAAGTTCATCGTGTTATACTCCCGGCGCCTAAAGCTGCCGGGCGATAGTAATCGAGGAAACAGATGGAAGCGAAGCGGGAACAGGCTCTCGTCGGATTATTTGTGCTGGTGGCAGGTGGGCTGCTCGTCGCCACGCTGGTTCTTCTCTCCGGCGCGTTGACCACCGGTGACAGCACCTTTCACACCTATTTCAAGAACGCCGGAGGACTGCAGCCCGGCTCGGAAGTCCGTTATGCGGGCGGCCCACCCGTAGGCCGCGTCGAGAAAGTTCAGGTCGATCCTCAAGATGCGACGCGCATGAAAGTTGATTTCGCCGTGCATCCAAACATCCCGGTGAAAACGGACAGTACCGTCCTTATTACCAGCAACAGCCCTCTCGGCGAGAATTTTCTTGGCATTATTCCCGGCACGAACGCTGCTGCGCGCGCTCCCGCAGGCTACACGCTCAAGTCAAAAGAATTTGTGAGTTTTGCTGATATCGCTGACAAACTGAACGCTCTGGCTCCCACGGCCAACGATTTGATCGTTCATTTGGACGCTCGCGTGGTTGAACTAAAGGAAACCATCAGTCGTGTCAACGATCTCCTGAACGATCGAAACCGCGAAAACATCGGCGAGAGTCTCGCCAACGTTCGCGGCATGCTTCAGGAGGATCGACCGCTGGTTCATTCCACCCTGGAGCACATAAACACCGCCAGCGCCAAGCTCACTCCGCTCATAGACGATTTCCACAAGACAACCTTGGAAGCCAACGAAACTCTTAATCGCATCGATTCCATGATTAAGGATAACCGTGCAGATGTTCGCGAGGCGGTGAAGAATTTGCGTTCGTCGCTGGCCAAAGCTGATTCGATCGTGTCGCAGCTCGACAATACGATCGCGAATAATTCCGAAAACCTTGACGAAATTATCGACAATCTCCGGCGTATCACCGAGAACATGAATGCCTTTACTGAGACGATCAGGGCTCGGCCGTACACACTGATTCGTTCCACGGAGCCCAAAGCCCATGAGCCTGGAGAGGCACCGCCGAAGTAGGCGAAAAGGAGCAAGCAGTGCTTAGGCGTCGAACCCAAACCGCTGGAATCTTGTTATTGATGATGATCCTCTCGGGATGTGGAGCAACGCGCCCGATGAAATACTACGTCCTCGACCCCGGCCCGGTCCCAGCCGCTTCGGGAGCCGCGCAGTACCCCGTCACTCTTTTAGTGGGCCGCATTACCGCTTCGCACCTCTATCGCGACGATCGTCTCGTCTACGGCTCCGGCCCCGTACAACTAGGGGTTTTTGATTACGAGCGCTGGGCCGAACCGCCCGCTGATATGATTCAGGACCTGCTGATTGGGTCTCTGCGTTCGACCGGGCAATATCGCGCCGTTTCCGGTCTTAGCAGCAACGTTCGCGGCGACTATATAGTCCGCGGTCACCTTTGGAGCATATCTGAAGTGGACCAGCCCGAATTGATGGCGCGTTTCTCTCTTCAAATCGAACTATTCGATCCCAAAACACGCACCACCGTTTGGTCTAGTAAATACGAACACGATGAGCCGGCCCAAGGCAAGACTGTGCAGGCTGTCGTCGAAGCCATGAACAAGAATGTTCACGCCGGCTTGAAACAGCTCACCACGGGACTTAGCGAATATTTCGCCAGCCATCCCGTTGAACAACCCGCCGGAAACTAAAGCCGTCGTTCGTATGTGCTGTCTCGGGACGGGGTGCCCGGATACTTTACGCTTTCTCGTCTTGAACCTCGCCCCGCATGCGCCCACAATAAAGCTCCCTTCCAAAGTCTCTAGTTTCTGATCCGGAATTTTCCTTCGATTTTCGGCCGAGCTTTCGCTGTGCAAAATGCGCCCAGTTGCCACCGGCTTTAGCTCCGATATTCCCTTGCTCCACGCCGTTCAGCAGCCCATTCTGCAAAAGCCCTGCTCTCCTAGGGATCTCGGCCGCAAAGTCCGCGAAATGCTCGACCTCCCCGTCGCAAACTTGTCGCATCAGTAGCGCAGTTTTGAAACCTTGCTTCCTGTGCGCAAGCTGGGGTTATAATGCGGTGCGTTGCGAGGGAGGCTGTCATGGGCCTGCAGATTGCCGTGCGGAAATCCGGTAGTATCACCATTCTCGATTTGCAAGGCCGCATTATCATTGGCGCCAGCAACGACACGCTGGGCACGGAATTGCGAAAGCTCGCTGAAGCCGGCCCTTCCGACGTGCTTGTCAACCTTGCCGGAGTCACTCAGATGGACAGCTCCGGCATCAGCACGCTGGTGCGCTCGTTCGTAACTCTCGAGCGCCTGGGCGGCGGCCTGAAAATCCTGAATCCCACCGGCCACGTCCGCGAAGTCCTCGAACTCACGCGCCTGATCCAATCCATCCCCACATTCACTGACGAGAAGAAAGCCATCGCCGCCTTCCGCGGCGGCACCGCCCACGCCTAGCCACGAGGCCATGAAGCATTCGCGCATTATTTTTTTAATTAGTGCGGTACTCCTTTCAGCGAGCAGTGTCCGCGCACAACTACCGGATATGCAACCTCTCGCGGACCAGATGGCTCAAGCTATTTCGAGTTCAAAACAGGCATCTGTTGTTGTTGTCGATTTTTTTGGTCCGGACGAAAATTTCACTCAACTAGGCAAATCTCTAGCGGATCAGTTCAACGATGACCTTAAGAAGTCGAGCACGCAATTTGCCATCGAGGAACGCAGTCAGATGCGCGATTGGCTAGAAATGAAGTCATTGCCATCCGACAGTTTCAGAAATGTCGATCTGGCGCTGTGGGTTGCGGGGCAGCTCAAAATCAAGTCTGCAGTCACCGGCAACATTTCTGTGACCGGAAACCAAGTCGTTGTGGAAGTGAGTCTTTTTCGAGTTGACACGCGCCAGTGGGTCAAAAGCTTTGAAACTTCAACGGTGGGCTCGGATCAGGCCCAAACGCTGATGAAAGCTTTGATCGAAGACACAGCTTCGAGATTCGACCCTTCTGTTCCCATCGCCGGACAGAACGGTTACACCCATCCCGTTTGCAGCCATTGTCCTGAAATTCCTTACACTAAGGACGCCCTCCGGTACAGAGTTCAAGGGTCTGTCGTGTTAATTGCCGTCATTGGGGCAGACGGAACTACGCAAAAGCTTGTCGTGAAGAGAGCCTTACCCGACGGTCTAACTGAAAATGCGCTAGAAACTGTGCGCCAATGGAAGTTCAAGCCCTCATTGGGACCCGACGGAAGGCCCGCCACAGTCCAGGACACAATTCTTATTCCGTGTCACTTCAACCGTCAACGCGGCAAGACCAAGCGATAATCACTCTGAACCCGATTCTTGTTTAGACCTTGGGATTCATAGTCTTGTTAATCTGAGGAAAGCAGGCGCTACGCGTTCTTTTTCAACTCGGCGAGAACCAGCTTGGCAACTTCCTTCAGCGTATCGAATACGCCTTGGCCCGTGATAGCCACGGCTTCCAGCGTCGGCTCGCCCTTCACCGCAAGTTGCTTCGTCAATTCTTCCACCGGCAGGATATTCGGCAGGTCGCGTTTGTTGAGTTGCAAAACGTAGGGAATCGTCTCGAAATTGAGGTTGTGATCTTTCAGATGTTCGCGCAGGTTGTCCATCGTTTCCAGATTCGCGTCCAGCCGTTCTTCCTGCGAATCGGCCACGAATACCACTCCGTCCGCGCCCTTCAAAATCAGCCGCCGGCTGGCCTCGTAGAACACCTGCCCTGGAACCGTGTAAAGATGAAAACGCGTGCGAAATCCTCGTACCGTCCCCAGATCCAGCGGAAGGAAATCAAAAAACAGCGTGCGATCCGTTTCGGTCGCCAGCGAAACCATCTTTCCCTTTTGATTCGTTCCCGTATGATCGTAAATCCACTGCAGGTTGGCGGTTTTCCCGCCCAAGCCCGGACCGTAATACACGAGCTTGCAGTTGATTTCGCGAGCCGGAAAATTAATAAATGGCACTATTTCCTCGAATTAAGCAGCCCGCTACTTATAGCATAGCCTCTGCCACACTCCAACGCGCCCCCTTCGCCTCTGCTTCGCAATAGACAACTCCACGACTTTGTCCTTGCGCTCGCCCGGTCGTGCCCTTCGCTTCCCTCGTATGCCGCCAAGGCTACGCCCATGCCCACCTAGCCCGTTCAAAGCTTCGCACCGGGCTGCAATCTCGAAAATTCGGATTGCTACGCCCGCCGCGAGGCAACGATTAGAGTTCCGCCAGCGCGAGTGAGCGTGCCTACCGGTACCAGGAAAATCGAGAGCACCGTCGCCAGCGAACCAGAAACCCACGCTGCAGCGGAAGCGAGCTTGCCAACGGGCGGCTTGAAGCCTCGCAGCAAATCAAAGAAGAGATTGGGAGGCCCGGGCGCCAGATTGAGAGCGCTTTGGGACCATCCCAGGAGATCGTATTCGAATTCCTGGTGCCATTCGCGAAACGGAATAAATCCTTCGGACCGCAGCAGATTGGCCAGCGAAGGGCGCGTGAAGTGGTACAAGTGCCGCGGAACATCGAGGTGGAACCACTTTGCGCCGAAGGCCCGCGCCTGAAGACCTCCGGCGTTTGGAACCGCGATGATCAGGACACCCTTTGGCGATAGCAAGCCGCGAATTTCTCCCAGCGTCGCGCGCGGGTCGGTCAAGTGTTCGAACGTGTGCCACAGGGTAATGGAATCGAACGGCGCGAGAGAACGCACATCGGAGATGGCCGCATAGACATCGAGGCCGGCTTGGCGCGCGGGGGCTGTATTCATCTCGGTGCCGGCAACGGACCACCCCGCGGCGCGAGCGGCCAGCAAGAATGTCCCATCGCCGCAGCCGACGTCCAACAAATGCCCAGCCGCGCTGCCCCCGACTTCTCTGAGGATTCGGACGCGACGGCGAGCGCAGTAGCTCGCGGTCTTGCCGTGACGGCCCCCGTAATACCCGCGATAGTATTTTGCCAAGTCCTCGGGTCTGGGTGCGGTGTGGCCGAGTCCGCAGTTGCTGCATTCGAGAATTGAAAATACTTCGCGCGTCTGGGGATCTCGAACCGTTGCAAAACGGATGCGGAGTGCGCCGCCGCAGGCTTGGCAGCGTGCGCAATCAGCGGGTTGCTCCTCACGAGCAGCTGTAACAGCGGCGGGCATCGGCAATGCCATGATCCCTATCTCTCCGAAAGAAGCTAAGCTACTTCGGCCTTTCAATTCTGAGTCTTACTCCGCAGAAAATTTGCACGATCGCGTGCCTCGGCGAACCCTGGGGCGATCTTCAAGGCGTCCTCGTAGGCACGAATGGCTGAGGAAACATCTCCCTTACCTTCGAACGTCCGGCCGAGCCAAAAATAGGCGGCTGGAGATGGAGCCATCTGAGTCGCGTGCGTGAAGTCGGCCAGGGCCGCGTCCAGGTTTCCCATTTGATACTCGACCGAACCGCGCCCGATGAAGCTGTTCAGCCCGGTTGGATTCATGCGAATGGCAGCGTCGAATTCGCGGAGAGCAGTGTCGAACTGATTCTTTTGTGCGAAAAGAACCCCCAGATTGTTGTGGGCTTGCGCGATTTCTTGTTCGTCGGAAGCGCTCTTGATGACGATTTCATATTCGCGCTGGGCCTCATCCAGGCGATTCTCGCGTAGAAGCACGGTGGCAAGGTTGTAATGGGGCTTGGAGAGTTCCGGCGAGAGGCGAACGGCGGCGGCGTAGTGCGGCAAGGCTTTATTGAGCAAGCCCATCTCAACATAGGCCGTACCGAGGTTGTCTTCGGCAATGCCGTTGTCCGGCGTGACCTGAAGCGCGTGTGTAAACAGGGTAAGACTGTCGTGCCAGTAGCCGATCTGAACGTAGGAAAAGGCCGCATACAGGCACAGCACCATGGCCGCGAGGGCGAATTGGGATTCGCGGGAAAGTCGAAGCCGCGGTGCGAAGTCAGCGATGGACCATACCGCCATGACGAACAGGCCGAGCAGAGAAATGTAAGCGTAGCGATCGGCCATGGCCTGGCGCCCAACCTGGATGATACCGATGACGGGGACCAGCGTGCCCAGGTACCAGAGCCACCCGGCGGGCAAGTATCCGAACTTACGTTCGCGCCAGACCAGAGCGCTGATGAGCAAAATCACGAGCGCAGCGGCAATCACTTTCCACGCCGCAAGTGAACCCTCGGGGTGGGGATAAAAAACGGCCAGCCGAGAAGGCCAAATTCCTTTCAGGATATAAGCGAGATACGAATAGATCGCATTGTTAAGCCGCTGGCCGAGCGGCAAGGCAGCCACGGAACCCAGTGCGCCGGCACTGCGCTGGGTGTAAACGGCGATGACCGCGCTAGCTATCGAAAGCAATAAGAGTGGAATTTTTTCGGCAGCGAGCTTGAACAGAACGGAAAAAAAATCGGAAGAGCTGTCAGTTGCGCGGGACGGGAAGCGGCCCAGGGGCCAGTAGTCTAGAAGCAAGAGCGCGAAAGGCAAGGTAATCATAATGGGCTTGGACATGAGACTCAGAGCAAAAAACAAAGCGACGGCAAGATAGCGGCCGATGGCTGGCTTGCGCACATACCAGCCGTACGCTGCGAGAGCCAGGAAGAGAAAGGTGGCGCAGAGTAGAGACTTGCGCTCGGCGATCCAGGCGACGGACTCGACGTTTAATGGATGGACAGCAAAGAGCGCAGCGGCCATTGCGCTGCGCAGGCGCATGCCTGTAGCCCCGTAAAGTAAGAGAAAGAATAGGACCACATTCAGGGTATGCAGCAGAACGTTGGAAAGGTGGTGACCAGCAGGGCGTAGCCCGAACATCTGGACGTCAGCCATGTGAGAGAGCCAAGTGATAGGGTGCCAGTTGGCTTCGGTGGTGGTGGTGAAAGCCCAGGATATGCTGGAGCGCGTGAGTCCCTGCTGCACTTGATAGTTATTCGTGACGTAAGGGGGATCGTCATAGCTGACGAAGCCATTTCGCAGAGAGTTTGCGTAAAGCGCGAACGTCATCAGCGCAAGGGATATTGCAAGCAGTGCTGTCGCGTGGCGTTCCAGCCACGGCTTGCCATCAGCAGCAGGCTCGGTGGAAAGATCGAGCTCAGCCGTGCCCGCAGGCGAGCTCATCTTTTCACCAATTCGTAGTAGTCCTGGACAAGCCGGTGGCCTTCCTCTCTGAAAATGTCGAACTTGCCGAGATGCAGTTTTTGCAGCCGGAACATCAGCGAGGTCATCAAAACACCGAAGCCGTAATTCACGCTGCGCCGAAAGTTGATCGAGGAAGCCTCCGTGAAATAGCGCGTGGGACAGGAAATCTCGCCGATGCGGAACCCGAAATAAATCACCTGGGCGAGCATCTGATTGTCAAAAACGAAATCATCGCTGTTTTCTTCCAGCGGCAATGATTCCAGAACTTGGCGGGAGAACGCGCGATACCCAGTGTGGTATTCGGAGAGCTTGTAGCCCAGAAGGATGTTTTGAAACAGAGTCAGGAAGCGGTTGGCAATGTACTTATAGCGGGGCATGCCGCCTTGCAGTGCGGAAACACCCAGGATGCGCGAGCCGAGCGCAGCGTCATACTCCGAGTAGGCAATCATGCCCGCGAGCGAAACAATCAATCGGGGCGAATACTGGTAGTCGGGATGCACCATGACCACGATATCCGCGCCGCGCGCGAGTGCCTCGCGATAGCACGTCTTTTGGTTGCGGCCGTAGCCCAGATTCTTGTGATGAACGAAGGTGACCAGGCCGAGTTTTAGAGAGAGCTCGGCGGTGCTGTCCTGACTGTCGTCATCAACAAGGATGACCTCATCGACGAACTCGTACGGCAGATCGCCGTGGGTTCGTTCCAGAGTCTTCGCCGCGTTGTACGCCGGCATTACGACTACAATTTTTTTCCCGTTCAGCATACGGTGACATCGAGACCGAAAATATCCATTCCCCGCTGAGTTCGTAACGTTTTCAGCTAATTATCCCGTGCGCAGTGTGTGGACGCAACAGCGTGAGAGTGGCGGATAGAGCAACTTGTCATGAGCGAGCGCTAGGGAGAAATAGGATCGACCGCTTAGCCGGAAAAAAAAGGAGAAAACAGAGGGATTCAGGAGCTGATACAAAATCTACGGATGAGGGAATCTTCCGGAAATTGAGCGTCTCTCATTCCGTCCCAGAGTCCATCGAAATTATAAGGTCGGTCTAATCCACGGTAGTTCGGGTACTCGGCGAACTAGGTGGCCTGGGCTTGTCGTCCGCTCGCTTTCCAGCGGAGCCCTATGTCTATGCCCACCATACACTTATTGGCACTCGCCATCTTCAGTAGTTATATGTCGGCAGGGTTATTTTCTCTTACGCTGCCTGTACTCTTGACGTGCGCGTTGAAAACTGTAAACTGCGGTTTTCTACAATGGCGACACAAGCAAACCCGCTAGAGGAGGTGCTGCAGGATTTTCAGTTCCCGCAGCGCGAGGCCGCTTTTTTTTATGGCTTGTTCCTGCGCGGCCATTCGGCTGAAGAACTTCGAAAGGATATTCAAGTTCCCGCGGCGGTTCTCGCTAAATGGGACCGCGAGACTGTGCGCGAGCCGCAGCTTCGTCCGATACTCGAGACCATCGTCCGCTACCGCCAACACGTCCTGGCCATCTTTGAAAATCTGATTTGCCACGATGCCACAACCCAAAAACTTCAGTAACGCCGTTTCTTCGCAGTTGCCTGCAATTTAAATTTCGTCAAATTCATTTACCGTTCGTGTCCCATTCGAATTCAGAAGCAGAACCCGCCCGCCAACGCAGCCGGCGCTTAACGCGAGTTGCAGTGCGCGAATCACTTGCGTAAAATGACTTGGGTCATCCCACTAAACAATCTACTCCCCGGTAGCTCAACGGTAGAGCATTCGGCTGTTAACCGAAGGGTTGCTAGTTCGAATCTAGCCCGGGGAGCCAAACTTCTCAATCAGTTAGCACGAGTCCTCACAGTCGGGACACTTCTCCCCTTTTAATTCCAAGGCCACATCTTTTCAATGTGTGACTGCGCGCATTACAGGTTCTGCCTGCATCGCTAGGCAGAGTTCCTGGGCTTCCTGATTCTCGGACTAAATCTTTGCGAGTTGGCATATCATTACCCGGCCATTTGTAACGGAGGCAGAAAAAATGCGCCTGATTCGCTCGCTTTTTGCCCTGGTTTTCACCTCCCTTTGCCCGTTCGTCATTGCCGCACAGTCTTCGCACCCTTTGCTGCAGCGGCCGACGTTCAACGGCAGTCTGATTGTGTTCTCTTACGCCGGCGATTTGTGGACCGTTGACCATACTGGCGGCCGCGCCTCTCGCCTGACAACCGGGACCGGCATTGAGACCGATCCGGTCTTCTCGCCCGATGGCACCATGATCGCCTTCACCGGCGAATACGACGGCAACACCGATGTCTTCATCGTCCCCGCAACCGGCGGAATTCCGAAGCGTCTCACCTATCATCCCGGAACGGATTTTGCCGTGGGCTGGACGCCGGATGGAAAGTCCGTGATCTTCCGCTCGAATCGCGAAAGCGGAAGCCCGCGCTATACGAAATTGTTCAAAGTCTCGGTGAACGGCGGGCTGCCCATTGCACTACCGCTTCCGATGGCATTCTCCGGTGAGTTTTCTGCCGACGGAAAATACTTTGCCTACTCGCCCGTGGGCGGCGCATCCCCTTTCAATTATTCTTACTATGTAGCGTGGAGAAACTACCGCGGCGGACTGGCAAGCTCGGTATGGATTGCCGACATGGCCACGCTGGACGTGGTGAAGATCCCGCGGGAAAGTTCCAATGACTTCAATCCTGTCTGGGTGGACAAGCAAATCTATTTTCTTTCCGATCGTAATGGGCCCGTATCGCTGTTTCGCTTTGACCCTGCGACGAAATCTGTAACCGATCTAGTGAAGAATAGCGGCGCGGATATTCGTTCGGCCAGCGGGGGACCTGGCGGAATCGTTTACGACCGTTTCGGCGAACTCTTTCTCTACGACACGGCGAGCGGCAAAACAAGCCAGGTCAGCGTGGACGTGAGCGCGGACCTGCCGGATGTGCGCGCGCGTATTTCTCCGGCCGATCGCGATATCCAGAGCTCTGGCATTTCGCCTACCGGCGTCCGCGCCGTTTTTGAGGCGCATGGCGACATCCTTACCGTCCCGGCAAAAGAAAGCACGACGCGCGATATCACCAATACTCCCGGCGTGATGGAGCGCGAGCCGGCTTGGTCGCCGGATGGGCAGAGCATCGCGTACTTCTCCGACGAATCCGGCCCGTATGCGCTGCACATCAGCAGCCAGAGCGGCGCAGGCGAAGTGAAGAAGTTTCCGCTGGCCAACGATCCCACATATTATTTCCAGCCGAAATGGTCGCCGGACTCGAAGCTAATCGCCTTCCACGACAACAAGATGGAGATCTGGCTGCTGGACACCACCACGAGCAAAGCCTCGGTCATTGGCAAAGGCGTTGTCAGCGATGGAGACTACGACGCATCCTGGTCTCCAGACTCCAAGTGGCTCGCCTACACTCAGACGGTCTCGAACCGCTTCCATGCGCTGTTCCTGTACTCCGTCGCCTCCGGCAACAGCACGCAGGTTACCGATGCGATGAGCGATGTGCGCCTGCCCGCGTTTGACCGTGGCGGAAAGTATCTCTACTTCACCGAAAGTACGAACTACGGCACGTCCACGAGTGGCCTGGACATGAGCAGCGACGCCTTTAGCGTGACGCGCAGCGTATACGGGCTTGCGCTGGCGGCGGACACTCCTTCTCCCATCGCGCCGCAAAACGAAGACGAGAAGCTACCCGGAGTAAAGGACAAGAAAGACTCCGGCGACGAGCATGCCGATAAAGATAAAGACAAATCCGATGCTGGGAAAAAATCAGATGAGGCAGACAAACAGGAGAAAACAGAGAAGCCTCCTGAGAAGCCAAAGCCCGTAAACATCGATCTCGAACATCTTGAGGATCGCGCCGTCGCGCTACCTCTGCCTCCAAACGCCTATACGGACCTGGCGGCGGGTAAGGAAGGCACGCTTTATCTGCTTGAGGGCGGAGGAAGATTCCAGACAGACCGCGGCCAGACGCTGACACGCTTTGACCTGAAGACAAAGAAATCTGAGAAGTTGGCCGATCACATCGCCGGATTTGATCTTTCATTCGACGGGAACAAGATGCTGCTGGAAATAGCACAGGGCGAGTCGGAAGCAGCGCAGGCCGCCGGTGGTGCCGTTCCAAACTTCGTCATCGTTCCCGCCGATGCTCCGGTCAAACCCGGCGAAGGCAAACTGGAACTCTCCAGGATGGAAGTCCGCGTAGACCCGCGCGCTGAGTGGCGGCAGATGTTTCACGAGATATGGCAGATCGAGCGCAGCTTTTTCTACGATCCGCACTATCACGGCGTGGACACGGTCGCGGAAGAAGCGAAGTTCAAGCCATATCTAGACCAGGTTGGCTCGCGCAGCGACCTGAATTATCTCTTTCAGGAAATGCTCGGCGCTTTCTCGATCGGCCATCTGCGCGGCTTTGGCGGAACGATTCCGCACCCGAATCGCGTGCCCGGCGGTCTGCTGGGCGCCGACTACGAAATCGCCAATGGTCGCTACCGCATAAAACGGATCTACACGGGCGAACACTGGAATCCCCAGGCGCATGCTCCTCTGGCGCAACCGGCGGTGAAGATAGCAGAAGGAGATTTCATCCTCACTGTCGGTGGCCAGGATCTGAGCGGCTCCGACGACATTCAGCGTTTGCTCGAGGGCACGGCAGGAACGCAAGTGATGCTGAAGATTGCCTCAGACGCGAACGGCAAAGATGCTCACAACGTCACCGTGACGCCAATCGGCGATGATCTCAGTTTGCGCAATCTGGCATGGATCGAAGCGAACCGGCGCAAGGTGCAGGAATTGAGCGGCGGAAAGCTGGCCTACGTATATCTGCCGGACACCGCGTTGGGCGGTCTGACGAATTTCAACCGCTACTACTTCGCGCAGCTCGACAAGCAGGGTGCCGTTATCGACGAGCGATTCAACAGCGGCGGCCAGGCGGCCGATTACATCATCCACGCCATGCAGCGCACGCTAATGAGCTGGTGGGCTCCCCGCTACGGAGCTATCTTCCGTACTCCACAGGCCTCGATCCTTGGACCAAAGGTGATGATCGTTAATGAATTCGCGGGATCGGGCGGCGACGCGATGCCGTGGTACTTCCGAGAAGCGAAGCTCGGCCCGCTCGTCGGCAAGCGCACCTGGGGAGGGCTGGTCGGAATCGGCGGTATCCCGCCGCTGATGGACGGCGGCCAGGTCACTTCACCCAGCTTTGGTTTCTTCAATCCGCAGGGTCAATGGGATGTCGAAAACCACGGCGTGCCGCCGGATTACGAAGTGGACATGGAGCCGAAGCCGGTTAGCGAGGGACACGATCCCCAGCTTGAAAAAGCTGTGAGCCTGGTCCTGGACGAACTGGCCAAGAACCCCGTGCCGCAGCCGCATAAGCCGGACTATCCAAACTACAACCGGCCTGCGGCGCAATAATGCGTGAGTGCGTGGCGCAAACGAATGATCGTGGGTAGCTACCACAACCTTCCGTTTGTTATTCTTTTCTTCCCGCAACTAGCAGAACGATGCCGCCAACAAGCGCGAGTCCTCCGAGAATCGGAGGCAGTGGAATAGTCTTGTGTTCGGTCGTGCTCGCCTGAATCGGGCCGATGTCCACAATTTTCTTATGCGTCGTGTAGTTGATTCCTTGGTAGGCGAAAGAAATTATCCCAAGGACGATCAAAATCAGCCCGGCAACTTGCGCGGTCTTCATTAAGGCTCCTCGAAGTACCTTTAGACGATCTTCAGCGCCAGATCAGGCTCTTCGCAGAAGTCCGCCAACTAGAGAAACCAAAAACAACACCAGGAAAATAAAGAACAGAATCCTCGCAACCCCTACCGCTGCGGCTGCGATCCCGAGGAATCCAAACACCGCCGCGATCAGAGCTACCACGAAAAATATCAGAGCCCAACGTAGCATAACGCCTCCTTGGCTTCCGAAGTCAGTGTTCAAAACACTCGCCACTTAACGAATGGGTTTTAAGCTCTATGGGCCGAAATCACAATACATGCATTAACGTATGAAATCCTTTGGTTCACTGTAAGCCCTAAGGCATTTGTTTTAATATGGTTATGAGATTTTCCGAGTAAGTCTGCCTACAGTGAATTCCTCTCTTCATTTACATCCCCTATCCGATAGTAACCATTTTCAGTTTTAGGTAAGTTACCTATCAAGTTCGATGCTTTCAGATATTTCCCCTGAAGGGGCCACTCGAACTCACCCCTGACATTGACAGTGGCCCCTCTCCTCTTCAACTGGAACTGCAGGAGTTAGCCATTTTCAGCTCTACCGATTCCTACAGAGAATCCTCCCGAACGTTACAGCGTCTGCCGGATACAGAGCTCAGCCTCGCTTCCTCATAATGCTAACTGGTATTCGAAAACCAGGAGGGAACCGTGACCATACAAGATGGCAGTGTAAAGACCGAGCCCAGACGCGACCCAATCGACGAGCCGGGACGGAAGCACGGTGACCGCGTGCCTGAAATTATTGACCCGCCAGATCCGCGCCGCCACGATCAGCCAGGCCCCGACAGCCCGCGTCGTCCTGAAGACCTACCCGGGCAAGAAGTTCAGGATATGCCTCGCTGATAAAGCTTGGGTAGAAACATCGCGGCGCGTTTGAACTTAAACGAGACAACGCGAACATTTTCCTAACTAATCCAAACTTATGGAGGCTTTATGTCAGACAAGAAATTGGCACACCTGCGAGTCGCAATTTTAGCCAGTGACGGTTTTGAACAAGCCGAGCTGGAAAAACCGCGCAAAGCCCTGGAAGAGGCGGGAGCTAAGACGCTGGTTGTCGCCCCAAAATCCGGGAAGATTCAGGGATTCATTCACGATGAAAAAGCGGACAAGGTCGACGTGGACATGACTCTCGACCAAGCTGATCCCGATGCATTCGATGCGGTTCTTCTGCCCGGCGGCGCGTTGAACGCTGACTTCTTGCGCGTTGAAAAAAAAGCGCAAAACTTCATCCGCCGAATTGACCAGGCCAAAAAGCCCATCGCTGTGATTTGCCACGCGCCCTGGCTTCTGGTTTCCGCCGGCCTCGTGAAAGGGCGCACGATGACCAGCTACCACACTATCCAGGACGATATCCGCAACGCCGGCGGAAACTGGAAGGACGAAGAAGTCATCCGAGATCGCAATTGGGTCTCTAGCCGCCAGCCTTCCGACATACCTGCTTTCAACCGCGAAATGATTTCGCTGTTTTCAGGACGGAAAACCAAGGCCACGAGCGCCTAAACTTGACCAGCGGCCGGCTCTCCATACCGGGCTGAAGTCCTACTGGGATGGAAATAGAGTTGGCCGCCGGTTTTCTTCCGCCTTCAATTCTGTCTAAAATTAGACTGTGCATCCTTTTCGCATCGGTGGGGGCCTTTCGCGTCGAGAGCTGTTCCGCCAACTCGCGTGTGTAGCTGCATGCATCCCGGTTGCGGGATGGAGATCCCTTCCGGCTACCGGAGCAGTGGCAGCCCAGAAACCCGGCGTTGCCCCTAACGTTGCCCCACTCGTTCAGCTATCCGATCTTCCGCCCGCCACATATTTATCCCCGGGAGACGACACTTTCCTGGAACAGATGGAAAACGCCAACTTCCAGTATTTCTGGGAACAGTGCGATCCAAAGACCGGGATCGTGAAGGACAGGTGCAATGTTCGTGCCTCGGACAAAAGCGTCTTGGGCAGCATCGCTGCCACCGGCTTCGGACTGACCGCTCTTTGCATCGGCGAAAAACGCGGCTACATTTCTTACGCCCAGGCCCGCGACCGCGCTCTCACCACTTTGCATTTTCTTTGGAAGAAAATGCCGAATGAGAGGGGTTTTTATTACCACTGGGCCAACATCAGCACCGGTGAAAGATTGTGGCAATCGGAAGTGTCCTCCGTCGATACTTCCATTCTGCTTTGTGGAATTCTCACCTGCCGGCAATATTTTCAGCATTCCGAGATAAGCCAGCTTGCCCAGGAAATTTTTAATCGCGTCGATTGGAACTGGCTTTCCGAAGACACCCGCATTCTTCCCCACGGTTGGACTCCCGAAGGCGGATTCTTGCAGTATCGCTGGGACAGCTACAGCGAAATGATGATGATGTACCTGCTGGGCCTGGGTTCCTCTTCCCATGCGCTCCCGGCGCAAGCCTGGGACGCGTGGAAGAGAACAACTTTCGAATTCGACGGCATTCGTTACATTGGCTCCTACGCGCCACTTTTCGTTCATCAATATTCCCAGGCCTGGTTCGATTTTCGCGGCAAGCGCGACAAGTACGCCGATTATTTTCAGAATTCGATTCTTGCTACGGACGTACACCGGCGTTTTTGTATAAGTTTGTCCGGCAAATTTCCTGATTACAGTGACAATCTGTGGGGCATTACCGCTTCCGATTCCGAACACGGCTACGAAGTATGGGGTGGGCCTCCATCCACCGGACCTATCGATGGCACTGTCGTGCCCTGCGCGTCTGCGGGCTCCATCCCGTTTTTGCCGGGACCGGTCATGCGCGTGCTCCGCAACATCCAGTATCGCTACGGCGCAGGCACCTGGAGCCGCTACGGTTTCGTGGATGCTTTCAATCCGCTCACGAACTGGTATGACAGCGACATTGTCGGCATCGACTCGGGAATCAGTATGGTAATGGCGGAGAATGCGCGGACTGCTTTTGTTTGGGATACTTTTATGAAGAATCCGGAAGCGCAACGCGGCATGGAACGGGCCGGATTTAAGCCCTACAAGCCCTCATCGCCTCAGGAACTGGTGGAAATGCATTCGCGCCCGGGCCAACGCGAGTGAAATCGATCTTGGGTGCAACAGAACTTCACGCTTAGCGGTAGTTGGCGGCCTGTAACTCGAACATCTCCGCATACCGGCCACCGTCCTTCAGCAGTTGTTCGTGGCGTCCTTCTTCCGCAATCTCGCCATTAGCCAGGACCAAAACGCGATCCGCCATTCGCACCGTAGAAAATCGGTGGGAGATCAGTAACGACATTTTTCCCTTGGTCAGCTCGGCGAATCGTTGAAACACCTCGCTCTCGGCACGGGCATCCAGCGCCGCGGTCGGTTCGTCCAATATCAAAAGTTGCGCGTCTCGCAGGTATGCGCGCGCCAGAGCTATCTTTTGCCACTCGCCTCCCGAAAGATCCACGCCGCCCTCGAACCTGCTGCCGAGCACTTGGTCAAAACCGTTTGGCAGTCTGCGTATCGTTTGTTCCGCCAGGCTCTTGTTGGCTGCCGCGCGTATCAAAAATTGGTTATCGAGGTCTTCGATTCGCCCTACCGCTATATTCTCAGCGGCCGTCATCTCATAGCGCATGAAATCCTGAAAGATTACTCCGATTTCTTTCCACAGGCTTTCGAGGTTGTATTCGCGAAGATCTTTTCCATCCAGCAGGATCTGCCCTTCAGTTGGCTCGTACAGGCGCGTAAGCAATTTGACGATAGTGGTCTTGCCCTGGCCGTTCTCTCCCACAATCGCTATGCGCTCCGAGGGCCCCAGCTTGAAGTTGACGTTTTTAAGCACCATCCTGGGATTCCCGGGATATTTGAACGAAACATTTTTGAATTCGAATCCCGTACGGATCGGTTTGGGTGCTGCTGGCGCCGAAACTTTGGACACGATCTTCGGTTTCACCGCGAAAAATTCCAGCAGGTCCGTCATAAACAGCGCTTGATTGGTAATACCGGAGAAAGTCGTAAAGAGCGATTGCAGGTTTCCACTCGCGCCTGCGATGGCGCCGGAAAGATAAACCATTCTTCCTACGGTTAGCATGCCGATTACGGTCGCGTAGATGACGTACGTATAGCTCCCGTAGTATCCCGCCAAGCCTATCAGCGATAACAGAGATCCGAAAATGAGCCGGCGTTTCGATAGGCCCAAAGTCTGGTGGTACAGGACGTCGGATAAATCCGAATAACGGCCCACAAGAAACGGAGCCAGTCCAAATAGCTTTAGTTCCTTCGCGCTTTCCTTGGCGCCCCCTAAAACCCGTAGGTATTCCAATTCGCGCCTGTCAGGCGTCTGTTGAAAACTGAGTGAGTAATTCATGAAAGCAAAATGAGTTTCACCCAGAAATACGGGAACGATGCAAACCACCAGCGCTAGCAACAGCAATTTTGAGAATAGAAAAATCGCCGCTGCAAGGGTCACTGTGGTGATTAGTTCTTGGATCAGGCGCCCCGCAACCTGAATCATTTGTACGCGGTCGGTGCTTTGCACCCGCGCGCGTTCCAATTTGTCGTAAAAGACTGGGTCCTCATACGACATCAGATCAAGTTTCGCCGCGTGCTTCATTAGCCGAATGCCGATGTGTCGTGTGAATCGATCGGCTAACTTGGTGTCGCAGAACTCGATGATGCGCGCCATAAATGTCGCCACGCCGGCGAGCACGAATTCCAAAAGCACCATCCACCAAAATATATGAGGTAGAGGAGTTTGCTTCAGCTGGTTAACCGAATCGATGATGAATCGTGTGACCGCCAGGATCGACAGTGGGATCAGAGCGGCGACGAGGCGAAAAAAAAGTGTTGAGATCACTACCCCTGGTGCGGCATCCCAGACGATGCGCATGACAGGGGGAATATTCCGGAGCGCTTTAAGCCGTTCGCTCCAGTTGGGCCTCGGAATTTCTTTTATCGCTGGGCTGGTCGCCGACATTGCTTCCCTTTCCTCATCTTCGAAACTTCCAGAATTTGAATCGCCCGGATGCGCTGAATTATCGGTTGGCGCCGCAGGTTTGCCAATACAGCGCTAGCTTGATCCTAGCGAGCAACATACTTCACGTGCATTTCACTGGCCACGGGCCGCCAGGCGTAAGTAACTGGCAGTCAAGGACTTACTTTTAGCATCTAGCATTATACCATTGATTTTTTTCGTGCTTTCAGAAGCTTCTACTCGATCGATCTTTAGAGCCTCTTTCGCCCGTCTCATGTTCCAAAATGGCTAGGTTCTTTCTCGACCTAATAATACGAGAAACACCCTATCCGTGGACCCACTATTCTATCGTATGCTGAAGTGTGCGTACGTCTCCCAGCGATCAGCCCGCTGATCTGCAAATAGTTCCCGTCCCCAAGCTTGCCAAGATTCGCCAAGCGGCTCACGACGTTAAAACTCAAGTTAGGCGTGCCGTCTGGCGTTCACAGGATGGCTGGCGCCGCATCTCCGCAGGCATGGAGATCGACGATCTTTGGAGCCAATTTAAAGCCGAGGCCGAAGCCAGTTCAAGGCCGTTTAGGCAGGACGTAGACCAGCGAAAAGATCAGAAAAGATCCTGGAAACAACCGTTCAAAATATTTGCGGCAATATGTGGCAGCATTCTGAAAAGGCTGTCGCCTCCCCGCCGCATTTTCTTGCTCCTTACCGTCATTCTGGCCGTTTTGTCCTTGGTCGGATTTGAGTTTCTGATTTTCACCAGAGAAGTTGAGCTTCTCTTGGCTTTCGGCGGTCTCTTGCTATTGCTGGTGATGGTCCTCGGCGATCACATCTCCATGCAGAGAGACATTGAAATCGCCCGCGAAATCCAGCGCTGGTTGGTCCCTCGCGTCCCTCCTGACGTTGCCGGAGTGGATATGGCCTTCGCAACGAGGCCTGCCAAGACCGTCGCAGGTGACTATTACGATGCCTTTCGCCGCGCCGTTGACGGCCCGTTGCTGCTCGCCGTCGCGGACGTTGCCGGCAAGAGCGTCCCGGCGGCCATGCTCATGGCCACATTTCAGGCCAGTCTTCGAGCGCTGGCCGGATCGCGCGGCACGCTTTCCGATCTCGTGGTTGGATTGAACCGCCAAGCCTGCTCCAATAATATGAATGGCCGCCGCTTCACCACTGCCTTTCTCGCGGAACTGGATCCCCTCACCGGAGGTTTGAATTACCTTTGTGCGGGCCATAATCCTCCGATGTTGAGGCACCGCGACGGAACCATTGAACGGCTGAAGTCCGAAAGCATCCCCCTGGGTATCGAATTAAACGAAAAGTATGAGACTGGGCGGACCGTGCTTGATACCGGGGACGTTTTGATTATCTATACCGATGGCGTCACCGAGGCTCGCGATGAGGACGGAAAGGAATTTGGAGAGGACAGGTTGCTCGCCTTGGTGTCCCAAACTTCTGAGGAGCGAGCGGCGCTTACCCTCGCTGCCATCATGAGAAAGCTCGACGAGTTCGTTGGAGGCGCCCCCCAACACGATGACATTACATGCTTTGTGGTTCGCCGTGCTTAACCCCGTCGAGCTGCAATACGGCAAGCTGACGGCCAAACTACGTCGTTCATTGTATGGCCCCGAGCCTGACGCAACTGTAGTCTAATCTCTTAACGTAAAGGTTTGGACCGATTGAGCCGATAGCAGGTTGAACGGTGTTGCAATCAGGGAAACATTCTAGCTACTTTAAATGGAGGCTTTATGAAACGCATGGGTTGGTCGGAAACTGTTTCGGCGTTCGTTGTGGGAATTGGCGTGGGAGCTGCGCTGGGAATTTTGTTTGCGCCACAATCTGGAGAAGACACTCGCGATCAGATAGCGGGCGGCGCGCAAGATACGCTCGACGGAGCGGTCTCTAGTGGCCGGAAGTGGGTTCGCCGCGCTCAGAGAACTGTGGACGATGCCACCGACTATGTGAAGAAAAATGTCGACGACGCCACGGGCTACGTGAGAGATGCAGCCGACGCAGGCGAACGCGCCTATCGCGACGCCAAAAAAGCGTCTGCCTAAATTGGAATTCGTGCGCTTCCGCGGGGAATGGGGAACTTACCATTCTCCCGCTCGGCTTATCGCAATCGCGCCAGCGCCGCTCCCACGTCACGCGCATTTGACGTTACCGCTTTGAGCCTCTAAAGTATGCAGTGCCACGGAGGCCAAATCGACACCGCCGGATTGAATCGGCGCACGGAAGCTTCCGCTAGGGGGAGATCGAAATGAAGGAAGAAGCCGCTTCGCCGAGTCCCAAGAACCTGACGCGCAAAGAGCTGATTGATCTTTTGAATGAAGACCTGGCTCGGGAATACCAGGCCATTATTTCCTACGTGATTTATTCGCAGGTGTTGAAGGGCGCCGAATACATGAACATCGCGGGCGAGCTGGAGAAACACGCCGGCGAAGAGCTCAGCCACGCGTTGATCATCTCGAATCAAATTGACTATCTCGGCGGCATGCCCACCACTCAGCCTAAGCCTGTCCGCACTTCCGAAAAGGCTCGGGACATGCTCAAGTTCGACCTGGAGAACGAGACTACAACCATCCGCAACTATCGCGACCGCGTGCGTCAATGCGAAGCGCTGGGTGAGTTTTCAATGGCTGAACACATTCGCGAGATCCTCATGGACGAACAAGATCACCAAATCGCTTTGGCTACAGCTTTGGGAGAAGACGTCCCGAAGATCGGCTCGGAGACTGGTCCAAAGAAGTAGAACGTGCAGATGCAAGCGGTGGCTATCGAACGTCGAGAATTCAACAGGAGATTTCAATGACTGACGGCCCGGACGGAAAAGTAGAGACTTTTCTCGCCAAAGAAGAAGATATCCTCACGAGTGTTGCGCGTACCATTGGTTCCACGCTTGGTACCGTCGCCGCCAAAGTAAACGTCGTATCAAGCTCGTCTCCGCGAAAAAAGGCAACCCCTAAACGCCGTCCTCGCGCTAAAGCCGCAAAGAAAAAGCGGCCGGCGAAAAAATCCAAGCGCAAGAGCAAATCAGCAGCCCGCAAGCGCACCACTCGCAAAAAATCCAGACGCTAGGATTTTTCCGGCAGGCAACTGAGCCGCACCGCTCATGCGTTCCAGCGCCCGCCGCTTTTCGTTTCGGCAAGCCGGGAATTTTTCGGGAAATCTTCGCTTCATTCGATGTTGTGCTCTACGCGTTTGCTACCAAAAGTTACGCGCATTTCTAAGGTAAGTCCCCGATTGATCCCTCCGAGGTCCGCGCGTATTGTTGCGGCGCGCGAGACGGAAGGCATGTGGGTTCCCCTTCTAGCCGTTAGCCTGCGCGTCGTTATTTTCAAGGAGACGAAATGAATTCGAAATCCTTCTTGGTATTCCTCACCATCGTCGCAATCGCATGCCTGTTCGCATGTTCCGACGGTGCCAGGAAATCCCCAGATGTCACTGACAGCATCAGAAAATCCCTCGACCAATCAAATCTGCACGACGTGAAGGTTAGTCAGGACCGCGATAAAGGCGTGGTGACATTGACCGGGCAAGTAGCCTCAGATACTGACAAGTCTCAAGCTGAATCCATCGCCAGGTCCATTGCTGGCTCGCAGGTGGTTGCCGATGAGATCGCCGTGGTTCCTCCAGGTCCTGGCGCCGGCGACGCTAAGACAATCAATTCTGACCTGGACAAAGGCATCGAGCAAAACCTGGATGCTGCGTTGGTTCAGAACAGATTTAAAAAGGATGTAAATTACAGCGTGAAAAACGGCGTCGTTACGTTAACCGGAGAGGTGAATTCGCAGTCCAAGCGCTCCCTGGTGGAAAAAGTCGCGGCCGGAGTTCCCAACGTTCAGCAAGTAGTGAATGAGCTGCAGGTCAAGAATCAAAAAGCCAGCTCGACACAGTAGGTGCCTCGCAAGCAGTAATGCATCGCAAGACTTTCGCCGGATGGATCGACGCCAGCAAACGTTAGAACCTATTGCAATATTTTTGATAGCGATTGATAAACTTCCAGCCCGCCGTTGTGGTCGTAGTGGATGTATCCCAGTTTCCTGAATTTATTCATGAAAAAATTCACCCGCGGGCGCGTTGTGCCCACCATTTCCGCCAGCGTGTCCTGGTTCACTCTCTGAATGATCGACAGGTTTTCGTTCCCTTTCTCGTACTCCATGAGCAACAAAAGCACGCGCGCCAGCCTTTTTTCGCTTGAGTTAAACAAGTGGTCGATCAGATCTTGCTCGATGCGGTGATTGCGCGATAGCAGATAATTAATGAACTGGGTGCAAACGTGGGGCTCTTTTTCGATTATTTCAATCATCTTCTTTCGATCGATCTCCAGAATCGTGCTGGCCACCACTGCGATTGCTGAAGTCTGGTAATTGGCATGGCCGCTGATACATCCCTCGCCAAAGAAATCCCTCCTTCCTAGGAAACCGAGCACACCGCTTCTTCCGCGTTTGGAAACGAGTACGAGCTTCACTACCCCTTGTCTGATGTAGTGCACGGCCTTGCACTCGTCCCCCTGCGAGAAAATGGTCTTGTCTGGCAAGTAATCCACACTCTTTCCGGGTGGCAGCGCCGATGGAAAAAGCGCTTTTGTCGTATTACACGGCTTGCTTGAAGTCATGTCCTCCCCGCGCATCCAAAAGCAGTTCCTACGATGGATTCTGAATTATCACGGAACCGGTATCTTGTCTGACGAATTCAGATTTGTCTGTCTAACATTGAACAGACAAATCCTTCGAACCTGCTTAGTATGCCTGGTCCTTCGCGTTCTTTAATCCTGGTAGGCCGCAAGGGATCCGTAAAATACATATACGTCGCCGGCAGAGGTCCATGAGCCTAGGATACGATATCTTCCGCAAACTCGATGACGGCAATCCGCTCTGGATCGCTGACGTTGTTTCATTGAGCGAAGCTAAGGAACAAATAAAACTGCTGGTCTCCCAATCCGCAGCGGCATATTTTGTGCGTGACGCTTCCACCGGCGAGGTCGTTTTCAGCACTCAACCTCTCTCCTGACTACTCCCCACCCTGGTACTCCGGATACGCTGGTAGAAAGAAGAAATTTCCTCAATAGAACAATGTATGCCCCTCTAAGTGTAAGAATCTAAGATGGTAATTGGAGACCCCCCATGGCCACCCATGTGCCCTATTAGGCGTGTGCATCGAAGAAAATACAAAGTGTTCGGAGGTTTTCATGGAGACGAATTTCGATATTTTTAAGCGGCTTCAAAACGGCAGGCCTCTCTGGATCACTGCGGTACCGGGAATCGAGGAAGCGCGCGTGCGAGTAGATCGGCTGGAAGCCATTGCGCCCGGCGAGTATTTAATTTACTCGCAGAGCAAAGGGATTATCGTCGAATACGTAAACGCCTAGGGACCCTTATTTACCGGAATCCTCGATCCGTTCCTACTCCGGAACCGGCCCAGCCCGCGTCACATGCCTGTAATGCTTTCCTTCTGCGTATCCTGATAGTCTAAGCGTCTGAGGCGAGCATGGCGCGGAACAAGCTGGCAGCTCCCCATTTATTTTTGAATCGTCATTTTTCCTGGCTGCAGTTCAACGAGCGCGTGCTTGAAGAAGCGCGCGATGCAAAGAATCCGCTCCTTGAGCGCGTGAAATTTCTAGCCATCACAGCAAGCAATCTCGACGAATTCGTCGAAGTCCGAGTCGCGGGGCTTTTGCAGCAGGTCGAACACGGCATCAAAGACCCCGGCCCCGATGGCCGCACGCCGCGCGAAGTACTCACCGAACTTGCCGTTCGAACCCATGCATTCGTAAATGCTCAGTATGATTGCTGGCGGGAAGATCTCGTTCCTGGGCTCGTTGACGAATCGATTCGTGTGGTTAACATGCGTGCCTTGCGGCCCGCTGCACGCGCCCACATCGGCAATTTTTATACAAAAGCCGTGGAGCCGCTGCTCACGCCGGTCACCATTGATCCCGCTCATCCCTTCCCGCATGTAATTAATAAGGCGATTTGTTTGGCATTTCTGCTGTGCCCCAAACGGCGCGGTTCGCTCCCTTATCTCGGAGTCGTCACCGTGCCGCGCGCCCTGCCCCGCTTGGTACAGGTGCCGTCTGCGAATGACGCGGTCGAATATGTTTTCCTATCCGACGTCATTCACGCCTTTGCCGAGCGCCTGTATCACGGATACGAAGTTCTCTCCGCCGCGGCTTTCCGCGTTACCCGCAACAGCAATCTCTATTTGGAAGCGGAGGAATCGCGCAGCATTATGGACTCCGTCGACGCTCAGCTTCATAGCCGCAGAAAAGGCGAAGCTGTGCGCCTGGAAATAGAAGCGAGCGCTAATCAGGAAATTATCGACCGTCTGGTCGCGAATTTTCGTTTGGCACCCTGGCAAATTTTCCGCGTGAATGGTCCCCCCAATCTTTCGCGCATCGCCTATCTTTATGATGCCATCGCGCGCCCCGATCTTAAATTCCGCTCGTTCGTTCCTCGTGAACTGGCCTTGAAGCCTGGGCCCAGCGCGCTTTTCGAGCTGATTCGAAAGCGCGACGTTTTGCTGCACCATCCCTACGATTCCTATTCATCAGTCGTTCGCTTCATCGAAAGCGCTGCCACGGATCCCGACGTTCTGTCCATTAAGCAAACGCTCTACCGCACCAGCGAAAATTCGCCCATCGTCCGCTCTTTGATTGAAGCCGCGGCCAAGAAAGAAGTCGCCGTTGTCGTGGAGCTGAAAGCGCGCTTCGATGAAGCTTCGAACATCCGCTGGGCGCGCAATCTGCAGGACGCCGGCGTGCAGGTCTTTCATGGCTTGGTGGGCCTGAAAACGCATTGCAAACTCGCCCTCATCGCCCGCCGCGAGCGAGGCGGCAAGATCCGCCAGTATGCGCATCTCGGCACGGGGAACTACAATCCTTCCACTGCCCGCTACTACACCGACCTGAGTCTGCTGACCAGCGACGCCCGTATTACCGCCGCCGTGCAAAACGTTTTCAATTATCTGACCGCCTATTCCGAACGCCCGCAATATCTGCCGCTTTTTGTGGCACCGTTGAATTTAGGAAAAAGCTGCTTGAGTTTGATTGAGCGGGAAACCGCTCACGCGCGCGCCGGTCGCCCGGCATTCATTTTCGCGAAGGTAAATGCGCTGCTCGACGAACGAATTATCCAGGCTCTCTATCGCGCCTCGCAGGCTGGCGTGCAGATTGAACTTATCGTGCGCGGTGCTTGTGCTTTGCGTCCTGGCGTTCGTGGAGTCAGCAGCCGCATTCGAGTCAGAAGTGTCATCGGCCGGTTCCTCGAACACAGCCGCATTTTTGCTTTTGGCAATGGAGGCAGTACCGAAGTCTATCTGGGGAGTGCCGACTGGATGCAGCGCAACATTAACGAACGCGTCGAAGTGATGTTCCGGTTGAAGGATCCCGCCCTATACACTCAGGTTTTCACCCAAGTCATTTCGCCATACCTGGCCGATACTGAGAAGACTCGATACTTGCTTCCGAGCGGAGACTACGTTCGCGGGCGCGAAGCAGGTCTTCTCTCCGTCTCGCGCAATGGGTTCCGCTTTAATGCTCAGGAGTTTTTAATCGGTTTCTCGGAAGCTCACGAGGACATGCAAGCACTACCGCCGTTGCCCCGCTTCGTTAAGCTCCCCGCGCCGCGGAAAGGCGCGGAAAAAACCTCGCTCTCTCCGGCCCACGCGAAGTCTTCAGCATAAGAGAAGGTCAAACCTATGGCAGCGTTCCGTACACATCGAGCTGGGCTTGTGTTCCGATATACACCTTGCCGTTCGCGATCGTCGGAACAGCGAACTTTACGGCATCCCCTGCAGCATCTCCTGCGGATAGGCTGCTGTTCCACAACGCCGAAAGGTTGCCCGCTTCATATGCATACAATACTGCCGGACCGGGCCCAGGCCCCGGCGTGCCGTAATCAGATGTGTCAATCACCCAGATGATTCCATTTGTGTTTCCGTTCGCGGAAGCCGCCGGCGTTGCCCCCGGAAAGCCGAACGAATGGCTGGAAGTTTCGCTGGGTGTGGCCGACAACGACCCGCTCGTTACAGGAAAAGACTTCAGACTATCGCCGGCACCTCCGAAATAAACGATGCCGTTGAAGTAAGCAGGCATGCTCCACAGCCCGTTGATTTCCCCTTGAATCTCCTGCGTAATCTGCGCGTCCTTGTTATTGCAGTCTGTCTGGCAGTAGTGCAGATTATTCGCCGTCATCTGATCCCGGTTGATCACATAAATCGTTCCTTCTTTCCCTACTTCTACTAGTTCATGTGTAACGCTCCCTGCTTGGTCCGGAAGCAACAAAACACCGCCCGACCCTAAGTCGATGTCGCCTGAGGAAAGGCTGCTTTGATCGTACGGAGTGAAATAGTCCAGCAGAGAGATTGTGGAAGTGCCCGGATAGAACAGTTTCATGATCGTGTCGCCTAATTCTCGTGCGGGTACGTGTGTCGTGTCGAAGTCGCCGTTTCCAGACGCAATAAAAATATTTGCGTTGGAATCCCCGGCCACGCCTGCGCCCGACATCCAGAAACCGCCGTCACTTCCGTTGGGAGTTGTGATCAGGAGAGATGTTTGAGTAAACGTCCCGGCGTTGTAAGAGAAGAGCCAGCCGTGATACGGCCCGTCGTCGCAATGCGATGCATAGGCAAGGTAAAGAACCCCATTCAGCCACAACAGACCCGGCCGGTTCAGATGATGAAGTCCGTCTAGACTCACCATCCCGCCGCTGCTGCCGGCACCGGTTCCCGGAACTCTTGCCGTGATTGCAACTGGCCCCGGCGCTTTTTCATCGCCGGTCGTGATATCGAGCGCATGGAGCCGGTGAATGAATGCTCCGTTTTCCTCGGACGTCGCTTCGAGGTACATGGTTCCGCTGCTGGGATCTATTACCGGCGTGCTCGTGATACCCACCTGTGGAATCAGATCGGAGCAGCCCGAGTCGAGAGTGGCCTCAATATTCACCGTCTTTGCGCCAGCCGCCGCTCCGTGCGCCGTATCAATCACGCTTGCATGCCACAGCAATCCCGCGTTCGTTCCCGTGTTGCTGTCGGCGTCAAACGCGTACACGCTGTCGCCTTCCGTCGCCACATATATCACATTGTGCACGCTTCCACCGATCGTCACGTTCGGGACATACAGCGGCTGCGCGTAAATAAATCCATCTACAGCCTGCGAAAACTTCTTGCCGAAAGTTGTGGTGTTAACGTTGGCCGGAGTCAGGACCGTCTCGCTTAAATTCTGTCCCGTACGCCCAATATCATTGTGCTGCGTAAGGACACCTGCAAACCCGCTGCTGTTGCTGGTGTGATTCGTCACACTCAGAATAGAGACGCCCTTTATCGCCCCCACTACCGCCTGGATGGACGTGTACCCGGCGTTCACTCCTCCCGACAGCGCCTTGCTGGTCGCTACTCCGGCCGCGCTCACTGTAGCCACGCCCGTACTCGAAGATGTCCATGTCGCGCTGTCCGTCAGATTCTGCGTGCTGCCGTCACTGAAGTGTCCCGTAGCCGTAAAGGTCTGCGTCGCGCTGTTATCCGCTATTACGGGATTTTGCGGGCTTACCACAAGCACCTGCAGCGATGCTGTGCCGGAAGTTACTGTAAGAGTCGTTGAGCCGGTAATGCCTACCGAAACAGCCTTAATCGTGCTTGTCCCTGTCCCCACTGCTGTGGCCAACCCGCCCGCGGCGATCGTCGCCACCGTAGTGGTCACCGAACTCCAGGTAGCCGTGCTCGTCAAGTTTTGCGTCGAACTGTCCGAGAAAGTTCCGGTCGCCGTGAACTGTTCTGTTGCGCCCTTTGCAATTGAAGGATTCGCCGGCGTCACCGCAATCGATACCAGCGTCGCGGCCGTTACCGTGAGAGTCGTTGAGCCGGTAATACCTCCCGAAACAGCTTGAATCTGGCTCGTTCCTACTGCTACCGCTGTGGCCAAGCCGCCCGCGGCAATCGTCGCCACCGTGGTGGTCACCGAACTCCAGGTAGCCGTGCTGGTCAAGTTTTGCGTCGAATTATCCGAAAACTTGCCCGTAGCCGTGAACTGTTCTGTTGCGCC
>PMTV01000023.1:0-72500 GCA_003167215.1 Acidobacteriota bacterium | reverse complement strand
TCACGAGCAGGTTCAGGAACAAGTGAATCAGACGCAGCGCGAATTCCTGCTTCGCGAACAAATGAAGGCGATTCAAAAAGAGCTCGGCGAATCCGATGATGGGCAGGCGGAGATCGAAGAGCTTCGCAAGAAAGTGGAAGAATCGGGTATGACCGCTGAAGCCAAGAAGGAATGCGAGCGCGAGCTGAAGCGCCTCGCGAAGATGACACCGGCTTCCGCGGAGTACATGGTTGCACGCACCTATCTGGAATGGATGACCTCGCTGCCGTGGAACAAGACATCCGGTACCGAGGACATTGACATCCCCAAGGCGCAGGAGATTCTGGACGAGGATCATTACGATCTCGCCAAGGTGAAAGAGCGCATTCTCGATTACCTCGCGGTGAAGAAACTGCAGCCCGGAATGAAAGGTCCGATCCTTTGCTTTCTCGGGCCTCCAGGCGTGGGGAAAACTTCGCTTGGAAAGTCGATTGCTCGCGCCATGGGCCGCAAGTTCGTCCGCATTTCGCTAGGCGGAATGCACGACGAGGCGGAGATCCGCGGCCACCGGCGCACGTACATCGGCGCTCTGCCGGGGCAGATCATCCAGGGAATACGCCGTGCCGAGACGCTCGATCCGGTGTTCATGCTGGACGAAGTGGACAAGCTCGGACGCGATTTCCGCGGCGACCCGTCAGCGGCGTTGATGGAAGTGCTCGACCCGGAGCAGAATTCCACGTTCCGCGATCACTATCTCGACGTGCCGTTCGACTTGTCGAAGGTTCTCTTTGTGGCCACCGCGAACTGGATGGATCCCATTCCGGAGCCGTTGCGGGACCGCATGGAGATCATCGAACTCGCCGGTTACACCGAGGAAGAGAAGATCGGAATCGCAAAGCGTTTCTTGATCCCGCGGCAAACGAAGGAGCATGGCATCGTGCTGGGCGAGCAGATTGAGTTCACAGATGAGGCTTTGCATGACCTGATCGCTCACTACACGCGCGAGGCAGGTGTGCGTAACCTTGAGCGTGAACTCGCGACGCTCATACGCAAGCAGGCTCGCCGGATTGCTGAAGGCAAGATGGAAAAGCACATCGTCACGCCTGAAGTGATTCGCGAAACGCTGGGCGTGCAAAAAGTGCGGATTGAGAAGGAAGTGGAGGAACGAGTCACAAAACCTGGAGTCTCGGTGGGCTTGGTTTGGACGCCGGCGGGCGGTGACATCGTTTTCATCGAAGCCAGCAAAATGCGCGGCGGCAAGCAGTTCACCATGACCGGGCATTTGGGCGAGGTGATGCAGGAATCGATGCGCGCGGCGTTAAGCTGGGTGCGGTCCAACTCCGAGCGTTACGACATCGATCCGGATTTCTTCCGCAAACTCGACCTGCACGTGCACGTTCCTTCGGGCGCGATCCCGAAAGACGGTCCGTCTGCAGGCGTGGCCATGGTCACGGCGCTTGTCAGCCTTTTGACCGGAAGAGCTATTCGGCCGCGTGTCGCAATGACCGGGGAAATTTCGCTCTCCGGCATCGTACTTCCAGTCGGGGGAATCAAGGAGAAGGTTCTCGGGGCGAAGCGCGCGGGCATACGCGAGGTAATTCTTCCGTCGGAGAATGAGCCGAATGTGCTCGAGGATTTGCCGGCCGAGATGCTCGAAGGAATGAAGATTCACTTCGTGCGTACGGCGGAACAGGCGCTCGAGATTGCGCTCGGCAAGTTCGAGAAAAAGCCTGTGCGGCCAGTCACCGGAGGGGAGCAATTGCCGGTAATTGGTCCCGTCAGTCCGGTCCACTAAAACCTACGTCAGTTCAGATAACAGAAACAGCCAAAGGCCCGGGAATAATATCCCGGGCCTTTTCCTTTAGCGCACACCCGGGCTTTCCTATTGCGGCCCAGCCAGCAATCGCGTACAGCTAGAAACTTCTGAATGCCCTACCGCTCCCGAGAACTCGTGGTGCGCGCCCGCGAAGCCGCGGCGCTCTTGCTGGCCACTCTCGATCACAACGAGATGGTCCCGCGCTTCCTTGACATGTATGCGGCCCAAAACCGCCGGCCGGGACGCGCCGACCAGCCCGCGCACTACCACGAGCAACTCGAAACGATTCGGCGGGAGGCCATTCTCGCCATGGTTCTGCGCGCCGCGGACGTTCTGCCCGCCCGATTGAAAGTGCGCGTTAACGTTCGCGAACCAAAGCGGGGTTTCAGGAAGAATCCGAAGAACGGGAGCAAGGCTACGAAGGTCAAACACTCCAAAAAACCAAGTTTGGATCTAGCCATTCCTTTGCTCGATCTTTTCCGCGAAGAGTTTTTCGTGGCTCTCGGCCACGCTCTGAATTGGAGCGACGACGACGCCCGGGAATTTTGGCGCGACCTGGAGCTTTACGAGGACCTCACGCAGCGGGAGCCGCGCAGGCAAGCCGGACGCACGACGCGCGCTGTCGCCTCCGGCCCTTTTGTGGACCGCACAGCGCTGTTGCTCGATCCATCTTTAATGGAACAAGCCCGCCGGGCGGCTGGAAAATTCCAGCTGGAGTTAAACACCGCCGCCGACCGGGTTCTTCACAAGGTTTTTTCCCACCACCGCCGAAACTAGCGGAGCTTGACGATGCCTACGGGCGCGCTTCGAGCACGATATTGAACGGCGTCTCCGCAGCGCGGCGCACGCGTGTGAATCCCGCGCCTTTCAGGATCTTGGAAAGCCGCCCTTCTCCGGCTTGCGCTCCCAACCCGAGTCCCACTTCCTGCGAAAGCGAGGCCGGGGTGCACAACATTGTGGAAGCCCCGTAAAACACGCGGCCGATCGGGTTCAAATTATCTTGTAGCTTGTCGTGAGCAAACGGTTCCACGATCATCCACACGCCATCCGAATCCAGGCTTTGCAGCACATGCCGAGCCGCACCTTCGGGATCGCCCATATCATGTAGGCAATCGAAGAACGCAACCAGTTGATATCCTTTGCCTGGATAGTCCTTCGCCTTAGCAACCTCGAATTTCACGCGGTCGGACACGCCTGCCTTGGTCGCGGCTTCCCGGGCCATCTCGATGGATTGCGGATGATAATCGAAGCCCACGAACGTCGATTTCGGATAGGCCTCCGCCATCAGAATGGTCGAGGTTCCCAATCCGCAGCCGACATCGGCGACGCGCGCGCCGGCCTTCAGTTTCGCAAGCGTGTCGCTGAGCGCGGGAATCCATTCGCTCACTAGGTGCGCGCGGTAGTTCGGACGAAAGAACCGCTCGGTTCCGGCGAAGAGGCAGTGATCGTGCTCGTGCCAGCCCAGTCCTTTGCCCGTGCGGAAAGCTTCGGTGACTTTTGGCTCGTCCTTTATACAAGCGGCGACAATCTCGAAAAACCCGGGAAGGAAAACGGGGCTTTGTTCATCCGCGAGCGCCATGGTTTGCTCCGGTGGTAGCGTGAACTTTTCGGACGCCGCGTCATAGGTGACAAATCCGCCGGCGGCCTGCGCCGAGAGCCACTCGCGGACGTACCTTTCAGTAGTTTTCGTTTTTCTGGCGACCTCGGCTGAGGTCATTGGGCCCGCTCCGGCCATCGCTTTATAAAGCCCCAGTTTGTCGCCGATAATGATGAGCGCAGCATTCATCGCTGCTCCCATTTCGCCAACGGCCTTCATAACGAACTCGTGCAGCTTAGCCTCGTTCACCGCTTGAGGTGCAGGTTGGGACATGAAAATCCTCCAGGTGGAATTTGAGCCGGGGAACTACCTCAGAATTTGCGCGAGTCTACCGTTACGAGCTTGGCAAGTCAATCCGCGATATCGTGCACCAGACCCGTCGATTTTGCTATCCTCGCGCTCGTGCAAGAATTTTTCTACGTCCTTGTAGTTCTGCAAATTGCCTTCGGGCTGTACTCCCTCTGGAACGGCTTTACCTGGATGCGAATGGTGAGGCAGCGGCTTGCGTCTCACGCTGGATTTTACACCCCGCTCGCAGCGCTGATTTGCCCTTGCAAGGGGAACGAGCGCGGCCTGGAAGAAAATTTGATGGCGCTCACGCGCTTTGACTATCCCAATTATGAGATCTATCTGACGCTGGCAACGAGCCTTGATCCCGCCTTGAAAATTATTGAGCGTGTGAAAGCTGCTAGCCAGCGCACTGTCCACATTCTGATCGCCGGGCCACCGGAAGATTGTGGCGAGAAAGTGTTCAACCTGAGCCGCACGGTCGAGGCGCTGCCCGAAAACTTCGAAGTTCTCGTCTTCACCGATTCCGACGTGCGGCTCCCGCGTGCTTGGCTCACGAAACTCATTGCTCCTCTTCAGGACGCCCGCATCGGCGCCACCACCGCCTACCGTTGGATATTTCCGGGCGCATCCGGAGGAAATTTGTTGGCCAGCGGCCTGGCATCGGCGTGGAATGCATCGGTGGCCACACTTCTGGGGAAACCTAAGGAGAATTTTTGCTGGGGTGGCGGCACAGCGATTCGGCGCAAAACTTTCGAAGACGTGAATGTGTTGGAAGCATGGAAAGGCGCTGTCAGCGATGACTTCGCTCTGACTTCAGCACTCGACCAAGCAGGCAAGCCCATCGTTTTTTGTCCTGAATGTTTTGCCGCTACTCTGCATCCATGGAATTGGGAGGAACTGCTCGAGTTCACAAATCGGCAAATGCTGATCGCGCGGGTATATTCGAACCGCAGATGGTTGCTGGGCGGACTAACGCACCTTGCCTATGCCGTCACCCTGCTGTATGCCATTTTTGTGATCATTTATCTGATGATTGACGGCGATCCATGGAGCCAGTTGGTGCTCGTGGCCTTGGCCGTTCCCTTGCTTGCCGCAATGAAGGGTGTATTGCGCATCGTGGCGATCAATGAGGCGATTCCAGAGTGGAAAGGCAAGCTGCAGGAAACGAGCTGGGCGTTCCTCGTCCTCGCGCCCATTGTCCCATTCCTTTTTGCTTGGAATTTTATTGCTTCCCTGCTTACCAAACGAATCCGCTGGCGCGGCATTCGATATGAGCTTATCTCGCCCAACATGACCCGCATCATCAAGCGCTGAGCGCATTGCTTTTTCAGTTCGTAACCACACCCGAGTCTAGGAAGGTTGTGGCGCCTGTTGACCTGCGAATGCCCGCTGTACTCGGCACAGCAAGTACGCAGTCGCGGTCCCTGCTGGAATTGCGAGCCACCATCCAGCGTCCACCACAATCTTCGGGCCGAAGGTGATGATCCTGACGACGCGCATGCCGCTTTGTTCGTCTATGCCGACGTGCCGTCCCCACAGTCCAAGTATCGCGATAACTGCGGGAGCTAAAATCGTTCCGGCGACTGCCCAATGGCTCGCCGTCATGCATTTGAGCGCTGCCATAACGCGTCGCAGAAGAAATGCTCCGGTGAGCGCAGCTATTGCCCCGAAGACCAATCCATAAAAATAAAAAAAGATGAGCCCGAATACGGAGTGCGTTGAAAATGCGTTGTTCGCGGCAGCTCCGAACAAGTCTTTAGTCCAGACAGAAAGGCTCATGAAGAAGCACCCGCAAATCCATGCGGTGAGGTAATACGCCAGGCTGCCGCTACGCGTCATATGCGACGCTGGATATTGGGGAAATCGAGCCAGACCTTCACGCCGCAGAAATGCGAACCTTCGGTGCAGATTGGCGTCGAAATGCCCGCGCGTAAATGGCAGGGCGGGCCGATGTAGCGCGCGAGTTCCGGCAAAACTGCGCGCACTTGCTCCACTTCTTCAATCGACGACTGATAAATTTCTTCCTGCGCGTTGAAACACGTGCGCATGGTCCATTTGTGCAGCAAATGCAGCAGCGACCCTGACTCCACCAGCCGGATCGCCTTCGCGTTGGGCAGCAGGTACAGCGCGAATTCCAACGGAACGCCGCGGTCGAGCAATTCGTTTTTCGCTGCCCACGCCTCTTCCATCGCGAGTTCGTAAATTTCCATCGCGCGCTGGTTGTCTCGAATCAACATGGGCGCGACGTAATCGGGCGAGCGTGTGTCGGCCAAAGTCAGCAGCGGGCGCGAGCCGGGAACCATACGGTGCCTCTGGTCTTGGCTGTCGGCAGTGTGGCTGATTTTTTTGGAGAAGGTGAAATTGGCGTGTTGCAGTGCGCGCATCATGGGCGCGTGCACGCCAATGTCGAGCGTTTCGCGTCGGTAGGGGTTGCGCGCCGGATTCAGCATGCGGTCCAGCGCTTCTGCATCTGTGCACTCCGCAACCGTTAAGCCCATTACCGCGCGGTAGGCATCGGCCATCACCGGAATGGCGCGCGGCGGATAATCAACAAGGCGCGATGTCAGTCCCGCCAGCTTTGCGTCAAATTCGCGCGAGAATGCCTCGCCATCGTGTACTGGCGCCTGCCATTCTGGCGGTTCGTCCATTGGCGCATTATCGAAGCGATCGAAGAATTGCGGATCCACTTCACGGACGCGCGCCACCATCTCGCCAATCACAAGGCGCGCTTCCGAAGGCGTGTCACTCGCCGCGTGCATCCGCCAGAGCCGATGCAGGACGATGCCCGAAAGCGTGTGCACCATGGTTGTAAAAGCGGCCACCGGCAAAACGTAACGCGCGACTTCGATCGCGCGTTTTTCCGACTGACGTTCCACTTTTTGCACGCGCTTCGGATGTGACATTTCGCTGACGTGCCATATATCCGCAAGAATGTCGCGAGCGTTCGGTTGTAGCACGCGTGTAAGTTCACGGTAGTGATTCCATGCGCGAGTGACAGCTTTTTCGTAGATCGCACGCTCGGATGCGCCGAAATGCGTGCTCTCCGCAGGCACGTAAGCCTGCGCGCGATCCAGACGCACGTAACGCTGGCTTTGCTGTTCGGAGTTATAAAACGGATGCGCGTGAAGAAATGACCAGACGAACTGCCGGCTGATATTTTCCAGCCCGAATTCGAAATGAGCGTGCTGAAATACGGTGTGATGTCCGCCGTAGTAGGTGGCCGACCCGATCGTCACTCGCTGCTTGTCGGTAATTTCCTCTGCGCCGATGATGCGTGGCGAGTAGCACGTGCGGGCCGCCGCGATCGCAGAGTCAAAAGGATGCGCAAAATAATTTCGCAGTGTTACACGGGGCGCAGCAGTTTCCATCTGGGTTCCGGCGGATGCGTCCGACGATGGATAAAATTGCGTGGCCACTTTCTAGCATTGTACACCGCGCGGGAGCCGTTTCAGTTCAGCGGAAATAAAAAAGCCCCCGGGATTTAGCCCGGGAGCTTTTAAACTGCTGTTGAGAATTACAAAAAGCTCCGCTACTTTTTCAGTGAGGCTGCTTTGTCCGCGTACTTCTTCTGGAATCGTTCCACGCGGCCGGCCGTATCGATCAACTTCTGCTTACCGGTAAAAAACGGGTGGCAGTTCGAGCAAATTTCAACGCGGATCATATTGCCCTTGATCGTCGAGCGGGTGTCAAACGTGTTGCCGCAGGCGCAATGCACCTTCACGGCGTGATAATCGGGATGGATTCCTTCTTTCATGGGACGCTCCTCCCTGCTGGCCGGTCTGCGCAACCCAAGAAGCTTAGACACACGGTCGCGTCGCTAGGTCCGCGGGAACACCAATTATATGGCATTACCGCAAATTTTCCAAGCTGCGGCAGACCAACAGCTGAAGCGTGCATGCTTGAGCGAGGGACTAAGAAACGAAAGAGCAACCGACGCGCTCGCGATCAGCATCGAGCCGTTGCGTATGGGTCTTGCGCAAAATCACGCGTACTGGTGGCAAGATGGGGACGTGCAGAATTGCGCTGAACTGGTCCGGAAGTTCCACGCCCTTTTCGAGCATCAGCGCGACACCACCATAGCTCAAATCAACCAAAGTTGCCGTTCTCTTGTCAGTTTCCGTCAACAACGCGTAGGCTTTTGTTCCGGCGAGCGACACACGTTCCCATTTACGCTTTTCGATTCGCGATGAAGAAGGTGCAGCGGGATTTGTTCCAGCGGTCTGCGGACCGGTTACGTTTTGCAATTGCGGAGGTTGAGGCTGGGCCGTCCGGCCCTGATGCTGCGGCTGGATTGAACTGTCGCGGAGCGGAACGCGCTCGCTTTCAGGCGAAGGTAAATCATGGAGCGGCGGAGAAGAGGCTTCTGGTCGCGGGCGCGGGCGAGTTTCCTTCGGAGAACGCGAAGCTGGATCGCGCTGCGCTGTAGCTTCGCTTCCAGCATCTCCTCGCGGCGCCTGGGAGGTCAGCGGAATTACGCGCGTCGTTCTCCGCCCCATGTTTTTGAGTTCGTATAGGCGATCGTCGGCCACACCCATTAGAACACTTTTCTGCTCGCCATCCTGCGGCTGGACGGCGATACCAAAGTCCAGTGTGACGCCGGGGTCTAATTTCAAAGAATGGACGTCACCTTCATACTGCGTCCGAACGCGGCGGCAAAGCGTCGTGGCTTGTTCTGAATCTGTCTGCGGCAAAAGCAGCGCAAATTCGTCCCCGCCAATGCGAAACGCGAAGTCGGATGCGCGTAATGTTTTCCTCAAGGTAGCTGCGGCGAGCTGCAGTATCTGGTCGCCTTGTAAGTGGCCGTGGTTGTCGTTCACTTCCTTGAGCTTGTGCACATCGAGGATCACTACAGCCAGCTGCTGCCCGTAGCGTTTCGCGCGATTCAGTTCTTTGTCACAGTATTCATCGAAGAGGCGCCGGTTGTACAGGCCTGTAAGCGGGTCGGTGGCGGCATTGATTTGCAGTTTCTTGAATTCTTCATACTCCATCAGGATGGGGACGCGCAGAAAACTCGTAGAAGCCAGCACATCTACCATCGCTGTTTTCAACGAGACTTTTTTCCCAATGCTTTCGGCTAGCTCTCGACGCCGCAATAATATCCGTTCCCAATATTCATTGCCTTGGGCTTCGGTGAGATCTATTTGCGCGATCGTACGGAAAAATTGGCGCAGAAATTGCCCGCGAACCGAATCCTCGAGGCTCTCAAGAGTTTCCGCGAGCACCTCTAGGTACGAGTCTTCGGCCAAGGGTTGTGTAGGCAAAGATTCGCCGGGTTGGGGCATCAGTGGGTTCCGGAAAATAGCAATACTCTTCCCTGACTAAGGGGCCACTGCGGGGGCAGGGGACTTACAGCAAGGGACAGTCCAATCCCCGGGCCAGGAATGCGGGAGGAGTAGAGATATGTAAGTTGCTGCAAGGAAGAAAATTACACGTTTTCTAACTCACGTCAATGGCGAACTACCTTCAACGTCTTGCGAAAAACCTTCCACTTTGTGGCAAGGTCACGTCTTGATCTCCGGGAAGATGTGGAAAAGCCCGAAGTGTCGGAAGGGATGTGGAAAAGAATTAGCCAATCGGCTTCAAGAATTCGACGCCGACAAGGTAGACATCTCCGGCCTGTTGTTGTCTTTTTACCCGGGCTTGAATCGGTGGCATGCCGGCCGGAATTAAACCGGACGAGGTAATGGACGGCGCAGGGATTGTTAGAGTGATAATCTCGCTAACGGCTAATGAGCGCGGACACGTAAGAAAGGCACCTAAGCCACTGACATCTAAGGTCTTGGCAAGCTCAAGGAACTGCTCGCCGTGCGCATCCTTGCCGCGAATGAACATCGGCACCTGGAGGTGTATCCGCTGGAATCGCCTTCGCTCTTCGTAGAGAGGGGACATACTTACTTTGTGGTGAAGAACATTTTCCGTCGAGTTCATTAGTACCCCAGTTTTAGTACTCACACTAGTACGCAATTTGAGTGCAAGTCTCTTTCTGAGACAGCGTTTCCAGCAAGCCACTTATAATCATGGTGTTATGAGACTATTGAATCTGCGGTAAGTTGCAACCCCGCAGTGAATTGGGCAAATATACTCCATTCCTTTTCCAACTTTGTGCAAACTAGAACGCATTTACCATTGACTCCCTTTTCGCCCTTTGCGAGCATGAATATTCTTGAGTGCGGCCCCCTTCGTCGTAGCGAAAGCTCAAGAGTGGTGTCTTTGTGCCGCGTCCCCGGGAGGGGAATTGACGAACAGTCTTACAACCGACCCGCAAGCCACAGGCCAGCAGGTTTTTCATCTGGTCGCGAGCTTATTGGACGCATTTGACCGCCCGTTAGTGGTCGCAGACCGCGCCGGGCGAATTTTGTTTACCAACCTGCACGCCCAAGATCGGTTGAATTCACCAAAAACGACTTCGAGATTGGAACTGAATCTGTTCAGCGACATTTTGCACACCGACCGCAAAGGTGTTGTTGACCAGCTCGAAAATGGTGAACAGGAAGTAAATCTTCAGATTGATTCTCCTGCCGGGAAAAGCCGTGCAAGGGTTCGTTGGTTGCCGGAGCCGGATTGGCTGGTCGTTTACGTGGAGCCAGTTCCATCTCAAACGCTGGCTAACGAAGCGGAGATGCGGCAAACGGTTCAGGAATTAATGCAGGAGCGGGAGATCACGTATCGAAATTTGCTCGCCGCCTACCTGCGTCTTCAGGAAGTGAACCGGCAGAAAACGGTTTTTCTGGCGTCAGCCGCCCATGAACTGAAAACGCCGCTGGCCGTTATGAAGGGTTATTACGATCTTCTCCTCTCCGGATCGCTAGGAAAACTCACCGAGCGGCAGCGCGAAATGCTGCAGGAATCGAAAGAAAGCTGCGACCGACTGGTCAGGCTCGTTTCCATGTTCCTGAACTATTCAGCGCTCGAAAGCGGCAAACTCATGCTGCAGTTGCGTGAAAATGATCTGCGCGATTGCATCAACGATCTCACCTGCCGCTGGCAGGATGCCTTTCAGCGCGCCAAGGTGCACCTGGAAATAAAGGTTCATCCGGACCTGCCTTCTTTCAAGTTCGATTATCAGAAAGTACAGCAGTGTGTGGCGAATTTGCTCGATAATGCTTTGAAGCATACGCCGGCGGAAGGCTGTGTCACGATGATTGCGGAGCCGCATTTTTGGGAGCGGCGTGTTTCCGAGGCTTCGCCTTCTACCGATCGCCGCCGCGACGCGGGTATGCGCGCAAACAGTGTTTTAGTTTCGGTTACGGATACAGGCGGTGGAATCGCCGCTGAATTTCATCAGGAAATTTTTGAAGAATTCGTGCGCGTGGATCCGTCTTCTTCCGGCATGGGTTTGGGACTGGCGATCACAAAGCGCCTGATTCAAGCCCATCGCGGAAAAGTATGGGTTGATAGCGTGGTCGGAAGCGGGAGTTCGTTCTCATTCCTGCTCCCGATCAATGTCGAGTGACTTAGAAACTGATTTATAGGAGCGGACTAGTTTCGTTCCCAGGAATATGCGATCGATGGCTGAAAAAGAGAAAATCCTCGTAGTAGATGACGAACCAAGTATTCGCAAGTATCTTCAGACGCTGCTCGAAGTGGACGGCTACGATGTCGAAACAGTGCCGGGCGGCAAAGAAGCGCTGGAAAAGGTCGGGGCGGGTCTAAGACCGCACTTCATTATCCTTGACGTATTGATGCCGGAAATCGATGGGCTCGAGACGCTGCGCCAACTGATGCAAGTGGATCGCACGCTCAACGTGATCATGCTCTCCTGCTCGAATGAAGTAACCACCGTGGTGGAAGCCATTCGACTGGGAGCGCTCGATTACCTTACCAAGCCGTTCGAGAAGCCCGAACTCGATGCTGCGTTCCTGAAGTGCCGCCAGAAGCAGCAACTACGCTCCGAGAACAAGGCGCTGCGCGAATATTGCGAAGCTCTTACCGAGGACCTTTCCTTCCTCGCCGCGAGCCCGCAAATGCTGAAGATTCGCCAACAGATTCTGCAGATTGCTCCCGTGGACGTCCCTGTATTTATCAGTGGGGAAAGCGGAGTAGGCAAGGAAGTAGTGGCGCGCATGATTCACCTTCGCTCCACTCGCCGCGTTCAGGCGTTTGTAAAGGTGAATTGCGCCGCGCTCCCCGGCGAACTGCTTGAATCGGAGCTTTTCGGATACGAGCAAGGCGCCTTCACCGGCGCGGTTCGCTCCAAGCCCGGAAAATTCGAGCTCGCAAACAAAGGCACGATTTTTCTCGATGAAATCGCGGAAATGAGCCCGCATCTTCAAGCCAAACTTCTTCACGTTCTGCAAGATGGCCAGTATTCACGGCTTGGCGCGCGCGCCGTTGTGAATGTGGATGTTCGCGTTCTTGCCGCCACCAACATGGATGTGAAAGAAGCGATGCGTTCCGGTCGCTTCCGTGAAGACCTCTATTATCGCCTGAATGTTCTCTCTATTCACATTCCGCCGTTGCGCGAACGCACCGCGGAAATTCCGTTGCTGTTCCGCCACTTCCTGGTGAAGTACAGCGAGAAATATCAAAAAGCTGCTCCGGATCCTTCGAAGCATTTGATCGAAGCCGCACTGCGTTATCCGTGGCCGGGCAATCTCCGCGAACTGGAAAACTTTGTCAAACGTTACGTTATTCTCGAAGATGACGAAGGCAGTTTTCGCGAGTTGCTTGAAATGACCGGTCAGCAGCAGCGCCTCACTCCGCGTGAAGCTTCTCCGGTGCCCAAAGAGATGGGCCTCAAGGCGCTCGTCCGTGGTTTGAAGGACGAAGCAGAAATGGAAGCCATCGCCGACGCTTTGGAGAAGACAAATTGGTGCCGCAAGGATGCCGCCAAGATGCTGGGCATCAGTTACAAAGCTCTGCTCTACAAAATGCGCCAATTTAATTTGGATTCTGGACGCGGCGCGCGTTCGGCTGCTGCTAAAGCTGCCAGGGAAGCCGCGGCGAAAGAGGCCGAGGCCAAGGAAGCCGAGGCCAAGGAAGCGACTCCTGTCGTTCGCAGCTCGTAAGCAGTTCGAAACTGAGTCGTACCATTCCGGCCTCGCGCCAGATCGAGAGTCGTGATTTCTCTGTCGGACTGCAAATCGAAATCACGTCCATCTATTCCCATAATGGGGAATGAACAGCGGCTTCCGCGTGAAAGCGGGCTTAGTCCTATTACGGCAAAGTGTTGCATATGTAGGGCACATTCAAAGAAATAGCACTATCCTCCTTCAGCCTCCTTGGTCTAGTATTCCGCTCCGACAGAGGCTTTCGCCAGTTCCACTAACATCAGGCTCCGAGATCTCACCCCCAGCTGGGATTTCGGGAAACGGTAGTTACTGTTTTCAAAGGATTTGTTCCGGACGCCACTTTTTGGCTGGCGTCCAGGAAGAATATTCACCGTTGTCGCTAGCGCAGATTCAGAGATAAACACTTAGTCAGCTTTGGAATAGGGATTGCTACTCTTATCGACGGGGGATGCTGTGAATATCAAACTAATCTTGGTGGAGCAGCACGTATGACGGAACGTCGCACGGCACGCCGGTACGACCTTTCGCTGCCTGTAAGCGTCCGGCTTCCCATTAACCGCGAGCCCGGAGCCCATGATGGCCAGACCCGGGATATTTCAACCCGCGGCGTTTACTTCATCATGGAAAGGGATCTCGCTCCCGGCACAGAAGTTGACTTCACGCTTACGCTGCCGGCTGAGATCACGCGCGGTACCGAGGTCTTTGTTCGAGCCCACGGGCGGGTCGTTCGCGTTGACAAGCAGACGGACGATCAGCGTGAATCCATCGGAGTCGCTGCTGTGATCGAGCGATACGATATCATTCGCGGCGAAACATCTCCCAATTAGTTTGGCACTTTGCTACACGGGAGGATTTGCACGGTCCGTTGTCATTTCGGTGTCCATCTCCATCTCCGGGATAATTCCCGTACGCTGGACACCTCTTTCTTACTCTCAGTGGCACGGCTAATTGTCTTGTAGCATACTCGCCGTGTGCCTTGTGATCTCTGACGGCACCGGCCGAATCAATATTGTTTCTCCCAGCGGTTCAAGACTGCATCGCTTGACCTCAAGGTCTTAGCTCAGGAATCTTATGTTGCGTGTTGCAATTGTGCCCGACCCGGGAGTAGGCTCGGCGGAGTCGCATCTGCACTGCTCGGTGTGGAATTCAGTGTTCAAGGAGCGCCCATGAAGGTAGCGGACCTGATCGCTGCTCGCCGCGAAGTTTATTTCGTTTCTGAGGAAACCACTGTTCACGACGCTGCTCGCTATCTTCGCGAGCGCCAGGTTCGCGCTGTCGGAGTCTGCGACAAACAGGGCGTTCTTCTCGGCGTTATTTCACAGAGCGATGTTTCCGACAAGGTTGCTGCTGAAAATAAATGCCCCGCTTGGATGCACGTCTCGGAGATTATGACGCGTCAATTGGTGAGCGCTACGCCGGAGACTTCGCTGGAAGACTGCTTGCGATTGATGGAGCAGCACGGTATCTATCATTTGGTGGTGCTGGACAATCAAAAAGGCTATCGCGGGATGATTTCCGTCACCGACCTGCTTCAGCTATTTGCTTCGGACCAAAAAGCGCGGGCGGATATGTTGGAGGCTTTGATTTTTCCACAGCGTTGAGTCCGCGCCTTCACCCGAGATACTAACTTTCTGCTTCGCCCCATCCCCGAGAGGTACGTTACAGTCTCGTAAAAACTTTCTTAAACTGGGATCCGCGATCTTGAGTGTAGGCTTTTTTGGAAGTCCAAAATGAAACTCCGTTGCGGTGTTAGGGCCGGATTGGAAACTGCCTTCCCGAAAGTGCCCAGGGTTTTCTAAATTTTAGCCGAACGAAGTACTATGACGCACCCTCCTTCGCAGGCGATGTTCCCCTTGTTTTCTCCGGCAACATACTGAAAACAAGCGCATTGAATTCTCGAGGACGCGCCAACCCGGTTCCACTGAAAGCCCGCTCTTTGGCGCCGTTTGGCGTTCAGTGTGCAAAGTAGTTGTACGGGGCTGAATACTTTATCCGTTTTTAATCCGAGTACCTGGACGTTCATGGCATCTACTGCGGAAGCAAAAGCTCTACTTCAAACTCATCCTGTCGAACTTCCCCCCGACCATGTTTACTTCGGGCCGTCGGAAACGATGCAGGCAGTCAAGCAGAAAATTGGTCGCGCCGCCGGCTTGAATGTTCCTGTCCTGGTTTTAGGCGAGAGCGGAACAGGCAAGGAAGTCCTGGCGCGATTTATTCATGACCTTTCGCCGTGGCGCGGAGGTCCATTCGTTAAGGTGAATTGTCCCGCGATCCCGGGAGCCCTGCTCGAAAGTGAACTGTTTGGATTCCAGAAGGGCGCGTTTACCGGTGCAGACAACTCGAAGCCCGGACGCATGGAAACAGCCCATGGTGGCACTCTGTTCCTGGATGAAATCGCCGAACTCGATGCCAGCCTCCAGGCCAAACTATTGCACGTCCTACAGGACGGCCACTTCACCCGCATCGGCGATCACGAAGAAAGGCGCATGGACGCGCGCGTAATCTGCGCCACGAACCGGATACTTGCGAAGGAAATCGAAAGCGGCGGTTTTCGCGCCGATCTTTTCTACCGCATCAATGTTATTACGCTCACGCTTCCTCCACTTCGAGAGCGCCGCGAAGATATTCCCTACCTCGTCGAATATCTGCGCGAGCAATTCAATCGTCGCTTCAAGCGTGAAGTAGGCCCGGTTTCCAAGGAAGTTCTCCAACTCTTGTATCAGCGCGAGTGGCCCGGCAATATCCGAGAATTGGAAAATTGCATGGCGCGATATGTAATCCTCGGATCGGAGGAAGCCTTCCATTCCGATCGCCATCAGATTCACGAGAAAAAGCCATTGCACTTTGCCTACGAGCTGAATGAAGACGGTAACATTCCGCTGAAGCGCATCGCCCAGCAAGTAACACGTCGCATGGAACACGATGTGATTCTCAAGGTTTTGCAGGCGAATCATTGGAATCGTCGCAAGGCCGCCGAAATCTTGAAAATCAGTTATCGCGCCCTGCTTTACAAAGTCCGCCAGGCCGGCATCCCGGCTAAGCGCCCACAGCGCAAGATTGCGGAGGTCGAAAACTTAAATGTTGAACGGATCGATGAATCCTCCCCTCTTGATTAAATCGTTAACCGGCAAGCGGCAAATCACCCCGGTTCCGTCGCAATTCCTTTAAAGCCAACCGTCTAAGGTAGCCTGAGACCTATTGATTACCCCGTGTCTGTTATGAAATCGCCCGTGCTGTCTATCTTGCCCCTGTCGTTCAATTCCGTTAGCCTAACCACGATGGCAAAAGCGCCCGCCAAACCGAATTTGAAGGTTTGTCTTCTGTCGCCGCATCCCATGGTGCTCGAAGAGTTCCGCCGGGTACTCGCAGATTCCGGCTATCAGATCGTTTCCCGGCAGCTTGAATCCATGCTGGCGCCGGACCTCCGCAATCTTGAGGTTCCTCGGGCAGCTGTTTACGTTGTGGACGCTCACGCCGCCCGTCAAGCAACAGGCGCGCTCCTCGCGAACATCCTGGATCATAACGCTACGGCGCGACTGCTGGTCGTTGGAGACAATCTCAAGGAAGCGGAAAGCCACACTCTGCTCCGCCAGGGAGTAAAAGGGATTTTGAATTATGAAGAAGCCCGCGAGCAGCTTCCGCGTGCATTGCCGCTGGTAGCTTCCGGCGGTTTCTGGGTGCCGCGTACCGTGCTTTCGCGTTTCGTAGATTCAATTCTGACTTCCACCCAAGGGCGCCGGTTGCGGGGGAATTCGCCTACCGAGCTAAGCCGCCGGGAACAGGAAGTCCTCAGTGCGTTGCTCGAAAATCTTGCGAACAAGGAAGTGGGCGATCGTTTGCATATTTCCGAACGTACGGTCAAATTCCACGTCTCCAATTTGCTCGCCAAATTCGGAGTGCGCCGGCGAGCGGATCTGATCCTCCTCTGCTATCAACGTCGCGGTGTAGGGACCTAGCTTCGCTCCTCCCGCACGTCAGAAAACCCTCCTTCCTCCCTTAGTCCTTCAGCTTGAATTCCAATGTAACTACGGATCGCTGGTATAATTCCGTGTTTCGCGCTCCGATCTTGAAGAGACTTGTAACCTATGGCGACATTTAGTATTGAAAATTTCGGGTGTCGGGCAACCGAAGCTGATACTGCTGCGCTTCGCCACGGATTGCTCACAAGCGGGCTCATGCTCGTCCACGATCACCGCTCTGCCGATTTCGTCGTGCTCAACACCTGTACGGTAACAGCCGCGGCGGACTCCCAAACACGCGACGCCGTGCGAAAAATCCATCACGCAAACCCCGCCGCGCGCATCATCGTTACCGGTTGTTACGCGCAACGCGCTCCCGAGGAAATCGCCGCTCTCGATGGTGTCAGCTGGGTGATTGGAAACTCGCACCAGACCGAAATTCCCAAGATCGCCGGTGAACTAGTCGCCCGATCCAGCGCAGGAGTCGCGTTCGCTGCGCTCGCCGCAGAAAAAGACTTCGTCCCGGTCTCTTTGCTCGACGCTGGTCAAATGTCGCTTGCGCGCGGGCCTGCCAAGATTCTAACCGGTGACATCTTCGCGCAAACCTCCGTGCAAGTCGCGCCGGCGGCGGTGGTCGAAGGCGATCGCACCCGGCCAGTATTAAAAATTCAAGATGGCTGCAACAACCGCTGCGCATACTGCGTGATTCCGTTTGTCCGCGGACGCAGCCGCAGCCTGCCACCCGCCGTCGTAGTCGCAGAGGTGCAAAAGCTTGTCGGCTCAGGCTCGCGAGAAATCGTTCTCAGCGGGATTAATCTTGGCGCGTACGGCCGTGATCTCTCGCCGCGCGCCGGCCTTTCCGATGTCGTTCTTCGCATTCTGCAAGAAACCCCCCTCGAACAGCTTCGGCTAAGTTCCATCGAGCCAGAGGACCTCACCGAAGAACTCATATCGCTGGTGGCTTCTTCGGATCGCTTGGCGCCCCATTTTCACGTGCCGCTGCAATCCGGCTCCGACCGCATCCTTCGCGCCATGCATCGCTGGTATCGCGCCGATCATTATGCCGAGCGTGTAAAACGCATACGGCGGATTGTGCCGGGCGCTGCGATCGGCGCGGACGTGATCGTCGGCTTTCCCGGAGAGACGCAGGAAGATTTTCAGCACACCGTCGAATTGATCGAGCGCCTGCCGTTCACTTACCTCCATGTGTTTTCATTTTCCGCGCGGCCTGGCACCGCGGGCGCGATTCTCGCAGCGCACGTCCCGGGAACCATCATTCGCGAACGCGCTCGCACTTTGCGCGTCCTGTCTCAGAGAAAATCGTCGGGATTTCGCGCTTCGCAGGCAGGACGCACTTTGCGGGCGCTCACGCTTGCCGGCGGCGGAGACACTTGGACGACGGCTATGACCGCAAATTATCTGAAAATTCGGATTCCCGGCCGGCTACCCCCAAATCAATGGCACGAAATATGCCTGTCGTCTGATGAAGCCTCAATGGCAGAGTTCCCCGGCACTAATTTTCAAGAATAACTTCGGCGAGCGCCAGATTTCCGCTGTGGGTAATCGTGAGGGAGATATTATTCACGCCGAGTTTTTCGGCAATTCGTTTCGCCGCGCCTTTCAACCTCAGAGATGGCTTCCCGCTCGGCTCTCGTATCACTTCGATATCGCGCCAGCGTACGCCCCGTCGCCAGCCCGTCCCCAGAGCCTTCATCGTTGCTTCTTTCGCGGCGAAACGGCCCGCGTAGCGCTCGAATTTATTTCGGTGGCTTTCGCAATACTCCACTTCGCTTGAAGTGTACAACCGCTGGAGAATGGGCGCGCCGTGCCGCGCGATGGCCGCCTCAATTCTGTCGATTTCCGCAATGTCCAGTCCCAGCCCGACTATCAATTGATCCTTGGTCCAGCCGGTAGCAGGACGTAGCGAAACTTGATTGTTGTGCAAGTCTGCATAGCAACGCGATTATACCTATAATGGATTTGGCGCAGCAGTCTTACTCCGGATCGAGGTAAAGCGCGATGAATCCCGCAGTTGCAAAAACAAAATCTTCGCCGCGGAAACGCTTGCAGAAAACTCCTCGATGGAGTTTGCGGCAAGCGCGTGGCTTACAGATCTTGGAAGCTCCGCCGCTCGCGCAACTCGATTGGATCGTGCATGGATTCAGCACGCGCCCGGGCGGCGCAAGCGAATTAGAACGCCATCGCGATGGCCGTAAAACCTCTGAAAAGGTCTTGAATCTTGGCTTTGCCGAATGGGACAGCCGCGAGCACGTTTTAAAAAATCGCCGGAATTTCTTTGCTGCATTAAATGCAAATGGCATGCGTGTAATTGGTCTGCGCCAAATTCATTCGGACATTATTCACATCGTGCATTCCACGGACTCTGAGCCATCTGTTGATGCTCCTAAAGCCGATGCCCTAATCACAAACGAATCCGGCCTCTTGCTGGTTGTGCAGGTAGCCGACTGCGTTCCCATCCTTCTCGCTGACAAAAAGCGCCGAGCGATTGCGGCCATTCATTCTGGCTGGCGTGGCACGCTTCAACGCATCGCCGAAAAAGCCCTTGGACGAATGCAGATGGAATTTGGAACGCGCCCGCGGGATGTAATCGCCGCTCTGGGACCCGGCATAGGCCAGTGTTGTTTCGAGGTAGGACCTGAAGTCGTAGCGGAATACGCGGCAAAGTTTCCGGAGGCGCGAGAATGGTTTAAAGGCCCGTTCGATTCTCTTGCTCGCGGGGATAACGACCCGAATTGGCTCCCGTGGCTCACCATGCGGCCGCCCGGCCACCAACCGCCTGAGCCGCGCGCTTACCTGGATCTGATCGCAGCTAATCGCTCGATTTTGAGTGCTGCGGGGATCCCGTCCGGCAATATTTTTTCCTCGGATTTCTGTACCGCCTGCCGCACGGATCTATTCTTCAGTTTTCGCCGCGAGCGGGTCACCGGCCGCATGATGGCCGCCATCGGTATTCGGCGATTTTAGTCCTGCGAATGATTCCGGCAGCTATTCTGCCGTGAATTGCTTTCGGCTTACCGAGCGTAGCCCTCAGAAAGTCGCCGGCGAAATTTGCGAGAGGGTCGAGCTCCCCAGGCCTCCCGTGGATTCCAACAGCGCAAGTTGCCCGCACGCCGCCATCACATCTTGTCCGCGGGAATAGCGTACAAAAGCTCGGACGTCTTTTTCCGTAAGAATTCTTCGAAACTCTTCAACGCGCGATGGATCCGGCTTTTCAAACGGCAATTCGCCCGGATTCCACGGAATCAGATTCACCTTGACGCGAAGGTTTGCCAGAAGCCTTGCAACGCGTCGCGCATCTTGCGCCGAATCGTTGAACCCTCCGAGTAGCACATATTCAAACGTCAAATGCTCCCAGGTCCGCAGCGGATATCGCTCGCAAGCTTCGATCAGCTTTTCAATCGGATACTTTCGGTTGATCGGCATGATCTTGTCGCGCTGCTCGTTCGATGATGCGTTCAGCGAAATCGCAAGCTTGGGCCGCACTTTCTCAAGCCCCAGCTTCTCAATGCCGGGAATAATTCCGCTGGTCGAAAGTGTTGTGTGCTTCGGCGAGATCGCCATGCCGTTCGGGTCGAGTAAAATTCGCAACGCGGCTAGCACCGCTTCATAATTCAGCAGCGGTTCACCCTGGCCCATTAAAACCACATTCGTCTGTGGCTTCAGCGCGTCGCGATTGAGTTCCAGCGCCAGCACCACCTGTCCGATAATTTCGCTCGCAGTCAGATTGCGGATCAACCCGAGAGTAGCTGTTAAACAAAAATGGCAATCCACCGAGCATCCTGCCTGTGTCGAAATGCAAATGGTTTGGCGATTTTCTTCCGGCATGAAGACAGTTTCAATCGTTGCGGTCTTCGTGTTTGGATTCTCGCTCTCTGCTGCCGTCCCCAAGCTGAGAACGTAGCGCAGCGTTCCGTCGTCCGAGCGATACGTCCGCACAATCTTGGGCAAATCTATTGCTGCCTCGCGGGCAAGGCGCTCGCGCAACGCAGCCGGAAGGTTCGTCATCGCGCCAAAATTGGACCGTCGCTCCGCATACAGCGCATGATAGATCTGCCTACCGCGGTATGTTGGCTCGCCCATATCTTGCAAGAACGCACGAAGCTCTTCAGGCGATTTGCCCAGCAGATTCAAAGGGTTTCTTGCCATTTCCGGGAACATTCTAAAACAATAATAGCACGCCGTTCAGCGCGGTTTCTTGCTGCTGCGCGTGCGGCGCGGCGCTATAATGTCGGTTGGAGTTGCTGTTTTCTTGTGCCTCAGTTCACCGTTCTGGGAGGCGTGCCGATGGAAATGCTGGCGATCGACGACTGGGTAAAGCAGCTTTGCGCTATCCCCGAAGCGGAGTTTTCGATTCGGCGAGTCTTTGATTTCACGGCTCAGAAATCCATTCAGCCGGAGACGCTTTCACCGTATCTTTTTTACGCCACGAGCCACTACACGCGAAACTTGATTTACAAATGCAAGCTTTTCGAAGTGATGGCCATATGCTGGAATATCGGACAGGTTAGCCGCATCCACAATCACCGCGACCAGAATTGCTGGATGGTGACGCCCATCGGCCGCCTGCGCGTGCAGAATTTTCGAGTCGACACTCGCGACTCCGCTCATTCTACCTGCAAGCTCGTTCCTTCCGATGCTTACGATATGGATCCCCAGCATCCCGCGGTGGTGCAGCCTGAAGAGCCCGTGCATCAAGTGCTGAATCTTCCGGAATTTGGCCAGCCGTCAACCAGCGTGCACATTTATTCTTACCCGTATTCCTCCTGCGAAGTTTATTCCATCGATAAGGGAGTTTATGCCGACGTTCCGCTGCATTATTCCAGTGAATACGGCAAGCTTTCTCCGGATGAGAAGTTGGTGTAAAAGGTTCCCGGCGTTTTGTTCTCGCAAATAGCCTAGAAACATTCGACTTGCTCCCATGACATTTTTGCCCGCGCCATGCCAGAATAGATAAAACATGCCCAACACAACGCAGGTGGATGCATCGCATAAAGTTCAGAAGGAAAGTTTTTCCAACGGCCTCGTGGTTATCACCGAGCCCATGGAACATGTTCATTCCGTCTCTGTGGGAATCTGGCTGCGCTCAGGCTCGCGCCGCGAACCGGCTGAACTCAATGGCGTTTCCCACTTCATTGAACACATGGTGTTCAAGGGTACCAACCGCCGCTCGGCGGAAGATATCGCGCGCGAAGTTGATAGCGTCGGCGGCATGCTGGATGCCTTCACCTCCAAGGAAATGGTCTGCTTCAACACCAAAGTGCTCGATGAGCATCTTGCAAAAGCGTTCGACGTCATTGCGGACATGGTCCTCGAGCCGAAATTTGCCGAGGACGAGATCGAGCGGGAGAAATCGGTCATCCTCGAAGAAATCCGCATGACTCAGGACAACCCCGAAGACCTGGTGCATGAGCTCTTTACTCAGAATTTCTGGTATCCCCACGCGCTCGGCAAGCCCATTCTTGGCACTCCCGAAACGGTGGGTGCATTTTCGCGCGCCACCCTGCGCTCCTGGTTTCAGGAGCGCTACTCGCCGAACAATATGGTGATCACCGCTGCGGGACACTTGAGCCATGCGCAGCTTCTCGATCTGGTTGCGGAGCGCTTTGCGGATCGTCCCGCAGGAAATCCTTGGACTCCTGAGTCCGTCCCCGTCGCCGCTCCGCACATCACCGTGCGCACCAAGCATGAATTGGAGCAGGTGCATCTCTGCCTCGGCGTTTCGTCGCTGCCGATGACCGATCGCCGCCGCTTCGGTGTGTCCTTGCTCAGCAATGTTCTAGGTGGCGGCATGTCCTCGCGCCTCTTCCAAAATATTCGCGAGCGTAAGGGCCTCGCGTATTCAATTTTCAGCGAACTGAATTCCTACCGCGATGCGGGCGTGCTTTCGGTCTACGCTGGAACGTCACTGGAAACCGTCTCCCAGCTTGTGCGCTGCGTCCTCGATGAATTTCGCCGCATGAAAGACGAGCCGCTCCCGGAAGAGGAGCTGCGCCGGGCAAAAGACCATCTAAAAGGCGCCACACTTCTAGCCCTCGAAGGCACGGGACAGCGCATGAACAGTCTTGCCCGCTATCACATTTACTTCGACCGGCACTATACCGCGCAGGAATTGATCGCCATGTTGGAAGAAGTCACCGCTGCCGATGTCCAGCGGCTAGCCCAGGAATTTTTCCAGTCCGACCGCATCGCCGCTTCCGTGGTTGGCAACCTCAACGGCTTCCAGCTCACCCGCGACCAGCTTATCCTTTAATTCACCACCTGAATTGCTGTTATTGACGTGAGCGCCGCAGTTTGCCATCATCTTCGCGGTTCCCGCGCGCAGATTGTCGCGGCGCGGAGCCTGATTGAGGGACCAATCTCGTTTCGAGTATCCATTCTGGCGTCGGGAAGCACGGGCAACTGCACGTTGCTCGAGACAGGCCATACCACTCTCCTCATTGACGCGGGCCTCGGCCGCAAGGAAATGATGCGGCGTTTCGAAGCGCTGGGCCGCCAACGTCCCGACCACGTGGACGCCGTCCTGATTACCCACGAGCACAGCGATCATTCCAGCGCTATGGCCCAAATTGCGCGCGAGTGGAAGTGCCCGGCCTATCTCACAGAACTAACGCATCGCGAAATCTTGAGATTGTGCGAGGATGGCCCGGTAAGAAAGATCGAGCGCATTGAATACGTGCGCCCCGGCATACGATTTGCAATCGGCGATATCGAAATCACTCCCTTCACGATTCCCCACGACGCTGCCGATCCCGTCGGTTATTGTTTTCGTTCAAATGGGATCAAGGTTGTAATCGTCACCGATCTCGGCTACATGCCCGAGTTGGTTAAGCAGTATCTGCGCGAAACCGATTTTCTAATTCTCGAATCGAATCACGACCTCGATATGCTGAAGGTAGGGCCGTATCCGTGGTATATCAAGCAGCGCGTGATGAGCCGCACGGGGCATCTTTCGAATGCGGTTGTCAGCGATTTCCTCGCCGACACCGAACTATTTGATGCGCGCCCGCAACATCTTGTCCTCGCGCACCTCTCCGAACAGAATAATTCGCCGGACATCGCGCGCATTTGCGCCGAAGAAGCACTCGGCCGCCGCACCGGTGAATTCGCCTTCCGCGGCACATTGCACGTCGCTTCCCAACGCGTCCCCCTCGGCCCCTTCGACCTGTAATCTTCAGGCCCAATTCTTTCCGTCCCGAATCGGGTATGATGGAGCAGGGAATTTCCCCACCAGAGTCAGAAACTCTAGGAGCCGAACTTGATTGGACGTTATACACGCGCGGAAATGGGCCGCGTTTGGAGCGAAGAGAATAAATTCCAGAAGTGGCTCGACGTGGAATTGGCCGCCACCGAAACACTGGCGGAAGCCGGCATCGTTCCGCGCGAAGCCGCCGCAAAATTGCGCGAGCGAGCGCGTGTGCACGTGCCGCGCATCAATGAGATTGAGGCGAAAGTTAAGCATGACGTAATCGCGTTCACCATCGCAGTGCAGGAATCGGTGGGCGACCCCGAAGCGGCGCGCTGGCTGCATTACGGTCTCACCTCGAACGACGTGGTAGATACGGCGCAAGCGCTGCTTGTTCGCCAGGCGTCGCACCTGATCGAAAAAGATCTGGAAGCTTTCGGAGAAGTGCTAGAACGCCGCGCGTGGGAGTTTAAAGATACTCCGGAAATCGGGCGCACCCACGGCATTCACGCCGAGCCGATCACGTTCGGCCTCAAAGTGGCAAATTGGTATGCTGAGAATCGCCGTGATCTTGCGCGCTTCCAAGTGGCCGCGCACCAGTTGGCGGTAGGGAAAATTTCTGGCGCGGTGGGGACCTGCACGCATCTCGGTCCGGAAATCGAACAGAAAATATGCCAGCGGCTGGGCCTCGCAGCCGCGCCTATCACTTCCCAGGTAATCGAACGCGACCGCCACGCGCAATATCTTTCCACGCTTGCGATCGTGGCAGCATCGCTCGAACGCGTCGCGCTCGAAATTCGCCACTTGCAACGCACGGAAGTCCGGGAAGTGGAAGAACCGTTTGGCGGCGAGCAGCGCGGCAGTTCGGCTATGCCGCATAAACGCAATCCGGTTTCGAGCGAACAGATTTGCGGGCTCGCGCGCGTGGTACGTGCAAATTCCATGGCCGCGCTCGAAAACGTCGCCTTGTGGCACGAGCGGGACATTTCACACAGTTCGGTCGAGCGCGTGATTCTTCCCGACTCCACGATTTTGGTTGATTACATGCTTTACCGTACGACCGAAATTATCAGCAATATGAAAGTGTTTCCGCAGCGCATGCAGCGCAATCTCGATTCCACCATGGGTCTGATCTTTTCCGGCCAGCTTTTGCAGGATTTAGTGGAACACGGCGCGCCCCGAGAAGACGCTTACAAATGGGTACAAGGCCATGCGATGTCTGCCTGGGAGACGGAGACAAGTTTTCGCGACCGGATCTCGGCGGACGCAAATATCCGCAAATTTCTCGACGAGAAAGCTCTGGCCCACACGTTCGATTTGAAGCGCCAGTTGCGCGCGGTAGATGCGATTTTTCGCCGCGTCTTCGGCGCAAAATCTTCCGTCGCTAGCTAATATCCTGCTCGCAACCCTACCGCAACACGTAGGCCCACTATTGCTTGGGGTTTTCTTCCACCGGCGTGGACACGCCCAGTTTTACTTCGGATGAGAATTTTTTGTAATCGCTGTAGCGGTCGATCTCGTTCTCTTTCACTTTAATGAAGACCACGCGGGCGGCTGCGTGAACCTCGGAATAGGATGGCAGCCACACTTCGTTGTTGACCATCGTTTGTTCGAAGACCAGATTCGAGCCCTTCGAGAGCGAAGCCAGAATCCCTCCCCCGATCTTTACATTATCGTTAAATCGCGCTTCCAGGCGTGCGACGTCTCGGGCCTGTTCGTCTACCCAAAGAACTCCGCCGAGCTTCTGCACGATATTCTCAGCCAGGTTCTTCGGTTTGTAATCGGGATTTAGCCCGAAATCGAAAACGATCACTTCCTGGCCGCGGAAGAGTTCGCGCCGCGGATTTGTAAAGCGCTCGGCACGCAGAAAATCGGAGATCTGCGCCTGCTCTTCTTCATCCTGCTTGGCTTGTTTTTTGGGATCGTTGTCGAGTTCGGCCTTCTTTTTCTTCTTCTCGTCGAACTCCTTACTGAAGCGATCGTCCTCTTTCTTCTTCTCATCGCCTTCGAGCGGCTTGCCGTCCTTGGCCAGCAGATGGCGAACTTCATCATCTCCAACGTAAAAAATATCGTACTCCTTGACGGAGCGCGAAGTGACCTGGCCACTGGAGTCCGTTTTTTCTTCTTCCTCGGTCAAATGGCAGGTGTACTGCTTGATGATTTCATCCACGGTCTTTTGATTTTTATCGATGTCGAGTAAAAGTTTGGCGATGTCGGGCAGAGGCCGGCCTTCCGTGCGGGGAAAATCAAAAACAGAATCTGGAACGGGCGTATTTACTTCAACCCTGGTCACAGTGATTTGATAAACGTGGCCGCCGCGACGCAGCTCAATACGATTGGGTTCCAAGATGCCGTTAACCGGTTTGTAGTCGGAGTAGTCGATTTCTTCTGCGGCGTTCGCCGGCTGCGTGTCGCCTGGTTGTGACTTCGGCTTGACGCTCTCAGGCGAAAGCTTGGCTTCCAGTCGTGGAATAATTTCGCGGATAATTAAGTGGCTTTCCTTATCAAAGTAAATCTCTCGGGTTACGCCAGGCGCGAGAGACAATTCCACGTGATATGCCTCAACTTGCGAGTTCATCCCTATTGGCGCAACGTCCTCGACCCCAACGAAGCGGGCCCCGATCTTGTCTTTCTTCGCGTTGGTCAAACGCCCGCTCAGATAGCGCGCGGTGGCTTCCCATTCGGCCGCTTCCGTGCCGGTGAGGGTCCGCGGCGTACCGGTCGGATCCTGGCCCCAGGCAGACATGCCGTTGTATGCGGCGATGGTATGCTGCGGCTCGATCACGATCTCGGAATAAACTTTATTGGGGGCTTTGGTAATCAGCGAGTACGAGCCGTTCGTGTCCGCAGATTCTTCGCGCAAACTCCCTGCGATGGTTAGCGACCGGACTTTCGCCAGCGCTTTCGCGCCACCTTCAGCACGCAAGTAATCGTCGATGATTTTCTGCGGCGTTTGGGCCGGACAAGTGCAGGAAACAGCAAGCACCAAGACCACGACGAAGCACGAATAGATAGTTGCCGCTATGACTTGCCCATTTTTCTCGCGATTAGAACGCATCGCCGCCCTGTGCCTTCAAGAAGCTACGGACATTTCTAATCCTTGGTTGTTGCCATTAGAAAGTCGCAGCTTTGTTGCAAAATCGATGCACGCAGATCGGAACACGCAAGATGCGGAAAAGTTTTGCCAAGGTTTTTCGTTTCGTTCATAGCCTGTAATCAGGCTAGCACACTGTTATTGGATGCGCTGGATGTAGCGGGCTTCGGAGGTATCCACTTTCACTTTGTCGCCGTTGCCCACGAAGGGTGGAACGTTGATGATCAGGCCTGTTTCGAGCTTGGCTGGCTTCATCACCGCGCTGGCAGTGGCTTTCTGAATCGTTTGTTCGGTATCGACGACGGTAAGGTCAACCGTGTCGGGCAGAAGAACGCCGATCGGCTTGTCGTCATAATATTCGATCTTCACCGACAAATTGGGAATGAGGTAGTCCTTGGTGTCGCCCACAATGTCATTTTGCAACGCGAGTTGTTCGTAGTCCTGGGAGTTCATGAAATGATGGCCGTCGCCGTCACTATAGAGGTATTCGAACTCAATCTCGTCCACTGTGACTTTTTCCACGAATTCCTCGGCGCGGAACCGATAGTCCATCATCGACCCGGTGCGCAGGTTGCGCATCTTAGTTTGCATGGAGCCGCGTTTGTTGCCGGGGGTGCGATGGTCCACGCTGTAAACCACGTGGAGATCGCCCTCGTGCATGATGATCATACCGGGGCGCAATTGAGTCGACTTTAGCATAGGTGCTCCTAGATTCTTCTTCCGGGCATTTCCCGCCGCATTCAGACAGGTTCGCTTAGCACAAGCCAGCGGAGGGGTAATTCAATCGAGTGGCGAACGACGCGAAACCCTGCTCGGCACAAATACTCTGCGCCGCCGAAGCTCTAATTATAACGGTCTGTGCAGCCATCGGTCAAACAGGCTATATGGCCCGCGGAAGAATAGGTTTTCGAACGGCGGTCCTTGAACTGTGGACCGAGAATCAACACCAACGGACGATCCAATCTTGTACCGCTCGCCGGCTCAGCTTGAGATTTGGGAACTTTTTCGGGCACTCGAGGGAAGTTGTCCACAGCGCGTTATCCGTCGTCTACGGCGCCCTGAGGAAGCCGAGTTGCCCTTGCAGCTGAAACGCTCAGGTTCAGCCGCCCGGGAAGCCGGCGGCGGTTAATGCCAGAATCCTTGGCTGTTGCTGTGGGCGGAAGTCCACTTTTAAAAGTCGTCTCTTGAAGCCTGGTCCGCGATATGTTGTCTCCCAACCCAGCGAGGTTACGACGCTGCTCGTCCGGTTAGATTTCGGACAAAATCCATTGGGAGGCAGGACCGTAACGCTGCATTCAAACGCGGACCTATTTTGGTGAACGGGAGCACAGGACCGGAACTTTTGTCTTCCTGAAGGGTTAGTTTCGGGTGGATTGGTCCCGCTCATCCATTTAAGGTGCATGTTCCGTATTGGGTCCAGGAATTGGCAGTATACCGTATTAATATTTGGCAACTGGAACAGCATTAATGGAATCAAATCACTTTTCTGTCGTAATTCAAATCGAAGGCTAAGACCAATTGGAGGCACGGATGAAGGGAATTCTGAAAGGCTTGGGGTTCGCAACCCTGCTGGCCCTGGTGTTCAATGTCGCACCGGCTCATGCGCAGACCGCTGTGTCGGCAACTACATCTGCCACCCCGCTGAGATATGACGTCAGCAAGGAAATCACGCTCAACGCCACCGTTCAGAGCGTGCCCTCGAAATCATCTGTTGGGCTATTGCAGTCTGGCTCGACTGGCTTTGTGCTGCAAACAAGCTCCGGCGCGATACAGGGGAGGCTGACTTACTCCGCTCTAAATGGAAAAGGAGCTCTTTCTATCAAGCCGGGTGAGCGCGTTCAGGTGACTGGAGTTATGACCACAACGAATAATAAGCAAGCGCTTCTGATTCGCACCATTCAGATAGGTGGTCACATTTATACCATCCGGAACGAACGCGGATTTCCTGTGGCGCCGAATACCTCTGCGGCAACTGCGTCGAACGGAGGTCAGCTATGAATCGTAAAGGCCTCTCGATCATTATATTTGCCCTGGGTCTGACGGCTGGCTGCGGCGGCGGCTCACATTCCATAATAGAAGTAAGCATCAGCCAACCGCCGCCTGGAATCATCGCTCCTGGCAATACCGCTCAAATAGCGGCCACTATAACTGGGACCAGCACTGGAGTTACGTGGAGTTGCACTCCAGGTAACACTGCCGCCTTGTGTGGCTCATTCAATCCATCTACTACCCTAAGCGGCGTTGCGACCACATATTTGGCTCCGCCTACGGCCGTGGGCAGCGTGGCTATCACTGCCACGTCCGTGAAGGATGGCACGCCAAGCGCGCCCGCGAACGTGCAAATCGCCTTTTCCGGCAGCCTCTCAGGCAATTACTCGTTTTATCTCACTGGCTTCGATGGCAACAACAAGGGCGGAATCTATTCCCTTGCCGGAGCGGTATCGATTGCCGCAGACGGCACCCTCACGGGCGAGCAGGATTACAACGATGCAGGCGGAATTACCTTGCCCGACATCCCGATTTCGAGCGGAAGTTTGTCATTCAGTCCTACAACTGGGCTGGGAACGCTGACTCTCGTGACCAACAACAACAAGCTTGGAGTAAACGGCACGGAAACCCTGGCGCTTAATTTTGTGAACAACAACCATGCGCTGATCATTCAGGCTGATGCAAGCGCAACATCCAGCGGAAGCTTCGACCTGCAGGACTTGACCAGCGCGCCGGCAGGGGGATTTTCGTTTGTGCTCTCGGGCGCAGGGAACACCGGTAATTCGGATTTCTTCGGAGGTGTGTTCACGGTGTCCGGGAGTAGTGTATCGAACGGCATGTATGACCAGAATATCGCGGGCAGCATAGGTATGGGCAAAACCTTTGCGACAGCAACTCTGTCCCAGCCTGCTGACGGTTTCGGTCGCGGTACCCTCACCGGGACTGGCATCGCAAACACCCTTGCGTATTACATTGTCGGTCCGGAAGTGATACGGCTCATCGATGTGGATAGTAGCCGTACCCTTGTGGGTTCAGCTTTTGGACAGGGCGCAAGCGCAGGCAACTTCGACAACGCCTCTGTGGGAACTTCCGTCTTCAGCATTCAAAGCAATTTGGCTGGAATTCCGTTTGGAGCCATCGGTCAGATTGTTCCGTCGGGGACTAACTTTAGCGGAGTCGCCGATGTTAATGAAGCGGGAGTGGGATCTGCAGATGCGCAGACAATTTCCGGTACCTATTCCATCGCCACCAACGGGTACGGGAGCTTGAACATTACGTCCGCAACTCTCGGGCCCGTCAGCGTTCTCGGCATTTATGCGACGGACCCGACTCTAAATCTGAATGACCCGAACAACACGACATCCCCCGGAGCCGGAAGCATTGTCGCAAGCGCTGTGGTCGTCGATCTCGACACCGACGTTGCCGGTTCGGGAGTATTGGTGCCTCAAACGGACACCGCCACGACATCCTTCGCGGGCAATTACGCTCTCGGGCTACAGGATCTTGTTCCCGAAGCAGGTGAGTTTGATTTCGTCGGCAATTCAACGGCAACGGCCAACAGTCTGTCGGGGGCTGGAATCCTCAACGATCCGGCAGATGTGTTGGAAACGACCAACCCACTGGTTAACAGCGGGACCTCATTCACCAGCACACTCGTCTCAGACGGATTAGACCAAGGGCGTTACCTGCTTGACCCGATTAACGTGATCGTAGGTGATGGAGCAGCCACGATTACTTACCAGGCTGTCGTTTATCAAGCCAACGGAGGACAGCTATTCTGGTTGGAGAACGCGGCGGACATGAACGATAGTGTGTTTACCGGGCTGATCCAGCAGCAAACGCTGCCGTTAGGAGCGGCTGACAGGAAAGCCGCGGTCAAGAAGGCGCAAAAATAGTAAGCAATCAAAGGGCGGCAGGCGGCACAGCTGAAGCGATCCGGCTGTGCCGCACCGTCATTCCCCGGAACTCTCGATCGGAACCTCTTGCAACTCTTTCCACGCTTTGCGGATTTTAGGCTCAACCGCGATTCCGCAGTGTCTTCCCGTTTGGCTAAATGTTTCAGAATTGTTAAGGCTGGGGTTGCGACTGCGGTTGCGCGCGGCCTTCGGCCATAATTTTTTCGATTTCGTCAGGCGAACGCGGGAGCTTGGCGGAAAGCAGCTGGTTGCCGTCCGGGGTGACGAGCACGTCGTCCTCGATGCGCACGCCGATATTTTCCTCCGGGATGTAAATGCCGGGCTCATCGGTTATTACCATGCCCGCTTGCAGGGGGCTGATGCGGTCGTTAGGATCGTGCACGTCGAGGCCCAGATGATGTCCCACGCCGTGAAAGAAGTACCGTCCGAGCGTGTTGCCATGCAGGTCGTGGCCGTGTGTGTTTATGTAGTCGTAGGCGACCTGGTGGACGCTTTTGGGGCCTCCAAAGAATACGGCTCCCGGCTTGATCGCGGCCAGCGCGGCATTCTGCGCCCCTAGAACGATTTCATAGATTTCGCGCTGCCGAGCGGTGAATTTGCCGTTGGCCGGAAGCGTGCGGGTGATGTCGGCTGCATAATCGCCGTATTCGCCGGCCACGTCGATGACGACTACATCGCCGTCCTTTATTTCGTTCTTCAAGGCGTCGTAATGCAGGACCGTGGAATAAAAGCCTGTTCCCACAATGGGCGCATACGCTTCGCGCGAGCAGCCCTCCATTTCGTGAACTTCCTTCATGCGCGCGGCAATCTGATATTCGAAAAGGCCGGGCCGCATCATTTTCATGGCCGCAATGTGCGCGTCAACCGAAGCATCCACGGCTTTTTGAATTAAGGCGATTTCGCCCGCAGATTTTATCTGGCGAAGAGAAGCGAGCGCCGGCGCGACGTCATCAACGGTTGACTGCGGCAAGATGCTGCGAACCCACCCGCTCCAAATGGTGAGCTGCGGGTAGCCGTTTTCCTGCTTGGGAGGCAGCTCGGTGTAGAACGTGGAATAGGTCTTGGCGAGATTGGCCAGGTCCGTGCGCAGATTGGCGAAAGGCTCGACAGCCTGGAACCCCGTTGTTTCCGCGATGCCCGGATCCTCAGGGCCCATCTTGGGTCCTCCCCATTTTTCGGCGTTAGGATTACGCGGAGGAAGATAAAGAATCTCGCGCGGGCTGTCGGAGGACTTGCCGTCGGCAGAATCGGGAATTAGAAGGAGTGCGGCGTCGGGCTCACTGTGGCCCGTGAGGTAATAAAAATTTTCTTCCTGAAAGAAAACAGCAAGTTCGCCCGCGTCCTGATGACTGGTATAGCCGAATAGGACGGCCGGTCCGTTGATCGTGGAGCGAAGCTTCGCGCGCCGCGCCTGATATTCCGAGTTCGGCTGCCGAAATCGCGCCTGAGCAAGAAACGAACCGCAGGCAAGGAGAAGCAACAACAACCCACATCGTGCAATTCTAGAACCGGGTAGAAATGTCGCGGTCGTTTGTTTTGAGTGAGTTACGTCGCATTCTACATATTGGCCAGAACCGGGTAGAAATGTGGAACAGTGGCGAGTGGCTAGTGGCGAGTGACTAGTACAAGGAGCGGTCGAACTCGGGATTACGGGCGGGCAGGGGGCCGGGATTAAGTCTTGGTGAAGCGCTCGACGATATTCAATTTTAATCACACGAAACGCTAGCACGTGATGCGGCGAAATTCAAGGGACTGCATGTTGTGAGCATAACTCTACGACGCGGTTCTATTCCCATTTTGGGAAACGAGTTGAAACAGCAGACCGCGTCAAGCCGCGGTGTGGCCGGCTGGGTTCGCAGACGGTGACAGCGCTTTCAGCGGCACAGGAGGGCTATAAACGTGCCAGAAATCGCCGTCCGCGTTTGCATTGGCGAATTCCACGGCGACTCGCCTGCGGACGCGAGGTTGCGGGTCGACATAGACTACGCGGCATTCGCGCTCTTCTTCGGTGAAGCTATTGACGATGAGGATCTTTTGGCCGAGTTTTACGCGGGGCTTCATGTCGAGCAGCCCGCCGTATAAGCTGACTGCCATGGTGGCGGTTACATCGCGGAAGGGATGGTTTCGGGGGGTGCGTCCGTAAACTCTGACGGGAATCGTGAAATGGAAGCGCTTGCAGCGACGGCGCTCGACCATCGGAACCTCCTCAGTTACCCAAGAAACTGGCGCTGGTTTAAGGTTAAGTGCGGTCCAAGATGTAGGGCAATAGTACTCAGTTGCTTAAGTAGATACAGACTGCCGTGGATGATTTGGCCGCCTTAATTGACAGGCGCGGGTGCGAATCAACGGCGTGCGTTTCTCGAACTATAGGTGGGGAGTTTGCAATTAAGGGTGGGCAGGGGCCGGAATTATGCGTTGGTGACGTCAGAAATTTCTGATAATCAACATCTTGAATAGCACAGCCGGATCTAGGGCTTGCTCGAGGCGGTCTTAGCCTGTTCGAAGCCCAGCGTCTGTCTCAAATCGTGATAGACAAATTTATTTTCGATGAAGCTGTATGAACGAGCGTGCACGAACCCTTCCAGTGCTCTCCGCGCGATTTGCGAGTGATATACGTTGCGAGCTTCGTCAAACGGCAGTGCCGTATCCGGTTCAAAAGTTGTAGCCAACCATTCAGCCTTTTGATTCTGTTCGTTCCACCATCCATGCTGCTCTTTGACCCTCTGCTCTCCTGTAGGACCGCCTAGCAAGGATATTTGGAATGCTTCAGCTTTCGCGACCGTGTCTAGGTCGGAAGGATGATTTCTCGTCAGAATTATGGTATTGCCCATGACGTACTCCTAGCCAAATTCTACCATGCCCAATGTGTCCTAGCGCGGAGTCTTACCTACCAACCGGCATGGGTCTGCCTTTCTACATCAGATGTCGTCTGGATTTTCCATCGCCTTCACCAGTCGCGCATAGAGCTTGGCAGCCCCTTCGCAACGATTTCGAACGCGCGAACTCGATCGCCACTTGATTTCTTTACCAGTCCTGAGATTGAACACCCAGAGGCTTGAGCTGTCCCCGCCGTAGGCATCTTCGATAACAATCCCTAAAAGTTCTAGGTATGCCGCTAGGTCCTTGCCTGACCAATTCGCAGCATGCAAAAATACGTGCCGCTTGTTTCCCTTCTGGTCGATGACTTCGAAGTGCGGCCCTCCTTCCAGAACAAGACCCTCGAATTCGCATCCAGTGCGCTGTTCTCTCAGAAGGTCACGGCGAAATTTGCTTATTTTCTGATAGAATGCGGCCTCGAACATATGGAAAGCATCGGCGTTATCCGTCGCCATTTTCGGCCCGCGCGCTCCCCCCATTCAACAAGTTACGTTCGCTTACTGTGAAGGATTTGGAAGAGTTTTTTCGATCCAAACGATTTGACACCGACGGTATGGCGCGACGGGGACCCGCAATTCCCCTAATAAATATTGCGAAGGATAGCCGCTATTTGATTTCCGAGATGGCGTGCAAATCCTACGCAGCGGTGGATGGCAGACAAAGCGACTTGGCAGCTTTCCTCTTGGAAGCATTCTCTGCCCACTCCGCGACAGGGGGTGGCAAGGTTACGATTCGTAAACTTTTCGACAAAGCATCTTCAGAACAGAAAAACAAAGATCGTCAAGCAGAATTCTTATATTCCGTCGATGATATCTTGGACGAAGAAGTTGAAAGCGTAGGCCAGATTAATGAGAAATACGAATCAGTGGTTAACCTTTTCGAGAAAGCGCGGCGTGGCGCGCTGAAGAATACGGAATACTTTCTTTCCATGGTGAACGATCTTGACATTTACGTTGCGACAAGCATGCGAGATCGTTCCGACTTCCGCAAGATGGCTGATTTTTGCGAAAAAGTGTTTCGAGCGCCATCTTTGAAGCGCCTGAGCTTGAGGTATTTTGATCCGACAGTAAGCGCGGCCGAAGGGCATGAGGACAAAGGATTAATTGAGTGCCTCATGGTGAAGTCAGCGAAGGTGCTAGTGTATTGCGCGGGCTCAAAGGATAGCTTCGGCAAGGATGCGGAAGCAGCCATGGCTCTCAGCCTGGGTAAGCCAGTTATTTTCTACTGCGACGAGGATAAAAGGCAACGTTTCTTCAGTGAAATACACCCGCTTAGCCGCCTGATTGAATTCGAGACTGGAGTTGCAGTAGGAGCTATGGTGACGTCGTCCCAGGACGAGGTCGTCGCCCTTCTTGGACGAATCTTCGAAAATAAAATGGAGTATGAACTAAAACAGAGAGCGACCGGTCTGCGATTGGTGGAAAAACTGACAGGTTGCACGGTCCGTTTGCAGACACGGAATTCGCTGTTACGAGAAACATTCTGGAACTACTATCACAAGAAAGTGTGAAGACTCAGCAGGCAACCCCAAGGCGAATGCTTGCGCGGATGAGGCAGCGCAAGCGGTAGAGTGACGAATTTGAGTGAGGCGAAAGGCTCGGCGAAAGTTCCGCCGAAAGGTTATTCGCGATTAGAAACCCGGGGCGCCGGTGGAGGCGGGACGTATTTCGCCCGTTTCTACCCCGAAACGCAGGCGCTCGAAGTAGGTTTGAGCGAGAGACATGACGCCGGTGTAGAGATAACCCCAAACGAAAAGCAGAAGGAACGGGACCGTGGCATAGTTTTCATTCTGCAACGCGTAGATCACCGCGAACAGAAAATAAATTCCCAGAGCGACTTCGGCGAACGGCAGGAAGCCGGCGCTCTTACGGTAAGTTTTCTTGGCCCAGTCTGCGTTACCGTTTCCGGCGGCCTCGACGCGATATTTCGGAGTGCGCACGAATTCTGATTTCACGTTGAAGATCGCTTCGAGCACGCCCCAGGCATTGCGAACGGAAAGTCCGATGCCAACAGCCATCACGAACGGAAGATATAGAAACGTGCGCTTCCATGTTTTCGGATATATCGCTCGCTCCGCCGCGAGGTAAAACGACGAGATCGAACAGGTGGAGGCGAGGAACAAAGGCAGGTCTATGACCAGCACTTGAAACCAACCCTGATAGAAACGCACGATCATCGCAGGCAGCAGAATGATCGACATGACTACCATCAGCGGGTAGCTGATGTTGGCGGTGAGATGAAAAAACGCTTCGGCCTTCACCGCCGCGGGCAAGTTTGAGCGCAACACGCGGGGAAGGATTTTTTTCGCCGTTTGCATCAAGCCCTTGGCCCAGCGAGCCTGTTGCGATTTGAATGCGTTCATTTCCACGGGCAGCTCGGAGGGACATTCGATGTCCGGCAAATAAAGGAAATGCCAGCCGCGGAGTTGCGCGCGATAAGAAAGGTCCGTGTCTTCGGTAAGCGTGTCGTGCTGCCAGCCGCCGGCATCCTCCACCGCGCTGCGGCGCCAGATACCCGCTGTGCCGTTGAAATTGAAGAACAAACCGCTGCGATAACGCGAACAGTGCTCGATGACGAAATGTCCGTCCAGCAGAATGGCTTCGACTTCCGTGAGCGCGGAATAATGGCGATTGATATAGCTCCAGCGAGTTTGCACCATGGCGAGCTTTTCATCCGCGAAATAGGGCACCGTGCGGCGCAGAAAATCCGCGGGCGGAATAAAATCCGCATCAAAGATGGCCACAAATTCACCGTTCGCCGATTTCAGGCCTTCCTGCAGCGCGCCCGCTTTGTAGCCTTCGCGATTGTCGCGATGGATGTAGCAGATGGGCATTCCGAGGGCCAGGTAGCGTTCTACACAGTCGCGGGCGACTTGGCAGGTCTGGTCGGTAGAATCGTCGAGAACCTGAACCTCGAGCAACTCGCGCGGATAGTCGAACTGGGAAACGGCTTCGATAAGCCGTTCGATCACGTACCGTTCGTTGTAAATGGGGAGTTGAACGGTGACTTTAGGCCAGGTTCCTATCTCAGGAGGCGGCCCAGGAACGTGCTTTCGGTTTTTATAATAGTTGTAAACCAGCGCGTAGCGGTGAATGCCGTAAGCAGCCAGTACGATCATTACGAAAAAATAAGGCAGCATGATTGCAAGATCGAAGGAATTCAGCTGGTAAATGCCGCGGAACGGATTGAGTTCGGGGTCCATGTTTCGGCGCCAGTAGTCGGAGAGCGGGCCGCTGGGAGCAAGCCAGGTAGCCATCCACATCGCCGAGTTGTAAAGCAAAACCACGAGTTCATTGCCTCCCGAACAGCTGTGCCAGATGGACGTTCTGAACCGTTGGTCAGGCTGCGAGTGCTGAGGAGCCGTCCGGCCAGACGTTGATTATACGGTGGCACGAGATGGTGTCAACGAGGGAACATAGTCCGAAAGGCTGGCCCAAGGCGGGGTAAAGCAAGACGCCACAGCGAGCCACCGAGATAGGTTCTAGGCGCGCATTTGACCGCATCGAACCGCACGCCTACAATGCGTACGCGTAAGGAGATAAGCCGATGAGTTGTTACAGGAACCGCATTCCGGGCGTCACGCTATTTGTGTTGGGGATTGCGCTGATTGCCACGCCGAGCTTTCTGGATTCCAGATCCGCTGGCGCAAACGCGGGTGCGCCTGTGGCGCTCGGCCAGCGCAACTCCAGCGATGCGATTCTATCGAAAGCGTACCGGTTCGAGCGTGGGGGCTGGATTTACGTCCACTTGGAAGGCTCGCCTCACGACATCGGCTACCAACATGGCTACCTGCTTGCGCCGGAAATTTCGGACGCATTTGCCGCCGTGAGCGTGGAAATGACGCACACTTCCAAGCGGGACTGGAGTTTCTTCCGCCGCTCCGCGCATCAAATGCTCTGGCCAAAGATTGATGTGGAATATCAGTCGGAACTCCAAGGAATCGTTGACGGCTTACAGGCGCAAAAATACAAACTCGATCTGGACGATATCGTAGCCATGAATGCGTTCATGGAATTGCCCGACTACTACGTACCCTGGCTGGACGAACAGACGCAGGGTGCAAAGCCTCCTTCGAAACCGGGCGCCGAGCATTGCAGCGCTTTCGTGGCTACGGGCAGTTACACCAAGGACCACCAGATCGTGATGGCGCACAACAACTGGACGAGTTACTTGCAAGGCGCGCGCTGGAAAATTATCTTTGATATCACCCCGCAACAAGGCTACCGCATGCTTATGGACGGATTTCCAGGCGTAATCGTGAGTGACGACGATTTCGGCGTAAATTCGGATGGCCTGATGTTCACCGAGACGACCATCACCGATTTCCACGGCTGGAACCCCAATGGAAAGCCGGAATTTGTCCGCGCGCGCAAGGCCATGCAGTACGCCGGCTCGATCGACGAGTACGTGAAAATCATGCTCGACGGGAACAACGGCGGCTACGCCAACGACTGGCTGTTGGCGGACCGCAAAACGGGCGAGATTGCGCGGTTCGAGCTGGGTCTTCTGCATTCCAAAGTATGGCGCACCAAGGACGGCTATTATGCCGGTTCAAATTTTGCAAGCGATCCCGCTGTTCTGAAAGACGAAACAACTTTCGACCCTTCCAATGCCGCCTCTTCAGCGAACGCTCGCCATATCCGCTGGGATGAATTGATGGCCGCGAATCAGGGAAAAATCGACACGACGCTGGCGCAAGCCTTTCTTGCCGACCATTACGATGCTTACACCAAGAAAACAGGCCCCAACCGGCGCACACTTTGTGGCCACGGCGATGTGGCTACCGAGGGGGATCCGGGTTTCGCGAAGTTTCCATACAATCCGTCGGGAGCTGTAGAAGGAAAAGTGATGGACAGCCACATGGCGGAATCCATGACTTTTATCGCGCGCATCGGCCATCCGTGCGGAACGGATTTCAAAGCTCGGCCATTCCTGGAAGCGCATCCGGAATATTCGTGGCAGTCGAGCGTACTGATCGATATGAACGCCGGTCCATGGACGCAATTTCGCTCGGGCGAGCATGCTCCGAGCGAAGATTCGGCCGAGAAATAGTCACTTTCAGCGGCAGATAAGCCTGTTTTTTAAGGGCTAACTGGCGCGGGTGGAATGTGCTCCTCGAGGTAACGCAGCAAGAGGCTGTACAGATGCAGTCTGGTTCCGGAGCCCTCGTAAATAGCGTGTGTGCGATTCGGATATTCCATAAAATCCACGGGCTTGTCGAGTTCAATCAAACGATTGAGCAGCAGCTCCGATCCTGCGTAATGCACGTTGTCATCGCCTGAACCGTGGACGATCAGCAGGTTTCCCCTCAACCCCTCGGCAAAATTAATGGCTGAACTGTTCCGATAGCCTTCCACGTTTTGCAACGGCAATCCCATATAGCGTTCTTGATAAATCGTGTCGTAGAGTCGCAAATCGGGAACCGGCGCTACGGCCATTCCCACCTGGTACAAATCCGGAGCTCGAAACATTAGATTCAGTGTGCTGGTAGCGCCGCCGCTCCATCCCCACAGGGCAACGCGCGATGCGTCTGCGAACGGATGAGCGCGCAGGAATGCCTGAAGTGCGGCTGTCTGATCCTTGACGATAACGGGCTGAATCGCGCCGTAAACGATTTTTCGCCAAGCCCGTCCTTTTGGTGCAGGTGTGCCACGATTGTCGAAGCTGACAACCACGTATCCGGCAGCGGCTGCGACGCGCTGAAAATAATTCCCCGCTGCCCACTCGTCGAGCACGGTTTGCGCGGCAGGCTCCCCATACACAAAAACGAGAAGCGGATATTTCTTCGCGGGATCAAAATGAGGCGGCTTCATCATCCAGCCGTCCAACGTGACGCCGTCGCCTATATCAACCTTGAAGAATTCGGTCGGAGCGCTGAGAAGCACTGAAGCATTTGCGCGAAGGGCGGCATTATCTTCTAATACTCTCGCGGAACGATGAGCGGGGAGTTCTACAAGATCGGTGACGGGCGTTACGTCGGCTCGGGAATACTGGTGGAAAGCCCAGCGGGTATCGGGAGAAATGTCGTAATCGTGCGTTCCGGATAAATTGGATGGACTTACTCGCTCCGCATCTCCAGAACCATCGAGCCGAGCCCGATAAAGGTAATGCTGCGTGGCATTGTCTGGAGACGCGCTGAAGTAAAGCCAGCCGCCCTTTTCGTCGGCGGGGCCAAGGTCGATCACGTCGAAATTCCCGTGCGTAATCAGTTGCACGCGGCTTCCGTCGCGAGAAACCAGATACGCATGTCGCCAGCCGTCCCGTTCGCTGAGCCAGAGAAAATCGGCGCCGTTATGAAGCCAGGTGATTTCCGGCATCACGTCAACCCAGGCTGCATCGTAGTCTTGAAAAATCGAGCGAACCGTGCCGCTGGCGCGATCGGCGAGCAGAACATCATTCGTATTCTGCAAACGATTCAAATGCTCGATCGCCAGCTCGTTCGAATTTCCGGCCCAATCCATTCGAGCAATGTAGTTGTCGCGCGGGTCGCCAGGGACCAGCATCCAGCGCGTGGCGCCGCCTTCGACGTCTACCACACCCACACGCACCGACGAGTTCGTGGTTCCCGGAATTGGATACGCGATATCAAGGATGGAAGGGTAGCGACCCAGCCCCGGATACGGAAAGCCGCTGACGATTTCGTGTGGGGCTCCGAGGTTGTATATCAGTCGAAAAATCTCCACGCCTCGCGTGTCAAATTGCCAGTACGCAACGTAATGCCCGTCGGGACTCCAGCGAAATCCGTCGCGAACGTCGAGCTCCTCCTCGTACACCCAGTCGGATGTGCCATTGATCAACGTCCCTGAGCCGTCGGTGGTCAGCGGCAGTATTTTGCTCGAAACGATATCCTCAACATAAATATTGTTGGCGCGAACGTAGGCGACCTTCGTGCCATCAGGTGAGAATTTCGCAAACATCAGCGAAGAAGGAGGTGCATCACCGCCAAGTTTCCTTAGCGCGCCGGACTTCAGCTCGAGCACCCAATAATCACCTCGCGTATTTTGTCGCCAAACGGGGGCCGAATTGGTATAGATCAGCAAGCGGTTCTTGTCCTTGGACCAGGAATAATCCTCAATCGCCAGCGGAGTTTTCGCGCCCGCGGGAATCAGTTTCGCGTCGGATACAAAAACTTCGCGTTTTCCCGTTGCCGTTTCATATCGCACGATTTCCTGTGCATCTTTACTATCCGCCGAGCGCTCCACGGTCGTATAAAAATCGCCACCATCCAGCCATCGCGCCGGGCCGAAATTCCTCACCTCGAAATCCGTGGAAGCAAACATGCGATGGAGCAGCTTGTCAGAGTCCGCCGAGATGGGGGAAGCCGCGGGTACATTCTGGGCAAAGGCAGGTGCAGTGTGGAACACAGAGAAGGCCGAGAGAATAATCAGGAAAAAAAGTCGCTGCGCGAACATGGGCATAGTGTTTCTAATCAACTTTGCGTCGGCAGAACGCATGCACGCCCCCTGTTTTGATTTTTGCAGGATTGGCTTCTTACTTCGTGAAATTGCTCTCCTCGATCTTTCGGCCGTTCGTGGGCTGAATGGGGCGGGCGTTATCCGGATACATTCTTGCGAACGCTGCGATCTGTGCCGGGGAAAGCTCCACGGGAGTTTTCAAGACGAACCACTTCACATCGCTGCACGGCGGGATTGTAAGCGATCCGTCAAAGGTGAAGTAATTCTGATCGGCCGGCAGCAAATCGGCGGCGTTGATCATAACTTTCTTGAACTCGGCTTCTTTGCCGGTTTCCTTCGGGATGTGGCTCCAGATGTCTCGAATCAGGGGGTTCTCATTGCCGCTCTTCAGCAGGACGGCGATGGCCACGGCGCTTCCATCCGCATGCACGTGGACCAGATGAAGAACCATGTCGAATTTCTGGCCATTTATTTCTTCCTCGCTCGGATGATGAAAATGAAACTGTACGAGCTGATATTGCTTGCCGTCCACAGTAATGCTGCTCCCTGCTTCATAACGAATGAGGATCGTATGGCCATTGTTGATAATTTTCATCGGGGCGAGCTTGTAATCGAATTTGATCGCCTTCAGATCCGCCGGCTTTGCATCTTGGATGTCGATGGGCGACTGGCGCTGGCCGCTCTTGCAGGCGGCAAAGCTCGGGTCCAGGTCGCCCCAATGCTCCGGGCCGTCGGGGCCGGCGTAACTCCAGTGAGGGGTCCCGCCGGCCGGATGTTCTTGCGCGAGAGCCGGAGTCGCGCCAGCCAAAACAATGGCAAAAAGCGCGATCACGCTCGCTATCAGAATTCCGCTGCGAATTTTCATAGGAACTTCCTCCGTGGGATTTTCGCGTTACAGAAACCACCGGACGAGCAAGAGACGAGAATAGCATCCCACTCCTCAGTCGAATCTTCAACATCGTTGCACGCAAGAAGGCGATCCCTCGTAAGCATCGGTAGAGTTTGAAGCGCTGCCCGGCGGAGCGCGCTGGATGGCGCCAAATCCGCTTACGTGAGCCGCCGCTTGAAAAATCGACCAAGAGTTGCTGCTTACTGTTTTTTTTGGCGGGACACTTTCAAATTCACTTCAATATCGCGGCGTGAATCGAAGCTTGAAATAGTGCGAGTGGAAGACGTCATGTCTTCATGTTCGGCGTGGATTTCATAGTCCACATTCGGATCGAGTCCGCTAAAGCGGTAAAGGCCCTTCTCATCGGCAAAAGAAGTCCTCACTGCCAGCGTTTTCACATTCAGCAGATAGACTACGCTTGCCGGAACCGGGTCTTCGTCTTTGTTCTCCACCAGTCCGTGCACCGTGCGGAGCTGCGCTTCGGCCTTCTTTTGGTCTTTGGTTTGCTGTGCGGAAGCCGGAAGAGCCGTGAGAAACATCAGCAGAATAAAAAGCGCGAGGCGCGGAATACGGCAGGTTGTCAAGTTCCTATCCTTCCACGGGCCGCCGCTGTTTTCCGCGGACATGCGCGTGGTCGATGAAAAGAGTACACAGAGTCTTTGGAAATAGGTCGGAATCATCGAACCTCTGCGATCCGGGCAAAGCAAACCGAAACGAAGGGAAAAAATCCCGTCGAGAAACTGAACGACAATTATTCCGCCTCTTCTTCCTCTTCTTCTTCCTCGACGACGGCCTTTTCGTCCGAATCCTCTTCTTCGTCTTCTTCCTCATCTTCGTCTTCAGAAATCACGATGAGATGAACAGGATGAGTTTGCGTCACCTCAAGCTCGGCATCGCACTCATGGCAGCTCAGGATTTCGCCTTCTTCCACTTCGTCTTCGTCCAAATCAATTTCGGCGTCGCATTCGGGACATCTGGTCACTGATTTCTCTCCTTCCTAAGGCCCGCTTCCACCGGGGAGCGTATTATATAACGCCAGTGTCAAGCTTTTGAGCGGGGGAACATCTAAAAGTGACTAGTCGAGAATATCCCGAGCGTCCGCTCGTGGGCGTCGGCGGGGTCGTGATCGCAGAGAATCGCGTGTTGCTGATTCGCCGCGGCGGCCCGCCGCTGGAAGGCGAGTGGTCCATTCCAGGAGGCATGCTTGAATTAGGAGAAGCTCTGCGCGACGGGGTACGCCGCGAACTTCAGGAGGAAACGGGTCTCGAAGTGCGCGTGGGCGATTTGATCGAAGCGTTCGAGCGCATCATGCCGGACGCGGATGGCAAGTGGCGCTATCATTTTGTAATTTTGGATTATCTGTGTGAAGCGATGAGCGGCGTCGCGCGTGCAGGAAGCGATGTCGTCGATGTCGCCTGGTCCTTCGAAGAAGAGCTAGCTCGATTTTCGCTCACGCCCGCCGCCATGCGCGTGATCAAAAGAGCCTTCGAGATGGCTCGATCCCGCCGACGAACCTAAGATTAACTTTTCCTGCGAACGCTTCAGCTCTCCAAGCGCAAATAGACTTTCTTGTGCAGGATACTGCCTTCATCGCCGATCAAGACACGGCCGAGCCATTCTGGTTGAGTCGGGCTCGCGATCAAGAGCTTCAGTCCGCTGGCACCGGATGGAAGTTCGAAGACGAGCGGAGTCAAATAAGACTCGCCGGGACGAAGTGCGTTTGTCAGGGGAGTCCAGCGGCCGGCGAGAGAAGTTTCGAGCGCTTGTTGCGCATCGCGAGAAACCGGATATTCATGGCCTTGGCCGTCGACGAGAGTTACCGCGCGCGGCGAAGGTGTAAGGGGCGAGTCGCCCCGGCGCGGCGAAATGGTGTGTTCGTCAAATCGGGTGCGAAGCTTCACGACGAAAAACGTTCCTTTGGCCGCTATCTGGTTTGAGCCGGTGCCCAGCGTCTGGACCTGCTCTATTCCTGCAACGGAGTACGCCAAATGGCAATCAATCTCGCAGAAGTATTTCTCTTCTCCGGGCGAAAGCGCCCATTCATGGCTTGCTGCCGAGGCGCCGATTAACACTGTCGCATACAAAACGAGCAACAAAGTCGCACCTGCACCCAGTTTCCGTGTTACGCCGCGACCTCCTAAGAGCCAGACCGAGACTGCTCCGCTCCAATGCGATAGCCGTTCTTCTCTCAAGAATTTCGACAACACAATCGCACTAACCACCGCCGCCAGCACGGCAACAGTTCCAAGGAACGAGAGAATCCCCACCACCGCAGCTAATTGTTTTGCTTCCATTGTCGGTCTGCCTTAGAAAGTTTTGTTCGGTGGCTTGGCTGCCACGTCGAGCGTTCGTTTCAATACCAGCGGCTTGAAAACTTGCCGGCTGCTAACTTGCGGCGGCTTCCGGCAATTTTCCGAAGCGGCGCTCACGTTTCAGAAAATCTTCCACTGCCGCGGCCAGATCCGCCGCTTCGAATTCCGGCCACATTCGCGCCGTAAAAAATAATTCCGCGTAGGCGCACTCCCACAGCATGAAATCGCTCAGGCGGCGGTCGCCCCCGGTGCGAATTAGCAAATCCACGTCCAGCGCCGGGCCCGTGCTATGCGTAACCTCGCCAAGCCTTTTCGCGAACTCGCGCTCCGATATCTCCAGGCTTGAGAGCATCCAGCAAGAGGCGCGCAGTATGGAATCGCGCGCCGAGTAATCTATCGCGATGCGCAATTCCAGAATGCGCCCGGAAGCCGTGACTCGCTCGGCACCTTCGATTGCCTGTGATAGTGAAGGCGGAATGCGGTCGCGCCGTCCAATCACACGCAGCCGGATTCCTTCCGCAGCGCACTTGGAAGCGTCGTTGCGGAAAAACGCTTCCAACAACGCGAGCAGCGACGCCACCTCGTTCGCGGGGCGCCCCCAATTGTCAGCTGAGAATGCATAGAGCGTGAGCGTGCCGATGCCCAGTGCCGGGGCCGCACGCACAACGCGGCGAACCGCTTCCACCCCGCGACGGTGGCCTTCTGAACGCGCCAGGCCTCGCGAGGCCGCCCAGCGGCCGTTTCCATCCAGCAAAATAGCGACGTGAAGTCTCGGATGATCGACTATCTTCAATGTACTTTTATTCATAAAGCTCGCGCCCAAAAAATTTCTGCTTCTAACCTTCCCGTGTAGCTTGAATCAAAGCTTCCATGTGGTTCAGATATTTTTCCAGAGCGCGCCTGCCCGCTGCCGAAAGGCGATATTCAGTCTTGGGAAGACGCCCGGCGAAGGACTTCGTGCAGGTGACGTACCCTGCATCCTCTAGCTTGCGCGCGTGAACGCTCAGATTACCGTCCGTCGCGCGCACAAGTTGCTTCAGCTCGTTGAAAGCCAGACAAGTATTCACCGCTAACGCGCTTACAATCGCGAGCCGCGTGCGCTCGTGGATCAGCCGATCCAGATCCGAAGCGGATGTCTCCGCGGTTCGCGCGCGAGATGCTCCCCTCTTCGGGGATTCTTCCCGCTCCGCTCGGTACGCCTCTAATTTAGCCGCCATATTTCCTCGCAATCACTGCGCCAAAAATAATGTGAAGCGCCCCGAAGCCGGCGGCCAGAAAAATATTGCCCCAGCTCCACGGGCAGAACAGCGCCACGGCGCCGAGCACCATGAAACACAAGCCCATCAACGGCACCACGCGGATCGAAAACGCCCCGCCGGTGACGACTCCCGTTCCATACAGCAGCAGCCATTCACCCGGAATCGCGCCTACCACCCCAGTGCGTAATTGCAGCGCCGTAAGCAGCACGCCTACAAGCAGCGGTGGCGCAAAACTGTAAACAAATCGCCGGCCGGGCCCGGAGAAAAGCGATGATCCCGCCGCACGCGCTTTCGAGTAAGTCGTCCATCCGGCAATCGCGATTGCCAGAACTGCTTCGGTAATCCAGGTCAGTAGCCAAGCCATCGGCGACGCTTGCGATGATGCAATCGCCGCAGCGCCGAGGGCAGTAATGCCCATCGCCACGCCTCCCCAGCCGGGAACTGCGGTGAACGAGCTGGCCCGTTCCATCGTCTCGCGAATGAATCGCAGATTGTCGCGAGCGTGCTCATCAAGAGCGCGTGGGCCGGACGACCGAGGGCGGTTTGGATCCGTTGCCATACGCAGAAAGGATAGCTGAGCTACCGGCATTCGTAAAGTACTTTGTTTTCCAAAGTGGCGTGATCGTACGCCCCGCGGCTGCCACTCCAAATCACTTGTAAGCCTCAATCTCCGAGTCTATCCTGAGGCTGCAAGAAACGCCGGAGGTGACGCTGTGAAACTCAGCCGACTTTTGCTCCTGATTTTGGCAATAGCTTTCATTCCGTTTGCGGCGAACGCACAGCAAACAAGCCAACCCGAGACAAACCCGGTTTCTAATACTGTGAGAAGTAGCGTAGAGCGAGCGTCCAAAAATATGGTGGCTGCGGCTGATGAAATGCCTGCGGACAAGTATAGCTTCCATCCCACACCCGCTCAGATGTCCTTCGGAAAACTGGTCACGCACATGATCGGTTCAAATTATGGTCTCTGCTCCAAAATTTCCGGCGTCCCAGCGCCAACCCAGGATAAGCCGAGCGAGACGGACCCCAAAGATAAGCTTGTAGCTTCGCTGAAGGCTTCATTCGACTTCTGCTCGCAAAGTCTAGCCAAGGTGGACGACTCAAATCTCGGCGAACAGTTGACGGTGTTCGGTGACCACAAAATCTCTCGCGCGGCGGCAATGATCGCGCTGACGAACGATTTCGCCGACCATTACAGCATGGCCGCGACCTATCTAAGGCTTAATGGCTTTCTGCCACCAACAGCCGCGCAACCCCACAAAGAATGACGGCCTATTTCTCGCCGGGCCGTTTGGGATAGCGGCCCACCAGCCAGTTCCAGCGGATGAGGCCAAGATCGAAGAACATCATCAAACTATCGCGAATCATGTGCACTTTTGTCGCTGGATCGTGCGCCCATCGAACGGCAACCTCCGCGGTTCGCAGGCCGTGACGTTTCGCGAGGAAAAGTATTTCGGGATCGAATCCGAAACGTTCGATGCGCTGCTGCTCGAAGACGACTCGTGAAGGCTCCCGCACGAACGCCTTGAACCCGCATTGCGTGTCGCTGAAAGGTAAGCCAACAAATATCCGCACGAAGCCATTAAAGATCATGCCCGCAAGCTCGCGCAGCCGCGACTGGTGCAGAGTGATCAGTGTACGATCCAGGGCGCGCGAACCGATTGCGACTTCATTTCCATCCTTGATCGCCGCAAGGAGTTTTTCAGATTCCTCGATGGGCGAAGAAAGATCCGCATCGGTAAAAAGAGCGATTCGGCCGCGTGCTTCCAGCATGCCATGGCGCACGCTGTAGCCCTTTCCGCGGTTATCCCCGTTTGAGACCACGCGCACGGAAGGCCACTCGCGCGCCCATTTTTCGGCGACCTGAACTGTCCCATCCTCGGAACCATCGTCAACAATCAGAATTTCGAGTTGGTCGGAGCCCATTCCGCGGCTCGCAAAATAGTCCCGAATGCGAGTAAGCGTGCGAGGCAATCTCGTTTCTTCGTTATAAGCGGGAACGATAATAGAAAGTTCCGGCGGCGGAATCATTCCCGCGGCGATCCTGGCGCGATGGGATTCCATCCATAGCGTCCCAGCAGCGGAACGAAACGGCAGGCATAAAGCGATCGTTGTGTGGTGCGCCCGTGGCGTTTCACAATTTGTAGCAATTCCTGGTTTTCGGAACCTCCCACCGGTATCACCAGACGCCCGCCTTCTGCTAATTGCACCACCAACGGCGGCGGAACCGCCGGAGCAGCGGCGGAAACGAGAATGGCTTCGTACTCCGCGGTTGGCGGCCCTTCCAAAGAGTTGTCGGGCGGCCACCCCATCGATCCGTCGCCTTCTTCAATGCGAACATTTGAATAGCCCAGGCGCGACAACCGCTCGCGTGCCGCCGCAGCAAGAGCAGGCTGTGTCTCGACAGCGACCACCTTGCGCGCTAACAATGACAACACCGCCGCCTGATAGCCGGAACCTGCGCCCACCTCCAACACCCGTTCCGAACCTTCCAGGGAAAGCGCCTCAGCCATCGCCGCTACCATGAACGGCTGCGAGATGGTTTGGGCTTTGCCTATTGGAAGCGGCTCATCCGCATAAGCTTGGCTGGCTTGGTCGCGTGAAACAAAAAGATGGCGTCGAACGTCCATCATGGCGTCAAGTACGCGCTTCGAATGAATGCCTCGCTCGCGGATTTGCCGCGCAACCATTTCTCGGCGCGCCGCTTCGAAATTCTCTTCGACGGCCGGGCAGGTGTTGCCATTTTCGCTCATGCTTTGCAGAAGCTATCACAGCCCGGCGCGAGGTTGCTACCGAATCGGCTAGTTCATAAATCGGCGCGTAGCGAGTCAGTTTCCGGTCAGCGCTACCTCCGATCAGGCCGTGACTCATCCCGTTCGGCCTTTTTCGGTCTTGAGGCAATTCGAAATCGTCGTACGGGTTGCCCGTTCATCTACGACAGCAGCGTTGTCGCCGTCTCCATCGTCCAGCTCATAGTCCGGGAGACTTGTGTATAGTTGTGGCCTGTCTGTTTGAATTTTGCGCAATGCTGAACTTTGGAAAGGGTGATCGGGTGAGACACTTTTCGCGTTATTATTCGGCTCTTCTTTTCGTGGCAACTGTCTTTCTTGTTCAGACGGATTCTTCGCTTTGGGCCCAGGAAAGTTCTGTTGAGCGAATCTTCTTTCATGCCAAGGTCTTCACAGGCGACGCACAGAGACCTTATGCGGAAGCGGTTGCCATTCGTGGAGGCAAGATTATCGCGGTGGGCAACCTCCCGGAAGTGGCAAAGTCTGTATCCGAGAATGCCGAACGTATTGATCTAGACGGCAAGAGTCTTTTCCCCGGGTTCATCGATTCGCATAGTCACTCAATCGATGGGGGACTCGCCCTGATTTCCGCCGATGCCAGCGAGAAAGTGCAATCGCTCAACGAGCTTCCGCCATTTGTAGAAGATGCGAAAAAGACGGGCAAGGCCATGCGAGGGGATATTGTTGAAATTCTTGGCATGCCGCTCGAATTCTGGTCGCACATCGATGTCCTCAACGCCCGCTTCAGTACCGGAGCTTATGAGAAGCAAAGCGTCCTTCTGCGTGGAATGGATGGGCACACGGCGTGGGCGAATCGCGCTCTGTTGGAACGCGCGGGCATCACAACTGATTTCCTGAAGACACTTTCCCCGGAGAAACGGAGTTACTACGGCGCAGATAAGGATATGCATCCCAACGGTTTTCTGGTGGATGCGGGCACGGAGAAAATCGAACCTTTGCTCCCGCAGCGTACTCCCGACGAGTTGCTGAAAGCGGGACGCACTGCACTGGCATATAACTACTCGCTCGGGATCACTGCGTGGCTTGATCCGTTGGCCGCTGACTATGTATTGCAGGCCTATCGGTTGCTGGCGGAGCACGGAGAACTAAACTCTCAGGTCGCGGCATTTCCACAGGTGTTTGCGAAGAATCCTGCGGCGGAGCTTGCCGACGTTCAGAAAACGCGCGCGGCTTACAAGAACGTCCCTAATCTGCACGTGAGCGGGATCAAAGTGTTTGCGGATGGAGTAGTGGAGTATCCGTCTCAGACGGCGCATCTCAGCAAGCCGTACAAAAACACGGGGCGGAACGGCGATCTGCTGTTCGATCCGAAGAACTTTGCCGCTCTCTGCGTGGAAGCGGACAAGGAAGGGTTGATCATCCACGTGCACGCGATCGGCGATCAAGCAGTTACGGAAGCGTTGGATGGGATTGCAGCCGCGCGAACGGCCAATGGAAATTCTGGATTGCCGCACACGATTACGCATGAACAGTTCGTGCAGCCGGCTGACTTCGCTCGGTTTCGGGAATTGGGCGTGGTGAGCGCTTTACAGCTTTTATGGGCGGATGCGAGCCAGGACACCATCGAAATAGTGAAGCCTTATCTGGACGCAAGTATTTACGAGTGGCAATATCCGGCACGGTCGATCCTCGATAGTGGCGGGATCATTTCAGGCGCGAGCGACTGGCCGGTTTCAAGCGCGAACGTGTTCTGGGCGATTTATCAGGCGGAAACGCGCAAAGGACCGGAAGGAGTGCTTGACCCATCGCAGGCAATGCCACGCGAAGCAATGTTCTATGCCTATACGCGGAACTCGGCTCGCGCCATGAATCTCGATTCCATTGGAATGATCGCAGCCGGCAAGCGTGCGGATTTGGTTTTGCTGGACCGCGACGTTTTGACGGTTTCTCCCGAGGAAATGCGGGACGCGAAGGTGTTGTGGACCATGGTAGCTGGAAAGATGGTGTATCGGGCAAAGTGAGGGCGGCTGCGAGCCAGGAATTTGGTTGTATAAGGGTTTGTCCCCCGTTTATAGCGAAGGCCCTAAAAAGCTAGAAATCCCAGATTTGTAACTCCTGATTCGTCGGATAATCGGAAACCAACCCACCACCAAACGGCGGGACAAATTGCATCTATGCCCGGTGTTCGATACGATTCCAAGGAACGACCGTCAGGGCAAGAGCCCAGACCAATGAATAGGAGAATCAGATGAAACTAGGAACCGCCCTGATTGCCGCTGTTCTATTAACAGCGAGTCCGTTACTGGCGCAAGCGCCTCCAGGCGCTGCGCAACAAAAGCCCGCGCCGGCTCAGCCGGGACAACCTGCTGCCACGCCTCCAGTAGCTCCGTCCGAGAAATTAGATCCTGCCAAAGATGCAGCCATCCGCCATTTATTGGAGATTACGGGCGTGTCCAAGGAGGGCGAAGACATTGCCGCCGGATGGACCGACCGAGTGCACACTGGGATGAGTCGCGTGGTTCCGGCTGACCAGTTGCCCAAATTTATGGAGACGTTTACAACGAAGTTCAGCGCCAGTGCACCTCCGGCCGCCATAACGGACGCGATGGTCGCCATCTATGCCCGGCACTTTTCGATAGAAGATATTCAAGGCGTGACGAAGTTTTACGAATCGCCACTCGGCCAGCTAATGGTGAAGGAAATGCCGGACGTCAGCCGCGAAGCGCAAACTACTGGCATGCAAATGGATCAAAAAGTAGTGATAGAAGTGCTGCACGGGATGAGTGATGAATATCCCCAGATAAAACCGCTGCTTCCCCCGGACCCGTCGAAGCCGGCCCCGGCGCCCAGTGCTGCACCCGCTCCAGCCCCAGGGTCGCCGGCAACGCCTCCTACCGCACCGGCACCGAGCCCAGCGCCAACTCCAAAGCCTCCGCAGCAGTAAGTCAGTGAAGGCGAGAGTCGTAAGAAAGGAGATTTGCTAATGCCAAGAATTTTCCGCCGCGCGAGTCGTCGGTCAATTACTCGCGCGCTGTGGCTCGGGGGCATTCTTCCGGCTTTATTGATCCTAGGAATTTGTGGCGCCCAAGCGCAGCAATCGCCGGCGCCGCAACCTTCCTCTGTCACCGTATCAGCGGCCATCAGCCTCAAGGGCACTCTTGACCAACTCGGGCGTGAGTACGAGCGCGACCACCCCGGCGCGAAAATCACGTTTAATTATGGCGCCTCGGGAACCTTGCAACATCAAATCGAGCAGGGCGCCCCGGTGGACATATTTTTTGCGGCGGCTCAGAAGCAGATGGATGCCCTTCAATCAGCAGGCCTGATTATTGCTGAAACGCGGCACGACATCGTTGCGAACGATCTGGTACTGATTGCGCCTTCAGCCTCCGACGATATTCACACGTTTCAAGATTTGGCTAAATCGAGTGTCAAGACTGTCGCACTGGGCGAACCCGCCACTGTTCCGGCTGGCATGTACGCGCAACAGACGCTGGAAAAGCTTAACTTGTGGGACGCGGTGCAGAAAAAGGCCGTTTACGCCAAGGACGTTCGTCAGGTCCTCACCTACGTCGCAACGGGCAACGCGGATGCGGGGTTGGTTTACCGCACCGATGCCCAGACCTCGCCGAAAATCCGGACCATTTTTACCGCTCCGCCCAGTTCGCACGATCCAATTGTGTATCCCGCCGCAGTTCTGAAAAACTCCAAGGATTCGGCGGCCGCGGGCGCGTTCCTCAAGTTCTTGGAGACCCCGCACGCACTCGAGATTTTCAAGACTTACGGGTTCAACGACCCGAATAATCCATCCGGAAAGATCTGATCCGGCTACAATCCTGCCGATGGACTTGTCTCCGCTCTGGATATCGCTCGCGACCAGCGTCACCGCCACTGCAATCACATTCGTGTTCGGTCTGGCAGCGGCCGTCTGGCGCGAACGCTATACGGGACCTGCCATGGCGTTGGTGGATGGAATTTTCCTCCTGCCTCTGGTTTTGCCGCCTACTGTCGTCGGTTTTCTTCTTTTGTTGCTCTTCGGGCGCCATGGTCCGCTCGGTAAGTTGCTGCTTCAATTTGGCGCAACCATAGTTTTTTCCTGGCCCGCCACTGTGATCGCTGCCGCCGTTGTTGCCTTCCCGCTGATGTACCTCACTTCGCGCGCCGCTCTAGAACAGGTGGAACCCGCATTGCTGCAGGCCGCACGAACATTGGGTGCATCGGAATGGCGCGTATTTCGGGAAATCGCGCTGCCGCTTGCTTGGCCGGGAGTGCTGGCCGGCACGATACTTTCTTTTGCTCGCGCTCTCGGGGAATTCGGTGCCACGCTGATGATCGCTGGAAACATCCCCGGCAAGACGGAGACGATTCCAATCGCCATTTATTTTGCAGTGGAAGCCGATGAAACGCAGCGTGCGCTGTCCTGGTGCGCTGTGGACGTTGTAATTTCGCTCGCTCTTCTTAGCGGCCTGTATTATTGGACGCGCACGCAAGGACTTGGACGCGCTCGTCGGATGGCGCGTTGACATGGCACTCGACGTCCAAATAGAAAAAGAGCTTCCCGATTTCCAACTCAATGTTTCGTTCTGCGCATCGGAAGCGCCGCTCAGCATTCTCGGCGCTTCCGGCGCGGGCAAAACAATGTTGCTGCAATGCATTGCCGGATTGCAGAGGCACGGCCGCGGCCGCGTTGCATTGAACGGTCGCATTTTGTTTGACTCCGAACAAGGCATTCGACTTCTAGCGCGCCAGCGGCGAATCGGAATGGTTTTTCAGAATTACGCGCTTTTTCCACACCACACTGTCGCCGAAAACATCGCGTTCGGATTAAACGGTCTTTCGCGCGAGGAACGGGCCGCCCGTCTGTCCGCACTCATTGCGCGCACGCATCTCGAAGGACTCACCGAGCGCTATCCGCAGGTGTTGTCCGGCGGAGAACAGCAGCGCACCGCGTTAGCGCGAGCTCTTGCGATCGATCCGGAGGCGCTTTTGCTCGATGAGCCACTCTCGGCGCTCGACACTCATCTGCGAAGCCAGGTCGAGGCGCAGCTTCAAGAAGCATTTGCGGCCTATCGGCGTCCCACACTCCTCGTGACGCACAACATCGAGGAAGCGTATCGCCTCGGCGAGCAACTGTTGGTGCTTTCGCGCGGGCGAGTGGCTGCGTTCGGCCCCAAAGAGGAAGTTTTCAGGCGTCCGCCGACGCGCGAAGTGGCGCAGCTTACAGGCTGTAAGAATTTTTCGCGTGCGAGAATGAATGCGGACGGCAGTGTGGAAGCCCTCGACTGGAACTGCCGCCTTCGCGCCGAACAGACCATCTCCAAGCCGCCGGCTTTCCTCGGCATCCGGGCGCACCACATTCATTTTGTGGAATCAATGCCGGAAGGCGCATCATCGGAGAATGTCTTACCTTGTTGGCTTGTTCGCGCTTCCGAGACGCCTTTCCGGATTACGCTCTATCTGAGTCTTCGTCCGCCCCTGGCGGAAACGAGCGCGTATGATTTGCAGGCCGAAGTATTCAAAGAAAAATGGCAGCGCTTCCGCGATCTGCCGCACCCCTGGCACGTGCGGCTCTCCCCGGATTCACTTTTCTTGATGCCGGAGTAATGTCTGCGGGAAGATTAGTTGAAGTGCTTTACAAATTTCACATCCAATCCGTACGTTCCATTTACATCGCGGAGAAAAATAATCGAAAGATCGCGCCTCAAGTGGTACTCGACCTGAATCAGTTGCTCCTGGTCGGAAGCTGCGTTGGAGGAGTAAGTGATCGTAAGGTCGCGCGAGAATTGCTGTTCGATGGTGACGCGCGCGGCTGCGTTCGATTCCGTCGCCGTGCCGGCGAGGAACGGGTCCACCCGAAAATGGCTGATGCCGAAGAGTTTTTCTATGCGCCCTCCCAGCCCCGTTGAAATTGCCTCGGATAGCAGTGCGGTTGCGCCGTAATTTTGGCCGCCCGCCGATTGCGACCGCAGCGCGCTCTCTTGTCCCGTATTGCCCAGCGCGAGCAAAGCCACGATGTCCGAATCCGGCAGCGGCGGGTCCGAACGATAATTCAGCGACAGGCGGCTTGCCGGGCCCGAGAAATTTATGGTCACTTGATATTGGCTGATTACCGAGGTGGCTTCCACGTTGAGGACCGGGTCCAGCCGGAACGGATTTGCGAAATTGATGTCGCCGCGAGTCAGCGTAAAAGTATTGCCCCGGAATCCCATCTGTCCACCGAGCAAATGGATGTGCCCGAGCATAACCGGATGGTCCCACGTGCCCCGCAGATGGAGATCGCCGTCTATTTCAACTTGCGCCCCGCCCCATTCGATGCGTGCTCCGGCGTTCGTGTGTCCCGAGACGTCAAACGTGAGGTTCCTCATGAATGCCGACGTCGGCGCCGCTACAGCAGTTGTGTCCGAGGACGAAGCAAAGAACGAAGCCAGGTCCACGCCTTGAGCAAACAGCAGGCGCTGCACCTCTATGCGTCCGGAAAGGACCGCGGCCTCCGGCGTTCCCGCCAATTGCAGCGTTCCGCCGATCAACCAGCTCATTCCGGCAGGGTAGCGAATGCGGACCTGCGGCGTTTCCGCATTGACTTCATAGCGCATCGGGCCTTCGCCGTAGTTCAGGCTGCCGCTGAGGGTTAATGTCCCGCCTCCGGACTCGGCGGTGACCCGGTCGAAAAGCAAGCGGTTTTGATCGAAGACCAAATCTCCATTCACATGGCTCAAGCCCACCGGAAAATCGGAGTAGTGCGCGGAGGCATCGCGAACGTTCGCTCGTCCGGTAATGCGCGGCTTCGAGATCGTGCCCTCCACCGAAACGTTCACGTCCGCTTCACCCTGCCCTTCGAGATTCGGAATCAGCCCCTTGGCAAATTGGAGGTTAATGCCACCTGTGAGATTGAAATGGAGCGGCCGATCGCGGTCGAAGCGCGCCGAGCCGCTTAGTTGCATGTCTGTGTACGGCCCGTGGAGGTGCAGTCGCTCGATGCGCACTTCGTTGCGATGGTAGACAATCTGGATGGGCCCGTCATTCTGAAGTTGAACGAACTGGTAGTCGAAAGAAACTTCCGAGATGTCTACCTTTACCTCAATGCTGTCCGGCTGCCGCAACGAGCCGGATATCGTGAATTCACCGTCCACCGCGCTGGGGCGCGTCAAATTCTTCAGATGAAGCCCCGCGGTTATGAACGCGTCGAGATCGAATTGCTTGGCCGAGAGACCGCCGGAAATGATCTGATCCCCCGTCAATTCGATAGCAAGGTGGCCTGTCAATTGGCCCTTCGACATTTCCGAATTGAAAGTGACCTGGGCATTCTTGCCGTCCGATTCTACTTGCGCGCGAAAATTTCCCTCGTTATCGGTTCCGACCTTTAATCCCACCAGCCGGATTTCGCCGTGCGCCGCAGGCGCGCGAATAGGGCCGTCGCCGCGCAGATTAAAATCAAGTTCTCCGGCAATAGGCATCGAGGTTTTCTGCAGCGCGGCGAATTTTTCCAGCGGGATTCCGGTACCGTTCAGGTTGAACTCCATCGTTTGCTCCGCCGGGCGATAAAGCACATCTCCGGCCACTCGCCCTGTGTCGCGGCGGAGTTCGGCCCGCGAAAGTCGAATTTCGTCGTGCGCCAGATGCAATTGGCCTTTGAGCTGATCGAAATGAAAGCCTTTGGCCTCCATATCATCCAGGACAAAATTCCCATTCAGTACCGGAACGGCGCTTGTTCCCTCGCCGCGAAAATCGCCGCTCAAAAATCCGGTGACGGGGTAATTTGTGCCGAATATGGCTTGCAGATCAGCCACGGACCCGCGTTCCACCTTGGCGTCTAGCGTCCAAGCGCTTGAGGGGACAAAGCTCCAGTCGCCATCGAAATTTAGCTGCACATTGAGAGCTGCCGAGAATTGCCCTCGGGTCACCGTGGCTTTCGACAAGCGAAAGAAATCCAGCGAATACTCGAGATCGCCGTCAATGCTGTCCCAGTACAACGCATCGTAACGTGCGTTCGTAGCTCTGAAATGCCCGGCGAACGTGGGACCTTCAATGGGACCCAGAATGCGCCCTCGAAAAACAACGTCGCCGGCTTCGTGTGCCGGCACCGCTTCCGCACCACGCAACTTATTGATGAAGTCATCCCAGGGGTTCAGATCGTCCGCGTTCAATCTTAATTCCAAGGCGGAATCGCGTCCGCCGAGATAGCCGTCGAATTCAATTCTCGTTGTCGGCGTGGAGATCTCGCTATGTGTGAACGTGGCCGCTCCCGCATCGTCCGAATAGTCGTAGGTAATCGCCGCCGCGGCGGGAATCACTCCCGGCACGTGCGCCGGCTGCGTCCAGCGTGATTCGCCCTGGGAGCGAAAGTGCTGGAACGGGCCAGACCATGTATTCGTCGAATCCACCTCCATGATGGAGTCCCAGTGCAGCGTATCCACCGGAAAATCCGGATTATTGACAGCCGCGAACGCCGCTGCCAGGCTGGTGCCGCGCAGATGGGTCTCGGTGCGGACGGACAGAGTCTTCAAATCCATTTCCAGCCGGCCCTCCACCGTTCCGCCCAGAGCGCGCACGCCTAAGTTCGGGACCACAAGTTGTTCGTGCGCAACCTCGAAATCTCCCCATGTTTCGATTCCGTTTGCATGAAACCAAACGTACGGCAAATTGATTTGGCGGCCGGCGTAGTGCCCGCTGGCTGCCCACTCGCCGTCGGTATAGCTGGCCTGGCCGGAAAAATCTGCAATCGCGTCGGGCACCAGGGTCTGGCGAAAAATCGTGCGCAAGTCCGCGAGCGTCAGTCGGCCGCGGTACCGCAAATTCCAATTCGCTCGCGAGAAGCTGGGCAACTCAGCGCGGAGATTGAGTTCAGAGTGCGGCAGCTTCCAAACCAACTCATCCAGCTCGAACGCGTCACGATGCAGCGTGAACTTTGCCGAGATATCGGACCGGAAAGGCGCGTCCTTCCGCTCCGCAATTTCCACTTGTTTCCACTGGAGGTTACCGATGTAGGAATCGCCGCCTGCTCTGGCCGCCCCGTAATTCAATTTGAATTCGAAATTCTGGCCTTTTGCCGTGAGCGGCACGCGCCGGTCATTGATCAGCGCACTGCCGTCTCGCACTTCCAGCCATCGTATCTGCAAATCGAAAAGATCCTGCTGCCAGGACTCGCTCGACACGATTTTCGGCGTCGGCAGATTACTGTGGCCGCCCTTCTCGAATTGCACTGCAACCTGGGGACGGTCAACCACTAGTTCGCTCAACGCAAATTTGCGGCGGACTAACGAGAGAATCGTGATACCCAAGTCCACTCGATCCGCATGGAACAGGGGCGGCTTGCTGGCGTCCTCTAAACCGTGCAGCGTGAAGTTATCGGCCTGGACGCGAAGCCGCAAAATATTTACGTGAAACGTGCCAACTTCCACCCGCGCTCCGGTCCGTAGCTCCAGTTGTTGCACTATCTGATCTCGGGCCCAGCGCTCCACTACCTCTATCTTGAACGCTTCGAACGCCACCACGCCCGCGGTTATCAATAAGAGCAGCACCAGAACGATGCTCCGCGCCACTCGACGGCGTCTCACGATCCGCTCCCTTGCGGCACGATATCAATTTTCAAGCGCTCCCTCGTATCGTCCAGCCATTTCGTTGCGCGCGCGTTGATGGCCCTTTGAATCAGAACCTCGCGGATGGTGTCTTCCACTTCTTCGAGCGGTGGAACCGGCTCGCCGCGCGCCTTGAGCTGGGGTGCGAATTCGTCGTTGTAATACTTCTCCACTTGCTTGTCGTCCACCTGTGCTGCGGCGCGGAATCGATAATCCAGAAAGTGCGCGAGGTATAGCTGCTGCTCCAGCTCTCGCCGGACTGCCGCGTCCGTTATCTCTGCATCGGCGCACCGTTTTTGGAACTCCTCAGGAGAACCGAACTGCTTTACAAATTGCTGATAAGCATTGTCAACCTCCGCGGCAGACGGCCGCGGATACTTCGCCGTGTTGGCTTCGCCCCTCACGATCCACTGGTCCGCCAGCTCGTTCATCAAGTCCAGGCGAGGTTTCGCTTGGCCGTCTACCAGCTTCTGGAAAGCGGCTAGCTCGCGAACTTCGCTCTCTAAAATCAAGTCATCTTCAATGCGCGCAGCCACGCCATCGATCGGTCGCGCTTTGGAATCTTCCTGGACCGCGCCCGGTTCAGAACGAGAAGCTGATTGCGCACACGCCGGCGAAGCCCCGATACCACAGAGCAAAAGCGGCAATCCCATCACGAAAATCGCGCGTCGCGCCAAGCGTCCTATCACTCTCTTTTCAAAAGATCGGTCCAATGTTGAACGAAAACTCGAAATGCGGCAGCCGGAAAAATTGCTGAAACGGGTTAGGCGGAATCGTCGCTTGATATTGGGCTGGATTCAGTTGGTATCCGAAGTCCACTCGAACAGGCCCTACCGGCGTGGGATACCGAAAGCCAAAACCCACCGTATGCGAAAAATAATTCAGGTTCGAAGTGGAAGACGGCTTCCACGCCATGGATATGTGGCTCAAATCGCTGTACACATTGCCGCCATCGTAAAATATCGTGCCGCCCAAACGGTTGCCGATAAACGGAAGCTTCATCGGAAATCGCAACTCCTGGTTGAACATGAGCACTGCAAGTCCGCCGATAGGGAAGCCCGTGCACGGATCCCGTGGGCCGGCTTCATTCAGGCCGAAACCGCGAAGCGTTGTTGCGCCGCCGGCAAAAAACCGCTCCGGCAGCGGAATCACTTGCTCCCCCACTGCGGGAGTCGTCGAAGTGCAGCTTGTCGAGCCGCCTTCCGACGTTCCGCCTTCGATGGTCGTGCCCAGTGGTTGCTCGAAGCCAAAACGGGTGGCCCGCGCGAACACGAATGCTCGGCCAAAAGGATGAAACGACGAGTTTTGAAAAAAACCTCGAAAAAAACTTGCGCTGGAACCGAGCGAGGTTGAAGCCACGCTTAAATCCACTGTATTAAACGTCCCGCGCTTTGCATCAACGGGATTATCGCGGCGCTCGCGCGCGTAAGTAATCCCGAAACCGGATACCAACGTCGGCTGGCTAAACAGCGGAATTTCATCCGGAGTGATTCGTAGCTGCGAAGCCGTAACCCTCCGGAAAAAATATCTGTAGAGGATGGAACTCGAGCGCGAGAATTTCTCGGCCACTTGAAATGCGCCCTCATATCTCACGGACGTGAAGGTCTGTACATCCTGCGCTTTGTCCGCCAATCCGATCAATTGAACGCCGATTGACGGGTGGCCCCAGAAGTTGTCTGCGGTATAACTCAACAGCGATCGATATTCCAGCGTGCTCGCACGCGCTTTAAAAGTAAGCGTCTGCGCCCGCCCGAACATATTCGATCGAGAAATTTCAAAGATAACGCGCGGGCTTTCGGCGATCACCGTGGCGTTGGGATCGCAACTGGGCTGGCCCGGATTCTTGGAGTTCGAGCTGCAGCTAGCTCCGATCTGCTGAACTTCGAATCCCACTCCATACCCTATCGTGTAGCGTTTCCCTTCCTGTAAATCTACGACGATGGTTTTATTCGGATCGGTGCCCGCCGGATTCTGCGACTCTATCTGAACACGGCTGAATACGCCCAGGTTGTAAAGCCGCCGTTGTGTTTCCACCACGTCCCCTTCTCTCAGCGGGCCGTCCGATTTAATTTTGATCTGGCGCGCGATCACTCCTGGCCGCGTAAATTGGTAGCCCGTGATCAAAACCTTCGCCACTTCGATGCGCTCGCCTTCCATGATGTGATATGTAAGCCGGACTTCATTCGCCGTAGCTCCCGGTGATACTTCTTCCTGGAAATGAGCTGCGGGAAAGCCTTCGTTGTAATACATCGCGAGTATGTTATTGCGATCGCTCGCTACCCCTGAAGCCGAATAGGGCTGGCCGGCCGACGATCCCACAACGCCCAGCAGCGTATCGGTGCTCATCACCCGATTGCCTTCCACGTGAAGGTCGGCAACCAGCGTTTGCGGGCCTTCCACGATGCCGTACGAAACGGAGAGAGTCCCCTTTTTACCCTGATAGTCGTCGTCCAGCGAAGAAGTGACCTTCACATCCAGAAAGCCGTTGGAAAGATAAAGTCCGCGTATGGAATCGGCATCGTCGTTCACCAGTTGCTGGCTGAACCGCCCGTTCGATCCAAAGGAAGCGGGCTGCAGTTGCAGCCGGCTTTCCAACAATCGTTTGCTGAAATACTTGTTCCCGGCGAAACCGACACTGGCAAGGCGGAATTTATTGCCGCGGACGACTTCGTAGCTAATCATGCGCTCCCCGCGCGCGGCGTCCTCGTGAGAGCTCACCTTCACGTCCGCGTCGAAATACCCTTGCCGTTGAAAGTAATCGCGGATATTACGCCGGCCTTCCTGCAGTAAATCTTCATCCGCTGCGCCTTCTGCATAAATCGGCAGAAGCGAACGCAGCTTTCCTTTCCTCAGTTTCGCACCGACCAGCTCAACATTTACTCGCGGCCCTGTAGTCACCTCGTATTTCAAAGGCACTACATTTAATTGCGCGTCGTACTGCCCCGCGGTGATCACCACTGCGGCACCCAGATATCCTTGGTTTACCAAATATTTCTTCAGACGCTGCGTGGCCTTGGTTAGGCGCGCCGTGGTCAGTTGCTTTTTCAACTTAATCTTTGACCGGCGAATGATCTCGTCGTCCGGATAAGGAGTCTTATTTTGCAAAACAAAGCTTCCCACCACCGCCCGGGGGCCAGGGTCCACGGTAACTAACACATCCATCTGACGGGTGTCCTCGTGCGGCGTCAACTTCCATGTCACTTTCGCTTGGAATAGTCCTTCGCTGCGTAGCGTGTCTTTTAGCCGCTGAATCGCCTCTTGCAGAGCGCTCTCGCGGAACGGCTCGCCCAAGCCTAATCGCATGGAAGCCAGCGCAGCGGGCTCGCTTGGCGGGTCCTTTAATCCTTCCACTCGGATTGCGTTGTTGAAGTAATTTCGGCGAACGACAAAGTCCACACGCAGACCTTTCGCCGTCGATGCCGCCACCACGTGTATGTCTTCGTAGTCGCCGCTGCGATACAGTTCCCGCAGAGCTTCGCGCTCCTTGGCTGTGTCAAACTGTTCCCCGGCCCTCAGGGGCAGCGACGCTGTGTCTCGCCCCACACTTTTTCCCGCATCGCCCAGGATGCGGACCTCCGCCACCTGCTCCCCTTCCACGCCCGGTTCCTGTGCTCGCGCCGCCGCACACGCAAAAACGCTGCAAACAAGCGCTCCTGCTGTCCATGTCGCAGCAAGGCCCGCGCATCGAAGGCTGCGGATCGATTTTTTTCGGAGGAGCCTCATTCGCCAGAGGGGTAAGAAGAAAGGTTAGCACGCCGCGTTGCCTGCACGAGTCGAAAAGGCGTTATCATAAAGTTCACATTAGGAAACAGCTGATGAATGGCGAACAGCGCGAGAAATACTCCCGTCAGATTCTCTTCCCCGGCATCGGTTCTGGCGGCCAGCAGAACCTCGTTGCCGCCAGCGCCGTCCTGGTGGGCTGTGGCGCCCTGGGCACGGTAGTTGCGAATTTGCTCGTGCGGGCGGGACTCGGGCGCCTGCGTATCGTCGACCGTGATTTCGTAGAGCTATCAAATTTGCAGCGCCAGACTTTGTTCGAAGAAGCCGACGCTCGAGAATCCCTGCCAAAGTCCATTGCCGCGGAACGGCGCCTGCACTCGATCAATTCCGATGTGCGGGTTGAAGCGATTGTCACCGATCTCACCCCGGAAAATGCCCCAGAACTTCTCGGCGGCTTCAGCCTCATTCTCGACGGCACAGACAATTTCGAGACCCGGCTCCTGCTCAACGACGCGGCGATAGCCCTCGATATCCCGTGGATTTATGCGGCCGCGGTCGGAAGCTACGGTGTCACCCTCACGATTCGCCCAGGCCACACCCCCTGCCTCGCGTGTCTGCTGGAAGGCCGGGAAAAACCGTTTACCTTGGGCGCCGAAGAAACTTGCGACACCGCGGGCATTCTCAACGCCGCCGCCGGGGTAATCGCTTCAATGCAAGCGGCAGAAGCGACAAAACTCTTGGCCGGGAAGCCCGAGACCTTACACGGACGCCTGGTATCTTGCGATGTTTGGACCGGAAAATTCCAATCCATCCGAATCTCGCGAAATCCGGATTGTCGCGCGTGCGGGCGACGCGATTTCACGTATCTTACCGGACACGCTCAGCCTCACGTCACCATGTGCGGGCGCGACTCTGTTCAGATCCACCAGGGCAGCCGTAAAATTGATCTCGGTGAACTCGGCCGCCGTTTAGCGCACGCCTCTGTAGCCGATGTCCGCAACAACGACTTCCTTCTTCGCTTTCGCGTCTCGCCGTACGAAATGACCATCTTTGCTGATGGCCGCGCCATAGTAAAAGGGACACAAGATCCCGCCGTTGCGCGATCGCTATACGCCCGGTTCATCGGCGCGTAGAGTTGAAATTGTCTAGGGGTTCAACGGCTCGGCAAACAATTCGATCCTACTAAACGGGGAATTTCATTTCAGCCCGCGAATCGGCGGGCGGAGGACTGCCGCATCAATGCGCGGTCCATATTTTCGCGCGTGTTCATCAACGTCAGTAAGGTACTCAATACGCGCGCTTTTAGTTCATCAGACATGGGAAACCCGCTTGTAGCCGTATTCACCAGCGTCTCCCCGCGCCTCGCGATCTTCTGCATGAACTCCACTTGGCGTTCGTGCTTGTTACTCCCCAGTGCGGTTTCGCGCCGCATTTCAGCGCATTCGTTTTCAATGAAGAGCGTGAAATGGAGGATGCACAAATGCTCTTCGGATAGCCCAGAGGGCACGCCTATCTTGCATCCTTTCGCACCGCAATTCTCTGGCACAAGCGCACCTGTAGGAAGCTTCTGTTTTTGTAGCATTTTCCTCTACTAGAATTCCACTTTACCTAAACTTGCTGCGCTCAATCAGATAGCAGCAAACAGGCCAAATTTCACGCTGCCATCGAAGTCTCGGAGACTGAAGTGCTTCCCAGGCAGGCGTCGATTACGCAAATATCCCGTAGCGCGTACGCTTGCGATAGAGCATCGCGCGTGTTAAACACAGACTCGCACTGATCGCTCAAAAGAACACAGGCTCCGCATGCCCCATCTGACACAGCACGAAGTGATGACCATGTTCCTGGCCCTCGCCGTCCTCCTCGGAACCGCCAAGCTCGCCGGCGAATTGATGCAGAAACTGGGGCAGCCCTCCGTTCTGGGCGAAATCCTTGCAGGAATCCTGTTGGGACCCACTCTCCTCGGCCATTTCAGGCCCCAGATCTATGCGGCATTGTTTCCCAGTACCGGCGCCATGCCCATCGTGCTCGAAACCGTCACGACCATCGGTGTCGTTTTCTTCCTCCTCACCGCCGGCCTCGAAATCGACTTACGCAGCATTTTTCGCCAAGGCAAGAGCGCCCTGCTGGTCAGCTTCTTCGGGGTAATCATTCCGTTCGCTTTGGGCTTCTCTGCAGCGGGCGCATTCCCGCGGTTCCTGGGCGCCGAAGCGGGTGCCAGCAGGCTGATCTTCGCCCTGTTTGTAGGCACCGCGCTTTCGATATCCGCGCTTCCCGTGATCGCCAAAATCCTAATGGATCTCAATCTCATTCGAACTGAGATGGGCACCGTGGTGATGTCCTCGGCGATGTTCGACGATCTTGTAGGCTGGATTCTGTTCTCCATGATTCTCGGCATGATGAATACCGGCTCGCATTCTTTCGGTGGCGTTAAGCGCACGATTCTCCTTGTCGCCGCCTTCACTTTGCTCGCACTCACCCTTGTTCGTTGGTTGATCGACAAAATACTCCCCTTCATCCAGGCCCACACGAGCTGGCCAGGCGGCGTTTTAGGTTTTATTTTCACGCTCACTCTTGCCGGTGCAGCCTTCGCGGAATTTGCGGGAATCCATGCCGTCTTCGGTGCTTTCATTACTGGGATTGCCGTCGGCGAATCCACTCATCTGAGAAAACGAACGTCTGAGCACATCCACTCCATTGTCACCAACGTATTCGCGCCGTTCTTTTTCGCCAGCATTGGTCTTCGCACCAATTTCGTCTCGAACTTCAACCTCGGCATCACCGCGACAGTTATCGGGGTTGCCTGCCTGGGGAAGCTGCTAGGCGCTGGCTGGGGAGCACACCTGGGAGGCATGGATCGCCGCACTTCATGGGGCGTGGGTCTGGCCATGAACGCCAGAGGTGCTATGGAGATGATTCTGGGGCTCCTCGCGCTTCAGGCCGGATTGATTCGCGAAACCATGTTCGTAGCGCTCGTGGTCATGGCGCTATTCACCTCGCTGGTCTCCGCCCCCGCCATTCATTTCCTGCTGCGCCGGCGCCGGGTCCTGACCTTGAAGGATACCGTCACTACCAAACTCTTTCTGCCGGCCATGAAGTTCCGCACAAAGGATGAAGCTCTTCAGCATATGTGTGAGATCGCAGCAGACGCTGTCAGCAACGCACCGGAGCGGTTTTTGCGCCTCGTATTGGAGCGCGAGCGGGTTGTCCCCAGCGGCTGGGAAAACAGCTTGGCGATTCCTCACGCCCGTGTTGGCGGCCTTCCGCATCCGATCGTGGTAATTGGCAAGTCAGAGGCTGGTATCGATTTCGACGCAAGAGACGGCAAACTCTCGCGTCTCATTATTCTAATTCTCACGGGAGACAATCAGGCTCAGCACGACTTGTTGGGTGACGCCGGGGAAATGTTCAGTCGCAAGGAAGCCATCGATCAGGTGCTGGAAGCTTCGACTTTCGTCGAACTCGTTGCAGCACTCAATGCCCCGGTGAAGTGAATCCGCTGCGCGTGTCCCGGTGGACCTCGCCGGGAAGTAAAAGAACTAAGCAGACCCCGGCGCGCTCGCCTGACCGAGTGGGCGCTCACTACGCATCGGGCCCGTATATTTACTCTAAAGTTAATTAAATTACATGTTAAACACAAACTTCGTGAACTTGATCCGGTTTCGGAACTGACTTCGGTTGCGCCGACTGTGTTTTCTGATTTCTCAATTCACGCGCAATACGCTCGCGGCGATCCACGCGCACGCCGAATTGACCCGAAAAAACGTTGCGGCGCGAGTCGAAAACGTCGAGTGCGAGGAAAACGGGAGCGAAGTTTTGGATCTCCTCAGCAATCTCGTCTTCCGACGACGCGACGAGCAGGCCTGCGATTTCCTTGCCCGGCTGCAGCCGGCTCTTGCATTTTTGGAAATATGCGTTGATTACGAAATCCGCATCGTAGGAAGGACCCGGCTCCGGAAAGGCATAGTTCGGCGCCTGTAGCAGCGTAAGCTTTGGAATCCCCCAAGGCGTTCGAATCCGGAAGCCCACGATGTCGATTGCGCGGCTCGCGTCGTTGCGGAGGGTCACTTCGATCGCGTAGCCGGATCCGCCTTCGTTGAGGTCGAAAATTCTACTGAAATTCATGCCCGGGATTGGCTCTACGGCCAATCCTACCGGAGTGACCTTATACCCATGATTCGCAAGTACAGGGCATCCACCCTGGTTGAGGCGCTGAACCAAAGAATCCCACTTTTCTGACGTTTGTTTCATTTTGTTTCTCCCTTAGGCCTGATTTACCTGAAAATACGTGCATGACGTGCGCGACGTGCATACTTTCATTTCGGTTGATTCGGCGCATCCGTGCGCGATGTTGTTTCCGCGCAGAATTCGCAACCCACTTGGTTCAGAGGCGTCAGCACGTTATAGGCGTCCGCCAACCTATGGATCTTCCGACGAATTTCTTTAGTGAAACGAATGCCGCGTCCAGCACGGTTTAGCCGCACGGAAAAAATTCCGAGAGCGCGCAGGTGATGGCCGACCGCGCGCGGGTCCAGCGCGATATTTTGTCCCCTGCCTTTAAGAATTCCGTTCACGATGTCAGTGATCTCACCCACCCGCGCCTGAGAGCGGCCGCCTTCGTGGGATAAAAACAGCACTGCTTCGGCCACGATGGCTTCGATCCAGTCCGTCCGGCCGATTCGGACCTCTTGGTCCTGCGACTCGAGGATCACCAGTACGCAACGCTGCAACGATGAATCATCCGCAATCGCATTTCCCAGCATGGTTGCGATGTCGCGCGTCGGGGAGGTGAATCCGGGAGCGTCAAAATGCGAGTCCCGAATCTTTGCGAAATTCAGCTCGCGATAACGTGCCAGTTTCGGTCGCAGTTTTCGCGCAAATTCGCTCAGCGATTGCCGATCGAATAGTGGCAGGCTACCGCGGGTCGGAGTGAGCCCAACGTGGATCGCCTGATCTACAATCCAGCGATCGCGCAGCGGCTCGGCGGTGCACACGAGTGTCGGGAAGGAGATGTCGTGGAATTTTCCCTTCCGAACAATGCGGCCTCCGGGACGGCTCATGATCCGTAGGACACGCTCGAGTTCTTTGTTCGGAGCCAGCTGATCGATTAGCATTGTTGTGGGGTACGGTAACCGCGGCAGCGTCAGGATCGAATTCAGCGTTACCTCGCCAATATGCAGGGGAGCCAAGCACGTGCACGCGATCATTCGCAGAAGCAGGCTCGAGCCAACAGAGTCCGACGCAACGACTGAGACAAACGGCCAAATTCCTGCGCACTCCGGGAAAAGAATCGCGAAAGAAAAATAAGAAAGTTTGAGAACTGCGTCGGTTGTCAACCCGGGGTGCTGGGCAAGAAAATCGCGGATCTCATCGAAAAGTTGACCGGTCGTGCCGTAATCGACAGGACCGATCAAGAGCTGAGGAGTGCTCAGGGTTCCGTGATTTTTGCTTTCGCCAGCAGAATTCTTCGGTGCTGCACTTGTCAGAGCCATTCGTGCCCAACCCTCGCCCGCGAAGCCATCGCGCCAAAAAAAAAGGGATTCGCGAAAGAAGAAGCATCGCGAATCCCGTTAGAGCGCGACCGGCGGCCAGCGCTCTTTCGTGTTCGAACACAAGAAAAACAGTCCGAAGATATAAATTAGCTCGGATATTGGAAGGCGTCAAGGGAGAAAGTCGAAAGCCTGGGACGGCTTCCTCGCTCACGCGTTCGCGCGTCTAGTGACCAGTCCTTCGGCGCATGCGATGCGTTTCACACTGCTCGACGATTCCGAACGCATCTTTCCCTGTGGTAGAACATTGCGTAACAAATTTGTGTTTCGATTTCGGTCATCGCAGGTCACGTCGAAAACCTTTTGGCGGATTACTCTACTCCGTTACAACACTTCCAAGCCACGGATCGCCGTCATTTGCCGGAGCGCTTTCCACAATTACGACTTCTCCTAGCGTGAGGTTCCCTCTCCCGGCGTCCGGTGACGACACAACATTCACGTGCCCAAGGTAAGGATTCGATGAATTGGCTGGAGCTGCGCTGATCACCTTCACAGTGCCCAAGAAGACATCATTTTCATTCGCAGGAATTCCGCTAACCTGCCGCACACTACCGAGAAAAATTGACGTTGAACCGCACCCGAGGTTGGGATGAAGGCAACACCGCTGATGGCTCCAATGAACCAATGCGGTGACGCAGTTTGCGGCGTGAATATGGCTTGCTGCGTTCCTCTGGATACAAGGGCAGCACAAGACTGTCCGCCGTTGTTCTCAGTAGAGCCACCACCTCCGTTGCTGATGCCGGGCGTTTGGACGATTGCCCAAGGTAAAGCGACCGTCGCTGTCGCTCCAAAAATCCCGGCGAGTCCCGTGACAAAGACAGCCTCACGGCCACCGTTTAGCGAAGGGCCAGAAAACGTACTGTCATTTGTGTCATCGATAGACGCTGTGGCAGCCACGATAGTCGCGCCGTTGATTCCGCTTACTTCAAAAATTACAGCGCCCCAGGAACCTGACGCCGTTCCGCTTAGATTTATTGTGAGTGCGAATATTTTGCCTGGGTCGGTAACTTGCGCGACGTTTTTTGCCCACCACACATCGGACGCGCGGCCTGAGTTGGCGTCATTAATAGCAGCGCCGGACACTTGAACGTAAGTGTTTCCGCAATTGTCGGTCATCGAACTGACCTGATTCGGGACAACTCCAGCCCAAAAAACCACGAGGGCATTCCCTGCCGTCACGTCTTTCATGCCATAGCCGTGCTCAAAAAACGTCTGCGTCCATGAGGTTTCGGATGAGGTGACTTCTGCGCTATCTTGCTGCACGATGGATGCTGTCATGGGGGTGCTCGTATTGTACTGCTAACTCATTTCACGCGGGCAGCGCCGTTACACGCGCACGAAGCGCGTCCTTCTCGGTGTCTGGCATGTCTCGCAACAGCTGATTGTATTCTTCAATTGTGAACAAACAACTCCACGGCCCGCCGCGCTGCATCTTGCCTGTCATGTAATTTTTCTTGTGCGCGCACACAACAGAATCGTGCATGACGCGGCCGTCCAGAATCAGGATGCCCAACGGATCGAGTCCATCTGTGTTGATGCCAACGATCGCAAGCGCTTCTAGTGAATCAGTCAGTGCCATTATTCTTCCTCCGGTTCTGTTGGCGGCGGAAGCGGAACGAACGGAATCACTTTCTCGGATTCCTTTTCTCCGATCCACTTTCCGCTTGCGTCGTAGAGTTCGGGGTACATATCTCGCGCGGAACCTGGAATAATTTCTTTTCCAGGATCGACAGCGGTCGTTTTGCAGCGACCGATGTCCACTTGAGAGAAGCCCAGAGACTTTGAAAGCGCAAACAAGCGAACCGCCGCGGCTTCCATCACTTTGATCATCGGATTTGTTCTTCTGACGGTTCGGACGGTTCCATTATTGTCAGTCACTGTTGTCGAGATCAGCAGTTCATCGCCAACTTCCGTTTTTGCGTTCACCCAAAATGCGTAGGTGTCCGCGAACAGCGTGAGTATCGGCTCGTCTGATTCGGTCAACGTCCGCCTCTGTTCGAGGATCTGCACAGCACGTTTCAACGCTTTTCTTCCTTGCGGCGACAAGTGCTTGGGTATGCGCGGACGACCGGCAGCGAAGACAACGGGCGCGGTTTTCGCTTGCGACGTTGTTCCGTGAAGCCAGTTTTGAACCGCCGATTTAGCCTGGCGTCCCATTCCAATTCCCTCTCGCGCGGAAGTGTAGGCAAGCCCGCCCTGACGCTCTTTGGGGAACGTCAGGACGGACCAGTTCCAATCGTGGGAGCGTTGGAAGATCTTAAGAAATTAAAGTCTTGGTTTTCCCACGAGCTGAACTTGCCTAGCGGCGAAATGCGTCGCTGATAAATGCGTTGTGTGTTACGGGCCCTCTACGCTGCTTGAAACCATCGTCGGCCTCTCTGCGCGGAATGGCAACCGGTGATAGACAGGGCAAGCGCGCGATCCGCGGGCACAGCGCTCGCAACTAACGGGCCTTTAATGCCCGGCCAACCGTCTTGCAACAAACCGGCAAGGCGTGGCCAACAGCCCGCAAAGGTCAGCCTTGTACTAAGAAATTTGCGCTGCGCATTTCACGGAAGCGTAAATAAAACTAGGCTGACGGTTGCAGCGAGTTTGGCTGTCGATTTCCAATAGCCCATATACATCTTATTTTCAGAGACTTACAAACGATCGCCAACCAGTGTGAGAAGGTCTGGTTATGCACGCGTTCCGCAGTGTTGTTTGATTTCTCGTCGCTTTCTTGCCGATATGAGCCGATCACAGCGATGGTTATGCAGTGGATCGCGTATTGTTTGGATCTGTTTTGCTGCGTCGCTGTAGGGTTGGTCTGCGCTTAAGCAGCCATCGATTCTACTGGCGTTTCGGAGGGTGGTTTGTAACCTAGCTGTTGGCAGCGGGCGGCGATCACTTCCGTGGACCAGCGCTTCAGTTCGCGCGCGTAGATCTTCTGGTCTTTCTCGAGCACGACGTAGGTTCCTGTCTCGCTGCATCGGCGCATGCGTCGGATCGCTTCAGAGCGGCTGCACAGGCGATGGCAAGATTCGCGACTGGAATCATCGCAGCTCTTGCAACCTTCACAGTTGGGATCGTGCTGCGTTTCTGTACACATGATGACCGTCCGCACGTCGCTCATGCACTCTGCGAAAAATGTTACGGCCGGGCGCGCCGCGAGTTCATGAAGATCGAAGCGGAAATTAAAAAGGGTGAGGTCTGAAAGGGGCAATCAAGTTGAAAGATCGCAAAAGGGCTATCGAAAAAGCGCTAGACCATCTGGCGGTCCTATTCATCCTTTGCAATTAGGAAACAGCGTTAACTTCAGATGGCTGCTCGCATGCTCGCGCTCCGTCGCGCACCTTGTGGTCCTATGAGTTTACGCTCACTTCTCTAAGCGTGTGATCCGGCGGCGGGAGGAAGTATCTGGGTATACCGCTGAATGACTGCGTAGCATTCACATGCCTGGTTTTGGAGTGCACTGCGATTCAAAATCTTCACTGCCCCACGACTGTATCTGATGATGTTCATTCTCTGGAAAAGACCGGCTGCCAGGGACACGCTAGGCCGGTCCGTGCCAAGCATGGTCGCAAGAAAATCGTGAGTGATGCGAAGCGTCCCGGAATCCACTCTGTCGTTAGCCATAAGCAGCCAGCGGGCGAGACGTCGATCGATGTCATGCAAGCGATTGCACGCTGCGGTTTGCGCAACATGTAGACCCAGCATCATGGTGTAACGCGCGAAGATTCGTTGAAGATCGGGAGTGGAATCCAACGTTCTTTTCAAGTCACGGATTTTAACTCTGAAACCATTACCCCCAATTTGCATTACTTCGCGAAGAGGACCACGCCTGAGACTGGCCACCCCCGGCAACCCTGCAACACCTTCGCTCCCAATAATGCCCGCTTCGACGGTCTTTCCGTTCGCCATTACGACCACGAGAGAGATCAAACCTTCATTGGGAAAATAAACAAATTTAAATGTCTGATGCGGCTCGTGAAGCCTGAGATGAGATGGCAGCGACACATACTTGAGATGAGGACGAATCACGCGGAACTCTACGTCGGTCATGGCCAAGAGAATCTTGTTGCGTATTGGTTTTCCGGCGGCATTGGTCCGTTTGCCTGCCCGCAGGTTTTGCGACGGTTTGCGCCTCAAAACGATCCTTCCCTGGTTGGCATTCCCACGCCCAACACATGCTGCGAATGTAACATCAAGAATTTCAAGACAGCCCTTGCCTGATTAGACAGTGACCTCAGGTTCTATACGGAGAGGCATTATAATCGCAAGTAAAAATGGGCTATGTAGTGTACCCTACGGAACAGACGCGGATCGATCAGGGATGCGCAAAACGAGGAAGCTTATGAGAATGACCAGTACGCTGTCGGCGCGCGCTGAACGGTCTATCTTCAAATGCATCCTGGGCGGAGCGATCTCGCACTATCGAAACAAACAAATAATCTACTCCCAAGGTAAGAAAGCTGACACTCTCTTCTATATCCGGGAAGGCGACGTGATGCTCACCATCCGATCGAAGGGTCGACGGCCAGCGGTTATCACCGTGTTGGGCGCCGGTGACTTCTTCGGTCAGTCTTGCCTCGCAGGCAGTCCTCTGCGTTTATGCACGGCCACTGCGATTGGCTCCTGCTCGATCTTCCCCATCAAAAAGAAAGAGATGATCCGCATTCTTCGCGGGGACAGTGTCACTTCAAATGTTTTCGTGTCCTACCTGCTGTCCGTCATCAAGAAATATCAGGAACAACTGGTGGATCTGCTTGTCAATTCAACCGAAGAACGCCTCGCGCACGTGCTTTTGCAGCTAGCCCAGTTCAGTGCGAAAGGCGGCCGAATTCCCAAGATAAGTCAGGGCGTTTTGGCGAATATGATTGGTACCACGCGGAGCCGAACGAATTTTTATATTAGTCGATTCAGGAAGCGGGGATTCATCGCCTACAACGGCGGAATGAGAGTTCGAAGTTCTCTGCGCACCGCGTACTTGCTTCACCAGAAGATTCACCAGCCGACTTGACGTCACATCAGCGTCGTGCTCGCCCCGGCGCCGCTTCCGGGGCGAGCTGCCACCCCACGCTCGCAGCATTACGGTGTGCTCATCCTGCAGCACAGCAATATGGCGCTTGGCATCCCCGTCGCTGACTTCTAACATGACGGCAGATCGCTTCTCCCGGGGAAGGATTGTCGAATCAATGTATTGGATGGTGTTGCAACGACCGGTTGAGCTGGCAGCGCTTACCGGAAATGTGAAGTAATGGTAAGGCACTTGTCCGGTAATCCGACTTACCAGGAATTAGCAGGGAGGTCTGACATAAATTA
>PMTV01000041.1 GCA_003167215.1 Acidobacteriota bacterium | reverse complement strand
TCCGCTCTCATCATACTTCGCGGGATCTGGGTAGTTGTGGTTTGGAGTAAGCCATACACGTTTGCTGCGATTGTCGAATGCCACAGTGAAGCGCTCCAGAAATTGGGCGCCCACAAGTCCCGCGTGGTCCTTGGCCGCCATCAGACCCTCCGTTCCCTGCGAAAACGTGATCGGCGGGTTCCGGATGGAAAAAGGACCAATCATGATCCGCTCGGCTCGGCCGTCTCTCGACTGAGTCGTTCCACCGGCGCTTGATCCCGGGTCGTCCAAAAGCTTCATTCCCGTCGGCGGCACGTGGTGCGCGTCGCCGAACGGTTTGTAGATATCCATGTAGCTGTTCGCGCCGCCGTCAATCAGAAAACTGGCGGCAATGGGCTCGACCCCGGGCACTGCGATCGTCGCATCGATGAATTGGAAGCCGTGTTCGTCGATACGAACGGGCAACGCCGTGTCTTTTGCCGACGGCTGGTACTTATCGGGCAGGTAGATGGACACTAAGCGGCGCTCGTAGTCCACGACCACGACAAAGTCATCGAATAGGCGCGATCCGATGATGCCGTCAACAGTGTGGCCGATGCTTGGCTCCAAAGATTTCAAATCAATCACGACGAGATTGCGGTGCGTCAGATCCATCCCAGCCAAGCGGATCTGGACGTCTCGTATAATCCCGACCTGGACGGCGTCGGAAACGTCATTGCGGGACACCGCGCTGCCGCTGGTTTGGAGTGAGATCTCCCGAGCGTACTCGCGGTCAACTAAGAATCCTTGGCTGGCGTTGTCCAGAATGAACCAGCCCGCGTGGTCGTTCACTTTCGCCTGTACAAACACCAAGCCGTTTGCGATCAGCTCGACAGGAATGTTCATCGCCGCATCACCGGACGAAAACCGATAGGAAGGCGGGGGTTGCGGCGGCGTCGAGGGGGCTTGCGCGAACGAAGAGCTCGCAACGAGAATTGCTAGCCAGAATACAAAGAGTCCCGATCGCATCGCTTGTAACCAATTAGACTCCGCGGTAGAGGCTTAAGTTCCCGAAGGCGCAGGGTCCCTTACGCGCGATTGCAATGACTCGCGCTAAGGTGCAAAATGTTGTCGTAGGCATGTAAGGGTGTTGGCTGCGCGTAGTAAAGATGTGCTAGCCGCTGAGGATATTTCGAGACCATGGCGATTGAACTAGCCAAGGGCGTGACGCTGGAAGCACCCGGTCAGGACGCAAATTTCCTGAAGGATGAGGGAATTCTGCTCGCGTCGCTGGACAAAGTGGTGAACTGGGCGCGGCGAAGCTCGATTTGGCCCATGTCGTTCGGGCTGGCGTGCTGCGCGATTGAGATGATGTCGATGGCGTCTTCGCGGTACGACATTGCGCGGTTTGGCGCGGAAGTTTTCCGCGGATCTCCGCGGCAGTCAGACCTGATGATTATCGCGGGGCGCGTTTCAGTGAAAATGGCGCCGGTGATCAAACAGCTCTACGAGCAGATGCCCGAGCCGAAATGGGTGATTTCGATGGGCGCGTGCGCCACGTCGGGAGGCGTGTTCAACAATTATGCAATCGTGCAGGGAGTGAACCAGGTGATCCCGGTGGACGTGTACGTGCCGGGATGCCCGCCGCGTCCCGAAGCGCTGCTGTACGCCATCATGCAGCTTCAGAAAAAGATCGATACCACGCGCGGAAGCTTTATGAAGTCTATGAATTTCGACTAAGGCGTTCCGCAAACGCTAACCTCTCGAGTCCTCGCGAAATATTCCCTCAGCATCAAAAGGCTTTTGTTCTAGCATCTCGAACGGCGGCGACCTATCTCAGATCTCAATCGCGAGGAGTCGAATCCCATGAAAACAGGTGAAGGAATCATCAGCAAGGCCAGCAAGTATTCTGTGCCGGAGACGCTAGACCGAGTGGATGCACTGCTGCAGTCGAAAGGAATCAAGATTTTTGTTCGCGTCGATCACAGTGGCGAGGCGGAGAAGGCCGGGTTGAAAATGCCTCCGACGCAACTGCTCATCTTTGGCAATCCCAAGGGCGGCACTCCCGTGATGCTGGCTGCGCCAACCGCCGCGATCGACCTTCCGCTAAAAGCGCTGGCCTGGCAGGACAGCGACGGCAAAGTGTGGTTGAGCTATAACGACCCCGAATACATCAAGAAGCGTTTCGGCCTGACCGACGACCAGATCAAGACGCTTATTGGGATCGGGCCTTTGATCGAGCAAGCCTTGAATTAACGACCGCGTGCATAGTGTTGCCGTTGAATCGCTCAAATGTCTCTCTATAGCGATTCAGCTCTGCGGGCGATGGCACGCAGCCACATGCGGCGGATAAAAGCGCTTCCCGGATAGATTACGTGCCAGTAGCGAGCGAATCGGCGGCGACTGACGGCGTCGGTGGCGTACACGCGCGTCTCGGTCGTAAGCGTACACGAGGTCGGGCCTGCGTCCTCGATGCGAAAGCTTATCCTGCCCGCGGCGAAGCCGGGCGTCCTTGCAGTCACGCAAAGAGCCTTGAAGCCGTCGGCGGTTAGCCTACCGCTCGGACGCCATCCACGCGGCGAAATCACCAGAGTCCCCAGAACAATCTCGCGGTCAGGCTCCTCGGCAAGAATTATAAATGATGTCTTGGTGGCGATGTCGAGGACCGGCACGTGCGGCGGCGGGTTGAGGATGCTTTCGGGTCCGGAACGGCCGAACCGCCGAAGCCAGACGAGGGTGCGGAACAGAGTAATCTCTTGAGCCGTCACTGACTTCACTGCGTGATAGGTCTGCTCCGGTGGGGCCGCGATCCGGCGGGAATGAAACTCGCTGAACTGATACACCGGCGCAAACTCGTCAAGCCGTGTGAGCGGCGTGGCGACGCGTATTTCTTTAGCGCACATTGCGTGGAGATCTCGTTGCCGGGTGCACTAGCTTGTTACCGTTGCGGTGCCGCCATCGAATGCGAGTACGGTGCCGGGGGCGTTATGTTCGCGACGCACGTAGCCCATGCCGATGGCTGTTGCGCCCTTGGGCGAAAATGCGGAGCTGGTGATGATGCCCACCTCTGCGGCTGCGGCGTCCGTCGCGCGCAAACGCGTCAGCGGAGCTGGCGGATCGGCGGATGAAAATTTCAGACTCACGCGGCGGCGGTTTACCTGGCCGCGGGAGCGCACTCGCTCCACAATTTCCTGCCCGGTGTAACAACCCTTTGTAAAGCTTAAGTGCGTCGCTTCGAGCGCCGCTTCGTGCGGAATCACCGTATCGTTGAAATCATCCGGGAACCACGGGATGCCGGCTTCCAGGCGAAGCGCGTTAAGCGTGGCCATGCCGATGGACGCGCCGCGCGCGGCGTGCACTCTGGCGTGCATGCTTTGCCAGAGCAACCCGAGATGTTCGCGCGGAGCGATGATTTCAGCGCCAGGCTCGCCGAAGTGAGAGCGGCGGATTAGATGGCAGGGAACTCCGTCGATGAGAAGCTCCGCGTTGGCAAATTCCGAAAAGCCTTCGAGCGCCAGTCCGCACGCCTGCGCCACAACGGTGCCGGCCTGCGGACCTTCTACTGCAAAACTGCCCAGTTGATCGGTAAGATCTTCGAGTGTGACGTCGTCCATGATGATGTATTTGTCGAGCGTGGCGAAGGTGCGTTCGCGAACTGATGCGTGCGTGCGCACCAGCAATTTCTCGGCGAGCGCATACACTTCAAGTTCCGCGAGGATATGTCCTTGCGGATTTAGCAGCAGTGCGCGCGTGCCATAAGCTTCGCCCACGGACTTGATGTCGTTTGATACGACTGCGTTGAGATAGCGGATGCGGTCCGGGCCGGAAAGCGAAAAGATAGCGTGCCAGTTCGTGTCGAATAACGCGACGGTTTCTTCCGCGGCGCGATATTCGGAAGCTGCGTCTGAAAACTTTTCCGGCAGCAGACAACCGTGATACTCCGCGAGAACTGCGTTTGCGGCGCGATGTTCGGCAAGAAGTGGAGTGTCCATGATTTTCGGGTCAGGCAGGCTCAATGAGTATGCGGGAATATGTGGTCTGGTGTCATCCCGGAAATCCGCTGCCTTCGGGCAGCCGAGAGCGAGAGACGGCCGGGACTGCTATACTTAATCTGAAATGGCCGAAAAACTTATTCACGAAATCATTCCGGTGGGCATACTGCATTGCAACTGCTCGATTCTGGGCGATCCCACGACGCGCGAAGCGATTGTGGTGGATCCCGGCGACGAAGTGGACGCCATACTGGAGATTTTGCGGCGGCATGATTTGAAGGTGCGCGCGATCGTCAGCACCCATACGCATATAGACCACGTGGGAGGGCTTGCCGGATTGCACAGCGCGACCGGTGCGCCGGTCTTGATCCACAAAGACGATTTGGAACTCTACGACCATCTGGAGATGCAGGCGAATTGGCTTGGCGTTGCGACTCCCGCGGTGATGTCCATCCAGGATTTCGTGAAAGAAGGCGACACCGTGCGCTGGGGCGGTTATGCGGCGCGCGTGCTGCATACGCCGGGCCACACGCCGGGGAGCATCAGTTTGGTGGTGGAACGTGATACAAACGCGGCTTCGCCCGCATCGGCTGATCCGCATGGCACGCACGAACACGCGCATGTGCATACGCCAGCCCCGAAGCGGCCGCTAGATTCGGCCGGCGAGACATCTCGCCTGATCGCAGGCGACACCCTCTTCCAGGGAAGCATTGGCCGAACCGACCTGTGGGGCGGCTCGTTCAAAGATATTCTGAAATCGATCCACGACAAATTGCTCACGCTGCCCGATGAGACACTCGTCACGCCAGGCCACGGCGCAAATACCACGATCGGCGCCGAGCGCGCGCACAATCCGTTTTTGCGTTAAATCCCACTGTGACAGTCACGGCCTGAATGCGCCTACTGTCTTGCCAACAGGCAAATCCCGGACCATGGACGCGAGCCCTGCGCACCATTTGACGCCGGCAGGTGCGACAGCAACCGCATGCCAAACGAGAGCCGTTTCAAGCGCGCGGCTGTTTTTAGCGGCGACCGCACATCGGCTGCCTTCCAGCCGTAAGGGACGAAAAACCCGGGGCCTTCCTTGGGGCCGAATTTAAATGTAGCGCCGCTTTGCGCGAGCTGCGGTCCCATGTTTTTTTGAAGCAGGCGGAGAAGTCCGGGAGACGCCACGTCGGTGAGCCAGCGCTGAAAGCTCGGGGGTGCGGCGAGATCGCGAGCGAGAGCTCCCACTTCATCCGCGGTGAAATAAATCAGAAGACCCTCGGTGATAATCAGCGCTTTCGCGGACCTGCGTCCGAGTTGAGAAAACAGCTCGCGGCGCCCGCTGACGTCCGACAGATCCAAGCGAATCCGTTCGAGTTGGCAGGCAGGCTTTCCCGCGCCGAGAATTTCCTCTTTGTAATCCAAAATGCCCGCGAGATCGACTTCAATCCATTTGAGTGAAGAAGGCAGGGCCATGCGGTAAGGCCGCGCATCCAGACCCGCCGCCAGATTCACTACCATATCGACGCCCTGCTGGATTTGTTCGTTGAGGAACTGATCGTAGAGATACGTGCGCATAACCCAAGCCCACGTCGCGCGATCGCTGAACGGCAAGGAAGTGGCGATTTGTTCGCCGCGAGCTCCTGCCAGCCGGCGGGCGAACGGATCACTAAAGAGATGGTCCGCACGCTCCGTCTCGCGCGCGCGATACACCGCGGCCCAAAGCGCCGTGTCCGAAATATTTCGGATTAAAGGCTCGCCCGGCGAGTTGGTTTTGCTCATGATCCCGCGCCTCCAACACAATTACGCAAGCACCGGCAAGGTGGCGAGCACACCTAGAATTGTACGTCCTTGACGTGCGTGGCGATGAACCACGAGTTGCCGAAGGCATCGGTGACGATGGCGCTGCGGTCGCCGTATGGGGTGTCTTCCGGCGTTCGCACCGAAGTGGCGCCGGCCTTTATGGCGCGCTCGTACAGCCCGTCGGTGTCCAGCACGTACAAATGCATGCCGCAGGGTCGCCCGGGATATTGCTCGGTGACGTCGGCGAGTTCGAGCATGGAGTCGCCGATGCGAACCTGAGCGTGCATGATTTTATCCGTGCCGGGGATGTTCACGCGGAATAGCTCTTCGCCGCCGAACGCTTGCTTTACGAAATCAATCATCGCTGCCGCTCCCGGAACGATGAGATATGGCGTGATGGTATGAAATCCCGGAGGAATCGGTGCCACTGTGGAACTGTGCGTCTCTTGGCTTGTGGCTTCGGGACTCCCTTCCATCATGGCATCCATTCGCTTTTGCATTTCCGCGCCGGACATTTCTTCTTTTACCGTTGAGATATTCCAAACGTAGCCGAAGGGATCGGCGAACTGGCCGGAGCGCTCGCCGTAAAACTGATCTTCGATAGGGCGTACTTCTTTTGCGCCCGCGGCGACAGCGCGCGCGGCGACCGCATCAACGTCGTCCACCGAAAGGCTCATTTTTACGGGCGAGCCGCCGAGCGTTTGAGGACTAAGCACTCCATGATCGGGGAACTCGTCCGAAAGATATATTGACGAATTGCCGATGCGAATTTCGGCGTGGCCGATTTTTTTATCGGGGCCAACCAATCGCATCACTTCCGTGGCGCCGAAGACACTTTTGTAAAAGCCGATCGCGGCGGCAGCGTTTGTGACACACACATAGGGAACTGCAGTCTGCCGAACTTCTGTTGCTACTGCTGGTTTGCTTGCCATGGATGTTCTCCTTTCGAGATCAAGTTTCAGGCGTGCTTTGAAATGTTCGCCGGGCAGATCGCGCAACTGGGTGGCAATTTGCGCCAGCGCTTGAAGTTTCGCGCCGACTTTCGTCTCGCGGCCGGGAACTGCGCCGCGCGGGCGGGCGATCAGCGCGTCAACGATTTTGTCGAGTTGTTCGCTCAGGCTTTGGTTAGCCATTCGTTCCACCAGGTTTACTTGCCAATTTACCGCTCGATTTCTTTGCCGACGAAGCGACGAGTTGATCTCGCAGAGTTTCCAGCCCGCGGAATTGCAA
>PMTV01000008.1 GCA_003167215.1 Acidobacteriota bacterium | reverse complement strand
CTTGCGCCCGGGGTGATGCTCGCAAACGACCCTCATCCACTGTGCACTAAATGCATGCAGGGGCCGACCATAAAATCGGGGGCGCGAATTGGAATCGGAGCTACGATTCTTCCGCACGTGATTATCGGAGAGAATTCCCTGGTCGGCGCGGGAAGTGTTGTTAACGCCGACGTACCTGCCCGCGCGGTGGTGGTGGGCTCGCCGGCTCGTGTAATTGCGGACGTGGATGAACTGGAATGCCCGTTCGACATCGTCAAACCGTACGTGGACGGCATCGATGTCCGGCGGCGCCCGGAATGGAATACGGTCGCTCCCCTGCCTCGCCCCGTGGTGCGACCCGCTCGACGCGGGCAATGAAAACGCTCGCAGCCATCTTCGCCTACAACGAGGGCGAGAAAATCCGCAGGACGATTACCCGCCATCCGTATCCGCGCGATTACGATTTGCTCGTGATGGATGACGGCTCGACGGATGGCACACTCGAATCTCTGCCTAAGAACGGATGGCTTCATCTGCGCAACCCCACGAACCAGGGAGTAGGCGCAGCGATGAAGCGTGTCTTCGACTACGTGATCGAAAATAATTATGATGTACTAGTGGTTCAGGCGGGAAACGATAAGGACGATCCAAACGAAATTCCGCGATTACTCGATCCGATCCGCTCTGGCCGGGCGGATTTCGTGCAAGGGTCACGTTTTCTTCCCGGCGGCGGGTACGGCAACACTCCCGCATATCGCGTGCTCGCCACACGGTTTGTGCATCCGCTTTTGTTCTCGATGTTCGTGGGCAAGCGCGTGACGGAAACGACCAACGGGTTCCGAGCATTCCGCACGAACATTCTTCGTGACGGACGAATCGATTGGCGACAGGATTGGCTCGATAGGTACGAACTCGAACCTTATCTCCTCTATAATTCGATTCGACTGGGTTACCGACATTGCGAAGTGCCGGTTACTAAGATTTATCCGCCTCACCAGCAGGGCTACACCAAAATGAAGCCGATCACGGGATGGTGGAGTATTCTCCGGCCCATCTTTTATTTGGGGCTGGGCTTAAGAAAATGACTGAAAGAATCCAAATCCCTTTCGTAGATTTGCAAGCGCAGTACAAAATGATTGCGAAGGAAATAAACGTGGCAATTCAGGGCGTGCTGGATCGGAGTGACTACGTCCTGGGTGAGGAAGTCCGCCTGTTCGAAGAGGATTTCGCGAAATTTATCGGAACCACTCAAGCTATAGGAGTCGGCTCCGGACTTGACGCGCTTGAGCTCGTGCTTCGTGCGTACGGCATCGGGCCGGGCGACGAGGTNNGCCATCACGCCGCGGACGCGCGGAATCATGCCGGTGCATCTTTACGGTCAGCCAGCAGATATGGAGGCGATTCTAGCAATCGCTCGAAAGAACAAAATCATCGTCATCGAAGATGCCGCGCAAGCGCATGGTGCTATGTATGCCAACCGGCGGGCAGGTACATGGGGACATGCTGCGGCCTTCAGTTTCTATCCTGGAAAAAATCTCGGGGCTTACGGAGATGGGGGAGCCGTCACTACGAACGACCCGGCTATCGCTGAAAAAATACGCGAATTGCGAAACTACGGTCAACGCGTGAAGTACGAACACGTGGTTGCCGGCACAAATTCACGGCTGGACACGATTCAGGCGGCCATTTTGCGGGTGAAGCTTCGCCATCTGGATGTATGGAATGCCACGCGCCAACAACATGCCGCTGCTTACGATGCACTACTGGCGGGCGAGCCGTACGTTTTGCCTCGCGTTGCGGCTCAGCGCACACATATTTTCCATCTCTACGTGATCGAGACGGACAACCGGCGCCACACACAGGAATTTCTGTCCGCACGCGGAATCGCGACCGGTATCCATTATCCGATACCGATTCATATGCAGGAAGCCTGCAAAGACCTCGGATACTCTCGCGGTGATTTCCCCGCGACAGAGGCGGCGGCCAATCGAATTCTGTCGCTGCCGATGTACCCGGAACTTACAGAAGAGCAGCTCGAATACGTAGCGTCGAGTTTGCTGGAATCCTCAGCGAAATCTTTGACAAGAACGATTCGGGAGACGACGAGTTGATGATGCGGGCCGTGAAGTCGGGGCCAATATTTTCTCGGCGCGTCAAAATCCTGCTTGCGCTATTTGTTTTCAGCCTTCCGCTGGTGAACCCTTGGGTGCGCGGCGACGGAGTGGGATACTACGCGTTCGGCCGATCGATCCTAATCGGCGGCAATCTTGATTTCACAAAAGATTGGCTTGCCGCAAACAGCAGCTTTCGGCTGGGGCGTGTCAATTCTTACGGATACATTAGCCAGAATCAATTCACGGTGACAGGGCATCTGGATAATCATTTCACGATTGGGCCCGCGATCCTTTGGTCGCCTTTCCTGCTAATAGCTCATCTTTCTGTGAAGGCAAGCCAAATTTTCGGATCCCATGTTTCCGCCGACGGTTTCTCGTCGCCTTATAGGATCGCTATGGCGTTGGGAACTGCTTTTTACGGCTTTCTGGGGATCTGGTTTTCCTTTCTACTGGCAAAAAAATATTGTGGAGAGAAATGGGCATTTCTCGCCGCTCTCGGCATCTGGTTCGCAAGTTCACTTCCCGTCTATATGTATTTCAATCCCTCGTGGGCTCATGCACATTCAGCTTTCGCCGTATCGCTCTTTCTGTGGTATTGGGATCGCGCACGAGCAGCGCGCACCTGGGCGCAGTGGCTGATTCTTGGCGTAATCGCTGGGCTCATGATGGACGTTTATTATGTAAATGCGGCTCTGCTTATCGTTCCTCTGATGGAATCACTAGCTGGGTTCTGGGACAGATTAAAGGCAGGCGAAATCGAACGTATCAAGCAGCTCTTTATCTGCAATGTAATTTTCGTCATAACTATTCTTATTGCGCTCGCTCCAACCTTTATTACCAAAAAGATAATTTATGGAAGCTTCTTAAATTTGGGCTACACCGAGCGATGGTTTTGGAAATCTCCGGCCTTTCTGAAAGTTTGTTTCTCCGCGGAACACGGTTTGTTCAGCTGGACACCCATTCTGATCTTGTCGGTGGCGGGACTTGTTTTGCTGCGAAGGTACGATCGAGATTTGAGCCTTTTCTTGACTGGCGGTTTTTTGCTTTACCTTTATACGATTGGCTGCTATCAAAATTGGGATGGCATTTCGTCGTTCGGCAATCGATTCTTTGTTTCGCTAACGCCGATCTTCGTTCTGGGTCTGGCAGCATTCTTCGATTGGCTGGGGCGCGCTTGGCAGGAACACCGCGCCGCGCTATTTGCATCGATCGTTACGGCGGCATTGATTGCCTGGAACCTGGGCCTCATCTTTCAATGGGGCACGCACTTGATTCCAGCGCGAGGCCCGATTTCCTGGCGTGACGCAGCGTACAATCAAGTTGCGGTGGTTCCGGCACAAACCATTCGGAGCTTAAAAGCATACTTTACCGGGCGCGGACGATTGATGGGCCACATTGAACAGGAAGATCTGCGGCAACTCCAAGAACAAAATAAAGAGCCCTAGAATCCTGTGCCAACAGAAGATAGCGAGTGAAACATTTTGCGTGGTCCAGAATTTGAAAGGCTTCCGCCGTTCGCAAAGCTTCAAAATTATGGGAACTCAGCCGGCAAAAAGCAGCCTTCGAATGCGGACGCGCGTGCTGCAGAACACTGCCGCATTGCTCGGCGGCCGCGGACTCTCGATTGTACTAGCGGGAGGGGCATCGATCATTCTGGCACGGTATTTGGGGAGTGAAAAACTTGGCGAATTCGGCGCAATCTACGCTTACGCGACGCTCTTTGGCTGGCTGGCAACATTTGGAATCGATTCGATCATGGCTCGAGAAGCATCGATCGACCGGAACCAGGCTACGAACATTCTCCGAACCGGAACGAAGCTCTGCCTTATTTTTTCTATCGGCGCCACGATTTTGTCATTGGTGATCGCTCCCTTTGTGGGCTACAAAGGCCATCTACATTTCCTGCTTATCTTCGCTGTAATGGAGATACTTCTGCTTTCGCCGCTCCGCCTGCCGGGGGTGGTATTCCAAGTAGATTTGAAGCAATGGTATTCAGCCGGAATCAACCTTTTACGCCAGGGCATATGGCTCTTGTTGGTTGTGGCGTTGGCGTGGTTGCAGGCACGTCTCATTACTGTGATCGTATGGCGATTCATCGTCGCGGCTCTGGAGGCCATCCTGATTTGGGGCATCAGCCGGCGTTTTCTTTCTCCTTTGTCTGAATCTTACGCAAGCCGCTCACGGTTCTACCTGGCCAGCTCCATTCCGATTGCGTTCAGCTCTCTACTCGCTGCGGTCTACTTCCGAATAGACCAGGTCATGCTGCACAATATGGCGAATGATTCGATATTGGGACAGTATGTTGCGGCAGTAAGAGTGAGCGAAATGTTCGAGATGATCCCAGCGGCTTTAATCGCGTCGCTAGTTCCAATTCTCTCCGTTTCAGCAACAGGTACGGGGGCATTGGCTTTTCGCGGCTATCTAGATCGAACATTCCGCTACTTCTCAGTGCTTGCGTGCGCGATTTGCGTGGTGATTACGACGGGGGCTGGCCCCATCGTAAACCTTCTCTACGGCAAACAGTTCGCGGCAGCGACGCCGTTGCTCGCGGTGTTAATTTGGTCGGAGGTGAGCATTTTCTTCGGGACAGTCATGGTGGCCGCAATGGTGACTAGCAACCTACAAAAGTTCCTCTTGGTTCCCACGGCCGTAGGTGCTTTGAGTAATGTGGCGTTGAATTTGTACCTGATTCCTCGATATGCGGCCCTAGGTGCGGCTTGGGCCACTCTGATAAGTTATGGTCTGGCATGGTTCGTAGTGCCGCTGGCATTTCGCCAAACACGCTCGCTGGCCCTGCAGGGTTTGCGATGGACAGTACCGGCATTAGCTCTGGCACTGGGGACATCTTGGGGGGCGGCGCTTCTGCCGGCGCCAGCCGTCGTGAAACTCCTTGCAGGAGTCTGTCTCTACGCGGCGGGAATTGGAGTCACACGGCTTTTGGGCCGGGAAGACATCGAGTATGCGTGGGCAGCGCTGGCTCACAGTCAAGCGAAACCGGAATAGCGAAGAACGAGAGAAATCAGTGTGGTGCACCGAATACCTATTCTCCTGAACCGAATCGATTACACCGGCCGAATTGCTTTGAAGCCGTGATCCGTGATCAAGGAACGAATTTGGAAGATGCTGGTACGATGAGTTGAGGCCCAGGACGTGATGAGCAAGCAGAACGGCACATTTGTGGGGGGAGAAGTCGACGCTTCAGGCCATCGGCGAGCCGATGACGAGCTGGGCC